>NZ_JAFFZN010000002.1 GCF_017676385.1 Streptomyces spirodelae
GCGGTCATGCAGCCCGGCAGCCCAGCACCCGGCAGCCCGGGGGCAGCCCAGCACCCGGCAGCCGTCAGTCCTCAGGCAGCGGTGTACGCGGCTTCCGGCGCTGCCGCAGGTAACCGGCGGCGGCCAGTACCACCGTCAGGCCCGCGGTGAAGGCCAGCTGCGTGCGGGTGTCGCCCTCGCGCAGCATCAGCAGCAGCACGGCCGCGATACCCGCCAGCGCGACGATGGTCAGCCCGGGGAAGAGCCACATGCGCACCACCAGCTTCTCCGGAGCCTCGCGCTCCAGCCGGTGGCGGGTGATCAGCTGTGAGACGGCGATGAAGCCCCACACCACCAGCGTGGCGGCGCCGACCATGTTCAGCAGCCACTGGAAGACCGTCTTCTCCCACAGGAGGTTCAGCAGCACCGCGACGAAGCCGAAGAGGGACGAGGCGATCACCGCGTAGCGCGGCACGCCCTGCGCGCTCACCCGGTTGAGGAAGGCCGGGCCCTCGCCGCGCTCCACCAGCGAGTAGGACATCCGCGAGGCGCCGTAGATGTTGGCGTTCATGGCGGACAGCAGCGCGATCAGCACCACCACGTTCATGATCTGCGCGGCGGCCGGGATGCCGATGTAGTCCAGTACGGCGGCGTAGGGGCCGGAGAGCACGGATTTGTCGTGCCACGGGATCAGGGTGACGATCACCAGCATCGAGCCGACGTAGAAGATCGCGATCCGCCAGACCGCGGTGCGTACCGCCTTGGCGACGCCGGAGACCGGCTTCTCCGACTCGGCCGCCGCGATCGTCACCGTCTCCAGGCCGCCGAAGGCGAAGACCGAGGCGAGCAGGCCCACGATGAGCCCGTCGGTGCCGGTGGGGAAGAAGCCGCCGTCGCCCGTCAGATGGCTGCTGCCCGGCGAGTCGGTGCCCGGCAGCAGCCCGGCTATCGCGAGCACGCCCAGTACCAGGAACGCGGTGATGGCCAGCACCTTGATCGCGGCGAACCAGAACTCGTACTCGCCGAAGTTGCGGACCTGCGCCAGGTTGGTGGCACAGAAGGCGAGCATGAACAGCGCGACCCACATCCACTGGTCGGTCGCGGGCAGCCAGTCGGTCATGATCTTGGCTGCCGCCGTCGCCTCGGTGGCGATGGCCACGCACAGCAGCGTCCAGTAGATCCAGCCGGCGGTGAAGCCCGCCCAGGGGCCCAGGGCGCGTTCGGCGTGGACGGAGAAGGAGCCGGAGGCCGGGCGCGCTGCCGACATCTCGCCCAGCATCCGCATCACCAGCATCACCAGTGCGCCGGAGGCGGCGTACGCGAGGACGATCGAGGGGCCCGCCGCCGCGATGCCGGCGCCGGAGCCGACGAAGAGCCCGGCGCCGATGACGCCGCCGAGCGCGATCATGGAGAGGTGGCGCTGCTTGAGGCCGTGCGCGAGGGAGCGACGGGAGGGGTCGGTGCCGTCCGGCGGTCCGTCGGGCCGGGCCGGCCCGTCGGGGGAGTGTGGCGCGTCGGAGGTCTCGGTGCGCGTCATCAGTGGCCGTTCCTGGTGTGTTCGAAGTGGTGAGCGGGAACAGAGCGGTTTCGTGTCCCCCCAGCATCCGGGGAGACTGCTGGGGTACCGCCGGGGGCCCAGTCTTGGGGAGGCGCCCCCGAGCGGCAATAATCGTGCAGCGGTTTCCGCATTGCGGACAGCCCTTTTTCGCCGGCGGACCGCCGCCGAACGGGATGTGCCGAGGTGAACGGGGGTGAGGAGGGCCCGCGCGCGCCCGTACTGTCGCCAACCTCACGCCCCGCTCACGCTCGGCGCACGAGTCGATTCGGCTAGCGTCGTCGGGCACGAGGCCGTCGTCCTGCGCGCCCGTGCCTGCTCCTACCAGCTCGCACACTTCAGGGAGATGCCAGATGAGTGCCCTCACCTCCGCAGCCACGCCGCGTCCGGGAGCCGTGCTCGCGGATCTGCTGCCCGCCTCCAGCGCCGCTCGCGCCCGCGTCCGGGATGTCGCACTCGTTGTCGGCGGTGCCGCGCTGACCGGTACAGCAGCCCAGCTCTCGGTGCCGATCCCGGGCTCCCCGGTGCCGGTCACCGGCCAGACCTTCGCCGCGCTGCTGGTCGGCGCGGGCCTGGGCGCCTCACGCGGCTTCCTGGCGCTGGCGCTGTACGCGGTGGCCGGGATGGCCGGGGTGCCGTGGTTCGCGGACGCCTCGGCCGGGGCCGGGATGCCCTCGCTCGGCTATGTGTTCGGCATGATGCTGGCCGCCGCCGCCGTGGGTGCGCTGGCCCGCCGCGGTGGCGACCGCGGCGCGCTGCGTACGGCGGGGACGATGGCGGTCGGCATGGCGGTGACCTACGCGATCGGCGTCCCCTACCTGGCGCTCGCCACCGGGATGTCGGCCGGTGAGGCGGTCGCCGCCGGACTGGTGCCGTTCCTGGTCGGTGACGCCGTCAAGGCAGCGCTGGCGATGGGCGCGCTGCCCGCCGCCTGGAAGCTCGCGGGCCGCAGGGGCTGACATCTGCCCGCCCGTGAGGGCTCGGCCCCGCTCCTGGAGAGGGCCCGGCGTGCACTGCGCCGGGCCCTCACGCGTGTGCGGAGGTCGCGGAGGTCAGCGGCGCGAGGACTCCGGCTCGCCCGCGGCGTCCACCGCATCCGCCTCGGCGGCGGGCTCCGGTACGGACGCCCCGGCGGCCTGCGGCCCCTTGCCCTGCGGCTCGGCGCCCTCCGGCGCGACGACCGCAGCGCCGGCGCCCCGCCGGCCCCGGTGCGTGATCAGCGACGCCACCAGCACCACGGCCGCGACGGCCAGCGAGAGGATCATCTGGGTGCGCCCGTCGTCGTCGGTGAACATGTAGCCGATCACAAAGACGATCAGGCCGATGGTCGCCCACGTCAGATACGGGTACAGCCACATCCGCACCGTCAGCCGCTCCGGGGTCTCCCGCTCGATCCGGCGCCGCATCCTCAGCTGCGAGGCGCAGATGACCAGCCAGACGAAGAGCGCGACAGCGCCGGAGGAGTTCAGCAGGAACTCGAAGACGGTGTCCTTGGCGATGTAGTTGAAGAAGACCGCGACGAACCCGAAGGCCACCGAAGCCAGGATCGCGACGGTGGGCACGCCCCTGCTGTTGGTACGGCCGAAGGCGGCCGGCGCGTCCTTGCGCTCACCCAGCGAGTAGGCCATCCGCGAGGCGGTGTACAGGCCCGAGTTCAGGCAGGAGAGCACGGCGGTCAGTACGACGACGTCCATGACCGTGCCCGCGTACGGAATGTCCAGCATATCCAGGACCGCCACATACGGGCCGTCCGTGGCGATCGCCTTCGCGTCCCAGGGCAGCAGCGAGACGATCACGAAGATCGAGCCGATGTAGAACAGCCCGATCCGCCAGATCACGCTGTTGACGGCCTTGCGGACGGCGGTGACCGGGTTCGGCGACTCGGCGGCGGCCAGGGTGACGATCTCGCTGCCCATGAAGGAGAAGACCACCAGCAGCATGCCGGAGAGGATCGCTCCCGGCCCGTTGGGCAGGAATCCGCCGTGCCCGGTCAGGTTCTCGGCGCCGGCGAAGTGGTCGGCGGGCGGCAGTCCGGTGAACGCGATCAGACCGACGGCGATGAACGCGATGATCGCGACGACCTTGATCCCCGCGAACCAGAACTCGAACTCGCCGTACGACCCGACGGAGATCAGGTTGGTGCCGGTCAGCACCAGCATCACCAGCAGGGCCCAGCCCCACTGCGGTACCGAGGGCACCCAGCCCTCCAGGATCTCCGCGGCCGCCGTCGCCTCCACAGCCAGTACCACCGACCAGAAGAACCAGTACAGCCAGCCGATGGTGAACCCGGCCCAGCGGCCCAGCGCGTGATCGGCGTAGGTGGAGAACGAACCGGAGGTCGGGTGTGCCGCGGCCATCTCGCCGAGCATCCGCATCACCAGGACGACGAGCAGCCCGGCCAGTGCGTAGGACAGCAGAATGCCGGGGCCCGCGTCCGCGATGCCCGCCTTGGACCCGACGAAGAGCCCGGCGCCGATGACACCGCCGATGGCGATCATGGACAGGTGGCGGTTCTTGAGGCCCGCCTGAAGGCCGTCACCGCCGTTCCGGGGTGACTGCGGCGGCTCCCCCGACGTGTGCGGGGTGTGCTGAGAACTCATGGGGCAGCCGGCTCCTATGCGTCGTTCTTGAATCGAGCGATCACATGTAACGGCCCTTACCGCCCCCTATGGAAGAGGTGAATCCCGATTGTTGCCTACGGAACATCGGGGAAACAGTGCCGTTTGGCTGAGAAGCAGCTTTTACTACCCTCCGGGCCGCGCCCTGCGCGGCCGGCCGCCGGGCGGGGATGGCACACTCTCCCCCATGCGCGTGTACCTCGGCTCCGATCATGCCGGTTTCGAACTGAAGAACCACCTCGTCGAGTGGCTCGAGGCCGCGGGCCATGAGCCCGTCGACTGCGGCCCCCACATCCACGACGCCGAGGACGACTACCCGCCCTTCTGCCTCCGCGCCGCCGAGCGCACCGTCGCCGACAGCGGCTCCCTCGGGATCGTCATCGGCGGCTCGGGCAACGGCGAGCAGATGGCCGCCAACAAGGTCCCCGGCGCCCGCTGCGCCCTGGCGTGGAGCACCGAGACGGCCGCGCTGGCCCGCGAGCACAACGACGCCAACCTGATCAGTGTCGGCGCCCGGATGCACACCGCCGAGGAGGCCGTCTCCTTCGTGGAGACCTTCTTGAACACGCCCTTCTCCGAGGGCGAGCGTCACAAGCGCCGCATCGGGATGCTCGCCGACTACGAGCGCACCGGTCAGCTGCCGCCC
Source organism: Streptomyces spirodelae (assembly GCF_017676385.1). GTDB lineage: Bacteria > Actinomycetota > Actinomycetes > Streptomycetales > Streptomycetaceae > Streptomyces > Streptomyces spirodelae. The sequence continues at coordinate 4,799 of NZ_JAFFZN010000002.1, forward strand.
GTGCCGGCGCACCACCCCCAGCCCTGAGCCGTGCCCGAGGGCCATACCATCCACCGGCTCGCGCGCGATGTCGCGGACCGGTTCGCCGGACACCCGCTGGACGCCTCCAGCCCGCAGGGCAAGTTCGCCGACGGCGCCGCGCTGCTCGACGGCGCGGCGCTGACCGCGACCGAGGCGCACGGCAAGCACCTGTTCCTGGGCTTCGGACCGCTGGGCTGGGTACACATACACCTCGGCCTGTACGGCACCTTCCGCTTCGGCGAGGGGCCACCGCCCGCGCCTGTGGGGCAGATCCGGCTGCGCCTGGCCACCCGCGCCGGCGAGCACCCCGCGGGCCCGCTGCCGCACGCGGGGCTGCTGCACTACGCCGACCTGCGCGGGCCCACCCGCTGCGAGCTGCTGACCGAGCCGGAGAAGCAGGCGGTCAGCGACCGGCTCGGGCCCGACCCGCTGCGCCCCGCCTCGGACCCCGAGGCCGCCTGGGCACGGATCTCCCGGAGCCGTACCAGCGTGGCGGCGCTGCTGATGGACCAGAAGATCGTCGCCGGAGTGGGCAACGTCTACCGCGCCGAGGTGCTGTTCCGGCACGGGATCGATCCGTACCGGGCCGGACGCGATCTCACCCGTGCCGAATGGGAGGCCATCTGGGCGGATCTGGTCGCGCTGATGACCGACGGGGTCCGGAAGAACCGCATCGACACCGTGCGGGACGAGCACACCCCCGAGGCCATGGGACGCCCGCCGCGCGTGGACGACCACGGCGGTGAGGTCTACGTCTACCGGCGGGCGGCTCAGCCCTGCCTGGTGTGCGGCACGCCCGTGGCCACCGCTGAGCTGGCGGCCCGCAATCTCTTCTGGTGCCCCACCTGCCAGCGTCGCTGAGAGGGCCTTGGAGCGCGGGGTGCCGCTCTCAGAACCCGTGCGGCAGCCACGGCTCCGTCTCGCTCGCGAAGGCCGCGGCCGCCGTCCGCAGCGCCCCGGAGCCGGGGTGCTTCTCGTCCACCAGACCGGCACCCGCCAGCGCCGTCAGCGACGTACCGCCCAGGTAGCCGCGGCCCAGCTCCCGTACGGACAGGGACAGGTCGGCGGCGTCCCGGGTCGGCTCGCACACCGCCCCCTTCTCGTCGCCCGACAGCCGCCAGCGCCCGGTGTTCCACGGGCAGAACGCGTCCTCGACCTCCAGCACCACGTCCACCGGCGCCGCATAGCAGCGCGCCGCCAGTGCGGCACCGACGTCCACCGGTCGCAGATACAGCGAGTCCCCGACGGCCGTTCCGCACCGGCGCGGGTCGTTCACCAGGTGCAGCCACGGATCGTCAAGCGGCCGGTTCTCGGCAACGATCGACGTCGTCAGGTCGATACCCCACAGAAACCGCCAGAGGGCGGCATATCCGGCCGGATCGAGGGCTTCCAGTTCCCGCAGGTGCACTTCGCCGTCCGAGGCGTCCGTCTCCGTCCAGCGCAGCTTCACCGCGTAGCGCGCGTACCCCACCGGCTCACCGTCGCGCAGCACCACCACACAGCGCAGCGGGGAGGCGCCCGCACGGCTGCGCTCGGGGTCGAGCAGCGGCATCCGCTCCCAGCCGGCGTGCCGTTGCAGCATCCCCGGGCGCCGGGGCACCGTCCGCGCGTAGACGGCCTCGCACTCGGCGAGCAGCGACGCGGCCTCGTCGGACTGGCGCAGGCGCAGCGCGTCGGCCTCGGCCGCCGTCCGCTCGGGCAGCTCCAGCGCGACCCTGCTGGTGTCGATACGGGCGGAGAGGGAGCGAGCGGCCAGCCCGTACCCGAAACGGCCGTAGATCGCCGCCTCGGAGGCGGTCAGCACCGCGAGCGGCTCCTGGCCCGCCGCACGCACATCGTCCAGCTGGCGCCGCATCATCGCCCACAGCAGACCGCGCCTGCGGTGGGTGGGCGCCACGCTGACCATCGTCACCCCGGCGGTGGGGACGACCGCGCCGCCGGGCACCGTCATCCGGAAGGACAGCAGTCCAGCCGTCGCCACCGGACGGTCCTCGTCCCAGACTCCGATCGACCGTTCGACCTCGGTCAGCGACCGGTACAGCTCATGTTCCTCGGACGTGTCCTGGGAGGCGAACGCGCTCAGCAGCGCGCCGTACCAGGTGTCCCACTCCGACGGCCGGAGAACCCGGGGCTCACTTGTCATACCGCCATCACTAGCAGGCAGTTCGAACGCGGGCGAACGTTTTTGTCCGCGGGCGCGCCGCCCCCTGTGCGCGGCAACCGCCCGTACGCCCCCCGGCCAGTGCCGGGAATCGACGGCTTGCCAAGGGGGTGGCTAGGCTCCGTGAGCATGGCGGAACGCCGCGCGGGAATCTCAGCAGCGACGGCCCGGTCGCACCAGGCGTACAAGGCCTGGCACCGGGTCCGTACAAACCTGCGCAAGTCTGCCGTCGACTACTTCAGAGGCGGTGCCTCCGACTGGGTGGCGCTGGCCGGCCTCCTGCTCACCGTCCCGGCGCTGGCGTGCGCCACCGTCCTCGATCCGCTGTGGTTCGCGCCCGAGGCACTGGTGCTGCCGCTGATCGCGGGCGGCCTGCTGCTGCGGCCCGCCAGCCTGCTGGCGCTGTACGCCGCCGCCGCGATCGGTCTCATGGTGGAGTCGCTGCTGCTCAGGCCCTGGGACCCGGCCGGCGGCGCGGGAAGCGTCACACCGGGCACCATCCTGGTGGTGGCGGCGGCCGGGCTCTCCGGGCTGCTCATCGCCCAGTTCCGCAGCCGCGTCGGCGTGCCCTGGCGGCGCGGCGGCACCATGCTCTTCGACCTGCGGGAACGCATCCGGGTGCAGAGCAAGTTGCCCAAGCTGCCCGCGGGATGGCACCACGAGATGGCCCTGCGCCCCGCGGGCGGCCAGTCCTTCTCCGGGGACTTCGTCGTCGCGGCCCGCACCGGACCCGAGCGCCGCACCCTGGAGCTCGTCCTCACCGATGTCTCCGGCAAGGGCATGGACGCCGCCTCCCGGGCGCTGCTGCTCTCGGGGGCCTTCGGCGGACTGCTGGGCTCCCTGCCGCCGCACGCCTTCCTGCCGGCCGCCAACGGCTATCTGCTGCGCCAGTCCTGGGAGGAGGGCTTCGCCACCTCCGTACACCTCGTCCTCGACCTGGACAGCGGCGACTACGAGCTGCTGTCCGCGGGGCACGTGCCCGCGATGCAGCTCAACGCGGGCTCCGGCAAATGGGAGGAGAAGGCCGCCGAGGGCCCGCTGCTGGGCGTGTACGACGGTGCCGAGTTCGACCCGGTCAAGGGGACGCTGCGGCGCGGGGACGTGCTGATGCTCTTCACCGACGGGCTGGTGGAGACCGCGGACCGGGATCTGACCGAGGGCATGGACCGCCTCACGGGCGAGGCCGACCGCTACGTCGCCTCCAGCTTCCACGGCGCCGCCTGGCACCTGATCGAGTCGGTGGCACGGGACGTCAACGACGACCGGGCGCTGCTGCTGATCTGCCGCGACTGACGAGCGCGGCAACCCGGGCGGCCACGGATCACCCCCTGTCCGGATGTGCGAAACGGAGCCGGGGGAAGGCGAGGAGGGACCAACAAGGCGGCCCCCTCACGCATTTGCGGGAGAGGGCCGGGAAGTGCCGTGGGGGCGGGCTACTTCTTGCGGTGGGAGACGGGCTTGCCGGACTCCCTGCGGCGGGCCATGGCACCCGGGTCCCGCTTGAAGAACCAGTCCATCTTGGGCTCGATCATGAACCTGAACAGCCGGGTCACCCACGGAGTGCACAGCACCGTCATCATCACGGCCGCCAGCAGCGTGATGGCCACGCGGCTGAGCGGGTGGTCGACCCAGTCCATCTCGTACCAGTCGAACTGCCGCGAGCCCTGGATGAAGAAGATGTGCAGCAGGTACGCGTACAGCGTGCCGGCACCCAGCGCCGTGAACCACATGTGGCGACGCGGCACCCAGGACAGGAAGCAGGCCGTCATCACCAGGCCGCAGCCGAACAGCGCGAGATACATCACGGCGCCCGCCCAGGACGGGACGCCCATGTCGGCGGCCGCCTTGTCGTGCAGGAACCATGCCTTGGACATCCGGGGCACGGCCCAGTAGGCGAAGACCATCGTGCACAGGGTCACCGGAACCGCGAGATACCGCGTCTGCTTGCGCTTGACCAGCTGGAAGTGATGGGGGCGCAGCTGGAGGCCGAGGACGAAGAAGGGCAGGAACTGAGCGACCCGCATCAGGTTCAGGTCGCCGCTGATGCTCGGCGTCACACTCGCCGCGGCTCCGATCACCAGGGCGACCGGCATCGGCCAGCGCAGGCTCTTCCACAGCGGGGTGGTCAGCCGCCAGATGAACAGCGCGCACAGGAACCACAGCGCGAACCCGGGCTCCTGGAAGTGGAACTCACGGTCGGGGTCGTCGTTGGCCCACCGCATGAAGTAGGTGTAGATGAACTGGATCGCGAGGTAGGGGACGACGACCCCGGTGACCAGCCGCTGGACCTGCTTCGGCTTGCCCTCGAAGCTCCTGGACAGATAGCCGGAGATGATGATGAATGCCGGCATGTGGAACGTGTAGAGGACGAAGTAGAGCGCCTCTGCCGTACGGCTGTCGTGGCGCAGCGGGTCCCACGCGTGGCCGATCCCGACGAGGACGATCGTCAGGTACTTGGCGTTGTCGAAGAACGGGTCCCGCTGCTTGGCTGCTGGCTTCTTCTGCGCCTTGGCAGGCTGCGTCTTCGCAGGCTGCTCCGCGGACGCCGGTGGCGTCTGGGAGGGGGACTCCTGGCGGACGGGAGGGAGCGGCGCCCGCTCATAACCAGCGTGCAACATCTGCCGCACCATAGCGGTTGAACATGTGAACCGTAAATTTCTCGTCGCGTTGCTCCTTCCCGCCTCTGCGGGCGCTATTCGTCCCCGCTTGCGGAACGGAGCTGACGGGGTGTGACACGGGGCCGTTGAGGCGGCTGTGGCGGGGCTTCGGTCGCCGACGGGCACCCCCTGTGAGGGAGGACACAATTCGCAGGCCCTCTCCGGGAATTCACGGGATCAGGGCCGGGTGGCACCAGGTGCCGGACTTTATGCACCAGGTGCACATCTTGTTCACATGGCGCGGCCGCATTCACCGCATTCGTCAAGCTGTCGTGCATTGATCAAGCCGAATTGATGGCTGAAATTCCGAGCACTCCACGGCTCACCCGCTACGCCGTGTACGTCCGGACTGTCCCGTACTGTCCCCCGTCCGGAGATCAGTATTTACCCGATGATGAGACCGGCGGGCCCTCAGCCGGGTCCTCCCGTACGGGAGTTGGTGGCACGATGGGTGCGCGCTGTGCGCGCGGGGGTGCGGCCACGGTGGCAGACCCCCAAGGCCGGGTGAGGCGTTCCGACCATGAGGGTGTGAGCAGTTGTGGCCATCTCGCTGTCCGTAGTCGTGCTGTTGGCGGTCATCCTGGTCGTGATGATCCGGAGCAAATCCATCAAGCCCGGCCCCGCCATCGTCGCCATACTCTTCGGCTTCTTCCTCGCCTCCACCGGCATGGCCCCGTCCATCAACCGGTTCCTGGACTCGGTCGCCGACACCATCAACCAGATCAGCCTCTAGGGCGTCCCGAAGCCTCCAGGTGTGCCCCGCGGGCAGCGGCGCTCTCCGGCGCCCGCACCCGCTGTGACCGGCTGCTCGCGCAACGCGGCGCTCCGGTGCGACGACGAAGGCCCGGCCCCCGCGACGGGGGCCGGGCCTTCGTGCTGACGAGCGGGCGACGGGAATCGAACCCGCGTAGCTGGTTTGGAAGACCAGGGCTCTACCATTGAGCTACGCCCGCGTGAACCGGCTCGGCGGCCGGATCGGCACGAACCGCATCCTACGACATGTACTCTACGTGTCGCACCGACGGGGTGTGGCGCAGCTTGGTAGCGCGTCCGCTTTGGGAGCGGAAGGTCGTCGGTTCGAATCCGGCCACCCCGACCACGTACTATGAAAGACGCGCGTGCCTGTGTCGTGTCTGCATGCATACGGGGCGCAGCCAAGAATCAGCAAGACCCCCAATGCCAGCCCCAAGGAGACCGACCGTGAAGAGCGCCGTGGAGACTCTGAACCCCACCCGGGTTCGGCTCACTGTCGAGGTGCCCTTCGAGGAGCTCAAGGACAGCCTCGACGCGGCGTACAAGAAGATCAACCAGCAGGTCACCGTGCCCGGGTTCCGCAAGGGAAAGATCCCTGCGCGCCTGATCGATCAGCGTTTCGGTCGCGGTGCCGTCCTGGAGGAGGCCGTCAACGACGCGCTTCCGAAGCTCTACCAGTCCGCCGTCGAGGAGGGTGAGCTCAATGTGCTCGGCCAGCCCGAGGTGGACATCACCGAGCTGAAGGACAACGAGCTGCTGGCCTTCACCGCCGAGGTGGACGTCCGCCCCGAGATCCAGATCCCGGACTACTCCGGTATCGAGGTCGAGGTCGACGCCGCCGAGGTCTCCGACGAGGACGTCGACGCGGCCGTCGAGCAGCTGCGCGAGCGCTTCGCCTCGACCTCTGTCGTGGAGCGCGCCGCCGCCGAGGGCGACGTCGTCAAGGTCGACCTCGAGGCGCGGATCGACGGCGAGGTGCTGGAGGACGGCGTCGCCAAGGGCGTCGACTACACCATCGGTTCCGGCGAGCTGCTCGACGGGATCGACGAGGCCGTCACGGGCCTGGAGGCCGGTGGCTCCGCGACCTTCACCTCCGAGCTCAAGGGCGGCTCCGGCGCCGGCCGCGAGGCCGAGGTCGGCGTCACCGTCGAGAGCGTCTCCTCCCGCGAACTGCCCGAGCTGGACGACGAGTTCGCCCAGCTCGCCAGCGAGTTCGACACCCTGGAGGAGCTGCGCGAGGACAGCCGCAGGCGGCTGACCGACCAGAAGAAGCAGGAGCAGGCGACCCAGGCCCAGGAGAAGGTGCTCGACGCCCTCCTGGAGCTCACCGAGGTCCCCGTGCCGGAGAAGCTGCTCGCGGACGAGATCGAGAGCCGCAAGCACAACCTGGTCAACCACCAGCTCGGCCAGCTCGGCCTGGACCTCGGCTCGTACCTGAAGATGCAGGACAAGAGCGAGGAAGAGTTCGACGCCGAGCTCAAGGAGCAGGCCGAGAAGGGCATCAAGACGCAGTTCGTCCTCGACGAGCTGGTCAGCAAGGAGAAGCTCAACGTCAGCCAGGAAGAGCTGACCGAGCACCTGATGCGCCGTGCGCAGTCCTCCGGCATGAGCCCCGACCAGTTCGCGCAGGCCGTCGTCGAGGGCGGCCAGGTGCCGGTCCTCGTCGGTGAGGTGGCCCGCGGCAAGGCCCTGGCCACCGTGGTCGAGGCCGTCACCGTCAAGGACACCAACGGTGAGGTCGTCGACCTGAGCGACGAGGACGAGGACGAGGCCGCCGAAGGCGCCGAGGCCGCCGAGAAGGCCGCGGCGGAGTCCGAGGCTCCCGCCGGTGCCGACGAGGCTTCCGAGGCGGACAAGGCCGACAAGGCCGAGGGCTGATCCGGCCCGCCTGACCCACGAACGGGGGGCGCCGGGGCGCGCGAGTGCACGCCCGGGCGCCCCCCGTTCGGCTTCGGCCGCGGCCCGCGGCGTCCCGCCCCACCCGGGTGCTCCACCAGTGGCCCGCCGGGCGCACGGCCCGGCGGAGGCAGGGCACGCGGCGCGCAGCCGGACCGCGGGGGCCGGGGCCCGGACCCGGGCGGCACGGCTCCCGGAGGGGACCTGCGCTCACAGCGAAATGCGCTCGGCCCGGGATGGCGGCCGACGACCGGCGCGTTAGGGTCCCCAGTAGACGAAGACCCCAGTGACGGCCAGCTTCGCGTGGCCGTCCGGACACGAGCAGGTGGACACGTGACGCTTCCGATGCCTTCCGCCGCCGGCGAGCCCAACTTCGGTGGTGGCCTCGGCGACCAGGTCTACAACCGGCTGCTCGACGAGCGCATCATTTTCCTCGGCCAGCCGGTGGACGACGATATCGCCAACAAGATCACCGCCCAGCTTCTGCTCCTTGCCGCCGACCCGGACAAGGACATCTTCCTGTACATCAACAGCCCGGGTGGTTCGGTCCAGGCGGGCATGGCGATCTACGACACCATGCAGTACATCAAGAACGATGTCGTCACCATCGCCATGGGCCTGGCCGCCTCCATGGGGCAGTTCCTGCTGACCGCGGGCACGCCCGGCAAGCGGTTCGCGCTGCCCAACGCCGACATCCTCATCCACCAGCCCTCCGCGGGCCTGGCGGGCTCGGCCACCGACATCAAGATCCACGCCGAGCAGCTGCTGCGTACCAAGAAGAGGCTGGCCGAGCTGTCGGCCGCGCACAGCGGTCAGACCGTCGAGCAGTGGACCCGCGACGCGGACCGCGACCGCTGGTTCACGGCCGAGGAGGCGCGCGAGTACGGCCTCATCGACGAGGTCTACGGCAACGCCGCGCAGCTCCCCGGCGGTGGCGGCACGGGTGCGTGAGCCCCGCCACAGCGCCGTACGGCACCCGCCCCTACCGCAGCCACCAGCTCATCTTCAGGAGAACCTCCCGATGACCTCATTCCAGACGGGCCCCCGGGCCGAGTTCACCGGCATCGCGCCCGAGTCCCGCTACGTCGTGCCGCGCTTCGTCGAGCGCACCTCGCAGGGCGTGCGGGAGTACGACCCGTACGCGAAGCTCTTCGAGGAGCGCGTGATCTTCCTCGGGGTGCAGATCGACGACGCCTCGGCCAACGACGTCATGGCGCAGCTGCTGTGCCTGGAGTCGATGGACCCGGACCGCGACATCTCGGTCTACATCAACTCGCCGGGCGGCTCCTTCACGGCGCTGACCGCGATCTACGACACGATGCAGTTCGTCAAGCCCGACATTCAGACGGTCTGCATGGGCCAGGCGGCCTCCGCCGCTGCCGTGCTGCTCGCGGCCGGTACCCCCGGCAAGCGGATGGCGCTGCCGAATGCGCGCATCCTGATCCACCAGCCCTACAGCGAGACCGGGCGCGGTCAGGTCTCCGACCTGGAGATCGCGGCCAACGAGATCCAGCGGATGCGCGAGCAGCTGGAGGAGATGCTGACCAAGCACTCCACCAAGGACCGCGAGATCATTTCGAACGACATCGAGCGCGACAAGATCCTCACCGCTGAGGAGTCGCTGGAGTACGGCCTGATCGACCAGATCGTCTCCACCCGGAAGACCTCCGTGGGAGTCTGACGGGTCCGCGCACGACCCGCGCCCCCTTGGAACGGCGCGATCGACCCGGCACGGCGCCACATGTGTCGGTCCGTCGCTCCAAGGGGGGCCCATTCCGGCGGCCCGGCAAGGTACCGTCGGAGAGCACGTACCTCGGTCCGTACCCTGACGGATCCCAGGCGAAGGGGAAGCTCCTCGTGGCACGCATCGGTGATGGCGGCGATCTGCTCAAGTGCTCGTTCTGCGGCAAGAGCCAGAAGCAGGTGAAGAAGCTCATCGCGGGTCCAGGTGTGTACATCTGTGACGAGTGCATCGATCTCTGCAACGAGATCATTGAGGAGGAGCTCGCCGAGTCCTCCGAGGTGCGCTGGGACGAGTTGCCCAAGCCCCGGGAGATCTACGAGTTCCTCGAGGGCTACGTCGTCGGCCAGGAGGCCGCCAAGAAGGCGCTCTCGGTGGCCGTCTACAACCACTACAAGCGGGTGCAGGCCGGTGAGAACGGCCAGGGCAGGGACGACGGCATCGAGCTGTCCAAGTCCAACATCCTGCTCCTGGGCCCCACAGGATCGGGCAAGACGCTGCTGGCCCAGACGCTCGCCCGGATGCTGAACGTCCCCTTCGCCATCGCCGACGCGACGGCGCTCACCGAGGCGGGATATGTCGGCGAGGACGTCGAGAACATCCTGCTGAAGCTCATCCAGGCGGCCGACTACGACGTCAAGAAGGCCGAGACGGGCATCATCTACATCGACGAGATCGACAAGGTGGCCCGCAAGAGCGAGAACCCCTCGATCACCCGGGACGTCTCCGGCGAGGGCGTGCAGCAGGCGCTGCTGAAGATCCTGGAGGGCACCACGGCCTCGGTGCCGCCGCAGGGCGGGCGCAAGCACCCGCACCAGGAGTTCATCCAGATCGACACCACGAACGTGCTGTTCATCGTTGGTGGCGCTTTCGCCGGGCTGGAGAAGATCATCGAGTCCCGGGCCGGCGCCAAGGGCATCGGCTTCGGCGCCGACATCCGCTCCAAGCGGGAGATCGAGGCGACCAACCAGTTCGAGGAGGTCATGCCGGAGGACCTGGTGAAGTTCGGGATGATCCCCGAGTTCATCGGGCGGCTCCCGGTCATCACCTCCGTGCACAACCTGGACCGTGAGGCGCTGCTGCAGATCCTCATGGAGCCCAGGAACGCGCTGGTGAAGCAGTACCAGCGGCTGTTCGAACTCGACGGCGTGGAGCTGGACTTCGACCGCCCCGCGCTGGAAGCCATCGCCGACCAGGCCATCCTGCGCGGCACCGGAGCCCGCGGCCTGCGCGCCATCATGGAGGAGGTCCTCCAGTCGGTGATGTACGAGGTTCCCTCGCGCAAGGATGTCGAGCGCGTGGTGATCACCGAGGACGTCGTGCACTCCAATGTGAACCCGACCCTGGTCCCGCGTGCCCGCGGCAACGGTGAGCAGCAGCGCCACGAGAAGAGCGCCTGAGCGCCGACGCGAACACCGGGGAAGGCCCGCTCCCTTCGGGGAGCGGGCCTTTCGCACTGCTGCGGCTCTGCCTACTTCGGTACCGTCACATCGTCCTTCACGCGCGCCGTGACGCTCGCGAACTCCTCCAGATCGACGCTGCCCGGCGTCGTGTTGGCGACTTTGATCTCCAGCACGGTGGCCGCCGTCGAGTCGTCGGCCCAGGCGCAGGCCGGTGCGTAGATGGAGGCGCCGCCCTGGCTGATCCGCGTCAACTGGCAGGAGATCTCCACTTCGCCCGACCCGGGCCTGAACTCGCGGCGCGGTCCCACAACTTGTCCGGCCTGACTCTGCTGCATGCCGTCCAGCATGTCGTCGCGCATCTTGGACGAGGAGACGTCGATGTCACCGTAGGCACCTGCGATCGCCAGCCCGCCCGCCGTCGGATCACCCGACGCACTGATCGAGTACGTGGCGACCTTGGCGGTGCCGTCGCTGGGCAGCTGCTCCTGCAGCTGCCGCTCCTGCGACTCGACCTGGGCGTTGTTGTCCATCCGGTGGTACTCGCCGTCCTCCAGCGTGGACGGGAACGCGATCTTCTCCGTGCCCAGCGGCTGGGTGGCGCGCACCAGCGCCGCCAGCGCGAACACCACCACGCCCACCAGTGTCAGACTGCCCAGCACGATGGCCGTGATGGCGCCCCCGCCCAGGCCGCGGCGGCGTGGCGGCACAGGAAGGGGCGGCCAGGCGCCGTACGGGCCGGGAGCGCCGTAACCGGGCCCCGGCGGCGGCCCGTAGGGACCGCCACCGGGACCCGGTGGCTGCTGCCCGTGCCCGTACCCGCCGGCGCCGTAGGGCCCGGGAGGTCCGGGGGGCTGGCTCATCCGCGGCTCACCTCTCGCTGCGGGAGTCCTTGAAGACCTTCGCGGTCGTCTCGGCTGCCTTGTCCAGGTCGCCGCCGCCGTTCCGGTCCATCAGGACGACCTGGCCCAGCGTGCTGCCGTCGGCCCAGATGCACAGGTCGGCCTTCTGGGTCAGCACCGAGTAGGACTTGCACTTCATCGTGTCGCCGTCGAAGCCGGAGGGAGAGACCGTCTTGGGGTCGCCGGGGGACTTGCTACCGGCCGAACCCATGTTCTTCTCCGACTCCTCGAAGACCCAGTCCACGGCCTCCTCCGGGTTGTCCACCGAGCCGTAGGCGCCGGTGAACTGGAGCTGCTTGGTGGAGCCGGACTTGTAGCGGGCCTGCACGCCCTCGTCGGCGGACATCCCGGGGATCTTGTCCTTGCTCTGGCCGAAGGCGCCCTTCTTGCCCTTGAGGGTCTTGCCGTCGCCGTCGCGCTGGTACTCGCCCGCCACGGTGCTGGGGGTCGTCAGCTTGTACTTCGTGCCGCCGCCGACGACTCCGAACATGAACAGACCGCCGATGACGGCGCCCACCACGACCAGGGCGCCGACGACGATGCCGATCGTCTTGCCCTTGCCCCCGCCGCCCTGCGGCGGCATCGGCATGCCCGGGCCGGACGGCCCCTGCATCCCCGGCTGCGGCGGCTGACCCGGCATCCCGGGCTGACCCGGCTGCCCGTACGGGGCCCCGCCCTGCGGCTGGCCCTGCTGCGGCTGGCCCTGCTGGGGGTATCCGTAGCCGGGCTGCTGCGGCTGCCCCTGCTGCGGGTAGCCGTAACCGGGCTGCTGCGGCTGGCCCGGAGCGCCACCGTAGGGTCCGGGCTGACCCGGCTGCTGCGGCTGCTGTCCGTACGGCCCCTGCTGGCCGTAGGGCCCCGGCTGGTTCTGACTCATGGCGGCGCTTCCCCTCCGTTGATGTGCTGAACGCGCTCGCACATCTTGACGGATGCACGACGAGAGCGCCGCACCGGGCGCCGAATCGGGGCCGGCTGGGGACCCAATCGTGAAAAATTCTCAGCGAGTTGTCCGGATATGCTCCCAAAGTCGCAGCGCGCGGCCGTGTCGGCGCCCGGCGGAGGTCCACCGGGCGCCGGCGGGTGTCACTCGATCGGGACGCGGACGTCGTCGCGCACCTTGGCGGTGGTCTCGCCGGCCTCGGTGACCGAGGTCCCCTTGCCGCTGAGCGCGTCGGCCGCCGACGCGGTCACCACGAAGCCGACGGTGCTGTGGTCGCCCCACATGCAGAACGGCATGGTGAAGCTGTCGACGCTGGAGCTGCTTCCGGGCGGTGCGCTGTACTTCACGTTCTGGCACTTCATCACCGCGTCGTCGCCCAGACCGCTGGGGTGGACCTCCTGCGGCTTGCCGTCCAGCTCGGCCTTGCCGCCTCCGCTGGTGTTCGGGTCCTTCTCGGCCTCGTTCGCCACCATCAGCAGTGCGGCGTTGACCACTGCCTCGGGGTTCTCGATCTCGCCGTAGACGCCGCCGAAGCTGAGCTTCTTGGCGTTCAAGCCGCTGCCGCTCTCGTAGCTGGCCGAGACGTTCTTCGGGTCCTTGACGCCGAACTGCTCGAACTTCTCCTTGTCGGACTCGCTGAACCCGTTGGAGGAGTTGTTCTCCGAGCCGGGCTTCTTGTCGAACTCGGTGGCCACCGTCGCCGGAGTGATCAGCTTGTACTTCTTGCCGTCGTCCGCGACCGAGGAGCCGCCCCCGCCACCCCCTCCGCCCTTCCCGTTGTCGTCGTCGCCACCGGTGAACAGCAGGACGCCGCCGATGATGGCGCCGACGACCACCAGGGCGCCGACGACGATGCCGATCGTCTTGCCCTTCCCTCCGCCGGCCTGCGGCGGCATCGGCGGGCCGGGCTGGCCATAGGGGCCGGGCTGACCGTAGGGGCCTGGCTGGCCATAGGGGTCGGGTTGGCCCTGCTGCCCGGGTATGCCCGGCTGCCCGGGATAGCCATAGCCGGGTTGCCCGGACTGGGGCGGCGGGCCGGGGGGCTGCTGCGGGGCACCCTGCTGGGGATAGCCGTATCCGGGCTGGCCGGGGGCGCCGCCGTACGGGTTGGCGCCGCCTTGCTGCGGGGGCTGCCCGTACGGGCCCGGCTGCTGGCCGTACGGCCCGGGCTGCCCTGGCTGCCCGCCGTAAGGGCCGGGCTGGTTGTTACTCATGAGCGGCGCTTTCCCTCCGTGAACAAGTAGCCGAATGCGCTGAGGCTCATAGTGACGGATGGAGCCGGGGCGTGGTGCACCGGTCCACAAACCGATTCGAGACCGGGACATGGGCGCCCGTACACTGGCGGTCGTGACCGACAACACTCAGCAGAGCCCGGAAGTCAACGGGCCGAACAGCGCCATCCCCGCAGATCTGCCGACCCAGTACGCGCCGGCCGAGGTAGAGGGGAAGCTGTACGAGCGCTGGGTGGAGCGGGGCTACTTCGAGGCGGACGCCAAGAGCGGCAAGCCGCCGTACACGATCGTCATCCCGCCCCCGAACGTCACAGGATCTCTCCATCTCGGACACGCCTTCCAGCACACCCTCATGGACGCCCTCACCCGCCGCAAGCGGATGCAGGGCTACGAGGCGCTGTGGCTGCCCGGCATGGACCACGCGGGCATCGCCACCCAGAACAAGGTCGAGCAGCAGCTCGGCGAGGAGGGCAAGTCCCGGCAGGACCTCGGCCGTGCGGCCTTCGTCGACCGCGTGTGGCAGTGGAAGGAGGAGTACGGCGGCAAGATCCTCGGCCAGATGCGGCGCCTCGGCGACGGGGTCGACTGGTCCCGCCAGCGCTTCACCATGGACGAGGGCCTCTCGCGCGCCGTCCAGACCGTCTTCAAGAAGATGTTCGACGACGGGCTGATCTACCGCGCCGAGCGGATCATCAACTGGTGCCCGCGCTGTCTGACCGCCATCTCCGACATCGAGGTGGAGTACCAGGACGACGACGGCGAGTTGGTCCAGCTCAAGTACGGCGAGGGCGAGGACACCGTCGTGGTGGCCACCACCCGCGCCGAGACGATGCTGGGTGACACCGCCATCGCAGTCCACCCCGACGACGAGCGGTACCAGCACCTGATCGGCAAGCTGATCAAGCTGCCCCTGACCGACCGCTCCATCCCCGTCGTCGCCGACAGCCATGTCGACCCCGAGTTCGGCACCGGGCAGGTCAAGGTCACCCCAGCCCACGACCCGAACGACTTCGAGATCGGCCGCCGGCACGGGCTGCCCATGCTCACGGTGATGGACGAGCGCGGCGTGATCACGGCGCACGGCCCCTACCAGGGCCTGGACCGCTTCGAGGCCCGCTCGGCCATCGTCGCGGCGCTGCGCGAACAGGGGCGGGTGCTTCAGGAGAAGCGCCCCTACGTGCACAGCGTCGGGCACTGCTCCCGCTGCAAGACGACCATCGAGCCGCGGCTGTCCATGCAGTGGTGGGTCAAGGTCGCCCCGCTGGCCAAGGCCGCGGGTGACGCGGTGCGCGACGGCCGGGTCCGGATCCACCCCGCCGACATGTCGTCCCGGTACTTCGAGTGGGTCGACAACATGCACGACTGGACGATCTCGCGCCAGCTGTGGTGGGGCCACCGCATCCCGGTCTGGTACGGCCCGGATGGCGAGGTCGTCTGCGTCGGCCCCGACGAGGAGCCTCCCACCGGCGAGGGCTGGCACCAGGACCCGGACGTCCTGGACACCTGGTTCTCCTCGGGCCTGTGGCCCTTCTCTACGCTCGGCTGGCCGGACCAGACCCCGGACCTGGAGAAGTTCTACGCCACCGACGTCCTGGTCACCGGCTACGACATCATCTTCTTCTGGGTCGCCCGTATGATGATGTTCGGTATGTACGTGATGGAGGAGCCGCCCTTCCACACCATCGCGCTGACCGGCCTCGTCCGCGACGAGCACGGCAAGAAGATGTCCAAGTCCTTCGGCAACGTCGTCGACCCGCTGGACTGGATGGACGCCTACGGCTCCGACGCGCTGCGCTTCACCCTCGCCTCGGGGGCCAACCCCGGCACCGATGTGCCGATCGGCGAGGACTGGGTCAAGGCGTCCCGCAACTTCGCCAACAAGCTGTGGAACGCCACCCGCTTCGCGCTGATCAACGGCGCCACGGTCTCCGGCCCGCTGCCGGACGCGAGCGAGATGGCGTCCACCGACCGCTGGATCCTCTCCCGGCTGAACGAAGTGGTGGCCGAGGTCGACGGCTACTACGACGACTACCAGTTCGCCAAGCTCTCCGACGCCCTGCGGCACTTCGCCTGGGACGAGGTCTTCGACTGGTACGTCGAGCTGTCCAAGACCACCTTCGCCAAGGGCGGCAGGCCCGCCGAGGTCTCCCGCCGGGTGCTGGGCGAGGTGCTGGACGTGACGCTGCGGCTGCTGCACCCGGTCGTCCCGTTCGTCACCGAGACGCTGTGGACGACGCTGACCGGCGGCGAGTCCGTGGTCGTCGCGGCCTGGCCGCAGGACTCCGGGTTCCGGGACGGCGCGGCCGAGCGCGAGATCGCCACGCTCCAGCAGGCGGTCACCGAGGTCCGCCGCTTCCGTGCCGACCAGGGCCTCCAGCCCGGCCAGAAGGTCCCGGCCAGGCTGGAGCTGGAAGGCACCGCGCTGGTGGCCCACGAGGACGCCATCCGGCAGCTGCTGCGGCTCCAGCGGGCCGGGGACGACTTCCAGGCCACGGCCTCGCTGCCGGTCGCCGGAGCGACGGTCAGCCTCGACCTGTCGGGCGCGATCGACGTGGAGGCCGAGCGCAAGCGGCTCACCAAGGACCTGGCGGTGGCCGAGAAGGAGTTGGCGCAGACCGGTGCCAAGCTCGCCAACGAGGCGTTCCTGGCGAAGGCCCCCGACCATGTGGTGGAGAAGATCCGCGGCCGCAAAGCCGCAGCGGAGGCCGATATCGCGCGGCTGACGCAGCAGCTGGAGAGGCTCTGATCTCTTTCCCGCCGTTGCGGCGGGCATGGTCGCCGGCTCAACCGCCGGAGGCTCTTCCGTAGACTGGGGCGCGTGAGCGACACGCCCCAGCCGCACGAACCCGAGCCCGACTCGTCCCAGCCCTCCTCCTTCGAGGAGATCGTCGGGGAGGAGACCGACCGCGACCCCGACCTGGCGGTGATCGAGGCGGGCAGCCGCACCCTGCGGGCCCAGGCCGGCCCTCCGCAGCCGGAGGTGGTCCCGGCCAGGCCCGAGGACCCCGAGGTGGACCGTGCGCTGCGCACGGTGGAGGAGGAGCTGGCCACCCGCTGGGGTGAGACCAAGCTCGACCCCTCCGTGCAGCGCATCGCCGCGCTGGTCGATGTGCTGGGCGAGCCGCAGCGCTCCTACCCGTCCATCCACATCACCGGCACCAACGGCAAGACGACCACGGCCCGCATGATCGAGGCCCTGCTGGGCGCCTTCGAGCTGCGCACCGGGCGCTACAGCTCGCCGCACGTGCAGTCGGTCACCGAGCGCATCAGCATCGACGGGGCGCCGGTCTCCGCCGAGCGCTTCATCGAGACGTACGAGGACATCAAGCCGTACGTGGAGATGGTCGACGCGCAGCAGGAGTACCGGCTCTCCTTCTTCGAGGTGCTGACCGGTATGGCGTTCGCCGCGTTCGCGGACGCGCCGGTGGATGTGGCCGTCGTCGAGGTCGGGATGGGCGGCACCTGGGACGCGACCAACGTCATCGACGCGGGCGTCGCCGTCCTCACCCCCATCTCCCTCGACCACACCGACCGGCTCGGCGACACGCCCGAGCAGATCGCGAAGGAGAAGGCGGGCATTGTCAAGCCCGATGCCACCGTGGTGCTCGCCCAGCAGCAGGTGGAGGCCGCGTCGGTGGTGCTGAAGAAGGCCGTCGAGGTGGACGCCACGGTCGCCCGTGAGGGCATGGAGTTCGGCGTCGTCGACCGGCAGCTGGCCGTCGGCGGCCAGCAGCTCACCCTGCGCGGACTGGGCGGCGAGTACCCGGACGTCTTCCTGCCGCTGCACGGTGCCCATATGGCCCACAACGCCTGTGTGGCGCTCGCCGCCGTCGAGGCGTTCTTCGGCATCGGCCAGCAGCAGGCACGCACTCTCGACATCGACGTGGTGCGTCAGGCGTTGGCCTCCGTCTCCTCGCCGGGCCGGCTGGAGCTGGTGCGTACCAGCCCTTCGGTGCTGCTGGACGCCGCGCACAACCCGGGCGGGGCGCAGGCCACGGCGCAGGCCGTCAGCGAGGCGTTCGACTTCAGCCGGCTCGTCGGCGTCGTCGGGACCAGCGAGGGCAAGGATGTGCGCGGGCTCCTGGAGGCGTTCGAGCCGATCTTCGCCGAGGTCGTCGTCACCCGGAACTCCAGCCACCGTGCGATGGACGTGGACGAGTTGGCCTCCGTCGCCGTCGAGGTCTTCGGCGAGGAGCGGGTGCAGGTGGAACCGCGGCTGGACGCGGCGCTGGAGGAGGCGGTCGCGCTCGCGGAGGAGGAGGGCGAGTACGCGGGGGCCGGCGTACTGGTCACAGGTTCGGTCATCACGGTGGGCGAGGCCCGGCTGCTGCTGGGAGGGAGGCGTTAGATGCGAACACTGTGCGCGTCCACGCTGATCGGTGAGTTCTTCGTCATCGGTTTCGCCGGATTGGTCGCGATGCGAACGAGTGACCTTTCGACGTCGACTGTCTGGACGGTCAGCGGTATCGCCATGGCACTGTGCGTACTGCTGTGCGGCTTCATCACCCGTCCGGGCGGCGTGCAGTTCGGCTGGGCGCTCCAGATCGCACTGATCGCCAGCGGTTTCGTGGTCCCGGCGATGTTCTTCCTGGGTGCCTGTTTCGCCGGGCTGTGGTGGGCCTCGGTGCACTTCGGCAGAAAGGTGGACGAGGCGAAGGCGCGCTTCGCCGCCGCGGCAGAGAGCGCGGCCGAGCCCGCGGCGGCGGAAAAGTGATCCCCGGTTACCCCCTGGTTGCAGGCCGCAGGTAGCCTCTGCTCACCGTACGACTTGCAGCCAAGGAGCCGCACACATGAGCCAGCGCACCCTCGTCCTCCTCAAGCCGGACGCCGTCCGCCGCGGCCTGGTTGGCGAGATCATCGGCCGTATCGAGCGCAAGGCGGGCTGGTCCGTCGCGGCCATGGAGCTGCGCACTCTGGACCGCGCCACGCTGGAGCAGCACTACGCGGAGCACGAGGGCCGTCCCTTCTACGAGCCGCTGATGGAGTTCATGGCCTCGGGCCCGTCCGTCGTCATGGTCGTCGAGGGCGAACGGGTGATCGAGGGCATCCGCGCGCTGGCGGGTCCGACCGACCCGATCGCGGCGGCTCCCGGCTCGGTGCGCGGCGACTTCGGGACCATCGTGCGGGAGAACCTGATTCACGCCTCGGACTCGGAGGAGTCCGCCGAGCGCGAGATGAAGATCTTTTTCCCTGCTTTTTCCTGAACCGCACCGTGCCTTTACGGCGACTCGAGGGCGGAGTCGGATTGGACGGGGGCTCGGCTCCGACACGACGTCACCATTACGGTGGCCGTTCGGACTTCCGCCGACAATGGCGGAGGAACCGTCTCCACGTGTTCGAGCAAGCGCGTCTACGATGGAAGCCTCGCGCTTTGAGAATGCCAGCGCGGTAGTCCACCTCCTTCCGTAGCCGCACACCACATCGCCCCACTTGGAAGGCCAGACGCATCCATGGGAACCAACATGTCGTTCATCGGCCGTGATATGGCTGTCGACCTCGGGACCGCCAACACGCTGGTGTACGTCAGGGGTCGCGGGATCGTCCTCAACGAGCCGTCCGTCGTCGCGATCAACACCAACACAGGCGGAATCCTGGCGGTCGGCGCCGAGGCGAAGAAGATGATCGGCCGCACCCCTGGCAACATCGTGGCCGTACGGCCCTTGAAGGACGGCGTCATCGCCGACTTCGAGATCACCGAGCGGATGCTCCGCTACTTCATTCTGAAGATCCACAAGCGGCGCTACCTCGCCCGGCCCCGCGTGGTGGTGTGCGTGCCCTCCGGAATCACCGGGGTCGAGCGCCGCGCCGTCATCGAGGCGTCAACCCAGGCGGGCGCCCGCCAGGTGCACATCATCGAGGAGCCGATGGCCGCGGCGATCGGCTCCGGGCTGCCCGTCCACGAGGCCACCGGCAACATGGTGGTGGACATCGGCGGCGGCACCACCGAGGTCGCCGTGATCTCGCTGGGCGGTATCGTGACCGCACAGTCGATCCGGGTGGCGGGCGACGAGCTCGACAACGCGATCATCCAGCACATCAAGAAGGAGTACAGCCTCCTGCTCGGCGAGCGCACCGCCGAGAGCATCAAGATCACCATCGGTTCGGCGCACGACCTCGACAAGGACGAGCACACCGAGATCCGTGGCCGTGACCTGGTCAGCGGACTGCCCAAGACGGTGGTGATCTCCGCGGCCGAGGTACGCAGGGCCATCGAGGAGCCGGTCAACGCGATCGTCGACGCGGTCAAGACCACCCTCGACAAGTGCCCGCCGGAGCTGTCCGGCGATGTGATGGACCGTGGCATCGTGCTCACCGGTGGTGGCGCCCTGCTGCGCGGCCTGGACGAGCGGCTCCGCCGCGAGACGGGCATGCCCATCCACATCGCCGAGGATCCGCTGGACTCGGTCGCGCTGGGCTCCGGCAAGTGCGTGGAGGAGTTCGAGGCCCTCCAGCAGGTGCTCGACGCCCAGCCGCGCCGTTGAGCGCGCGGCGCACCTGTTCGCCATAACTGACCGTTCACGCGGCGGGTCGTTCGAACGCAGTGGCGGCCGCCGCCATGCACCCCGCGGACGCGGGGCTGCCCCAGAGAAAGGCTCGGCCGCCGCACGTGAGGGACACACGAGAAAGCCGGCTGCTGCTCGTCCTGCTGATCGCCATCGCGTTCGCACTGATCACGGTGGATCTCAGAGGGGGCGCGCAGTCTCCGCTCGACGGGGCGCGGCGCTCGGCCGCCTCCATCCTGGGCCCGGTCGAGAACGGCATGGCCTCGGCGGTCGATCCGGTCGGCAACGCCATCGCCGCCGTCCGCGACTCGGGTGCCCGCCACGACAAGATCAGCCGCCTGGAGCAGGAGAACGCGGCGCTGCGGCAGAAGCTCGGCTCCAGCGACCGCAACCGCTCCCGGGCCAGGGAGCTGGACAAGCTCCTCAAGACCGCGGGAGCGGGCGGCTACGGCGTCAAGGGCGCCCAGGTCATCGCGATCGGTGCCGCACAGGGGTTCTCCTGGACCGTCACCATCGACGCGGGCCGCGAGGACGGGCTGCGCCGCGACATGACCGTACTCAACGGTGACGGGCTGGTCGGCCGCCTCACCACGGTCGGCCCCTCCACCTCCACCGTGCTGCTCGCCAACGACCCCGACTTCACCGTCGGCACCCGCATGGAGAAGAGCAACGAGCTGGGCTTCGCCACCGGGCGCGGCGGCAACGCACTCAACGTGCAGCTGCTCAACGGCAAGGCCAAGGTGAAGAAGGGCGACCGGCTGGTCACCTTCGGCTCCAGCAACGACAAGCCGTTCGTGCCAGGGGTACCCGTCGGCGAGGTCATCAAGGTCAACCGCAACAAGGGTGATCTGACCCGCACGGTCCGGGTGCGGCCCTATGTCGGCTTCACCCGGCTGGATGTGGTCGGCATCGTCGTCAAGCCGCCCCGTAAGGACCCGCGCGACGAGGTCCTCAAGACCAGGAAACCGCCGAAGCCCAAACCCGCCCCCACGGTGACCGTGACCAAGACGCCCAGCGGTACGCCCTCGCCCAGGAGCTGATCCCCGTGCACCTCAACCGGATGCTGCTCTCGGCCGCTCTCGTGGTCGTCGCCCTCATGCTCCAGGTCACCGTTCTGGCCAGACTCCAACTGCCCGGCGCCGTACCGGATCTGCTGCTGCTCGTCGTCCTGGGCCTGGCCCTGGTCTACGGTCACACGGCGGGCGCCCTCGTCGGCTTCGCCGCCGGTCTGCTGGCCGATATCGCGCCGCCCGCCGACCACGCCGTGGGCCGCTACGCGCTGGTGCTCTGCCTGATCGGCTACGCCGCCGGGCTGACCAAGCCGGAGGCCGGCCAGCACCGCTCGGCGACCGTGCCCATGCTGGTGGTCGCCTCCGCAGCCATCGGCTCCACGCTGCTGTACGCGGGGGTCGGTGCGCTGGTCGGGGACACCGTGGCTCGCCAGGTCGGCCTCGGCGGGCTGCTGATCACCGCCACGGTCTACGACCTGCTGCTGGCGCCGTTCGTCGTCCCGCTGATCATGTCGTTGGCGCGGCGCGGTGAGAAGGACCCGATCGGGGCCGAGCCCGGCGGCGGCAGCGCGGACGGGGGAATGCGCGCCTACGGCTGGCTGACCTCCGGCACCGGGCTGAGCGCCTCGTCCGGCAGCACTCTCCTCGGCAAGAGCGGGAAGAGCGGCAAGACCGCCAAGGGACTGAAGGCCGGCAAGCGCACCTCGCGCAACAGCACGGTGAACCTGGGCGGCGGCAAGGCGGGCAAGATCAAGGGGGTCAAGCGGCTGTGACCCATGCCACCCTCCCCCAGCCTCCGGCCGGGAGGTACCCCCAGCCCGACCACCGCCCCACAAGGAGGCGCTACGCGCCGTGACCAACATTCCTGAGACCGGCCGCTCCTCCCGGGTGACCATCCGGCTGGTCGCCATCCAGATCCTGGTGCTCTCCCTGCTGCTGACCCTGGGCGGCCGGCTGTGGTACCTGCAGATCCGCAACGGGGACGAGTACCAGAAGCAGGCCAAGGGCAACCATGTCCAGCAGGTCGTCCAGCCCGCGACCCGCGGCTCCATCCTGGACGCGCGGGGCGTGCCCATCGCCGACAACGAGGCCCGGCTGGTGGTCTCCGCCTCCCGCACCGAGCTGATGAAGCAGGACGACGACGGCAAGGCCGTTCTCGAACGGCTCGCCAAGGTCCTGGGCATGTCGCCCAAGACCGTCAGGGAGAAGGTCCGGCTCTGCGACGCCGACACCTCGCAGCCCTGCTGGAACGGCTCGCCCTACCAGCCGATCCCGATCACCGACGACGCGAAGCCCCAGCAGGCCCTGCAGATCAGGGAGCGTTCCGAGGACTTCCCCGGGATCACGGCCGAGCCGGAGGCCGTCCGCCGCTACCCGGCGCCGTACGGGGCCAATACGGCGCAGGCGCTCGGCTACCTCTCGCCCGTCACCGACGAGGAGATCGAGAAGGCCAAGGACACCGACTCGCCCTTCCTGCCCTCCGACGAGGTGGGCCGCAACGGGCTGGAGCGCTCCTACGACAGCGAGCTGCGCGGCTCGTCGGGGGTGACCCGCTACGAGGTGGACAATCTCGGCAGGGTGATGGGCGAGGCGGAGAGCGACAAGGCCCGCCCCGGCTCCAGCCTGATCACCTCGATCGACGCCCGGGTGCAGGCCGTGGCCGAGAAGCAGCTCGATCAGGCGATGAAGGAAGCGCGCAAGAAGTTCGACAAGAACACCGGCCGCAACTACAAGGCCGACGCGGGCGCCGTCGTGGTGATGGAGAACAAGACCGGGCGCGTCGTGTCCATGGCCTCCAACCCGGAGTACGACCCCAACGCCTGGGTCGGCGGCATCTCCGGCAAGGAGTACGCGAAGCTCACCGGCAAGAAGTCCAACTACCCGCTGCTCAACCGTGCCGTCCAGGGGCTCGCGGCACCGGGCTCCATCTTCAAGGTCATCTCCACCACGGCCGCCGTCAACGCGGGCTATCCGTTCAACGGCCGGTACGACTGCTCCCCGAGCTTCAAGATCGGCGGCCAGGTCTTCAAGAACTTCGAGTCCGAGGGCCACGGCAGCATCAACCTGGGCCGCGCGCTGGAGGTCTCCTGCGACACCGTCTTCTACCGGCTCGCCTACAAGGAGTGGAAGAAGGACGGCGGGAACCTGCCCAAGAAGGGCGCCAAGGACTGGTTCTACAAGACCGCGCACCAGTTCGGCCTCGGTGAGAAGACCGGGATCGACATCCCCAACGAGGTCGAGGGCCGCGTCCCGGATCGCAAGTGGAAGAAGAACTACTGGGAGGCCAACAAGGACGCCTGGTGCAAGCAGGCCGACAACGCCAAGGGCCGGCCCAGCTACGCCGAGCGGATCGCCAAGGAGAACTGCGTATCCGGTATGAAAATGCGCGCCGGTGACAGCGTGAACTACTCCATCGGCCAGGGCGACACCCTCGTCACCCCGATCCAGATGGCCACCATCTACGCGGCCCTCAGCAACGGCGGCACCCTCTACGACCCCACCCTGGGCAAGGCCGTGGTCAGCGGGGACGGCAAGTCGGTCAAGGAGATCAAGCCGCAGTCGCACGGCAAGCTGCCGCTCGGCAAGAAGACCCTCAAGCAGATGGACAAGGCCCTCCAGGGCGTGGCCACCCACGGCACGGCGGCCTGGCGCTTCGGCGAGGCCGGCTGGCCGCAGGACAAGATCAAGATGCGCGCCAAGACAGGTACGGCCGAGGTCGCGGGCAAGCAGACCACCTCCTGGCTGGCCACCTACACCGACGACTTCACCATCGTGATGACCATCTCCCAGGGCGGCACCGGCTCCGGCGCCTCGGGGCCGGCCGTACGCAAGATCTACGACGCCATGTACGGCGTGGGCGAGGACGGCGGCATCGACAAGAAGAAGGCGCTGCTGCCCAAGCCGGAGGCCAAGCTGCCGAAGATCTCCAAGGACGGCACCATCGTCGCCAAGCGCGACAAGCGGCGGGGCCGGGACGCGTCAGCGAGCCCGTCCGCGAGTCCGTCGGCTTCGCCCACCGGAAGCAGCCCGTCCGCCTCGCCCCCCGGGGAGACCCCCAGGGCCCGCGGTGAGGCAGAGGCCGTACGCAACGAGGGCGAGCGGCAGCAGCGCCGCCGGGACGGTGCCCAGCAGGCCCGCGCCACCCGGGTGCTCGCCGGAGGTCAGCGCCCATGAGCAGCCGGACATTCGCACTCGGCGGCTACGGCCCCCGCCGGCGCTCGGCGTGGGACCGGCTGACCGCGCGCGACTCGATCGTGTGGCGGATGGACTGGGTCATCCTGCTGTCCGGTGTCGCCCTCGCGGTCATCGGCTCGCTCCTGGTCTACTCCGCCACCCGCAACCGGACCGAGCTCAACCAGGGCGACCCGCAGTACTTCCTGGTGCGCCACGTCATCAGCCTGGGCATCGGGTTCGCGCTGATGATAGGGACTGTCTGGCTCGGCCACCGCAGACTGCGCAGCGCCGTACCGGTGCTCTACGGCATCACCGTGCTGCTCGCCGTCTGCGTCCTCACCCCGCTCGGCGCCACCATCAACGGGTCCCGCGCCTGGCTGAACCTCGGCGCGGGCTTCACCGTCCAGCCGGCCGAGTTCATCAAGATCACCGTGATCCTCGGTATGGCGATGCTGCTCGCGGCCAAGGTCGACGCCGGTGACCGGGAGCACCCCGATCACCGCACCGTCCTGCACGCGCTCGGTCTCGCGGCGCTGCCGATCGCGATCATCCTGCTGATGCCCGACCTCGGCTCGGTGATGGTGCTGGTCATCATCGTGCTCGCAGTCCTGCTCGCCTCCGGCGCCTCCAACCGCTGGGTGATCGGGCTGTGCCTGGCGGGCGCCGGGGGAGCGGTGCTGGTGTGGACGCTGGGACTGCTGGACGAGTACCAGATCAACCGGTTCGCGGCCTTCGCCAACCCGGCGCTGGACCCCGCGGGCGTCGGCTACAACACCAACCAGGCGCGTATCGCCATCGGCTCCGGCGGCCTGACCGGCAAGGGCCTCTTCGACGGCACCCAGACGACCGGCCAGTTCGTCCCCGAACAGCAGACCGACTTCGTCTTCACCGTCGCGGGCGAGGAACTCGGCTTCGTGGGCGGCGGGCTGATCCTCGTCCTGCTCGGCATCCTGATCTGGCGCGCCTGCCGGATCGCCCGTGAGTCGACAGAGTTGTACAGCACCATCGTGGCGGCCGGTGTGATCGCTTGGTTCGCCTTCCAGGCGTTCGAGAACATCGGGATGACGCTCGGCATCATGCCGGTGGCCGGTCTGCCGCTGCCGTTCGTCTCGTACGGCGGCACCTCGATGTTCGCGGTGTGGATCGCGGTCGGGCTGCTCCAGTCGATCCGCACCCAGCGCCCCATAGCGGCATGAGCGGGGCCGGGCCGGGGCGCCGGGAGGCCCGAGCGGCCCTCTGCGCCCCGGCCCGGCCCGGCAGGGCTGTCGCGGCCAACCGTTACGCTGGACGACTGGCCCTGTCCCTTTGTACGAAAGCGCGCCCGTGATGCCCGTCGAGTCGGTCTTCCCCCAGCTAGAGGCCCTCCTCCCGCACGTCCAGAAGCCGATCCAGTACGTGGGCGGCGAGCTCAACTCCACCGTCAAGGACTGGGACGAGTGCGATGTCCGCTGGGCGCTGATGTACCCGGACGCCTATGAGGTCGGTCTGCCCAACCAGGGCGTCATGATCCTCTACGAGGTGCTCAACGAGCGCGAGGGAGTGCTGGCCGAGCGCACCTACAGCGTCTGGCCGGACCTGGAGAAGCTGATGCGGGAGCACCACGTCCCGCAGTTCACGGTCGACGCGCACCGCCCGGTCGGCGCCTTCGACGTGCTGGGCGTCTCCTTCTCCACCGAACTCGGCTACACCAACCTGCTCACCGCGCTCGATCTGTCGGGCATCCCGCTGGAGGCGAAGGACCGCACCGAGGACCACCCGATCGTGATGGCGGGCGGGCACGCGGCCTTCAACCCGGAGCCGATCGCGGACTTCCTCGACGTCGCGGTGATCGGGGACGGCGAGCAGGCCGTGCTGGAGGTCACCGAGATCATCAGGGCCTGGAAGGCCGAGGGACGCCCCGGCGGCCGGGATGAACTGCTGCTGCGGCTGGCGAAGACCGGCGGCGTCTACGTGCCGCGCTTCTACGACGTCGAGTACCTGTCCGACGGCCGGATCTCCCGCGTGGTGCCCAACCGCTCGGGCGTCCCGTGGCGGGTGAGCAAGCACACCGTGATGGACCTGGACGAGTGGCCCTACCCCAAGCAGCCGCTGGTCCCCCTCGCCGAGACGGTGCACGAGCGGATGTCCGTGGAGATCTTCCGCGGCTGTACCCGCGGCTGCCGCTTCTGCCAGGCGGGCATGATCACCCGCCCGGTGCGCGAGCGCTCCATCACCGGGGTCGGCGAGATGGTCGACAAGGGGCTGAAGAACACCGGCTTCGAGGAGGTCGGCCTGCTCTCCCTCTCCTCCGCCGACCACAGCGAGATCGGCGACATCGCCAAGGGCCTGGCCGACCGCTACGAGGAGGACAAGGTCGGCCTCTCCCTGCCCTCCACCCGGGTGGACGCCTTCAACATCGACCTGGCCAACGAGCTGACCCGCAACGGCCGCCGCTCCGGACTGACCTTCGCCCCCGAGGGCGGCAGCGAGCGCATCCGCAAGGTCATCAACAAGATGGTCTCCGAGGAGGACCTGATCCGCACCGTCGCCACCGCCTACGGCAACGGCTGGCGCCAGGTGAAGCTGTACTTCATGTGCGGGCTGCCCACCGAGACCGACGAGGACGTGCTGCAGATCGGCGACATGGCCGTCAATGTCATCGCCAAGGGCCGCGAGGTGGCGAAGTCCAACGACATCCGCTGCACCGTCTCCATCGGCGGGTTCGTGCCCAAGCCGCACACCCCCTTCCAGTGGGCGCCGCAGCTCTCCGCCGAGGAGACGGACGCCCGGCTGGGCAAGCTGCGGGACAAGATCCGCGGTGACAAGAAGTACGGCCGCTCGATCGGCTTCCGCTACCACGACGGCAAGCCCGGCATCGTCGAGGGCCTGCTCTCGCGTGGTGACCGCAGGATCGGCGCGGTGATCCGCGAGGTCTACGAGCGCGGCGGCCGGTTCGACGGCTGGCGCGAGTACTTCTCCTACGACCTGTGGATGTCCTCCGCCGCCGAGGCGCTGGACGGCACGGGCGTGGACGTCGACTGGTACACCACCCGCGAGCGCTCCTACGAGGAGGTGCTCCCCTGGGACCACCTCGACTCGGGCCTCGACAAGGACTGGCTCTGGGAGGACTGGCAGGACGCCCTGGACGAGACCGAGGTCCCCGACTGCCGCTGGGACCCGTGCTTCGACTGCGGCGTGTGTCCGCAGATGGACACCGAGATCCAGATCGGCCCCACAGGCAAGAAGCTGCTGCCGCTGAGTGTGGTCAACAGGTAGTTCTCCGCGTCCCTGAACGGCCGGCTCTCGCGCTTGGGAAGTCCGCATCCCCGGCCTCGGGTCGGCCCGTTACCGGATCCGCACACCGGCCGCCGAACCGGTGACGTGGCTCTCCATGTCCTCACCAGCGTGAACGGATACCAGCCACGGCACGGCGCCACCGCGCGCACCAAGGAACCCGAAGGGTGTCTGATCGCGGCGGTCCGGTTGCCAGTGCGCGTCGTGATGGTCGTGCTGGTGCTGCCCGTCCGCCTGGTGTGGGACGGGCTGGTGCTGGCGGGGCGTGCCGTCCGGCGCGGGGTGCTGCTCCCGGTGGGGCGCGGGCTGGCGTGGCTGTGGCGCACGCTGGTGGCGGCTCCGGCGAGCCGGCTGTGGCGCGCCGTCCTCGCCCCGCTGTTCCGCGGCATCGGGCTGGTACTGACCTGGACGGCCAGGGCTCTTCTCGTCTGGCCGTGGGTCGCCCTGTGGCGGTACGTGGTGGCGCCGGTGGGCCGCGGTCTCGCCATCGCCGTCACCTTTGCCGTCCGGGTGCTGGTCGTCGTGCCGCTGGTGTGGGTGTACGCCACGCTCCTCACCCCGCTCGGCCATGCGGTGCTGGTCCTGCTGCGTGGCCTGGGCAGCGCGCTGTCCTGGCTGGGCCGGCACCTGGTGCTGCTGCCCTCGGTGCTGCTGTGGCGGTATGTGCTGGCCCCGGTGGGACGGGCGGTGGGCACCGGGCTGGTATGGCTGGGGCGGTATCTGCTCGTGGTGCCCGCGCTCGCCCTCCACCGCTGGGTGCTCGCACCTGTGGTACGCGGCCTCGCGCTGGCCGCACGGGAGTTCGCGGACGCCGTGGCCGTCGCCTGGCGGGTGACCGGACGGGTGACGGTGACGCTCTTCCGGCTGCTCGGACGAGTGCTCTACGTCCTGCTGATCGCCCCCTTCGTGGGGCTGTGGCGGTATGTGGTCGCGCCGGTCGGCAGGCTGCTGCGCGACTGGGTGTGGACTCCGCTGACCCATGCCGCGCGTGCGGTGGGCTGCGCCCTGCGAGCCGCCGCACGGCCGGTGCGGGAAGCGCTGCGCGCTGCGCGTGAATCGGCGCGCGCGACGCGGGCAGAGATACGGCGTGCCCTGTGGGGGTCTCCCCGGCCGGAGGCCGGGGCAGCGCCCCGCTCCAAGGAGCGGGAGCCGCTGTCGAAGGGCAGCCGCGTACCCTAGGCAGCAGGATCATCCGCACAAACGCACACGCGTTCCGGGCTCCGGCCCGGGCGGACGCCCCCGGCCACCGCCGGCGGAACCCTGGCGTCCGGTTGCGTCGGCCGCAGGTGAGGCGCCTCGTCACCGAGAGCGCCGGGCCTGGCCGGTGCGGACTTCCGCCTTCGTACACGACGCACAAGACGGACCCATACAGACCCATAAGGCAGACCCATAAGACATGGGCGGCCGTGCTCCGCGCGCCGCCCTGCACCGAGGAGAGAACCACTGGGCAAGCGACAGCCCGAAGGCCCGCCGCCCGCACCCACCGTGCAGCGCCTCCGCCTGCGCTACACGAAGCGAGGCCGCCTTCGGTTCACCAGCCACCGCGACTTCCAGCGCGCCTTCGAGAGGGCACTGCGCCGGGCCGAGGTACCCATGGCGTACTCCGCCGGTTTCACCCCGCACCCCAAGGTCAGCTACGCCAACGCCGCCCCCACGGGCACCGGCAGTGAGGCCGAGTACCTGGAGATCGCCCTCGTCCAGCAGCGCGACCCCGAACAGCTGCGCACACTGCTCGACGGATGCATGCCGGACGGCCTCGACATCGTCGACGCCGTCGAGGCGCGCGGCTCCGACTTCAGCGACCGCCTCCAGGCGTCCGTGTGGGAGCTGCGCCTCGACGGCGTCACCCCGCACGAGGCACAGCGGGCGGCGGACGCGTTCCTGGCCGCCGAGTCGGTCGAGGTGCAGCGCCAGACCAAGAAGGGCATCCGCTCCTTCGACGCCCGCGCCGCCGTCCGCTCGCTCACGGTCGCCGCGCCGAGCGCCGAGGCGGACACCTCCACCGGCGCCGATAGGCCCGGCAAGGGGGCCTGTGCGATACTGCGCCTGGTAGTACGACACGTGACACCTGCCGTACGACCCGACGACGTCCTGTCCGGTCTCCGCGCTACGGCCGACCTGGCGCCGCCGTCACCCGCAGCGGTGACCAGGCTGGCGCAGGGGCCACTCGATGAGGAGAACGGCACGGTGACCGACCCGTTCGCACCTGACCGCGACGCGGTTCCGGAGCCCATCGGCTCAGGGATCTCCAGCGCCGCGACGGTGCCGGGCGGCGCCGCGTAGGACAGCCGCCGAAGCCGCGCCGCCGCCGACGACGCACGCCAGGGAGCCACCCGGGCAGTCGTACGGCAGGCGAGCGCACAGACCAGCAGACTTTCGCCGTAGCCGGGCCGGACAAGGGCCGGAACCGGCGAGTGAGACAACGAGCTCCCGTGCGGCGCCCGCGCCCCGGAGAGCGGCCCACCCACAAGGGCGGGCCGCCCCGGACCCCACGAGCGCGGCGCCCGGGAGCGTGACGGGAGATATGCCCGCATGCTCGAACCAACTGAATCCAACGAAGCCGAGGCACCCGCAGTCGGTAGCGCCGCTTCAGCGGAACCCGGCACTTCCGGCGTTCCGGGATCGTCCACCGCGTCCGGCGGATCGGTCGTCGACAGTCGGAGCACTGTCGGCGGCGGAGCCACCGGTGCGCCCGAGACCGCCGGCGGTGCGCTCAGCACGCCGAGCGACACCCTGCCGCCGCGCCGTCGCCGCGCCGCCAGCCGCCCTGAGGGGCCGCCGTCCGGCACCGAAACGGGCGAGACGGCGGGCACGGCCGCGACACCGACCGTGCTGAACAGCGCCGCCGAGGCCCCGCAGGACGCCGAGGGCCAGGACGGCGGTCAGGGCGGCGCCGCTGGTGACGCCTCTTCCGAGACCCCCGCCGAGGTCGCTCCGGCCCCCGCGGCCCGCACCCGGCGCCGGGCCACGCGCAAGGCGACCGCACCGGCCGGTTCGCCGCCTCCGGCGACCCCCGCAGAGCAGCCCGGGAGCACCGAGCAGCCCGCTGCCGCCGCGCAGCCCGACGTGGCGGGGGGCACCGTCGAGGTGGGCACGGAGCCGCCGAAGGCCGCAGGTCGTCGCCGCGCCACTCGTAAGGCCACCGCCCCGGCGGGTTCGCCTGCCCCGGCGGAGTCCGCCGAGACCGCGCAGCCCGCCGAGGCCGAGGGAGCCGGGGGAGCAGAGACCGAGGCGCCGAAGGCACGTACCCGCCGCCGCGCCACCAGCCGCAAGGCCGCTTCCGCCGCTTCCGCCGCCTCCGCCGCTCAGGCCGGTGAGGCCGAGGGCACCGAGGAGACGGCACCCGAGCAGAAGCCCACGACGACCAGGCGTCGCCGTGCCACCCGTGCGGCCTCCACGCCCGCCACCGAGGCAGCCACCGAGACCGCCGCGCCCGCCGCGACGGGTGAGGCCACCGAGGCGGCCAGCCCGGAAGAGAGCGACGAGGCCCCCAAGGCGCGCAGCCGCCGCCGTACCAGCACCCGTAAGGCGGCGGCCACCGAGGCAGCGGCCGAGACGGAGGCCGGGACCGGAACCGAGGGGGAGAAGACCGCCGCCTCCGGAACCGCGGAGACCGGCGAGCCGGCCGCGGCAGCCGACGAGGCTCCCGCGCCTGCCCGTACCCGCCGACGTGCGGCCCGCAAGGGCACCGAGGCCGCCGAGCCGAAGGTCGCCAAGGGCTTCGCGGCCCCCGCGAGCGGGGCTCCCGCCGAGACCGCCGGGACGGGCGGGGAGTCCGCACAGCCGGCCAAGGGCGAGAAGGGCGAGAAGACCGAGAAGTCCGAGAAGACCGAGGCCCGCGCGGGGCGCCGGAAGCGGACCGCGCCGCCCATGGCGATGTTCCAGCCGCCCGTCTTCACCGAGCCGGCCTTCCAGACCCCGCAGTCGGCCGCCGCTGCCGCGGAAGCGGAACGCCGCGCCGAGATCGAGGCGGAGTCCGAGGCGGAGCCGGAGTTCGAGGCCGGAGCCGAGGAGGAGAGCGCGGGCGCCCCGCGCCGTCGCCGTCGGCGCCGCGCCGAGTCGGCCGAGCCGGCTCCCACCGCCCGCGACGAGGGCCAGGAGGAGCGCGAGGACCAGGCCGAGGAGACCGAGGCCGAGGAGCAGGACAGCGCCCAGGCCGACGAGCGTCCCGCACGCCGCCGTCGCAGGGGCGGTCGGCGTCGGCGCCGTGGCGAGAGTGCCGAGCAGGCCGAGGGCGCCGAGACCGACGAGCAGGCCGAGCGCGAGGACCGCTCCGCTGACCGGGAGACCGAGGCCGCAGAGCCGGCCGCTGCCCCGGCCGGCGAAGCCGCGGAGGACGCCGAGGCCGGTGCCGCGGGCGAGGAGAGCGCGACCGCGCCCTCCGGCGGCCCGTCCAGCAGCAGCTCCCGCCGTCGCCGTCGGCGCCGCCGCCGTTCCGGTGACGCGGAGCCCGCGACGACCGAGACCGTGACCGCTGACGACCCCGAGCGCACCGTCGTCAAGGTCCGCGAGCCGCGCAAGAAGAAGGACGAGCCCTCCGACGAGGTGCAGGCCATCAAGGGCTCCACCCGGCTGGAGGCGAAGAAGCAGCGCCGCCGCGAGGGCCGTGAGCAGGGCCGTCGCCGGGTGCCGATCATCACGGAGGCGGAGTTCCTCGCCCGCCGCGAGGCCGTCAAGCGCGAGATGATCGTGAGGCAGAGCGGCGAGCGTACACAGATCGCCGTCCTCGAGGACGATGTGCTGGTCGAGCACTTCGTCAACAAGGAGCAGTCGACCTCGTACGTCGGCAACGTGTACCTCGGCAAGGTGCAGAACGTGCTGCCGTCGATGGAGGCCGCCTTCGTCGACATCGGCAAGGGCCGCAACGCCGTGCTGTACGCGGGCGAGGTCAACTTCGAGTCGCTGGGCATGGCGGGCGGCCCGCGCCGGATCGAGACGGCCCTCAAGTCGGGCCAGTCGGTGCTGGTGCAGGTCACCAAGGACCCGATCGGCCACAAGGGCGCCCGGCTGACCAGCCAGGTCTCGCTGCCGGGCCGCTACCTGGTCTATGTGCCCGAGGGCTCGATGACGGGCATCAGCCGCAAGCTCCCGGACACCGAGCGCTCGCGGCTCAAGCAGATTCTAAAGCGGGTCGTCCCCGAGGGCGCCGGCGTGATCGTCCGTACGGCGGCCGAGGGTGCCAGCGAGGACGAGCTGCGCCGGGATGTCGAGCGGCTGCAGGCGCAGTGGGAGGACATCCAGAAGAAGGCCCAGAAGGGCAACGCGCCCACGCTGCTCTACGGCGAGCCGGACATGACCGTCCGCGTGGTGCGGGACATCTTCAACGAGGACTTCTCCAAGGTCACCATCAGCGGTGACGAGGCATGGGAGACCATCCACGGCTATGTCTCGCACGTGGCTCCCGACCTGGGCGACCGGCTCCAGAAGTGGAGCTCGGAGGTGGACGTTTTCGCCACGTACCGGATCGACGAGCAACTGGCCAAGGCGCTGGACCGCAAGGTGTGGCTGCCCAGCGGCGGCTCGCTGGTGATCGACAGGACCGAGGCGATGATCGTCGTCGACGTCAACACCGGCAAGTTCACAGGCCAGGGCGGCAACCTGGAGGAGACGGTCACCAGGAACAACCTGGAGGCGGCCGAGGAGATCGTGCGCCAGCTGCGGCTGCGCGACCTCGGCGGCATCATCGTGATCGACTTCATCGACATGGTCCTGGAGTCCAACCGCGATCTGGTGCTGCGCCGCCTGCTGGAGTGCCTGGGCCGGGACCGAACGAAGCACCAGGTGGCGGAGGTCACCTCGCTGGGCCTGGTGCAGATGACCCGTAAGCGGGTCGGCCAGGGGCTGCTGGAGTCGTTCTCCGAGCAGTGCGTGCACTGCAACGGGCGCGGCGTCATCGTCCACCTGGACCAGGCCATGACCGCCGGCGGTGGCGGCGGGAAGAAGGGTAAGAAGGGCAAGGGCAAGGCGGACAAGGTCGAGGCCAAGGGCGGTCGGCAGGCCGCGCAGCCGCAGCCGGTGACCGCTGCAGCCGAGCCCGTCCCCGCCGAGCCCGAGCCCTCTCCGGCGACCGCTCCCGCGGCTGCTGCCGTGGAGCCCGCCGAGGTGGTGGCCGAGGCCGCCGACGTCTCGGCGCAGGCACCGGTGCCGGTGGAGTTCGTGCCGGACGAGGAGCTGTTCAACAGTGCGGCCGAGGCGGAAGCGGCGGCCGCCGCACGCGGTGGGCGCGGCCGGCGGCGCGGCAGCCGCAGGGCGGGCGCTCCCGCCGGTTCGCCGAAGGCCGCGAGCGCGGCGGCGGAGGTGGTCGAGCCGGTGGCGCCGGAGCGCGCCGCCGCTGAGCCTGCCGTGACCGAGCCGGTACAGGCCCGGGCCCAGGAATCCGCTTCGGCTGAGGCCCCGGCCGTGCCCGCCGCCCCCGAGGCGGCGCCGACGGCGGAACCGGCCGGGGAACCGGCTGCCGGACCGGGCACGGAGCAGCCGACCGGTCCCGCTCCGGAGCCGACCACCCCCGAGCCGTCCGCCGCCGAGCCGGCCACCGGCGCGCGGCGTCGGCGCCGGGTCACGCGCAAGGTCAGCGCACCGGCCGGGGCGCCCCCAGCCGCTGACGACACCGCCGCCGTGCTGGTCGTCCCCGCGGACGAGACGGCTGCCGAGGCCGCCGCCCCCGAGCCCGAGCCGGTGGTCGGCGAGGTCGTCACCGATGTGGCTCCCCTCCGCCCCCGGCGCAGGGTGACCCGGACGATCACCACCACCGCGCCGGCCGAGGAGGGCGAGGCCCCGGCCCCGGCCAAGAAGACCGCGGCCAAGAAGACGGCCAAGAAGGCTCCGGCGAAGAAGGCGGCGGCCAAGAAGACCGCCGCCAAGAAGACGACGGCGAAGTCGGCCACCAAGTCGACGGCCAAGTCGACGGCCAAGCCGGCGGCGAAGTCCACGGCGAAGGCGGCAGGAAAGACGGCGGCGAAGAAGACCGCCAAGAAGTCCGCCGCCAAGAAGACGGCCGCCGCCGAGCAGGAAGGCGGAGCCGGAACCTCGGTCTCCGCCTCGGCCTCCGAGGAGTGATCCGGTGGGGGTGGGGAGGGGGCTGCCCTCCCCACCCCCACCGGGCCCCGGCCAGGGCCTCGGGGCCGGACCCCGGGACCGTATGGGGTACCCTTGACCGTCGGCGTGTCCTCACCCGGGCGCGCTGCTCCTGAGCAAATCCCTCCCGGGTCTCCGGGAGAGGCCGCTCAATCCTTCCGGATCAGATCCGCGCTCCGGCGCGGGCGGGCGGCTGGCGTCAGGAGCTCCGATTCGAGCGAGAGAGAGTTCCGCGTGTACGCGATCGTGCGCACCGGCGGGCGCCAGCAGAAGGTCTCTGTGGGCGACGTCATCGAGGTTGACCGTATTTCTGAGAGCAAGGTCGGCGACACCGTCGAGCTCTCCACCCTGCTCGTCGTCGACGGTGACGCCGTCACCAGCGACCCCTGGGTCCTGGCGGGCGTGAAGGTCCAGGCCGAGGTGGTGGACCACCACAAGGGCGACAAGATCCGGATCCAGAAGTACAAGAACAAGACCGGGTACAAGAAGCGCATCGGTCACCGCCAGCTCCACACCGCGCTGAAGGTCACCGACATCCCCGCCCCGGCCAAGAAGTAAGGACTGAGGAGAGATGGCACACAAGAAGGGCGCATCGTCCACCCGGAACGGTCGCGACTCCAACCCGCAGTACCTCGGCGTGAAGCGCTTCGGCGGTCAGGTCGTCAACGCGGGTGAGATCCTGGTCCGCCAGCGCGGTACCCACTTCCACCCGGGCAAGGGCGTCGGCCGCGGCGGCGACGACACCCTGTTCGCGCTGGACGCGGGTGCGGTGCAGTTCGGCACCCACCGCGGCCGCAAGGTCGTGAACGTCGTCCCGGCCGCCAAGTAAGCAGCCGGACGGCACACTCTCCACACCCGAGGGCGGACCTCCTCCTCCCGTGCGTACGGCACCGCGTACGCACGGGAAGCGGGTCCGCCCTCGGTGCGTAGTGCGCGGCTTCGTGCGCGCTGCGTGCGCAGTACACCCCCCAGCACGCCTTTGGAGGCACACCCCCTATGACCACCTTCGTGGACCGCGTCGAGCTGCATGTCGCCGCGGGTAACGGTGGACACGGCTGCGCCTCCGTGCACCGGGAGAAGTTCAAGCCGCTCGGCGGACCCGACGGCGGCAACGGCGGGCGCGGCGGCGATGTGATCTTCGTCGTCGACCCGGATGTGACCACGCTGCTCGACTACCACCACAGCCCGCACCGCAAGGCCACCAACGGCCGGCCCGGCGAGGGCGGGCACCGGTCCGGGCAGGACGGCAAGGACCTGGTGCTGCCGGTGCCGGACGGCACCGTCGTACTCGACAGGCGCGGCGAGGTGCTGGCCGACATGGTCGGCGCCGGCACCACCTTCGTCGCGGGCCGCGGCGGGCGCGGCGGGCTCGGCAACGCGGCGCTGGCCTCCGCGCGGCGCAAGGCCCCCGGCTTCGCGCTGCTGGGCGAGCCCGGCGAGGAGCGGGACGTCGTCC
Organism: Streptomyces spirodelae; assembly: GCF_017676385.1. GTDB lineage: Bacteria > Actinomycetota > Actinomycetes > Streptomycetales > Streptomycetaceae > Streptomyces > Streptomyces spirodelae. Next base: position 40,992 of record NZ_JAFFZN010000002.1, read on the forward strand.
TGGAGTTGAAGACGGTCGCGGACGTCGCGCTCGTCGGCTACCCGAGTGCGGGCAAGTCCTCGCTGATCTCGGTACTCTCCGCCGCCAAGCCGAAGATCGCCGACTACCCCTTCACCACCCTGGTGCCCAACCTGGGCGTGGTCACCGCGGGCGGCTCCGTCTACACCATCGCGGACGTGCCGGGACTGATCCCCGGCGCCAGCGAGGGCAAGGGGCTCGGGCTGGAGTTCCTGCGGCACGTCGAGCGCTGCTCCGTGCTGGTCCATGTGCTGGACTGCGCCACGCTGGAGACCGACCGCGACCCCGTCTCCGACCTGGACGTCATCGAGGCCGAACTGGCCCGCTACGGCGGTCTGGAGGACCGGCCGCGCGTCGTCGTCCTCAACAAGACGGACATCCCCGAGGGCAAGGACCTGGCCGACATCATCCGGCCCGACCTCCAGGAGCGCGGCTTGGCCGTCTTCGAGGTCTCGGCCGTCTCCCGGCAGGGCCTCAAGGAGCTGTCCTACGCGCTGGCGGGGCTGGTGGACGAGGCCCGTGCGGCACGTCCCGTACAGGAGTCCACGCGCATCGTCATCCGGCCCAAGGCCGTGGACGACGCGGGCTTCACGGTGACCCGCATCGAGGAGGGCTTCTTCCGGGTGCGCGGCGAGAAGCCCGAACGCTGGGTGCGGCAGACCGACTTCAACAACGACGAGGCCGTCGGCTACCTCGCGGACCGGCTCGCCCGGCTCGGCGTCGAGGAGGAGCTGCTGAAGGCGGGCGCCCGCGAGGGCGACGGCGTCGCCATCGGCGACGAGGACAACGCCGTCGTCTTCGACTGGGAGCCCGCCATGGTGACCGGCGCCGAAATGCTCGGCCGCCGCGGCGAGGACCACCGTATGGAAGCCCCCCGGCCGGCGGCCCAGCGCCGCCGTGACCGCGAGGCGGAGCGCGACGAGGCCCTGGGCGAGTACGAGGACTTCGACCCGTTCGAGGGCTGAGCCCCGCGCCCGTCCATGGCCATCTGATGGCCGTCAGATGGGCATGGACGGCCATCAGTGCTCGGGCTGCGGGCTCACCCCCTTGCAACTGGGGGTGTCGTCGGCCAGACCGGGCAGCGCCGAGCCGCGCACCCGGTGGAAGTGCCGCACGTACGCATCGTGCACGGCGTCGTCGTCGACCTTCAGCAGCGCCTCGTCGTTCCTGGTGAGCGCCGGGCCCGAGTAGTTGTGGCTGCCGGTCCACACCACTTTGTTCCGGGCGCCCGCGTAACGCCCGGAGATCATCAGCGTCTTGGAGTGGAGGACCTCGCGGGAGGTCCTGGAGTTCCCGTCGTCGTCGTAGTGCAGGCACCGCACCGCCGGGCCGCCGGGCGCGTGCAGGGCCTCCCAGGTACCGGGCGAGCCGGTGCTGTCCTCGCTGTCGGTCTGTGCGTAGACGATGTCGACGGCGCATCCCTGCCGGTGCAGCGCGGCGAGCTTGTCGGCGACGCGCTGCCTGGTGAGCTTGAACATGGCCAGCCGGACGCTGGTGCGATGGCTGCCGAGGGCGTCCTTCCAGCGGCAGGTGACGTTGTCGAGGATCGCGGTCACGGTGTCGGCGCGCCCGGGGCGCGGGAAGAAGTAGCCCGTGTACGGCCCGGCGCCCGCGCGGGTGTAGCGCCAGGCGCGCCAGTCGGCCGCGGCGAGCTTGTCGAAGTACCGGCTGTAGGCGGTGTAGGTGCGCGCCTGGGAGACGACCATGGCGTCGTTCCAGAACTTGGTCCAGCTGCCGCTGGACAGGTTGGACGACGTCTGGACCACGACGTTCCGCAGCCGGCCGGTCCGGGAGAAGAGCCAGAACTTGTTGTGCGCGATGGACGGTCCGGCACCCGGATCGCCCAGACAGGACTTCCCCTTCGGGCACAGTCCGACGAAGGACCGTTTCGCCCGGTTGGTGCCGAGCGCCTTGCGCAGGATCGTGTACGAGGTACTGGAGGGCATCGCGCTCACGCTCGACTCGTCCAGCATCACCTGGACGTTGACGCGTCGTTTGGCGGAGGTGTGCGCCTTGGCCAGAGCGCGGGCCACCTCCGCGTCCCAGAAGTGGTAGAGGGCCACCTTGATCGTGGAGCGGGGCGCGGCCGCCTTGACGCGGGCCAGCAGATCGCTGCGGATGGCGCGCTGCTGCGCGGGCGTGCCGTTGGGCAGATTGAAGACGGGCCCGGTGCCGGGAGATGGGGCCATGGCGGGAGACGCGGCCATGCCGGGAGATGGGGCCGTGGCGGGAGATGCGGCCGTGGCGGGGGAGGGGGCCATGAGATGGAGCCCCGCCACCAGGGCAAGGGCCAGAGGTGTTATGGCTGTTCTCAGGCGTGTCACGTGCGTCCCCTCCTGGCTGATGGTGCGGAACCCGGCGGATGGTGCGGGCCGGGTCGCCAGCGAGCGTAGGGAGCGCAAAGCCCGATTTTCAGGCGATGATCCCAATTGCTGGTACGAGTGGGACAGAAGTGACGCAGGCATACGGAAGGGCCCCGGGAGGTGAACTCCTCCCGGGGCCCCGCACCGTTTCGTGCTCCTATGCGCCGGTGTAACGCGCGAACATCACCCGAACAGGTGGAACGCCGTGTCCCCGCCGGGACGGCGGGGCGCCGTGCGCGGCCCGCCTCGGCGCCTCAGGTCGGCACCACGTCCTCCGGGTCGGCGCTGCCCGGAGCCTCCATCTCGGCTTCTTCGGCGGCCTCCTCGGCCTCCCGCTGGCCGGGGATCTCCGTCGTACGCCGTGCCACGCGCTCGTTGCGGGCCTCGGCCTCGTCCGCCAACTCCAGCGCCGCGGCGTTGAAACGGACGAGCGAGGGCGGTTCCGAGGGACCCAGCAGATGGGTCTTGAGCTCCTTGCGGGCCCGCACCAGGGTGTCCTTCTCCGGGTGGCGCACCGACTCGAGCAGCGCCGGGATCTGCTGCGCGTCCGGAGTGAGCACCGTGCCGGCCCGTACGGTGGGGAAGGTGCCGCGGAACTCGTCCTCGGTCATCCCGCTGGTGTTCGCCACCGCGTAGGGCTTCTCGCTGCTGAGGTAGTCCGAGACGACGGACGAGACGTCCGAGATCAGCAGATCGGCCTGGTTGAAGCAGGTGAAGATGGCCGGCCGGGGGCCGTCGATGATCTGGTGCTCCGACTCGGGGAAGGACGCCCAGTAGGCCGCCTCCCATGCCTCGGTCGCGGCCCGCACCCGCTCGGCGTTGCCCTCCTCGGGCGTGCCCTGGATCTTCATCCGCTCCATCTCGTCCGCGCTGTTGCGGAAAGCGGCGGTGGAGACCCGGTCCAGCTCCGCGGTGCGCCGCTCCAGCTCGGCGACCGCCTCCGGGGCGCGGCGCGAGCCGCCGCGTGCCGCGTTGGCCTGTGTGATCAGGGCGCGGATGCGCTGGTCGGCGGCGCCCGCGCGGGGGTCGACCGAGCCGGTCATCGGGTGCGGCTTGTACAGCAGCCGCACCTTCGGGTCGGCGAGCAGCGCCTTGACGATGTTCTCGCCCGCCAGCCGTACCGAGGTGTTGCCCGGGTTGCCGTCCCAGCCCTCCCAGGTGGGCGCGTACAGCACCGTCGTGTACTCGCTCTCCCGCGCTCCGGCGCGCTCGTCGGCGTGCTGGATCGGGCTCAGCTGGGGGCGGCCGACCTCGACCACGTCCTTGTCGTCCACCCCGACCTCGGCGAGCTGGTAGCGCTCGCGGGCGGCCTCTCCGGCGACCCAGACCTGGTCGTATGCCTTGGCGTAGGGGTTGCAGGAGGAGAGCTTGTCGGACTCGCCGTGGTTGATGAAGGCGTGCTTGAGGGTCGGGATGCGCAGCACCTGGGAGGTCTTGCCGGAGTTGGCCGGGTGCAGCAGCACCTTGAGCGTGGAGTGCTCCAGCCGCATCAGGTGGGCGACCTTGGGGATGCAGACGATGGGGATGTCGGTGGCGTCGATCTTCTGCACCATGAACCGCTCACGCAGCACGATCAGCGGCCGTCCGTCCAGCTGGGCCAGCGTGCTCAGCCACATGTTCGCCTGATACGCGGAGGACGCACCGCCCGAGAAGTACATCCCGACCGTGGGCCGGTACCGCTCGAGCCACTTGTCCAGCCACGCCAGCACTTCCTGCTCGCTCTTGGAGCGCTTCCTGGGCAGCAGCCAGGTGCCCAGGTAGACGGCGCTGCCCAGGGACAGCAGCAGAGTGCAGGTCACCCCGATGAGGCCCCACTCCTGCGCCGAGAGACCCGCGCTGAGCATCAGCCCCACAGTGCCCGGGATGGAGAAGCGCAGCAGCCGGCGGCTGGGCTGGCGGGCCAGCAGCCGGGAGGGCGCGTGGGTGAGGTCGAGCGAGGAGGTGTCGATGTTGCGCGTCACGACGGGCAGCGTGCGGGAGCGGCGCACGAGCTGGGCCACCGCCTGGCACAGGAAGTGCGCGGCGTAGGCGGCCAGCAGCAGGAGGGTCAGCGGGCGCTCGATGTCCGGCGGGACCTCGGGGAGGCGCACCAGGCCGATGACGACGAGCATGTCGCGCAGCAGCTGCCGCGTGGTGACATCGAAACGGACCTTACCGAGCAGCGCCAGCAGCCCGGGCTGCTTGTGCGTCAGGTAGAGGTCGAGGGCGAGTCCCGCCAGCGAGGCGGTGACGAAGACGGGCACGTTCGGCAGCAGCGCGCCGGCGAGCTGCACGGTGTAGAACACCGCGAGTGCGAGCAGGGCCGCGAGCTGCACGGCGCGTCGTGCGGAGAGTCCGGCAGAGGGCACGGGCTGGGCTCCTGGCATGGAGATCGAAGTTCGCAGGGGAACTGGCTTCAGGGGTGGCCGGTGGCGGTGGCCAAGGTCGACCACTGACCGTATGACGCCCGCGGGTCAAGTGACAATCTTCGTCGGCCCTGGATACGTGCTTACCTGGTCAAAGGTAACCATCCTCACGCGTCCATTGCGCGAAACGGATGAGCGGCGCGCAGCGGCGCTGACGTAGATTGCGACACAAGAGCGGGCGGGTCCCGGGCCGCGGGCGCACAGCGGCGCCCCACGGCCCGCCGCGGCGGCACAGGTGCGAGGGGTACGTACGGGCGTGGCAGGAGACAGCGGAACAGGGCGCGCGGCGGGCGCTGCGGGGGACGGCCAGCAGGGGCCCGGGAGCGCCACGGAGAGTGACCGCGCGGCGCGCAAGGCCGTGCGGGAGGCGCGCCGTGTCGTCGTCAAGGTCGGCTCCTCCTCACTGACCACCGCGGCCGGCGGGCTGGACGCCGACCGGGTGGACGCCCTCGTCGACGTACTCGCCAAGCACATCGGCGCGCAGCGCCCCGAGGGCGAGCCGGGCGGCCTTCCCGGCCGGGAGACAGTGCTGGTCTCCTCCGGCGCCATCGCCGCCGGTCTCGCGCCGCTGGGGCTGGCCAAGCGCCCCCGGGACCTGGCCCGCCAGCAGGCGGCCGCCAGCGTCGGCCAGGGGCTGCTGGTGGCCCGCTACACGGCCTCCTTCGCGCGCTACGGCCGCCGCGTCGGCCAGGTGCTGCTGACCTCGGACGACACCAGCCGCCGGGCCCACTACCGCAACGCGTACCGCACGCTCGACCAGCTGCTGGCCATGGGCGCCGTGCCGATCGTCAACGAGAACGACACGGTGGCCACCGACGAGATCCGCTTCGGCGACAACGACCGGCTCGCAGCGCTCGTCGCCCACCTGGTCCGCGCCGATCTGCTGGTGCTCCTCTCCGACGTGGACGGCCTCTACGACGGCAACCCCGCCACCCCCGGCACCCGCCGTATCGCCCAGGTGCGCGGCCCCGCCGATCTGGAGGGCATCGACATCGGCAGCGCGGGCACCGCGGGGGTGGGCACCGGCGGCATGGTCACCAAGGTCGAGGCCGCCGGTATCGCGGCAGGCGCCGGAGTGCCCGTCGTACTGACCTCCGCCGTGCACGCGGCGGACGCGCTGGCGGGCCGGGAGACGGGCACCTACTTCCACCCGACCGGGCGGCGCGCGGCCGGACGCCTGCTGTGGCTCGCGCACGCCTCCACGCCCACCGGCGCGCTCACCTTGGACGAGGGCGCCGTACGGGCCGTGGTGGACCGCCGCACCTCGCTGCTGCCCGCGGGGATCGCCGGGGTGGAGGGCGACTTCTCGGCGGGCGATCCGGTGGAGCTGCGGGACGCCGGGGGGCGGGCCGTCGCGCGCGGGCTGGTGAACTTCGACGCCAAGGAGCTGCCGCGGCTGCTCGGCCGCACCACGCACGAGCTGGCCAGGGAGCTGGGCCCTGCCTACGAGCGTGAGGTCGTCCACCGCGACGACCTGGTGCTGCTGCGCAACTGACTGGTGCCGTCCGCCGCGCCTGATGTTTCGGGCCGGACGGTTGCAGTGCGAGAAGCCGGACGGTTGCAGTGCGAGAAAAAGTCCAGCCTTTCCACGGACACCTTCCGTAAAACGGCCCCGCGCCGGCCCTCGGACTGGTCAACTTTGACGCGGGCGCCGCGAGCGGCACGTGCACCCGCACGTGCACGCAGCGTCCCCGAGGAACCACGCACGGACACCCGAGCAGCACCAGCACCACTCCAGGAGGCCACCGGTGAGACGACTGGCCAGCGTCGACATGGCGTCTTCTCCCCAGCCCGAGGAACGAGTCGGCTCCCGGCTCTGGCACATCACGCTCAGCGTCGCCGGGCGGGAGTCGCCGCTGGCCGACGTACGGCGCGCGCTCGAACAGCTCGCCCACGACCACCCGTTCCTGCTCACCAGCCGCTACGCCAACGACCACGCCGAGATCCGCTACTGGGAGGAGGCCCGCGATCTGCACGACGCCGCGGCTGTGGCGCTGCGGCTGTGGGGCGAGCACCGGGCCTCGGCCAAACTGCCGCCCTGGGAGATCGTCGGACTGGAGGTGATCGGGCGCGAGACCTACCAGCAGCGCGTCGCGGAGGGCTACGGTCCGCCGCCCGCGAGCCCGGTGGGGGTGCACCCGTTCTGAGACGGCGAGGCGGCCGCCTCGCACCCCGGCTACCATGCGCGCCATGAGCGCATCCGAGACCACGGACACCCCCGTCCGCCAGGCGGCCCGCCGCGCGCGGACTGCGGCAGCCGACCTCGCCCCGGCCCCTCGCACCACCCGCGACAGCGCGCTGCTGGCCATCGCCGAGGCGCTCACGGCCCGCACGGAGGAGATCGTCGCCGCCAACGCCGACGACGTCGCCAAGGCGCGCGCCGCCGGGGTGGCCGAGTCCGTCGTCGACCGGCTCACGCTCACCCCCGAGCGGGTGGCGGCCATCGCCTCGGATGTCCGCGACGTGATCGCGCTGCCCGACCCGGTGGGCGAGGTGCGGCGCGGCTCCACGCTGCCCAACGGGCTGGAGCTGCGCCAGGTGCGGGTGCCGATGGGCGTCGTCGGGATCATCTACGAGGCCCGCCCGAACGTCACGGTCGACGCCGCTGCGCTCTGCCTCAAGTCCGGCAACGCCGTACTGCTGCGTGGCTCGTCCTCCGCGCACGCCTCCAACACGGCGCTGGTCGCCGTGTTGCGGGACGCTGTCGCACAGGCGGGACTCCCGGCGGACGCCGTGCAGTTGGTGCCCGGTGAGAGCCGGGAGAGCGTCACCGAGCTGATGCGCGCCCGCGGCCTGGTGGACGTGCTCATCCCGCGCGGCGGCGCCTCGCTGATCAAGACCGTGGTCGAGCAGTCCACAGTGCCGGTGATCGAGACCGGCACCGGCAACTGCCACGTCTACGTGGACGAGCGCGCCGACATCGACACCGCGCTCGCCATCCTCGTCAACTCCAAGGCGCAGCGCCCCAGCGTCTGCAACGCGGCCGAGACGGTGCTGGTGCACGCGGGGATCGCCGACGCCTTCCTGCCACGCGCCCTCGAAGCCCTCTCCGAGGCCGGTGTGACCGTGCACGGCGACGACGCCTGGCAGACGGTGGCCGGGGCCTCGGCGCGCACCGTGCTGCCGGCCACCGACGAGGACTGGGCGAGCGAGTATCTGTCGTACGACATCGCGGCCGCCGTCGTACCCTCGCTGGACGCGGCCGTCGAGCACATCCGCACCTGGTCCTCCGGGCACACGGAGGCGATCGTCACCACCGACACGGCGGCGGCCCGCCGCTTCACGGCCCTGGTCGACTCCGCCGCCGTCATGGTCAACGCCTCCACCAGGTTCACCGACGGCGCCCAGTTCGGGTTCGGCGCCGAGATCGGCATCTCCACGCAGAAGCTGCACGCGCGCGGTCCCATGGGGCTGCCCGAGCTCACGACCACGAAGTACGTGGTCACCGGGGACGGCCACATCCGCGACTGAGCGCCCGCCGGGTGGGGAGGGGCGGATTTCCGTCCGCTTCCCGCCGGCCCTGCCCAAAACGTCCGCGCAGGTCTACGCTGGTCGCGTGCCGGACGACGTGGGGGGCGGGCCGTTCCCGGACGGTGAGGAGCCCGAGTACCGCGACCACGGGGCAGCGGACGACGAGTTCGCCTCCGTGGTACTCGACGAGGACTTCGTACGTGCCGCCGAGGTCCATGAGCCGACCGCGGCCGAACGGATACTCGCCTCGGCCCAGTCGCACGCGGAGAGCGAGAACCCCCGCGCGCTGGAGGACGGCGTCGGCTACGCGCGCGGCGAGGGCGAGTTCCCGCACGACGAGCTGATCGAAGCGGACGAGGGCTTCGACGACGACCCGGACGACGACGAGGGCCGCTTCGACCGCTCCGAGTACCGCGTGGAGTACGAGGGCGCCTACGGTTTCCCGCCGGAGCTGGACCCGGCCTACGAGCACGGCGCCGACTTCGGCTACGCGTACGGCGCCTACGGCCGCCACGCGCCCTACCGCGACGGCTCGCGCCCCTACCGCGGCCACCGCAGCTGGCAGCGGCCCGTCGCCTGGGTGCTCGCCGTGGTGATGGGGATCGGCATGGTCGCGCTCGCCTTCTCGGCCGTCTACCGCGGCACCTCCAACCAGCGGCAGCAACCCACCCCGCCACCGGCCACCACCGGCGTGGAGCGGAACGGACCGGCAGCGCCGCCCACCGTCTCGGCCCAGCCACCCGGCGGCTGAGCGCGCCCGGGGTTCCCCGCCGCCGGATGGACGGTTCCAGCCGGCGGAACAGACCCTCCCGGTTCCCGCAAGTTGGCCGGGGCCACGCCGTTCGCCTCCGCCCGGTCGGTCCTACCCTGTTGTCATGGCCGGGCGAGCAGATCCTCCCGACGGGACGTCCGACGGCGGTCCCGACGGCGCCAGTGGCGGCGACGACGAATACCGGTCGCTGGTGTTCGACGAGTCGTTCGTCAAGGCTGCGCACCTCCAGGAGTTCTCGGCACAAGAGCGCCTCCAGGACGAGGAGCACGCCGCGGTCCGCGCCCGCCCGGAGGCCGAACGCCACGGCAGGACGGGGCTGGGCTTCTCCCGGCAGGGCCTGGTTCTGGTGCTGCTGATCGCGCTCGCCTTCGGCACCGCCATCTACATGGGCATACGGAATCCGTACCGGTCTCCCGCACGGACCGGCGCGGAGCCCCTGCACAGCGAAACACTTCCGCTGGCACCCACCGCACCGGTGCCCGGCAGCACCCCTGCGGACCTGTTCGAGAACAGCCCCGCCGACCGGTTCGCGACGGGGGCCGATGGAGTGGCGCTGCCACCCGTTCGCAGCAGTGACCACTTCTCCGAGAGCCAGGTGCTGGCAGCGCTGACCATGGCCAAGGAGTACGTGGTGGAGAGCTCGCTCGACCCGAAGGTGCTCACCGGGGGCGCCGTACGGCCGGTGCGGGTTCTGCTGAACCCGCGTCAGCAGAACCAGTTCGACCGCAGCGTCGAGAAGCCGCGCAGCGACGGGCGGCACGCGGCCACGGCCTGGATGGTGCGCTTCGACCGCGACAAGGCGGCGCTCGCCAGTCCCAAGGTACGGGTCGACGGCACGCTCGCGGTCCAGGAGGTCGGCGACGGACTCGAGGTCACCGCCGACCATGTGTTCGTCTACGCCCTGCGCCCGGCCGACGCGGAGAAGGGCGAGGAGGCCCGCAAGAGCGCGTCCCTGTTCTCCGTACGACGGGAGGTGCACTTCCGGTTCGAGCGCGAGGACCTGCGCGAGCGCCAGGTCACCGTGCGGCAGGTCGCCATGCGGGCCGGCCCGATGGACTGCGGCGGGGACTCCGCCGAGGCGCTGACGCCGCTGCTGGCGGGCGAGCGGGCCAAGGAAGCGGGCAAGGCGGGGACCGACCCCTTCGCGCGGGGCAGGTCCGCCGCCTCGGCGTGCGGGCTGCTGGCGGCTAGCGCTCAGCCGAGCCCGGACCATCCTTCCCGCCCGAGCCGTTAGCCCCGCCGTTGCCGCCGTTGCCGCCGTTGCCGCCGTTGCCGCCGTCCTGGCCGCCACCGCTCCGGCCGGCGAAGGTGTCGCGCAGCCTGCCGCCGACGTCGCCCACGCCGCCCGCCAGGTCGCGGACGAAGCCCATCAGCGGGTCCTTGCTGTTGCGCACCGTCTCGGAGTAGTGGCTCGCCGACTCCTTGAACGAGTCCCGTACCGAGGTGTCCTTGTCGTCGGTGCGCTTGGGGTAGTGGCCGTCCATGATCCGCTGGAAGTCGCGGCTGGCCTCCCACTTCTTCAGCTCCGCCGCGCGCACGGTGGTGAACGGGTGGGAACGCGGCAGCACATTCATGATCTTCAGCACCGAGTCGCGCAGATCGCCGCCCGCCTCGTACTCCTCGGCCTGCGCCAGGAAGGCGTCCACGTTCATCTCGTGCAGGTGGTTGCCGCCCGCCAGCTTCATCAGCCCGCGCATCGACGCCTGCAGGTCCTGGCCCACCAGCAGCCCGGCCCGGTCGGCCGACAGCTCCGACTTGCGGAACCACTCGCGCAGCGCCGTCACCAGCGCCATGACCGCGACGTTCCCCAGCGGAATCCAGGCGACCTTGAAGGCCAGGTTGGACAGGAACAGCAGTATCGTCCGGTAGACCGCGTGGCCCGAGAGCGCGTGCCCGACCTCATGGCCGATGACAGCGCGCATCTCCTCCTCGTCCAGGAGCTCGACCAGGCCGGTGGAGAGCACGATGATCGGCTCGTCCATACCGACGCACATCGCGTTGGGCTTCGGGTCCTGGGTGACGTACATCGGCGGGATCTTCTCGAGATCCAGTATGTAACAGGCATCCCGCAGCATCGCGTTGAGATGGGCGAACTGCTGGTCGCTGACCCGCACCGAGTCGGAGAGGAACAACAGCCGCATGCTCCGCTCGGGCAGCAGGCCGCTCAGCGCCTTGACCGCGGTGTCGAAGCCGCTCAGCTTGCGCAGCGCCACCAGGGCCGAGCGATCGGTGGGGTGCTCGTACGCGCGGGACGAGATGCCCTCAAAACGCCGCCTTTCGCGGCCCGGCAGGCGCTCCGTGCCGCCTGTGCCGTCTGTCATGGTGTATCCCCCTCTTCGACTGGGCTGTCCACACTAGAGGGTGGGACGCGGAGCGGGGCCTTCCCGTTGCGTTCCGGATGAGTCGGGGTGAGGTGCCGGAGGGTCCCCGCTTACGATGTGGCTGCGCACTTCCGCGCCGCACCGGTGTGCGGCGTCGGGACGGGTGCACGCCAACTGTCCGCGCCTTCAGGGATAGGTACCGCCGACGATGACTCTGCCCAGCACCGCACACGACGCCCTGCTGACCCTCGCCTCGGGGGGCGAGCACGGTGAAGGCGGTCAGCACGAGAGCCTGAGCCCGTACCTGACCGGTGGCGGTGCGCTCCTCGCGCTCTTCCTGCTGCTGTGGATCACCACCCGGTTCAACCGGGATCGCTGACCCCGGCCGGGATCGCTGAGCGTAAAGTCGTCCCGCATGGGAGAGGACATAGTGCCCGGGACCGGTAAGCGGCGGCTCGGCGTGATGGGCGGGACCTTCGACCCCATCCACCATGGTCACCTGGTGGCCGCGAGCGAGGTGGCGGCGCGTTTCCACCTCGACGAGGTGGTGTTCGTACCGGCCGGGCAGCCGTGGCAGAAGAGCCACAAACATGTCTCGCCCGCCGAGGACCGCTATTTGATGACGGTCATCGCGACGGCGTCGAACCCCCAGTTCTCGGTCAGCCGGATCGACATCGACCGCGGCGGCAAGACGTACACCATCGACACCCTGCGCGAGCTCGCCGAGGCCAATCCGGACACGGATCTGTTCTTCATCACCGGCGCCGACGCGCTCTCGCAGATCCTCAGCTGGCGCAACACCGAAGAACTGTTCTCACTGGCTCACTTCATCGGTGTCACCCGTCCGGGCCACGCGCTGGCCGACCCGGGGCTGCCGCAGGGCGGCGTCTCCCTGGTGGAGGTCCCCGCGCTGGCCATCTCCTCCACGGACTGCCGCGCCCGGGTGGAACGCGGCGATCCGGTCTGGTACCTGGTCCCCGACGGCGTCGTGCGGTACATCAACAAGCGCGCGCTGTACCGGGACGGCACGGAGGGGGATTCGCGAGCGTGAGCGACGGCTACGGATACGACCCGTACGGCCCGCAGCCGGAGATCATCGGCTACGACGAGTACGGTCGGCCCGTATACCGCCGGCCGGAGGCCCCGCAGGAGGGCACGTACGCCGGCCAGGACGCGTACCCGTCCTACGACCCCTATGCCCGGCCCTCTGCCCAGCAGCAGCCCGGGTACGACCCCTACGCGGGCTACCAGGAACAGCAGGGCGCCCACCCCGGCGCGTACGACCCTTACGCGCAGCAGCAGGCAGCGCAGCAGCAGACCGACTGGGCGCCAGGAATGCCCGCGCAGGGCGGGCCGCCGCAGCAGGAGCAGTACGACCCGCAGCAGGACCAGTACGGCCGACAGCAGTACGAGACGGCAGCGCAGCAGTACGCACCTGGCGCGCAGCAGACCGGGCCCGCGGCGCAGCAGCCGTACGGCGAGCAGCCGTACGGGGACCCGGCGGCCGGGGCGCCGTCCGGACCGGCCGCACCCGGTCCCGCGAAGCCGTCCCCCGGCGCGGAGGACGACTACCGCACCGAGCAGTTCTCGTTCGTCGAGGAGAGCACCGACGAGACCGAGGACGTCATCGACTGGCTCAAGTTCACCGAGAGCCGCACCGAGCGCCGCGAGGAGGCCAGGCGCAAGGGCCGCAACCGCGTCGTCGCGCTCGTGGTCGTCCTCGCCCTGCTGCTGGCGGGCGGCGTGGGCTACCTCTGGTACGCGGGGATGCTGCCCGGTACCGGTGACGACGGCGGCAAGGGCGGCGCGGCGGCCGGTGAGCAGCGGGACGTGATCGTGGTGCACCTGCGCAAGCGGGGCGAGGCCAGCTCGACTGCGCTGCTCGTGGACAACGAGGGCGCGGGCCAGGGCTCCACCGTGCTGCTGCCGAACTCGCTGGCCGTCTCCACGGAGGACGGGAAGACGACCACACTGGGCAGGTCCGTCGAGGACCAGGGCGCGGGGCCCACCCGCGACTCCCTGAACACCCTGCTCGGCTCCGGCATCAAGGGAACCTGGCGGCTGGACGCCCCGTTCCTGGAGAACCTGGTGGAACTGGTCGGCGGTATCTCCGTGGACGCCGACACCACCGTGCCGGGCGCCAAGCGCGGCGAAGGGCCGCAGGTCGAGCAGGGCAGCGCGCGGGATCTGGACGGACGTGCCGCTGTCGCCTACTCCACCTACCGCGCCCCTGGCGAGCCGCAGACCAAGCAGCTGGCCCGGTTCGGGCAGGTCATGCAGGCGGTCCTCAAGAAGCTCTCCACCGACGCGGGGGCCGCCACCAAGACCGTCGAGTCCCTCGGGCAGGTCCCCGATCCCTCGCTGTCCGAGTCGCAGCTGGGCGCCTCGCTGGCGAAACTGGCGACCCACGCCGAACAGGGCGACTACCGCACCCGGACGCTGCCCGTGCGCGCCGACGGCACGCTCAGCCCGCAGGTCAGCGAACAGATCGTGAAGAAGATCCTCGGCGGCAGCGTCAAGAACTCCGACCCCGACGCGGCGCCCCGGGTGAGCCTGAAGAACGCCACAGGCAAGCGGGGCCTGTACAACGCCGCCTCCGTCGCGCTGGTCAACGGCGGCTACACCGTCGTCAAGGGCGGCACAGGAGCCGCCCGCACCAGATCGCTGGTGACCTACGCCGAGGCCGGGCAGAAGGCCAGGGCCGAGGAGATCGCCAAGACGCTGGAGCTGCCCGGCAGCGCTGTGCGCAAGGCCAAGGGCGCCGCCAACGCGGACGTCACGGTGGTGCTGGGTGCCGACTACGAGGGCTGAAAATGCCGTGCGCGGCCGTGAGACCCTGGAAGACGAGATGTTTCCGACCCGAAAGCCTTGCCTGTGACCGCCACGGACCGTTCCCTCGAGCTGATCAACACCGCCGCCCAGGCGGCGGCCGACAAGCTCGCGCACGACATCGTCGCCTACGACGTCAGCGACGTGCTCGCCATCACCGACGCCTTCCTGCTCGCCTCGGCGCCCAATGACCGGCAGGTCAAGGGCATCGTCGACGAGATCGAGGAGCGCCTGAACAAGGAGCTGGGCGCCAAGCCCGCCCGCCGCGAGGGCGAGCGGGACGGCCGCTGGGTCCTCCTCGACTACGTCGACATCGTCGTCCACGTCCAGCACAGCGAGGAGCGGGTCTTCTACGCTCTGGAGCGGCTGTGGAAGGACTGCCCCCAGCTGGAGCTGCCCGAGGACGCCAAGGCGACCCACGGCAGGGCCGCCGAGCACGCGAGCGCCGTGGCCGCTGGTGAGGAGCAGGTGCCGGGGACGGCGGACGAGCTGGACGGAGAGCTGCGCTGAACGGCACGGGGGCGGTGAGGAACCGCAAGATCGTTCTCTGGCGGCACGGCCAGACCGCGTGGAACCTCGAACGCCGCTTCCAGGGCTCGACGGACATCCCGCTCACCGAGGCCGGACTCGACCAGGCGCGGCGGGCCGCGCGGCTGCTGGCGGCCCTGCGCCCGGACGCCATCCTCGCCTCTGACCTCCAGCGCACCGCCGCCACGGCAGCCGAGCTGGCGGCCCTCACCGGCCTCGACGTCACCCACGACGAGGGCCTGCGCGAGACGTACGCGGGCGACTGGCAGGGGCTCACCCACGAGGAGATCGTCGCCCGGTACGGCGATCAGTACGCCGCGTGGAAGCGGGGCGAGCCGGTGCGCAGGGGCGGCGGCGAGTTGGAGACCGAGGTCGCGGAGCGGGCAGCCCCTGTGGTGGAGCGCGGCGCGGAGAAGTTGCCGGACGACGGCACCCTCGTCGTTGTCAGCCACGGCGGCACCATCCGCACCACCATCGGACGGCTCATCGGACTGCCGTCGCACACCTGGGAGGCCCTGGGCGGGCTGTCCAACTGCAGTTGGTCGGTCCTGGGCGAGACGGTGCGCGGCTGGCGGCTGCTGGAGCACAACGCGGGCAGCCTGCCCGAGCCGGTGCTCGGCGACGACGACTGAGACCGGCCGGCGGCAGGCGGACGGAGATCGCCGAACGCCGCTGCGGCCGGCCGCGGGCGGGCGGATTTCTCATTCGGCCTGGCCACGCGCTAAGCTGCATCTCGTTCGCGGCGCTCCGGCGCCGGTCCTCGGGGCTATAGCTCAGTTGGTAGAGCGCTTGCATGGCATGCAAGAGGTCAGGAGTTCGATTCTCCTTAGCTCCACGCGGACCTCTCGAATCCCGCCCTCCCACGCGGAGGGCGGGATTTTTTGTCCGCTCACTCCGCCACGGGCTCCCCACCCAGCTCCCGCGCCTTGCGCCGACTCGCGCGCAGCAGCCGCTCCTGTACGAGGGAGAGCGGCTGGGCGTGCTCCCGGCAGCCGATCAACGGGTCCTCCACCTTCCGCAGCCGCGCGAGCAGCTTCTCGGTCTCGTCGTCGTGCGGCACATAGGCCACGATCCGCGTCTCGGGGGCGCCGCTGATCTGCAGCGAGGTCGAGCTGAGCCGAAGCCGGCCCACCGAGGCGTGCTGCACCAGCTTGATCCGCGCACCAGGAGGGGCGACATCCCCGCTGCGCCACAGCCCGGCGAACTCGGCGCTCGCCTCGCACATGCGGCTGATGAACTCCTCCCAGGGCCGCTCGCCGACATGTCTGCCGTAGGTGCCGCGCAGCGTCGCCACCATCAGCGACAGCTCCGCCTCCCGGTTGAGCAGCGCGCAGCAGCACGGCGGCATCGCCACGAACTGCTGCCAGAGCACATTGCGTTCGGGCTGGTCCACCAGATCCAGGACGGGGAAGAGCCGGCGGTAGCCGGAGTTGGCGGCCAGCACGTCGTACCGGCCGTTGTAGACCACGGCCGGCATCGGGTCCATCGCGTCCAGGATGCGGTGCACCTCCGGATCGACGGCCTCGGCGATCCGCTCAGGGGACGGCGGGTGGGGCACCTCTGCCAGGTGGTACAGATGCTCGCGCTCGGCCTGGTCGAGCCGCAGCGTACGTGCCACGGCGTCCAGGACCTGCGCGCTCGCGTTGATCGGGCGCCCCTGCTCCAGCCAGGTGTACCAGGTAACCCCCACCCCGGAGAGCTGGGCCACCTCCTCGCGGCGCAGCCCCGGGGTACGGCGGCGCGGCCCGGGAGGCATCCCGACGTCGGCGGGCGAGACCCGGGCGCGGCGGCTGCGCAGGAACGTGGCCAGTTCGGACCTGCGGCGCCGCCCGCCGGTACGCGGCGTTCCGGCGGCGCTGCGCGCCGCCCGCGGCTCCGCTGCTGTCTCGGCGATGACTGTCACATCCTCCATCGTCCGGCCGCCGCACACCGGCTGCCAGGTGCTGTCAGTACCAGGATCGCCGGGCTCTCGGGATGTCCGGTCCGGCCGGGCCAGGCTCTGCGCATGACCTCTGCTCCTTCGTCCCCGTCTTCGGCTTCTCCGTCTCCTTCGTCCTCGGCTTCTCCGTCTCCGGTCCCGAGTCCTGCCGCGGCTGCCGCCGCAGCCGTCACCGCCGCCGGACGCCGTCCCTTCGCCGGTCGGATTCTCAGTAAAGAGCACGCCACTGACAGCGGCCGGGGTGCTGCCCGCCGCGGCCCCCGCCCCGGCTGGCTGCTCGCCATCGTGCTCACCGGCCAGTTCATGGCGCTGCTGGACACCTTCATCGTCAACGTCGCTGCCCCGGATCTGCGCGCCGACCTGCACGCCTCAGGGGCGGGGCTGCAACTGGTGATCGCCGGCTACACCATCGCCTATGCCGTGCTGCTGATCACCGGGGCCCGGCTGGGCGCGCTGCTGGGCCACAGCAGGGTCTTCCTGGCCGGTCTTGCGCTGTTCATCGCCGCCTCGCTCGCCTGCGGCCTGGCCACCGGAACCGGCCAGCTCATCGCCTTCCGGCTGGCGCAGGGCACGGGCGGCGCGGCCATGCTGCCGCAGGTGCTCAGCCTCATCCAGCGCACCTTCACCGGACAGGCCCGGGGGCGCGCGCTGGGCGCGTACGCCGCCGTGCTCGGCGTCGGCGCGGCGGCGGGCCAGCTGCTGGGCGGGGTGCTGGTCAGCGCCGACCTGTTCGGCTGGGGCTGGCGCCCGGTCTTCCTGATCAACGTTCCGGTGGGCGTCGTACTGCTCGCGCTGGGTCCCTGGCTGATGGGCGCGCGAGGGGAGGCCAGGGGCGGTGCCGACGAGCGCCGGGCACTGGATCTGCCCGGTCTGGCGCTGCTCGGTGCGGTGCTGCTGCTGTTCACCGTTCCGGTGGTGCTCGGCCGGGAGCGGGGCTGGCCGCTGTGGGCCTGGGCGGCTCTGGCGCTGTGCGCCGTGCTCGTACCGGTCTTCGGGCGCTACCAGGTGCTGCTGGCCCGGCGCGGCGGCAGGCCGCTGATCTCCCCGCTGGTGCTGCGGGCGCCGGGCGTAACGCTCGCCGTTGTCCGCATCTTCTGCATGATGGCCGTCAACTCCGGGTTCGTCCTGGTGGTGATGCTGCATCTGCAGACCGGCCTGCGAAAGAGCGCGCTGCTCGCCGGGTTCTCGATGGTGCCGACGGCGGTGCTGTTCGCGGTGGTCGGCACGAACTGGCGGCGGCTGCCGCAGTCCTGGCATCCCCGCCTGTCCTCGGCCGGGTTCCTGATCGCCGCGGCCTCCTTCGGCTGGCTGGGGGCTCTGCTGTCGGACGGTGGCGACGGCGGCGCCTGGCTGTACGTCTGTCAGGCCGCCAGCGGCATCGGGATGTCCCTCGCGTACAACCCGGTTCTCTCCCGCGCCCTGGCCAGTGTCCGACAGAGCGAAGCGGCCGACGCCAGCGGTCTGCTGGTGACCACGGCGCAGCTCGGACTGCTGAGCGGGGTGGCGCTGTTCGGCGCCGTCTTCCTGGAGACCGCAGAGCGCACGGTGCCCTCGGCCGCCACCTCGGCACACGCGCTCACCGTCACCTGCGCGGCGTTGGTCACCGGATCGCTCATCGGCGCCGCGGCGGGACCGTTCAACGGGCTGGCGCGCCGGGCGAGGGGATTGCCGCACGATCGCTGACCGGCCCTTAGTCCAGAGGCCGGAACGTGGCAGAATCGTGACGGCTGGAAGGGGGAAGCCTAGGGGGAAGGGGAGGGACGAGTGCGATGTCGGCGACGGTCCTTGGCTGGGACGGCCCGGCGCCCACGCCCATGTGGCCCCCGCCCCGTGCGGAGCACCCCAGGGAGGCTCCGTGCAATCTGCAGTGCCCGTCCTGCGGTTCGGCGAACGTCGCCCAAGTGCTCGGCGACAATGGAGGAGTGTCCTACGTGTGCACGGCTTGCGGCCACATCTGGAGCTGACTGAGCGATGGGCGCCCACAGCAGGAAGTGCGACTGGTGCGGCAGCGGCACCCCGATCGTCCGGGACATGGAGCCGGTCAACAGTGCCTACCAGTACTGGTGTGAGGACTGCGCTCGGGCGCTGATCATAAAAGGCGACCCGATCGAGACCTACCGTGAGTTGGACGGTGAGCCGATCTACGGCCGCCTGCTGGAGGCCCACTGCACGCTGAAGCGTTTCTACTCCTTCGCGACAGCCTGAACGTCCCCTGCGACAGCCTGAAGGCCGGTCACACCGGCGCCGATTCCCCCTCCTTCACACTCGTCCCTGACGCCCTGCCGCGCAGTGTGCGCAGCGCCACCACCGCCGTGACGGCCAAGAAGGCGGCGCCCACCAGTGGATAGCAGGCCGAAAGCACCATCTCGGCACCGCTCTGGCGTAGTTCGGGAGGGTGCGCGGACCCCGCGTCCCGGGGCACCCACCACAGCGCGTACGAGCAGAACACCAGCCCGGCCAGCAGCGCCCCGGCCAGCCAGCGGCGGCTACCGCGGCGCTGCGCCTCCGTGCCGAGCAGCAGCATCAGCGGCAGGCACCACACCCAGTGGTGCGACCAGGAGATCGGGCTGATCAGCAGCGCGGTGACCGCGCAGGCGACGACGGACCAGGCTCTCGCGTGCGGCAGCCCGCGCCGTTCCGCGAGGGCTGCCGCCACAGCCGTGGCCAGGCCCAGAACGGCCACCGGGAAGGCGAGCGCCATCCACAGCCCGCCGGGCTCACCGGTGTGCAGCAGCCGGGCCGCGACGCCGCTCAGGGACTGGTTGTCGGTGATCTCCGTCCGCCCGACCCGGCCGGACTGGAAGACGGCGCCACCCCAGAAGCGCAAAGAGTCGTGCGGGAGCACCACGGCCGACAACAGCGCCGTGCACAGGAAGGTCACCGTGGCGACCGCCGCCTGCCGCAGCCACGGGTTCCACAGGCTCACCGGCCGCCCGGTGTGCGGCAGCCGCCGCCAGGCACGGGCCAGCCCGTACAGCGCGAGGAAGACGGCGAACATGGCGGGCGTCAGCTTGATCCCCGCCGCGACGCCGATGCCCACCCCTGCCCAGCGGTGCCCGGGGCGGCGCGTCAGGTCCCACAGCACCAGCACCGCGAGCAGCAGATTGATCTGGCCGTAGCGCAGTGTCGTCCACACCGGCTCGCACCACACCATGGCCGAGGCGATCGCCAGCGCCGCCGCCCAGCGCGGGACGCGCGCCGGGCGCCCCAGCAGCCGCAGCGACAGGTGGGCGAGCACGACCAGCAGGCCCAGGTTCACGAACGTCGCCGCCCCGCGCATGCCGGCCACGTCCAGCAGCGTCAGCGGGAGGAACAGCAGCGCGGCGAACGGCGGGTAGGTGGCGGGCAGGCCGGCGTAGGTGGCACGCATCGAGTACAGGTCGTCACCGCTGCGCACCGCCCAGCCCTCTGCCCGGTAGACCATGAGATCGATCATCGAGACGTTCGCCGTGCGCTGTGCGGCCCAGAAGGCGGCGAAGGACACCACGGACGCGGCTATCGCGAGGGTGACCGGCCGTCGCAGCAGATGTCTGGCGAATCCGACCTGCCCCAGAAGCGTCGGCGGCCGTCTGGTCTCTGCGACCTGGTGCGACGTGCTCACGGGCCGACAGTACCGACCCGCGCCGGATAAGCGGTGGCGGTCAGTGGCCGCCTGCCGGGGCGGGCGCCCGGGAAAGCGATTTGCCACAACGCGGTGCACCCCGTGTAAGCTGGCGAAGCCGCCGCGGGGAAGCCCCCGGCGGACCAGGAATCTGGGGCTATAGCTCAGTTGGTAGAGCGCTTGCATGGCATGCAAGAGGTCAGGAGTTCGATTCTCCTTAGCTCCACGGAAGCGAGAGGCGAGGTGTGCCTGCGGAGAGCGCAGGCTGCCTCGCTTCCTTTGTTTTTTGCGCGGCTTCGCCGCGCGGGGTGGGGGCTTCGCCACCCACACCCCCTTGGGTGGGTGCTCCCCCTCGTGAGGGGTGGGGTTGCTCTGCTTCCGGGGTTGCTCTCTTTCTCAGGTCGTTGCTCCCCCGTGAGGGGGTGGGGGTGGGTGCGGTACCCTGTGCGCTATGCGTGCCGTACGCCTTCTGCTTAGCGAGCCGCGCTGAATCACGCCGGTCCCTCTCCCGCGGACCGGAATCGGCGCGGCTCCCCCTCCTGTGCGAGGGGTTTTTTCGTTTCAGGAGCGCTGGGCAGAGACGACCGATGGAGCTTTGAGGACGATGAGCGAGACGACCACCGCCGCCGAGACCGCGGCCCCTTATCGCTACACGGCGGCACTGGCCGCCGACATCGAGGCACGCTGGCAGGACTTCTGGGAGAAGCACGGCACCTACGAGGCGCCCAACCCCGGCGAAGGCTCGCTGGGCGGCGATCCGGAGCAGGCCGCCAAGCCCAAGAAGTTCATCATGGACATGTTCCCGTACCCCTCGGGTGCGGGACTGCACGTCGGGCACCCCCTGGGCTACATCGCGACGGACGTCTACGCCCGCTACGCGCGGATGACCGGGCACAACGTGCTGCACACGCTGGGCTTCGACGCCTTCGGCCTGCCCGCCGAGCAGTACGCCGTACAGACGGGCACACACCCGCGCGCCTCGACCGAAGCGAACATGGTGCAGATGAAGGCGCAGCTGCGCCGCCTGGGGCTGGGACACGACCAGCGCAGGTCGTTCGCGACGATCGACCCCTCGTACTACCGCTGGACCCAGTGGATCTTCCTGCAGATCTTCAACTCCTGGTACGACACCGAGGCCCGCAAGGCGCGCCCCATCGAGGAGCTGGTCGAGCAGTTCGCCTCCGGCACCCGTGAGACCCCTGAGGGCTGGGGGCCGTGGAGCGAGCTGAGCGAGCGGGAGCGCGCCGACCTGCTGGGCGAGTACCGACTGGCCTACGCCTCCGACGCACCGGTCAACTGGAGCCCCGGGCTGGGCACCGTACTGGCCAACGAGGAGGTCACGGCCGACGGCCGCTCCGAGCGCGGTAACTTCCCCGTCTTCAAGGCCAAGCTGCGGCAGTGGAACATGCGGATCACCGCCTACGCCGACCGCCTGCTGGAGGACCTGGAGGAGCTGGACTGGCCCGAGGCGATCAAGCTGCAGCAGCGCAACTGGATCGGCCGCAGCGAGGGCGCCCGCGTCGACTTCCCGATCGACGGCGAGCGCATCCCGGTCTTCACCACCCGCCAGGACACCCTGTTCGGCACGACGTACATGGTGCTGGCTCCCGAGCACCCGCTGGTCGAGCAGTTCACCCCGGCCGCCTGGCCGGAGGGCACCCGCCAGGTGTGGACCGGCGGCTATGCGACGCCGACCGAGGCGGTTGCCGCGTACCGCGCGGAGGCTGCCTCGAAGTCGGACGTCGAGCGGCAGGCCGACGCCAAGGACAAGACCGGCGTCTTCACCGGCGCGTACGCGACCAACCCGGTCAACGGCGAGCGGATTCCCGTCTTCATCGCCGACTACGTCCTGATGGGCTACGGCACCGGCGCGATCATGGCCGTCCCGGCGGGCGACCAGCGCGACTTCGAGTTCGCGCGCGCCTTCGAACTGCCGATCCGCTGCATCGTCGAGCCGACCGACGGCCGGGGCACCGACCCCTCGACGTGGGAGACCGCTTTCGGCTCGTACGACGCGAAGATCATCAACTCCGCCAACGACGAGATCTCCCTGGACGGCCTGACCGTCGCCGAGGCCAAGGCGCGCATCACCGAGTGGCTGGAGCGCGAGGGCATCGGCGAGGGTACCGTCAATTTCCGGCTGCGCGACTGGCTGTTCAGCAGGCAGCGCTACTGGGGCGAGCCCTTCCCGATCGTCTACGACGAGGAAGGCATCGCCCACGCGCTGCCGGAGTCGATGCTGCCGCTGGAGCTGCCCGAGGTCGAGGACTACTCGCCGCGCACCTTCGACCCGGACGACGCCGACACCTCGCCGGAGACCCCGCTGTCCCGCAACGAGGAGTGGACCAACGTCACCCTGGACCTGGGCGACGGCAAGGGCCCGCGGCGCTTCCGCCGGGAGACCAACACCATGCCCAACTGGGCGGGCTCGTGCTGGTACGAACTGCGCTACCTGGACCCGGACAACGACGAGAAGCTGGTCGACCCCGAGGTCGAGCGCTACTGGATGGGCCCGCGGGAGGGGCAGCCCACGGGCGGCGTCGACCTGTACGTGGGCGGTGCCGAACACGCCGTGCTGCACCTGCTGTACGCGCGTTTCTGGTCGAAGGTGCTGCACGACCTGGGCCACATCTCCTCGGCGGAGCCGTTCCACAAGCTGTACAACCAGGGCATGATCCAGGCGTATGTCTACCGGGACGCACGCGGTATCGCCGTCCCCGCTGCCGAGGTGGAGGAGCGCGACGGCGCGTACTACTACCAGGGCGAGAAGGTAACCCGGCTGCTGGGCAAGATGGGCAAATCCCTGAAGAACGCCGTCACACCGGATGAGATCTGCACCGAGTACGGCGCCGACACGCTGCGGCTGTACGAGATGGCCATGGGCCCGCTGGACGTCTCCCGGCCCTGGGACACCCGCGCTGTCGTCGGCCAGTTCCGGCTGCTGCAGCGGCTGTGGCGCAACGCCGTGGACGAGAAGACGGGCGAGCTGAAGGTCGTCGACAGCGAGCCGGACGAGTCCACGCTGCGCGCTGTGCACAAGGCGATCGACGGCGTCACCCAGGACATGGCCGGGCTGCGGTTCAACACCGCGATCGCCAAGATCACCGAACTGAACAACCACGTCACCAAGCTGACCGAGGTGCCACGCACCGTGGTCGAGACCATGGTGCTGCTGGTCGCCCCGCTGGCTCCGCACATCGCCGAGGAGCTGTGGCGCAAGCTGGGTCACGAGGAGTCGGTCGTCTACGAGGACTTCCCCGTCGCCGACCCGGCCCACCTGGTGGACGAGACCGTCACCTGCGTCGTGCAGGTCAAGGGCAAGGTCAAGGCCCGGCTGGAGGTGTCGCCCTCCGCCTCCGAGTCCGAGCTGGAGGCCCTGGCGCTGGCCGAGCCGGCGATCGCCAAGGCGCTGGGCGGAGCCGAGGTGCGCAAGGTGATCGTGCGGGCTCCCAAGCTGGTCAACATCGTTCCCGCGTAGTGCCTGCCGGCCCCTGCCGCGGCAGGGGCCGGCAGGACCTCCGTGCGGAGATCGATGCGGATTTCCGTGCGGACTTCCGTGTGGAGCTCCGTGCGTGTGCGGAGATCCGTGCGGAAACCGACCCCTACGGGACGTTACGGGGGCGGCTCCGGGTCGACTGGAACCCGGCGGCGCCCCCGCCCGTTTACGCTGAACGGAGACGGGTGACGGACGGACGACGAAGGAGCGATCTGTGGACGTGGGAGTCGTCATCGGCCTGATGTTCGTGCTGGCCGTCCTCATCTTCGGCACGATTGTCACGCTGCGGGTCGTCCGGGCCGTCAAACGCGGCGTGGAGCGCACCGGAGCGCAGGTGCGGCGCACGGCGGAGGAGACGCTGCTCAAGGCCCGCTCGGCGCAGCCCGGCCCGGTCGGCGAAGCCGCCCGTATCCGCCTGGAGTTGCGCTCCTCGATCGACGGCACCCGTGCCGCGCTGGAAGCCGGCGCGCGGAACGACCCGAGCCTCGCCGAAGCCGTCGATCTCCTCGACAAGCTGCACGAACACGCCCGCCACCTGGACGGCGAACTGCGGCTGCTGATGGAGCGAGAGCCGAACCACTCCCGGATCGCCGACCGGCTGCCCGAGGCGCGGGAGCGGATGCGGCACATCAAGGAGTCGGCGGACTCGCTGCGCTTCGCGGCCCAGGACCGGGCACGGCAGTTCGACCTGGAGGGGCTGAAGTCCCTCCGTGAGCGGATCGACATCGAGTCCGGTGCCCTCCGGCACTGGACCCCGGGCCCCGACCCCGCGGACGACAGGACGTCGTCCGGCTCCCCGTCGGCCGACGGCTTGCCGTCCGGCGCCCAGTCGTCCGGCGCCTCGGCCACCGACGCCTCCCGGCCGGACGCCGTTCCCGCCGACGGGCAGGGTGAGGAGCCCAGGAAGCCCGAGCTGGGGCCGTCCGAGCAGGACGGTCTCCAGGCGTCCCTGGCCGATCTGACCGATCCCACCGCCGAGCGGAAGGGTCCGGTGACGGCGTTCGAGAAGCGCCGCCCGCGGAGCGCCTCCTGAACAGCCCCGGTCCGCCGCCCGATACGCTCCGTCCCATGCACGGCCTCCTTGCGATCGTCACGGATTCCACCGCCTATCTGCCGCCCGAGGCGCTGCGGCGGCACGGGATCGAGGCCGTGCCGCTGACCGTCGTACTCGGCGAGGAGGCGCTGGAGGAGGGCACCGAGATCTCCGCCCGTTCGCTGGCGAGCGCCTTGCGCGAGCGGCGCCCTGTCACCACCTCCCGGCCCAGTCCGGAGACCTTCGCGCGCACCTACCGCGCGGCGGCCGAGGCGGGCGCGGCGGGAGTTGTCTCGCTGCACCTGTCGGCCGAGTTCTCCGGCACCTACGACGCCGCCCTGCTGGCCGCCGGGCAGGCGCCGGTGCCGGTGCGCGTGGTGGACACCGGAGTTGTCGCCATGGCCCTGGGATTCTGCGCCCTGGCGGCCGCCGAGGCGGCCGAGGCAGGAGCGTCGCTGGACGAGGCGGTAGCGGCGGCGCAGAAGCGCGCCGAAGGCACCTCGGCGGTCTTCTACGTCGACACCCTCGACTATCTGCGCCGGGGCGGCCGCATCGGCGCCGCCCAGGCGCTGCTGGGCTCCGCGCTCGCCGTCAAACCGCTGCTGGAGGTGGCGGACGGCCGGATCGGGATGCTGGAGAAGGTCAGGACCGCCTCCAAGGCCATCGCGAGGCTGGAGGAGATCGTGGTCGAGCGGGCCGGGGACGCCCGGGTGGACATCGCGGTGCACCACCTGGCTGCCGCCGAGCGCGCCGAGCAGCTCGCGGAGCGGTTCCGCACGCGGGTCCCGGGGCTGCGGGAGCTGCATGTGAGCGAGGTGGGCGCGGTCATCGGCGCGCACACAGGTCCTGGGCTGCTGGGGGCCGTGCTCTCCCTCAGATGAGTGAGCGAGTTTTCCACAACTCGCGGGTTGTCCACCGGAATCGAGCAAGATCACTGCGCTGAGGTCCGGCTGCCTACCGTCGGTGGGCATGAGCGAACGAGCAGTAGAAGCAGCAGCAGAGGCAGAAGAAGCAGCCGAAGCAGCGAAGTCAGCCGGTGTCCGGGGCGGGCAGGCGGTGCCGGAGTACGCGGCGGGTGGGGGAGCCGAGGGCGCCCTCGGCGGGAGCGTGGCCGGAACGGGTGCGGGAGCTGGAATCGGGGCGGGGGCCGGGAGCGGCGAGGGGAGCGGCGGCGGTGCCGGGATCAGGCGGCCTCCGCGCCGTCGGCCGCCCCGGGGTCCTCGCGCGGCCCCGGGCCCTGGGCCGGGGCGACGGCGTGCACACGGCCGGCCACGACGGGTGCGCCCACCGGCTCAGGAGCCCCGCGCGGCGCTCCGCGCCCGCTCGCTGCTGACGGAACCCCCTCCCAGCGAGCCCTCGGGCCCCGAGCCCCCTGCGAGCACGGTGCCGGAAGCGCTGCCGGAGGCGGAACGGCCGGATTCCGCTCCCGACCCCGATCCCGACCCCGCTTCGGCTCCCCTCCCTGTGATGCCGCGCGCCGAGGCCATCGCGGCGGCCCGTGCGGCTGTGCGGGACGGCAGGGAGCGCAACGGCCACCAGCGCCGTGCTGTGCCGGGTTCCGGCGGCCCGCAGACTCCGGTGCCGACTCCGTCTTCGTCTCCGGCTCTGTCACTGGCTCCGACTGCGGTTGCGGCTCCGCCCGCACGCCCGCCATCGGTACGGGGACCCGGCCCTCGCACCGAGCCCCTGCCCGAGCCGGTGTGGCCCGAAGCGCTCGCTGAGCCGGGGCCCGGGGACGGTTCGGAGCCGGGGCGGGTGGGTGGCGGCTTCTTCACCGAGCAGCGGGAGGAGCGAGAGGAGCCCGAGCAACGGGACAGGGTGTCTGGCCGGCTGTCGTTGCGGGAGCGCTGGGGGCTCGCCCTGGAGGAGCGGCTGCCGGTGTGGCTGCGGGTTCGGTGCGGGATGGAGCCCAAGACACTGGTGGCGCTCTGCCTGGTGCTGTTGGTCGCAGTCGGCTTCGCGGTGCACCACTTCTGGACGGGACGGCCCCAGGAGGTCGCGGTCCCCAGCGCACCGAGCGCCCCGGAGGGCGGCGCTTCGGCACCTCCTACGGAGGGCGGGGCCTCCCCTGCCCTCGCCGCAGGCGGGGCCGCCCCGGGCGCGACCGGCGCCGCGAGCGGCAAGCGGCTGGTGGTCGACGTCTCGGGGAAGGTGCGCAATCCAGGGGTGCGGCGGCTGCCCGCCGGGTCACGGGTGGCCGACGCGCTGGAGGCCGCAGGCGGGGTGCGCAAGGGAGCAGATACCAAGGGCTTGAACCGGGCCCGACTGCTGGTGGACGGCGAGCAGATCGTGGTGGGCGCGCCCGGCGGCTCCCAGGCCGCCGCCGGCACCGGGCCGGGCCCCGCACCGGGACCGGCCGGCGGAGCAGGTGCCTCGGGAGCGCCGATCAGCCTCAACTCGGCCACCAAGGAGCAGTTGGAGACCTTGCCGGGCGTCGGTCCCGTGCTGGCGCAGCACATCATCGACTACCGCACAGAGCACGGCGGCTTCCGCTCGATCGACCAGCTCCAGGATGTCAACGGCATCGGGGAGAAGCGCTTCGCGGACATCAAGCCGCAGGTGACGCCATGAGCGGCGGCGGGCCGGCGGCCGGAGCACGTGCCGGACCGCGCCCCGGCGGGCCGCCGGACGCACGGAGCGCGGAGGAGGCGCCGGTGCCCGGTCCGGGCCTGTCCCCGGGCCCGGCGACGGACGGCTTGTCGTCGCGGGAAGAACCCTCCGATCTGCGGCTGGTGCTGCCCGCTCTGGCGGCCTGGGCGGCGGCAGCCTTGGCGCTGGGCGCATCGGCGGAGCAAGCCGCGATCGGTGTGGCTCTCTGCGCTCTGGTGGGGCTGACTCTGCTGGCCTGGTCGATGAAGAGCGCCCGGGCCGACGGGAGCCATCCG
Source organism: Streptomyces spirodelae (assembly GCF_017676385.1). GTDB lineage: Bacteria > Actinomycetota > Actinomycetes > Streptomycetales > Streptomycetaceae > Streptomyces > Streptomyces spirodelae. The sequence continues at coordinate 68,653 of NZ_JAFFZN010000002.1, forward strand.
GCAACCGCGCATGCCCCAGCTCCGGCCGCGACGCTCCCCTCCCACCTCTCCCGCCCCGCGCGCCCAGGCCGGCCAGCGCCTCGTCGGCGGCGTCCCGGCCGGAGGCTGCTGGTGGGTGCCGCGGTCACCTGGCTGTGTGCCGCGGCGGCGGGCGGCAGCGCGGCGCTGTACGCCGCCGATCTGCACAGAGGGCCGTTGCCGGGGCTGGCCGACAGCCACGCGCGGGCCACCGTCGAGGTCACTCTCACCAAGGACCCACGGCTGACCCGGCCCAGCACGCGGGGCGCGCGGCAGTTGGCCGGGATGGTGGTGGCCCCGGCCCGGGCGGTCGCGCTGGTGGACGAGGACGGTGCCAGGACCCGGCTGCGTACCCCGGTGCTGCTGCTCGTCCGGGTGGAGCAGGACGGTGACGGGGGCGGTGGAAAGGAGGCCGCGGCGAAGGCGGCGCGGTCCGGATGGCTGCGGCTGCTTCCCTCCACCCGCCTGCGGGTACGGGCCGAGCTCGTGCCGCCCGCCTCCGGCCGGAGAGGGGGCCAGGACATCGCGGCGGTGCTGCGGACGGGCCCCGGGCCCCCGGAGATCGTCGCCGGGCCGACGGCTGTCCAGCGGGCTGCGGGCGAGCTGCGGGCCGGGCTTCGGGAGGCGAGCGCGGGGCTCGGTGCGGACGCGCGAGGGCTGCTGCCCGGCCTGGTGGTGGGGGACACCTCGCGACTGAGCCAGGAGCTGGTCGACGCGTTCCGCACGACGGACATGAGTCATTTGCTCGCCGTAAGCGGGGCAAACCTCTCCATCCTGTTGTTCGTTCTGATCGGACCGCCCGGGCTGGCGCACCGTGCGGAGCGGCGGGGTCTCGCGCCCCGGCTCGGACTTCCCCTGCGCGCTACCGCGGTGGTGGCCGCGCTGCTGACGCTGGGCTTCGTGGTGGTGTGCAGGCCGGAACCGAGCGTGCTGCGGGCGGCGGTGTGCGGCCTGATCACGGTGTGGGCGATCGGTACCGGGCGGCGGCGTTCGCTGCTGCCCGCGCTGGCGGCAGCGGTGCTGCTGCTGGTCTTCTACGACCCCTGGCTGGCACGGGACTTCGGGTTCCTGCTCTCCGTGCTGGCCACGGCGTCCCTGCTGACGGTGGCGCCCCGGTGGTCGGCGGCGCTGCGGCGGCGCGGCTGTCCGGGCCGGCCGGCCGAGGCGCTGGCGGCAGCGGCCGCCGCGCAGGCGGCATGCGCGCCGGTGGTCGTGGTGCTGGCGGCACATGTGAGCCTGGTTGCGGTGCCGTGCAACCTCCTCGCGGAGTTCGCGGTGGCACCGGCCACGGTCCTGGGTTTCGCCGCGCTGGCGACCGCACCGGTGGCGATGCCGGTGGCGAAGGGGCTCGCGTGGCTGGCCGGTTGGCCGGTGGAGGCCATCGCGGGCATCGCGCGGGCGGGTGCCGGGCTGCCGGGCGGGGAGATCGGCTGGCCCGCCACCTGGACGGGTGCGCTGGCGCTGGCGGTCACGCTGGTCGTGGTGCTGGTGGTGGGGGCCCGGCTGACGTCGCCGTATCGACGGTGGCTGTGTGCCGCCTGCGCGTTGGTGCTGCTGCTGGTGGTGCTGCGGCCGACGCCGCTGGTGCGGCCGTTCACCGGGTGGCCGCCCACGGGGTGGCGGATGGTGGCCTGTGATGTCGGGCAGGGCGACGCGCTGGTGCTGGCCGTTGACGGGGAGCGGGGCGGCTCGGGCGGGGCGGTCGTGGTGGACGCGGGTCCCGATCCCGAAGCCGTCGACAGATGCCTGCGTCAGCTGGGGGTGCGCACGGTTTTGCTGGTCGTGCTGACCCACTTCCACGCCGACCATGTGGCCGGACTTCCGGGGCTGCTGCGCGGACGGAGGGTGGGAGCGATCCAGACCACGGGTCTGGCGCGGCCGCCGGGCCAGGCGGAGTTCGTACGCGGCACGGCGCGCCGGGCGGGGGTCCCGGTGCTCGGTGCGCGGGCGGGGGAGCGGCGCCGGGCCGGGGATCTGCGCTGGGAGGTGGTGTGGCCGCCGTCCCCGGCCGCGGGCGGCACGGGGGCCGGCGCACACGGCAGCGGGGGAGGAGAGGAGCGGAGCGGGGAAGGTGCCAACGACGCGAGCGTCACGCTGCTCGTCCGTACCTCGGGCCTGCGGCTGTTCCTTCCGGGGGACCTCGAACCTGCGGCGCAGCAGGCGCTGCTGGCCCTGCGGCCCGACCTGCCGCGGGTCGACGTGCTCAAGGTTGCGCACCATGGCTCGCGCTTCCAGGACCCGGAGCTGTTGCGGCGGTTGCGGCCACGGGTGGCCCTGGTCTCGGCCGGCCGGGAGAACCCGTACGGACACCCGGCGCCGGAAACGCTGAACGAGCTGACGGCCTCCGGGGCCCTCGTGGCGAGGACCGATCGGCACGGCGCCCTGGCCCTGATGAGGCGCCCGGACGGCACCCCCGCCGTGGTGACCCAGCGGGGCAGCCCCCTCGCCGTCGGGACGGTCAGCCGCGCTCCAGCCAGCCCTCGTGGGCGGCGGCGAGGGAGTCCAGCAGGGCGGGGTCGTAGGCGGCCTGCGGGTCTTCCAGGACCACCAGCCACTGGGCGTCCTCGGCGTCGTCCTCCCCGGCGAGCGCTTCGCGGACCAGCTCGGGTTCCTCGGCGAGCCCGAGGCGCACTTCGAGCTCGGCGGCGACCTCTTCGGCCGCGTCCCTGTCGGGCAGCACCAGTACATGCCGTACGTCGTTCACCGGGGCATTCTCTCAACGGCGCCCCGGAGAGTGGCTCCGCGGGGGAGCCGCGGAGGGCAGCTCCACGGGCCGTGGTGTCGGTGCGGCGTGGGATGCTGGTCGCGATGGCTGGTACGCGTAAGAAGACCTCGGACGATCCGCTCGCTTCCGTCACCGTGGCGGTGGGGCAGGAGGAGCTGCTCATCGACCGCGCCGTGCGTGCGGTGATCGACGCCGCGCGGGCTGCGGACGCCGACACGGACGTGCGGGATCTGGCGCCTGGCGACCTCCAGCCCGGCACGCTGGCCGAGCTGACCAGCCCCTCGCTCTTCGCCGAGCGCAAGGTCGTCGTCGTGCGCGGGGCGCAGGATCTGCCGGCGGACACCGTCAAGGATGTGAAGGCGTATCTGACGGCCCCGGTGGAGGAGATCACCCTGGTCCTGGTGCACGCGGGCGGCGCCAAGGGCAAGGGGCTGCTGGACGCGGCCAAGAAGGCGGGCGCGCGCCAGGTGGACTGCCCGAAGATGACCAAGCCCGCCGACCGGCTGGCGTTCGTCCGCGGGGAGTTCCGGACGCTGGGGCGGGCCGCGACACCCGAAGCGTGCCAGGCGCTGGTGGACGCCATCGGCAGCGATCTGCGCGAGCTGGCCTCGGCCTGTACGCAGCTGACCGCCGATGTCGAGGGCACCATCGACGAGGCCGTGGTCGGGCGCTACTACACGGGCCGGGCCGAGGCATCCAGCTTCACCGTCGCCGACCGCGCGGTCGAGGGGAAGGCGGCCGAGGCGCTGGAGACGCTGCGCTGGGCGGTCGCCACGGGGGTGGCGCCGGTGCTGATCACCAGCGCGCTGGCGCAGGGGGTGCGGGCCATCGGCAAGCTGGCCGGGGCACCGCGCGGTGCGCGGCCGGGCGATCTGGCCCGTGAGCTGGGCATGCCCCCCTGGAAGATCGACCGGGTACGGCAGCAGATGCGCGGCTGGACGCCGGACGGTGTGGCTGCGGCGCTGCGCGCTGTCGCCGAGGCGGACGCGGCCGTCAAGGGCGGCGGAATGGATCCGGAGTACGCGCTGGAGAAGGCCGTCGTGACCATCGCCGGTGCCGCCCGCTCCCGCTGAGCCGGTCGGCGCCCGCCCGCGGGCCCTGGGCCACGCGCTCCCACATGGCGAAGGCCCCGTCCCGGGGCCCTGGGGAGGGGCTCGGGACGGGGCCTCGCTTCGTACTGTGTGGTGCGCCGCACCCGCGTGGCGAACGCAGGCCGCGTGCGGCGCGCTGTCTCAAGCGGTTGCCCGGGCGTACGGCGGATGAGAGAGGGCCCGCCTCACAACGTCCGAGCGGTCGGAGACCGACGAGCTGCGAGAAGCTCCGCGAAGAAGCTCCGAGAAGCTGAGGTCAGCCCTTGAGAGAGGCCACGTGCTTGGCCAGCGCCGCCTTCTTGTTGGCAGCGTTGTTCTTGTGCAGCACGCCCTTGCTGGCGGCCTTGTCGAGCTTCCGGGCGGCGTGCCGCTGGGCTGCGAGCGCCTTGTCGGTGTCGCCGGCGGCCACGGCCTCGCGGGTGCGACGGATCGCGGTCTTCAGCTCGGACTTGACGGCCTTGTTGCGCTGCCGTGCCTTCTCGTTGGTCTTGATCCGCTTGATCTGGGACTTGATGTTCGCCACGAATGAGCCTTTGCGGTTCGGAGATTCACACTCGGTGCCGGAAGGCACCGTCCAGTGCCATCAGGCACAGTCGGTCAGGCTACCAGTCGGGGTACCGGCCCTCCCAATCCGGGCGGTACCCCGCGCGCATGGGACCATGGGATACGACACACCGTCTCGACCACCGGCTCGACGGGGCCCGTACCGGCTCCCGAACGCGTCCGGGAGCGCCCCGAGGGCGCCTCCGTGCGACCGTACCGGGACGTGCGAGACCTCGCCGCAAGACCCGACAGCCCGAAACCGACAGGCCAGAACCGACAGGACACTGCGTGCCCGCGACCCCAACGAACGCGCCGGAGCCGAGCCGTACCGACCCGGCGCTGATCCGTAACTTCTGCATCATCGCGCACATCGACCACGGCAAGTCCACGCTTGCCGACCGGATGCTTCAGCTGACCGGCGTCGTGGACAAGAGGCAGATGCGTGCGCAGTACCTCGACCGTATGGACATCGAGCGCGAGCGGGGCATCACGATCAAGTCCCAGGCCGTGCGGATGCCCTGGGCGCCCACCGACAATCCGGACACCCCATACGTCCTGAACATGATCGACACCCCGGGCCACGTGGACTTCACCTATGAGGTCTCGCGTTCGCTGGCGGCCTGTGAGGGGTGCATCCTGCTGGTCGACGCCGCGCAGGGGATCGAGGCGCAGACCCTCGCCAACCTCTATCTGGCGATGGAGCACGACCTCACGATCATCCCCGTGCTGAACAAGATCGACCTGCCGGCGGCGCAGCCCGAGAAGTTCGCTGCCGAGCTGGCCCACCTCATCGGCTGTGAGCCCGAGGACGTGCTGCGCGTCTCCGCCAAGACCGGCGAGGGCGTCGAGGAGCTGCTGGACCAGGTCGTCCGCCAGGTCACCCCGCCCGTCGGGAACGCGGACGCACCGGCCCGTGCGATGATCTTCGACTCGGTCTACGACGCGTACCGCGGCGTCGTCACCTACATCAAGGTCGTCGACGGCATGCTCAGCAAGCGCGAGCGCATCCGCATGATGTCCACCGGAGCCACCCACGAGCTGCTGGAGATCGGCGCGAACTCGCCGGAGATGACGCCCGCCGACGGGCTCGGCGTGGGCGAGGTCGGCTATCTGATCACCGGTGTGAAGGACGTCCGCCAGTCCAAGGTCGGTGACACGGTCACCCTCCTGGCCAAGGGCGCCCAGGAGCCGCTGCCCGGCTACAAGGACCCCAAGCCGATGGTGTTCTCGGGGCTGTATCCGCTGGACGGTTCCGACTACCCCGAGCTGCGGGACGCGCTGGACAAGCTGCTGCTCAACGACGCCGCGCTCACCTACGAGCCGGAGACCTCGGCGGCGCTGGGCTTCGGCTTCCGGGTGGGCTTCCTGGGGCTGCTGCACCTGGAGGTGATCCGCGAGCGGCTGGAGCGCGAGTTCGGCCTCGATCTGATCGCCACGGCGCCCAACGTCATCTACCGCGTGGAGATGGAGGACGGCACCGAGCACGTGGTGACCAACCCGAGCGAGTTCCCCACCGGGAAGCTCGCCACGGTGCACGAGCCGGTGGTGCGGGCCACGCTCATCGCTCCCAGCGAGTTCATCGGCGCGATCATGGAGCTGTGCCAGTCGCGGCGCGGCAACCTCCAGGGCATGGACTACCTGTCCGAGGAGCGGGTCGAGCTGCGCTACACGCTGCCGCTCGCGGAGATCGTCTTCGACTTCTTCGACGCGCTGAAGTCCAAGACCCGCGGCTACGCCTCGCTGGACTACGAGCCCACGGGTGAGCAGACGGCCGACCTGGTCAAGGTGGACATCCTCCTCCAGGGCGACAAGGTGGACGCGTTCTCCGCGATCGTCCACAAGGAGAAGGCGTACGCCTACGGCACCCGGATGGCCAACAAGCTGCGGGAGCTCATCCCCCGGCAGCAGTTCGAGGTGCCGATCCAGGCCGCCATCGGCGCACGGGTCATCGCCCGCGAGACGATCCGCGCCATCCGCAAGGACGTGCTCGCCAAGTGCTACGGCGGTGACATCTCGCGGAAGCGGAAGCTGCTGGAGAAGCAGAAGGAAGGCAAGAAGCGGATGAAGGTCGTCGGCCGGGTGGAGGTGCCGCAGGAGGCGTTCATCGCGGCGCTGTCCAGCGACGACGCCGCGGGTGACGGAAAGGCCGCCAAGGCGAAGAAGTAGCCCCCGGCCTGCGCGGGCTGCTGGCCCCGCGCCGGCTGCGCACTGCTCCGCCGGCAGGGGGCTGGTTCCCGGCTGCCCCTTGTGGCGCGTCGCAGTCCGCCGGTGTGTTGTGGCTGCTGGGGGCACCTCCCGGCCGAAGGCTGGGGGAGCAGTTCCCCGCGCCCCTTCGGGTGCGGTTCCCCGCGCCCGTTCGGGACCCGGCCCCCTTACGTAAGGGCAGACCCCTTACGTAAGGGGGCCGCTGCCTTTACTCTGATCACTGCTCAGTAGTTACTCGTGAGTCAATAAGCGTGAGTCAATAAGCGCGAGCCGACACGCGGCAGGACGCAGCAGGACGCCAAGCACCAAGGACGACAAGCAGGACGCGGGTCCCGGAGGATGTCGTGAGCGACACACAGTCCCTGATCGAGAACCGGCCGCCTTCCGTGGCCACGCTCTTCCTGGAGCGGGTCGAGGCCACCCCCGACGCGGAGGCATACCGCTACCCGGTGATCCGGCCCGCGGGCGAGAGCGAGGGGCCCGACGAGTGGCGCTCCTACAGCTGGCGCGAGGCGTCCGAGCGGGTGTTCTCGATCGCGGCCGGGCTCATGGACCTGGGCGTGCGCCCCGAGGAACGCGTCGCCATCGCCTCTGGTACTCGGATCGAGTGGATCCTCTCCGACCTGGGCATCCTGTGCGCCGGCGCCGCCACGACCACCGTCTACCCCAGCACCAACGCCGCCGAGACGGCCTACATCCTCGCCGACTCCGACAGCCGGGTGCTGATCGCCGAGGACGCCGACCAGCTCGCCAAGGTGCGCGCGCACCGGGACGAGCTGCCGCACCTGGCGCATGTGGTGCTCATCGACGGTGACCCCGGAGCCGAGGACGCCGAGGGCGACTGGGTGCTGAGCTTCGCGGAGCTGGAGCGGCGCGGCGCCGCCTACCGGGAGAAGCACCCGGACGCGATCACCAAGACGGTGGAGAGCCTGCGCTCCGATCAGCTGGCGACGCTGATCTACACCTCCGGTACGACCGGAAAGCCGAAGGGCGTCCGGCTGCCCCAGGACGCCTGGTCGTACATGGCCCGCGCGGTGCCGCAGACGGGCCTGCTGCACCGCGACGACGTGCAGTACCTGTGGCTGCCGCTTGCGCATGTGTTCGGCAAGATGCTGATCTCCGTGCAGATCGACTCGGGGCACGTCATCGCAGTGGACGGCAGAGTCGACAAGATCATCGAGAATCTGCCGGTCGTCCAGCCGACGAAGATGTGCGCGGTGCCGCGGATCTTCGAGAAGGTCTACAACGGTGTCGCGCAGAAGGCGCGGGCCGGGGGCGCTGCCAAGTACAGGATCTTCCAGTGGGCTGCTGAGGTGGCCCGTGAGTACGCGCGGACGACTCAGGACAACCAGCGCCGTACCGGGGTCGCCGACGCACCGACCGGTCTCAAGGTCAAGCACGCCATCGCCGACCGGCTCGTCTACAGCAAGCTGCGGGACGCGTTCGGCGGCCGGATGGTCGGCTGCGTCTCCGGCTCCGCCGCGCTGGCGCCCGACCTGGGCTACTTCTTCGCCGGCGCCGGCATCCCGGTACTGGAGGGCTATGGGCTCACCGAGTCCTCGGCCGCCAGCTTCTGCAACCGCACCGACAACTTCCGCACCGGTACGGTCGGCAAGCCGATGCCCGGCACCGAGGTGCGGATCGCGGAGGACGGCGAGATCCTGCTGCGCGGTCCCGGCATCATGCAGGGCTACCACGGGCTGCCGGAGAAGACCGCCGAGGTGCTGGAGGAGGACGGCTGGTTCCACACCGGCGACATCGGAGAACTGACGGACGACGGCTATCTGCGGATCACCGACCGCAAGAAGGACCTGATCAAGACCTCCGGCGGCAAGTACATCGCGCCCGCCGAGGTCGAGGGCCAGTTCAAGGCGATCTGTCCGTACGTCTCCAACATCCTGGTGCACGGCGCGGGCCGCAACTACTGCACCGCGCTCATCACGCTCGACGAGCCGGCGATCACCGCCTGGGCCGCCGACCACGAGGTCCTCAAGGGCAAGCCCTACGCCGAGGTGGTCACCTCCGAACAGGTGCGCAGCCTGGTGGACGGCTACATCGAGCAGCTCAACGCGGGGCTCCAGCGCTGGCAGACGATCAAGAAGTTCCGCGTCCTCCCCCGTGACCTGGACATCGAGCACGGCGAGCTGACGCCCAGCCTCAAGATGAAGCGTCCGGTGGTGGAGAAGGAGTTCGGCGACCTGATCGAGGAGATGTACGAGGGCGCCCGGGAGCGCTGAGGAGCTGTCAGCCTCCGCGCAGCTCGTCCAGCGCTTCGGCCGGCGCGGCGACCTCGCGGGTCGGCCGGGCGGTGTCGGCCGTACCGTCGGCCGTCAGGTGGCTCTCCACCGCCGCCAAGCGGCCGGCGAAGTCGTCCATTCCCGGCATCGCCGTATCCAGCAGGACCAGCGCGACCTCCTGCCGCAGCAGCGCCCGCGTCGCCTCCTGACCGGACCGCGCCCCTCCCAGCGGCACATCGAGGATCGAGCGGCGATCGCGGATCGGGAAAGGACCGGGAAGGGACGGGGAGAAGAACCGGGGAGAAGGACCGGGGAGAAGGACCGGGAACGGGATCTGGAAAGGCGAGCAGGTTACCCGGCAGCTGCCCGATGTCAACCGTTCACAGCGGAAAACGGCGGTGTTCGGCCACGATTTCCGTGACTCCGTGCGTATGACCGGGCCCCTTCTGTCACCCTTGCTCTACCGCGCCGAGCGCGGTGAGGGAACGGCCGGGGGGAGTGCCCGGGGGAGAGCCCGGGGAGGGGTGCGATGGACAGCGCGGACGAGGCGGGAACCACAGGGGCGGACAGGCAGGACAGCGCGGACAGCACGGCCGCGGCACCTCCGTCGGATGCGTTACAGCCCGGCGGTGAACTGCCGCACGCCATCCGTACCGAACTGCCGGGCAACGCGCTCGCGGCCGGAGCCGCGCGCGGCTTCGCACACGCCGTGCTCGACGGATGGGGCGTGCGCGGTACCTGCGCCGAGGACACGGTGTTACTGGTCAGCGAACTGGTGACCAATGCCGTCGTGCACGCGGGTACCTCGGTCGATGTGGAGTGCCGCTACGCCGCCGGGGTCGTCTACGCGGAGGTCGCCGACCGTCACCCCGCCCGCCGGGTGGCCGCGCACGGTGAGGAGGGCCACGGGCTCCGGCTGGTCGGGGCGCTGGCCAAGGAGTGGGGCATCAGCTATCGCAGGGACCGTAAGGCCGTATGGTTCCAACTCGGCCCCGCACCACACGCTTTGACGGCCGACGAGGGCGAGCCGGGCACGGTGGCGCCCCACCTCCCGCCCGGCGAACGCCTGCCCGGCGCCCCCGGGTATGGCGAATTCCCGCCGTCCGGAACACTCGCGTCGTCCGCAACACCGGTGCCGTCCGTACCCCCCGTGCCGTCCGTAACCCCCGCGCCGTGCGAGCTCCCGACCGGCGGGGCCGATCCCGGGGTGGCCTGTCCCGGCCGGGCCCCGGCCGCCCCCTCGGACGCGTACCGCGAGTGGACCGGCAACGGCGCGCTCTCCTTCCTCGCCGAGGCGTCCGATCTGCTGGCCGGGCACACCGACGAGGACAAGGTCGCCTCGCTCGCCGGGCAGCTGATGGTGCCGCGATTCGCCGACTGGTGTGCCGTATGGCTGCGCGACGACGAGCGCTCCCGGGTGCCCAGGCTGGCCCGGGTCTGGCACGCGCAGGAGAGCCGTATCGAGGAGCTGCGCGCCGGACTCGCCGGACGGCCGCCCGTCCCCGCGCCTGGCGTGCTGCCCGGCCAGGCGGCCCCCTGGTGCCGGCCCGGCGAGGCGGTGGACGGTACCGCGCAGGGCGCCTCGGTCCTGTGCGAGTTGGTCGTCGGCGGCCGCCCCGTGGGCACGCTGGTGATGGGCCGCGCCGGGCTGCTGCGGATACCGGACGAAGTGCTGGGCCTGGTCGAGGACTTCGCACGCCGGGTGGCGCTCGCCGTGCTCTCCGCGCGCCGCTACGCGCTCCAGGCGAACATCAGCCAGATCCTCCAGCGCGGGCTGCTGCCTCGCGAGAACATGCACGTACCCGGCCTCGACACCGCGCTCGTCTACGAGCCGGCGGGCGAGGGCGCTTGGGCGGGTGGCGACTTCTACGATCTGCTGCGGCTGCCCGACGGCCGCTGGCGCTTCGCGCTCGGCGATGTGTGCGGGAACGGCCCCGAGGCGGCCGTGGTCACCGGACTGGCCCGCCCCGTGCTGCGGCTGCTCGCCAGGGAGGGCCACTCGGTTCCCGAGACGCTGGACAGGCTCAACCGGGAGGTGGGCGAGCAGGCGCGGTTCCTGTCGGTCATCTACGGCGAACTGTCCTTCCGGGACGGGCTGGTGGACTGCACGCTCACTTGCGCCGGGCACCCGCTGCCGCTCGTCCGGGACGCCGCAGGGACGGTGTGGACGGCCGCGCGGCCCCAGTTGCTCCTGGGCGTCGCACAGCAGGTCAGCTACGAGTGCCAGTCCTTCACGCTGCGTCCCGGTGACACCCTGCTGTGCGTCACGGACGGGGTGACCGAACGCCGCAGCGGCCGCCGGCTGTTCGACGACGGTGACGGTCTCGCGACCCGGTTCGCCGACTGTACGGGGCTGGACGCAGCCGCCACGGCCGCGCACCTGCGCCGCGCGGTGTACGCCTTCGCGCCGGACCTGCCCGCCGACGACCTGGCCATGCTGGTGCTGCGGGTGCCGGAACCGGCCGGGGCCGTACTCGACGGCTGACCGCACCGGGAAACGACGCCCCCCGGGGAACTCCGGCCCGCCGCTCAGTCCACCAGGTCCCTGACCACCGCGTCCGCCAGCAGGCGGCCCCGCAGCGTGAGCACCGCACGCCCCTCCTCGTACGGGCCCGGTTCCAGCAGGCCCTCCTCCCGGGCCCGCCGAGCAGCCCGCGCACCCTGTGGCGCGAGCAGCGAGAGCGGGCAGCCCCGGCTGAGCCGCAGCTCCAGCAGGATGCGCTCGACGCGCCTGTCCTCGGCGGTGAGCAGCTCGCGCCCCGCGCCGGGCGAGCGGCCCTCGGCCAGCGCCTGCGCGTACGCGGCGGGGTGCTTGACGTTCCACCAGCGCACCCCGCCCACATGGCTGTGCGCGCCGGGGCCGACGCCCCACCAGTCGGCACCCGTCCAGTACAGCTCGTTGTGCCGGCAGCGGGCCGCCTGCCGGCTTCCGGCCGCCCAGTTGGAGACCTCGTACCACTCCATACCGGCCGCCGTCAGCCGCTCCTCGGCGATCAGGTAGCGGTCCGCGTGCACGTCGTCGTCGGTCATCGGCACCTCGCCCCGCCGGATACGCCTGGCGAGCTGGGTGCCCTCCTCCACGATGAGCGCGTACGCGGAGATGTGGTCGGGGCCCGCGGCCAGCGCGGCGTCCAGGGAGGCGCGCCAGTCCTCGTCCGTCTCGCCCGGCGTGCCGTAGATCAGGTCGAGGTTCACATGGGAGAAGCCGGCCTTGCGCGCCTCCGCGACACACTCCTCGGGGCGCCCGGGAGTGTGCGTACGGTCCAGCACACGCAGTACGTGCGGGCGGGCGCTCTGCATACCGAAGGAGACCCGGTTGAAGCCCTGGTCGCGCAGCTCGGCGAGGTAGTCCGGGTCCACCGACTCGGGGTTCGCCTCGGTGGTGACCTCGGCGCCGTCGGCCAGCCCGAACTCGTCCCTGACCGCCGCGAGCATCCGGCCCAGATCAGCGGCGGGGAGCAGGGTGGGCGTGCCGCCGCCGACGAACACCGTCTCGACCCGGCGTGGATCGTCCCCGAGCACCTTGCGGGCCAGCCGGATCTCCCCGACGGCCTGCTCCGCGTAGCCCTCACGGGAGGTTCCACCCAGCTCGGTTGCGGTGTAGGTGTTGAAGTCGCAGTAGCCGCAGCGGGTGGCGCAGTACGGGACGTGCAGATAGAAGCCGAGCGGGCGGCCGGCGGCGCCGTCGAGCGCCTGCGGGGGCAGCGAACCGTCGCGGGGCACGGGCTCGCCGTCGGGAAGTGCGGAGGGCATGCTCCCCATTGTCCGGCACCGCCGGGCGTCCTACGGGGCTGCGGCCGACGTGCGCACCGTCACACGGTGACGAAGTCGATCAGTTCTTCGACGCGGCCCAGAAGCGCGGGTTCCAGGTCCTTGTAGGTGCGGACCCGGCCCAGCAGCCGCTGCCAGGCGGCGCCGGTGTTCTCGGGCCAGCCCAGCGCCCGGCACACCCCGGTCTTCCAGTCCTGGCCGTGCGGCACCCGAGGCCAGGCCCGGATGCCGGCGGACTCCGGCTTCACGGCTTCCCAGATGTCGATATAGGGGTGTCCCACCACCAGGACGTGGTCGCCGCTCACCTCGGCGGCGATCCGCGACTCCTTCGAGCCGGGCACCAGGTGGTCGACCAGCACCCCGAGCCGGGCATCGGGACCGGGCGAGAACTCCTCGACGACGGCGGGCAGGTCGTCGACGCCCTCCAGATACTCCACGACCACCCCCTCGATCCGCAGGTCGTCGCCCCACACCTTCTCGACCAGCTCGGCGTCGTGCCGTCCCTCGACGTAGATACGTCCGGCGCGCGCCACCCTGGCCCGCGCGCCGGGCACGGCCAGGGAGCCGGAGGCGGTCAGCCGCGGCCCGGCCGCCGCGGCGGCGCCACCGGAACCGGTCCGGGGGCGTACGAGCGTCACCGTCCGCCCCTCCAGCAGAAAACCCGCCGGTGCCATCGGGAAGACCCGGTGCTTGCCGAAGCGGTCCTCGAGGGTGACCGTCGGCCCCTCGGCCGTCTTCTCGCACCGCACGACAGCCCCGCAGAACCCGGTGCCGACCTCCTCCACCACAAGATCCCGCTCGGCCACCACCTCGGGCACGGCCCGGTGCCGCTTCCAGGGAGGCGTGAGGTCGGGGTTGTCGTAACGGCTGCGCATTTGTGTGCTCTGTCCTGTGCGGGGAGGTGTGGGTGCGGCTGGGGGTCCGGGGGTTGTTCCCCGGGGGAGGGGGTCAGGGAGGCGTGAGGTCGGGGTTGTCGTAACGGCTGCTGCGCATGCCGCACATTCTGCTACGCGTCCGGTGCCGGGCGGCTACCTCCCGTACGACGCGAACCGGTGTGCCAGCTCCTCCCGTTGTGCCCGGACGAACTGCGCGTCGACCACTGCCCCGTGTCCCGGTACGTAGAGCGCGTCCTCGCCGCCCAGCGCGAGCAGCCGGTCCAGCGCGGCGGGCCAGCGGGAGGGGTGCGCGTCGGGTCCCGCCTGGGGTGTGCCGGACTCCTCCACCAGGTCGCCGCAGAAGACGACGTCGGGGGTGCCGGGCACCAGCACGGCCAGGTCGTGCTCCGTGTGCGCGGGGCCGACATTGACCAGTACGGCCTCGCGCCCGCCGCCCAGATCGAGGGTGAGCTGCCCGCTGACCGCGTGGTGCGGGCGCACCAGCACATCGGCGGCCTCCGCGGCCTCGTCCTCCAGCAGCCCGTTCGCCACGGCGTCGTCCCGCAGCACCTCGGCGTTCCGGCTCAGCAGCCCGGCGGCGCCGACCGCCGCGTACACCTCGGCGCCGGAGAAGACGGCCGTGCCGAAGACGTGGTCGAAGTGCGGATGGGTGAGGACCACTCGCGTCACCCGGTTCCCCAGCCGTGCCCTCACCTCCGCGCGGATCTCGGCGCCCTCCCGCAGCGAGGACCCGGCGTCGATCAGCAGCACGCCGCCGTCGCCGCTGACGGCGCCCACCGTCGCGTCCCACTGCGGCAGTCTGCGCCGCAGCACTCCGGGCGCGAGCTGCTCCCAGCGCCGGTCACCGGCGTCACCGGCCGACGAATTCTGCCTGGTGTCTTCCCCGAACGGCTGCATAGGACGACGCTAACCGCAGCCCGTCGACCGCGCCCTCGGCGCACCGCCCCTCGGCGCACCGAAAGGAGCGGGCGGGGCCAGGTGGCGCGGTACGGTCGGGCCTGCGATCAGGCGGCCCTTGCCCTGGCCGTGGTGACCGGCCGTACACTGGCTCAGGGACTTGGCACTCCGGCACGAAGAGTGCCAGAGACAGACCGCCAGGAACGGGACTGAAGACAGCGGCCGGACGGGAGGTGTGCGCCTTGCTCAGCGAGCGTCGACTTGAAGTCCTCCGCGCCATCGTCCAGGACTATGTGGGGACGGAGGAGCCGGTGGGCTCCAAAGCCCTCACGGAGCGTCACAACCTGAAGGTGTCCCCGGCCACCGTCCGCAACGACATGGCGGCGCTGGAGGAAGAGGGGTACATCGCCCAGCCGCACACCAGCGCGGGCCGTATCCCCACCGACAAGGGGTACCGCCTCTTCGTCGACAAGCTCGCCGGTGTCAAGCCGCTCTCGTCGCCCGAGCGGCGCGCCATCCAGAACTTCCTGGAGGGCGCCGTCGACCTCGACGACGTCGTCGGCCGTACGGTACGGCTGCTCGCGCAGCTCACCCGGCAGGTGGCCGTGGTGCAGTACCCGTCGCTGACCCGTTCGACGGTGCGCCACGTGGAGCTGCTGGGGCTGGCGCCCGCGCGGCTGATGCTGGTGCTGATCACCGACACCGGGCGGGTCGAGCAGCGGATGATCGACTGCCCGGCGCCGATCGGGGAGACGGTCCTGGCGGACCTGCGCGCCCGGCTCAACAGCCGGGTCGTCGGCGAGCGCTTCACCGAGGTCCCGTCCCTGGTGCAGGACCTGCCGGAGGCGTTCGACGCCGACGACAGAGGCACGATCCAGACGGTGCTGGCCACCCTGCTGGAGACCCTGGTCGAGGAGACCGAGGAGCGGTTGATGATCGGCGGCACCGCCAATCTGACCCGCTTCGGGCACGACTTCCCGCTCACCATCCGGCCCGTGCTGGAGGCGCTGGAGGAGCAGGTGGTCCTGCTGAAGCTGCTCGGAGAAGCCAAGGACCCGGGTATGACCGTACGAATCGGGCATGAGAACCAGCACGAGGGACTGAGTTCCACATCGGTCGTCTCGGTCGGTTACGGTTCGGGCGACGAAGCAGTCGCCAAACTCGGCGTGGTCGGACCGACCCGCATGGACTACCCCGGAACGATGGGAGCTGTACGCGCAGTGGCACGGTACGTCGGACAGATCCTGGCGGAGTCATAAGTGGCGACGGACTACTACGCGGTCCTCGGCGTGCAGCGTGACGCCTCGCAGGACGAGATCAAGAAGGCGTTCCGCAGACTCGCGCGCGAGCTGCACCCGGACGTCAACCCGGACCCGAAGACCCAGGAGCGGTTCAAGGAGATCAACACCGCTTACGAGGTGCTCTCGGACCCGCAGAAGAAGCAGGTCTACGACCTGGGCGGGGACCCGGCCTCGGGCGCGGCGGGCGGCGGAGCCGGCGGCTTCGGCGCGGGCTTCGGCAACTTCAGCGACATCATGGACGCCTTCTTCGGTACGGCGGCGCAGCGCGGCCCGCGCTCGCGCACCCGCCGGGGCCAGGACGCCATGATCCGGCTGGACATCGACCTGGAAGAGGCGGCGTTCGGCACCACCAAGGACATCCAGGTCGACACCGCCGTCGTCTGCAACAGCTGCAACGGTGACGGCGCGGCGCCCGGCACCTCGGCGCAGACCTGCGACATGTGCCGTGGCCGCGGCGAGGTCTCCCAGGTCACCCGGTCCTTCCTGGGCCAGGTCATGACCTCCAGGCCGTGCCCCCAGTGCCAGGGCTTCGGCACCGTGGTGCCGACCCCCTGCCCGGAGTGCGCGGGCGACGGCCGGGTGCGCTCGCGGCGCAGTCTGACGGTGAAGATCCCCGCCGGTGTGGACAACGGCACCCGCATCCAGCTCGCCGGCGAGGGCGAGGTCGGCCCGGGCGGCGGACCGGCCGGCGACCTGTATGTGGAGATCCACGAGAACTCCCACCCGGTCTTCCAGCGCCGGGGTGACGACCTGCACTGCACTGTCACGATCCCCATGACGGCCGCGGCTCTCGGCACCAAGGTGCCGTTGGAGACGCTGGACGGCATGGAGGAGGTGGACATCCGGCCCGGCACCCAGTCCGGGCAGTCGATTCCGCTGCATGAGCGGGGCATCACTCACCTGCGTGGCGGCGGTCGTGGTCAGTTGATCGTCCACGTGGAGGTGACGACGCCGACGAAGCTGGAGCCGGAGCAGGAGGAGCTTGTGCGTCGTCTGGCCAAGCTGCGCGGCGAGGAGCGCCCGACGGGCCAGTTCCAGCCGGGCCAGCAGGGCCTCTTCTCACGCTTGAAGGACGCCTTCAACGGACGGTGAGGCGCTGCTGTCCGATCCGGCCGGGGGTCCGGGGGTTGCCCCCCGGAGGGTGCTGTAACGGACGGTGAGGCGCTGCTGTCCGATCCGGCCGGGGGTCCGGGGGTTGTCCCCCGGAGGGTGCTGTAACGGACGGTGAGGCGCTGCTGTCCGATCCGGCCGGGGGTCCGGGGGTTGTCCCCCGGAGGGTGCTGTAACGGACGGTGAGGCGCTGCCGGCTGAACCCGGCCGGGGCCCGGGGGTGCCCCGGGTGGGTGCGGTCGGGTCGTGGTGGGGGCGTGACAGGATGTGGCCATGGCCAACTCGTCGCCCTCGCTCTCCGAGCTGACTGCGCATCCCGTCATCCAGGCGCCGATGGCAGGCGGGGTCGCCCGTCCCGAGCTGGTCGCGGCGGTGAGCGAGGCGGGGGGTCTGGGTTTCCTGGCCGCCGGCTACAAGACGCCGGAGGCGATGTACGAGGAGATCCGGCAGCTCCGGCAGCTGACGGGGCGTCCGTTCGGCGTCAACCTCTTCATGCCGCAGCCCCCTACCACCGACCCGTCCGCGGTCGACGTCTACCGCGAACAGCTCGCCGGTGAGGCCACCTGGTACGAGACGGAGCTGGGCGACACCGACTGCATGACGGACGACGCGTACGAGGCGAAGCTGGCGATACTCTTCGACGACCCCGTACCCGTCGTCTCCTTCCACTTCGGCTG
This sequence comes from Streptomyces spirodelae, assembly GCF_017676385.1. Lineage (GTDB taxonomy): Bacteria > Actinomycetota > Actinomycetes > Streptomycetales > Streptomycetaceae > Streptomyces > Streptomyces spirodelae. The sequence goes on from NZ_JAFFZN010000002.1 coordinate 86,124, forward strand.
CCCCGCCCCCCGGGTGCTGGAGCGGTTCGCGGGGCTGGGCACCCGCACCATGGTGACCGCGACGTCGGTCGCCGAGGCGAGCGCCGTGCAGGCGGCCGGTGCGCACGCCGTGTGCCTGCAGGGCATAGAGGCGGGCGGACACCAGGGCACCCACCGCGACGACGCGCAGGGCGACCGGGGGAGCGGCGGTATCGGGCTGCTGTCACTCCTCACGCAGGTCAGGGAGGCGGTGCGGCTCCCGCTGGTCGCCGCGGGCGGGCTGATGCGCGGAGAGCAGATCGCCGCCGTCCTGGCCGCCGGTGCGGTGGCGGCGCAGTTGGGCACCGCCTTTCTGGCCACCGAGGAGTCCGGGGCACATCCGCTGCACAAGCGGGCACTGACCGATCCGCTCTTCACCCGCACCGAGCTGACCCGGGCGTTCTCCGGGCGTCCGGCGCGAGGGCTGGTCAACCGTTTCGTCAGGGAGCACGGCCCCTACGCGCCCGCCGCCTATCCGCAGCTCCACCATCTGACGGCGGGTCTGCGCAGGGCGGCGGCGAAGGCGGGGGACCCGCAGGCGATGGCGCTGTGGGCGGGTCAGGGGCACCGGCTGGCCCGGGAGTTGCCCGCCGGGGAGCTGGTGGAGGTGCTGGTGACGGAGCTCGCCGAGGCGCGTGCCGCGCTGTCGGAGGCGGCCTCGTGAGCGCGCCGGTCTTTCTCGCCGACTCCGGTCTGCTGCGGCCGGGCCCGGTGGTGCTGGACGGGCCGGAGGGGCGGCACGCCGTCTCGGTACGCAGGCTGCGCCCTGGCGAGGAGGTCGTGCTGACGGACGGCGCGGGAAGGGGCGCGTACGGGAGCGTGACAGCCGCCGAGGGCAAGGACCGGCTGACGGTCGACGTCCGCGAGGTCCGCCACGAGCCGGAACCGCGCCCCAGGCTCACCGTCGTCCAGGCGCTGCCCAAGGGCGACCGCGGCGAGTTGGCCGTGGAGACGATGACGGAGACGGGCGTGGACGCCGTCGTTCCGTGGGCCGCGTCGCGCGCGGTGACCCGGTGGAAGGGCGAGCGGGCGGCCAAGGCGCTGGCCAAGTGGCGGAACACCGCGCGGGAGGCCGGGAAACAGGCGCGTCGGCTCCGCTTCCCCGAGGTGACCGAGCTTGCCTCCTCCCGCCAGGTCGCCGAACTGCTGGAGTCCGCGGACTTCGCCGGCGTGCTGCACGAGGAGGGCAGCACGCCGCTGGCCACCGCCGAGCTGCCGGTGGCGGGGGAGATCGTGCTGGTGGTGGGACCCGAGGGCGGGGTAGCGCCGGAGGAGCTGGAGCTGTTCGCCGAGGCGGGTGCCGCGCCGTTCCGGCTGGGGCCGAGCGTGCTGCGGACCTCGACGGCCGGTACGGCTGCCGCCGCCGTCGTGCTCGCCCGCTGCGGCCGCTGGAGCTGAGCGAACGGGCGCGGGCCGGACCCGGAAGCGGTCCTGGGGCGAGGGCGGGCGCGGCGGGCCCCGAGCCGCACGCCGGGGCGCTGACGGGTGCTCGGGTAACATCCCGGCATGGCTTCCAACGGAGAACCGCAGCCGGACTGCCTGTTCTGCAAGATCGTCGCACGTGAGGTGCCCGCGACGCTGGTGCGGGAGACCGACACGACCGTCGCGTTCCGGGACATCAACCCGCAGGCGCCCACCCACGTTCTGGTGATCCCCAAGGTGCACTACCCGGACGCGGCCTCCCTCGCGACCGCTGAGCCCCAGCTGATGGCCGATGTGGTGCAGGAGGCCGGTGAGGTCGCGGCGATGGAGAAGATCGCGGTGGCGGACGGCGGCCCCGGCACCGGGTACCGGGTGGTCTTCAACACCGGTTCGGGCGCGGGCCAGACGGTCTTCCACGCGCATGCGCACGTGCTCGGGGGCCGTGGCCTCGAATGGCCGCCCGGGTGAGGTCCGCCGAGACGGGGTGGTGAGCCGGGGTGTCGGTCCGCGAGCTGGTCGTACTGGGCACCGCGAGTCAGGTGCCCACCCGGCAGCGCAACCACAACGGGTATGTGCTGCTGTGGGACGGCGAGGGCATCCTCTTCGACCCGGGTGAGGGCACCCAGCGGCAGATGCTGCACACCTCCGTCGCCGCGCACGATCTGACCCGTATCTGCCTGACGCACTTCCATGGTGACCACGCGCTCGGACTGCCCGGGATCATCCAGCACATGAGCCTCGACGGGGTGCCGCACGAGGTGACGGCGTACTTTCCGGCGAGCGGGCGCCACTACTTCGAGCGGCTGCGCCATGCCACGCCGTTCCACGACACGGTGCGGCTGCGCGAGGCGCCCGTCAGCGAGCCCGGGACGCTCGCCGGCGGCGCCGATGAGCCACAGGTGCCCTTCACTCTGGAGGCGCGGCAGCTCTCGCACCGGATCGACACCTTCGGGTACCGGCTGACGGAGCCGGACGCACGCCGGATGCTGCCCGAGCGGCTGGCGGCGCACGGTATCAGCGGCCCGGACGTCGGCCGTCTCCAGCGCGAGGGTGAGCTGCGCGGCGTACAGCTGGAGGAGGTCAGCGAGCCACGGCGGGGACAGCGCTTCGCCTTCGTCATGGATACCCGGCTGTGCGAGGGCGTCCACGAGCTGGCCGACGGCTGCGACATGCTCGTCATCGAGTCGACGTTCCTGCAGGCCGACGCGGAACTGGCCGAGCTCTCCGGGCACCTGACGGCATTTCAGGCCGGTCGGGTCGCCGCCGAGTGCGGCGTACGGCACCTGGTGCTGACCCACTTCTCGCAGCGCTACCAGGACACCGCGCTGTTCGCCGCCGAAGCCCGGGCCGCCGGGTTCGAGGGCGAACTGACGGCGGCGCGGGACCTGATGCGCATTCCGGTGCCCAAGCGGGCCTGACGCCGCCCGGCGGCGGAAGGACTCAGAAGCCGAGCCTGCGCAGCTGCTTGGGATCGCGCTGCCAGTCCTTGGCGACCTTGACATGCAGATCGAGGTAGACGGGCGTCCCCAGCAGCGCCTCGATATGCCGCCGCGAGGTGCTGCCCACCTCCTTGAGGCGCTTGCCCTTGGGGCCGATGACGATGCCCTTCTGGCTGGGCCGCTCGATGAAGATGTTGGCGTGCACATCCAGCAGCGGGCGGTCCGCCGGGCGGTCCTCGCGGGGCACCATCTCCTCGACCACCACCGCGATCGAGTGCGGCAGCTCGTCCCGTACGCCCTCCAGCGCCGCCTCGCGGATCAGCTCGGCGACCATGACCTGCTCGGGCTCGTCCGTCAGATCGCCGTCCGGGTACAGCGGCGGCCCCTCGGGCAGCAGCGGCACCAGCAGCTCGGCCAGCAGGTCCACCTGTGAGCCCTCGGTGGCGGAGACCGGGACGATCTGAGCCCACTCGATGCCCAGCTCCCGCCCGAGCTGGTCCACGGCGAGCAGCTGCTCAGCGAGCGCCTCCTTGGTGACCAGGTCGGTCTTGGTGACCACGGCGACCTTGGGCGTGCGCTTCTTCAGCTCGGCCAGCTCACTCGCGATGAAGCGGTCACCCGGGCCGATCTTCTGGTCGGCCGGCACACAGAAGCCGATGACGTCGACCTCGGCCCATGTGGTGCGCACCACGTCGTTGAGGCGCTCGCCGAGCAGCGTGCGGGGCTTGTGCAGACCGGGGGTGTCCACGAGGACGAGCTGTGCCTCGGGGCGGTGCACGATGCCGCGCACCGTGTGCCGGGTGGTCTGCGGCCGGGTGGAGGTGATCGCGACCTTCGTGCCCACCAGCGCGTTGGTCAGCGTCGACTTGCCCGCGTTGGGGCGGCCGACGAAGCAGGCGAAGCCCGACCGGTGCGGTCGGTCTTCGTGAGGGGTGCCGCCTTCTGTCTTGCTGGCGGGGGCGGAAGATGCGTTCATGACGACCATTGTCCCTGACGGCGGCGCTGGGTGTGCGGGGGTGACCTCAGCCCGCCGTCACCGTGGTGTGCACCTCCCCGTCCGGACCCGCCAGGAGGACGGGGGTGGCGGGGCCGCCCAGGTCGCGTACGGTCGCCAGATCCTCGGCCGGGACCTGGGCGGCGTCGGAGACCACCGCCGCCGCCTCCAGGGACGTGGCGCCCGAGGCCACCGCCATCGCCACGGCCGTGCGCAGCGCGGACAGCCGGAGCGAGGGCAGCGCGACCGACCCGGCGACATAGGTGCGCCCCGTCTCGTCCCGTACGGCTGCGCCCTCCGGGACGGCGTTGCGCGCGCGGGCGCTGCGCGCCAGGGTGACGATCTTGCGGTCTTCCGGGTCCAGCCCGGCGGTGCTCTGGTCACTCATGACGGCGAGCATATGCGGTGCCACCGACAGCGCTGCCGGGTGGCTCAGCCCGCGACCTGGCGCATCGCCGCACGCCGTACACCCGGCTCCGCCAGCCGCTGGAGCTTCTCCGCCGTTCCGGTGCCGGGCACCGGGTTGTGCAGGATGAGCCTGAGGTCGGGCCGGGCCGGCACCTGGAGCGTGGTCGACTCGAAGTACAGCGCGCCCACCACCGGATGGTCCAGCTCCTTGAGCCGCTGCCCGGGACGGCACACGTTCCCCAGCTCCCACAGCGCGCGGAACTCGGTGCTGTTCTCCAGCAGCTCCTCCAGCAGCAGCTGGAACCCTTCGTCCTCGGGCCACTCGGCCAGCGAGGCACGCAGCTCGGCGACAACGACCGGCGCGTTCTCCTCCCAGCTGACGGCGCGGGCGCGGTAACGCGCGTCGCAGAAGAAGTTGATGACGCAGTTGTTCTGCACTTCCAGATTGAACGCCAGCCGTGCCGCCTCGTTCAGCCCGACGGCGCTGTAGTACGGGTCCATGATGTGCGCCGGGTACGGCATCCAGCCGTCCATCAGCCGCTGCATCCCGGCGCACAGGTGGTCGCGGTCGTGTTCGGACTCGGGCAGCGGCGGGTTCAGCCCCGCCAGGACGTACAGGTGGCGGCGCTCGGCGGGGTTCATCCGCAGCACCCGCGCCACCGCGTCGAGGACCTGCGGCGAGACGCTGATGTCCCGGCCCTGTTCCAGCCACTGGTACCAGGAGGCACCCACACCGGCGAGCACGGCCACCTCCTCCCGGCGCAGTCCGGGCGTCCTGCGACGGGGACCGCCCTCGGGCAGTCCGGCCTCCGCCGGCGAGACCCGGGCCCTGCGGGAGCGCAGGAACGTACGCAACTCCTCACCGCGCCGGTTCCGCTCCGCTCGACTCCTCGTGGCACTGGCCACCTGATCCCCCTCCTGGCTGGTGGTGCGGGCACCACCATAAACAGCAGCTCCCCACGGGGTGTTCCGCGCCAGCAGGCTGTGATCATGCCAACGACCGCCTCCGTACCGGAGACGACCGCGCCCGCGCCGGTCGCCGAAACCGTCACCGAAACCTCCCCCGTCCGTCCCGAACCCTCGTCCGTGTCCCACCGGTTCACGCCGCGCGAGATTCTGCTGCTGGTGGTGCTGTGCGCCTCGCAGTTCCTCGTCGCGCTCGACTTCTCGGTACTCAATGTCGCGCTGCCCGTCCTCGGCCCCGACCTGGGCCTGGGTGAGGCCGGACTGCAGTGGGCCGTGACCGCGTTCGCCCTGCCCACCGGCAGCTTCCTGCTGCTCTTCGGCCGCCTCGGCGACCAACTGGGCCGCCGCCGTACGTTCCTGACCGGGCTGGCCCTCTTCACCGGCGCCTCGGTACTGGCCGCGCTCGCGCCGACCGCGCCGCTCTTCCTGGCCGGACGTGCCCTGCAGGGGCTCGGCGCGGCCGCGCTGGTGCCCACCGGCATGGCGCTGATCACCACCTCGTTCGCCGAGGGCCCCAAGCGCACCAAGGCGCTGAGCATCAACGGGTCCCTGATGGCACTGGGCTTCACCGTCGGCATGGTCGTCGGCGGCGTCCTCACCGACACTCTCGGCTGGCGCTCCACCATGGGCCTGCTCGGGGTGGGCGGCGTACTGGTGCTGCTGGCCGCCCCCCGGCTGCTGACCGAGAGCCGTGGCGAGCGCACCCGGCTGGACGTGCCCGGGGCACTGACCGTGACCGGTGGGCTCTTCGGCATCGTCTACGGGCTGTCCACCGCGGCCGAGGAGGGCTTCTCGCGGCCCGATGTGCTGGTCGCCATCGTCGCGGGCCTGCTGCTGCTCGTCCTGTTCGTGCGGGTGGAGTCCCGCAGCGCCGAGCCGCTGCTGCCGCTGTGGATGCTGCGCCGCCCCTCGGTCGCCTTCGGCAACCTCGCCGGGCTCGTCACCGTCTCGATGATGACCGCCGTCGTCTTCCTGATGACGCTCTACCTCCAGGACCTGCTGGGCGTCTCCGCGCTCGTCTCCGGGCTCGTCTTCGGGGTGCAGGGCCTCGCCTCCGTCGCGGGCGGCGCCCTCGCACCCCGGATCGCCCGCCGTATCGGTGCCCCGCGCACCCTCGCGCTGGGCCTCTTCGGCCAGGGCGCGCTGACGGCGGCACTGCTGGGTCTGGGCACCGGGAGCGGGCTGTGGCTGGTCGTGGTCGCCGTCTCGCTCGCCAGCGGGCTGCACCTGGTGGCCGTCGTCACCTATGGCGTCACCGCGACCTCGGGCCTCGACGACGCCGACCAGGGCCGCGCCACTTCCCTGGTCACCAGCGCGATGCAGCTCGGCATGGCCCTCGGTATCCCGCTGCTGAGCGCCCTGTCCGTCGGCTGGGCCGGCGTCCTGCGCAGCGGCGGCACCTCAGCTGACGCCGCCACCCTGGGCGGCATCAAACTGGGCCTCGCCGCCGACACGGTCGTCCTGCTGGCCGTCGGCACCCTGGTGGCCCTCACCCTGGCCCGTCGGCGACGCTAGCGAGGGGGCGCCCCGCTTCAGTCGCCCTCCGGCGGCGGCACCGTCGGGGAGGGGGCGCACCCTTCCGTGACGGCTTTCAGCCGGGTGACGGCGGTCTTCGCGGTGAACTTCTCACAACTGGCGCGCACGCTCTTGAAGGTGCTCAAGGCCCGCTTCGAGCCGTCGCCGCCCTCCTCGTCGTAGGAGGCGACCTCGGTGGCCAGATACGGGCCGTTCGCGCTCTTCCGGTAGTCGCGGGAGGCGTCGGTCCGTGCCTCGTGCCGGTCCAGATCACCGCCGAGCGCGTCGAACAGCTGCTTGCAGTTGCGGCCTTTGGTGCTCAGATCGTCGGGTGCGTCACCCGCCGCCGTGGTGTCGTCCGGGTCCGCGTGGTGTCATCCGGCGGGCAGGTTCCCCTCGGCCGGCAGCGCGGCACGGGTCTGCTGTTCGCTCAGCGGCCCGTCCGCCTGTGAGGGCGAACCTGTCGGGCCGGCGTCGGACTTCGACGGCGGGGGTGACGGTGACGAGGTCTCGCCGGAGCTCCCGCCGTCGCCGTCGCCGCAGCCCGCCGGGGCCAGCAGGGCGGCGACGGCCAGGGTGCCGGCGAAGGGAGAGCAGCGAGCAGCGCGCATCGGATCGCCTTTCGGACGGCCTCTCCCCCAACCCATCAGCCGCAGCGTCGGCCCGCGAGCCGAGGACCCCCGAACACAGGTGGCGGACGGCGCCGCACATCCGTTCCCTCATGCCTGTCCCAGCCGCAGCCGTTCCCACCGGGGCAGCCCGGCGACCACCAGGTCGTAGGAGTCCTCGACCATCTCCCTCACGGCCCGGTCGGGGATGCTCCCGTCGAGGGTCACCGTGTTCCAGTGGCGCTTGTTGAGGTGCCACCCGGGACGCACCGCCGGGTAGGTCTCACGCAACTGGAGGGCGATCTCCGGATCGCATTTGAGGCTCACCTGGAGCGGCGCCTGGTCGAGGGCGCTGATGGCGAAGATCTTCGCCCCCACCTTGAACGTGGAAAGCTCCGGGTTCCCGGGGAATGGGAAGTCCTCCCATGCAGCGTTCTGCTCCAGGCAGCAGGCTTTCAGCTCGTCCGGCGTCATGGTCGAAAGCGTAGGTGCCGACTCTGACACCGGCCGGCCGCCCGGACGCCGCCCCGCCCGGACGCCGCCCCGCCCGGACGCCGCCCCGCCCGGACGCCGCCCCGCCCGGACGCCGGCCGCCCGGAGACCGGCCGTCGGGGTGTCAGCCTTCGCCGAGGGCAGGGCCCGCCGAGCCCTCGCCGCCGTCCGCGAGCACGGGCTCGCGGACCGGCTCCACGAGCACCGTCACGATCTTGTTCCGGCGGCCCGCCGGGGACTCGGCCGTCAGCCGCAGCCCCGTCAGGGTGGGGTCGGAGTGGTCCTGGGACACATCGACCGTGGTGGTCGCACCGGCGATCGGCACCCGGCCCAGCGACTTGGCGAGCAGGCCGCCGACCGTCTCCACGTCCTCGTCGTCCAGCCCCGTCAGCCCGAACAGCTCGCCCAGGTCGCCGATGTCCAGCCGCGCGGTGACCCGGTAGCGGCCCTCGCCCAGTTCCTCGACGGGCGGCAGCTCGCGGTCGTACTCGTCGGCGATCTCCCCGACGATCTCCTCCAGGATGTCCTCGATGGTGACGATTCCGGCCGTGCCGCCGTACTCGTCGATCACCACGGAGACGTGGATGCGGTCCTTCTGCATCTCCCGCAGCAGATCGCCCGCGTTCTTGGTGTCGGGCACGAAGGTGGCGGGCCGCATGGCGGTGGAGACCAGCTCGCTCTCCGCGTCCCGGCTGATGTGCACCTTCCGCGCCAGGTCCTTGAGGTAGACGATGCCCACCACGTCGTCCTCGCTCTCCCCGACCACCGGGATACGCGAGAAACCCGAGCGCAGCGCCAGCGTCAGCGCCTGTCGGATCGTCTTGAACCGCTCGATGGTGATCAGGTCCGTACGCGGCACCATCACCTCGCGCACCAGCCGGTCGCCGAGCTGGAAGACGGAGTGCACCATCTTCCGCTCCTCCGCCTCGATCAGCGACTCCCGCTCGGCGAGATCCACCATGGCGCGCAGCTCCGCCTCACTGGCGAACGGTCCCTTGCGGAACCCCTTCCCCGGCGTGAGCGCGTTCCCGAGCAGGATCAGCAACTGCGGCACCGGGCCCAGGATGCGGGCCAGCGGCAGCAGTACGTACGAGGCGGCCGTTGCCGTGTTCAGCGGATGCTGGCGGCCGATGGTGCGCGGCGAGACCCCGATGGCGACATAGGAGACGAACACCATCACCCCTATGGCGACGGCCAGCGCCTCCCAGGTGCCCTCGATGGCCCGCAAGCAGGCGTACGTCACCAGCGCCCCGGCCGCCACCTCGCAGGCCACCCGCAGCAGCAGTGCCAGGTTGAGGTAGCGGGTGGGCTCCGCGGCGACCGCGGCCAGCTTGGCGCCGCCGCGCCGGCCCTGGCGTACCGCCTCCTCAGCCCGGTAGCTGGTGGTGCGCGCCAGGCCCGCCTCGGCGCAGGCGGCCAGCCACGCCACGATCACCAGCAGGAAGACGGCGGCGGCGAGCGGAGCACTCACGACGTCGTGGTGGGCGTGGGGGAGGGCCCGGACAGGCCGTGCTCGGCGCGCCAGCCGTCCACGATCGCGGACTGCAGGCCGAACATCTCGGCCCGCTCGCCGGGCTCCTCGTGGTCGTACCCGAGCAGGTGCAGCACCCCGTGCACGGTGAGCAGTTGCAGCTCCTCGTCCATGGAGTGCTTCGTCGGCGCGTCGGCGCCCTGCTTCTCGGCCACCTCGGGGCACAGCACGATGTCACCGAGGAGGCCCTGCGGGGGCTCCTCCTCGTCCCGGGACGGCGGACGCAGCTCGTCCATCGGGAAGGACATCACATCCGTGGGCCCAGGAAGCTCCATCCACTGCCGGTGCAGTTGCTCCATGGTGTCCGCGTCGACCGCGATCACCGACAGCTCCGACAGCGGATGGATACGCATCCGGGCCAGGGCGTAGCGGGCGATGTCGAGCACCGCCTCCTCGTCGACCCGGCGGCCGGACTCGTTGTTGACATCGATCGACATGGTGTCTGCCGGTTACTTCCTCTTGCGGTTGCCACGGCCTGCGGGCGCACTGCCGCTCGCGCCGCCGCCCTCGGCGGGGCCCGCCTGCTGCTGGGCGCTGTCGTAGCGGTCGTACGCGTCGACGATACGGCCCACCAGCTTGTGCCGGACCACGTCCGTGCTGGTCAGCAGCGAGAAGTGGACGTCCTCCACCCCTTCCAGGATCTCCCTGACCTGGCGCAGCCCGCTCTTGGTCCCGCCCGGCAGGTCGATCTGGGTCACATCGCCCGTGATCACGATCTTCGAGTCGAAGCCGAGCCGGGTGAGGAACATCTTCATCTGCTCGGGGTTGGTGTTCTGCGCCTCGTCCAGAATGATGAACGCATCATTGAGCGTGCGACCCCGCATATAGGCCAGTGGTGCCACCTCGATCGTTCCGGCGGCCATCAGACGGGGGATCGAGTCGGGGTCGAGCATGTCGTGCAGGGCGTCGTACAGCGGCCGCAGATACGGGTCGATCTTCTCGTAGAGCGTGCCCGGCAGATAGCCGAGCCGCTCGCCCGCCTCGACCGCAGGGCGGGTCAGGATGATGCGCGTGACCTGCTTGGCCTGGAGGGCCTGCACCGCCTTGGCCATCGCGAGATACGTCTTGCCGGTGCCGGCCGGGCCGATCCCGAAGACCACCGTGTGCTTGTCGATGGCGTCCACATAGCGCTTCTGGTTGAGCGTCTTGGGACGGATCGTGCGGCCCCGGTTGGAGAGGATGTTCTGGGTGAGCACCTCGGCGGGCGTCTCGTCGACGGCGCCCGTGCCGTTCTCCTGCGCGCGCAGCATGGAGATCGAGCGCTCCACCGCGTCCTCCGTCATCGGCTGGCCGGTGCGCAGCACCAGCATCATCTCGTCGAAAAGGCGCTGGACAAGGGCGACCTCCGCCGGGTTACCGGTGGCGCTGATCTCGTTGCCCCGGACATGGATGTCCGTACCGGGGAACGCGTCCTCGATCACGCGCAGCAGAGAGTCTCCGGAGCCCAGCACCGTCACCATGGGGTGGCTGGGTGGCACGGTGAAGCGGGCTGTTTCCTGCCCGGATCCGGCCTGGGATGGGGTTGTCTGCGTCATGGGCGGCCTCTGGGGCCTGCTCATCTCCCTCGCTGCGCCGTACTTCCACTACGGCTCCAGGGTACGACGCCCCCGGGGCCGGGCCGGCCTGGTTTTCGTACGGGCTGGTGAGGGCGCCCTGCCCGCTGTCACGCTCGGCGGACGCCGTCAGCCCTCCCGCTCACGGAAGCCCAGCGTGGGCACCGCGCGGCGGGGCGGCCTCGACGCGGAGCAATCCGTGAGGATGCGGCTCAGGAAGCCGTAGTGGCGGCAGCCGGGCTCCTGGGAGCCCACCCGGTGCCACCAGGCGGCGATCTCGGGCCAGCCGGGCGCCGACAGGGAGCCGCCGAACTCCTGTACGGACAGCGCGGCGGTCAGCCCCGCGAAGGCGAGCCGGTCGGCCAGCGGCCAGCCGGCGAGGCTGCCGGTGACGAAGCCCGCAACGAACACATCACCGGCGCCCGTGGTGTCCAGCGCCTCCACGGCGATGCCCGGCACGGTGGCCGTCTCGCCGCTGCCCGCGTCCACGGCGTAGGCGCCGTCGGCCCCCATGGTGACCACGGCAACCGGCACCCGCTCGGCCAGGGCGTGCGCGGCCGCCTGCGGGGTCTCGGCGCGGGTGTAGCGCATGGCCTCGACGGCGTTGGGCAGGAACGCCTCGCAGTGGGGCAGCTCGGCCAGGGCCGCCAGATCCCAGCGGCCGGTCTCGTCCCAGCCGACGTCGGCGAAGATCCGGCTGCCGCGCCGCGCGGCGGTCGCGATCCACTCCTGGGCGCGGCCCGGCACCAGCGAGGAGACGCAGGCGGTGGCCGGGGGCGGGCACTCGGGCGCGTCCGGGTCGTAGGCGGTGGCGGCGTTCTTGGGCGGCGCCTCGTGCCCGTGCGAGATCATCGTGCGCTCGCCCTCGTAGGCCATCGAGACGGTCACGGGCGAGTGCCAGCCGGGGACGGTGTGCGAGAGGGAGAGGTCGATGCCTTCGCCCGCCTCCAACTCCTCGCGGCAGTAGTCGCCGTACATGTCGTCGCCGAACGCGGCGGCCAGCGAGGTGCGCAGGCCGAGCCGGGCGAGCGCGGTGGCCATGTTGGCGATGCCGCCGGGCGAGGAGCCCATACCGCGGGCCCAGGACTCGGTACCGCGTACGGGTGCCGAGTCGAGCCCGGTGAAGATGATGTCGAGGAAGACGGTGCCGGTCAGATAGACGTCCCAGCGCGGGTCGCCTGCGGCGCGGACCGCCGCCAACGGGTCGAACAGCGGGCGGGAGAGCGCCGCGCGGGGCGGCTGCCGCGGGGAGCCCTTCGCCGGTGCCGGGCGGCCCGGGGCACCTGGGTGCTGACCGGCCGCGGGGGGCCTGCGCGTGCTCACCGTGCTCACCGTGCCTTCCCCGTGACTGTGACGTGCCTTCTGGTGCCTGCGCCTGTGTCTACGCCCGCACCTGCGCCGCACTGTGCTTGCGCCGGCACCTGCGCCTGCGCCTGCGCGGCGTGCGTGTCACCGACCATAGTGCTTCCGGGCCTGTCGCCTGTGCCTCTTCCGTGTCCGGACGAGATCTTGTGCCCTGTCCGGTGCATGTCGGCTGCGGCGCCGCTGTGGTTGTGGGGGAGCAGTTCCCCGCGCCTCTCGCGGGGTGCCAGGGAATTTGCGAATCATTGAATCTTCGCGCGTAGATGCACCTTTGGGTGCGCTGTTACGTTCCCGGGGATCTCTTGCCCGTGCCGAGTCGCCGCGAGGAGCCGCCCCGATGTCCCGTTCCCTCCGTACAGTTCTGCCCCTCGTGGCCGTCGCCGCCGTGGCGAGCACCGCGTTCCTCGGGATCGGCCAGGCGACCGCCGAGCACTCGGTGCCCAGGACCGACAAGGAGATCCCCAACCTCGATCAGGTGAAGACCAGGATCGAGGCGTACTACGGCGACATCGAGACCGAGGACGGCGAGCACTACGCCTCCCCGCACAGCAATTACGCCAAGCAGACACGCCGCATCGCCGCGAAGGCCCGCAAGGACCTCGAAAGCGATCTGCACGAGTACAGCTCTGCCCACAAACCGCACAAGAAGCCCGCTGTGGTGTTCGACGTGGACGACACCACGTTGCTCACCTACAACTTCGAGCGGGAGATCGGCTACCACTTCACGCCGCAGGCGCAGGACGAGTACCTGCGCACCAAGAACATGGACCCGGTCTTCGGCATGCGCAAGCTGGTCAACTGGGCGGACAGCAGGGGCATCACGGTGTTCCTGGTGACCGGGCGCAAGGAGTACCAGCGCGACTGGAGCGTGCGGAACCTCAAGAAGGTCGGCTACAAGAACCCGGTCGACAAGGAGCACTTCTTCCTCAAGAACGAGGAGAACCCGCCCTCCTACCTCGACTGCGGCAGCGACTGCACGACCGTCGAGTACAAGTCGGGCACGCGTGAGCACATCGAGGACCAGGGCTACGACATCCTGGCCAACTTCGGCGACCAGTACAGCGACCTGAAGGGCGGGCACGCCGACCGCAGGGTCAAGCTCCCCAATCCCATGTACTACCTGCCCTGACCCGGAGGTACGGCCCTGCCCTGACCCGGCGCCATCAGGGCAGGGCCGTCATGCTCCTTCCTTGAGCACCTTTCTCACCAGCGCCGACTGTGCCTCGGTGAGCTTGGGGTCGGCGAAGTGGGCGGTGGCGACCGAGCCCCCGGTCTCGGTACGCACCTCGTAGTGGAACCCGTCGGGCACGCCCATCGGCGCCTCGCCGAGGCCCTCGCGCACCGCCTGGTCGGCCAGGCGCGCCAGTTCCCCGGCGTCGGGCCGGCCCGCGGTCTCGAGGGTGGCCCGGCGGGTGAGCCCGCCGAAGCCACCCGTGCGGATGACAGTGATACGCATACATCCATCTTCCCGGCGATCCGCCCGAACGTTAAGTGCCGACGGGCCGGATTCCGGCCGAGTGCCTCGGCGGGCTCCTAGCCTGCCGTCACACCCACCTCGGACCAGCACTTGCGTACCGCCTCGTGCTCGTCGCTGCCGTCGCCGTAGCGGGACTTGGCGGCCTCGGTGGTCGCCGCTGCGAACGCCGCGAAGTCGGTGTCCGGCTGCAGCGAGCCGCCGGTGAGGGTGTCGTACCAGATCTGGCCCGCACGCTCCCAGGCGTTGCCGCCCAGGTCGACGGCGAGCTTGTAGAAGGCGTGGTTGGGGATGCCCGAGTTGATGTGCACCCCGCCGTTGTCGGCGCCGGTGCTGACGTAGTCGTCCATCGTCGCCGGCTGCGGGTCCTTGCCGAGCACGTCGTCGTCGTAGGCCGTGCCGGGGGCCTTCATGGAGCGCAGCGCCTGTCCCTCCACCCGGTCGGTGAACAGCCCGGAGCCGATCAGCCAGTCCGCCTCCTGCGCACCCTGGCCCAGGCTGTGCTGCTTGATCAGGGAGCCGAAGACGTCGGAGACCGACTCGTTGAGCGCCCCGGACTGGCCCTGGTACTCCAGATTGGCGGTGTACTGCGTCACTCCGTGGGTCAACTCGTGTCCGATGACGTCGACCGGCAGGGTGAAGTCGCGGAAGATCTCCCCGTCCCCGTCGCCGAACACCATGCGCTCGCCGTCCCAGAAGGCGTTGGCGTACTCGTCGCCGTAGTGCACCGTCGCGTCCAGGGGCAGCCCCGCGCCGTCGATCGAGTAGCGGTCGAAGGCGGTCAGGAAGAGCTCGAAGGTGGCACCCAGCCCGGCATAGGCCCGGTTGACCGAGGCGTCCTGGACCGCCTCGGCGCCCTCCTCGCGGACCGTCTCGCCGGGGAGCTGCTCCTTGCGCTCCGCGTCGGAGATGGTGCGCTGCGGCTTGCGGTCGGCGGGGTCGACGTCCGGCGCGGCGGGCGCGGAGGCGAGGAGGCCGTAACGCACTGTGGTGATCTGGCGCCGGGTGCGCTGGGTCGCGTCCCGCTCCAGAGTGCGCCGAGCCGGCCGGGAGAGGACGTCGTCGCTGTTTCTGGACACCTGGTCGAGGAGGTGCGGAGGCACGATCGTGCAGAAGACTGGATGGATCTGCGGTGAGTGCGCGCGGTGTGCGTTCATACAGAGCAATGTGGCACTGAGTTACCGACCTGTCACCGGTGGCGGCCATGATTCGCGCAAAACGGTGGTGAAACGGTGTTGAACGTGTTGCACAGCGCGACCGGAACCCCGCTCACCGGTGCCCCGGTGGTGCCCTCCGGTATCCCGCATGGTGATACGCCCCTGGCTGCCCGCCGGACCTCCGTTATGATGCGAACATCATGCGTTTCGGGCTGCTTCTTCTTAGCTGCCGCGGCGAGGGTCTGTAGCCACCGCAAGGCCGACCCCCTCCCCGCGGAGTCGAGTGCTGTCGTCGGTCTTGGAACAGCTACCTCTTCAGGAGCCCGAACGCCATGACATCCCCGCAGCCCGCCCAGCCTGCACGGGCCACACAGGCCCCCATCGGCCGCGCCACCCCGCTGACCGCGGCTTCCGTACGCCAGCGCCCCTCCGGAATGCCGGTACACCGGTACGGCCGGTACGAGGCCGTCGACCTGCCCGACCGCACCTGGCCCGACAACCGGATCACCAAGGCCCCCCGTTGGCTGTCGACCGATCTGCGGGACGGCAACCAGGCGCTGATCGACCCGATGTCCCCGGCCCGCAAGCGGGAGATGTTCGACCTGCTGGTGAGGATGGGCTACAAGGAGATCGAGGTCGGCTTCCCCTCCTCGGGCCAGACCGACTTCGACTTCGTGCGCTCCATCATCGAGGAGGACGCGATCCCCGAGGACGTGACGATCTCCGTCCTCACCCAGGCCCGTGAAGAGCTGATCGAGCGGACCGTCGAGTCGCTGAAGGGCGCCCACCACGCCACGGTCCACCTGTACAACGCCACCGCGCCGGTCTTCCGCGAGGTCGTCTTCCGCGGCACCCGCGACCAGGTCAAGCAGATCGCCGTGGACGGCACCCGGCTGGTGATGGAGTACGCCGAGAAGCTGCTGGACGACCGGACCGCCTTCGGCTACCAGTACAGCCCGGAGATCTTCACCGACACCGAACTGGACTTCGCGCTGGAGGTCTGCGAGGGCGTCATGGACGTATGGCAGCCCGAGGACGGCCGCGAGATCATCCTCAACCTGCCGGCCACCGTCGAACGCTCCACGCCCAGCACGCACGCCGACCGGTTCGAGTGGATGGGCCGTCACCTGTCCCGCCGCGAGCACGTGTGCCTGTCCGTGCACCCGCACAACGACCGCGGCACCGCGGTGGCCGCTGCCGAGCTGGCCGTGATGGCGGGCGCCGACCGTGTCGAGGGCTGTCTGTTCGGACAGGGCGAGCGCACCGGCAACGTCGACCTGGTGACGCTGGGGATGAACCTGTTCAGCCAGGGTGTCGACCCGATGATCGACTTCTCGCAGATCGACGAGATCCGCCGCACCTACGAGTACTGCAACCAGATGGAGGTCCACCCGCGCCACCCGTACGTGGGCGACCTGGTCTACACCGCCTTCTCCGGCTCCCACCAGGACGCCATCAAGAAGGGCTTCGACGCCATGGAGGCCCGCGCGGCGAAGGCGGGCACGAGCGTGGACGACATCGAGTGGGCCGTCCCCTACCTGCCCATCGACCCCAAGGACGTCGGCCGCTCCTACGAGGCCGTCATCCGCGTCAACTCGCAGTCCGGCAAGGGCGGCATCGCCTACGTCCTCAAGGGCGAGCACCACCTGGACCTGCCGCGCCGCATGCAGGTGGAGTTCTCCAAGATCATCCAGGAGAAGACCGACACCGAGGGCGGCGAGGTCACACCCGCCGACATCTGGGCGGCCTTCCAGGACGAGTACCTGCCGACCCCTCAGAAGAGCTGGGGCCGTATCGCGCTGCGCGGCGCGCAGACCTCCACCACCAGCGAGGGCGCCGACGCGCTGACCGTCGAGGCCGTGGTCGACGGCGAGCCCGTGGTACTCAGCGGCACCGGCAACGGCCCGCTGGCCGCCTTCTTCGACGCGCTGCACGCCATCGACGTGGACGTGCGGCTGCTGGACTACGTGGAGCACACCATGAGCGAGGGCGTCGGAGCGCAGGCCGCCGCCTACATCGAGTGCGCCATCGGCGGCCAGGTGCTGTGGGGTGTGGGCATCGACGCCAACATCGTGCGGGCCTCCATCAAGGCCGCTGTGTCGGCGGTCAACCGCGCGTACCGGGGCTGAGCCGCACGCCCCCCCGGGCGGGCCGGCCGGCATTCCGGTGGCGGCCCGCCCGGGGGCTTGTTCCGGTGAGGGGGTGCCTCTTGCCGGCGTCTGCGGACTGCGGGTGCGTTGTGGTCGCTCGCGCAGTTCCCCGCGCCTCTGTTGGGGCGGCGGGGGTCGGGGTATGTGACGTGCGGGGCTGAAAAACTCTCCAAGGGCTGTCTCCGGCGCCCGGCTGTGGTTAATATCACGTCACCCGGCGACGTTGCCGAATCGTGATGGAGGTGCGAGGCCATGCGCCAACGACCCTTCCGTGTACGTCTCGTAGGGGTCCGCACGAGCTGGCGCACCCTCGACGACGGCGACTTCTTCTGCCCCGGCTGCGGCGGCGACCGCCGCTACCGTCGGCGTACGGGACGGCGCCGGTTCGTCGTCCTCGGCCTTCCCCTCATCCCGCGCGGCCCGGCCGGGCCCGTGGTCGAATGCGTGGCCTGCCGGGGCCACTTCGGCGCCGAGGCCCTGGACCGGCCCACCACCTCGCGGCTGGCCGGCATGCTGCGCGAGGCGGTGCACAGCGTGGCGCTCGCCGTGCTGGCGGCCGGCGGTCCGGACGCGCGGGCAGCCCGCGAGACGGCCGCCGAGACGGTGCGGGCCGCCGGTTTCCCCGGCTGCACCGAGGAGGAGCTGACCGCGCTGCTCGCCGCGCTCACCGCGGAGGCCAGACAGCAGGGCCACGGCAGGATCTCCCTGGAGATCGAGCTGCACGAGGTGCTCGCCCCGCTCACCCCGCATCTGGCCGTGCCCGGCCGGGAGAGCCTGCTGCTGCAAGGGGCGCGGATCGCGCTCGCCGACGGGGTGTACTGCGCGGCCGAGCGCGAGGTGCTGGCCACCATCGGACGGGCGCTGGAGATCGGAGCCGAGGACGTGGACCGGCTGCTGGCCCAGGCCCGCACCCCGTCCTGAAGCGCCGATGACGACCCCTCAGCCGCTGCCCGTCTTCCCCGACGGCTTCCTGTGGGGTGTGGCCACCTCCGCCTTCCAGATCGAGGGTGCCGTGGCCCAGGACGGGCGCGGGCCGTCGTCCTGGGACGCCTTCACCCGGGAGCCCGGCCGGATCAAGGACGGCAGCGACGCGACCGTCGCCACCGATCATTACCACCGCTGGCCCGAGGACGTGGCACTGCTGCGGGAACTGGGCGTCGGCGCCTACCGGTTCTCCCTCTCCTGGCCCCGCCTGCTGCCCACCGGCGCGGGGCCGCTGAACGTGCCGGGGCTGGACTTCTACGACCGGCTCGTGGACGCCCTGTGCGAGGCCGGCATCCAGCCGGTTCCCACCCTCTTCCACTGGGACACCCCGCTCGCGCTGGAGGAGCGCGGTGGCTGGCTGCTGCGGGACACCGCGCGGCGATTCGCGGACTACGCGGCCGAGGTCGCCGCCCGCCTCGGGGACCGCGTCGCGCACTGGATCACGCTCAACGAGCCCGCCGAGGTGACCCTGCTCGGCTACGGCCTCGGGGTGCACGCACCCGGCAAGCGGCTGCTGTTCGAGGCGCTGCCCGCCGCGCACCACCAACTGCTCGGCCACGGCTTGGCCGTGCGCGCCCTGCGGGACCAGGGAGCCCGCTCCATCGGTATCGCCAACTCGCACGGTCCCGTACACGCGTGCTCAGGCAGCGAGGCCGACACCGGTGCGGCCGACTTCTACGACACCCTCACCAACCGGCTCTTCGCCGACCCGCTGCTGCTGGGGCGCTATCCCGAGGGGCTGGCCGAGCTGCTGCCCGGGCCGGTCGACGAGGATCTGCGGGTGATCGCGGAACCGCTCGACTGGTACGGCGTCAACTACTATCAGCCAACCCTGGTCGGCGCCGCGGAGTCCACCGGCGGGCCGGCGGACGGCCCGGGCGACGGGATCGCGGACGGTCCCGGCGCCGGGTTCGCGGGCGTCGACATCCCCGCCGAACTCCCCTTCGCCCTCCACGAGATGCCCGGCAGGGAACGCACCGGGTTCGGCTGGGCCGTCGTACCCGAAGGGCTCTCCGAGACGCTGCGGATTCTCCGCGTGCGGTACGGCGACCGGCTGCCGCCCGTCATGGTCACGGAGAACGGCTGCGCATATCCGGACCGTACCGAGGACAGCGCCCGTATCGCCTTCCTGGACGCCCATCTGCGCGAGCTGCACACCGCGCTGGCCGAAGGCATCGAGGTACGCGGCTACTTCATCTGGTCGCTGCTGGACAACTTCGAATGGGCCGAGGGCCGCAGTCAGCGGTTCGGCCTGGTCCATGTGGACTACACGACTCTCGAGCGCACCCCGAGAGCCTCGTTCCACTGGTTCCGCCGCGCACTGAGCGCCCAGCGCGCCGCCGGTGCGTCGGCGGGAGTACGACCGCGGGAGTAGCCGGGGCCCCGGGCCTTCCGGGGCGGTAGCGCCGGGTTCGGCCGCACGGGCGACGAAGGGGAGGCGAGCGGCGGAGAGCCTGGTCGGGACGAGCATCCCGACCGAAAAGGGGCCCCATGCCACCCGCGACCGAAGTGACCGAGCGGGCGCCGAAGCCCACCCCGCGATCCGGCGGCCGAGCGCCCGGAGGCAGCCGGTCCCGCACCGTCCCCTGGGCCGTCGTCGCGCTGTGGGTGGTCGCCCTCGCGCTGGCCGCGCCGTTCGCGGGGAAGCTGATGGACGTCACCCGTGACAAGCCCACCGACTACCTGCCCGGCGGCGCCGACTCCACCCGGGTGCAGCACCTGGTGGAGAAGCTGCCCGGCGGCAACACCAGCGCGCTGCTGCTCGTGCACCACCGCGACGGCGGGCTGACGGCAGCCGACCGCGAACTGGCCCGCGGCCAGGTGCGGCAGATCGCCGGCACCTACTCCCTCGCGGGCGAGAAGGACGGCGCCCTCCCGCGCACCGTCCCGGCGAAGGACGGCGAGACCCTGCTGACCGCGTTCTCCCTCACGGGGATGGGCGACGAGGACGTACGGGACGAGGCGGTGCACCGTATCCGGGACGAGATCGCAGGTCAGCCTCGCGGGTTGACGGTCGAGTTGGGCGGCCCGGGAGCGATGGCGGCGGACAGCAGCGAGATCTTCGAGTCCGTCGACGGGACGCTGATGCTGGGCACGGCTGTGGTGGTCGCGCTGCTGCTGATCCTCACCTACCGCAGCCCGGTGCTGTGGCTGGTCCCGCTGCTGGTGGTCGGGGTCGCGGCGCTGGCGGCTCGGGCGCTGGTCTACGGGCTCGTGCAGGCGTTCGATCTGACGGCCACCACGATGAACACCTCGGTGATGACGGTCCTCATCTTCGGCGCCGGCACGGACTACGCGCTGCTGCTGGTGTCGCGCTACCGCGAGGAACTGCGCGCCCATCAGCGCCCGTTCGACGCCATGACAGCCGCGCTGCGCGGCTGCGGACCCGCCGTTCTCGCCTCCTCCGGCACGGTGGCAGCGGGGCTGCTGTGCCTGCTGGCGGCGGACCTGAACAGCGTGAACGCACTGGGCCCTGTCGGCGCCGTCGGTGTGGTGTGCGCGCTCGTCGCCATGACGACGCTGCTGCCCGCACTGCTCGTGCTGCTGGGGCGGCGGCTGTTCTGGCCGCTGATCCCCGCCTACGGCAGCGCGGCGCCGGCCCGCCGCACCCTGTTCACCGCCATGGGTGGCTCGGCCGGGCGCCGTCCGGTCACCGTCCTGGTGGGCGGCGCGCTGCTGCTGGGCGCGCTCTGCCTGGGCACGCTCGCGCTGCCGGGCGATCTGCGCGAGCAGGACACCTTCACCGAGAAGCCCGAGTCGGTCTCCGCACAGGAGACGGTGCAAAAGGCGTTCCCCGACAGCAGCAGTCGGCCCGTGACGGTGCTCGCCCGCGCCACCGCGGCCCCCGACGTCGAGCGGGCCGTGCGCGGTACCGACGGCGTCGTACGGGTGGAGAAGGGCCGCAGCGGCGGCGGCTGGACGGAGTTCTCCGCGTTCGCGAAGGACAGGCCCGAGTCGGAGGGCGAGTTGGACACCATCCGCCGGCTGCGTGGCGAGCTGACCGGGCTGGACGGTGCCGAAGCGCTCGTCGGCGGGCCCAGCGCCCAGCAGTTGGACCTGCGCGAGACCAACGCCGACGACCGGAAGGTGGTGATCCCGCTGGTGCTGGCCGCGGTGCTGGTCATTCTGATCGCACTCCTGCGCAGCCTGGTGGCGCCGCTCATCCTGACGGCCGCCGTCGTCGCCACCTGGGGTGCGGCACTGGGCCTGGGCGGACTGGCCTTCGAACCGGTGCTGGGCTTCGAGGGGCTCGACGCGGGCATACCGCTGATGACGTTCGTCTTCCTCGTCGCGCTCGGTGTCGACTACGGCATCTTCCTGATGCACCGCACCCGCGAGGAGTCGCTGCGCGGCGTGCCCGTCGCCGCGGCGTCGCTCATCGCGCTGCGCACCACAGGAGGGGTGATCGCCTCGGCGGGCATCGTGCTGGCCGCCACCTTCTGTGTGCTGGCGACGCTGCCGATGGTGCTGATGGCCGAGCTGGGCCTGGTGATCGCGGTGGGCGTACTGCTGGACACCTTCTTGGTGCGGACGTATCTGGTCACCTCGGCCGCGCAGTTGCTGAAGCGGTGGATGTGGTGGCCGGGCCGGCTCTTCCGCGCGGAGGGGGAGGCCGGGAGCGCGGCCGGGAGCGCACGCGGTGAGTGAGGGCCGCGCCCCGGGCTGCAGCCCGGACCGCACCCCGGTACCGCGACCGGTGGCCCGTACCGCAGGATTGGGCCTGTGCAACTGCCCCGGAATCCGGTGAAGGCCCTCGTGCTGCGCTCCCTGCGGCCCCAGCGGCGGGGAGCGCCCGTCGGTCGGCGCGACGTGCTCCTGGCGGTGGCCGTCTGCGCCCTGCAGACGGTCATGGTGCTGAGCGCCTCACCGGGCAACGGGCGCTTCCCCACGCTGTTCGGCTGGACGCTGCTGACCTGCTCCGGTGCGCTGCTGGTCCTCCGCCGCAGGGCGCCGTGGCTGACGGTGCTCGGGATCGTGGTGTGCGTGGGCCCTTACCACGCGCAGGACTTCTCGCACCTGGCTGCCGTGCCCGGGGCGCTGGTCGCCCTCTACTCGATGGCGGTCGCCGGTCCGCCGCTGCGCTCGCTGGCCACCCTCTGCGGGATCGTCGGCATCATGGTGACGGTGATGAGCAGCGCCGGCAAAACCCACGAGCTGAGCGACATGCTGCGCTCGTCCGGATGGATCGTGGTGTGTGTGCTGTTCGGCGAGACGGTACGGCTGCACCGCAACTATCTCGCCGCCGTCGTCGAACGCGCCGAACGGGCCGAACGCACCCGTGAGGAGGAAGCCGCCCGCCGTGTCGCCCAGGAACGGCTGCGCATCGCCCGCGATCTCCACGATCTGCTCGCACACAGCATCACCCTGATCGGCGTGCAGACCTCTGTCGCAGCCCATGTCCTGGTCGCCGACCCCGAGCGGCTGGACCGGGAGGCGGTCGCCAAGGCGCTGGAGAGCATCTCCGAGACCTGCCGGGGCGCGCGGGCCGAACTGCGTACGACCCTGGAGGTGCTGCGTGCCGGGGACGCCGAGGGCATGGAGCCGCTGCCGGGCCTCTCCGGGCTGCCGGATCTGGCCCGGTCGGCGTGCGACGCGGGCGCGCATGTCGAGCTGTCCGTGGGTGAGAGCGCGCACGCCCTGGAGCCCGCGCCGGCGGTGGGCGCCGCCGCCTACCGCATCGTCCAGGAGGCGCTGACCAACGCCGTACGGCACGCCGGGCCGGCCGTCCGGGTACGGGCCGTGGTGGAGGCCGTGGGAGAGGCGCTGCGGGTCTCCGTCGTCGACGACGGCCCGGACGGTGCGGCTCCCGCTCCGGGAGAGGGCGCCGGCGGTCCCGGCGGGTTCGGCATCGCCGGGATGCGGGAGCGGGCCCGCAGCGTCGGCGGCACCGTGGAGGCCGGGCCTCGCGCTCCAGGGCCCGGGTTCGCCGTCACCGCCCTGCTGCCCGCCCGGCCGTCCACCTCCGCACTCGCGTCTTCCGCCGCACCGAGGGGAGCCCTGTCATGACGGAAACCGCTTCGACGAGCAATCTCCGCGAGGGCGCGGGCCCCATCCGGATCGTCCTGGCGGACGATCAGACGCTGGTGCGCGCCGCGTTCGCCATGCTCATCGCCTCCGCCGAGGACATGACGGTGGTAGGGGAGGCGGCCACCGGCCGGGAGGCCGTGGCGCTCACTCGGTCGGCGCGCGCCGATCTGGTCGTCATGGACATCCGGATGCCCGACCTGGACGGCATCGAAGCCACCCGGCAGATCGCGGCCGAGGAGGACCTCGCCGGGGTGAAGGTCCTCGTCCTGACCACCTACGACACCGACGAGCACGTGGTCGACGCGCTGCGTGCCGGGGCCTCCGGGTTCCTGGTCAAGGACACCCGGCCCGCCGAACTGCTGGAGGCGATCCGTACCGTCGCGGCGGGGGAGGCGCTGCTCTCGCCCGGGCCGACGGCCCGGTTGATCGCCCGCGTGCTGCGCGCCCCCGCGGATGGTGCCGTGACGGCGCCGTGTCCCGAGGCCCTGGGCGCGCTCTCGGCCCGTGAGCGGCAGGTGCTCGCCCTGGTCGGGCGGGGCCTCAACAACACGGAGATCGCCGAGACCCTCTCGCTGTCGCCGCTCACGGCGAAGACCCACGTGAGCCGGATCATGGGCAAGCTCTCCGTGCGGGACCGCGCACAGCTGGTGATCGCCGCCTATGAGTCGGGGCTCATCACACCGGGTACGCGACAATGAGGCCATGAGCCTGTTCCGCGACGACGGCATCGTCCTGCGCACGCAGAAGCTCGGCGAAGCCGACCGCATCATCACGCTGCTCACCCGCGGGCACGGGCGGGTGCGTGCCGTGGCGCGGGGCGTCCGGCGGACGAAGTCGAAGTTCGGCGCGCGGCTGGAGCCCTTCAGCCACGTCGACGTGCAGTTCTTCGCGCGGGGCAGCGAACTGGTGGGCCGCGGTCTCCCCCTCTGTACGCAGACGGAGACGATCGCCGCGTACGGCCAGGGCATCGTGGCCGACTACGACCGCTACACCGCGGGGACGGCGATGCTGGAGACGGCCGAGCGGTTCACCGACCACGAGGGTGAGCCGAATGTGCAGCAGTATCTGCTGCTGGTCGGCGGCCTGCGCACCCTCGCCTCGGGGGCGCACGGCGCGGGTCTGGTGCTGGACGCCTTTCTGCTGCGGTCCCTGGCGATGGGCGGCTACGCGCCCAGCTTCGCGGACTGTGCCAAGTGCGGGCTGCCGGGGCCGAACCGGTTCTTCTCCGTGGCCTCGGGTGGCGTGGTGTGCGTCGACTGCCGGGTGCCGGGCAGTGTGGTGCCGTCCCCGGAGGCGCTGCGGCTGCTGGGCGCACTGCTGACCGGCGACTGGGAGACCGCGGACGCCGCCGAGGCCCGGCACTGCCGGGAGGGCTCGGGGCTGGTCTCGGCGTATCTGCACTGGCATCTGGAGCGCGGGCTGCGCTCGCTGCGCTACGTCCGGCAGGCGGCGGGCGGCCAGTAGCGGTTAGGCTCGGGCGGGTCAGCACTGTCCCTGCGAGTCCCGCCCGCTGGAGTTGAGTACCGAATGGCACGCCGCGGAATGCTGTCCTGGTCGCAGCAGCGCGAGTACGCGACGCCCGAGCCGCACCCGTCGGGTGCCCGGCCGCCCAAGATCCCGGGCGAGCTGGTCCCGAGCCATGTGGCGGTCGTCATGGACGGCAACGGCCGGTGGGCCAAGCAGCGGGGGCTGCCGCGCACGGAGGGCCACAAGGTCGGTGAGGGCGTCGTCATGGACGTGCTCAAGGGCTGCATCGAGATGGGTGTGAAGAACCTGTCGCTGTACGCCTTCTCGACCGAGAACTGGAAGCGTTCCCCGGAAGAGGTGCGCTTCTTGATGAACTTCAACCGCGACGTGATCCGCCGCCGGCGGGACGAGATGGACGCGCTGGGTATCCGCATCCGCTGGGTGGGGCGGATGCCCAAGCTGTGGAAGTCCGTCGTCCAGGAGCTCCAGGTCGCCCAGGAGCAGACGAAGGACAACGACGCGATGACGCTGTACTTCTGCGTCAACTACGGCGGCCGTGCCGAGATCGCGGACGCGGCGCGCGCTGTCGCCGAGGACGTGGCGGCGGGCCGGCTGGATCCGGCCAAGGTCAGCGAGAAGACGTTCGCGAAGTACCTGTACTACCCCGACATGCCGGATGTGGATCTCTTCCTGCGGCCGTCGGGCGAGCAGCGTACGTCCAACTATCTGATCTGGCAGAGCGCCTACGCGGAGATGGTCTACCAGGACACGCTGTGGCCGGACTTCGACCGGCGCGACCTGTGGGCGGCCTGCCTGGAGTACGCCCAGCGCGACCGCCGCTTCGGCGGTGCCCGCAACGACGAGGGCCAGCAGGGCGCCGCCAAGGGGGCGTGAGGGGCTGCCCCTGCCCGACGTGTCTGCGGGCCCCTTGGGGGCGTCAGCCCGTGAAGCTCCATGAGACGGTGCCGTTCGCCGTCATCAGTACGGCGAGCACGATCAAGTCGGCGGCGCCCAGCGCGGTGCCCAGCATGGCGCGGCCGCGCCGGTTCGTGCCGCGGGCGAGCGCCAGCCCGCCCAGCACCAGCGCGCAGGGGCCGAGGACGACGTTGAAGACCAGCAGTCCGACCAGGCCCATGACGAACGAGGCCACGGCCATGTCGTCGGCGTCCCCCGTCCGGGTACGGCCCTTGCGGAGCAGGACAGTGCTCATGGTCAGCTCCTCTTCCGGTTGCGGCGGGTGCGCTCGCGGACGGTGAAGACCAGCAGCCAGGCGGCGATGACCGCGGCTGCCGAGATGGTCACCTCGGGCGGCAGCTGGGCCGGCGGCCCCACCAGCACACCCAGCAGGAGGAACGCTGCGACGAGGAAGATCATCTGTTCCTCTCTCCCAACTCGTCTCGTATCTGCGGTCGTCGTGCGTGTGCGTCGTTCAGTGAACAAGTGTGGTGACAACTGTTCACTGAGTTCGACACTACAGCATTGCGGCGCTCGGCGCACAACTGTTTACTGAGGCCATGAGCAGCAGTACCCCCCACTCGCCCCACACGCAGCGGGATCTGAAGAAGGCCCGGACACGCCGTGCGCTCCTGGACGCCGGCCTGGAGCTGCTGGAGGAGCAGAGCCTCAGCAGCATCGGCCTGCGCGAGATCACCCGCGCCGTGGGCATCTCACCCGCGGCCTTCTACCGGCACTTCCGGGACGTGGCCGACCTGGGCGTCGCCCTGGTGGAGGAGTCGCTGGGCACCCTGCACGCGGTGATACAGGCTGGACTGACCGAGCGCAGCGAGGACGGTGAGCGCATCGACCACCTCGTGGACGCCATCGCCCGCTTCGTCCGCGAACACCCCGAGCACATCCGCTTCGTGGTGCGCGAGCGGCACGGCGGGGTGGCCGCCGTGCGCACCGCCATCGGTACCCAACTCGACCGGTTCGCCGAGGAGGTGGCCGGGGCGCTGGCCCGCGACGAGGTCTCGCGGGGGTGGAGCGCCGAGGATCTGCGGATGCTGGGTGAAACCTACGTCGACCACATGGTGATGACCGCCTCCGCGTTTCTGGAGGCGGCCCAGGGGGAGGGGCCGCCGGAGGACGTCGTCGCGTACACGGCCCGCCGTCAGCTCCGCCTCATCAGCCTCGGCCGCCGCCACTGGATCTCCGACCCGGCGAGCCCCGCACCCTGATGCCCCCCAGCACTTTCAGCCGGTACGCCCGTCAGCCGGCCGGTACGCCCGTCAGCCCGTACGCCGCCGGAAGAGCGCCGCGCACACCGGCAGTGCCACCGCCAGCAGTCCCAGGCACCAGGCGAGCGCCAGCCAGGGGCTGTCACCGGTCGGCTGGTCCAGGAGCAGGCCCCGCAGGGACTCGATGACAGGGGTCACCGGCTGGTTCTCGGCGAAGCCGTGCAGCCAGTCCGGCATGGTGTCGATCGGCACGAAGGCGCTGCTGGGGTAGGGCAGGAAGAGCATCCCGAAGGTGAATCCGCCCGCCGCCTCCGGGGACTTGGCCAGCAGCCCCGCTGCGGCGCCCAGCCAGGAGAGCGTGGTGATGTAGAGCAGCAGGATGCCGCACGCGGCCAGCCAGTCCACCACGCCCGCGTGCGGCCGGAAGCCGATCGCGAAGGCGACCCCCAGTACGGCGCTGGTGGCCGCGGCGTTCCGTGCCACGCTCGCCGCGACATGTCCGGTCAGCACGGCGGTGGGGCTGGTGTCCATCGAGCGGAAGCGGTCGATGATGCCGTTGGTCATGTCGTCGGAGACGGTGGTCGCCGTCATCGACGCGCCGTATCCGGCGCACAGGATCAGCACGCCGGGCGCAACATAGGTCACGTACGTCCCGGTGCTCGTCTCGATGGCCCCGCCGAAGAAGTAGACGAACACCAGCATCAGCATCACCGGCAGCACCAGCGCCGTGATCACGGCGTCCGGGTTGCGCCGGGTCAGCCGCACGGACCGGCCCGCCAGTACCGCGTAAGCCGTGTAATCACTCATGGGTCAGCTCCAGGAAGACGTCGTCGAGGGTGGCGCTGTGCAGCGCGAAGCGGGCGACCTGTTCGCGGGTGGGGTCCAACTCGTCCAGCAGCGCCCGCACATGGGCCGCGCTGCCGTCGGTGGCCACGCCCAGCACCAGCTCCTCCGGTGCCCGGTGCAGGGCCCGTCCGCCCAGTCGGCCGACCAGCGCCTGGTAGGCGGCGCTTCCCGCCATCGTCAGGTCCAGGCGCTGGGCCGTGACCGTCTTCTTCAGCTCCTCGGGTGTGCCCTCGGCGCGTATCCGGCCCCTGTCCAGCACGGCCACCCGGTCGGCCAGCTGGTCGGCCTCCTCCAGATACTGCGTGGTGAGGAAGACGGTCACACCCGCCCCGGCCAGCGAGCCGACCGTCGCCCACATCGTGCGGCGGCTGCGCGGGTCGAGCCCCGTTGTCGGCTCGTCCAGGAAGACCACCTCGGGGTCGCCGACCAGCCCGGCTGCGATGTCCAGCCTGCGCCGCATTCCGCCCGAGTAGGTGGACACCCGGCGGTCCCCTGCCCCGGTGAGTGCGAACCGCTCCAGCAGCTCCGCCGCGCGGCGGCGTGCCGCCGCGGGTGAGCGGCCGCGCAGCCGGGCCATCATCCGCAGGTTCTCCAGCCCCGTCTGCTCCTCGTCGAGCGCCGCGTACTGCCCCGTGAGGCTGATGGCGCGGCGCACCCGGGAGCGGGCGGCGACCACGTCGTGCCCGGCCACGGTGGCCTGCCCGGTGTCGGCCCGGGCGAGCGTCGCCAGGATGCGCACGGTTGTGGTCTTGCCGGCCCCGTTCGGCCCCAGTAGTGCGAAGACGCTGCCGCGCCGCACCTGCAGGTCGAGCCCCTTGAGCACGGGCACGGAGCCGTACGCCTTGCTCAGTCCGCGCGTCTCGATCGCCCAACTCGGCCTTGGTTCCCGGTGCATGGCACATCCCCCCTCTTCCGTTGTCTTCTGTGTAGTCCGTACGCGCTACTGCGTATGCCGTAAACGCTACTGCGTATGCTATACACGAGTCCGGTGGTCACCGGCAACCCGAAAGGCGGAACGGCACACGATGGCGAAGCGGGAGCAGCAGTCCCCCAGCGGCCTCCCGGCAGGCGTGGCCGCCGCTTGGGGCCTCAAGGAGCGGCCCGGCAAGGGGCCGGCGCGCGCGCTCGACGTGCGGCGGATCGTCACCGCCGCGATCGGTGTCGCCGACGCCGAAGGGCTGGCCGCGGTGTCCATGAGCCGCGTCGCCACCGAGGTCGGCGTCTCGACCATGGCGCTCTACCGCTATGTCGCGGGCAAGGACGATCTGCTGATCCTCATGGAGGACGCGGCCATCGGCTCCCCGTCTCCTGGCCCCCCGGCGGGGGAGGGCCTGCGCGCGGGCCTGGCGCACTGGGCCGGTGCCTACCGCGACGTCCTACGGGACCACCTGTGGATCGTCCGCATCCCCATCGGCACCCCGCCGCTCTCCCCGCACAATGTGGAGTGGATGGAGCAGGCGCTGGCGTATCTGCGGGGCACGGGGCTGAACGCCGAGGAAAAGCTGGGCGTGCTGATCACCGTGAGCGGCTATGTCCGCAGCAACGTCTCGTTGCTGGCGGACATCGATGAGGCGACCCGTGCGGCGGCCACTACGTGGGAGGGCGTCGAGCGCAGCTACTGGGGGTTGCTGACCGAGCTCACCTCGGCCGGGGACTTTCCGGCCATCCGCGAGCTGCTGGCCTCCGGCGAGCTGTCCGACAGCGCGGAGTCCGCCGACTCGGAGGGTACGGCCGACTTCGAGTTCGGGCTCGGCTTGATCCTGGACGGCGTGGAGGCGCTTACCGCTTCACGGCGCTGAGGCGTTCTGGGGAGGGGCTGCCCTTGCTGCCCGTCGCAGACTGCGGGTGCGCTGTCGGCTGCGCGCGCAGTTCGAGTCCGGGGGAGCAGGGCGGGCAAGCGCAGCCCCCCCATGCCGGGCACCCGGAAATCGCGGGGCAAGTATCAGTCCGCGGCGGCACACTCGCCGCACGTGCCGAAGATCTCGACCGTGTGGCCCACATTGACGAAGCCGTGTTCGGCCGCGACCGAGGCGGCCCACTTCTCCACCACGGGGCCCTCGACCTCCACGGCCTTCCCGCAGGCGCGGCAGACCAGATGGTGGTGGTGGTCGTCACTGTGGCACCGCCGGTAGACGGCCTCGCCGTCGTCGGTGCGCAGTACGTCGACCTCGCCCGCGTCGGCGAGGGACTGGAGGGTGCGGTAGACCGTGGTGAGCCCCACCGAGTCACCCCGGTGTTTGAGCATGTCGTGCAGTTCCTGCGCGCTGCGGAACTCCTCGACCTCGGCGAGTGCCGCGGAGACGGCGGCGCGTTGCCGGGTCGACCGGCCGCGTACAGGGGGACCTGCGGTGGTCACGCTCTGGCTCCTTACGTTCGTCGGCTCCGGGGAGGCGCCGAGGCGGCTGAGGCCCGGTGCGGCGTTCGCGGCCACCCATTGTGCCAGGCGCCCCCCACGAGCGGGTATTACACCCTGCTCGGGCGGTCCACCGACCCCGTGCCGTCGCCGGCGCTCTCGTTCCCGTCCGCTACCAGGGTGCCCCCTCCCGGCCCTGTGGGGACAGTCCTGTCCGCGTCACGTGCTGCCCTGCGCCGGGCCAGCGGCGCGGCGAGCACCGTGACGAGAGCGAAGAGGGCGATGGCGATGACGACGATGCTGGCGCCGGGCGGTACGTCGGCGTAGTAGGAGGTCACCGTGCCGGAGAGGGTGACGGCGACCCCGAAACCCATCGCCGTGCCCAGCGTGACGGCGAAGCCGCGGGTGGCCTGCTGGGCGGCGGCCACCGGGATCACCATCAGCGCGCTGACCAGCAGCAGCCCGACCACCCGCATCGCCACCGTGACGGTGACCGCGGCCGTCACGGCCAGCAGCAGGTTGAGCAGCCGCACCGGCAGCCCCGTCACCCGCGCGAACTCCTCGTCCTGGCAGACGGCGAACAGCTGGCGCCGCAGGCCGAGCGAGACGAGCAGCACGAAAGCGGACAGGCCGACGATGGCGGCGATGTCCTGTGGCGAGACGGTGGTGATGGAGCCGAAGAGATAGGTGGTGAGGTTGGCGTTCGAGCCGTTCGGCGACAGGTTGATGATCAGTACGCCGCCCGCCATGCCGCCGTAGAACAGCATCGCCAGGGCCACATCGCCCCGCGCCTTGCCGTACCAGCGGATGAGCTCCATCGAGATGGCTCCCAGCGAGGCGACGAGCACGGCCATCCACACCGGGTTGGTTTGCAGCAGGAAGCCCAGCGCCACACCGCTCAGCGCCACATGGCCGATTCCGTCGCCCATGATCGCCTGGCGGCGCTGGACGAGGTAGATGCCCACGGCGGGTGCGGCGATGCCGACCAGCAGCGCGGCGAGCAGCGCGCGCTGCATGAAGCCGTAATTCAGCATCTCGATCATGAGAACAACCCCGTCTCGATCTTCGGCGCCGCCTCGGCGGCGGGTACGGAGCCGTGCGGGTGGCAGGCCAGGTCGTGCAGCCGGTCGGGGTTGTCCACCCACTCGACCTGGCCCTCCCGCAGCACCACGGCGTGGTCGATCAACGGTGCGAGCGGGCCGAGTTCGTGCAGTACCAGCAGCACCGAGGTGCCCCGCTCCACCTGTTGGCGCAGGGTGTCGGCCAGCACCTCCTGGTTGGCGACGTCCACACCCGCCAGCGGCTCGTCCATGATCAGCAGCTCGGGCTCGGCGACGAGGGCGCGGGCGATCAGCACCCGCTGGTGCTGGCCGCCGGAGAGCGCCTCGACCGGGTCCCGCATCCGCTCCGCCATGCCGACCAGCTCCAGCGCGTGCCGCACCGCGGCCTTGTCCTCGCGGCCCAGCGGCCGGAAACGGCGCCGGGCCAGCCGGCCGGCCGAGACGACCTCCCGCACCGTCGCCGGGACCCCGGCAGCGGCGGTGGAGCGCTGCGGAACGTAACCGAGCCGGTGCCAGTCCCGGAACCGCGCGAACGGGGTGCCGAAGAGCTCCAGTTCACCGCCGGTCAGCGGCACCTGACCCAGCACGGCACGGATGGTGGTGGACTTGCCCGAGCCGTTGGCGCCCAGCAGTGCGACCGTCTCGCCGCGCCCCACCGTCAGATCCACTCCGCGCAGCACCGGCCGCCCGCCCAGCGCGGCCGTGGCACCGCGCAGGGCGACGGCAGGCGGTGCCTCGGCTATGCCGGCGCCGTCCTGGGCGGCTGTCGTCCTCGTCATGCCTCACGTCCTCACTACGCGGCGGGCCACTACGTGGCGGGCTCCGTCCCGGCTCACTTCGCGCCGAGAGCCGTCTCGAGCGCGGTCAGGTTCTGGTGCATCACCGAGAAGTAGTCGTCCTTCTTCGGGTCCTTGATGGTCTCCAGGGGGCTGAGCACCGCGGTCTTGAGCCGGAGGTCGCCCGCAAGAGTCTTGGCGGTCTTGTCGCTGGCGTCGTTCTCGAAGAAGACGGTGTCGACGTGGTCCTTCTTGGCGACCTCGTGCAGCTCCTTGAGCCGGGAGGCGCTGGGCTCCGACTCCGGGTCGATGCCGGCGACGGCCTCCTGGTGCAGACCGTACCGCTCGGCGAGGTAGCCGAAGGCGGCGTGCGTGGTGATGAAGGTGTCGGTCTTCTTGTTCTTCAGACCGGCCTTGAAGTCCTTGTCGAGGGTCTTGAGCCGGGAGACGAGTTCCGCTGTGTTCTTCTTGTACTCGCCCTTGTGGTCGGGGTCCGCCTTCTGGAGCTGCTTGCCGACCCCCTTGGCGACCTCGGCGTAGCGCACCGGATCGAGCCAGATGTGCGGGTCGCCCGCCGCGTCCTCGCCGTGGTCGTGGCCCTCGTGCTCGCCGTGGTCCTTCTCGTGCCCGTCGTGGCCCTCCTCGCCGTGCACATCGGTTCCGTGGTCCTCCAAGTCGGTGTAGGAGGAGGCTTCCGCGATGTTCTTGACGCCCGACTGCTCGACCGCCTCGTCCACGGCGGGCTGCAGCCCCTTGAGGTAGACGACCATGTCCATCTCGCTGAGCTCCCCGGTCTGCTTGGGGCTCAGCTCCAGGTCGTGGGGCTCGGTGCCGGGCTTGGTGAGGTTCTGGACGTCGACGTGGTCCCCGCCGATCTGCTGGGCGAGGTAGGCCATGGGGTAGAAGGACGCGGCCACCCGCACCTTCCCGTTGCTCCCGCTGTCGCTGCCGCAGGCGGCGAGGGGGAGGGAGGCGAGAGTGAGCGCGCCGACTGCGGCGCCGGTGCGTATGAGCCGACGGGGGCGGGGACCGATGTTCATGACACTCATTTTCACCGAAATTGGAAACGATTGTCAACTAGAGCTTTGCGCTCCGTGATCACGACACGGATCACGACACGGATCACGGCACGTGCGCGGAAGGGATGATCCGGGACGGTCCCGATGACACCGGGCGGACGGCTCCGGCCGAATCCGGAACCGATTTGCCGCGCCCCCTACGGCCCCCAGTAATCTGAGGTATTCCGTCTCGTCGTCAATGAAGAGAGCACCGTGGCCGCCGACAAGATCGACACAATTGTCAGCCTCAGCAAGCGCCGTGGCTTCGTCTACCCGTGCAGTGAGATCTACGGCGGTCAGCGTGCCGCCTGGGACTACGGGCCGCTGGGCGTGGAGCTGAAGGAGAACATCAAGCGCCAGTGGTGGCGCTCCATGGTCACCTCCCGCGACGACGTGGTGGGCATCGACTCGTCGGTGATTCTGGCCCCCGAGGTCTGGGAGGCATCGGGCCATGTCTCCACCTTCACCGATCCGCTCACCGAGTGCACCTCGTGCCACAAGCGGTTCCGCGCCGACCACCTGACCGAGGCGTACGAGGCCAAGCACGGCCGCGAGCCGGAGAACGGCCTGGCCGACATCAACTGCCCGCACTGCGGCAACAAGGGCGGCTTCACCGAGCCCAAGCAGTTCTCCGGGCTGCTGTCCACCCACCTCGGCCCCACCCAGGACTCGGGCTCGGTCACCTATCTGCGCCCCGAGACCGCGCAGGGCATCTTCACCAACTTCGCCGCCGTCCAGCAGACCTCGCGCAAGAAGCCGCCGTTCGGCATCGCGCAGATGGGCAAGTCGTTCCGGAACGAGATCACGCCGGGCAACTTCATCTTCCGTACCCGTGAGTTCGAGCAGATGGAGATGGAGTTCTTCGTCAAGCCGGGCGAGGACGAGGAATGGCACCAGTACTGGATGGACCAGCGCTGGGCCTGGTACCGGGACCTGGGTATCCGCGAGGAGAACATCCGCTGGTACGAGCACCCGAAGGAGAAGCTCTCCCACTACTCGAAGCGCACTGCCGACATCGAGTACCGCTTCAACTTCGGCGGCAGCGAGTTCTCCGAGCTGGAGGGCGTCGCCAACCGCACGGACTTCGACCTCACCGCGCACTCCAAGGCGTCCGGCCACGACCTGTCGTACTTCGACCAGGAGGCGGGCGAGCGCTGGACGCCCTACGTCATCGAGCCGGCGGCCGGTGTCAACCGCGCGATGCTCGCCTTCATGCTGGACGCCTACATCGAGGACGAGGCGCCCAACGCCAAGGGCAAGATGGAGAAGCGCACCGTGATGCGCCTCGACCCGCGGCTCGCCCCGGTCAAGGTCGCCGTGCTGCCGCTGTCCCGCAACGAGCAGCTCTCGCCCAAGGCCCGCGGCCTGTCGGAGACGCTGCGCAAGCACTGGAACATCGACTTCGACGACGCGGGCGCCATCGGCCGCCGCTACCGCCGGCAGGACGAGATCGGCACCCCGTTCTGCGTCACCGTCGACTTCGACACCCTCGACGACAACGCGGTCACGGTGCGTGAGCGCGACACCATGAAGCAGGACCGCGTCTCCCTCGACCAGATCGAGGGCTACCTGGCCGGCCGCCTCATCGGCTGCTGAGCCGCTGCCCTCATGGCGACGAGGCCGAGGCCCGGCACCCCGCACGGGGTGCCGGGCCTTCGCGCTTCACCTGTCCGTTCACCTGTCCGCCTTCACGTATCCGTGGTGCGGCGCAGCGCCATGCACACGAAGCCGAAGCTCTCCCGGTAGCCGTGCAGCCACTCGTCCCGGTGCCGGGCCGCGGCCCGCAGCGCCTCGGCGCTGTCCGGGTGTTCGGGGTGGTCCAGCGCCCAGCGGGAGAGGGAGCCGGTCCAGTTCCACTCGTAGTCGTCCAGCTCGTGCCGTGTGGAGAGATGGGCGTACACCGGCGTCCAGCCCTCAGCGGTGACCTTCTCGACCGTCCCCGCCAGATCCTCGTACTCGCCCAGCGTCTCCCGCGCCCACCGGCTCGGCTCCCGCTCCCAGTACGCGTCCCCGACCAGCACGGTGCCGCCGGGCGCCAGGTGCCGGAGCGCGGCGTCCAGGGTGGGCAGCAGTCCGCCGAACGCGTGCGTCGCGCCCACGCTGAGCACCGCCTCGAACGGGTGCGGCGCCTCGAACGCCGCGGCTTCGCCACGGTGCAGGGTCAGCCGCCCGTCGACCCCCGCCTCCTCGGCCGCACGCCGGGCGCGCTCCAGCGCCTCTGCGGAGACGTCCACCCCCGCCGCCGTCACGCCGGGCCGCTGTCCGAGTGCGCGGATGAGCCACGCCGCCGACCCGCACCCCAGATCGAGCACGCGCGCGTCGTCCCGTACGACCGCACGGGTGAGCAACCGCCCCACGGAGTCGTCATCGAGCGGGGCCGCGATGGGGTGGTCGGCGTGTGCGAGGAGGGATCGCGTCTGTCTGTCCATCCGGGCACTGTGACAGAGGGGCGCTCCGGTCACCCCTCGTTTTTCGAAGGCTTGTCGAAGGCGGTCGTGCCCAACTCGAAGTCGAACGGCGGAGGGAGATGCAAAGTCTTGCCGAATTGGCACGTCTTGCGTGTCCTGTACCCCTCGGGCGCTGGGTCTGAAAAGACAGAGACGGCCTGCGCTTGCATGTCGAGCAGCAAATAGACGGCTACGCCTGCCTTCGCGTAGACCAACAACTTGTCGCTCCAGTCCACGTTGCGTGTTGTCGCCGAGCTCAACTCGGCGACGAGTACGAGGGCTTCACCATCGGTGTAGCGTGCCTCGGTGTCGAATGCCTTCTCGGAGGCGACGAAGACGTCAGGCCCGAAGGCGCGTTCCTGGTCCGGGAAGGTGAAGAGGTAGGGGGAGCTGTCCACGATCGTCCCCGTGGGGACATGCGGTTCCAACTGGGCACGCAGGGAGCGCATCGCCCGCAGGTAGTACCCCTTCGACCACGGTTCGACCACGGCGACATGACGATGCTTCCCCCGATGATCTCCGCCCGGTATCCCTCGGGCACTTCCATGGTCAGGAGTGTCCGGAACAGCGCGTCGAAACTGCCGTCCGGTTCCTCGGGGGTCTCTGTGGCCGTCGGTCGTTCAAGCAACACTGTCATGATGCGCCTTCCAGGTGCGGTAAGCCGCTAGCAACTCACCGTAGCCAGGCGTACCGACAATGTGAGCGGATCACCCGGTGGGGTCCCTCGAAGGGGTGCGTTTCAGGCGGAGGCGGCCTTGAGAACCGCATCCAGCAGGCCCGGGAAGCGGGCTTCCAGGTCGGTGCGGCGGAGGCAGTTGATCTTTGCGGTGCCGCGGTAGCACTGGTTGATCACGCCCGCTTCGCGCAGGACGCGGAAGTGGTGGGTGCTGGTCGAGGCGGTTACCGGCAGTTCGACCTGGGAGCAGGTGGCTCCGCTGCCATCGCCCTCGCCGTAGGGGTCCAGCGCGGTGACGATGCGCAGCCGTATCGGGTCGGCGAGTGCGTGCAGCACTGCTTCCAGGCGGATCTCCTCGCGCCCCGGGTGCGGGAGTTGGCGTACGGGGGTTGTCGTCGGCACGCCTTCATAGTACGGCAGTCATCGAAATTTGACAGGTGTCGTACTACGGCGGCTATCGTACTAAGCGCCGTACCGCCCCACCCCGATTGGAGAGCGCTGTGAGCGCACTGTTCGAGCCCCTCGCACTGCGGTCGGTGACCGTCCCCAACCGCGTCTGGATGGCGCCGATGTGCCAGTACTCGGCCGCCCCCGAAGGGCCGGGCCAGGGCGTTCCCACCGACTGGCACCTCGCCCACCTCGGTGCGCGGGCCGCCGGCGGGCTCGGCCTCGCGCTGGTCGAGGCCACGGCGGTCACCCCGGAGGGCCGGATCAGCCCCTACGACCTGGGCCTGTGGAGCGACCGCCAGCAGGAAGGCTTCGCCCGTATCACCCGCTTCCTGTCCGAGCAGGGCACCGTTCCCGGCATCCAGCTCGCCCACGCGGGCCGCAAGGCGTCCACCGAGCGCACGTGGGTCGACCGCGGCGCGCCGCTGGCACCCGGCGCGGGTCACGGCTGGCAGCCGGTCGGCCCCAGCCCGCTGCCGTTCACCGACGGACACACCACGCCCGAGGAGCTGACGCGCGAACAGGTGACCCAGCTCGTACGGCAGTTCGCGGACAGTGCCCGTCGCGCATACGAGGCCGGGTTCAAGGTCGTCGAGCTCCACGGCGCGCACGGCTACCTGATCAACGAGTTCCTCTCCCCGTTCACCAACCGCCGCACCGACCAGTACGGCGGCTCTTTCGAGGGCCGTACGCGGTTCGCGCTGGAGGTCGTCGAGGCGGTCCGCGCCGTCTGGCCGGAGGAACTGCCGCTGTTCTTCCGGATCTCGGCCACCGACTGGCTGACCGAGAACCCGGACGACGAGCGCGAGGGCTGGACCGCCGACGACACCGCCCGCCTCGCCAAGGAACTGCTCGCCCGCGGCGTCGACCTGCTCGACACCTCGACCGGCGGCAACGCGCCCGACGCCCGTATCGAGGCAGCGCCCGGCTACCAGGTGCCGTTCGCCGAGCGGGTCAAGAAGGAGACGGACCTGTCCGTGGGCGCCGTCGGCCTGATCACCGAGCCCCGGCAGGCCGAGCAGATCGTCGCCTCGGGCCAGGCCGACGCGGTACTGCTCGGCCGCGAGCTGCTGCGCCGCCCGTACTGGGCGAACGAGGCCGCGGCCGAACTGGGCGCCGAACCGCGCCGTCCGGTGCAGTACCACAGATCGTAATCGGCTGAACCAGTGACGATTCGGAGGGGGTGCCCGGGGCGCCCCGGGGGCTGGCGGCGGTCTACTCCTTGCGGCCCGTCGCCGCGACGGTGACCCCGAGCCCGATCATGGCGAGCCCACCCGCCCCGCCCACCAGGGACAGCCGCTGCGGCGACCGCGCGAACCAGCTCCGCGCGGTGGCCGCGGCCAGCCCCCAGACGCCGTCCGAGACAACGGCGATGACGTTGAAGACGAGGCCGAGCAGCAGCATCTGCGCCGCCACGTGCCCCTGCTCCCGGTCCACGAACTGCGGCAGTACGGCGGCGAAGAACACGATCGTCTTGGGATTGGCGACCCCGACCGCGAACCCCTCCCACAGCGTGCGCAGCCCGCTGTGCGCCGTGGCCCGACCCTCGAACGCATCCTGCAGCGAACGGCGCTGCCGCCACGCCTTGATGCCCAGGTGCACCAAATAGGCGGCGCCCGCCAGCTTCAGCACCGTGAAAACGAGCACGGACCGCTCCACCAGCGTCCCGATCCCCAGCGCCACAGCGACAACCAGGACGTACGCGCCCAGCGTGTTCCCCACCACCGTGGTGAGCGCCGCCCGCCGCCCGTGCGCCAGCGCCCGCCCGACGACGAACAGCACGCTGGGGCCCGGCACGACGATGAGCAGGAACGACATCGCGGCGAAGGCGAGTACACGGTCGGTGGAGAGCATACGTTCATCAAACCCGAGTCCACCCGGCCGCGCATATTCATTTGCACCGGCCGGGTGTTCCCCGCTTGCCTGCAGCTGCCACTGTCGCCGACGGGTCCGAACTGGGCCCCCTCAGGAGTGAATCGAACCGATGCCGCTCATCGAAGTCACCTATGCGCCCGACGTACCCGAAGCGACGCTCCGCGAGCTCGGCTCGGTCCTCCCGCACCTCGTCTCCGTTGCGGTGGAGTGCCCCGAGGAGCCCTACGACGGTGATCTGCAACCCGGCGATGTGGAGCTCCGCTTCCGCCGACTCGGCCCCTTCGACCGGTGCGGCCTGGACGTGGTGATCGAGATCCGCTCCAAGTGGTTCGAGAGCAGAGCCGCCAACCGGCAGGAGCGCGTGGATCAGCTCCACGAGAGCATTGCCGAGGCCACCGGTCTCGACGACTTCGGTGTCTACCTCTCCCTCCCGGTGGCCGCCTGGTCCCAGGGCGAGGAGTAGCGGCGTCCCGCCCCAGCCGCTCGCCTCCGCGCCCTATCCGTCATCCGGCCCGCGTCCAGCAGCGCCCTCCGAGTCCGCCTCGGGTCTCGTGTGGAGGATCTCGCGGCCCTGTTCGGCGGCACGGCTGATGCTCTCACCGACGAAGTCCATGAAGCGGGCGATGTTCTCCAGCCGGGCGGCGGCCGGAGTACCGCGGCCGAGGATGCCGACGCCGTGCCGTGCCGTCTGGGCGAGCTGGATGGTGCCCTGGGCAGCGGCGATCATCGACTGATACCAGACGTCGTCGTCGACGCTGTAGCGCTCGCGGCGGCGTTCGTCGCGTTCCCGGCGGACGAGGCCCTGTTCTTCGAGAAACGCGACCGCTTTGGAGACGGACGCCGGGCTGACCTGGAGGTGCTGCACGAGTTCGGACGCGGTGAGGCTGCCCGCGTCCGTGGTGAGCAGGCAGGTCAGCACCCGGGCCATCATCTTGGGCACGCCCTGCTTCATCAGGAGGGTGGTGAACCCCTCCTCGTACTCGCGCACGACCTCGGCGTCGCGCCCGTGGGCTTGTTCGGGCACCTGCGCGGCCCCTCGGGGGGCGGCCGGCCTGCGCCGGTGGGCGCGACGTTCGGTGGCGCGGTGTGCCAGGTCGGCGCGGTAGGCGGTGGGACCGCCGTTGCGCATCACCTCCCGCGTGATCGTGGAGGTGGGGCGATCGAGACGTCTGCCGATCTCCGCGTAGGCCAGCCCGTCGGCCAGGCCCAGCGCGATCTTCTGGCGTTCCTGCTGGGTGAGTCTGCCTCCCGGCACCGCGATCTCCCTCCGTGCTTCCTGGTGCCTCCACCTTAGCGTTCACTCCCTAGTCAATGCAACGGTCAGGGGTGTTTCGTTGCATTGTGTGGTGGTCAGTTGCAACGATATTGAGCATCTGAACTGCGGAGATACTGATCGAGTGCAACAGGTTCGTTGCTGGATCTGGAAAAGCAACGTAGCGTTTTCGATGTCAGAAACGACGACCGCAAGAGGAGAGCACGATGCAGAAGTTCGACACCCCCGCCCCGGTCTCCGTCGACCTGGACCTCCCCGCCGGGCGCGTGCAGTTCATCGCCGCCGACCGTGCCGACACCACCGTCGAGGTCCTGCCCGCGAACGCCTCCAAGAGCCGCGATGTGAAGGCGGCGGAACAGACCGAGGTCGCCTACGGTGACGGCGTCCTGCGGATTCACGCCCCGGCCGCGAAGAACCAGTACTTCGGCGCCTCCGGGGCCATCGAGGTCACGGTCCAGTTGCCCGCCGGCTCCCATGTCGCGATGAGGTCTTCCTTCGCCGAACTCCGGGGCGTCGGACGGTTCGGCGACGTCACCTTCCAGGGCGCACAGGGCGGAATCAAGATCGATGAGGCCGCGTCCGTCCGCTCCACCACCTCCGGCGGTGATGTCTCGGTGGGCCGCCTGACCGGTCCTGCGGAGATCAGCACCGCAAAGGGTGACCTCCGCATCAGCGAAGCCGTGCGGGGCGAGGTCGTGCTGAGCACCCAGATGGGCGACGTCACCGTCAATGCCGCCGCCGGGGTCTCCGCCTCCCTGGACGCCGGCACCGGTTACGGCCGCATCCACAACGTCCTCAAGAACACCGACGGCGCCGCCGCTCTGAACATCCACGCCACCACCGCCTACGGCAACATCGCCGCTCACAGCCTCTGAGGAGCACACCATGACGAACCCCGCCATCACGGCGAACGGCCTGCGCAAGTCCTACGGCGACAAGGTGGTACTGGACGGCATCGATCTGACCGTCCCCGAAGGAACGGTCTTCTCGCTGCTCGGCCCGAACGGCGCGGGTAAGACCACGGCGGTGAAGATCCTCTCCACGCTGATCGCCGCTGATGGCGGGCAGGCCCGGGTCGCGGGTCACGACATTGCCGGTGAGGCGCAGGGGGTGCGTGGCGCGATAGGCGTCACCGGTCAGTTCTCCGCTGTGGACGGTCTGATCACGGGTGAGGAGAACATGCTTCTGATGGCGGACCTGCACCACCTTCCGCGCCGTGAGGGCCGGCGTGTCGCCGCCGAGCTTCTGGAGCGCTTCGACCTGGTGGACGCGGCGAGGAAGCCCGCCTCCACCTACTCCGGGGGCATGAGACGCCGGTTGGACATCG
Source organism: Streptomyces spirodelae (assembly GCF_017676385.1). GTDB lineage: Bacteria > Actinomycetota > Actinomycetes > Streptomycetales > Streptomycetaceae > Streptomyces > Streptomyces spirodelae. Next base: position 127,008 of record NZ_JAFFZN010000002.1, read on the forward strand.
CGATGACGCTGGTGGGCAGCCCGCGGATCATCTTCCTGGACGAGCCGACCACCGGCCTGGACCCGCGCTCGCGCCACAACATGTGGCAGATCATCCGCGAGCTGGTCTCCGGCGGCGTCACCGTCTTCCTCACCACCCAGTACCTGGAGGAGGCCGACGAACTCGCCGACCGCATCGCGGTCCTGAGCGACGGAAAGATCGCTGCGGAGGGGAGCGCGGAGGAGCTCAAGCGCCTCATCCCCGGCGGCCACATCCGGCTGCGCTTCACCGACCCGGCCACCTACCAGGCGGCCGCTTCCTGCCTGCGGGAGACCACCCGCGACGACGACGCCCTCACCCTCCAGATCCCCAGCGACGGCAGCCAACGCGAGTTGCGCTCCCTCCTGGACTGGCTGGACTCGGCCGGTATCGAAGCGGACGAGCTGACCGTGCACACCCCCGACCTGGACGACGTCTTCTTCGCCCTCACCACCCGCCAGCCCAAGGAGACCACCCGATGAGCACCCTGTCCCTCGCCGTCCGCGACTCGACCACCATGCTGCGCCGCAACCTCCTGCACGCCCGGCGCTATCCCTCCCTCACACTGAACCTGCTTTTGACCCCGATCATGCTGTTGCTGCTGTTCGTGTACGTCTTCGGGGACACGATGAGCGCGGGCATCGACGGCGGCGGCCCGAACCGCTCCGCCTACATCGCCTACCTGGTGCCGGGCCTTCTCCTGATGACCATCGGCAGCACGGTGGTCGGCACGGCGGTCTCGGTCTCCAACGACATGACGGAGGGGATCATCGCCCGCTTCCGCACCATGGCCATCCACCGCCCCTCCGTCCTGATCGGGCATGTGGTCGGCAGCGTGCTGCAGTCGGTTGTCAGTGTGGTGCTGGTGGGTGCGGTGGCGGTGGCCATCGGCTTCCGCTCCACCGACGCCACAGCGTTGGAGTGGCTGGCGGCGTTCGGGCTGATCGCACTGGTCGCGCTGGCCTTCACCTGGATCGCGGTGGGTATGGGCATGGGCGCCCCGAACGCGGAGGCGGCCAGCAACAATGCCACGCCGCTGATCATCCTTCCGCTGATCTCCAGTGCCTTCGTCCCGCTGGAGGCGATGCCGGGCTGGTTCCAGCCGATCGCGGAGTACCAGCCCTTCACCCCCGCCATCGAAACCCTGCGCGGCCTCCTGCTGGGCACCGACATCGGCAACAACGCCTGGCTGGCGATCGCCTGGACCGTCGGCCTCACCCTCCTCGGCTACCTCTGGTCCACCGCACAGTTCAACCGCGACCCGAAGTAGACGGCAGCCCCCTCTTACGTCAATGGCGAAGCGCCGGACGGAAGGGGGGCTCCGCCATGCCTCAGTGCAACTGGTGCGAGAACGCGACCACGAACAACGAAGCGCCAACGCAGCTCAGCAGCACGATCGGCAGCACCCACGCCGGTCTCCGCTCACCGCGCAGCGGCGCCGTCATCCGCCGGTGCAGGGCGGCGAGGCCGTACAGCAGCCCGACCGACACGGCGGTGACCGGCAGACTCACCGCGAAGTGCGCGAGCCAGGCCCCCGCTTTGGTGGGCCCGCCCCAGGAGTCGTCGTAGGGGCCGCTGTCCACGAAGCCGTAGAAGAGCCCGCGCGCGGTGCCAATGGCGAGCACACCCGTCACGATCAGCGCCAGTACGCCGAGCAGCACAGTGAGGAAAGCGTGCACCATGACCCGCCCCCTCCCCGTCCCCGCTCCGGCCCGCAGTGCCCGCCGGGCCGGGGCGTCCTGCCCGCCGAGCGCCATGACGAGGGCGAACAGGCCGGCCGGGAAGAGGGTGAGGGCCTCTCCCATCTGCCGCCCGAACCCTGCCCCGCGGGACGGTATGGAGGAGGATGCGGGCGCTGTGGCATTCCGGGAAGCGTTCATGACAGCGAAGCTACGGCGCAGGCTTCGCGCTGTACGAGCTACCACGGAGCCAATGCGCTCCGCTGTGGCCCCTACTGCGGTAGGGGGTGCCCCGCGAGGCCGTCGACGAACGCCCGCCACGCCCCCGCCCCGAAGTACGCGGTCCCGCGTGCGGGGTCCTTGCTGTCGCGGACCGCGCACCCACCGTCAGCCGTTTCCGCCACTTCCACGCACTCATTGGCGGTACCACCGCCGGAATACGGAGATTTGCGGAACGGGCCGACAACGGTCCGGGGGCTCATGCGGATTCCTCTTCCTCGGGGATCTCGGAGACAAGCTTCTGGATGAAGTCTCGGGTCTGGTCGGTAGGTAGGGCGGCTGAGCGCAGCGCGTCGAAGGAGAGGGCGTATGGCGTCGTCAACTCGTCGTCCTCCAGGACGACGCTCTCCTGATGGGTGTCTTGGACAACCGCCGACGGCGCCCACTCCCCGTCGAAGGACAACATGACAAAGGGCGGTGCACTGGTCGCCGCGGACCACTCGGCCAGTGGGAGAACCTGCAAACTGACCAGCGGCTGCTGTTGAAGCAAGAGCAGGTCGAGCAGTTGAGCGCGCTGAGTCCGCGGATCGGGCATCGAAGTGAGAGCGGGCTCCCAGACGACCGCTGCCAGCCGGGCGCCGGAGCCGAGGAACTGCTGCCGCCGTTGTTGGCGGATCGCGACGATGCGCTCGATGCCCGCGTCCTCGCATAGCGTCGGATTCGCAGCGGCCAGCGCCCTCGTGTACGGCTCAGTCTGCAACAGCCCCGGCACCAGCGCGGTCTGCCACGTGCGGATGAATGTGGCGTCGGACTCCAACGCCAGGTAGTCGCCCAGCTTGTCCGGCACCGGTACCGGTTGGTTGACCCACCAGCCGCGCTTTGTGGCGCTTCGGGCAAGCCGCTCAAGCTGTGAGCGCGTCGTCTCGTCGTCCACCTCGTAGAGGTCCAGCAGGTAGCGGACTTCCGGGACGCGGGCGCAGTTCGCTCCGGACTCGATGCGGCTTATCTTTGCCGTCGAGCAGCCCAGCGCTTTGGCCGCGTGCTCCTGATCGAGCTTCGCGGCCAGTCGGTATCGCCGCAGCGCGGAGCCGAGCCGCCTGCCGCGCATCGTGGGCTTCCGGTCCGAGGGCATGGGTCCTCCCCTTCTTGCTTCCCCAAGTCTGCACATCAACTGGCTGAGTGGGACAGCAGTTTGAGGCGCAGACTCTCTGGCAAGCTTGCCATGTAGATGACTTGCCAAGCGCTCCGCTTAGCCGTAGCGTGATTTGCCTCACTCAGTGTGTCCGCAAAGACGCCAAGAGTGAGTGACTTCCATCTGCTCACCCGCCCCCGGGGAGGCCCCATGTCCGGGCGTACGAACATCGCAAGGTTCCGCATCAGCAAGGCGTCCGTGCCGAAGGCGCGGGAACATGTGCGGCTGGTACTCAGAGAGTGGAAGCTCGGACAGGTGAGCGACGACGCGGTGCTCATCGCAAGTGAGTTGGCGACCAACGTCGTCACCCACGCCGCACGGGGAATCGGCGACTACTTCGGACTCGTACTCCGCCGCCGGGACGGCGTCCTCGTGCTGGAGGTCTCCGACTCGTTCCAGTGGGAGATGCCGGAACTCCGCAAACCAGACCCGGAAGAGGTATCGGGCCGCGGATTACTACTGGTCGACGCCCTCTCACAGGCGTGGGGCGTACGCCCTCGCGCGGGGGCCGGCAAAACAGTCTGGGTGCACCTCGCCGCACCCTGCGACGCCCGAACGCGGCGGTCTCCAGGGTAATGTCCGGCGCCATGGGCGAGACTCACCCGCATGTCTGGGCCGCGGACGCGATCCGGCGCATACAGGAAGACGGCAGGTACGGCCCGCCTGAGGCGCCTGCCTCGGCCGGCCCGCGCGAAGCCCTCACCCCGCTGCGGCGCCTGTCCGCTGCTGAGGGCTTCGAGGGGGTCGAGGGGGTCGACATCTATCTCAAGGACGAGTCCGCGCTGCCCACCGGCAGCCTGAAGTACCGCCTGGTGCGTGCCATGTTCGGCGAGGCACTCACCGGCGGGCGGATAGGGGAGGGCACGCCGGTGTTCGCGGCGACGGGCGGAGCGGTCGCGGCGGCCGGGGCCCGGTTCGCGAAGCTGCTCGGGTTGCCGTTCACCGCCGTCGTACCGGCGAAGACCCCGGCGCGTCTTCTGGAGCGGATCGAGGCCGCGGGTGGGCAGTGGCAGGTGGGGGAGCGGCCGCCCGCCGCGGTGCAGCAGGAAGCCCGCGAGCTGGCCGACCGCTGTGGCGGCCACCTGCTCGACCACTTCGCCGACGCCGAACGGGCGGTGGCCGGTTGGGGGGAGCCGACGATCGCGGACGAGATCTTCCACCAGCTGCGGGGCGAGCCGCACCCGGTGCCGGAATGGATCGTGACCGGGGCCGGTACCGGCGCCACCTCGGCGACGATCGGACGTCACCTGCGGTACCACGGCCGCCCCAGTCGGCTGGCCGTGGTGGACCCGGAGAACTCCGCGTACTTCCCCGCCTGGGCGAGCGGCTGTGACGACTACGCCACAGGGATGCCGTCCCGGATTCCCGGCATCGGCCGTCCGCGCACCGAGCCGGGTTTCCTGCCGTCGGTGATCGACCTGGTGATCCCGGTGCCGGACGCCGCCTCGATCGCGGCGATGCGCCGTCTGCACTCGGCGGGCATCGATGCCGGACCGGCAACCGGGACCGCCCTGTGGGGTGTGTGCCACCTGGTGGCCCGGATGCGCGAAGCCGGGAAGCGGGGCAGCGTCGTCCTCGTCCTCGGTGACGCGTCCGAGCCGTACCGGGACACGTACTGCAGTGCGGAGTGGGTACGCGCCCGGGGCCTCGATCCCGCACCGTACGAGGCCGACCTGGAACGCTTCGCCCGCACAGGCACCTGGTGACCAGTTTTTTTCATCACCCCCTGAGCCGGTGACGAAAAACAACAGACGTCCGTCCAGGGCGCCCTCACCCCACCGAGCGCGGCATCCGCAGGCCCACCGCCACCAGCGCCAGCAGCCCGCAGCCCTGCACCGCCAGTACCGCGCCCAGCGCTTCCCGCATGCCGAAGTGCGGTATCAGGGCGAGGAAGAGGGAGCCCAGGGTGGCGACGCCCAGGGCGAGCCCGGACTGCTGGGCCGTGGCGGCGAGGCCGCTGCCCGCACCGGCGCGGTCGGCGGGAACGCCGGAGAGCAGGATGCGGAAATAGGTGGGCAGTTGCAGTCCCTGTCCCACGCCGCACAGCGCCAGCCCCGGTGCCAGCGCGACCGGCGGCAGGCCGGGCCACTGCGCGAAGACGGCGATCAACAGCGCCCCCAGTCCCGCGCCCTGCGCCACCGCGCTGAACGCCAGCACCCGTCCCGCGCCGAGCCGTTCGGTCAGCTTGGGTGCCCGTACGGAGGCGACGAACTGAGCCAGCCCCATCGGCACCATGGTGAGGCCCGCTTCCAGGGCTCCGTAGCGCAGCCCCCGCTGCAGCAGCAGTGCGCTTTCGAACATGAAGCTGCTGAAGCCCAGAAAGATCGGCGTTCCGGCGAGCAGTCCGCGCCGTACGCCGCTCTCGCGCAGCAGCGAGGGCGGCAGCAGCGGGCTGCGGCCCTCCCGCTCCTCCCGGCGTTCGACGGCGAAGAAGGCGTACGCCAGCACGGCGGCAGCGACCAGCAGCGCGACCGCCCACCAGGGCCAGCCCGCCGCACGGCCCTCCGTCAGCGGCAGCAGCAACGCGCCCAGTGCGCACGCCAGCAGTACGGTTCCGGTGAGGTCACCCCGCGCGGGCGCTTCCGAGCGGCTGTCGGGCACCGTACGGACTCCCAGCGCCAGCGCGACCAGCACCACCGGAACGTTGATCAGGAAGATCGCCCGCCAGCCGGTGCCCGCCAGGTCGGCGGCGACCAGGACGCCGCCCAGCACCTGTCCGGTGACGATGGATATCCCGCCGACCGAGCCGAACAGGCCGATGGCGCGAGCCCGTACCCGCCCCTCGCTCGTGGCGTGGATGGTGGCGAGCACCTGCGGGAACAGCATCGCGGAGGCCGCGCCCTGCGCCATTCGCGCGGCGATCAGCCACCACACTCCGGGCGCGAACCCGCAGGCGAGCGAGGTGAGGCCGAAGGCGGCGACGCCCCAGATGAAGAGCCGCCGCCGTCCGAAGGTGTCGCCCAGCCGTCCGCCCAGCACGAGCAGCGAGGCGTAGGCGACGGCGTAACTGGCGACGACCATCTCCAGCGCCGCGGGGGAGGCGTGGAGGTCGGCTTCGATGCTGGGGAAGGCCACGTTGACGACAAAGAAGTCGATCATGGGCAGCGCGGCGCCCAGCAGCAGGGTGAACAGCCCGAGGGGGCGGAGTGCGCCGGAGGCCCGGGGCACCCTCCCCGCGCCTGCCGGGGGTGCGGGCTGCCCGCCGCCGGGCCCGGGCCGCGCGGTCGTGGTGGTGGCTTCGTGACTCATGACCACGAGCCTCGGCCGACCTTCAGTGTGGTACCAGACGGTCCTCATCCTGGTATGACGACTACCTGGCACCAGGACGCGATCTGCCTCACCCTGGTGCCATGAGCGTCACCACCGGCCCCGGCGAAGCGGAGGCGTCCCCATCCGCAGCGAAGGCTTCCGCAGCGAAGGCTTCCGCAGTGGAGGCTTCCGCAGTGGAGGCTTCCGCAGTGGAGGCGTCCGCGCCCGCCGACAGCGTGCGCCGCGAGCTCCTCGCGGCGTTCCTGCGCAGCAGGCGTGAGCGGATCAAGCCCGAGCAGGTGGGCCTGCCGCGCGGCCCGCGCCGCCGTACGCCGGGGCTGCGCCGCGAGGAGGTGGCGCACCTCTCGTCAGTCGGTGTGACCTGGTACACCTGGCTGGAGCAGGCCCGGAACATCCAGGTCTCGGCGCAGGTGCTGGACTCCCTCTCGCGGGCGCTGATGCTGGACACCAGCGAGCGCGCCCATCTGTTCGCGCTCGCTGGCACGGCCGACCCGACGCCCGCGGCCGAGACGACGGTGCTGCCGCCCGGCATCCGCAAGATGCTCACCCAGCTCGAACCGTTCCCGGCCTGTGTGCAGAACGCGCGCTACGACATCCTGGCCTACAACCGCGTCTACGGCCGGCTGCTCGGCGACCTGGACGCGCATCAGCGCGAGAACCGCAACTGCATGTGGCTGGCCTTCACCGACCCCGACTGGGCGGCCGCCATGCCGGACCGGCAGGAGACGGTCCGGCTGATGGTGGCACGCTTCCGCTCCCGGATGGCCGAGCACCTGGCCGAGCCCGCCTGGAAGGCACTGCTCAAACGGATGGAGCGGTCCTCACCGGAGTTCCGCGAGCTGTGGGAGCGGCACGAGGTGGCTCGCGCTGTCGACCAGACCAAGCGATTCCGCAACGCGCACGTCGGCATGCTGTCCTTCACGTACCACGGGCTGTGGCTCGGCCCTGCCGAGGGCGCGCGCCTGGGCACGTACGTACCGCAGGACGAGGAGACTCAGACGCGGATCGAGCGCCTGCTCCGGCTGATCGAGGCCGGAGGGTAGGCGGGGGCCCGGACCCGGATGGGGGACAATGGGGAGCTGACCTTGCCCCGCGCACTGAACGATCCGGAGGAACCCCTGCTCATGGCCCGGCCGCTGCACATCGGAGAGCACACCGTCCAGCCGCCTGTGGTGCTGGCGCCGATGGCTGGGATCACCAATGCTCCGTTCCGGACGCTGTGCCGGGAGTTCTCCGGCGGACGTGGGCTGTTCGTCAGCGAGATGATCACCACCCGGGCGCTGGTGGAACGCAACGAGAAGACGATGCAGCTCGTGCACTTCGACGCGAGCGAGAAACCGCGCTCCATCCAGCTGTACGGGGTCGACCCGGTGACGGTCGGCAAGGCGGTGCGGATGATCGCCGACGAGGACCTGGCCGACCACATCGACCTCAACTTCGGCTGCCCCGTCCCCAAGGTCACCCGCAAGGGGGGCGGTTCCGCGCTGCCCTACAAGCGGCCGCTGCTGCGCGCCATCCTGCACGAGGCCGTCAGCAACGCGGACGGGCGCCCGGTGACGATGAAGATGCGCAAGGGCATCGACGACGAGCACCTGACGTATCTGGACGCCGGCCGTATCGCCGTCGAGGAGGGCGTCACCGCCATCGCGCTGCACGGCCGCACGGCGGCCCAGCACTACGGCGGGACCGCGGACTGGGACGCCATCGCACGCCTCAAGGAGGCCGTTCCGGAAATCCCCGTCCTGGGCAACGGTGACATCTGGTCGGCCGACGACGCGGTGCGCATGATGCGCGAGACCGGTTGCGACGGTGTCGTGGTCGGGCGCGGCTGCCTGGGCCGGCCCTGGCTGTTCGCCGATCTGGTGGCCGCGCTGGCAGGGGACGGCACGCAGGCGTACGCGCGGCCCACGCTGGCCGAGGTCGCCGACGTCATGGTGCGGCACGCGCGGCTGCTGGGGGAGTGGCTGGGGGACGAGGGGCGCGGCGTCATCGACTTCCGCAAGCACGTCGCCTGGTACACCAAGGGCTTCTCGGTCGGCTCCGAGATGCGCAAGCGGCTGGCCGTCGCCGGTTCGCTGGCTCAGTTGCGCGCGCTCCTCGACGAGCTGGACCTGTCCCAGGAGTGGCCGGAAGGCGCCGACGGCCCGCGCGGCCGGACCCACTCCCGCAACAAGGTCGTGCTGCCCGATGGCTGGCTGGACGACCCGTACGAGTGCGGCACGGGCGTCGGCACGGACGCCGAGCTGGACACCTCCGGCGGTTAGGCCGCGTCCCTCTGCTGCGCTTGGGCAGTCTGCGCCAGGGGCGCAGGGTGGGCAAGCGCAGCCCCCATGCGGGGTGCCAGGCTCAGAACCCCTCCAGCCGTGCGGCGTACCGGTCCAACTGCCGCTCCGCGAAGGCGTCCGCCTCCCAGTTCTCCGGGAGGACCTCACCCGGGGCCGCCCAGGTGTACGACCAGACCGTGCCCGGGCCCGGCAAACCCCTGGCCCCGCTGTCCACCATCAAAGGCACCAGCTCGTACTCGTCGTCCTCGAAGTCGTCCAACGCCCGCCATTCGCGGGCGCTCAGCCCACTCAGCAGCAGCCCGGACGCGGTCTGCCCCGGCGCCGGGACGAGACCGGGATACGGGCGGCGCGCGAGTGCCGCCGTGCGCCAGCCGGTGGTGGCGGCCGGGGTCGTGGAGGGCACCCGGCCGAGGAGAGCGGCGAGGATGCGGCCGAAGCGGAGGGTGCCGTAGACGAAGAGGGCGTCGGCCGTGGGATCGACGGGGGAGAGGCGGGTCGTCGGCTCGGTCATCCGGGCAATGTACTGCGGCCCGCGATCCCGGTTTCCGCCGCCCAGCACCGGTCCGCATAGTGAGACATTCACCCGTTCAGCGCAGTGATTCGCGCCACCTTGATCAGGGGTGCGCTCAGATGAGCGCTCAGATGTGAGCTGTACATCTCCAAGGAGCGGACCGGGGTTTTACCGACCCTTGGTTTCCGAGTCGTAGGCCGCACTACTCTCAGTGAGGGAATCTCGGGGCTCGAGTGGCGCACGGTCACCATCCATTCGAGTTGTGAATGGTATGCCCAATCACCCCGAACGGCCCCGCACTTTCGATCTCTCGGCAGACGGGTGGTTACAGCCGTGTGACGTGCCGTTGGACGTACTCGCAAGCCTTTGATCTGGGTACGCTCCCCGCCGTCAGGGCAGCCGACCACGAGGAGCCGAGTCCGGTGCCGGTTCACACGAAGAACACAGAGTCCGCGGACGCAGAGTCCGCAGTAGGCGCGTCGCAGCAGCAGCCCCAGCAGCAGTCGCAGCAGCGGAAGTTCGTCTATGACTTCAGTGAGGGCAACAAGGACCTCAAGGACCTCCTCGGCGGGAAGGGAGCCAACCTCGCCGAGATGACCAACCTCGGTCTGCCCGTCCCCCCGGGCTTCACCATCACCACCGAAGCCTGTAAGGCGTACCTGGAGTCCGGCGAGGCCCCCGCCGCGCTCCGGGACCAGGTGAGCGAGCACCTGGCCGCGCTGGAGCAGCGGATGGGCAAGAAGCTCGGCCAGGCCGACGACCCGCTGCTGGTCTCCGTACGCTCCGGCGCCAAGTTCTCGATGCCCGGAATGATGGACACCGTCCTCAACATCGGGCTCTCCGACGAGTCCGTGCACGGGCTCGCGGCCCAGTCCGGCGACGAGCGCTTCGCCTGGGACTCCTACCGCCGCCTCATCCAGATGTTCGGCGACACGGTGCTAGGTATCGACGGCGAGCGGTTCGCCGAGACGCTGGACGCGACCAAGAGCGCGCGCGGCGCCGTCACCGACGTGGACCTGACCGCCGACGACCTCAAGGAACTGGTCGGCAAGTTCAAGGCCATCGTCTCCGAGGAGACCGGCCGCGACTTCCCGCAGGACCCGCGCGAGCAGATGGACCTGGCCGTGCGTGCGGTCTTCGACTCGTGGAACGGCAGCCGCGCCCGCCTCTACCGGCGCCAGGAGCGCATCCCGCACGACCTGGGCACCGCCGTGAACATCTGCTCGATGGTCTTCGGCAACCTCGGCCCGGACTCGGGCACCGGCGTCGCCTTCACCCGCGACCCGGCCAGCGGCCAGCAGGGCGTCTACGGCGACTACCTGCAGAACGCCCAGGGCGAGGACGTCGTCGCCGGCATCCGCAACACCGTGCCGCTCGCCGACCTCGAACAGCTGGACAAGGCGTCGTACGACCAGCTGATGCAGATCATGGAGACCCTGGAGAACCACTACCGGGATCTGTGCGACATCGAGTTCACCATCGAGCGCGGCAAGCTGTGGATGCTCCAGACCCGCGTCGGCAAGCGCACGGCGGCCGCCGCCTTCCGGATCGCCACCCAGCTCGTCGACCAGGGCCTGATCGACGAGGCCGAGGCGCTGCAGCGGGTCAACGGCACCCAGCTCGCCCAGCTGATGTTCCCCCGCTTCGACTCCAACGGCGGCCTCAAGGACGCCGACCAGATCGGCTGGGGCATCGCCGCCTCGCCGGGCGCCGCCGTCGGCAAGGCCGTCTTCGACTCCTACACCGCCATCAAGTGGTCCCGCTCAGGCGAGAAGGTCATCCTCATCCGCCGCGAGACCAACCCCGACGACCTGGACGGCATGCTCGCCGCCGAGGGCATCCTCACCTCGCGCGGCGGCAAGACCTCCCACGCGGCCGTCGTGGCGCGCGGCATGGGTAAGACCTGTGTGTGCGGCGCCGAGGAGCTGGAGGTCGACACCAAACGGCGCTGCCTCAAGACCCAGGACGGACGGGTCGTCGAGGAGGGCGACGTCGTCTCCATCGACGGCTCCACCGGCAAGGTCTACGCAGGCGAGGTGCCGGTCGTGCCCTCCCCGGTGGTCGAATACTTCGAGGGCCGGATGCACGCGGGCGCCGACGACGCCGACGAGCTGGTCAAGGCCGTCCACCGGATCATGGCCTACGCCGACCGGGTACGCAGGCTGCGCGTACGCGCCAACGCCGACAACGCCGAGGACGCCGCGCGCGCCCGCCGGTTCGGTGCCCAGGGCATCGGCCTGTGCCGCACCGAGCACATGTTCCTCGGAGAGCGGCGCGAGCTGGTCGAGCGGCTGATCCTCGCCGGCACCGAGGACGAGCGCGAGCAGGCGCTGGGCGCGCTGCTGCCGCTGCAGAAGGGCGACTTCATCGAGCTGTTCGAGTCGATGGACGGACTCCCGGTGACGGTGCGGCTGCTGGACCCGCCGCTGCACGAGTTCCTGCCCGACATCACCGAGCTGTCGGTACGGGTCGCGCTGGCCGAGTCCCGCAAGGACGCCAACGAGAACGACCTGCGGCTCCTCCAGGCCGTGCACCGGCTGCACGAGCAGAACCCCATGCTGGGCCTGCGCGGAGTCCGGCTCGGACTCGTCATCCCCGGCCTGTTCACCATGCAGATCCGCGCCATCGCGGAGGCGTCGGCCGAGCGCAAGGCCGCCGGCGGCGACCCGCGTGCCGAGATCATGATCCCGCTGGTGGGCACCGTGCAGGAGCTGGAGCTCGTCCGCGAGGAGGCCGAGCAGGTCATCGCCGAGATCGAGCGGGAGCACGACGTCGAGCTCGGGCTCAGCCTCGGCACCATGATCGAGCTGCCCCGCGCGGCGCTCACCGCCGGACAGATCGCCGAGTGCGCCGACTTCTTCTCCTTCGGCACCAACGACCTCACCCAGACCGTGTGGGCCTTCAGCCGCGACGACGTGGAGGCCAGCTTCTTCACGGCCTACCTGGAGAAGGGCATCTTCGGCGTCTCCCCGTTCGAGACCATCGACAAGGACGGCGTGGGTTCACTGGTGCGCAGCGCCGCGGAGGCGGGCCGGGCGACCCGGCCCGACCTCAAGCTCGGTGTCTGCGGCGAGCACGGCGGCGACCCGGAGTCGGTGCACTTCTTCCACGAAGTGGGTCTCGACTACGTGTCCTGCTCCCCGTTCCGCATCCCGGTGGCCCGGCTGGAGGCGGGCCGCGCGGCGGCGCAGCGGCCGGCTGACGGCAAGTAAGCCATTCAACCGCCGGGCTCCCGTTCCGCACCCACCCTCACCGCGGAACGGCCCGGACCAGGAGGCGGCACCCGTGCGGGGGTGCCGCCTCCACTGTTTGCCAGGACCGATGCCAGTGCGCCCCTTGCTGCGCATCACGGACTGCGGGTGTGTGCCGGCTGGTCGCGCAGTTCCCCGCACCCCTGACGGGGCGCGTTCTCCCTCGGCTCAGTGCGCCTCGTCCAGGCCCAGCTGTTCGACCAGGCGGCGCTTGGGCTGGGCGCCCACGACGGACCGGGCGGGCTCCCCACCACGGAAGAGAACAAGCGTCGGCATCGACAGAACGCCGTACGCGGCCTGCGTCTCAGGGTTCCGGTCCACATCGAGGGAGACGACCTTCAAGGTGTCCGGGCGCTCCTCGGCGATCTGCGCGAGCACGGGCGCCACCATCCGGCACGGCGGGCACCAGTCGGCGGTGAAGTCGACCAGCACGGGGATGTCGGAGCGCAGCACCTCCTCGGCGAACGTCGCGTCCGTGACTTCCCGCAGGTGTGCGGTTGTTGCGCTCATGGGTCTTCGTCTCCCTGGTGTCCCTGTGGCGTGTCCGGCGACGGGCCGGGCAGGCTCAGCTCGCACCGGGGCTCGGGGCCGCGCGGCAAGCCCGCCGCGGCCTCCACCTCGGCACGGGCCAGCCGCGCCGCGACCTCGTCCCGTACGGAGCGCAGATCGGCCATGCACGCGTCCAGCTCGGCGAGCTTGCGGCGGTAGACCTCCAGCGAGTCGGGGCAGGAGTCGCCCGCCGGGTGGCCGGCGCGCAGGCACTCCACGAACGGCCGGGTCTCCTCCAGCTCGAAGCCGTTCTCGCGCAGGGCCCTGATCTGCCGCAGCACTCGCAGATCGTCCTCGTCGAACGTGCGGTACCCGTGCGCGTCCCGCGAAACGGTCAGCAGACCCCGCGACTCGTAGTAGCGCAGGGTGCGCGTGGTCGTACCGGCGCGCTTTGCCAGCTCCCCGATGCGCATACGGTCCTCCTTTCCGCGTGCTCCGCCGCGTTGGTCCGCCGTGCTCTCGTACGGTGCTCGGCACGCTATGGGTTGACGCGGACGTCAACGCAACAGAAATCCACGCAGCAGACGTCAACGCAGCAGCGGAGCAGAAGCATGCCTAGGAGGGCACCGCGTAGGTGACCCCGGTCAGCTGCTCGGAGGCCGCCCACAGCCGTTCGGCGGCCACATCGCTGAGCGTCCAGGGCGCCCGCCAGGCCGGCACCGGGGCGCCCCGCCAGCCCAGCACACGCGGCCCCGTGAAGGAGTCCGGTGCCACCCTGGGCGCCGTCGCGGCGTAGAGGATCGGCAACGCGCCCGCGTCCGCGGACTGGGCGACGAGCCGGTTGCCCAGCGCCATCACGCGCTCCACGGCTCTGCGGCCCTCCAGCCGCGCCCCCGCTGTCTGGAGGTTGGTCGCGGCGTAGCCCGGGTGCGCGGCCGCCGCGATCAGCGGGGTGTCGGCCAGGAGGTGGGCCAACTCGTGGGTGAAGAGCAGATTGGCGGTCTTGGAACGGGCATAGGCGACCCAGCGCCGGTAGGAGTGCTCACTGTTGAGGTCCGCGATGTCGACGTTGGCCAGCAGATGGGCGAAGCTGGAGACGGTGACGACGCGTGGGGCGCGGGCGGCCAGCAACCGGTCCAGCAGCAGCCCGGTGAGGGCGAAGTGCCCCAGATGGTTGACGCCGAACTGGCGCTCGAAACCGTCGGCCGTCCTGCCGTACGGCAGCGCCATCACACCCGCGTTGTTGATCAGCAGGTCCACCCGGTCGTCCGGCAGCTCTTTGGCGAAGGCCCGCACCGACGCCAGATCGCCCAGGTCGAGCCTGCGCAGCTCGGTGCGCGGCCCCGCTTCCGGCAGCTCCTCGACGAGCGCGTCCCGCGCGCGCCTGCCGCGCTCCTCGTCCCGGCAGGCCAGTACGACGCGGGCGCCGCGGCGTGCCAGCTCCCGGGCCGTGACGAGACCGAGCCCGCTGTTCGCGCCGGTCACGACCGCCGTACGGCCGCTCTGATCCGGGATGTTCCGCGCTGTCCAGCCCATCGCTCGCCCTGCTCCTCGCCTTGACGGCCCCCTCGTCCGAGGAGGCTAGCGGCACGCCTCCGGACGGTCGAGGCCGGAAGCACCGCGACCGGGAAGCGGCCCCCAGGGGGCTCTAGGCTGCACCCATGAACGCGAACCCTCCCTCCGCTGCACCTGGCTCCACACGGCCGCGGGTGCTGCTGCTGCACGGTCCCAACCTCAACCTGCTCGGCGAGCGCGACCGGGCCACCTACGGCAGCACCACCCTGCGGGACGTCGAGGAGCGCACCACGGCGCTCGGCCTGGAGCTGGGCGCCGAGGTCCGCTGTGCCCAGAGCAACAGCGAGGGAGCGCTCATCGACCTGATCCACGCCACCCGCGGCGGCGACGACGGCATCGTCTTCAACCCCGGCGCCTACGCGCACTACAGCTACGCGCTGCGGGACGCCCTGGAGGCCGTCGCCGGGCTCGGCATTCCGTGCGTGGAGGTGCACATCTCCAACGTGCACGCCCGTGAGCCCTTCCGGCACACCTCGGTGACCGCTCCCGTGTGTCAGGGGATGGTCTCCGGGCACGGCATCTTCGGCTACGAGCTGGCGCTGCGTTCGGTACTGCACCGCATCGCGGAGTGGAGCGCCGCCCGGGGGAACGCCTGACCGGCCGACCGGCCCAGCGGGACCGGCCCAGCTGTCGGCCGCCGACCGGTGGCCGGGTCAGTCCGTGCCCGTGACGGCCGTCAGGATGAACACGGAGTCCTCCAGCGCGAGCACACCGTGCCGCAGATGCGGGACCCGCTGGATCTGCCCCGCACCGACATCCTGATCGGCGGTGCCTTCGGTGAGCCGGATGGAGCCCTGGAGGACGTGGACGCTCGACGCGGGAGGCGTGTTGTGCTCCTCCAGGGACGCACCCTCCGTCAGCGCGATGACGGACTGCCGCAGCGGTCCGTCGTGCAGGAAGAGGTACGCGCTGCGGCCGTGCGGGTCTTTCCTTGCCAGCGCCAGGTGCTCGGCGGCCAGGGCGGTCACATCATCCATGCGTCCATCGTGCCCCGCATGCCACACGATGCAACTGGGCGACCCGCGGTACGCCCGTGGATTCCCTCCGCGGATTCCCTCCGCGGGCTCCGTCGTCCGGGCCCGGTGTCGTGCACCCGGCCCTCGTGTCGTGCCGGCCGGGCCGGTCCTGCGGTCAGCCCCGCCAGACGCCCTCGGCCGCGGCCTCCCGGGCGAAGTCGGCGAAGTCCCGGCCCTGCCGGCCCAGCACCTCGCGCACGCCGTCCGAGACCACCGCGTTGCGTCCGTCCATGAGCTGCGCGAACAGTTCGCTCAAAAAGGCCACCAGTTCCGGTTCGAAGCCTTGCCCGGCCAGCCACTCGGCGTACTCCCCGGGCGGGAGCGGCACATAGCGCGCCGTCGGCCCGCCGGCCGCCGCCAGCTCGGCCACGGCCTCACCGAAGCTGAGCAGCCGCGGCCCTGTCAGGTCGTGGACGCGCCCGTGGTGTCCATCGCCGGTCAGCGCCTCCACGGCCACCTCGGCGATGTCGTCGGCGTCGACGAACGGCTCTCGCACGTCACCCGCCGGGAAGGGGAGTTCGCCTGCCATGACGTACGGCCGGAAGACGCCCTCGGTGAAGTTCTGGAAGAACCAGCCGGCGCGCAGGATCGTCCACTCCGTGCCCGCTTCCCTGACCGCCTCTTCGGTTGCCAGTGCCAGGTCCTCGCCGCGTGCCGAGAGCAGCACCAGGCGCCGCACCCCGGCCTTCACGGCGCGCTCCGCGAAAGCGCGCACCGTCCGTGCGGTCCCCGGGGCACCCACATCGGGCTGGCAGACGAGGAAGACGGCGCCCACTCCCTCCAGCGCCGGGTCCCAGGTGTCGGGGGACTCCCAGTCGAACGGCGGCCTGCCGGAGCGGGAGCCCACCCGCACCGGGTGGCCGCGCTCGCGCAGCCGGTGCACAACCCTGCTGCCGTTCTTGCCGGTGCCGCAGAGGACGAGGACCGGAGCCGTCGCACTCTGCCGCTCTGCTGCCTTCACTGTCGTGTGCTGCGTTGCATGCTGCGTCGTGTGCTGTGTCATGGCCCAAGCCAACGCCGTCCGGCCGCGATCGGACATCGCTCAGCGGCTCGGTTCCATGTCCGCGCGTCTAAGCTGCTGTTGTGACGGCGCTCATGACGGAAAACCCGGGAAACACGGACAGCGCGCGACAGGCGCAGCAGATCGACGGACTCACCGAGGCGCTCACCGACGTGCTGAGCGGGGCGCGGGCGCGTGGCGGGCTCTTCCACCGGGCGGTGCTGGCGCCGCCGTGGGGCGTCCGGATCCAGGACGGGACCCCGCTGTCCGTGGCGTCCATGCTGCGCGGCGAAGGCTGGGTGCGGCACTCCGAGGCGCCTGAGCCGGTCCGGATCGCGCCGGGCGATGTGGTGGTGCTGCGCGGGCCGGCGCCGTACGTCCTCGCCGACGGCCCGGCGACCGAACCGGGACTGCTGATCCAGCCGGGTGACTGCTGCACCACCCCGGACGGGGTGGACATGTGCGAGGAGCTCGCCCTGGGGGTGCGCACCTGGGGCCGCAGCCTGGACGATCCCGTCGCGCTGCTGAGCGGCAACTACCAGCTGCACGGGGACCTCAGCGCACGGCTGCTGGACGCGCTGCCGCACGTACTGGTGCTGCGGAAGGACGAATGGGAGGCGGAGCTGATCGAGCTGGTGGCCGCCCAGGTCGTCAAGGACACCCCGGGCCAGCAGATGGTGCTCGACCGGCTGCTGGACCTGCTGCTGGTCTCCGCGCTGCGCGCCTGGTTCGCGCGCCCCGAGGCGCGGGCTCCCGCCTGGTACCGCGCGCAGAGCGACCCCGTGGTCGGAGTGGCGCTGCGGCTGCTGCACGAGCAGCCAGGACACGCCTGGACGGTAGCGGCGCTCGCCGCCAAGGCGGGCGTGTCCCGGGCCGGCCTCGCCCGCCGCTTCACCGAACTGGTCGGCGAACCGCCCATGACCTACCTTGCGCACTGGCGCATCGACCTTGCGGCACGGCTGCTGCGCGAACCGGACGCGACGGTCGGGGCCGTCGCCCGCCGGGTCGGCTACGCGGACGGCTTCGCGCTGAGCACCGCCTTCAAACGGCTGCGCGGGGTCAGCCCGACGGCGTACCTGGCGGGGCTCGCCCCTCGGCGCTGAGCCCTCCGGGGAACCTCCGGCTCCCGGGGAACCTCCGGCTCCCGTCGGCCCCCGCTGTCAGTGGCCGGGTGCATCCTGAGGACATGTACGAGGAACGGGCGTCGCGGTTGCGCGGCGCCGTGGCGTGGACCCGCGCCCCCGTGCCCCCGGGGACGACGGGGCGGGTGCTGCCGGACGGCTGCATGGACCTGCTGCTGTGGAACGGCGAACTCGTCGTCGCCGGTCCCGACACCCGCGCGTATCCGACCACCGAACGCCGGGGCCTGACGGTCTTCGGCCTCCGGCTGCCGCCGGGGGCGGGCCCACGCGTCTTCGGCGTCCCCGCCTGGGAGCTGCGCGACCAGCGGGCACCGCTCGCCGATCTGTGGCCCGGCCGGCAGGTGCGCGAGCTGCGTGAGCGGATCGCGCAGGCCCGTGACCCGCTCGCGGCGCTGGAGGACGTCGCGGGCCGACGGCTGGCCGCCGAGCGGCGCGCGGCCACCGACCCGCGCGACGCGGACCGGGTGGACGCCGTCGTGGCGGCGCTGCGGGACGGTACCGGGGTCGCCGAGGTCGCCCGCCGGGTGGGGCTGAGCGAACGTCAGCTCCACCGCCGCTGCCGGGACGCCTTCGGGTACGGCGCCAAGACGCTGGCCCGGGTGCTGCGGATGCAGCGGGCGCTGGAGCTTGCCGCGTCGGGCACACCCCTCGCCGAGACCGCGCTGCGGGCCGGATACGCCGACCAGGCCCACCTGGCCCGCGAGACGCGTGCGCTGGCGGGCGTACCGATGAGCGAGCTGGTCCGCCGCTGAGGGAGCCGGCCCTACGGTGACAGGCCGGCCCCCCCGACGGGGGCAGGCCCTAACCCAGCGGGGCGAACAGGTCGACCCCGTTCCCGTCCGGGTCGAGCACAGTCGCATAGCGCTGGCCCCACTCGGCGTTCCACGGCGCATGGTGGCTCTCGTACCCGGCGTCGGTCAGCTCGCCGTGCATCTTGTCGACCTCGGCGGGCGAGTCGCACAGGAAGGCCAGCCCGATCCGGCCCGCACCTCGTGGCGGCGCCGTCCAGTCGGGGTCGAACGAGCGGACGGTCTCCTCGGTGTCCCAGGCGATCCGTACGCCGCCCGGCCCGGTGAACTCCACATGCGGCAGGGCGTCGGCGTCAGCGGGGATGCCGAGTCCGAGCCGCCGGTAGAAGGCGAGCGAGGCGCTCATGTCGGAGGTGACGATGCCGATGAGGTCGAAACGAGGTGTCATACCCGCACGCTATGGCGTCGTGCCCCGCAGGTCTTGAACGTTTCGGCCCTCTCTCCCGACCTCCGGCGCCCCCCTTACCCTGGTGCGATGGCCGAGATCCTCACCGTGTTGACGACGACCAGCTCCCAGGAGGAGGCCAAGACGCTGGCCGCGGAGGCGATCGCGCGGCGGCTGGCCGCGTGTGCGCAGCTCAACGGCCCTGTCACCTCCCTGTACCGGTGGGAGGGCGCCGTACAGGACGACCCCGAGTGGCAGCTGCTGTTCAAGACGAGCGCCGCCCGCTACGACGCGCTCGAGGCGTACCTGCGCGAGGCCCACCCGTACGACGTGCCGGAGATCATCGCCACCCCGGTGGTGCGCGGCAGCGCGGACTATCTGCGGTGGGTGGAGGAGGAGACGCGGCCCTCCCAGCAGCCCTGAGGCGCGGCCTTGCGGTTACCGTCGGCGTATGCACGCCACCCACGGCACACCCGCCCACGGCGGTACGTCCGCCCAGGACACCTCCGCGCACGGCGGCACGCTCCCGGTGGAGGGCGGCGGCCCGCCGGCGCCCCGCTACACGCCTGCCGACCTCGAACGCTGGGTGCCGGAGCCGGACAAGCGTCCGGGACGTACCGCCTTCCAGCGCGACCGGGCCCGGGTCCTGCACTCGGCCGCGCTGCGCCGACTGGCCGGCAAGACCCAGATGGTCGCGCCCGGCAGCGTCAGCCCGGCGTGGGACGCCACGCCCCGGACCCGGCTGACGCACTCGCTGGAGTGCGCCCAGGTGGGCCGGGAACTGGGTGCCGCGCTCGGCTGTGACCCCGACCTGGTCGAGACGGCGTGCCTCGCCCACGACCTGGGGCACCCGCCGTTCGGCCACAACGGCGAGGCCGTGCTGGCCGAGATCGCCGCACCGGCGGGCGGCTTCGAGGGGAACGCGCAGTCGCTGCGGCTGCTGACCCGGCTGGAGCCCAAACGGTTCTCCGAGGAGCCGGACGGACAGGTGCACGTCGGTCTCAATCTGACGCGCGCCGCGCTGGACGCCGCCACCAAGTACCCGTGGCGGCGCGGTGAGCACCCCGCCGATCCGGGCTCGCCGAAGTTCGGCGTCTACGCGGAGGACCTGCCCGTCTTCGAATGGCTGCGCAAGGGCGCGCCTGCGGACCGCACCTGCTTCGAGGCACAGGTCATGGACTGGTCGGACGATGTGGCCTACTCGGTGCACGATTTGGAGGACGGCATCAGGGCCGGGCATCTGGACCCGCGCATGCTGCTGTCCGGGCCCGAGCGGAGCGAGGTTTTCGCCGTCGCCGCCGAGCGCTACGCGCCCGGTGCCTCGGACGGTGAGCTCGCGGCCGCGCTCGACCGGCTGTCGGCACAGGAGTGGTGGCCGCACGGCTACGAGGGAACGGCGCCCGACCAGGCCCGGCTGAAGGACGCCACCAGCCAGCTCATCGGCCGGTTCTGTCTTGCCGCCGAGGCCGCGACCCGCGCTGCCTACGGTTCGGGCCCGCTGACCAGGTACGCGGCCCAGCTGATCGTCCCGGAGACGTCCCGGCTGGAGTGCGCGGTGCTCAAGGCGGTGGCCGACCGCTATGTGATGCAGCGGCCGGATCTGGAGCGGCTCCGCAGCGAGCAGCGGATCGTCGTGGGGGAGCTGGCCGAGGCGCTGCTGGAGCGTGCCCCCGAGGGCCTGGACCCGCAGTACGCGGAGCTGTACGCGGAGGCGGCCGGCGCGCCGGAACCCGAGCGGGCCCGGCTGCGGGTGGTCGTCGACCAGATCTCCACGCTCACCGACGCGGCGGCCCGGTCCCTGCACGGGACGCTGACGGCACGAGGGCGCCGCTGATGGACCGCGAGGACGGCGCGAGGGCCTTCCGCCCCACTGGGGGGTGCCTCCGGTCCACACCGCGCCCCGGAACTTGTCGTGGTGCTCATACGTCCCATCCATGCCCCCTGCCTCTTCCCGCGCCTGCCCCGATGCGGGACGCTCACGTGTGGACGACGGGGGACAGCACGGCCCGCAGGGGGCAGCGTCTTCTAGGAGGAGGCTTCAAGTGGTCGACGCACACCGTACGTTCGTCATCGTCGGCGGGGGGCTGGCGGGGGCGAAAGCCGCCGAGACCCTGCGCGCGGAGGGGTTCACCGGCCGCGTGATCCTGATCGGCGACGAGCGCGACCATCCCTACGAGCGCCCCCCGCTCTCCAAGGGCTATCTCACCGGTTCGGACGAACGTGACAGCGTCTTCGTGCACGAGCCGGCCTGGTACGCGGGCGCCGACATCGAACTCCATCTGGGGCAGCCGGCCGTGCAGCTGGACCGCGCCGGCAAGTCGGTCCGGCTGGGCGACGGCACCCGCGTCCACTACGACAAGCTGCTGCTGGCCACCGGCGCCGAGCCGCGCCGGCTGGACATCCCAGGCACCGACCTGGCCGGCGTGCACCACCTGCGCAGACTGGCGCACGCCGACCGGCTGCGCGGGGTGCTGAGCGCGCTGGGCCAGGAGAACGGCCATCTGGTGATCGCCGGTGCCGGCTGGATCGGTCTTGAGGTGGCCGCGGCCGCGCGGACGTACGGGGCCGAGGTCACCGTCATCGAGCCCGAGCCCACGCCGCTGCACACCGTGCTCGGCCCCGAGCTGGGCTCCCTCTTCGCCGACCTGCACCGCGAGCACGGCGTCCGCTTCCACTTCGGTGCCCGGCTGACCGAGATCACCGGCACCGACGGCATGGTGCAGAGTGTCCGCACCGACGACGGTGACGAGCACCCCGCGCACGACGTGCTGGCCGCCATCGGCGCCGCCCCGCGCACCGCGCTGGCCGAGGCGGCCGGTCTGGAGCTGGCCACCGGCCCTGGCGGCGGCATCGCGGTGGATGCCTCGCTGCGCACCAGCGACCCGGACATCTACGCCACCGGTGACGCCGCCGCCGTCGCGCACCCGCTGCTCGGCGAGCGGCTGCGGGTCGAGCACTGGGCGAACGCCCTCAACGGCGGCCCGGCGGCCGCCCGCGCCATGCTGGACAAGGACGTGTCCTTCGACCGGGTGCCGTACTTCTTCTCCGACCAGTACGACCTGGGCATGGAGTACTCCGGCTACGCCCCACCCGGCTCCTACGACCAGGTGGTGTGCCGGGGCGATGTGGGCAAGCGCGAGTTCATCGCCTTCTGGCTGCGCGACAACCAGGTGCTGGCCGGGCTGAACGCCAATGTCTGGGATGTGACCGGGCCCATCCAGGACCTGATCCGCTCCGGCGTCCGGGTGGACCCGCACGCGCTGGCCGACCCGGGTGTCCCCCTGGAGACGCTGGGCGCCGCGAACGGCACGGGAGCGGCCGGTGCCACGGGTGCGGCCGGAGGCGCTGCCGGTCCCTCGTAGCCGCTGACCGCCGTGGCGGCGGATTCGCGTGATGCCAGGGCGGCGGACGGGGAATATGTTCCGGCTAGGACCGATGCCCCGTACCGCCGCCTTTCGCATGCGGCGAGCTAAGGACGAGTGAGCGATGGCGAAGCAGACGGTGGCCGAGCAGTTCGTCGAGACCCTGGTGCGCTGCGGAGTGGAGCGTCTCTACGGCGTGGTGGGAGACAGCCTCAACCCGATCGTCGACGCGGTCCGGCGCACCCCGGCCATCGACTGGGTCCAGGTACGCCACGAGGAGGCAGCCGCCTTCGCCGCGGGCGCCGAGGCGCAGCTCACCGGGAAGCTCGCCGCCTGCGCCGGCTCCTGCGGCCCCGGCAACCTCCACCTGATCAACGGGCTCTTCGACGCGCACCGCTCGATGGCGCCGGTCCTCGCGCTGGCCTCGCACATCCCCAGCAGCGAGATCGGCACCAGCTTCTTCCAGGAGACACATCCCGAGCGGCTCTTCGTCGAGTGCAGCCACTACAGCGAGCTGATCTCCAGCGTGCAGCAGATGCCCCGGGTGCTGCAGACGGCCATCCAGCACGCCGTCGGCCGGCAGGGCGTGAGCGTCGTCGCGCTCCCCGGCGACCTGGCCTCCGAGCCGGCGCCCGAGAGCCCGGTGGAGCACGCGCTGGTCACCTCGCGCCCCACCGTGCGCCCCGGGGACGCGGAGATCGACGCGCTGGTACGCATGATCGACGACGCGGAGAAGATCACCTTGTTCTGCGGCGCGGGCACAGCGGGCGCGCACGAGGAGGTCATGGAGTTCGCCGAGCGGCTCAAGGCCCCGGTCGGGCACGCGCTGCGCGGCAAGGAGTGGATCCAGTACGACAACCCCTACGACGTCGGCATGAGCGGACTGCTCGGTTACGGCGCCGCCTACGAGGCCACCCACGAGTGCGACCTGCTGATCCTGCTGGGCACCGACTTCCCCTACAACGCGTTCCTGCCCAAGAACTGCAAGATCGTCCAGGTGGATGTCCGCTCCGAGCACCTCGGCCGCCGTACCAGTCTCGACCTCGCCGTCTGGGGCGACGTCCGTGAGACGCTGCGCTGTCTCACCCCCAGGGTGCGGGCCAAGGCCGACCGCGGGTTCCTGCACCGGATGCTCAAGAAGCACGCCGAGGCCCTGGAGGGCGTGGTCAAGGCGTACACCCGCAACGTCGACAAGCACATCCCCATCCACCCCGAGTACGTGGCGTCCGTACTGGACGAGGAGGCGGCCGACGACGCCGTCTTCACCGTCGACACCGGCATGTGCAACGTGTGGGCGGCGCGCTACATCACCCCGAACGGGCGGCGGCGTGTGATCGGCTCGTTCAGCCACGGCTCGATGGCCAACGCCGTGCCGCAGGCCATCGGTGCCCAGTTCCTCGACCGCGGCCGCCAGGTCGTCTCCATGTCGGGCGACGGCGGCTTCGCCATGCTGATGGGGGAGTTCCTCACGCTCGTCCAGTACGACCTGCCGGTCAAGGTCGTCCTGTTCAACAACTCCTCGCTCGGGATGGTCGAGCTGGAGATGATGGTCGACGGCATGCCGGCCTACGGTACGCACAACCGCAATCCGGACTTCGCGGCGCTCGCCCGGGCGGCGGGGGCGCACGCTGTCCGCGTCGAGAAGCCCAAACAGCTGCGCGGCGCCCTCCGCGACATCCTCGACCACGACGGCCCCGCACTGATCGACATCGTGACCGACCCGCACGCGCTCTCCCTCCCCCCGAAGATCACCCGCGAACAGGTGAGCGGCTTCGCCCTCTCGGCGGGCCGCACCGTCCTGGACGGCGGCGTCGGCCGCATGCTCCAAATGGCCCGCTCCAACCTCCGCAACCTCCCCCGGCCGTAGCAGACGCACCCCCGGAGGGGCGCGGGGAACCGCGCTCCCCCAGCCTTCGGCCGGGAGGTGCTCCCACAGCCACACCACACCCGCAGCCCGCAGACAACGGACAGGGGCACCCCCGCACCGGAAGACGGGGGAGCCCCCTCCCGGGAGGGGGCAACCATGTCAGCGACGGCCCGTAGACTCGTGGCGTGGCTGGGAGGATCAACGACGAGGACGTGAAGGCGGTCAGGGACGCGGTCCCGATCGACTCCGTGGTGTCCGAGTACCTCCAGCTCCGCAACGCGGGCGGCGGCAACCTCAAGGGACTCTGTCCGTTTCACGATGAGAAGTCCCCTTCCTTCCATGTGAGCCCCAGCAAGGGGCTCTACCACTGCTTCGGCTGCCAGGAGGGCGGGGACACGCTCGACTTCGTGATGAAGGTCGACCACCTGTCCTTCTCCGAGGCCGTCGAGCGGCTGGCGGCCCGCGCCGGCATCACGCTGCGCTACGAGGAGGGCGGCTACGGCCGCGCCTCTCAGCAGGGCGAGCGCACCCGCCTGGTGGAGGCCCACAAGATCGCGGCACGGTTCTACGCCGAGCAGCTGGAAGGGCCCGAGGCGGAGATCGGCCGGCGCTTCCTCGCCGACCGCGGTTTCGACCAGGAGGCGGCCCGGCATTTCGGCATCGGCTACGCCCCGGCGGGCTGGGACCACCTGGTGCGCTATCTGCGCGGGCAGGGCTTCACCGACAAGGAGATGACCCTCTCCGGGCTCGCTCAGGAGGCCCGCAACGGGCGGCCCATCGACCGCTTCCGTGGTCGGCTGATGTGGCCGATCCGGGACATCACCGGGGACGTCGTCGGCTTCGGCGCGCGCAAGCTGCGCGAGGACGACCAGGGGCCGAAGTACCTCAACACGCCCGAGACCCCCATCTACCGCAAGTCCCAGGTGCTCTACGGCATCGATCTGGCCAAGCGCGAGATCGCCAAGGCCAACCGCGCCGTCGTCGTGGAGGGCTACACCGATGTGATGGCCTGCCATCTGGCCGGGGTCACCACGGCCATCGCCACCTGCGGCACCGCTTTCGGCGGGGAGCATGTGAAGATCCTCCGCCGGGTGCTGATGGACAACTCCCAGTCGGAGGTCGTCTTCACCTTCGACGGTGACGCGGCGGGCCAGAAGGCCGCACTGCGCGCCTTCGAGGACGACCAGAAGTTCGCGGCGCGGACGTGGATCGCGCTGACGCCGGGCGGCATGGACCCGTGCGACCTGCGGCTGGCACAGGGCGACGAGGCCGTGGCCAAGGTGGTGGAGAGCCGCACCCCCCTCTTCGACTTCGCCATCCGCTCGATCGTGGACCGGCACAACGTGGATACGGCGGAGGGCCGTTCGGCCGCGCTGGAGGAAGCGGCGCCGGTCGTCACCCAGATCAAGGACCCCTCCATCAGGCGAGGCTACGCGGTGCGGCTGGCCGGGCTGCTGGGCATCGTGGACGAGGAGTTCGTCGTCCACCGTGTCGCCCAGCTCGCCAAGTGGGCGCGCGAGCGCGGCCAGGCGCCCCCGGGCGCGGCGGCCCGCGCCTCCCGTACGCCGCAAACCCCCGCCGTACAGGCCCCGTTCGTGCCGCGCGGCCCGGCGCTGAATCTGCGCAGCCCCGCGCACCGCGTCGAGCGTGAGCTGCTGAAGCTGGCACTCCAGCGCCCCGAGCTGGTCTCGCCCGCCTTCGACGCCTACGGTGCCGACGAGTTCACCGCGGCGCCCTATGCCGTGGTGCGGCAGGCGCTGGAGGCGGCCGGCGGCGCCGAGGCAGGGATCGGCGACAGCGGCTATCTGGGCCGGGTCAGGGACGCGGCGCCGGACGACACGGTGCGCTCCCTGATCACCGAGCTGGCTGTCGAGCCGCTGCGCAGCGCCCGCAACCGCGAGGTCGATGAGGCGTACGCGGGTGAGCAGTTGGTCGCCGTACGCCGTGCCGCCGTCAATGCCCGCATCGCCGAGCTGGAGGGTGCGGCGCGGCGCCTGGAGGCCCGCGGGGAGTACGAGCAGTCGGCGGGTGTGCGCCAGCAGATCTGGACGCTCCAGCAGTACGGCATCGCGCTGCGCGAGCGGGGCGCTGCGGCGCTCTGACGGCCGACTGGGTGCCCCGCGGTCGCGAGGGAGGCTCGAGTTCCGCCGCCCCAAGGGGCACAGCGGCCCCCGACACCTCAAAGGCGCGTAGTGACCCGTGCGCTGAGGGTGACGTTTGGCGGAAAAACTGCCCGCACGCCTCTCGTGGCGGACATGTGTCGTACCCCACACTGGTGAGCGGTGCCTGAGTCCTCGGAGCGGGGCGGTGCCGGCCGGGAAGGGCCGCAGTCCCCCGCGGATCCGCACGTTTCGTACGGGATGGAGCGCGGCCCGGCCGCAGCCGTCCCCGCCTCGCACGCCGCCCCCGAACCGGCAGCGATCACACTGGAGGTCGCCCCCGTGCAGACCCGGACCCTGAAAGCGGCGCCTCTCGCCGCCCCGACCGCCGCAGTGGCCACGCCCCCTGCGCCCTCAGCGCCCCCCGCGCACCCGGGGCAGTCGCCCGCGCACGAGCCGACCGCCTTCGAGCCGCCCGGGCCCGCGCCCGTTCCCGTCCCCGTGCCCGAGCCGACCGCTGTCCCCGAGCCGACCGCCGTCCCCGAACAGGGCGGGGCGCCCGGGGTCGAGGTGGCGGTGGAGGCGGAACCGGCCGTTCCGCAGCGGGAGCTGCCCACCAGCGGCCCCTCGGCCGACCTCTTCCGGCAGTATCTGCGCGAGATCGGCCGTATCCCGCTGCTGACCGCCGCCGAGGAGGTGGAGCTGGCCCGCAGCGTGGAGGCCGGGCTGTTCGCCGAGGAGAAGCTGGCGAACTCGCCCAGCCTGGACGGGCAGCTTGCGCTCGATCTCGACCGGCTCGTGGTGCGCGGCAGGCTCGCCAAGCGGCGGCTCATAGAGGCGAACCTGCGGCTGGTGGTCTCTGTCGCCAAGCGCTACGTGGGGCGCGGTCTGACCATGCTGGACCTCGTCCAGGAGGGCAACCTGGGGCTGATCCGCGCGGTGGAGAAGTTCGACTACGCGCGCGGCTACAAGTTCTCGACGTACGCGACCTGGTGGATCCGCCAGGCGATGTCCCGGGCGCTGGCCGACCAGGCGCGGACGATCCGGGTGCCGGTGCATGTCGTCGAGCTGATCAACCGAGTGGTGCGGGTGCAGCGTCGGATGCTCCAGGAGCGGGGCTACGAGCCCACGGCCGAGGAGGTCGCAGCCCAGCTCGAGCTGTCCGAGGAGCGGGTGAGCGAGGTGCTGCGGCTGGCGCAGGAGCCGGTGTCGCTGCACGCCCCGGTGGGCGAGGAGGACGACGTCAACCTCGGCGACCTGATCGAGGACGGGGACGCGCCCTCGCCGGTGGAATCGGCCGCCTTCCTGTTGCTGCGCGAGCACCTGGAGGCGGTGCTCTCCACGCTGGGCGAGCGGGAGCGCAAGGTGGTGCAGCTGCGGTACGGGCTGATCGACGGCAGGCCGCGCACTCTGGAGGAGATCGGCCGGCTCTTCGGCGTCACACGGGAGCGCATCCGACAGATCGAGTCCAAGACCCTCACCAAGCTGCGGGACCACGCCTTCGCCGACCAACTGCGGGGCTATCTCGACTGATCGCCTGTTCGAGGCGCCCTTGTCAGTTTGTTCGAGTCCTCTCCATAATCGCGGCAGTACCTCGCGGACCGGCCCCTCGTGACGGGACGTCCGGCGGAGCGTGCTGCCCAGCGGACCGCTGTCGGCGCAGTTTGGCATGGGCATGCTCGCCCACATCGCACGCATGTGCGTGCTGCCGTGCTGTCGTCGTGCTGCCACGGGCGGGTGCGGGTGCGCGAGCAACCCCCCACGAGAGGAAGCCCGTTGAAGCACTCCGGGACAGTGTCCGCGCAGGACACCAGGAAGCACCTCAAGAGAGTCACCGCCGTCGGCGCCGTCGCGCTCGCCGCCTTCAGCCTCAGCCCCTCGGTCGCCTCCGCGATACCGGACGACGGACCCGGTGGCCACCGCGACCCGGGCGCGACCGTCGTCGGCGGCACCAAGGCCGGGCAGGGTGAGTTCCCCTTCATGGTGCGGCTGTCCATGGGCTGCGGCGGTTCGCTGCTGACCAAGGACATCGTGCTGACCGCGGCCCACTGCGTCGACGGCAGTGGCCCCGACACCAGCATCACCGCCACCGGCGGCGTCGTCGACCTGGAGGACCCGGCCGCCAAGACCGCCAAGTCCACCGAGGTCGTCCAGGCACCCGGCTACGACGGCACGGGCAAGGACTGGGCTCTCATCAAGCTGAACAAGCCCATCGACCAGCCGACGCTGCCCATCGCCGAGGACGCCTCCTACAACAAGGGCGAGTTCACCATCGCCGGATGGGGCGCCGACCAGGAGGGCGGCCGGCAGCAGCGGTATCTGCTCAAGGCGCAGGTCCCCTTCGTGGACGACGCCACCTGCAAGACTGCCTACTCCAACCTCGTCGCGGACGAGGAACTGTGCGCGGGAAAGATGGACACCGGCGGCGTGGACACCTGCCAGGGCGACTCGGGCGGGCCGATGTTCCGCAAGGACGACGCCGGTGAGTTCGTCCAGGTCGGCATCGTCAGCTGGGGCGACGGCTGCGCCAGGCCGGGCAAGCCCGGGGTGTACACCGAGGTCAGCACGTTCGCCAAGGACATCCAGGCCGCAGCCGGCAAGCTCGGCGGCTGACTCCTCGCAAGCCCCGGGGCAGGCCACGGGGCGGTGGCGGAGGTGTCACTCCACCTCCGCCACCGCCGCCGCGAACTGCGACCGGTACAGCCGTGCGTAGGCGCCCTGGGCGGCCAGCAGGCTTTCATGGGTGCCCTGTTCGACGATGGAGCCGTTCTCCATCACCAGGATCACGTCCGCGTCCCGGATGGTGGAGAGGCGGTGGGCGATCACAAAGCTGGTGCGCTCGGAGGCCAGCCGCTCCATCGCACGCTGGATCAGCACCTCGGTGCGGGTGTCCACGGAGCTGGTGGCCTCGTCCAGGACCAGGATCACCGGGTCCGAGAGGAAGGCGCGCGCGATGGTGATGAGCTGTTTCTCGCCAGCGCTGACGCTGTCGCCCTCCGCGTCCAGCACCGTGTCGTAGCCGTCCGGGAGGGTGCGGATGAACCGGTCGGCGTGCGCGGCCCGCGCGGCCTCCTCCACCTGCTCGCGGGTCGTCCCCTGTGCCCCGTACGCGATGTTCTCCGCGATGGTGCCGCCGAACAGCCAGGTGTCCTGGAGCACCATGCCGATGCCCGAGCGCAACCCCTCGCGGGACATGGCCGCGATGTCAATGCCGTCCAGCAGGATGCGGCCGTCGCGCACCTCGTAGAACCGCAGCAGCAGATTGACCAGGGTGGTCTTGCCCGCCCCGGTGGGACCGACGATGGCCACGGTCTGGCCGGGTTCGACCGCCAGTGACAGGTTCTCGATCAGCGGCTTGTCCTCGGTGTAGCGGAAGGAGACGTTCTTCAGCTCCACCCGGCCGCGCAGCTCGGACGGCCGCTCGGCGTGTGCCTCGTCGGGGTCGGGGGACTGCTCCTCGGCGTCGAGGATCTCGAAGACCCGCTCGGCCGAGGCCACTCCGGACTGGACGAGGTTGGCCATCGAGGCGACCTGGGTGAGCGGCTGGCTGAACTGCCGCGAGTACTGCACGAACGCCTGCACATCGCCGATGGACAGCGCACCGGACGCCACCCGCAGTCCGCCGACGACTGCCACCAGTACGTAGTTGAGGTTGCCGACGAACATCATCGCCGGCTGCATGATCCCGCTGATGAACTGCGCACGGAAACCGGCCTTGTACAGCTTCTCGTTCTGCTCGGCGAAGACCTGGGCCGACTCCTGCTGGCGGCCGAAGACCTTCACCAGAGCGTGCCCGGTGTACATCTCCTCTATGTGCGCGTTCAGTGCGCCGGTCGACTTCCACTGTGCGACGAACTGCGGCTGTGCGCGCTTGCCCACCCGGGTGGCGACCAGCGCCGACAGCGGCACCGTCACCAGGGCGACCAGCGCCAGCAGCGGCGAGATCCAGAACATCACGGCCAGTACGCCCACGATGGTCAGCAGCGAGCTGATCAGCTGCCCCATCGTCTGCTGGAGCGTCTGGCCGAGGTTGTCGATGTCGTTGGTGACCCGCGAGAGCACTTCGCCGCGCGACTGCCCGTCCAGGTAGGACAGCGGCAGCCGGCCCAGCTTGTGCTCCACCCGCTCCCGCAGCCGGAAGACGGTCCTGGTGATGACGCGGGTGGAGATCCGCCCCGCCCACAGCATCAGCAGCCCGGCCGCCGCGTAGACGACGACCACCACCAGCAGCACCCTGCCGACGGCACCGAAGTCGATGCCCTGGCCCGGGGTGAAGTCCATCCCGGAGAGCATGTCGGCCACCCCGCCGTCACCGCGCTGCCGCAGGCCCTCCAGCGCCTGTTCCCTGGTCACCCCGTCCGGCAGCTTCTCGCCGATGAAGCCGGCGAAGACCAGGTCCGTCGCGTGCCCGAGGACCTTGGGACCGACGACGCTCAGCCCGACGCTGACCACGAGCACCGCCAGCATCAGCAGCAGCCGTCCGCGCTCCGGCCGGAACTGTCTCAGCAGCCGCTTGCCCGACCCCGTGAAGTCCATGGACCGCCGCGGCGGCCCCGCGGCCATTCCCCCCGGCCCACTCATGCGGCCTCGCTTTCGGTCAGTTGCGAGAGCACGATCTCCCGGTAGGTCTCGTTGCCCTCCATCAGTTCGTGGTGGCGGCCCACGCCCACGGCGCGCCCTTCGTCCAGGACGAGAATGCGGTCGGCGTCCCGGATGGTCGCCACGCGCTGGGCGACGATCACCACCGTCGCGTCCGCTGTCCTGCGGGCGAGCGCCGCCCGCAGCGCCGCGTCGGTCGCGTAGTCGAGCGCGGAGAACGAGTCGTCGAACAGATAGATCTCCGGCCGGTGCACCAGCACCCGTGCGATGGCCAGCCGCTGCCGCTGTCCGCCGGAGACGTTGCTGCCGCCCTGGGCGATCGGCGCCTCGAGACCGCCCTCCATCCGCTCGACGAACTCCTTGGCCTGGGCGACCTCCAGGGCCTCCCACAGCTCCTCGTCACTGGCGTCGGGGCGGCCGTAGCGCAGATTGGAGGCGACCGTCCCGGAGAAGAGATACGGGCGCTGCGGCACCAGGCCGACAGTGCCGGCCAGCAGCTGCGGGTCGAGGGTGCGCACGTCCTCGCCGTCCACCAGGACCCGTCCCTCGGTGGCGTCGAACAGCCGGGGCACCAGCCCCAGCAGCGTCGACTTGCCGCTGCCCGTCGAACCGATCACGGCGGTGGTCTCGCCGGGGCGTGCCACCAGGTCGATATCCCGCAGCACGGGGGCCTCGGCTCCCGGGTAGCCGAATCCGGCGCCGCGCAGCTCCAGATGGCCGTGCCGCCGCAGCGCGGTGACCGGAGCTGTGGGCGGCACGACACTGGTGTCGGTCCCCAGGACCTCCTGTATGCGCTCGGCGCACACCTCGGCGCGGGGCACCATCATGAACATGAAGGTGGCCATCATCACCGACATCACGATCTGCATCAGGTAGGCGAGGAACGCGGTCAGCGCGCCGATCTCCATGCCGCCGCTGCTGATGCGGTGCGCACCGAACCAGACCACGATCACGCTGGAGACGTTCACCACCGTCATCACCACGGGGAACATCAGCGCCATCAACTGCCCGGTGCGCAGCTGCACCTGGGTCAGGTCGCTGTTGGCCTCGTGGAACCGGCGGCGCTCGTAGTCGTCCTTGACGAAGGCGCGGATGACGCGGACCCCGGTGATCTGCTCGCGCAGGATGCGGTTGACGCCGTCCAGCCGCTGCTGCATGGAGCGGAACAGCGGCCGCATCCGCCGCACGATCAGTCCGACGGTGACACCGAGCACCGGCACCACACCCAGCAGCACGGCGGAGAGCGGCACATCCTGGCCGAGCGCCATGAAGATGCCACCGAAGCACATGATCGGCGCGGTCACCATCAGGGTGAACGCCATCAGTGTCACCGTCTGCACCTGGAGCACATCGTTGGTGGTGCGGGTGATCAGGGAAGGCGCACCGAACTGGCCGACCTCGCGCGCCGAGAAGGACTGCACACGGTCGAAGACGCCCGCGCGGATGTCCCGGCCGAGCGCCGCCGCGGTGCGCGCACCCAGGTAGACGGCACCGATGTTGCAGACCACCTGCACCACCGAGACGGCCAGCATCAGGCCGCCGTGGCGCAGTATGTAGCCGGTGTCACCGCGGACGACACCGTTGTCGATGATGTCCGCGTTCAGGGTGGGCAGATAGAGCGTTGCGCTCGTCTGTATGAGTTGCAGCAGGACGAGAAGCGCGATCGGCCGCTGGTACTGGCGCAGCCGGGCGCGTAGGAGGCGGATCAGCACACAGAGTTCCTCGGTCGGTCAGTGACAGCTGGGTGTGCGGCGGAAGATGCGGGGGAAGCGGGCTCGGGTGCCGCGGGCGGAGCGGCGGAAGCGGATGCGGGCATGGCGGCGGACGGACGAGGGCATGGCGACGGAAGGGAAAGAGCGTACAAGTGTGCGGCTCGCTCCCGCCCCCCGTTTTGCTTGTTTCCGGCCCTTCCCCGGCCAAGTCCTGGCAGAGGGCGCGGGCTACCCGGCCACCGCCCCCTGGTACGGCTCCGGTGTGCCCGGATACGGCTCGGGCAGGGCTCCCGGATACATCTCCTCGCGCACGGTCGCGTACTGCTGGCGCACCGCCTGTCCGACGGCCCGCTGCTCCCCGGCCTCGAAGACCTGGCAGGCCGCGGTGGGCCACTGGGGCGGGAGGCCGGAACCGGACAGCGCCCACGCCGCCTG
The DNA here is from genome assembly GCF_017676385.1 of Streptomyces spirodelae. Classification (GTDB taxonomy): domain Bacteria; phylum Actinomycetota; class Actinomycetes; order Streptomycetales; family Streptomycetaceae; genus Streptomyces; species Streptomyces spirodelae. The sequence goes on from NZ_JAFFZN010000002.1 coordinate 159,923, forward strand.
ACGCGCGGCACCGATCGCGGCGTAGTCGGCGGGCTCGGGCACCACGATCTGCGCGTCCAGCAGCGCCGGGGCCGCGTCCCGCACGGCAGCCAGCCCGGCGGCCTGGCCCAGCAGGAAGACCCGCCGTACGGACACGCCACGGCCGCGCAGTACATCCAGCGCGTCCGCCAGCCCGCACAGCATCCCCTCGACGGCGGCCCGCGCCAGGAACTCGGGCTTCATGCTCTCGCGCCGCAGCCCGTGCAGCGAGCCCGCCGTGTGCGGGAGCTGCGGCGTCTGCTCGCCCTCCAGATACGGCAGCAGCACCAGTCCGGAGGAGCCGGGAGTCGAGGTCAGCGCGAGCTCGGAGAGGCCCTCCAGATCGGTGCCGAGCATCCCCGCGGCACCGCGCAGCACACGGGTCGCGTTGAGGGTGCGCACCACCGGCAGGTGCATCCCGGTGGCGTCGGCGTAGGAGGTGATGGTGCCGGAGGGGTCGACGAGCGCCTCGTGGTGCACGGCGCACACCGAGCCCGTGGCGCCGAGCGAGATCACCACGTCGCCGAGGCCGAGCCCCAGGCCGAAGGCGGCCGCCATCGTCTGGCCCGTACCGGCGGAGATCAGCAGCCCCTCGGGGGTGTGCCCGGCGGGCTGGGAGGGGCCGACCACGTCAGGGAGCCCCACCTGGTGGCCGAGCGCCAGCTCGACCAGGTCGGGACGGTAGGACTCGGTCGCCGCCGACCAGTACCCGGTGCCCGAGGCGTCCCCGCGGTCGGTCACCCGCCGCGCGGGACGGCCCAGCAGCTGCCAGACCAGCCAGTCGTGCGGCTGCAGGATCTCGGTCACCTGCCGCGCGGCCTCCGGCTGCTCGCGGGCCAGCCAGTGCAGCTTGGAGACCGGGTGCGCGGCCTGCGGCACGGTGCCCACGGCCTGCGCCCACGCGGCGCGCCCGCCGAACGCGTCCACCAGATCGGCCGCCGCCGTCTGCATCCGCTGATCGTTGCCCAGCAGTGCGGGCCCGACCGGGTTCCCTCCGCCGTCCAGTGCGACGAGGCCCTGCTGCTGCGCGGAAACACCGATCGCCTGCACCTCGGCGAGCTGCCCTGCGCCTGCCGCCGTACCGAGCGAGAGCAGCCACGACTGCGGGTCGTCGCGCTCACCTGGATGCTCGGCGTGGCCGTGCCTGACGACCGCGCCCGTCTCCGCGTCGCAGACGACGATGCTTGTGTACTCGGCTGAACTGTCCAGTCCGGCGACTATCCCCATGGCGGGAATGATGCCTCATAGCCGCCCGTACCGGGCCCGGTACCCCTTCCCGGCCGCTTCCCGGCTCCCGGCCGCTTCCCGGCGCGTGGCCGGTCTCGTGCACCCGGGTGTCGTGCGGGGAGGCCGGCGTGCGTGAGAGCCCGGCGTGCGTGTTCCCGTCGCGGGCCCCCTCGTGGCCCCCTCGTGGCCACTTCGCGCGAGGACCCGGCCGCGGCCTTCCGGAGCGCGGCCAGGTCGCCCTCGTCTTCGACGCCGCCCGGCGGAGGCACACGCCGGACGGTGTCGGATGCTGTCAGCTCAGCGGGTGCACCACCGCTCAGCAGCGCTTGGAGGAGTAGGCGTAGTGCTTCTGCTCCCCGGGCACCGTGATGGAGCCGCGCGCTGCGGTGCAGTGGCGGACGGTGTTGGTGGGGTAGGACCAGAACGAGGAAGCCGAGGTGTTGCGGAAGATGCGGAGCCCCAGCAGCTTCTTGACGTTGAAGTCGTAGACACCGACGGTCGTGGTGTAGTGCCGGTGGTGCTTGCGGAAGCCCTTCCACACGTACAGGTAGCCGTAGTTGCGGTGGCAGCGGGGCGAGTAGAACTGCTTGACCGAGCCGATGGTGTAGCCCTTGCGCTTGATGTAGCCCGTCGAGCCGATCTGGTACGCGTCCTTGCACACGTGCGCCGCACGCGTCATCGGGCTCGCCGTCTCCGCCTCGGGAGAGGTGTTGCCGGCCGTCACCTCGCCGGCTGTCGACGAGGCCGGAGCGGGCGCGGGGGCACCGCCGCCGGCCTGGGCCGCTCCGGCGGGCACCAGCATCATGGCGCAGGCGGCCGTGGCGACGAGGCCCTTGGCGGGAGAGAAGTTGCGCATAGATCTCCTCCTATCGGAAGAAGGTTGGAATCCGGTCATATCGGTCAGACCGGTCGCGCTCACAGTAAGAGGCTTCGGCCCCCATGGCGGGTATTCGCGCGCAACGGCGGGTCGTACAGCACCGGGACGGCGGGCGGGACGGGCTCTTGTGCAGGGCGGGAGCCGCGGGGCCGGCGCGCTGTGGAGCCCCGCCACAGGACGAGGAAGGGCCCCGAGTCACCGAGGTGACGCGGGGCCCTGGGACGGGAGCAGGCGCTTCGGTCAGCAGCGCTTCTCGGAGTACGCCTGGAAGGGGTGCGGCGCGCCCGCCGGGCGCAGGCTGCCCACACCGGAGGTGCAGTGGTCGACCGTGTTCGCGCCGTCCGTCCAGAACTCCTGCTGCTTGGTGGCCTTCCATGCCTTGGCGGCATGCACCGAGTCGTCGCTGTAGCTGTAGACGCCGACGGTGATGTCGTAGGGAGCCGCGGTCTTGCGGAAGCTCTCCCACACCCACACATAGCCGTAGTTCTCGTTGCACTTCTTCGAATAGAACTGCTTGACCGAGGCAATCGTCTCCGACCCGCGCTTGATCAGCCCACGGGTGCCGATCGGCACGGCGTCGTCGCACACGCCCGCCGCCTGCGCCAGCTTGCTCGCCGGGTTCCCGTCGGGGGAGGGGGCGGTGGAGCGGGTCAGCTTCTGCGGGTGGGACGGCGGGGTGGCCGGGCCGCTGCCGGCGTACGCCGCACCGGCGGGCAGGAGCACCAGCGCCGAGGTCGCGGCGGCCAGTGCGCCCTTGGAGAAGCGTGTGGAACGCATAGTGATTTTTCCCCCTCTTTGGCGAAGAACGGTCGCATCAGGGATATCCGGGGCATCCGAGCTATGGGTCTGATGCGCGGGATACCCAGTACGACACGTCGCCCCCTCAAGGGGTTGTACGCCACCGCGCTTCCCTTCGCCGTGAGTTGACGCCGCATCAACGCGGGCGTCTCCGGGCTCAGGAGCGGGCTCAAGCGGCCGCCCGCAGGTCGTCCAGTACCAGCGCGCGCACCGCTTCCGGCTCGATGCCGAGCCGGGAGAAGACGGCGCAGGAGATGTTGTCCTCGGCGCGGAGCACGCCGAGCACCACGTGTGCCACGCCGATGCGCCGGTCCTTGCGCGCCAGCGCCTCGCGCAGCGCCTGCTTCAAAACCGTCTTCCCCCGTGCGGCGAACGGAACGTGCCGGATGAGTGCGGTGGTGTCCTTGCCGCGTCGCCGCTCCGTGTGGCCGGGGTCCGGCGTGCTCTCCAGCGCGCCCTCGCCGAAGGACTCCTCCGCCCGCCTGCGGACCTCCTCCAGGTCGATGCCCAATGCCCGCAGCGCTTCCGCGTCGTGCGGACCGAGATCCTCGTGTGCCCCGGTGACCACTCCCGCGACCGCGGCCCGGCACGACGCCGCTGTGACGCCGAGCCGCAGGAGCGTCGCCGCGCCTGGCTGCTCGGAATGGTGCAGCGCGGCGAGCAGCAGGTGCTCGCTGCCGATCCGGTCGTGCCCGAGCGAGCCGGCCTCACCCTGGGCGCGGATCACCACGTCCCGCGCCTCCTTGCTGAACCGTTCGAACATCGGCCCTACCTCCCTGTTCGCTTCTCTGTCCGGTTCTCTGTTCGCTTCTCTGTCCGGTTGGCGTGCTTCTTGTGGACGGCCTGCCTGCTGACACCCAGGGCCGCGCCGATCTCGTCCCAGGACCACCCCTGGTGGCGCGCGCTCGCGACCTGCAGTGCCTCCAGGCGCTCCGCGAGCCGCCGCAGCGCGGCGACAGCCCGCAGTCCGACCGCTGGGTCGCGGTGCACGGCCGCCTGTGCGGTGTGCACCGCTTCATCGGCTTCGTGCGCTTCCGTTCCTGCCATGGTGTCAACTTAAGATGACAGGGTGGGCCGTGTCAACCTTCATTGACGTGTGCTGTGAGAGGCGGACGGTGCCGCATGGCGACGCCCCGGTGTCGGTGGGGATGCGGTTGGGGCGCCGAAGAGGCGTCGGGGCCCGCGAGCGCTTGCGCATGCCGGCTGGGGGCTCCGGGGAGGGGCGCGCGGGGCCGCTGCGGCGCCGTTCCGTGTGGCTCGCGCGGCGCTCGCAGCGAGCGCGGGGCGGCTTGCGGGCGGCTGGTCGGCTCGCGTCCCGAACGGGTTACCGGTGAGGGGGCGGCGTCCGGCCGGTCTGTCGCCGAAAAGCGGGACGGGGCGCCCGGTTGTCCGGAGCGCCCCGCCCAAGGTCCAGCGTGGAACGTTTCTGCTGGGTCGTGCTGAAGTGGGGCGGGTGGGACTCGAACCCACGGCCGACGGATTATGAGTCCGCTGCTCTAACCGGCTGAGCTACCGCCCCGTAACGGCGCACCGCGCACATCTGTGCGCGCCGTCTGCCGCAGCATAACCGTTCATAGGATCTGCCGCCCGCGCCGGGGGAGATCTACGCAGGTGAGGACCGCGAACCAGGGGTGATCGGTTCCCGGTCGGGGCCAACTTCCCCTGGACAACGGAAGAACGTCCCCCTGGAGCTCCGGAGGAGTGAGTGGTGGCATCGAAAAAGGGCCCCTGTGAAAGGGGCCCTTTCGGGTGCTGCTCCCGCGACTGGACTCGAACCAGTAACCTGCCGGTTAACAGCCGGCTGCTCTGCCGATTGAGCTACACGGGACCGTCTCGTCGGTCGCACTCCGGAACCCCGGGGCGCTCCCTTGCGGTGAGGAATACATTAGCGCATGCCAGGGGGTGCTCCGAAATCGGTATTGCTGTCGCCCGTACGCGGTACCCCTCAAGGGTCCCGACGGCGGTAGCTGCCGCCGGGGCACCGGCAGCAGGACCACCAGCCGAGAGAAGGGGCAAGCTATGCGCTACCGGCTCACGTTCGTGTCCGGACTGGCCGTCGGCTATGTGCTCGGCGCCCGCGCGGGACGCGAGCGCTACGAGCAGATCATGAAGGGCGTGCGCAGGATCGCGGAGAACCCGGCGGTACGCAATGCCGGGGAGGCCGCGGCGCTCAGCGGGAGGCAGGCGGCCACCAAGGCGGCCGACGCCGTTCAGGACCGGCTCCCTTCGCCGGTGAGCGACCGGGTTCGTACGGTCCGTGACCACCGTGCCCGTGCGGGCAGCGACTGGGGCGCCGAGGCCCACTGAGCCGAGGCCCACTGAGGCGGTGGGTCTCGGCTGATGCGAAGGAGCGGCCGCTGAGGCCGACGAGCCGGCGGGCGGCCGGGGCGTGACGGGCGGCCGGGGTGTGGCGGGCGGTCACCCGGGGATGCGGCCCCGGCCGCTCCCGTCCCCGCCGCCCTCCAGCAGAAGGGCCAGCAGGTCGCCGCACTCGTCGATCCGCGGCGGCAGGTCGGAGCTGACGAAGACCAGGTCCTGCGGCTTCCTGGCGGCGGCCAGCTCCTCCCAGGTGAGCGGCGTGGAGACGGTGGGGCGCTCCTTTGCGCGCAAGGTGTAGGGGGCTGCCGTCGTCTTCGCCTGGTTGTTCTGCGACCAGTCCACGAAGACCTTCCCCGGGCGCAGGTTCTTGGCCATCTTGCTGACCGCGTGCTCGGGCAGCTCGGCCTCGGCCTCCTGGGCGAGCTTCTTCGCGTATGCCGAGACCTGGTCGGAGGGGGTGCGCTCGATGGCGGCGATCAGGTGCAGTCCCTTGGACCCGGAGGTCTTGGGCAGCAGGGTGAGGCCGTCGGCGCCGGTGCGCTCGCGCAGCCAGTCGGCGATCCGGCGGCAGTCCAGGATGTCGGCGCCCTCGCCCGGGTCGAGGTCGAAGACCAGACGGTCCGCCTCGGCCTGGTGGTCCGACTGCCACTGCGGGGTGTGCAGTTCCAGCGCCGCCAGGTTCGCCGCCCACACCAGGGTCGCCTCGTCCTGGATGAGCACCTGGTGCAGCGGCTCCCTGCTGACGACGGTGATCTTGCGCCGCGTCACCCAGTCGGGGGTGCCCGGCGGAACGTGCTTGGTGAAGAACTTCTCGCCCTCGACGCCGTCCGGATAGCGCAGGAAGGAGAGGGGGCGTCCGTCGAGGTGGGGGAGGAGGACAGGGGCGATCGAGGCGTAGTAGTGGATCGCCTCGCCCTTGGTGAAACCCGTCGCCGGATAGAGCACCTTGTCGAGGTTGCTGAGGGCCAGACGGTGGCCCCCGATCTCCGTGTGCGGCATACCCTGAGAGTCCCATAGAAGGGACAAAGTATGCGTTCAATCTGGAAAGGGACCATTTCCTTCGGGCTGGTCTCGATCCCGATCAAGGTGGTGTCCGCCACCGAGAACCACAGCGTCTCCTTCCACCAGGTGCACACGGCAGACGGGGGCCGTATCCGCTACCGCAAGGTGTGCGAGCTGGACGAGGAGGAGGTGCCGCGCGAGGAGATCGGCCGCGGCTTCGAGACCGAAGAGGGCCGCACGGTGCTGCTGACCGACGACGACTTGGCAGCGCTTCCGCTCCCCACCGCCAAGACGGTGGAGATCCTCGGTTTCGTACCTGCCGAGGAGATCGACCCCATCCAGCTCGACCGCTCCTACTATCTGGCCGCCGACGGCAAGCGCGCCGACAAGCCGTATGTGCTGCTGCGCGAGGCGCTGCGAAGATCCGGCAAGGTAGCCGTCGCCAAGCTGGCGCTGCGCGCCCGGGAGAGCCTGGGGATGCTGCGCGTGTACGAGGACGCGCTGGCGCTGCACACCATGCTGTGGCCCGACGAGATCCGCGCGGTCGGCGGAGTGGCGCCCGAGGGACAGGTGGAGGTGCGGGACGCAGAGCTCGATCTGGCCGACACCCTGATGGAGACGCTCGGCGAACTGGACTGGAGCGACCTGCGGGACGAGTACCGCGAGGCGCTGGAAGAGCTCGTGAGGGCCAAGGTGGAGGGCGCCGAGCCGCCCGGGGAGGAACTGCGCCGCAGGGCCGAGGCGGGCGGCGGCAAGCTGGTGGACCTGATGTCCGTGCTGGAGCGCAGCGTCCAGGAGGCCAGAAGCGGCCGCCAGGAGGGCGAGGCGACGGTGCACGAGCTGTCGGACCGGCAGCCTGCGAAGAAGGCACCAGCCAAGAAGACCGCTGCCTCCAAGAAGGCCGCATCCAAGCAGGCCGCCGCCAAGAAGACCGCCGCCAAGCAGGGCGCGTCCAAGCAGGCCGCCAAGAAGACGGGCTCCAAGGCTGCTGCCCCGAAGAAGGCGGCGGCCAAGAAGAAGACAGCCGCGAAGAAGTCCACGCGGCCGCGTAAGACGGCCTGAAACTGCCCCTGCCCGAGGTGCGCGGTCTGCGGGCCCGTTGCGGCTTGTCGGGCAGTTCCCCGCGCCCCTGACGGTGCGCGTCCTGCCTAGCCCTGGTGGCCCGGTCTGCGCCCAGCCGGAAGGAACAGCACCGAGTTCACATACCGCCGGTGCGGTGCCAGCGAGCGGCGCAGCAGTCCGTGCTCGGCGACATGCGCGGTGCGCCGCTGGTGTGCGGCCAGATCGAAGTCGGCCAGCGGCACCCAGGTGCGACCGGGCAGCACCCAGCCCGTGTACCCGTGGGACGACAGCACAGTAAGCACCGGTGCCAGCGGCTGGATGCGCGACTCCAGCTCGATGAAGAGAGCGGGCCGCTCGCGCACGACAGTGGCCTCCGCGCCGTGCAGTACGGCCAGCTCGCTCCCGTCCACATCGATCTTCAGCAGGGTGACCTCGGTCAGGGCGAGTTCGTCCAGCGGCAGGCAGGGCACGTCGAGGGCCGCCTGGTGCACCTCCCGACGTACCAGGGAGGAGACACCACGGTCGCCGCGTCCGTCCGGCGGCAGCCACAGTGTGGCCGTCCCCGAGTGGTCGCTGGCCGCCGCCTGGAGGACCTCGGTGCGCGGCGGCGCCGTGGCCCGCAGCCGGCGCGCCAGATGGGGGACGGGCTCCAGGGTGACGACGCGGTCGGCGCGCCGGGCCAGCCGCCGTGTCCACGGGCCGTACCAGCCGCCTACGTCGACAGCTGTGCCGCCGCGCGGGCAGAAGTCGGCCAGCCGTCCCAGTTCCGGCTCGAAGCGCGGGTACAGCAGGTCGGTCGCGGCCGTCAGCAGGCGTGCGGGCAGGTGCGGGCCGATCCGGGAGGCGAGCGTCATGAGGAGGGTGCCTCCGGCTCGGAGAGCCGTTTCAGCAGCCGCCGGTGCTCCTCGTCGCCGACCTGCTCGCCGGAGGAGGGGAGCAGTTGGGGAATCCCGTCCACGATGGGATAGCGGCGGCGCAGGCGCGGGTTGTAGAGGGCCTCCTCGGGCTGGAGCAGGGTGAGCGGCCCCTTGTCCAGCGGGCAGGCGAGGATCTTCAGCAGGGGGTCGTCGGCACAGAAGGGGGGCATGGTCACTGCCTTTCGGGTGCGTCTTCGGGGTGCGCGGGCGGCAGCGTCGCCGACAGCGGACGCCCGGCGGGAGGGAGAGCCTTCGGTACGGGCCCGGGTGCCGGCTCCGTACCGGGCGACTGTGGAGCGCCCGTCGCGGTGCCTGTCTCGTGGCGGGGCAGCAGGATCAGGACGCAGACGGCCAGCGCCGCGCCGCCCAGCCGCAGGGCGAGCCGCAGCGGCTCGTCGGGCAGCGGCTCGGCGAAGGCGACGGTGCCGCTGACTGTCGCGTAGAGGAAGTTCACCGTGGTGCACACCGGCACGACGAGGGAAGCGCGGCACCGCTGCAGCGCCGTCTGCGAGAGCACCAGCCCCGTCGAACCGGTGAACAGCAGCAGGTACGGGTACGGCGAGGTGAGCAGCGCCGTCACAGTGCCGCCCGGGTCGTCGGGATCGAGCAGCCCGGCGACACCCTTGATGGCCAGCGAGCTGACCCCGTACAGGAAGCCCACCGCGACTCCGTAGGGCACACCGGCCGTCGGCAGCCGGTGGCGCCGCCGGGAGCGCCGTTCCGCCGACAGGAACAGGGCCAGCCCCAGCGCCAGGGACGGCAGGCAGATGACGAGCAGTACCGGCGCGGGCGCCAGCTTGCTGATCGTCTCGGAGCTGTCGTGCAGTGAGAGAACGATCATCAGCAGTGCGGCCAGAATGGCCACCATCCCCCGCCGTTCGCGCCCGCCTGACCGCTCCCCGAGGAAGAGCGCGGACAGCAGCAGGAGCATCACCAGGCCGGTGACGAAGAGTCCCTGGGCGGCCACCAGGGGAAGCGTGCGGTAGACGGCGAGCTGCGCCGCGAAACCCAGCAGCAGCGAGGCGGCACCCGCCATCCACAGCGGACTGCGCAGCAGGTGCAGCACGAGCCTGGCGGGGTGTCCGGCGGAGAGCGGCGGCAGCGAGCCCAGCGCCCGCTTCTCGATGACGAAGCCCGCGCTGAAGAGCAGATTGGCCAACAGCGCCGCCGCGACGCCCCAGAGCATCAGACGCCCTCCTCCCCGGGCGGCTCCCGGCGTGGTGCCCCCGAGCCCCGCGGCCCGTCGCGCCGTGGGACCGCCCGCGCGTGCACCAGCAGGATGGAGGCCAGGGACGGAACATGGCAGGCGGCGCGGTCCAGGCCGCGCAGCGGACGTGGCACGTCGTGGTACGGCGCCCCGGTGATCCGTACGACGCGGAAACCGGCCGCAGGCAGCATCGAGCGCAGCGCACGCGCGGTGAACAGCCGCAGGTGGCCGACCACTTGCGAGCCGGGGCGGCCGTGGATGCCGCGCAGCGACACCTCGGAGAAGACCGGCTGGGTGCCCAGCAACAGCAGTGCCCGGTTGTACCAGGCGGCGAGGTTCGGGGTGGACAGCAGCAGATGTCCGCCCGGGCGCAGCACCCGGTGCAGCTCGTCCAGCGCGGCGTCCGGGTCCACCAGGTGCTCGATCACCTCGGAGAAGAGCGCCGCGTCGGCCGAGCCGGTCGCGAAGGGCAGGCCGGGCGCCGACAGTTCGCCCCGTACGGCCGTCAGACGGGACGAGGCGCGGCGCAGCGCGTCCTGTGACCAGTCGACGCCCACGAGGCGGTGCCCCGGCAGCGAACGGGCGGCGGTGGCCGCCGCGCTGCCGTCACCGCAGCCGATGTCCAGGACCGTGGAGGGGGTGGTGCCCAGAGCGCGCGCCAGGATCGCCGCCTGGCGGCGCGCACGGTCCCCTCCGGAGGCGACCGGCGTCGCGGGGTCCTCGTAGAGCTGCCGGAGGCTGCTGGTGCCGCCGCTCACGGCGCGGGCTCCTCGTCCGGTCCCGCCGTCTCGCTCGGGGCCTCGCCGGGCGGGTGGGAGGTGGCGGCCAGCGCCTCGGCGAACAGTGTGCCGAGGCGCTCTCCCGCGCTGTCGTCCAGCCGGGCGTGCGACCAGCGCAGCGCCAACTGGAGCCGTCCGCCTGTCGAGACGGTCGTCACCGACAGTCCGCGCGGCACCTTGGCCGGCGCCGAGAACCACACAGCGCGAGCGCGTCCCGCGTCACCGAAGTCCAGCGGGTAGGGGATGCGGCCGATGTTGGACAGCAGAGTGGTGGAGGCCCATGGACCCGCAGCCCTGCGCAGCGTACGGATGCCTGCCGCGCGCAGTCCCACGGGCAGCAGCGGGGTGGTCAGCAGATCGCCGCTGAAACCGAGTTGGGGACGGCGTACGGACTTCAACGCGCGGGTCCGCGCCGCGGTCGCCCGCAGCAGCCGCTCGACAGCCTCCCGGTCGGGTGTGCCGGGGCCCGTCAGCACCCGGTGCAGTTCACGCTCCTGTGCCCCGAAGGTGACCTCCACCAGCCGGGTGCCGTTGCCGATCGGCATCTCCGGGGTGCGGGGCCGGTCGTCGACCGGCATGGTGACCCGCACCGGACGTACGGGACGCTCATGGGCGCTGTTCCAGCGGGCCACCATCAGCCAGGTGGCCACCAACAGCTGGTCGTTGACGGTGTAGGGAGCCGGCTCGCCCGGGGTGCGGGGTGGCCGCGCGGGCACCGGCAGTTCGGCGATCAGCATGCCGTTGCCGGGCGCTGCCGGATGCCGGCTGTCCGCCGCCACGCGGGCGGGACGCGTCCACAAGCGCCCGCCCGGCGAAGGCTGCCCGTCCGCGCCGCCTTGCTGGGCGGGGGCGGTCCGTACGGGCGGTGGCGCGGGCGAGTTGTCGGCGCCGCCGTACAGTTCGGCCGCTGTCGCCACCACCCGCAGGCACGCCGGGCCGTCGAGCGCCGTGTGGTTGATCGTCACCAGCAGCACGCACCCGCCCCCGTGCTGCTCGATCACCTCGGCGCGGAACGGCGGTGAGGCATTCAGCGACGGGCACTGGGCCAGCGCCCGGCAGCGCGCCTCCTCCAGGGTGCCGCCGGGGAAGGAGACCGGGTCCCGGTCGGGACGTTCGGTCAGCACCCATTCGTACCTGGGTGCCCACCAGCGGGTGGGCGCCTGCCGCAGCAGGATGCGCGGGTGCCGCCGCATCGCCTCGGCGAACGCGGCACGCAGCCGGTCAGGATCGGGCAGTCCGGGCAGATGGATCTCCACATGCACCGTTTCCGGCTCGTCGTCGTCCAGACAGTGCCGGGTGATCTCGTCGACGGTGGGGAACGCAATGCGCTGCTCTGCGCGGGACCTGCCCCCACCGGGCGCGCCCGCCGCTGACGCCTTCGGCGCCGCCCCGCCCGAGACGACGGCTGGTACCGACGCGCCTGTGGTGCCCATGCCCTTGTGCGGTGGTGTCATGGGGCGGCTCCCTCCCCCTCGTCCGGATCGTGCCGGCGGGCCTGCCGCGGGTCGGGCCGCGGATCGTCGGGCGGGGCGGGGGATTCCGGAAGGGCCGTGGAGTGCTCGCCGTACGCGGCGGATGGCACGGGCGGCAACTGCGCCGTCGCGGCTTCCGGGTCGTACGGCTGCTGCTGCCCGCCGTGCTGCCCGCCACCGCCGTGCGGCGGGGCGTAGGGCGCGGGTGGCGCGGCCGGGGGCGGCGGCCCGGCCTCGGGGGCCAACGGCTGCGTCTCCGGGGCTCCAGGGGGCGGCTCAGCGGTTCCTGAGGGCGGTTGGGCGGCTCCTGGGCCCTGCTCGGAGGCCCCGGGGCCCCGCTCGGAGACGAGGGCGGGCTCCGGCTCCCTGGCGGGCAGCGTCACCAGCGCGGCGGCCAGTGCCAGCAGAGCCAGCGCCTGCGCCGCGTGCCCGAAGGCGCCCCGCCCGTCAGCGAGGGCTGATCCGGCGCCCAGCGCTGCGAGCACCCCTGCACCGGCCATGGCCACCAGCGCCACCGGCGCCAGCACCCTGGGACGGAGCCGCGCCGCCACCGCCAGCGCGGGCACCACCAGCGCGTACGGGCCCGCGACGAGCGCGACCACCAGGGTGAGCACCACTGTGCCGAGGACCCGGCCGGGTGCGGGCACCGGATCGGGGCGCTCCCCGCCCAGCGGCGTACCACGGCGCACGCCGATGAAGGCGAGGCTCAACAGGGCGGCGATTCCCAGCCCGCCCGCGACGAACCCGGCGTGGTACCAGGTGGCGGGCCGGTACTCCAGTTTCACCGTGCCCGTCGCACCCGCCGGCACCAGGAAACCCTGCTGCCAGCCGTCGATCCGCACAGGACGCAGCTCCTTGCCGTTGAGGGTGGCCCTCCAGCCGTCGTTGGCGTTCTCGTACATCTGGAGGTAGGCGTCGGGACCGTCGCCCACCTCGACGGTGCGCTCGTCACCCGCCCAGTCGCGGACGGCGCTCTTGCGGTCCTCGGTCTCCGCTGAGGCACCCGCTTCCGCAGCGGCGTCACCGCCCCCGGTGGCCTGCGGGACAGCTCCCTCCTCGCCGCTGCCCAGCGTCACATCGGTGATGGCCAGCGGGCCTGTGTCCCCGCTCTCCACGGTGTGGGCTCCGGCGGCCAGTTCGAGGCTGCCGTCCTCGGCCTCGCCGGCGCACAGCTCCACATCGATGGGGCGGCGCTGCGTCAGGTCGCGCACCGTGCCGGCCGCCTTGGTGGCGTGCAAGGTGCCGTCCACGGCGAGTACCGGGCCCTTGCCGCAGGGCAGTTCGAACTTCTGGTCGGCGTCGGGGGCGGGCACCCGGAAGTCGTCCAGTGCGGGCAGATAGACCTCGTTCAGCCCGACGGGCAGCTGGAGCTTCCGGTCCGCGACGGGGTTGTGCACGGTGAGCTGCTTGGTCCTGGTGACCGTGAGCGTCATCCTGTCCGTCTCGATCGGCTCGAAGCGGGCCTGGCCGTTCTTGTCGACCGCGGCTGTCGTCGCGCCGTCCGGCGAGCTGATCCGCACCTCCTCGGCCGCCGCTGAGATGCCGCCGGCCGGGGCGAGGACGATCTCGTCGATCTTCCGTTTCCCGGGCCACTCGAGCCGGATGGTCGGCTTGTCCCCGGCGATCCAGGCGGTGGAGAGGTTTCCGTCCACCAGATTGCGCGCGCCGAGCGAGGTGCCGGTTCTGGCCGTGGAGTCGACCGACGCGGTGATCCGGTCGCGCGACCCGGGTGCCGCCTCGTCCAGCAGCCGGTCCAGCTCGCCGCCCGGCACGGGGAGTGCTCGTGCCCGTATGTCGTAGTCCGAGCTCGCGGCAGTGGTGAACTTCCGGTGCAGCCCCACCTCGGCGGCGACCGGCGAGAGGCCGCCGGGATCGTCGCCCCGGTGCAGGGAGATCAGCTCACTGTCCGCACCGGCCTTCTCGGCGTCCGCGGGGAGCTTCAACAGCCGCGTCACCTGCACATCGGGGATGCTGATTTCGGAGAACCCGGCACCGGACAGCCCGGCGCGCGGCGACTGTGCCTGAGTGATGGTCAGTTTCAGCCACCGTGCCGCACCCCGCGGTGCCTTGATCTGCTGCCGTTCACCGGTGGGCCGCAGGAAGCTGGAGGCGCTGCCGTGCTCGGTCTCCACCCGCACCCGGGTGGGGGCTGCCCGGGTGGCGTCACCGGGCAGCGGAGTCACCTCGATCCGGCGTGGGATGTCCACGCTCCCGCGGAACTCGGCCTTGATCCACTGGCCTTCGGGCTCTCCCGCCGTGCCCTCGGCCCAGGCGGTGTCCGGATTGCCGTCGAAGGCGCCGACCGGCTCGTACTGCGGCAGGTGGAAGAGCCAGTTGCCGCTGCTGGAGGCCGTCACCGACTTGGCGCCGCGCAGTACCGACGTCGTCTGGTGCCGGGTGCCCTCGGCCGGGAGGATCTGCTTCGGTTTCTCGCCGGGCTGCTGCACGCTGTCGGGATGGTTCCGCTCGGTGGCGGAGTAGGTGTACGAGGTGTTGGTGTTGACCAGCCCGAAGCGGGTGTCCGCGCGCCGCAGGCCGTCGCCCTTGACCTGGAGAGCCGGGGTGCCGAGACCGGGGTGGTTGTCGCCGGTCAGCACGGTCGGCCTGCCCTTGATCCGCGGGTCGCCCGCCAGCGGCAGCAGCGCCTCCGGGCCGCCGCTGACCTCGGCCGTCCGGGACACCGGCTTGAGCGCCGCTCTGTCCGGGCGTGCCGTTCCGGTCGGCTGGTAGATCTCCACGGCACGCTGGCGCGGGTAGAAGCCCGCGACCTGCACGGGCGTTCCCTCGGGGATACGGCCCCCGGTCAGCGTCGGGCCGAAAGCCTTCACCTTCCGGTAGCCGGAAGCCTCCAGGGTGCGCTTGACGATCTGCGGCGGCACATAGCCCAGCTGGTCAGGATCGAGGTCGTTGCGTACGACCACGTCGTAGAGGCCAGCGCGGGCCAGGAAGTCGGCCAGGCCGGGCACTTCGCCGCCGCTCATCAGGGCCTGCTCCACCGCGTCGGTCGCCCTGCGGTTGCCCGGCGTGCCGAACGGCACGTAGTCGCGCTGCGCCCAGGGGGACTCGGCGAGCACATCCAGCGGCTGGTCGATGGGGGAGCCCCAGGTGTACACGCCGTGTGCGGTCGCGGGTGTGACGTAGGCGCGGGTGTGCGGGCTGTGCTTCTCCAGCCAGTCCGCCGTCTGCTGCCAGTGCCTGGGCAGCTTGTCGAAGGCGCCCGGCTGCAGGACGTCCCCGGTGACGTACGGCAGGCACAGCCCCGGCAGTACGGCAAGCGTCGCCACCCACAGCAGCAGTCCGCGTCCCGGTGGCCCCGAGCCGTCGGCGCCTCTGGCGGCTCTGCTGCCCCGGGTACCGGGAACGACGGCGGTCAGATGCGCGAGACCGAGGGCGAGCACGAGGGCCAGTCCCGGCTGGAACTTGTAGATGTTGCGGAAGGGGCGCAGCCAGCCGTCCAGCCAGCCCTGGATCTGCTCGGCGAACGGCGCGCCCAGCGCTCCCCCGTATCCGGCGAGCATGATGCCGGTGACCGTCACGGTCGTCAGCAGCAGCCAGCGGCGCTCCGGCAGGTCGCGCCGAGCCAGCCCGGCCAGACCCAGCGCGGCCGCGAAAGCGCCGCCCAGGATGGCGAGCGGGCCCGCCGCGACCGACCACCCGGCGGGCAGCCAGGGTTCGCCGAAGTGCAGATAGGCGGTCCAGTTGCCACTGCCGCGCAGCATCTCGGTGGCCGACATGGTGCTCGTGGTCGTCTCGGCGTTCTCCACGTACGGCATGAAGTCCTCGCCGTACGTGCCGAGCAGCAGCAGCGGCACCCACCACCAGATGGTGGCCAGGACGACGCCGGGGAGCCACCAGGCCAGCAGGGTGCGGCGGGTGCGTCCGGTGCGAGTGGCGACGTACAGCAGCGCCGGCAGCAGAGCCGCCAGCGTGGAGGCCGCGTTGACGCCGCCCATGAAGGGGATCGCCAGCGCCGAGCGGGCAGCCGCCACCCGGGGAGCCAGCAGGGCGGAGGTCAGCGGCAGCAGCACCCATGGCAGTACGGCGCCCGGCAGCGCCGCGGCCGAGGTGGAACCGATCACGATGGTGTAGGTGGGCCACAGGGCGTAGACCGCGGCGGCCGTCAGCCGGGTGGGGCCGGTGCCGACGCCGAGCCGTTCGGCCAGCCGCAGCGCGCCCCAGAACGCCGCCGAGACGATCAGCGACATCCACAACCGTTCGGCCAGCCAGGTGGGTATCTGGAGCAGGTCGGTCAGCCCGTAGTACGGCAGTGCGGGGAAGAGATAGCCGGCGTACTGGTCGGCGATCCCGCCGAACCCGCCCCGGTCGTGCCACAGCTGCCCGAGGTCCCCCAGGAACTGCCAGGGGTCGGTCGCCACGCCCAGCTTCGTCTCGAACGTCATCTTCCCCGGCGACTTGGCCAGGAAGGCGACCAGGACGACCGCCCAGAAACCGAACAGCCAGCGCCGGCTCCTGGGCCGCTCCGGTGCGGGAGCGGGCCCGGGGGGCGGGGCCGGGGTCTGAGGTGGCGCCTGGACAGTCGTGGTCATGAGGGACACCGCCGGAGGATGAGGAGGAGGTTCCAGGTGGCGAACTCGCGCAGTCCGGGCACCCGGGTGACGGCGCCCGCGAGGAACGGCCAGTAGCGGGAGCGCGCTGCGACGAGCTGGACGTCGTCCCGGGCACGCACATGCCGCAGGGTGGGGCCGATGTGCACGGCGAACAGATTCACGCCCAGGGTGTGCTTGGGAGCGCGTCCGGTACGCCGCCGGTAGCGCGCGCTGGCACGGTCGGCGCCCAAGTAGTGCCAGGGAGCCGTCTCGTGGCCGCCCCAGGGGGAGAGCCAGTTGGTGAACGACACATAGATCAGCCCGTCCGGGCGGGTCACCCGCACCATCTCGGACAGGAACGTTTGCGGGTCCGCCACGTGTTCGAGGACGTTGGAGGCGAAGCACACATCCGCCACCCCGTCGGCCAGCGGCAGCAGATAGCCGTCTGCCAGCACCGCGCCCCGCGGTCTGCGCCCGCCCGCGTGCAGTTCCGTTGCATCCGGCTCGAACAGATAGCAGTGCGCTCCCCGACGGCGGAACTCCTCGGTGAAGTGCCCGCTGCCGCCGCCGATGTCCACGACAGTGCGGCCCTCCACCGGGATGTAGCGCTCCACCTGCCCGGCCGCGTCCCGCGCGAGCAGGCCGTAGCAGTGCTCCGGGTCGGACTGCTCGCGCAGGAAGGCACGGAAGAGCGCGACGGATCGTCTGATGGAGGGATCCCGCACTGCCCTGTCACCGCCCCAGGGGGACGTGACGCGGGGCGCCGTGCGGGCTTCCGGGACCGGAGTGCTGCCCGGCGCCCGGGTCGGTGCGGCCGGCTGCTGCCGGAGTGTCTGCGGCGCGGGCGTACGCCTCTGCAGCGACGGCCCGGAAGCTGCGCACCGTGTGTGCCCAGCGGTACTGGGCGGCTCTGTGCTCTGCCGCGTGGCCCAGCGCCAGCCGGCGTTCGGCCGACAACGCGAGAGCGCACCAGTGCGCGGCGAAGGAGCTCTCACCGCGCGCCAGCAGCCCGGTCACCCCGTCTTCCACGGAGTCGCGCAGTCCGGGGATGTCGAAACCGATCGCCGGAGTGCCGCGCGCGGCGGCCTCCGTGACGACCAGTCCCCAGCCCTCCACCAGCGAGGGGTGCAGCAGGAGCCAGGAGCGGCACAGCAGCCGGTGCTTCTCGCCCTCGCCGATGTGCCCGGTGAAGGTGACGTCCGGCCCGGCCATGGCCTCCAGCGCGGATCGCTCGGGGCCGTCGCCGACGATGACCAGCCGGCCGCCGGTGACCGGCCTGACCCGCTCCCACAGCCGCAGCAGCAGATCGACCCGCTTGTACTCGACCAGCCGCCCCATCGCCAGGAACAGCGGCTCGGGCGCCTTGGGGTGCGGCGGGCCGGGTTCCTCGACACCGTTGGGGACGATACGGATCTCCTGCTCGGGCACGCCGATCTCGGCCAGCGCCCGCGCGGTCGACCCGGAGACGGCGACCTTGAGGTTGTGCCGGTGGTTGCGGGCCAGCGCCCAGTGTTCGAGCTGCCGGCCGAGCCGTGCGGCGGGCGCCGGGTAGCGCATGCCCCACAGGTCGGTGTGCACATGGTTGACGAAACAGAGCGTCGGCCCGCGGTGCCACAGCGGCGCGAGGTAGGGCATGCCGTTGCAGACCTCGACCAGCAGGTCGCAGTCGCCCACCTGCCGGGAGAAGGCGCTGCGGGCGCGCAGGAAGTGGGTGGCGTCCCCGCCCGCCGACACGACGCGGTAGTCGCGGTAGGCGGCCGGGCCGCCGCACAGCAGGGTGACCTGATGGCCGTGGTGGGTGAGCCCCTCGGCTATCCGGTCGATCAGCAGCTCGGAGCCGCCGGCGGCCGGATTGCCCAGATCGCGCCGCGCCAGGAAGACGATGCGGCGGGGGGACGGGGACCCTGGGTCGGCCGGACGCTGCCTGCGCGGGGTGGAGCCCCGCCCGGTGGCGGGCGCGGGCGCGAGCGCTGCGTGCCGGTCGTGTGGGGGGACCAGGGAGGGTTGTACGTGCTGGGGCATCGGTGCTCCAACTCGTCTCAGGATGCGGTGGGGAGGTGCGGTAGGGGTGTGCTGCGGTAAGGGGGGAGCTGCGGTAGGGGTGTTGCGGTAGGGGTGCTGCGGCAGGGAGGTGACTCGCAAGGGGTGGGAAGGTCTTGCGGGGGCCGTGCGCGCGGACTGTGCGGGGCGGTGCGCGTCGGATGGCTCAGTGTTCGCCGCTGCGTTCGAGGGTGGCTACTCACCGGAGTGACAATTTTGCTCCGGAATGAGGCTGATGCTTCATCACTTCGCGCTCTGTCGCGTGTTCAACCATTTGCCGCCGACGGGGCCGGGCGTCGCCTGGCAACCAGTACGGCCCCCAACGCCGCGCACACCCCGCCGGCCGTCACCGCACCGATGGGAGCCACGCTGCCGACCAGCCGCAGCCGGGAGTTGTCGTCCTTGGCCAGGCCGATGGCCTCCCGCTGGGTCTTCTCGGTGAAGGCCAGCTTGTCGCTCTGCAGCAGCGTCACCTTGTCGGCCTTGCCGCCCGGCGCGCGCAGCACCAGCTTCGGCCCCGTGGCCGCGTAGAGGATGCGGCCGGTGCGCTGGTCGACGACGAAGTCCAGGCCCGAGTTCGAGTACCACTCCTCGGCGTTCACCTGGCCGCTGTCGGGACGGTCCACCAGAACGCCGGGAACCTGCCGGGTGCCGGCCCGGGTGGGCTCCACCGTGCCGGAGAACCGCAGCCCCTGGTAGCCCTGCACCTTCGCCTCGCCCTTGTAGCGCAGCGGAACCGTCGCCCCCAGGCTGCTGTCCCACCAGGCGTAGTCGCGCTTCTCCACGTCGAAGGGCCACTTCAGATACGCCTCTCCGGCGATGTTCTTCGGCTTGGCACGGCAGCAGTCGACCGGCCGGTTGCTCTTGCGGTCGGTCACCAGGCGCTCGGTCGTCCACTGGAACGACTTGCGCGGGTCGTCCAGCTTCCGGGTCCTGGGATTGTCGATGGTCTGCGAGACGTTCCACACCGCTCGCCCGCTCTTCTCACTGGCCGCGACATCCCCCAGCACGCGGCGGGTCACGGTCAGCTTCTGGCCGCTCCTGGGCTTGAGTTCCTGCTGGTCGAAATAGGTGCCGGTGCCGGTGAAGACAGAGGTGATGTTCACATCCGTGGGAGTGCGCTTGGCGCGTGGTTCGACGTACCAGGCGAGCATGGGAGAGAGCACGAGCAGGAAGACGCCCAGGCCCAGCAGGACCAGGCCGAGAGGCGATGCGGAACGGCGCATGACGGGGCACTCCGAGGGTGGTCTTGGCCCGCACACAGGTCGGTCCTGCGGCAGGTGCGGCGCTACGACGGGGAAGTGCACGTTCGATGACGGGCCGCCCAACCACGTGAAGGGAACGGTCGGTTCGTCTGGACGGTCCGTATGGGCCGGAAACCGTAGGCCGTCGCTTGACACGGAGTCAATGCCCATCGACACTCGGCAACTCACAAGGGGTTGGCTCCTGGGGCGGGGCCGTCACACCGGACAGTCGCGCCTTGGCGCGGCGGGTAACGGCCACCACGGCACCCACGAAGAGAGGTTCGCCTCCGCCATGCACAGACTCCTCGCCGCCACGCTCGTCTGCGTGGCCGCCGCCGGTCTCGCCGTCGGTACGGGCTTCGGCATCGTCGCCGCGCTCGACGCCACACCCGAGCAGCCCAACGTGCCGCTGGTGCACTTCCATTCGTCGCCGGACGAGGTCCCCGGACTCGGCGAGTCGGTGCCGCCGTCGGCTTCACCGAGCGAGTCCGCGAGCCCGTCGAAGAGCCCCGCCCCCTCCCCGGGCGACCGGGACGGGGCCGCGCCCTCGGCGTCCTCCGCCGCGCCGGGTGAGTGACGGTGACGTCCGCGCCCGCCCGCTCGGCCTGGCAGGACGTACCACCATTGCGGGTACGGCAGTTCGCCGAGCGCGCCATGGCCGAGGTGCCGGTGCTCGCCCAGGACATCCTCTCCGCCATCCGGCGTGAGTACCCCGGCCTGCCGCTGGTGCTGGACGACTCGGGCGAGCCGATGGCGCTCGTCGGAATCCGGCGCGCGCTGGAGCACTTCGTGGAGAACCTGGCCACCGGTCTGGAGGCCCCCCACGTGCCGCCGCAGGTCTTCCAGGAGTTCGGCCGCGGTGAGGTCCTCCACGGGCGCAGCCTCGACTCGCTGCAGGCCATCTACCGGCTCGGCATCCGGCTGGCCTGGCGCCGCTTCGCCGAGATCGGCACCCAGATGGAGATTCCGCCGCCCGCGATGTACGAGCTGGCCGAGTCCGGGTTCCAGTACCTCGACGGCCTGGTGGCCGAGTCGGTGCGCGGCTACGCGGAGGCCGCGGCACGGCAGGCCGGTGAGCGGCTGCGCCTCCAGCGCCGACTGCTGGATCTGCTGCTGTCCGACCACCCTCCTCGCGGCGGCACCGACCGCGCCGATCTGCTCGCCGACCGCGCCGCCCGCATCGGCTGGCGGCTGCCGCAGACGGTCGCCGTCGCCGTCCTGGTGCGCCCCGCCCGCTCGGCCGTCCCGCCCGCCGTGGGGGACGAGGTGCTGCTCGACATGGAGTGCGAGCAGCCCCGCATGGTGGTGCCCGAACCGGAGGCACCCGGCAGACCGGAGCTGCTGCGCCGCGCCATCGCCGGCTGGTCCGGCGCTGTGGGGCCTCCGGTGCCGCTGGCTGAGGCCGCCAAGTCGCTGGGCTGGGCCCAGGCCGCCGTCGGGCTGATGGAGCGCGGGCTGCTGCCGGGCGGGGACCTGCTCTACTGCACCGAACACACCGAGGCCCTTGTACTGCTGCCGCCCGAGGAGCTGATCGCCGGGCTGACCCGGCACAGACTGGCGCCGCTGGAGTCCTGCGGCCCCGCCCACCGCCGCCGGCTGGCCGAGACTCTGCTGGCCTGGCTGGAGACCCGCGGGGGCGCCCCGGAAGTGGCCGGACGTCTGGGGGTGCACCCCCAGACGGTGCGCTACCGGCTGCGCCAGATCCGCGAGCTGTGGGGCGACGAGATCGACGACCCGGACAGCCGCTTCGAGCTGGAACTGGTGCTGCGGTCGATGCGGTTACGCGGCGAGCTGGGACCGCCCTAGCGCAGGGCAGCGGCCACCACGCCGGCCCCTGCTGCCGCTCACCAGCCGGCGCGCCGCTCCATGCGCGTCCCGGCTATCCGCGAGAACGCCATGATGTCGCTCGGCTCCTCGACCGTCGTACGGTGCCACCGGCCCCGGGGTATGACGAATGCCGTGCCCGGGGTGAGTCTGGCCACCAGTTCCCCGTCGGGGTCCTGCGGGTCGTCCTCCGCGCGGAAGTAGATCCGCACCGCGCCGGTCAGCACACACAGCACCTCCTCACCGTCCCTGTGCTGCTCCCACGACTCGGGGTGGGCTTCGGCGTCGCTCTCGACGTGCAGCGTCATCACCGTCCAGCCGTCCAGGTCGGGCGACATCCGGCGCTCCTCGGCGCGGACGTCGCCTGCCGGGCCGAGCCGGAACATGGAAGAGAACAGATCCACCGCGGTCATCGCCGCCCCCTCATCAAGTACGGTGTACGTGATCGGATCTCAGTGCAACACGTACGCCGTACGTAGTCAACCCCCGCTCTGCCGATGATGCGAGCGGACAGATCGGGAAAGTCGGAAAGGTGGATATCCGGTGCCCGCACCGAAGAAGTTCAGCAGGGAGCAACTCGCCTCGGCGGCGCTGGAGCTGGCCGACGAGAAGGGGCTGGGCGGCCTCTCGATGCGCACGCTCGCCGCACGGCTCGGTACCGGCCCGATGACGCTCTACAACTACGTGGACGGGCGTGAAGGGCTGGAGTCGCTGGTCATCGAGGCGGTCGTCCGGCACGCCGACTACCCGCCGCAGCCCGCGGCGGACTGGCGCGAGGAGGTGCGTGCCCTCGCGGAGTCCTACTGGTCCACCATCCGCAGCCACCCCCAGGTGGTACCGCTGATCGTGGCGCGCCGGACCACCGACGAGGCGACCCTCGACTTCGGGGAGCGGATGCTGGAGGCCCTGGCCGAAAGCGGCAGATCCGGCCGGGATCTGCTGGTTGCCTTCCGGCTGGTGACCGGGTTCGTCATCGGTTTCACGCAGGGCGAGGCCGGGGCCGACTCCTTCAGCCTGACGGGCGGCTCGGCCCAGGAGGTGATCGAACGCGGCCGGACGCTCCCGGCGGAGCGCTATCCGCGCGTCGTGGAGATCGCCACAGCCTCGGCGCAGGGGGACCGCACCGAGGAGTTCCGGGCGGGTCTCGACCTGCTGGTGGCCGGGCTCAGCGCGGGGGCTCGCCCAGCATCCGCTTGAGCAGATCGCGCAGCAGCCTTCGCTCGGCGAGCGTGAGCTCCTGGAGGGGTTCGCCGGCGAAGTCCAGCTCGCCGCGCAGCCGCGCCGCTGTGTCGCGCCCTTCCTCGGTGGCCGCTGCGATCTTCACCCGGCGGTCGGCAGGGTCGGGTCTGCGCTCCACCAGCCCGCGCGACTCGAGACGGTCGACTATGCCCGTCACGTTCGACGGCTCGCACTTGAGGTGGCGGGCGAGCTGCCGCATCGGGGTGGGTTCCCGTGCCAGCAGGGCCAGGACCCGGGCCTGCGCACCGGTCAGCGCGTGCTCGGCAGCGGCCAGCTCGTACTCCTCGTGATAGCGCGCGACCACCGTGCCGATCAGCTCGGCCACCTCGATGGTGAGCGCGTCCGGGGTGCGACTCTCCGCTGCTGCCATGCGACCAGCCTAGCGCAATGCTTGACAACATGAAATATCCAGGAGCATGGTTGTTTCAGTACCTGAAGCAATTGCAGGAGGCGACACCGTGACCTCATCCGTATCCCCCGACTCCGCCGCGCATCAGATCCCGGCCACCGGACGGGCCTGGCATCTGACCGAGCGGCCGCAGGGCTGGCCCACACCGGACGGTTTCGCGCTGCGGGAAGAGCCGGTCCGCGCCCCGGCCGAGGGGCAGATCCTTGTGCGGAACATCCATCTGTCGGTGGACCCGTACATGCGTGGCCGGATGAGCGCGGCGAAGTCCTACGTGGAGCCCTTCAAACTGAACGAGCCGATGACCGGCGGCGCCATCGGCGTCGTACTCGCCTCCGAGGACCCCGGCTTCGCACCCGGTGACCATGTGCTGCACGACCTGGGCTGGCGGGAGTACGCCACGCTGCGGGCCAAGTACGCCACCAAGGTCGACGGCGAGGCCGCCCCGCTCTCCACCTATCTCGGTGTGCTGGGTATGCCGGGCCTGACCGCCTACGCGGGTCTGCTCCGGGTGGCCGACTTCAAGCCGGGTGACGCCGTCTTCGTCTCCGGCGCGGCCGGCGCCGTCGGCAGCGAGGTCGGCCAGATCGCCCGGCTCAAGGGCGCCTCCCGGGTGATCGGCTCGGCGGGCTCCGACGAGAAGGTCAAGGTGCTGACCGACGAGTACGGCTTCGACGCGGCCTTCAACTACAAGAACGGCCCCGTCGCCGAACAGCTCAAGGAGGCGGCACCGGGCGGCATCGACGTCTACTTCGACAACGTCGGCGGTGACCATCTCGAGGCCGCCATCGCCGCCATGAACGTGCACGGCCGGATCGCGGTGTGTGGAATGATCTCGCAGTACAACGCCACCGAGCCCACCCCGGCCCCGCGCAATCTCGCACAGATCATCGCAAAGCGCTTCCGTATGGAGGGGCTCCTGGTGATGGACCACTACGACCTCCAGCCCAAGTTCGTCGAGGAGGTCGCCCCCTGGGTGCGCTCCGGGGAGCTGAAGTACCGGGAGACTGTGGCCGAGGGCATCGACAACGCCCTGGACGCCTTCCTGGGCCTGCTGCGCGGCGAGAACGTCGGGAAGATGATCGTCACCCTGGATGCCTGAGCCCTGGCCGGACGGGGCTCCCGGCCGGGCTCCCTGCTCCGCCCGCGCACCGAGCGCCTACGCTGGTGCCCGCACCGGCGGGAACCTGGGCGCGAGTTCCCCCGGTCGTGCCATCAACAGGAGGACATCCATGGCAATACAGCCGATCGACGTCAAGTACACCGCCGTCGCCACCGCCGAGAACGGCCGTGACGGCCGCGTGGCCAGCGACGACGGCCAGCTCGACGTCGTCGTCAACCCGCCCGAGGCGATGGGCGGCAGCGGCGCGGGCACCGACCCCGAGCAGCTCTTCGCCGCGGGGTACAGCGCCTGCTTCCAGGGTGCGCTCGGCGTCGTCGCCCGCAAGGAGGGTGCCGACATATCCGGCTCGACCGTGACCGCCGAGGTCGGCATAGGCAACACGCCGGAGGGTGGCTTCGGCCTCACCGTCGCCCTGCGGGCCACGATCCCCAATGTGGACGAGGCCACGGCGAAGGATCTGCTGGAGAAGGCCCACCAGGTCTGCCCGTACTCCAACGCCACGCGCGGCAACATCGAGGTCGCGCTGCACGTCGCCTGATCCGGCTCCCGTTTCCGGGCCGCGAGCGCCGCAGCGTGGGCGGTGCTCCGCGGCCCGGCCCCGGGCCGGCGTCCCCGATGGTGCTGACCGCGCGGTGCTGCCCGGCGGCTACCTGGCGGAGCGTCGCGCGGTGATCTGCCCGTACGCCAGCTCGGCGAGGCTGCGCTGGCCCTCCTTGCTGGGGTGGAACCAGTCCCAGTTGCTCAGCTCGGCCCCCGTGAACCGGTAGTTGAAGACCGCCCCGTTGTCGTAGCGGCAGCGCAGGTCCTTGGCGCACTCCTGCTTGAGCACGGAGTTGTAGGCCACCACCCGGTCGTAGACCTGCTGCCGCCGCTCCTGGTCGGCCGTGGCCATCGACTGCGGGTCCTTGAGCATCGACTGGCAGATGCCGAGCCCCCACACCCGCTGCCCTATCGGGTTCTTCCTGCCCTCCCGCCACAGCCGCTTGAGGTTGGGGACGCTGGAGACGTACACCTGCGTCTTGGGCGTCTCGCTGCGCAGCGTTCGCAGCCCTTCGCGGAAGTCGGCACGGAAGTCCGCCACGGGGGTCATCTGCTCCACCGTGGGGCGGCAGGCGTCGTTGGCGCCGCTCATCACGGTCACCATGTCCGGCTTGTGTGCGGCGGCCCGGCGCATCTGTGCGGGCAGGTCGGCCATCACCGCGCCGCTGGCCGCGTAGTTCCAGCTCTCCTTCTCCGGATCGCTCAGCAGCCGCCGCGCCAGGCTGTCGACACCTTTCGCCGTGCCGGTGGACCAGGACACCTTGGTGCAGTCGGCCAGCAGGGAACATGCGTCGAACCCACGGGTGATGGAGTCACCGACCGCTGCCAGTGAGTCAGGGGCGCGGTCCCAGATCCGCCGTGGGGTGGATTTCGGGTGGGGGCGTGAGGAGTCTTCGGCGCGCTGCGCGCCGCGCTTGTCGCCTCCACCGGGGAAGCTGCCGCACGCCACTGCGAGCACCAGACCCGCTAGGGTCATCAGGGCGAAAGCGCAGATCGCGGTGGTGCGGGACCGTTTCGGCGCGGTGGGGCGCGCGCTCAGTGGACGTGCGTTCCCCGGCTTGCGGCTCTCCGTCATCCGACCCCCTGTTTCGCCCGTGCCCAACCGACGGTACGTCACCCACCGTGCGCCGCCTCGCGATAGCTTGTGCCGTGGTCGGTGAGCGGGTGAGCCGACCGGCACAGCGACTGGTAAATATTACCTCGCGTCACATACTGTCCCTTTCGGAGAGAATTGGGCGCAATGGTGTTTACTATTCGTAACCTCGGGAGCTGATAGGAAAGTGACCGGTGGTGCAAAATGTCAGGCGCTTTTCCGGCGCGTGACCGGTAGGTGATCGAGGCCGCCCGGTGGCGACCCTCGGAGCGCACTGGAGGTCCCGGTGACGACACGTGGAGTTCTGTACGTCCACTCGGCGCCCCGCGCCCTGTGCCCGCACGTCGAGTGGGCCGTCGCGGGCGTGCTGGGCGCGCGCGTCAACCTCGACTGGATCAGACAGCCCGCCTCTCCCGGCACCTGGCGTGCCGAGTTCTCCTGGCAGGGGGACCCCGGCACCGCCTCCAAGCTCGCCTCCGCGCTGCGCGGCTGGCATCTGCTCCGGTTCGAGGTGACGGCCGAGCCGTGTGCGACGGCCGAGGGCGAGCGGTACAGCTCCACCCCGGACCTCGGCATCTTCCACGCGGTCACCGGTATGCACGGCGACATCCTCATCCCCGAGGACCGGCTGCGCGCCGCCGTCGCCCGCGCGGGCCGGGGCGAGAGCGAGCTGGAGGCCGAGATCTCCAAGCTGCTGGGCAAGCCCTGGGACGACGAACTGGAGCCGTTCCGCTACGCCGGAGAGGGCGCGCCGGTCCGCTGGCTGCACCAGGTCGTCTGAGGCCGCCCGCGCCAGGTCGTCTGAGGCCGCCCACACCAGGTCATGGGGCCCGCCGTCGCACGCCGCACGCCTGAAGCCGGAAGGCGCGTATGCGTGCCGCTTGCCTTCAAGGGCGCTCGAACGCCTACCGTTCCCGCATGCCTGACGAATCCCGCATGCCTGACGAAACCTCAGTCGCAGTGCTCGGCACCGGCACCATGGGCGCCGCCATGGCCCGCAACCTCGCAGCGGCCGGGCTGCGGGTCCGTGCCTGGAACCGCACCCGCGCCCGCGCCGAACCGCTGACCGGCCACGGCATCACCGTCACCGACGAGGCAGCCGAGGCGGTACGCGGCGCCGGTACCGTTCTGACCTCCCTCCACGACGGCCCCGCCGTGCTGGCGGCGATGCGCGCGGCGGCGCCCGGCCTGGCCGAGGGCGCCGTGTGGGTCCAGGCCAGCACGGTGGGGCCCGCCGGACTGGCGCCGCTGGCCGAGTTCGCCGAGGCGCACGGGCTGCGCTTCCTGGACGCTCCCGTACTGGGCACCAAGGCGCCCGCCGAGGCCGGGGAGCTGACCGTCCTGGTCTCCGGGGGTTCGGGCAGCGCGCTCGTGCGCGAACGGACGGCTCCCGTCTTCGATGCCATCGGTACCAGGACCCTGTGGCTCGGCCAGGAGCCCGGTGCCGCCAGCCGCCTCAAGCTCGTGGTCAACAACTGGGTGCTCACCCTCATCAACGGCACCGCCGAGACGCTCGCGCTCGCCGAAGGGCTCGGTGTCGAGGCCGACGACTTCCTCGGTGCCGTCGCAGGGGGCCCGCTGGACGCGCCCTACCTGCAGGCGAAGGCCAGGCTCATCCTGGAGGGCGCCTACGAGGCCAGCTTCCCGCTCTCCGGCGCCCGCAAGGACGCCGAACTCATCGCGCGGGCGGCACGGGACGCCGGTGTGCGGCTGGACGCAACCCCCGCGATGGCCGATCGGCTGCGGCGCGCCGAGTCGCAGGGGCACGGCGGAGACGACGCGGCGGCCTCGTTCTACACCAGCTACGAGACCTCCGATTACGGCAGGGGCGATGCCCGGGGTTCCGCGTAGCAGCGCGCACGCCAGTGCGCGCCAGTGCATGAGCGCACCAGTGCATGAGCGCATGAGCGCACATGTAAGGGGCGGCCTCCCATGGAGACCGCCCCTTACCGGCACAGAGCCGGGATCACACCGTACGGAACGCCAGTACCACGTTGTGGCCGCCGAAGCCGAACGAGTTGTTCAGCGCGGCGATACGGCCCTCGGCCGGCAGCTCGCGCGCGGTGTCGCGCACGATGTCGCCGTCGGCCTCCGGGTCGAGGTTGTCGATGTTGATCGTCGGCGGGGCCGTGCGGTGGTGCAGCGCCAGCAGCGTTGCCACCGTCTCGACACCGCCGGCGCCGCCCAGCAGATGGCCGGTCATCGACTTGGTCGCCGCGATGCCCATGTGGTCGACGTCGTCGCCGAACACCTTGCGCAGCGCCTTCAGCTCCGCCAGGTCGCCCTGCGGGGTGGAGGTCGCGTGCGCGTTGATGTGCATGATCTCGGCCGGGTCCAGACCGGTCCTGGAGACCAGGTTCTGCAGCGCGTGCGCGATGCCGTTGCCCGAGGGTTCGGGCTGCACGATGTCGTGGCTGTCGGCGGAGATGCCCTGGCCCACGGCCTCGGCGTAGATCCGCGCCCCGCGCCGCCGGGCGTGCTCGGCCGACTCCAGCACGATCACCCCGGCGCCCTCGCCGAGCACGAACCCGTTGCGGTCCACGTCGTAGGGGCGGGAGGCGCCCTGCGGGTCGTCGTTGTTCTTGGACATCGCCATCATGTTGCCGAACGCGGCGATCGGCAGCGGATGTATGGCCGCCTCGGTGCCGCCGGCGACCACGATGTCGGCGCGGCCGGTGCGGATCATCTCGATCGCGTACCCCACCGCTTCGGAGCCGGAGGCGCAGGCGCTGACCGGGGTGTGCACCCCGGCCCGGGCGTTGACCTCGAGCCCGACGTTGGCCGAGGGACCGTTCGGCATCAGCATCGGCACCGTGTGCGGCGACACACGGCGAACGCCCTTGTCGCGCAGTACGTCGTACTGGTCCAGCAGCGTGGTCACGCCGCCGATACCGGAGGCCACGACGGCACCCAGCCGGTCCGGGTTGACGGAGGCGTCCTCGCCGGCCCGGGCGGTGAAGCCCGCGTCGGCCCACGCCTCCCGGGCCGCGATCAGCGCGAACTGCGCCGAGCGGTCCAGCCGCCTGGCCTGGGGACGGGGAATGCTCTCACCCGGCTCGACCGCGGCCCGCGCCGCGATGCGTACCGGCATGTCGGCGGCCCACTCCTCCTCGAGCAGTGCGACGCCCGAGCGCCCGGCGACGAGCCCTTCCCAGGTCGATGCGCTGTCGCCACCCAGCGGTGTGGTTGCGCCGATACCGGTGACGACCACGGTGTCATTGGTCGCGTTCACTGGAATTCTCTCCACGGTAGGGGGTGACTCGTTTGAGCCACCCACACGCCGGGTGGCGACAAACGCGTCAAGGGATGTCTCAGCTCTGGTGCTTGAGGATGTAGTCGGTCGCGTCGCCGACGGTCTTGAGGTTCTTCACGTCGTCGTCCGGGATCTTGACGCCGAAGCGCTCCTCGGCGGCGACGACCACCTCGACCATGGACAGCGAGTCCACGTCCAGGTCGTCCGTGAAGGACTTCTCCAGCTGGACGTCCTCGGTGGGGATACCGGCGATCTCGTTCACGATCTCGGCGAGGCCCGAGACGATCTCTTCCTGCGTGGCGGCCATTGCGGCGCTCCTTCGTATTCGGTGAGTCCGCAGCGCCCGACCCTGTCGTACGGGGCTGCTCGGATCTTGACTAGGGGAGGGTAACGACCGTGGCGGCGTACACGAGACCCGCCCCGAAGCCGATGACGAGGGCGGTGTCGCCGCTCCTCGCCTTCCCCGTCGCCAGCAGCCGCTCCATCGCCAGTGGGATGGAGGCAGCCGAGGTGTTGCCCGTGGTCTCCACGTCGCGGGCGACCGTGACGTGTTCGGGCAGCTTGAGGGTCTTCACCATCGAGTCGATGATCCGCATGTTCGCCTGGTGCGGGATGAAGACGTCCAGGTCCTCGGGAGTTATCCCGGCCGCGTCCAGGGCCTGCTGCGCGACCTTGGCCATCTCGAAGACGGCCCAGCGGAAGACCGTCTGGCCCTCCTGCCGCAGGGCGGGGAACTTCACCGAGCCGTCCTCGCCCAGCGGCAGCTGTGCCACGTCGCCCACCCGGAAGCCGTCCCACGGGATGGTCTGCGAGATGACGTCCCGCTTGTCGCCCTCCGAACCCCAGATCGAGGGGCCGATGCCCGGCTCGTCGGAAGGGCCGACGATGACGGCTCCGGCGCCGTCCCCGAACAGGAACGCGGTGGAGCGGTCGGTCAGATCCGTCAGGTCCGAGAGCCGCTCGGCGCCGACCACCAGCACGTAGTCCGCGCTGCCCTCGACGACCAGCCCCTTGGCCAGGGTGAGGCCGTAGCCGAAGCCGGCGCAGCCCGCGTTGATGTCGAAGGCCGCCGCCTTGCGCGCGCCCATCCGGTCGGCGATCTCGGTGGCGATGGCCGGGGTCTGCTTGAAGTGCGAGACGGTCGAGATGATGACCGCGCCCACCTGGTCGGCGGTGATCCCGGCGTCGGCCACGGCCTTGCCCGCGGCCTCCAGGGTCATCTCGGCGACCGTCTCCTCGTCGTTCGCCCAGTGCCGGGTCGCGATCCCCGAACGGGAGCGGATCCACTCGTCCGAGGAGTCGATGTGCTTGAGGATCTCCTCGTTCGGTACGACGCGGGTCGGTCGGTATCCGCCGACGCCGAGAATGCGCGCGTACGGTGAGCCCTGCGCGGGCTTGATCTTCGCGGTCATGCTTCTCGGGACTCCTTGGAGGTCAGGCGGACGTGTGAGCGGCGAGCAGGTCCCGCGCCGCGGCGAGGTCGTCGGGCGACTTCAGCGCCAGCGTCCGTACGTCCGGCAGGGCGCGCTTGGCCAGGCCGGTCAGGGTGCCGCCGGGGCACAGCTCGATCAGCGCGGTGGCCCCCAGCTCCTGGAACGTGTCCATGCACAGGTCCCAGCGCACCGGCGCCGAGATCTGGTGCACCAGGCGGCGGACGACCTCGGGCCCCGACTCGACGACCTGGCCGTCGAAGTTGGAGACATAGCGGGTCAGCGGGGCGCCGGGGGCGACGTCCTCGACGGCCGCCTCCATGGCGGGCAGCGCACCGGCCATGTGGTCGGTGTGGAAGGCTCCGGCGACCTTCAGCGGGACGACCCGGGCCTTCTCGGGGCGGTTCTCCGAGAGCGCGGCGAGCTGCTCGGCGGTACCGGCGGCCACGATCTGGCCCGCGCCGTTCCTGTTCGCGGGCGTCAGGCCGAGCTTGTGCAGATGCCCGGTGACCGTCTCCGGGTCGCCGCCCAGCACGGCGGACATCCCCGTCTCGGTCACGGCGGCGGCCTCGGCCATCGCCCTGCCCCGGGCGCGCACGACGCGCAGCGCCTCCAGCGGGGTGAGGACACCGGTCAGCGCGGCGGCGGCCAGCTCGCCCACGCTGTGGCCGGCCAACGCGCCGATGCCGGCGGCCCGGCCGGGCGCGTCCTGGGTGGGTTCGCCCTCCAGCAGTTCGTACGCGGACAGCAGGCTGGTGGCGACCAGCAGCGGCTGGGCCACGGCCGTGTCACGGATCGCCTCGGCGTCGGCCTCGGTGCCGTAGTGCACCAGGTCGAGGTCGATGGCGGCCGACCACTGAGCGAGCCGGTCGGCGACGCCGGGGAGTTCGAGCCAGGGGGTCAGCAGGCCAGGCTTCTGAGCGCCTTGGCCGGGAGCGACGAGTACGAGCACTCTTTCACTCTCTCCTGTGGGCACGGGTCTCGGCCGGTGGGGACCGAGACGAAGAACAGTGAGGGGAATTGTGGACCCTCGACAAAAGACGCCCGACAGCTTACGGCTGACCGGGGAAGTCGGCGAGACGCCCCAGGATCAGCGCGATACGCAGGGTGAAAGCGGAACGTACATCGGAAGGCGACCAGCCGGTGACGTCCGTCACACGTCGCAGCCGGTAGCGGACGGTGTTGGGGTGCACGAACAGCATCCGCGCGGCACCCTCCAGGCTACTCGCCTGTTCCAGGTAGACGCTGAGCGTCTCCAGCAGCGCCGACCCGGCCTCCTCCAGCGGTCTGTAGATCTCCTCCACCAACAGCTCCCGCGCCACCGGGTCACCCGCCATCGCGCGCTCCGGAAGCAGATCGTCCGCGAGCACCGGACGGGGCGCGTCCGGCCAGGCCGCGCACGCCTTCAGGCCCGCCATCGCCGCCTGTGCCGAGCGGGTCGCCGCCAGCAGATCGCCGACCACGGGACCGGCGACCACAGGGCCGGCCGCGAACGGGCCGATCAGCGACTTGGCCGCCTTCAGCGGGTCGTCCGAACCGCCCGCGATCACCACCAGCCGACTGCCCAGTACACCCGTGAGCACCTGGAGCTTGGCGTGCCGGGAGGCGCGCCGGATCGCCTCGACGGTCAGTTCGCTGTCGCCGTCCGGCGCGGTGCCCAGCACCACGGCCACATGCTCGGGCGAGTTCCAGCCCAGCGCCGCCGCACGCGAGACCGCTCCCTCATCCGCCTCCCCGGAGAGCACCGCGTTGACGACCAGCGACTCCAGCCGGGCGTCCCACGCGCCGCGCGCCTCGGCGGCCTGCGCGTAGACCTGCGCGGTGGCGAAGGCGATCTCCCGCGCGTACACCAGCAGCGCCTCGCGCAGCACCGCCTCGTCCCCGGGCGCCGCGACCTCGTCGATGGCCGCCTCGACGACCTCGATCGTGGTACGCACCATCTCCACGGTCTGCCGCAGCGTGATCGCCCGCGTCAGCTCGCGCGGCGCGGTGCCGAACACATCGGTGCTGATGGCCTGCGGCGTCTCCGGGTGCCGGAACCACTCGGTGAACGCCGCGATACCCGCCTGGGCGACCAGGCCGATCCACGAGCGGTTCTCCGGTGGCATCGCCCGGTACCAGGGCAGCTGCTCGTCCATCCGCGCGATGGCGGCGGCGGCGAGCTTCCCTGAGGACTGCTCCAGACGGCGCAGGGTGGCCAGGTGGGGGTGCTGGGATGGTGGGTCTGTGGCTTCGGGCACGGGACAAGCCTGCCTTACCGGATGCCTTTCAAGGGCGCGGGGGGCGGACCGGGACTTTGCGGGCAGCGGGCCGGGGCTACCGTGGAGCGCATGCAGCAGGTGGTGTGGCGGGCCGAGGACCGGTACCGGGGCGGCGACCAGCGGGCCGGGATCGACACCCGGCACGCCTTCTCCTTCTCCGGCTACTACGACCCCGACAACGTCGGTTTCGGGCTGCTGGTGGCCTGCAACGAGGAGCGCCTCGCACCGGGCGCCGGGTTCGAGGAGCACCCGCACCGCGATGTGGAGATCGTCACCTGGGTCGTCGAGGGCGAGTTGGAACACCGCGACTCCACCGGCGGCGCCACCGTCGTACGCGCAGGTGACGTGCAGCGGCTCGGCGCGGGCAGCGGCGTGCGGCACACCGAGCGGAACGCGGGCGACACCCCGCTGCGCTTCGTCCAGATGTGGCTGGTGCCCGGCGCGTTCGGCACCGAGCCCGAATACGAGATCGTCCGCGGCATCGCGGACAACACCCCTTTCGCGCTGCCGCGCACCGAAGCCGTGCTGCATGTGCGGCGGCTGGCCGACGGCGAGCGCACGGCCGTGCCGGACGCCGCTTTCGTGTACGTCCACGTGACGCGCGGCACGGCCCTGCTGGACGGTACGGCGCTGGCCGAGGGCGACGCCGCCCGGCTGACCGACCAGGGCGCCACGCGTGAACTGCGCGCCGAGGGCAGTGCAGAGGTGCTGCTGTGGGAGATGCACGCGGAGCCCGGCTACGGCTGAGCCGCGCCCGCCGCCGCTACCGCAGCTCGGCCAGGACCGCGTCGGTGAACGGCGTCCACGCCTCCACGGCCCACGGGCCGAAGTCGCGGTCGGTGAGCGCCACACACGCGGCACCCGCCTCCGGGTCCACCCACAGGAACGTGCCGGACTGGCCGAAGTGCCCGAAGGTGCCGGGCGAGGACGCCTCGCCCGTCCAGTGCGGGGACTTGGCGCCGCGGATCTCGAATCCCAGGCCCCAGTCGTTGGGCTTCTGGTTGCCGTAGCCAGGCAGCACACCGTTGAGCCCGGGGAAGACCACACGGGTCGCCTCGCGCACCGTGGAGGGGTCCAGCAGCGCGGGGGACTGGAGCTCGGCGGCGAAGCGGACCAGGTCGGTGAGTGTGGAGACGGCGTCCTTGGCGGCCGAGCCCTCCAGCTCGGTGGCGGCCATGCCCAGCGGGTCGAGCACACCCTCGCGCAGATACTGCGGGAAGGGCATCTCGGTCGCCTTGGCGAGATGGTCGGCCAGAGTCTCGAAACCCGCGTTCGAGTAGATCCGGCGGGTGCCGGGCTCGGCCATGGAGCGCTGCTCGTCGAAGGCGAGACCGGAAGTGTGAGCCAGCAGATGCCGCACCGTCGAACCCTCGGGACCGGCCGCCTCGTCCAGCTCCGCGGCGCCCTCCTCCAGCGCCATCAGCGCCGCGTAGGCGGTCAGCAGCTTGGTGACGGAGGCCAGCGCGAACCGCTGGTCGGCCGGACCGTGCGTGCCGGCCACGGTGCCGTCGGCGCGTACGACAGCCGCCGCCGCTGTGGGCACCGGCCAGTTCTCGATCATCCGCAGGCTGTCCATGGCACCGAGCCTAACGGCATCGATTTGCCGACGATTTTGCCCTTGCTTGGAGTGCACTCCAAGTCCATAGCGTTCACTTGTGACCGTGACGCAGATGGAGAACCCCCGCACCCCGCAGCCCCGCTCACCGCGGCAGTGCGCCGACGGCGGAGCCGTCCACCCCAGGCCCGACGGTCAGGACAGGTACACGATCAGCGAGGTGGCGGCGCTGAGCGGGCTGAGCGCGCACACGCTGCGCTGGTACGAGCGGATCGGCCTGATGCCGCACGTGGACCGCTCCCACACCGGGCAGCGGCGCTTCACCAACCGCGACCTGGACTGGCTGGAACTCGTCGGCAAACTGCGGCGGACCGGGATGTCCGTCGCCGACATGGTGCGCTACGCCGAGATGGTGCGCCGGGGCACCGAGACATTCGCGGAGCGCAAAGAGCTCCTGGAGGCCACTCGCCAGGACGTGCTCACACGTATCGCGGAGCTGCACGACACCCTCGCCGTCCTCGACTACAAGATCGACATCTACGCGGAGAAGACCGGGGAACTCCCCGCGACCCGCGCCGTCCTCGCCCACACCACACCTCAGACCACGGCGAACGCGTAGAGCGCGAAAGCGGCGGCCAGCGCCCCGGCAGCCGCCCGTGCGCCCCGCCCTGCGCCGTACCACGGGGCCTCGAACCGGCGGGTGACCCTGCCGATCGCCACCAGCACCACGGCGAACACCGGCAGCCACACCAGCCGGGCCGCCACCCAGCCGAGCGAGTCGGGCGCCGTCGTCAGCCCCGGCACCACACCCAGCCGGGCAGCGGGCACCGCTGCCGCCAGCATGGCCGTCTGGTGCCAGCACAGGATCGTCATCGCCGACAGATTCACCACCACCACAGGCGCCCACCGCGCGGGACGGCGCAGCAGACGGCCGATGCGCTCCCGTAGCAGCACCGCCGCACCGCACTGCGCGGACGCGAGCGCCGGCACCAGCAGTGACGGGGGATGCGAATTGGTACGCGCCTGCCCGGGAACGCCCACCATGGACGCCGGATAGCCGAAACCGAGCAGCAGCACGGCGAACAGTGCAGCACCCCCGACGCACAGCACGGCGGCACCCTTGCGCCCCAGCCTGCCGACGCCCCAGCAGACACCCAGTTGATAGCCGAACAGCCACCCCGGCAGCAGGTTCACCAGACCGAACCAGGACGGCATCTGCTGTGCCACAACGCCGTAGCGCAGAAAGTCCACCACAGCGACCGTCCCCAGCAGCGGCACAGCCGCCCCTGCTCCCCACCGCCGCGCCGCCCGCACGCAGTACGGCGTCAGCGCGGTGACACCCGCGTAGACGGCGACGAACCACAGCGGCTGCACCACCAGCACCGCCGCCGTGCGCAGTGTCGCCTGCGGCACCCCGCAGAACGCCAGCACAGGCAGCAGCCCCGCCCATACGGCGGTGACGCCGAGCACGGGACGGCCCAGCCGCACCAGCCGGCCACGCAGCCAGTGCCCGGCGCTCTCGCCCCGCTCGGTGGCGCGCCGCAGGGAGAGCACTGAGGAGTAGCCGCCCACCAGGAAGAAGATGCCCAGCAGTTGCAGCATCCAGCTCAGCGGCGCGAAGAAGCCGAACGTGGCGAGCGGGCTCGCGTTGTGCAGGGCTCCTTGCGGGCCGCGGGTGAACCCGCCGAGCATCCAGTGCCCCAGGGGCACGGCGAGCAGCGCCAGTGCGCGCAGCCCGTCCACCGCACGGTCACGGTGCGGTGGAGTACGTTCCTCGATACGGCGGACGGCTTTTCGCGCCTGGTGCAGCAGCGGGCGCCGTGCAGTCGTCTCAGCGGGCATCGGCGCACTCCTGGGAGGCGGGCGCGCACCGGATGGAGCCGTAGGCGCGCAGTACGATGGCGGCGAAGTTGTCGAGCGAGTCGGTGCCCGGCTTCAGATAGCCGCTGTGCCCGTCGGCCCGTGCCGCTGTGACGACACGGGCACCGAATCCGGCGTCCGTGGGGTCGGCGCCGTGTCCCAGTCCGAGCACCTCGGCATTGGGCACGCGGCCGATCCAGTCCTCGGCGGCCCGGGCCGCCCAGACCGGCACCCGGGTGTGCAGCCCCTCCACCGAACCGACGCGCATCCCGGGGGAGCCGAAGACGATCAGGTCGGCAGCGTCCGAGCTGTCGAGCCGTGGTGCCGCCCGGCCGCAGACCACCGAGCCGTAGCTGTGGCACAGCACCGCGGGAGCGGGCACCCCGGTCCGCCGTAGCCCGCGCAGGAAGCGCACCAGCCGGGGAGCACCGGCGTTCGCGAGCCGTGCCGTGGCGGCGTCCGGGCCGAGGCCGACGGGGGTGGTGTAGCCGACCCACGCGACGACCGCGGTACGGGTGTGCGGAGCGAGTGCCGCCATCCGGTGGCGCAGCGCGGTGGCCATCCCCGCGGGCTTGCCGTACCGGTTCTTGCCACGGCCGTCGTAGGTGGCCAGATCGATGTCCGAGCCGGGTACGACGACAGCGGTCCGGGTGGCGTGCGCCAGATCCCCGTACACCTCGGCGACCTGGCCACGGGCGCGCGGGTCGAAGGCGAGGATCTGCCGTCCCGGAGCGAGCAGTTCGGCGTACCGCTCGGCCTTCTCGCGGGCCTCCCGGCGATCGGCCCGCGTCAGCCCGCCCTCCCCGGCCCGGCCCCGCGCCCGCGCCAACTGCGCCCGCCGCTCCTCCTTGAGCGCCACCCTGTTCGCCTGGTAACGGATACCCAGGGGGGCGCCGTCCAGGTTCCCCACCGTCAGCGGGTGCCGCCGCACAAGCGCCCGCCGCTCACTCTTCCCGAGCCCCGCGAAGAACGCGGCGACTCTTTCGGGGCTCGCGGTTGCGGGGTCCGGCAGCGTGCGCCCCAGCGAGTGGTCGGCGCGCCAGGCGGCGGCGCCCGGCGCCGGCCCTGTGACGGGCGTCTGCTCCGTCCCGCTGGTGACACCTGCTGTCGCGGCGAAGATCCCCGCGACGAGCGGGGTGACGAGCAGTGCACGCTTGCGGCGGCGCTTCATACGGTCCCTCCTCCCACCGCCGTTCCGGAGTCTCCGAATGGCGACAGGAGGAGAGTGCGGGCCCGGCTGTGCGCAGGTCGTCACACCGCGGAGCCAATCGCGGAGTGCTACCGGGGTAGGGGGTGGAGGAGAGCGCTGCCGACGCGTCTGCGGGGCGGATGCGTCGGCAGCTCGGACACCTTGGGGGGCGGATGCCTCGAGGCCGGACGCGTCGAGGGCGGACGCGTCGAGGCCGGACGCGTCGAGGCCGGATGCGTCGACGGGTCCTACGAGGGCGGGTTCGGGTCGGCGCTACTGGTCGTGGTCGCCGGGTGCGACCAGCCCCGACTCGTAGGCGAAGATCACCGCTTGGGCCCGGTCACGCAGCCCCAGCTTGGCGAAGATACGGCTCACATGGGTCTTCACCGTCTGTTCGGCCAGCACGAGAAATTCCGCGATCTCGGTGTTGGACCGGCCGCGTGCCACCAGTTCCAGCACCTCGGTCTCCCGTTCCGTCAGCGCGTTCAGCCGCACCTCGGGCCCCGAGGTGCGCCCCTTGCGCGGGGCGTGCCCTGATCGCTGTTTGGCGAACTCAGCGATCAGCCGCCGGGTCACCGAGGGGGCCAGCAGTGCCTCGCCCTCGGCCACCACCCGTACCGCGGCGATCAGATCGGCCGGTGGCGCGTCCTTGAGCAGAAAGCCGCTCGCGCCCAGCCGCAGTGCCTCGTAGACGTAGTCGTCCACGTCGAAGGTGGTCAGCATCAGCACCTTGGGCTGGTGGGTGACGCCGGGCGGCGGATCGAGGAGCTGCTGCGCCGCCTCCAGACCGTTCAGCCGTGGCATCCGTACGTCCATCAGCACCACGTCCGGGTGGGCACGGCGGCACAGCTCGACGCCCGCCACGCCGTCGGGCGCCTCGCCCACCACGTCGATGTCGCTCTGGGCGGCAAGCAGGGCCGCGAACCCGGCACGGACCATGGCCTGGTCGTCGACGATGACCACGCGGGTCACCTGGTCCGATGGGAAGGCGCCGGGGGCGCCAATGCCGTTCATTCGGTCGCGGAGCCCTTCGTCTTCTTGGTCTTCTTCGAGCGGATCTTCTTCGAGTGCGTCACCTGCGAGTGCGTCACCTGCGAGTGCGTCGTCTGCGAGTGCGTCGTCTGCGAGTGCGTGCCCTCGGCTTCGGCCCCTTCCGCTGTGCCGTGCGGTTCGTCGTCCAGGGCTGCGGGCGGCGGGTCCAGCGGGAGCCGCGCTGCGACGCGGAAGCCGCCGTCCGGCAGCGGGCCGGCCTCCAGGCTGCCGCCGACCAGCCGCACCCTCTCCCGCATGCCGACCAGACCGTGTCCGGTCCCGCTGGTCTCCAGCGGCGCGGCCTCCGGCTCCGGGGAGGGCCCGTTGACGACCAGGACGGACAGGAAGCCGTCCGGCGCCGTCACCGAGACGCGGGTCCGGGCGCCGGGCGCGTGCCGTACGACGTTGGCGAGCGCCTCTTGGACGATCCGGTACGCAGACAGCGTCACACTGGGCGCCGGCCCGGAGCCGGACGCCTCGCCTGCCGCACCGTCCTCGCCCTTGCCCTCGTCCTCGTCCTCGTCCTCGTCCTCAGGGAGGGTGATACTCAGTTCGGCGGGGACGCCGGCCCGTACGGTCGCCTCCACGAGTTGTTCCAGCCTGTCCAGACCGGGCTGCGGTGCGCGCTCCCCTCGGGTTTTCTCGCTCCGCAGGACGCCCAGCAGACGACGCATCTCGCTCAGCGACTCGCGTGCCGTCGCGGCGATGGAGCCGAACTCCTCACGTGCCTGAGGGGGCAACTGGTCGATCCGGTAGGGAGCGCTGTCCGCCTGGACGGTGATGACCGACATGTGGTGTGCCACCACGTCGTGCAGTTCGCGTGCGATACGGGCGCGCTCTTCCAGCAGTGTGCGCTGGGCGCGCTCCGCCTCGCTGATGGTCTCCTGTTCGGCCAGCCGCCGCTGTGCCTCCGCCCGCTCCCGCAGTGCGGCACCCAGCAGCAGTACGACACCGCTGAGCACGATCAGCAGGACGTTCGTCCCCTCGCTGCGCTCCGGTGCCAGCTGTCCGAGCGTGAGCGAGGCGACCACGGTGAGCAGCCAGACGGACAGCAGGGTGCGGCGGCTCTCGCGCAGTGCCAGCGCCAGGCAGAGCACCAGGTATCCCACGATCACCGTGGGCGGCCAAGGCCAGGGGCGGCCCGCGTTCCCGTCGGCGGTCAGCAGGGCCAGCGCGCCCAGCAGGTCGGCGGTGAAAATGATCCACCAGGCGGGCAGCGGTCTGGTCACGGCCAGCAGCAGGGGTGCGGCCTGAGCCACGCCCAGCGCGCCGGCGAGACCGCCGTGCAGCCTGTAGTCGTGCGCGAGCACCTGAATACTGGAAGGGAGGAGCGAGAC
Organism: Streptomyces spirodelae; assembly: GCF_017676385.1. Lineage (GTDB taxonomy): Bacteria > Actinomycetota > Actinomycetes > Streptomycetales > Streptomycetaceae > Streptomyces > Streptomyces spirodelae. The sequence continues at coordinate 199,574 of NZ_JAFFZN010000002.1, forward strand.
GGCGAACACGAACGTCACCGCGTAGGGCAGCAGCCGTACAGCGCGGGAGGAGGCGTGCGCCAGCAGCGGCTCGTCGGAGGCGGCGGGCACGATCAGCGCCATGCCGAGCGAGCGCAGACCGTCGCGCAGCCGGGGCGCGACAGCGCGTGTGCTCACAGCTCCGCCAGCAGCTCCGCCTTCTTGGCGGTGAACTCGTCGTCGGTGAGCAGCCCGGCGTCGTGCAGCTCGCCCAGGTGCCGGATGCGCTCGGCCACGTCGGCCGGGTCGGAGCGGTGCGGCTTCGGCGGCGCAGGCGCGGAGCAGGCGCTCGCCGGCTCCCGCACCGGGTCGGCCGCGCGTACCGCCTCCAGGACCGAGGCGGCGAAGGGCAGCGATTCGTAGACGGGGCCGTAGCCGAGGCCGAACACCACGGAGGCCGGGTCCTGGTCGGCCTCCGCGAGCATCTCGGCTCCGCGTGGACGCAGCCGCAGATGGCCGCTGAGCCCCTCCGGGGAGCGCCATTCGACGTCCTCCAGCTCTCCCACGGGGAAGAACTGGTCGCCGGCTTTCCATTTGGCCGTGGAGGCGCCCGTCCAGAACCAGCGGAAGGCGACGACCTTGCCGTCGAAGGACGCCTTGCCGTCGTACGCCTTGAAGCTCTGCGGCGCCGCCGGAGCGGCGACCAGGTAGCGCTCGGCGGGTTTGGCCGCGTCCGCGGGCAGCGCGTCGCGCAGCTCGGTCGCGTAGTAGTCAGCCAGCGTCTCGCGCTCCGCCGGCAGCACCAGGCGGTAGGGGTCGCTGCTCTCCTTGAGCTGTCCCGCGGCGGCCTCCAGCAGCGGGTCCGCGCCCTCGCGAGGCACGGCGCGCAGCACGACGGTGCCCCGCTTGCCCCCCGGGGCCAGCTCGACGGCGCTCAGCGCCTCGTACGGAACACGCCGCTCTCCGAGCACCTGGAAGAGCTTCGGTGTGCGAATCCCCCGTTCGAAGCGGATGAGCACGGAGTCCGGTTCGAACTCCCAGGTGGAGTGAATTCCAGCCAGTACGTCACCCATGTGGGCCATCGTATGCGGCTGCCGCCTGTCCGTCCCCCCTCCGCCGCTCTCCGCGACGCTACGCGCGCTGATTCGGTGCATACGGCCTCCCGTGCCGGCTCGGACAGGGTGTCCCAGGACGCCTCGTGCGCCTGTGCGTGATGTCAGGACACGCTTGGGACGAAGGAGCACTTCGGGTCGGAGGAGTGGCATCTGAGGTCCCGGTAGGAGCCGGTTCCGATCGCGGCGAAGTTGGCGAGGCTGCCCGTGTGCGGCACGAAGTAGCCGGTGTGGCCGACGGCGCCGCGGGCCGACAGGCGCCGCGCCCCGAAGGCGTCCGAGACCGGGTCGGCGCCGTGCCCGAGCCCGCCGACGTCCATATGGGGCACGTCGGCGATCCAGTCGTCCCTGTCGCGCATCGCCCAGACGCGGGCGCGGGTGCCCAGCTGTGCGGCGTTGTCGACGCGCATCCCGGGGCTGCCCGCGACGGCGATGTCGGTGACGCTGTCCGGCACCTGGTGCGCTGCCACCCCGCAGACCACAGAGCCGTAGCTGTGGCAGATCAGCGCGATCCCGGGAGAGGCGCCGGCCGAGGTGGCAGGCAGGGCGCGCAGCAGCTTGTTCAGTCGTACGGCGCCGTCCTGGGCCGCGGCCCCGGAGGCGGCGTCCACGCCGAGCCCCTCGGGCGCGGTGTAGTCGGCCCAGGCGATCGTCGCCGTACGGGTGCCGGGGCGGGCGGCGTGCTGCTGCCGCTGCAGTGACTCGGCCATGCCGACCGGTGCCGAGTACTGCCGTGCCGACTTCTCGAAGGACAGCAGGTCGGTGTCGACCCCGGGGACGACCACCGAGACGCGCCGTGCCTTCCGCAGGTCACCGAAGACCTCGGCGGCCCGGCCGCGTCCCGTCGGGTCGAAGGCGAGGATCTGCCGCCCGGGGCGCAGCATCGACTCGAAGCGGTGCATCCGCTGTCCGGCCTGGTCGCGGCCCTCGTCCGTCAGCCGCTGGTCCCGCATCCGCTTGCGCTCGATGTCACGTGCCTGGAGCAGCGCGGTGTGGTTGGCCCGGTAGCGCAGCTGCAGGGGAGCGCCTCCGAGGTTGCCCACGACCAGCGGGTAGCGCGTCGCGAGGGTGCGCTGCTGTGCTGCGCTCAGCTGGCCGAAGTAGCGGGAGATGCGGCTGGGGGAGGCGTCCGGGTCGGGCAGCGGGCGGCCGGCGAAAGAACCCTTCTCCCAGGCGTGCAGTGCCGTCGCGCGGGGGCCGGCATCGGCCTGGTGCTTGCGGACCGCTGTCCAGCCGGTCGTCGCCAGCAGGACGAAGACGACGGCCAGGGCGAGCAGCGCGCGCCAGGCCGTGATGCCCGGGGCTCCCGGCGCGGGGACGCCTGATCCGGACAGCGGGCTGCCTAGTGCGGAGAAGTAAGTCACTGGGGCGACACCTTAGGAGATGCCGGGCGGAGGTCCCGCATTGATGGGTGCCCAGTGAGTCATCTCACGTTTCGTACTCCGCTGTCGGGTCAGTGCGGCACGTCCATCTGGCGTACTGGTCACCGTGCGCAACTGCCGTGCGGGGAAGGGCAGTCGAGTTCAGCCCTGTTGTCCCCAGTCCGCGGTGAGGGCGGGGCCCAGTTGCGCCACGTAGTCACCGGTGACCTGGCGGGCCAACTGGAGGGAGGAGTCGTTGCGCATGCTCCACTGCCGTGCGGCGGTGCGCATCACGCCGCTGAAGGCGGCCACCAGCACCCGGGGCCGTGGGTCCTTCTCGGCGTCCACGCCGGCGCGCCGGGCGATCTCCTGGACGAGTTTCTCCTCCATGAGCAGCGAGTGCCGAAGGTGTGCGGCGAGCAGCGCGGGGGTCGTCTCGATCACCTGGCACATCTTCAGGTGCAGGTCGAGAGGGGTGATCTCCTCCACGGCCTCTCCGACGTCGTCCCAGGCGTCGTCGAGGGTGTTGCGCAGGCAGTCCAGCGGAGACTCACCGGCTGGACGGGCGCAGACGGCCTCGTAGTACAGCTGTCCGACCATGTCCTGCACGAACAGCGCGACCTCCTCCTTGTTTGCGAAGTAGCGGAAGAAGGTGCGCTGGGAGACGTCGACGGCTTCGGCGATCTGGTCGACCGTGGTGTCTTCATAGCCCTGCGTGACGAATAGCTCATGGGCCGCCACGATCAGGGCGTCCCTGGTGCGCTGTTTCTTCCGTTCACGCAGACCCGTCAAAGCCGCTTCCTCTCCCGCGTCAGGGTGTTCACGATACGTGAGCGTCGACTGACATTTACCGGCTAATAATTTAGTTTGTCAATTGTCAGTAGCTGTCATTACCGTGGCGTCATGAGCACCCAGACCAGCACCGTCGCGCACGGCGCGCCGGATCCAGCAAGCCCCGAGGGTGGTGGCCACAAGACCCGCGGCGGGCTGCGCGGGCACCCCTGGCTGACCCTCGTCACCGTCGCCTTCGGCGTCGCGATGGTCGCCCTCGACGGGACGATCGTCGCCATCGCCAACCCCGCCATCCAGGACGACCTCGACGCCTCCCTCGCGGACGTCCAGTGGATCACCAACGGCTATCTGCTCGCGCTCGCGGTCTCGCTGATCACAGCGGGCAAGCTGGGCGACCGGTTCGGACACCGCCAGACCTTCCTCGGCGGCGTCGTCGGCTTCGCGGCCGCGTCCGCCGCCATCGGACTGTCCGGCAGCGTCGCTCTCGTCATCACCTTCCGCGTGCTCCAGGGCATATGCGGGGCGCTGCTGATGCCTGCCGCGCTCGGCCTGCTGCGCGCTTCCTTCCCCGCCGAGCGGCTGAACGCGGCCATCGGCATCTGGGGCGCGGTCATCGGCGCCTCGACAGCGGCCGGGCCGATCGTCGGCGGCCTGCTGGTCGAGCACAAGGGCTGGGAGTCGGTCTTCTTCATCAACGTCCCCGTCGGGGCGCTGGCACTGGTGATGGGCCTCGTGCTGCTGCTGGACCGGCGTGCCAAGGACGCTCCCCGCTCCTTCGACCTGCTGGGCATCGTGCTGCTGTCCGGCGCGATGTTCTGCCTCGTCTGGGCGATCATCAAGGCGCCCGACTGGCACTGGGGGGACGCCAGGACGCTCGGCTTCCTGGCCGTCTCCGTGGCGGCCTTCGTGCTCTTCGGTTTCTGGGAGACCAAGGTCAAGGAGCCGCTGCTGCCGATGAGCATGTTCCGCTCCGTGCCGCTGACGGCCGGTACCGTCCTGATGGTGCTCATGGCCTTCGGCTTCATGGGCGGTCTGTTCTTCGTCACCTTCTACTTGCAGAACGTCAACGGGCTCTCACCGTTGGACAGCGGGCTGCGGCTGCTGCCGCTGACCGCGATGATGATCGTCGCCTCGCCGCTGGCCGGCACCATCATCACCAAGGTGGGCCCCCGTCTTCCGCTGGTCGGCGCCATGGTGCTGACCGCCGTCGCCATGTTCGGCCTCTCCACCCTGGAGGCGGACAGCGGCATGGCCATCACCTCGCTCTGGTTCGCGCTCCTGGGCCTCGGGCTCGCGCCGGTGATGGTGGGCGCCACCGAAGTGATCGTCGGCAACGCCCCGTTGCAGCACGCGGGCGTTGCAGGCGGCCTCCAGCAGGCTGCCATGCAGGTGGGCGGCAGCCTCGGTACGGCCGTGCTCGGTGCCGTGATGGCCTCCCGGGTCGGCAGCGAACTGCCCCGCAAGTGGGCCGAGTCCAAGCTCCCGCCGCTCCCGGAGAAGAAGGAGGCGGCCCTCAAGGACGCCGCCGAGGTCGGCATCGCCCCCGTGCCCAAGGGCACGCCGGAGCAGATGGCTCAGACGATCAAGCACGTGGTGCACGACTCCTTCGTCTCCGGCATGGGACTGGCGTTCGTCTGCGCGGGCATCGTCGCTGCCCTGGCCGCCGGCGTCGCCGTCTTCACCAGCCGCGGCACGAACGACGCGGGGCCGTCGGTGCACGTCTGACGGACATCCCCGGGTGACGGAGCGTCCTTGGGTGGCCGGGAGGCGGAGCGGCCCTGGGCGGCCGGGTGGCGGGCGGGCCTGGCCGGGGGGCCGTCTGGTCGAGAGGCCGTACGCAGGGGGCTGCCGGACGAACCGGACGTATCACGGCAATTCTCCGGCCCGGTGGCGCCGGGACGGTGGATAACTCGCGAGTTGTGGACAACTCCGCCACCTGTCCCGGTGAACCGGGCCGTTTGCTCTTGGCGGCCCGTCGGCGGCGCCGACATGCTGATCACACGCCGGGCGAGAACGTGCCCGGCCTTCGGCGGGGGAGTGATCAGCCATGAAAGGCATGTTCGGACGAGGTCCGAGGACGGCGGCCGTGATGCTGGCCGTGACGGCGCTCGCTGCGGTGCTGACGGGCGCAGCGCAGCCGGTAGGGGCGCAGACCAGGGACGGGACCCAGCATGGTTCCCGGCATGAACACCGGAGTGGTCCCAGGCTCGGGACGTGCGGTCCCGGAGAGCTGTGTCTGTGGGAGAGCGCGCGGTTCAAGGGGAAGCGGCGCGTCCACGAGCTGAGCGGCATCGACATCGAGAGCTGTACGGCGCTGCCGGGCGGGGCCTCGACCCTCTCGGCGGCAAACCGCACAGGTCGGCCCGTCACGCTCTACCAGAGTGCGGTCTGCGCGGAGACGGCGGAATTCAACACCCATCCCTCCGGCTCCTGGACCCCCGAGCTGCCCTACCGGGCACGCGCCTTCAAGGTCTGGGAGCACTGAGATGCCCGCCGCACACGCGGGGCGCGGTGACGGGCCCCGCACGCCTGCGGCCGGGTGCCGCCCCGGCAGGGACAGCACCCGGCCGCAGGGCCGGGGCCGGGAGCCTGCCGGCTCCCCGCGGGGAGCCGGCTCGCGCGTCGGCTCGGGCGCCGGTTCAGGCGTCGCCGCCTGCGGTGCCCGGGTCGGCCGCCGCCACCTCCAGAAGCTGGTAGCGGTCGATGGCCTGCTTCAGCGCGGAGCGATCCACCTTCCCCTCCTTCGCCAGCTCGGTCAGCACACCGAGCACGATCGACTGCGCGTCGATGTGGAAGTAGCGGCGCGCTGCGCCCCTGGTGTCGGCGAAGCCGAACCCGTCGGCACCCAGCGACTGGTAGGTGCCCGGCACCCAACGCGAGATCTGGTCGGGCACGGCCCGCATCCAGTCCGAGACGGCGACCTTGGGGCCCTCGGCGCCGTGCAGCTTGCGGGTGACGTAGGGGACCCGCTGCTCCTCCTCGGGGTGCAGCAGGTTGTGCTCCTCCACCGCCACGGCCTCGCGCCGCAGCTCGTTCCAGGAGGTCGCCGACCACACGTCGGCCCTCACATCCCACTCCTCGGCGAGGATGCGCTGGGCCTCCAGCGCCCACGGCACGGCGACCCCGGAGGCCAGGATCTGCGCCGCATGGGTGCCCCGCTCGCCCGCCTGGTAGCGGTAGAGCCCTTGGAGGATGCCCTCCACGTCCACGTTCTCCGGCTCGGCCGGCTGCTGGATGGGCTCGTTGTAGACGGTCAGGTAGTAGAAGATGTCCTCGCCCTGCGGGTGCTCGTCGCTGGAGCCGTACATCCTGCGGAGCCCGTCGCGGACGATATGGGCGATCTCGAAGCCGAAGGCCGGGTCGTAGGAGACCACCGCCGGATTGGTGGAGGCCAGCAGCTGCGAGTGGCCGTCGGCGTGCTGCAGGCCCTCACCGGTGAGCGTGGTGCGCCCGGCGGTGGCGCCCAGGACGAAGCCGCGCGCGAGCTGGTCGGACATCTGCCAGAACTGGTCGCCGGTCCGCTGGAAGCCGAACATCGAGTAGAAGACGTAGATCGGGATCAGCGGCTCGCCGTGGGTGGCGTAGGCGGAGCCGGCGGCGATCGCGGCGGCGGTACAGCCCGCCTCGGAGATGCCGTCGTGCAGCATCTGCCCGGCCGGCGACTCCTTGTAGGCGAGCAGCAGTTCGCGGTCGACGGACTCGTACAGCTGCCCCAGCGGGTTGTAGATCTTGGCAGAGGGGAAGAAGGAGTCCATCCCGAAGGTGCGGTACTCGTCGGGGGCGATCGGCACGAAGCGCTTGCCGATCTCCTTGTCCCGCATCAGGTCTTTCAGCAGCCGCACGAACGCCATCGTGGTGGCGATCTGCTGCTGCCCCGAGCCCTTCTTCAGAGTGGCGTACGCCTTCTCGTCCGGCAGCCGCAGCGGCTTGGCCCGGTTGACCCGCGTCGGCACGTAGCCGCCGCACTCCTGGCGGCGGTCGTGCATGTACTGGATCTCCTCCGAGTCGCGGCCCGGGTGGTAGTAGGGCGGCAGGCCCGACTCCAGTTCGCTGTCGGGGATCGGCAGGTGCAGCCGGTCGCGGAAGCCCTTGAGGTCGTCGACCGTCAGCTTCTTCATCTGGTGGGTGGCGTTGCGGCCCTCGAAGTTGGGGCCCAGCGTCCAGCCCTTGATCGTCTGCGCCAGGATGACGGTCGGCTGCCCCTTGTGCTCGGCTGCCGCCTTGTAGGCCGCGTAGACCTTGCGGTGGTCGTGGCCGCCGCGGCCCAGGTGGAGGAGCTGGTCGTCGGTCATGCCCTCGACCATCTTGCGGAGCCGCTGGTCGCCGCCGAAGAAGTGCTCGCGGATATAGGCGCCGCTCTCGGTCGCGTAGGTCTGGAACTGCCCGTCGGGCGTCGTGTTCAGCTTGTTGACCAGTACGCCGTCCCGGTCCTGCGCCAGCAGCGGGTCCCAGGAGCGGTCCCACACCAACTTGATCACATTCCAGCCGGCGCCCCGGAAGTAGGACTCCAGCTCCTGAATGATCTTGCCGTTGCCCCGGACCGGGCCGTCCAGCCGCTGAAGGTTGCAGTTGACCACGAAGGTGAGGTTGTCCAGCCCCTCACGGGCGGCCAGGGAGAGCTGGCCGAGGGACTCGGGCTCGTCCATCTCGCCGTCGCCGAGGAAGGCCCACACCCGCGACCTGGAGGTGTCGGCGATACCGCGGGCCTCCATGTAGCGGTTCATCCGCGCCTGGTGGATGGCGCCGATCGGGCCCAGTCCCATGGAGACGGTGGGGAACTCCCAGAAGTCCGGCATCAGCCGCGGGTGCGGATAGCTGGAGAGCCCGTGCGGCGCCTTGCTCTTCTCCTGCCGGAAGCCGTCGAGCTGGGCCTCGCTGAGCCGGTCGAGCAGGTAGGCGCGGGCGTAGATGCCGGGGGAGGCGTGTCCCTGGAAGAAGACCTGGTCCCCGCCGTCGCCCTCGTCCTTGCCGCGGAAGAAGTGGTTGAAGCCCACGTCGTAGAGCGAGGCGGAGGAGGCGAAGGTGGCGATATGGCCGCCCACACCGATCCCCGGGCGCTGGGCGCGCGAGACCATGACGGCCGCGTTCCACCGGGTCGCGTTCAGGACCTTGCGCTCGATCTCCTCGTTGCCGGGGAAGAACGGCTCGTCCTTGGTCGCGATGGTGTTGACGTAGTCCGTGCTGCGCATCTCCGGGACGGCGACGCGCTTCTCGCGGGCGCGTTCGATCAGCCGGAGCATGAGGTAGCGGGCGCGTTCCCGTCCGCGCTCGTCGACGGCGGCGTCGAGCGAGTCGAGCCATTCCTGGGTCTCTTCGGGATCGAAATCCGGGACCTGGCTGGGAAGGCCGCCAATGATGATCGGGTTGCGATCGGATCCGGAAGCCACGCTGTTCCTTCGCTGTGTCGGTCGGGTGGTGCTCGGGGGCCGGGCGACGGCGGACGCCGGGATTTGTGCTCAAGGGGTGGCGCGCCGCCTCCATCGTGTACCGCCGCCGCTGTGGCGTCATCTCTACCGATAAGTAACCCGGCGCCTCTCGAGGTGGGCCGGAGGAGCGGTGTACGCAGGTGCTCGTTGGGCACAGCGGCGTGGTGGAACCGCAACCCTACGCCCGTTGAGGGTCGTACCCGGCCTTCCGCCCCGACCACCCCAAACATCCGTTCGGTACGCAGGGGTATTCCTGCGGCTCCCCCCGGCTCACCCGGGGCAAACCTGGCAGATCCCAGCGCCCGCAATGTGGCCTGAATCACTCTCGATCAGGCATTGTGGGATGAGACGTCAACGTTTGGGCGGGATGGAACGCCGGGTACTTGCGTGATCCGGCCCGCCCGTGTGGACTACGGCCCATGCCTCGCGTGTGCGCGGGGTGCAACCCCATATTCGAAAGACATGACTGGAGGCAATCCGTGAGCGCGACCGCGGACCACGCGGAGGAGCGGACCAACCCCGCCGCAAGGCTGGGTTTCCAGCCCGGACAGGTGGTCCAGGAGATCGGCTACGACGACGACGTCGACCAGGAGCTCCGCGAGTCCATTGAGGAGATCACCGGCACGGAGCTGGTCGACGAGGATTACGGCGATGTGGCCGACGCCGTGGTGCTGTGGTTCCGCGACGAGGACGGAGATCTGACGGACGCGCTGGTGGACGCGACCACGATGATCGACGAGGGTGCCCCCGTCTGGCTGCTGACCCCCAAGACCGGTCGCGAGGGCTATGTGGAGCCCAGCGACATCGGAGAGGCGTCCCAGACCGCTGGGCTCTCCCAGACCAAGAGCTTCAACGCGGCCAAGGACTGGACGGGCAGCCGGCTGGTCACCCCCAAGGGCGCCCCGAACAAGCGCTGAGCGGCGCGGGCACGCCACGCGCCGACGGCCGGCCGCCGGTGCCAGGCCGCGTGAGCGGCGCGGACGAGGGCACGCAGCGGCGCGGACGAGCCGCGCAGCGGCGCCGAGAGGTGCCCGGCCGCCGTTTCCGGCACTGTGCCCGATTCCGGCCCCCGGGTCCCCGGTCGTTCCGAACGGGACCGCTCCCTTTCCGCCCGGAGTGGAATTCCGCCCGGAGTAGAAGGGGTCCCGTCCTGGGCGCCCGGTGCCGTGTTCCGGATTGCTTCCGGTGTGTGCCCGACACGTTCCAACGTGTATGCACCGAGCCCCTGACCGGCCCATGTCCGGCAGGGGCTCGGTGCATAGGGTGGGGACGTCTTTGTCCGTCCACCGAAGGGAACCCGTCATGGCCATCGAGGCCGGCTCCCAGGCACCCGACATCGAGCTCAAGGACCAGCACGGCCAGACCGTGCGGCTCTCGGACTACCAGGGCCGGAAGAACGTCGTCCTGCTCTTCTACCCCTTCGCCTTCACCGGCGTGTGCACCGGTGAGCTGTGCGCCCTGCGTGACGAGCTGCCCCGGTTCGTCAACGACGATGTGCAGCTGCTGGCGGTCTCCAACGACTCGCCGTTCGCGCTGCGCGTCTTCGCCGAACAGGAGGGTCTGGAGTACCCGCTGCTGTCGGACTTCTGGCCGCACGGCGAGGCATCCCGCGCCTACGGGGTCTTCGACGAGGAGAAGGGCTGCGCGGTGCGCGGGACCTTCATCATCGACAAGGAAGGCACCGTGCGCTGGACCGTCGTCAACGGACTGCCCGACGCGCGGGACCTCAAGGACTACGTGAAGGTTCTCGAGAAGCTCTGACCCCGAGGACCGCCAGGCCCGCCGCGCCGGGGGCGCCGCCGCGTGCTCCCGCGACGCTGGGAACAACCCCGATTCCGCTCCGTAAGAGGGCTGTGTGCCGGGGAACCGCTCACTAGGATCGAATCGTTGATCCGACGGCATCCACAAACGGGGGCACGCGGTGCTCCTCGACGAAACAACTGACCAGGAGGACTCGTGGGAGTCAGCCTCAGCAAGGGCGGCAACGTCTCGCTGACCAAAGAAGCGCCCAACCTGACCGCGGTCATCGTCGGTCTGGGCTGGGACGCGCGTACGACAACCGGCAGCGACTTCGACCTCGATGCGAGTGCCCTGCTGACGAACGCGGAGGGCAAGGTCGCCAACGACCAGAACTTCGTGTTCTTCAACAACCTCAAGAGCCCCGACGGCTCCGTGGAGCACACCGGTGACAACCTCACCGGTGAGGGCGAAGGCGATGACGAGGTCATCAAGGTGAACCTCGCCGGGGTGCCCGCCGATGTCGAGAAGATCGTCTTCCCCGTCTCGATCTACGAGGCGGAGAGCCGCCAGCAGAGCTTCGGCCAGGTGCGGAACGCCTACATCCGCGTCGTCAACCAGGCCGACAACGTCGAGCTGGCGCGTTACGACCTCAGCGAGGACGCGTCGACCGAGACGGCGATGGTCTTCGGTGAGCTGTACCGGCACGGCGCGGAGTGGAAGTTCCGCGCCATCGGCCAGGGATACGCCTCCGGTCTGCGCGGTATCGCGCAGGACTTCGGCGTGAACGTCTGAGGACCTTGACGGGCAGCGCCACCGGCCCGCGAGTGGGCCGGTGAGCGCACCTGCCGGGGCCCGGCAGCCACGGGCGCCGCAGACTTCCGTGACCCGGAGGTGTGCGGCGCCCGGTGGTACGGAGAGACTGGATACACCGCGACGCGGGCCGCACGGCCGTGCCGCAAGCCGGGGAGAGGACCAGAAACATGAGCGTGACGCTCGCCAAGGGGGGAAACGTCTCCCTTTCGAAGGCCGCACCGAACCTGACCAAGGTGCAGGTCGGTCTGGGCTGGAAGGCCCGTTCCACCACAGGCGCCGACTTCGACCTCGACGCGAGCGCGCTGCTGTGCTCCGGCGGCCGGGTCCTGGGCGACGAGTACTTCATCTTCTACAACAACCTCAAGAGCCCCGAGGGCTCGGTCGAGCACACCGGTGACGAACTGGTGGGCGGCACCGGCAGCGACGACGACGAGACGGTGCTGGTGGACCTCACCCTGGTCCCCGCGCAGGTGGACAAGATCGTCTTCCCGGTCTCGATCTACGACGCAGAGAGCCGGCACCAGACCTTCGGCCAGGTCGGCGAGGCGTACATCCGCGTGCTCAACCAGGAGGACGGGGTCGAGCTGGCGCGCTACGACCTCACCGAGGACGCCTCCTCGGAGACGGCAATGATCTTCGGTGAGCTGTACCGCTACAGCGGGGAATGGAAGTTCCGTGCGGTTGGTCAGGGGTACGCGTCGGGTCTGAGGGGCATCGCTCTAGACTTCGGCGTCAATGTCGCCTAGTCGCTCCGCAACCACCTGGACGGCTCCGAGGGTGCAGTCGTTCCGGGACTCTCGCCTCTTGTGAATCCATGTAGACCGGATACCGGATTGGGAAGCCAGTGCTCCTGAAAACCTTTGGCTGGTCCTTCGGCGTCACCGCCGCCGGATTGGCCGCAGCGGCGTTCTTCTGGGGGTGGGAGGCGTTCGCCCTCGTGGCGATCCTTTCCGTCCTCGAGATCTCGTTGTCCTTCGACAACGCGGTCGTCAACGCCGGCGTACTGAAGAAGATGAACGCCTTCTGGCAGAAGATCTTCCTCACCATCGGCATTCTGATCGCGGTATTCGGCATGCGGCTGATCTTCCCGGTCATCATCGTCGCCATCAGCGCGAAGGTCGGGCCGGTCGAGGCCGTGCGGGTCGCGCTCGAGAACCCCGACCGCTACGAGCAGTTGGTCACGGACGCCCATCCGGCCATCGCCGCGTTCGGCGGGATGTTCCTGCTGATGATCTTCCTCGACTTCATCTTCGAGGAGCGGGAGGAGAAGTGGCTCGGCTGGCTCGAGCGCCCGCTGTCCCGGCTCGGCAAGATCGACGGACTCTCCGTCTGCATCGCGCTGGTCGTGCTGCTGGTGACGGCCACCACACTGGCCACTGCCGCGCACCAGCACGCCGGACACGCCGACAAGTCCGGCACGGTGCTGCTCTCCGGCGTCGCGGGACTGATCACCTATCTCATCGTCGGCGGCCTCTCCGGCCACTTCGAGAACAAACTCGAAGAAGAGGAAGAGCGCGAACACGAAGCCGAGGAAGAGGCCAAGAAGGCCGGGAAACAGCCCTCGGCGGTCGGGCTGGCCGGCAAGGCGGCCTTCTTCATGTTCCTCTACCTGGAGGTACTGGACGCCTCGTTCTCCTTCGACGGGGTCATCGGCGCCTTCGCGATCACCAACCACATCTTCTGGATGGCGCTCGGTCTGGGCATCGGAGCGATGTACGTCCGGTCGCTGACGGTCTACCTGGTGCGCCAGGGCACCCTGGACGACTACGTCTACCTGGAGCACGGCGCGCACTACGCCATCGGCGCCCTCGCGGCCATCCTCCTGATCACCGTCAAGTACGAGATCAACGAGGTCGTCACGGGCCTCGTCGGTGTGGTGCTGATCGCCACCTCCTTCTGGTCCTCGCTGCGCCGCAACCGTGCGATCGAGGCCAACGGGGGAGACGGGTCCGGTGGGGACGAATCCGAGCAATCCGAGACCCCCGCGCGCGTGTGACCGGCTCCTGAACGAGGAACGCTCCCAGCGGGGCGGCTTGCGGCGGCGTCGGCTCGGGCCAATCGGCCCGGCCGCCGTCCTCGGGCCGCCCCGCAGTGGTGAGTCGGGCTTGCTGAGGACAAGTGGGGGTGTGGGATGGTCTCCCTGTGGGAGAACTGGCGACGGGGTGTGGGTATGTCCCGGCGCGGACCCAGGTTCGACACGGTCGGGGGTCCTTCGACGTATGCGATGGAGCTGACCAAACGGCACTCCGAGCTGTCGCTGACCAAACAGGGAGCCGATACCGGCAGCCTCCAGGTCAATCTCTCCTGGCGGATGCGCAGTTCGGACCTGGAAGGGGTCGGCCGCCGTACGGGCAGCTCGCTGCGGCACCCGCTCAGAGCGTTCAAGCCCACCGTTGTACAGGCGCACACGCAGGGCGTCGTCAACGTGGACCTCGACCTGGCCTGCATGTACGAGCTGGTGGACGGCAGCAAGGGCGTCGTCCAGCCGCTCGGCAACTTCACGGGGGACTGGAACGCGCCCCCCTACGTCAAGCTCACCGGGGACGACCGGTTCGGTTCGCCGTCCGGCGAGACGCTGTACGTCAATCTCGACCACAAGGACGAGATCAGGCGGCTGCTCTTCTTCGTCTACATCTACGACGGCACCCCGGCCTTCGACCGGACCCACGCTGTCGTCACGCTCATCCCCAGCAACGGCCCCCATGTGGAGGTCGGCCTCGACGAGCGGGCTCCCCAGGCGCGCTCGTGCGCGGTGATGCTGATGGAGAACGTCAAGGGCGAGCTGAGGGTGCGCCGTGAGGTCCGCTACGTCTACGGCTTCCAGGCGGAGCTGGACCGGCTCTACGGCTGGGGCCTGCAGTGGGGCCGCGCCTACAAGACGCAGAAGGTCTGACCGGCCGCCGGAGCGAGCGCGTATGCGCGCATACGAGGGCGAGGCCCCGTCCGGTCACCCGGGCGGGGCCTCGCCATTCGCCTGTGCGCTCTCCTTCATGCGCTCTCTCAGCCGGCCGCGCACCCTGTGCACCCTGCGCGCTCCGTGTGCCCGGTGAGCGCACTCAGCGGCTGGTGAGGAACTGCGGGCCCTGCGGCGGCAGCGCGAACGCCGGGTCCGGCTGCGGGTAGCCGTAGGCCGGCTGGGGATAGCCGTACGCGGGCTGGGTGGCGGGTGGCTGCTGGGGCGGCTGGTGGGGAGGCTGCGGATAGCCGTACCCGGGCTGGTGGATGGGCGGCGCCGGGATGTTCGGGGCTCCCTGCGGCCCGAACGGCGGTCCGAACGGTGGCGCGCCGGGCGGCGGCACCTGCGCCGTCACGGCGGAGGCCGAAGCCTGGGCAGCCCCCACCCCCGCCGGGTCCTGCTGGGGCTCAGGCGACGGAGTCGGCTGTGGCGGCTCCGGAGCGGGCGGCTGGGGCGGCGGTGCGGGGTCGGGCCCGGGAACCGGCCCCGGGCCAGGTGCGGGCCCCGGAGGCGGCCCCGGCGGCACCGGCTCGGGCCCCGGGCCGGGCGGCGAGGGCGGCGGCCCGGGCGGCGGTCCCGGCTCCGGATTGGGCGACGGCTCCGGCTGCGGCCCGGGCGGCACAGGGTCGGGCTCGGGGAAGTCCGGCTCGGGCGGTGGCTGCGGGACGGTGGCGGCCGGCGGGCCCAGCCGGAAGTCCGGGGAGCCGACCGTGTCGGGGCTGGGCGTGTGCGCCACGGTCGCGTCGGGGTCGTGCTCCGCGTCCCGTGCCGCTTGGCGGTCGGCGTCGGCATCGCCGTCGGCTTCGGCCGTGGCTGCGGTGCCGCCCGTGGCGTCGCCGGAGGCGTTGGTGCCGGCCTCGCCCTCACCGGGGCTCTCGCTCTCGTCCACGGTGATACCGAACTCGGTGGCGAGGCCGACCAGCCCGGTGTCGTAGCCCTGGCCCAGCGCACGGAACTTCCAGCCGTCCCCCCGCCGGTACAGCTCGCCGCAGACCATGGCGGTCTCGGCGCCGGTCTCCGGCTCCATGTCGAAGCGCGCGAGAAGCCGCCCACCGCGGGCCGGGTCGGTTGCGCCATCCGGGTTGCCCGCGTCGTGCAGCAGCAGCCGCAGCTCTCTCACGTCGGCGAAGGTGCCGCCGTCGGCGGAGGCGGCCAGCAGTACGCGGTCCACGGAGGCGTCCAGCGTGCCCAGGTCCGCCTCGACGGTGTCGCGCAGCCCCTCGGGCTCCCGCTTCTTGGCCAGGTGCCGCACCAGTCCGGAGGGGTGGCGGGGCTGGTTGTAGAAGATGAAGTCGTCGTCGGAGCGAACCTTGCCGTCCGGGCCGAGCAGCAGCGCCGAGGCGTCGACATCCGGCACACCGGCACCAGGCGCCCAGCAGAGCACAGCGCGGACCGCCGTGGCCTCCAGCGGGATGTTCGACCCCTTCGTCATCGCGTGCGTCATGTCTTCATCCTGCCCTCGGACGGACGGCATCGACAACGCGGGACGTGATCGACAGCGTGGGACGCGAGGGGCCCGGCGGCCGCATCCCGAACCGAGGGAACTTGTGGCCGGTCCTCGTACGTACGATGAGCAGCCACGCGGCACCATGGCGGCCCCGGCAGGACCACCGCCACCGCGTGTGCCACCAGGTACGCCATGACAGCTGGGCAGGACGCTGAGACGGCGGGACGGGGGATACATCCATGCGGCATTTCAGCCAGCTGACGCCTGAGCGCCGGAACGCGCTCTTCCACCGCGAGCCGGTCGAGTTCACGCCGGACTCGCCCCCGGGCGTTCTCGCCGTCGCGCTGGGCGCCACCCTCTACAGCCCCGCGACCAGACCCTCGCTCGCCGACGACGTGCTCAAGCAGGCGGCGCGCGGCGTCGTCTCCATGGTGCTGTGTCTGGAGGACTCGATAGCCGACGCGGAGGTGTCGGAGGCCGAGGACAACCTCGTCGGCCAGCTGAGTCAGCTGGCCGGCCGGGTACCCGAGCGCCTCGCGAAGGACGCGCTCCCGCTGCTGTTCGTCCGCGTACGGGAGCACGGACAGATCACCGCGCTGGTGCGCAGGCTGGGCCCTGCCGTACGGCTGCTGTCGGGATTCGTGCTGCCCAAGTTCACCGAGGACCACTCGGTGCCCTTCCTGGAGGCCCTCACCGAGGCGGAGGCGGCGTGCGGCCGGCGGCTGTTCGCGATGCCCGTGCTGGAGTCGCCCGAGCTGCTGCACCGGGAGAGCCGGACGGAGGCGCTCGTCGGCATCGCCCGCACCCTGGACAAGTACCGGGAGCGGGTTCTCGCGCTGCGCCTGGGCGTCACCGACTTCTGCGCCGCCTACGGGCTGCGCCGCACCCCGGAGATGACCGCGTACGACGTGCAGCTCGTCGCCTCGGTCATCGCTGACGTGGTCAATGTGCTGGGCCGGGCCGACGGCACCGGGTTCACGGTCACCGGACCGGTATGGGAGTATTTCCGGCCGCAGGAGAGGATGTTCAAACCGCAGTTGCGGCAGAGCCCGTTCCTGAGCGGCCGGGCCGAGGACGTGCGCGCCGCGTTGATCGAGCACGACCTCGACGGTCTGCTGCGCGAGATCGAGCTCGACCGGGCCAACGGCCTGCTGGGCAAGACCTGTATCCACCCCTCTCATGTGGCCCCGGTGCACGCCCTGTCGGTGGTGAGCCATGAGGAGTTCTGCGACGCGACCGATGTGCTGCGCCCGGAGCGCGGCGGAGGCGGAGTGCTGCGCTCCGCGTATACGAACAAGATGAACGAGGTGAAGCCGCACCGGGCCTGGGCCGAGCGCACACTGCTGCGCGGTGAGGTCTTCGGGGTGGCGCGCGAGGGCGTGAGCTTCGTGGAACTGCTGGCGGCGGGAGTCAAGTGAACGCAAGCGTACGGGAATCCGGGACCGGGCCGGACGGGACCGAAACGGGCACGAGCGGGCCGGACGGGACCGAGAGGTCCGGGGCCGAGGTGTGGCCGGGCCACTGGGTGGCCGAGCGGCTCGGGGTGCGGCTGGAGGGCGAAGGACTGCGGGACCTGCTGGGCCTCGCGCTGCGGCGCAATCCCAAGCGGGCCCACCTGCTGGTCTCCACCGTCCTCGGCAAGCATCTGCCGCAGCGCCCGGCCCGGGTGCTCGGCGCGGGCCGCCGCCTGGGAGAGCGGGTGCGCGAGCTGCTCGGCGCCGAGGAGGCAGCCCGTTCGGCCGTGCTCGGCTTCGCCGAGACCGCGACCGGGCTGGGACTCACCGTCGCGCACAGCATGGGCAGCCGGATGAGCGCTCTGCACTCCACGCGCCGCCGGGTGCCGGGGGTGCGGCAGTACGGCGGCTTCGAGGAGGAGCACAGCCACGCCACCGCGCATCTGCTCCTGCCGGAGAATCCGCGACTGCTGCGCACGGACGGCCCGCTGGTGCTGGTGGACGACGAACTGTCCACCGGCCGGACCGTACGCAACACCATCGCCGCGCTGCACGCCGTCCATCCGCGTGACCGGTACGTCGTGGCCGCGCTGGTCGACACCCGGGGCGACGGCGACGCGGCCGCGCTGGAGAAGTTCGCCGCCGAACTGGGCGCCCGCGTCGATGTGGTGGCCCTGGCCGCAGGCCGCGTGGAGCTCCCCGCCGACGTACTGGAGCGCGGCCGGGAGCTGGTCGAGAAGTACGGCGGGGAGCAGCACGGCAGCGAACCTGCGACCGCCGTGCCGGCCGTGTCCGCGGTCCCGAAGGGCACCGTGCGGCGGGTGGATCTCGGCTGGCCGGCGGAGGTGCCGGACGGCGGCCGGCACGGCTTCGGCCCGCGTGAGCAGGTCCGGCTGGAAGCCGCGCTCCCGGACATGGCCGAACGGGTGCTCTCCGCACTGGAGCCGGCGGCCGTACCGGACGAATCGGCCGGCACCGAACCGCCGCGTGTTCTCGTCCTCGGCAACGAGGAGCTGATGTACGCACCGCTGCTGCTCGCGTCCGAGATGGAAAAGCGCGCCAAGGGCCGTGCGGAGGTCCGTTTCTCCACCACGACCCGCTCACCCGTCCTTCCGCTCGACGACCCGGGCTACGCGATACGCACCGCGCTGCGCTTCCCGGCGCACGACCTGCCCCGCCAGGCCGGACCCGGGAGCGGCGCCGCCGAGCGCTACGCCTACAACGTCGCCGGCCAGGGCTTCGACGCCGTCGTGGCCGTCGTGGACAGCGAGGGCGACACCCCCGAACTGCACGCCCCCGGCGGCCTGCTGGACCAGCTCGCCGGCTGCGCGCGGCAGGTGCTGCTGTCGGTCGTCCCGGCGTACGTACCGGACCGGGCCCGGCCGGCCCCGCCCGGGCCGCTGCACGGCCCCGCCTTCTCCTCGTACGCGCGGGCCGACGTGGCGTGGCTGCTGCGCGACCTGTCCGACATCGAACTGGAGGCGCCGACGGAGGAGCGGGAGGAGGCCATCCAGGCGGGCGGTGCGCACTACGCCGAGTCGCTGCCCGTCGAGTACCAGCCCTCCAAGGAGTACCAGCAGCTCTTCCACGGCGCGCTGGAGTCGGCAGCAGAGCGCCTGGCCCGCGCGGTCGGCACCGTCACCGAGACGGTGCTGGCCGAACGCGGTCCCCGCCCCGTGCTCGTCTCGCTGGCCAGGGCCGGTACACCGGTCGGGGTGCTGATGCGCCGCTGGGCGCGGTACGCGCACGGGCTGGACCTGCCGCACTACGCCGTCTCCATCGTGCGGGGCCGGGGCATCGACACCAACGCGCTGGCCCACCTGGCGGCCCACCACGATCCGGCCGACGTCGTCTTCGTGGACGGCTGGACCGGCAAGGGCGCCATCACCCGGGAGCTGGCCCAGGCGCTCGCCGCGCATCCCCGTTTCGACCCCGAGCTGGCCGTTCTGGCCGACCCGGGCTCGTGCGTGCGCACCT
Organism: Streptomyces spirodelae; assembly: GCF_017676385.1. GTDB lineage: Bacteria > Actinomycetota > Actinomycetes > Streptomycetales > Streptomycetaceae > Streptomyces > Streptomyces spirodelae. The sequence continues at coordinate 218,610 of NZ_JAFFZN010000002.1, forward strand.
ACGGCACCCGCGAGGACTTCCTCATCCCCTCCGCCTGCCTCAACTCGACCGTCTCCGGGCTGATCTCCCGCACCGTGCTCCGCGCCGACCTGGTGGGACCGCACGACTTCCACGGTGCGAAGTTCTACCGCGAACTGGCCGACAGCGACCTGTCACAGCACTTCGTCGACACGGTCGCGGCGCGCTTCCCCGCGGTGCGGGAGAGCGCGGCCCGGCAGGCGGCGGCGCTGGCGGGCGCCGACCGCACCCCCACCTGGGCGGGCTGGCGTGCCGTGGAGGACATCAGCGAGGCGTACGGCATCGGAGATGTGAACCTGATCAAGCCGGGCGTCGGCGAGACGACCCGCGTCCTGCTGCGCCGCGTCCCCTGGCGCATCCTGGCCCGGCGCGGCGTGGGCGCCGACCTGGACCACGTACGGCTGCTGGCGGCACAGCGCGGCGTGCCCGTCGAGGAGACCGACGATCTGCCCTACAGCTGCGTCGGAATCGTCCACCCCCGCTACACGCGCGGTGCGACAGGCGCCGACGGAAAGGCCGCACGGTGACCAAAGCGACCACGGGAACCACACCGACAACGGGGACCGCGGTGACGCCGGGACCCGCCGGGTCCGGCCCGGCAGGAGACGTCCTGGTCGCCAGCGACCTGGACCGTACGCTGATCTACTCGGCGGCTGCGCTGGAGCTGACCATGCCCGACACCCGGGCGCCCCGGCTGCTGTGCGTGGAGACGTACGACCACCGTCCGCTCTCCTACATGACGGAGGAGGCCGCCGCACTGCTGGCGGCCCTCGCGGGCCAGGCGGTCTTCGTGCCCGCCACCACGCGCACCCCCGAGCAGTACCGCCGCGTCCGGCTGCCGGGGCCGCCGCCCCGCTACGCGGTCTGCGCCAACGGCGGCCACCTGCTGGTCGACGGCGAGAGCGACCCCGAGTGGCGTCAGCGGGTGCGCGAGCGGCTGACCGAGTGCGCCCCGCTCGCCCAGGTGCGCGACCACATGCTGGGCCGGGCGCGCCCCGAATGGCTCCTCAAGGAGCGCGTCGCGGACGGCCTGTTCGCCTATCTGGTGGTCGAACGGGCGCTGCTGCCCGACACCTGGGTCAAGGAACTCGCCGCCTGGGCGGGCCCGCAGGGCTGGAGCGTCTCCCTCCAGGGCCGCAAGATCTACGCCGTACCGCACCCGCTCACCAAGAGCGCCGCCGTGGCGGAGGTGGCACGCCGGGCCGGCACCGCGCGGACCCTCGCGGCCGGCGACTCCCTGCTCGACGCGGACCTGCTGCGCGCCGCCGATGTGGCCTGGCGCCCGGCACACGGCGAGCTGGCCGACAGCGGCTGGCAGCTGTCACACGTACGGGTAGTGCCGGAGCGCGGAGTACTGGCGGGCGAGGCCATTCTGCGCCTGATGCGCTCGGCGGTGATCACCCAGCCGGGGGCGGTGGCACCGGTGCCGGACTGACGTGCGTGCGCCCTCGCCGCTCACCGACGCCGTCGGCCTGCGCTCCTCCCGTCCTTCCCGCGCCTCCCGTCCTTCCCCCGCTCCTCGCCCCTGCCTCGCTCCTCGCTGGGCTCCTGCCGCTGCCCGCCGTCCTCCCCGTGGCCCTTTCCCCCGTAGAGCGAGGCCCTGCTGCGCAGCTCCTCGCCGCGCACCCGGGCGCGGGTGCGCTGCTCGCGCAGATCCCGGGCGCGGCGGGCGCGTTCGACCTCGTCCCGGTGGCGCTGCTGCCAGTAGGGGTTGTCGTGCGGCAGGGCGCTGCCCACCCTCCCGTACATCCCGAAGACCAGCAGCAGCAGTCCGACGGCAAAGCTGAACAGCACGTTCTCCAACTCGAACGCGAGCACGTTCAGACGCGTCTCCAGCAGCGCCAGATTGGCGAACCCGCTCAGCAGGAACAGTCCGCCGAAGGCGATGTTGACGTTGGAGGCGAAGTTTCCGCCGCGCACCATGGCGCCGATGAGCAGCATCCCGACGACGACGGAGAGCACACTGAGCGCCCCGTTGGTGTTGAGGCCGGCCACCTGGTCGCCGCCGGTGTCGAAGAAACCGATGTTGTCGGTGAGCCCCAGAGTGCCGAAGACGGTCAGCCCCAGCCCCACCACCCCGGCCCCCACCCGGTAGACGCGGCTCAGCTTGTGGTGCACCGGCATGTGCTCGTCCAGTACCCGCCGCCCGCGCGGCAGGAGCCTGCGATGGCGGAACGTACGGGTGGGGGACGCGGCCACGGGGGGCCTCCTCGGAACGGCCGGAGGCGACGCTCACCTTGCGCATTCCAGCATCCGCCCGGAGCGCCTGTGTCTCAACAGCGACGCTCAGTAGCGGTCGCAGCGGGGTGACCGTCGTCAGCGTCCGGCGGCGCGCTCCTGCCGGATCTGCTCGACCACCTGCTGCACCGTCTCCTTGACCGCGTCCAGCTCGGTGAGCAGATGCCAGTAGTCCGGGTGGCGGCCGGTGAGCGAGGCGACCGCGCGGTCCACCCGCTCCACCGCGTTGTCCAGCGGCTGCGCGTGCCGCGGGTCGGGGGTGGAGCGCCCGGCCATCGCGAGCCGCTGTGCGTCGCGGATGGCGAAGCGGGTGCGCTCGACCTCCTTGCTGTGGTCGAAGGAGACCTCGTTGAGCCGCTGCAGCCGCTCTCCCGCGGCCTTCACCGCCTCGTCCGTGGTGTTCAGCAGCGCCCGCACCGTCGACAGCAGCGCTGTGGCGTCCGGCCAGCGCTGCTCCTCGCGCGCCGTGCGCGCCTCCCGCAGCTTCTCGTCGGCCTGCCGCGCCGAGCGCTCTGCCTCCTGGGGAACCTGCTGGAGGTCCTGCCAGCACGCCGCGCTGAAGCGGCGCCGCAGCTCACTGAGGACGGGCTCGACCTGCTTGGCCCTGTTCTGCAGCGCCTCGGTGCGGGTACGCAGTGAGGCGAGGCGCTTGTCGATGTCGGCCGCCTTCTGCGGCAGCCCATCGGCCTGTGCGCGGATCGCCTCCGCCTCCCGCACCACCTGGTCGGCACGGTGGATGGTCTCCTGCACCCCATGGGTGCCCGCGCCCTCGTTGAGCTTGGTCAGCTCGGGCGAGAGCGCCGCCAGTCGCGCCGCGAGATCGTCGGCCTTCAGCCCCTGGGCCCGCACCGCGTCCAGTGCGTTGCTCGCCGCGAGCAGCGCCTGCCGGGCCCGCTCCACGGCGGGTGCGAGACGGGCGAGCTGGTTCTCGGCGCGGGTCAGCATCGGGCCGAGGCTCTGCGCGAACCTGTCCAGCTCACCTTTGACCCGCTCCAGCTCACCGCGCGCCCGCTCCAGCTCGGCGCGGGCACGGGAGGCGGCCTCGGCCTCCAGGTCGTCCCGGTCGAGGTCATGGGCGTCGACGGCGGTGATGTAGTCGTGGCTGACGCTGTCGATGCGCCTGCCCAGCTCGGCGAAGTCACCGGCGGCCTTGCGCCCCGCCGGTGAGCTGTCGACCGCGCTGATCGTCTCTATGGAGATACGCAGCTCACGCTGGGCGGTGTCGAGGTCGTAGAAGGCTGCTGCCGCGGCGTCCTTCGCGGCCTGCGCGTCGGCCCTGAGGTGTTCCGCGCGGCCATTGCCCCAGCCCCAGCGGCGAATGCCACCGCCGTTCATCGCCGTCACGAAACCTCTCCCCGTACGCGCCTGTGGCTCTTCGACCGGTGCTCATTCTCCCACCTGGGCTCAACGAACACACGAGCTGATTCGTTCGCGGCCGCTTCCCCCACCCCACGTTTGCGCTGCCCCGCACCGGGCGAGGTACGCTGTCGTCCCACACATGCCCGGGCGCATAGCTCAGCGGTAGAGCGCCTGCCTTACAAGCAGGATGTCACTGGTTCGATCCCAGTTGTGCCCACCGGATGGTCAAGCTCTGACCAGAGGCGAACAAGGTCCTCGCAGGTTCTCTGCGGGGGCCTTTTGCTGTGCGGGGCCCAGAGTGGGCTTGTGCGGGTGGGCCGTGGGGGCTGTCGTCAGTTGGTATGAAGATTCCCGGCCGCCCGGTGCCTTGTGGGCGAGGGGGACAGGGATGTCCTTCATGAGCGGGATGAGAAGGACGGGGCTGAAGAGCCGGACGAGTCGGACGGGTCTGAAGAGCCGGGAGCGCTGGATGAGAGCGCGGCGGCGGGTGGCGCGGGTGGTGGGGGTGTGGCTGGTGCTGGTGGGACTGGCCGGTGCAGGGGTGGGGGGTGGGAACGCACAGGCGCGGGGGTGGGGGCCCGCCGTGGAGCCGTATCTCTCCCTGGGGTGGGGAGACCCGCCCGATCCGGCGGCTGTGCTGCGGAAGACCGGGGTGGGTGGGTTCACGTTCGCGTTCATGTTGAGCGCGGGGGGATGCGAGCCGCGCTGGGACGGGGAGCGGCCGCTGACCGGCGGGACGGACGAGCGCGCGGTGCGGGCCGTGCGGGCTGCCGGCGGGGAGCCCGTGGTGTCCTTCGGCGGCGGCACGGGGCGCAAGCTGGAGCAGGACTGCCCGGATGCCGCGGCGCTCGCCGGGGCCTACGAGAAGGTGATCAGGGCCTACCGGCTGCGCGCCATCGACGTGGACATCGAGATGCGCGCGTACGACAGCGCCGGGTCCCGCAGGAAGACCGTCGGGGCGCTCAAGCGGGTCAAGGCCGCCCACCCGGGGCTCACCATCCATGTGACGCTGCCCAGCGAACGCGGCGGGCCCGACGCACGGCTGATCGGGGCCGCGGCGCGGGCGGGGCTGGAGCCGGACTCCTGGACCATCATGCCGTTCGCGTTCGGCAGCGGCCCGGCCACCGCCGGGAGCGCCCAGCAGCACGCCCGCCGCGAGGACATGGGCCGTACCACGGTGCGGGCGGCCGAAGGGCTGGCCGCCCGGCTGCGCGAGGCGTACGGGTACAGCAGGACGCGGGCGTACGCGCACAGCGGCATCTCCACCATGAACGGCATCACGGGGCATCAGGAGGTCATCACTGTCGAGGACTTCCGCCTCATCGCGTGGTACGCCCACACCAGGGGGCTGGCCCGGCTCGCCTTCTGGTCCGTCAACCGGGACCGGCCGTGCGGCGAGTTGCCCTATCCGGCCGAGGATCGCTGCTCCGGAGTGCCGCAGCAGCCGTGGGAGTTCACGCGGGCGCTGACGGAACCGTGGCGGTGGGTGTGACCGTACCGTCCTCGATGCCGCTGTCCTCGTCCACGACCGCGCGCATCGCCGGCAGGACAGGAAGCATGGGCAGCAGGGGGAATGTGGTGGGTCCGGGGAGGAGCATCCCCGCCCCTGGTCCGGACCCCACCCCTGCCGCGAAACCTGTCCACGGCCCAGGCTCGGGCCCCGGTCCCGGCCCGGACTCTCTCCACGGCCCAGGTCCCGGTCCCGGAGCCGGTTCCCGGGCTGCTGCCGTGTCCGCTCCCGCGGCGGCGTCGTCCGGCGTCACCGCCTCGCTCGCCGTCGCGTCCGCGTCCGCGCCCGATGCTGCTGCCGCTGCCGCTGCCGGCTCACGCCGTATCAGATACGCCGCGAGTCCACCGGCCAGGAACAGCGCGAGGACGGAGACGGCCGTGCCCAGCCAACTGGCGCCCAGCCACTGGCCGCCGAGGTAGCCAAGGCCCACGCTGTAGACCGCCCAGGCCACCCCGGCCAGCGCCGACCAGGGCACGAAGTCCCGCGCGCTGCGGTGGGTGGCACCCGCGGTCAGGCTGACGACCGAGCGTCCGGCGGGCGCGAACCGGGCGAGGACGACGAGGGCGCCGCCGCCCCGGGAGAGGGCGCTGCCGAGTTGTTCCTGTGCGGAGGTGAGCCGACGGGAGCGGGCCATCGCGCGGTCGAAGCGGTCGCCGCCCCGCCAGGCCAGCCGCCAGGCCACCAGGTCGCCCAGTACGGAGGCGGCCGCCGCGCACAGCACCAGCAGCAGCACCTCGATCAGGTGGCCGTTCCCGGCCGCGCTGCGGGCGGCGGCTGTGGGCAGGTCGGCGGCGTCGGCCGCGGTGGTTCCAGCCGCCGCTGTGGAGGCGGCGATCACCAGTACGCCACTGGGCAGGACGGGCACGAAGACGTCGAGCAGTACGGATGCGGCGATGACGACGTAGATCCACGGGGATCCGGTCACCGACCCCAGGACTTCCGGCACTGCTGTCCCCGTTTCTTCCCCTGTCCGGCTCTCGTCGCCGGCGGTTTACCGCCGTACAGCGTACGCCCGGGTCCCCCGCTCAGGGACGCTGGGTGCTCGTGGCGACACTCCCATCGCGACCCGGGATACGGATATTGCGGAATCGGACCATAGGACAACCGCAATTCAGTGGAGGCCGACACGATGAGGGCAGGTATGCGCACGGAGGGGGTGCGGGGAGTGGCGGCTGTGACGCTCGTGACGGCTCTGCTGGCGGGCAGCGGGTCCGGTACGGCGAGCGGCCTGCCGCGGGACGACGACCGGGAACGCGCCGCCCGCGCGGGCGACATCGGGCTCAGGCACCTCACCGAGGTGCTCAAGAGCCTCAGCGATGCCCATGACGATACCGACGCCCGTGCAGGTGCCGGTGCCGGTGCCGACGCCCGTGCCGGCTCGGCCTCCGGTGCTGCGGACATCGACCGCCTCGCCGCGCTGCGGAACCCAGGTGATCTGCCCGACCACGTCCACCACGCCCAATTCGGGAGCGTGCAGGTGAAGGTGGGTTCCGGGGAGGTCGAGATCGTCAGCGGCGGCCAGCGGCTCTTCCCCTTCGGCCGGGGCGACAGCTCCGACCCGATCGTCCGGCACACCGAGGAGGCCACGGAAGAGGCCACGGGCGAGCACACCGGGGAGGCCACGGACGGGCGCACGGACGGGCGCACCGACGGGGCCACGGACGGGCGCACCGGCGAGCCCGGCGCGGCCTCGGCCGCCGTCGACGGCACCACCGCCGACGAATCCGCCTTCTCCTCCCGGAAGTCGATCCTGGTGCGCTACGACCGGTTCTCACCGGCGAACGCCTTCATCCGTCCCGACGCGGTCACCTACGACCGGAGCAAGGTGCCCGCCGGGGCGGGCATCATGGTGGCGCGCACGGCCACCGACCACAGCACCAGCGTGCGGCTGCAGGTGCGCGGCCTGGTCCCGGACCGCACCTACGGGGCGCATGTCCACACTCAGCCGTGCGGCGCCAAGCCCGACGACTCGGGGCCGCACTACCAGCACCGCAAGGACCCGGAGCAGCCCTCCACCGACCCGCGCTACGCCAACCCGCACAACGAGGTGTGGCTCGACTTCACCACCGACTCGAGGGGCCGCGGCGAGGCCGTCTCGCGGCACCACTGGACCTTCCGCGAGGGGGAGGCGAGGTCCGTCGTGCTGCACGAGAGGGGCACCAGTTCGGAGGCCGGGCACGCGGGCCAGGCCGGTGCGCGGGTGGCCTGCTTCTCGGTACCGCTGAGCGTGGCCTGATCCCCCTTCAGCACCCCGCCCCGGTCCTCGTCTCAGCCCCCGCCCCGGTCCTCGTCTCAGCTCTCCCTCAGCTCTTGTCCCGGCTCGGCGGGGCGGCCGGCTCGGTTCCGCTGAGCCGGCCGCTGAAGACCGGCTCCAACCCGGAGCGCGGCGTCCCGTCCGGCGCCGAGGTCGCGGGGCGGGCCTGCTCCAGCTGGTAGGTGGCGTCGCGGCCGTGCAGCGTCAGCGTCATCAGCATGTTGCCGAACCAGGGGCCGCCGGTCCTGTTCCAGCGCAGGGCCGGTTCCCCGGTGCGGGCGTGCCGCTCCAGCAGTCTGCCGAGCCGGCGCCCCGCCCGGCTCCAGCCGAAGCGGAAGCCCGACCGCATCACGGCCGGGATGTTGTTGTGTATCGGGGAGCAGGTGAGCTGCACCACCCGGGACCGCTGTCCGCCACCGGCGACCTTCAGGTCGTCGAATTCCGGTTCGGCGACGTACGCGTGGTGCACATCGCCGGAGATGACGTTGACCGAGGCGGGCGCGTCCTGGTCGGTGGCCACCCGCTGGATCAGTTCGGTCAGGGCGCGGAAGGAGCGTGGAAAGGCCGACCAGTGCTCCAGATCGGCGCGCTGCCGCAACTTCTCGCTGAAGCTGCTCCAGCGTGTCCCGCGCGCCCCCGAGCACAGGGCCGTGTTCCAGGTCTCCAGTCCGTGCACGGCGGGCGGCAGCAGCCACGGCAGCGAGGTGCCCAGGACGAGGTGGTCGACGGCGCCGGGCCCGCCGTCCAGTACCTGTGCGTGCAGCCAGTCGAACTCCTCGTCGTCGACCATCCGCCGCTCGCTCTCGGGCAGCACACGGGCCGCCCGGGTGTCGATCATCACAAGCCGGGTGCGGCCGAAGTCGCGGCGGTAGCTCCACCGCGCCGCGGCCGGGTCCTGGTCGGCGCGCTCCGCGAACGCGCGCAGCGGCGGCGCCCCGTCGTCCGCGGCCCGTACGGCGGCGAAGACCGGGTCCTCGGCGAGCTCGGCGGGCGAGAGGTTGCCCAGGTGCTGGTAGACCCAGTAGGAGCTCAGTCCACCCAGGATGCGTTCGCGCCACCAGTCGGTGGCCCGTATCCCGCGCTGCCACGCCTCGCTGGTGTTCCAGTCGTCGATCACATCGTGGTCGTCGAAGATCATGCAGCTGGGCACGGTGGACATCAGCCAGCGCACTTCCGGGTCCAGCCAGGACTCGTAGTACAGCTCGGTGTACTCCTCGTAGTCGGCGACCTGGTCCCATGGGGGCCGGGACAGATCGCGGTGGCGGGCGAGCCTGGCGCGGACCGGCTCGGAGGTCTCGTCCGCGTAGACCTGGTCGCCCAGCAGGAGCAGTACGTCCGGGCGCGGGCCGCCGTTCATCGCCCGGTGTGCCAGCGCGTCCAGCGCGTCGGGCCCCATCGGGTCGTGCCGGGCGCCGGCGGGGCGGGCGGCCCAGCGGCAGGACCCGAAGGCTATCCGCAGGGGCGGGGTACGGGCGGGCGGAGCGTCGGGCGGCGGGAGGGTGCGGATGGTGCTGGTCGGGAAGGGCGAGCCGGCCAGTGGCCACACCTGCTCGCCGTCGAGGGTGACCCGGTAGGGCGTCTCGGTGCCCGGCTCCAGGCCGACGACGGTGATCAGCGCGTAGTGGTGCCCGGCGACCTGCCAGGTGCGGGCCGTACCGCCCGCTGTGCTGCCCTCACAGTGGACCTCGGCCTGACAGGGAGCTTCCGTCTCCACCCAGACGGTCGCGGTGTCCTGGTCGACGTAGCGCAGCAGCGGGCCCAGTCGGAGGCCGGTCATGCGGATCTCCCTCGTCCATGTGGCGCCGTACGATGCGGGCCTGGCACCCGCACCGTACGGAACGAGGGAGCGGCCCGGCCAGTTTCCTGACCGGGTGCGGACTCAGGAACTCAGCAGGTGCCCAGGGCCTTCTTCAGGGCCGCCTTCTCCTGGGAGTCCGCCGTCATGTCGTAGGTGTGCTTGACCCAGATCCACATGCGCGCATAGGTGCAGTGGTAGCCGGACTCGGACGGCATCCACTCGGCGGGGTCCTTGTCGCCCTTCTCCTGGTTGACGTTGTCGGTGACGGCGAGCAGCTGGGCGATCTTCAGATTGTTGGCCAGTTCCTTGCGCTTGTCCTGGGTCCAGCCGGAGGCGCCGGAGCGCCAGGACTCGGCGAGCGGGACGACGTGGTCGATGTCCAGGTCGGAGGGCTTGGTCCAGGTCTCACCGTCGTAGGGGCTGGTCCAGCTGCCCTTCGTCGGGTAGCAGTCGCTGCCGGTCTCGACACCCTTGCCGTCCCGTTTGAGGACGGCCTCACGGGTGTTGCAGTTGTCACCCTGGTCGGCCCAGTGGGGGAATTTCTCGCGTGAGTAGCCGTCCATCGAGCCCTCGCCCTTCTCGGTGAGGTCGCCGAGCATGGTGGCGGCCTCCGAGGCGCTCGGCGGCGTGGGGGGCTCGGCTGCGGCGGGGGAGGCGCCCAGTGTGACGGCGACCAGTAGGCCGCCGAGGGCTGCCGCCAGAGCCGCGAACAGCGCCGACCAGCGTCGACGCGCGTAGAGGGTGAGGGTTGTCCGGTGCTTGTGCGCCATGCGAACTCCCGGTGTGTGGGGGGAAGTCGAGCGGTGCTGTCTGGTGGTGCTCGGTGGTGCTGCCGTGGTGGTGCTCGGGTGGTGCGGCTCACAGCCTGACGGTCGTGTGCACGTCACATCAAGAGCCTGCCCGGTAATACGCCTCCGGCTACACGCGATACACCCACCCGACGGATGCCGTACGGGAGTTGGACACCAGAGCGGATTCCACCGCCCCCAGGTGCGCACTGCCCGTCCCACTGCTCGTCCCACTGCCGTCACGTTCGCGCGGACCAGCCGATCGCCCCCGGGGGACGGACATCGCGTACAGTCGTACGCGTCTGAAGGGGAGTAGCTCTTCGCCGGACCGTCGACACACTGGCCCGCCGCGTGCGGGCCCGGCGCCCGGAGCGGGGCACCCGCCACCCGGTGGCGGTGCCGCGCCAGCGAGACCTTCGGCCGCAGTGTCCGCTTCCGTGCCCAGCGCACGGCAGTCCATGACGCTGCCGTGCCGAAGTGCGCTCCCCAGGGCCCGCGCCGGTGCGGCAGCCCGACCACGGAGGAAACCCCGTGCTCAGCCTCACCGTCGCCGCCGTCGTGTTCGGCGTCGTCTTCCTCGCCGAGCTCCCGGACAAGACGGCCCTTGCCGGGCTGATGCTCGGCACCCGCTACCGCGCGTCCTACGTCTTCGCGGGCGTCGCCGCCGCCTTCCTCGTCCACGTCACCCTCGCCGTCGCGGCGGGCAGCGTGCTGACCCTGCTGCCGCACCGGCTGGTGCAGGGCATCGTGGGCGTGCTGTTCCTGCTGGGTGCCGCGATGCTGCTGCTCAAGAAGGACGACGACGAGGAGGAGCAGGCACGCAAGCCGGCCGACCAGTCGTTCTGGAAGGTGGCGGGTAGCGGCTTCATGCTGATCCTGGTCGCCGAGTTCGGCGATCTGACGCAGATCATGACCGCCAACCTCGCGGCGCGCTACGACGATCCCCTCTCGGTGGGGGTGGGCGCCGTGCTCGCACTGTGGGCCGTGGCCGCGCTGGGCATCCTGGGCGGACGCACCCTGATGACGTACGTCCCGCTGCGGCTGATCACCCGTATCGCCGCGCTGCTGATGCTGGCACTGGCCGCGTTCAGCCTGTACGAGGCGCTGGCCTAGGGCCTGCCCGCGCGTCTTCCCCGCTCCCTCGAATGGAGGCGGTCGACGGGCTGCGCTGCACGCCGCGGGGCACCGTGGGCCCATGAGCGGGGAACACGCGGCGGAACCGGCACCCCCTCGCACACGCGGGGTACTGCTGCCGATCGGCGCGCTCCTGCTGGGGCTTCTGCTGGCCGCGCTCGACCAGACGATCGTCGCCACGGCGCTGCCCACCATCGTCAGCGACCTGGGCGGCATGGAGCACCTGTCCTGGGTGGTGACCGCCTACCTGCTGGCCGTCACGGCGGCCACCCCGCTGTGGGGAAAGCTCGGCGACCAGTACGGGCGCAAACGCCTCTTCCAGACCGCCATCGTGATCTTCCTGGTGGGTTCCGCACTGTGCGGGGTGGCGCAGGACATGCCGCAGCTCATCGGGTACCGCGCGGTGCAGGGCCTGGGCGGCGGGGGGCTGATCACGCTGTCCATGGCGATCGTCGGCGACCTGGTGCCGCCCCGGGAGCGCGGCCGCTACCAGGGTCTGTTCGGCGCGGTGTTCGGGACCACCAGTGTGCTCGGCCCGCTACTGGGCGGGTTCTTCACCGAACATCTCGACTGGCGCTGGGTCTTCTACATCAACCTGCCGATCGGCGCGGTCGCCATGGTGGTGATCCTGCTCGCACTGCACATCCCGGTGCGTGCCGAGCCGCACCGGATCGACTATCTGGGCACCTTCCTGATCGCCGCTGTCGCCACCTGCGTCGTACTGGTCACCTCACTGGGCGGCACCTCCTGGCCGTGGAACTCCGCACAGATCTACGGACTGTCCGTACTGGCCGTCATCTCGCTCGGCTGGTTCGTCGCGGTGGAGCGCAGGGCCGCGGAACCGGTGCTGCCGCCGAGCATCTTCGCCGTGCGCAACTTCACCCTCTGCGCGGTGATCAGTTTCGTCGTCGGCTTCGCCATGTTCGGCGCGCTGACCTACCTGCCGACCTTCCTCCAGGTGGTGCACGGAATCACACCCACGCTCTCGGGTGTGCACATGCTGCCGATGGTGCTCGGCCTGCTGCTCTCCTCCACGCTGTCCGGCCAGCTCATCACCCACACCGGACACTGGAAGATCTTCCCTGTGGTGGGTACCGCGGTCACCACAGGGGGGCTGCTCCTGCTGCACGTGATGAGTCCGGACAGCTCGCAGTGGGAGATGGGCGCCTACTTCGCCGTCTTCGGCCTCGGCCTCGGACTGGTGCTGCAGGTGCTGGTACTGGTCGCGCAGAACGCCGTGCGCTACGAGGAGCTGGGCGTGGCCACCTCCGGTGTCACCTTCTTCCGCTCGGTGGGCGCCGCGGTGGGTGTCGCCGTCTTCGGGGCCGTCTTCGCCTCCCGGCTGGGCAGCGAACTCACCGAAGCGCTGCGCGGCCGCTCCCTGCCCGGTGGGGTCACCCCCGAGTCCCTGAAGCGGAACCCGCAGTCCATCGGGCGCCTCTCGCCCGGCGCCCGGCGCGGGGCGCTGGAGGCGTACTCAACCTCCATCACGGACGTCTTCCTCTACGCCGCACCGCTCGCCGGGCTGGCCTTCGTCCTGACCTGGCTGCTGCGCGAACAGCGGCTGCGGCGCAGCGTGCAGGTCCCCGACGAGAGCGAGACGCTGGGCGCCTGTCCCGTCGAACGCAGCCCCGCAGACGAGGTCACCCGGGCACTCTCCAGGCTCAGCACCATCGAGGGGCGGCACGACCTGTACGCGCGGATCGCCCACGGCGCCGGAGTCGATCTGGCCCCGGCCGCCACCTGGATGCTGCTGCGCGTCCACTTCGACGGCCCTGTCGAGCCCGCGCTGCTGGAGGACGCGGGGGTGGTACCGCGCCGGGTGGTCGCCGACGGGGCGCGGGAGCTGGAGGAGCGCGGGCTGGCCACCCGTGCGGGTCTGGAGCTGGTGGCGACACCGCGCGGTGAACAGGCGGCGCGTGCACTCTCCGACGCCCGCCAGGAGCAGCTTGCCGAGCTGCTGGGCGACTGGTGGACACCGGACCGTCCCGCGGACCTGACGGAGCTGGTACGGCAATTGAACGCGGAGGCCGGGCAGGCGGAGCCACCCCGAGCGGTGTGAGGCACGGGTGGCTTCCTCCGGCGCCCCCGGCTCGGCCGTGCGGCTTCCGGAGACCGTCCGGGTGCCGCGGCGCAGTCGTGCACAGTAGGACCATTCCGCCTCTGTCAGGCTTTTCCCGTGCGCTTGACCCTGACCGACCTCGACCGCGTATGGTCCAGCACTGGACAGTTGCCGACGATTCGGGTACGCCCGCCGTGAACCGGACGGTGCGGCTGTGCAAGGGAGGGGACGGGATGACGGGGGACGGGCGATGTCCCGAGTGCGGCGGAAACGAGCAGCCCTGCGCGCACGTTGAGCCGGCGGCCACGGACGGCCGACCTGACGGCCGCGGCGGAGCCCCGTACGAACCGGAGGACCCGCTGCACATCCGCCCCTATGTGCAGCTCCGTGAGAACGGTCCGGTGCACCCCGCCGAGCAGGCGCGGGACGGAGCGACGGACGGCACAGGGGACGCGGCGGCCCCGGACGACGCCCATGTGCCGCTGCCCGATCTGTCGCCGTTCGCGGTCCACGGCACGGACGAGACCGCCGAGCTGCCCGCCGTCACCGGTTCGGGTGACGAACGCGTCGCCGGGACCCGTCGTCGGGCCCCCGGCGCCGCCGAGGGAGCCGCACCCGTCGACCACCGCAGGCCGCGCGAGCGCCGCAGACCCAGCACGGCGGTGTTCGCCGGGGTCGGGGTGGCGGCCGTGCTCGGCGGCGGCCTGCTGACCACTCAGCTCCTCACCGACAACGGCAGCCGCTCCGGGGACGGCCGCGCACTGCGCCATATGCCGACCGGAGCGCCCACGCACACCCCGCCCACCTCTTCCCCGTCCACCGAGGAGAAGCCGGAGCGCGGCGAGCGGCCCCGGCCCACTCCCTCCCGTGCCGGCGGCGCCTCCGCGACGCCGCGCGCCGACCGGGACAGCAGCGAGCACACCGCGAGCCCGTCCCCCTCCCGGGGCGGCAAGAAGCACGCGTCCGGCAGGCCGGGCTCCTCAGGGAAGGGGGAGCGGGGCCACGACGGCCGGCGGCCACGGTGGCCGGGTCATTCCTCGGACGAGACCCTGCGGCCCGGCGACTCGGGCAACGAGGTCGTCGAGCTCCAGCGGCGGCTGAAGCAGGTCGGCTACTACGACCGCAACGCGCCGGAGGACGGCGAGTACACCTCCCAGGTCCAGGAGGCGGTCTTCCGCTACCAGGCGCGCCACCACCTGTGGGACGACACCCCCGGCGAGTACGGCCCTGCGACGCGGCGCCATCTGGAGGCCAGGACGACGGGCTGAGCGGCGTGACGTGCGGGGCTGGCCGGTTTGCCCGACTGCTTTGTATGATGAGGAAACAAATGGCCCCGCCCGTGCCCTTCACCTGACGGGAAGGGCGTCCCTGACCGGCGGGCGGGCCATCTGTTCTCCACCCCTTGCTTGCCGTCCTGCGTTTCCAGCCTTCGCCACGTCCCTTTGCCGCCGGCCTTCCTGTCCCTTTGCCGTCAGCTTTCCCGAGCTGTGCGCCGACGACTGCCCTCCGGGAGCCCTCGCATGTCCACACCGCCGCTCACCGTCCGCGCGCTGCTGCTCGACATGGACGGCACGCTTGTCAACTCCGACGCCGTCGTGGCACGGGTGTGGCGGGGCTGGGCCGTCGAGCAGGGTCTCGACCCGGACGAGGTGCTGCGGGTGGCACACGGCCGCCAGGGGCATCTGACGATGGCCACCCTGCTGCCGCACCGGCCCATGGAGCAGAACTACGCGGAGAACCGCCGCCTTCTCGCGATGGAGACCGCCGACACCGAGGGCATCGTCCCCGTGCCCGGCGCTCCCGCCTTCCTCGCGGCGCTCCAGGACCTTCCGCACGCGCTGGTGACCTCGGCCACCAGCGCACTGGCAGAGGCGCGGATGACCGCGGCCGGACTGCGCATGCCCGCGGTGCGCGTCACCGCCGCCGACGTCAGCGCGAGCAAGCCCGACCCGGAGGGCTTCCTCAAGGGCGCGGCGGAACTGGGCCATCCCCCGGAAGAGTGCGTCGTGTTCGAGGACTCGGGCGCCGGCATCGCGGCCGGCCTGGCCGCCGGAATGCCGGTCGTCGGCATCGGCACGCGCGCCCGGGAACACGGCCCCACGGTGCAGATACCGGATCTGGAGCAGGTGCGGGTCACCGGGCTCCCGGACGGCCGCGTACGCCTCACGTTCGACGGCTGAACCAGGGGCCGAGCCGGCTCACTTCTTCGGCGGTGCCTGCTGGACGACCTCGAACGACCAGGTCTCCGAGTCGGTCGCCGCGGGCTTGGGGCGCTCGCCGCCGGCCTCGCCACCCGAGCCGGCAGGCTTGCCCTCCGTGCCGCTGTCCGCGCCCTTGGCGCGCTGGTGTGCCTCCTTCATGGGGCCGTTCATCCACGCCTGGAAGGACTCCTCGTCCCGCCAGCGCGTGTAGACGAGGTAGCGGTCGCTTCCCTCCAGCGGACGCAGCAGTTCGAACCACTCGAACCCGTCGGCACTCTCCACGAACCCCTTGCGCGCCGCGAAGCGCTGTTCCAGTACCTCCCGCTGGTCGGCCGGTACGGTCAGCGCGTTGATCTTGACGATGCTCATGCGCCCATCCTGCCTCACCTCAGGGCCCGGCTCCGGCGTGGCGTCCTGTCGAGCGGAGCTGTCAGGTAGCGAGTAGGTTTCTGGCGTCTGACCTGAGGCCGACCCTCGGGATTCGGGGGGGCATCCGGACAAGCGCGGGAATCCCGTGGACGGCAGACCGGTGGACAGGACGGAGACGGCGGGGCGTGGCGGCGGAATCGGTGGCGGAGGGACCCAAAGGGCCGGACGGGGGCGGTGAATGGCATCCCTCCGGAGGCGGACCGTACCGGCGGCTGGTCCGGCAGTGGGAGCAACTGGGTTCCCGCTCGGGCATGCTGCTGGCGGGGCTGTGGCTGCTGGCGCTGGCGCTGACCGTCCGGCAGGCGGCCGCCGTGCTGCGACTCCCTCAGGACGAGCGCTTCGTGGATCTGTTCACCTGGATCGGTGACAACGGCGTACTGCGGGTGCACGGTTCGCTCTACGACTCGGAGACGCCCTTCACCGGGACGCCGTTCGCCGGGCTGGTGCTCAAGCCGCTCACCCGGGCCGCTGAACAAGGGCTGGGCGTGGCCTGGACGTTCGGCACGCTGCTGCTGGTCGTCGCCCTGGGCGTGGTGGCCGCCCGGGCGCTGCCCGGGCCGGTCTCACGGCGCACGGCGCTGTTCGCGGTGCCGGGGGCGCTGAGCCTGCTGGTCCTCTCGGTACCGGTGCGCAACACCTTCCACCTGGGTCAGACCAGCGTCCTGCCGGTGCTGCTGGTGCTGGTGGGCTGGCTGCTGGGGCGCGAGCCTGAACAGCCCGGCCAGCTGGGACAGCAGGGGCAGCGAGCACAGCTGGGACAGCCCGGCCGGCTGGGACAGCGCGAACTCCGTGCACAGGCCAGGCGGTACGGCGCGCTCGTGGGCCGCTTCGGTGGGGGCGCGGGCGGCGTACTGATCGGCGTCGCGGGCGCGCTGCAGCCCGCCACCTTGCTGTTCGTCCCGCTGCTGTGGCTCACCGGGCGCCGCAGAGCGGCCGTGCTGGGCGGGGGAACGTTCCTCATCTGCACCCTCGCCACCTGGGCCGCCATGCCGGACGATTCGTGGACGTACTGGGTGCACCATGTCGCGGGTGTCGGCCTGGGCGATGCGGCGGACGCCACCGCCAACCAGTCGCTGCACGGCGCACTGCTGCGCGCCGGACTGCGCGGGGTGCCCGAAGCGGTACTGCTCGCCGTACTGATGGCCGCCGTGAGCTGCCTGGCGCTGCTCCGTGCGGTGCGGTACGCGCGGGACGGGCAGTTGCTGCTGGCCGCGGCCGTTGTGGGCTGCGCCGCTGTGGTCGCCTCCCCGATGGCCTGGCAGCACCAGCAGCTCTGGGTGCTGCTGGCCGTGGTGGGCCGGGTCGGCCGGCGGACCGGGGACCGGCTGGTGTGGCCGGTTTTCGTGGTCCTGGTGATGACACTGGACGGCACCGCACTGGTGCCCAAGGTCGCCGCGTTCGCGATGCTCGGCGAGAACGCGGTACTGCTGGCCGCACTGCTGGGCGCCTGTGCGGTTCCGTTCCTGACGCGCGACTCGGCCGGCTGGTCACAGCCGCAGCACTCGGGACCGCTGAGCCGCCCCAACCTGATGCTGGAACTGCTGCTGATCCGCGTCGGCTACTGGGCGTACTCCTACGTCCGCGGCCACGCGCCCGATTCACGTTCCCTGGCCGAGGGGCACGGCGACCAGATACTGACAGCCGAGTCCTTCCTCCATATCGACATCGAGCACAGTCTCAACAAACTGGCCGCACGCACGGAGTGGCTGCGGGACGCCTGCGACACGTACTACACGACATTCCACTTCCTGGTGCCCATCACCCTGTTGGCCTTCCTGTACATGCGCCGAGTGCCGCAGTACCGGGCGGCTCGCACCGCGCTGAGCTTCGCCACGCTGCTCGGGCTGGTCGGATTCTGGCTCTACCCGCTGGCGCCGCCCCGGCTGATGCCGGGTCTGGGCTACATCGATACGGCCCATGGCCCGCAGGACCTGTCCAACCCCGACTTCGGCGCGCTGACGCAGCTGTCCAACCAGTACGCCGCGATGCCCTCGCTGCACGTGGGCTGGTCGCTGTGGTGCGCGATCGTCGTCTTCTTCCTCACCCGCAACCGCTGGCTGCGGGCGCTGGGCGCGCTCTATCCGCTGATGACGACGTTCGTGGTGATGGCGACCGCCAACCACTACCTGCTCGACGCGGTCGGCGGCGTCGTCGTCGTGGCGGCGGGCTTCCTCGGCCAGCGGTGGCTCGCCCGAATGCGGGGCGTGGGCGAGGCGGCGGCGCAGACGGCGGGAGACGGGCCGACCGCTGGGGAGGGGCCGACGGCCGGGCGCGGGCCGGCGGCCGGAGAGTCGTCGAAGCCAGGTGCCGAGGAGCCGGTGACGCCGGGGGCCGAGTCGCCGGTGAGCTCCCGCGGGGCTCAGCCGTAGTCGACGCGCAGCTCCTTGATCCCGTTGAGCCAGGCGGAGCGGAGCCTGCGCGGGCCCGGCCCGGCGAGGGAGATGCCGGGGGCGAGATCGGCCATGGCGTTGAAGATCAGGTTGATCTCCAGCACGGCGAGGCTCTTGCCGAGACAGAAGTGCGGGCCACCGCCCCCGAATCCGAGGTGGGGGTTGGGGTCCCGGGCGATGTCGAACAGGTGCGGGTCCTCGAACACCTCGGGGTCGTTGTTGGCCGAGGAGTAGAAGAGGCCGACCCGCTCGCCCGCGGAGATCTTCTGGCCGGCCAGCTCCGTGTCCTGGGTCGCGGTGCGCTGGAAGGAGACCACCGGTGTGGCCCAGCGCACGATCTCCTCCGCCGCCGTATCGGGGCGTGCAGCGCGGAAGAGCTCCCACTGGTCGGGGTGGGTGAGGAAGGCGTGCATGCCGTGGCTGATGGCGTTGCGGGTGGTCTCGTTGCCTGCGACGGCCAGCAGGATGACGAAGAAGCCGAACTCGTCCGGGTTGAGATTGCCCTCGCCCTCGGCCGCCACGAGGCGGCTGACGATGTCCCCGGCGTACCGCGCGGGGCACTCCTTGCGAGCCTCGGCCATCGTCATCGCGTACGAGACGAGCTCCGCCGCCGACTGGGTGCCGATCTCCTCGGTGATGGCGTATTCGGGGTCGTCGTAGGCGACCATCTTGTTGGACCAGTCGAAGATACGGGTCCGGTCCTGTTGAGGGACGCCGATGAGTTCGGCGATTGCCTGCAGCGGCAGTTCGACGGCGATGTCGGTGACGAAGTCGCCGCTGCCCCTGTCCGTGGCCTCCCGTACGATGCGCTCCGCGCGCTCGCGCAGGGCGTTCTCCAGCGCCCGGATGGCGCGGGGCGTGAAGCCGCGCTGCACGATCTGGCGGACCCGGGTGTGCTCGGGCGGGTCCATATTGAGCATGATCAGCTTCTGGACGTCTATCTGGTCCCGGCTCATATGGCCGGCGAACCTGATGACCGCGGTGTTGAGGTTGGAGGAGAACAGCTCGGGGCGGGTGGACACCTCCTTGACGTCCGCGTGGCGTGTCACCACCCAGTACCCCTCGTCGTCGAAGCCGGCCACACCGCGCGGCTGCCGGTTCCACCACACGGGCGCCGTCTCGCGCAGCAGGGCGAACTCGGGCAGCGGGACGCGCTCTTGGTAGACATCCGGATCGGTGAAGTCGAACCCGTCGGGCAGCGCTGGACAGGAGGACATCGGCAGCTCAGCTCCCTCTTCGACGTGCTGACGGCTCGTCCTTGTGCCCAGGGGGCCGCTCCCGGCGCATCTCCTGACGGGCTGTCAGAATCGCCCTGAAGGTAGTAACGGGTTCTACAACTGGCAAGGGGTGCGTCACCCGTACTTGGGCGGCTTCTCGCCCGGTTCTTGTGTACGGAGCGTAGGGCAAAGATCGGCGCGGAGTGCACACAGGGCGTGCAAGCCCCTTGCGTCGCGGCGAGGGTGCTCCGCACACTGACCGAAGAACTAGAACGCGTACTAGTTGTGCTGGTGGGGAGCCAGCCGGGCTGGAGAGGACGACTCATGGCCGCCGAACCCGTCATCGTCGAAGCGGTACGCACCCCCATCGGCAAGCGCGCCGGCGCCCTGGCCAACCTGCACCCGGCCTACCTGCTGGGAGAGACCTACCGCGAACTGCTCGGCCGCACCGGCATCCCCGCCGACTGCGTCGAACAGATCGTCGGCGGCACCGTCACCCACGCCGGAGAACAGGCCATGAATCCGGCCCGCAACGCCTGGCTGGCCGTCGGCCTGCCCTACGAGACCGCCGCCACCACCGTCGACTGCCAGTGCGGCTCCTCCCAGCAGGCCAACCACATGGTCGCCAACATGGTTGCCGCCGGAGTCATCGACATCGGCATCGGCTGCGGCGTGGAGGCCATGTCCCGGGTGCCCCTGGGCAGCGGCTCCAAAGGCGGCCCGGGTAAACCCTGGCCCGACGAGTGGAACGTCGACCTGCCCAACCAGTTCGAGGCCGCCGAACGCATCGCCCGGCACCGGGGCCTCACCCGGGAACGTGTCGACTCCCTCGGCCTCCTCTCCCAGGAGCGCGCCGCCACCGCCTGGGCCGAAGAGCGCTTCAAGCGGGAGACCTTCGCCGTCCAGGTGCCCACCACCGAGGAGGAGCAGGCCGCGGGTCAGGGCATGTGGCGCCACGTCGACCGCGACGAGGGGCTGCGCGACACCTCCATGGAGGCCCTCGCCGGGCTCAAGCCCGTCATGCCGACCGCCGTGCACACCGCCGGGAACTCCTCCCAGATCTCCGACGGCGCCGCCGCCGTGATGTGGGCCTCGAAGCGTATGGCCCGCGCACTCAAACTCCGCCCGCGCGCCCGGATCGTGGCCCAGGCCCTGGTCGGCTCCGACCCCCACTTCCACCTGGACGGGCCCATCGATGCCACCCGTGCGGTCCTCGGAAAGGCCGGGATGACCCTCGACGACATCGACCTGGTCGAGATCAACGAAGCCTTCGCCTCCGTCGTGCTCTCCTGGGCCCAGGTCTTCGAGCAGGACCTGACGAAGGTCAACGTCAACGGTGGCGCCATCGCCCTCGGCCACCCCGTCGGCGCGACCGGAGCGCGGCTGATCACCACCGCGGTCCACGAACTCGAACGTGCCGACAAGGAGTTCGCCCTGATCGCCATGTGTGCGGGCGGCGCGCTCTCCACGGCCACCATCATCCAGCGGTTGTAGCGGTTGTAGCGGTTGGCGTGGAAGGCGACTTCGCGAGGTCACGCCCCGAAGGGGCGCGGATCGCATACGACCACTGATCGCATCGGATTTACTCGTCTACGTGGCGGGGCCGGTCGCGCCGTTCAGCAACGTCAGTGCGGCGGAGCGGGCATGCTGTGCCGGGGCCGGCGAGTCGGTGATGGAGGCGTTGCTCATCGCCCCGTCGAGCAACACGGCCAACTGCGCCGCCAGCCAATCGGGTTCCGTCGCACCGGTCTCGTGGGCCAAGTCCTTGAGGTAGGTGCGGACCGCCGTCTTGTGGTCGCGCACGGCGTCGGCCACCGCCTCGGAGTCCGCGCCCAGTTCGCCGAAGGCGTTTATGAACGCGCAGCCGTGGAAGTCCGGCCCGTCCACCCAGTCGTAGAGCCAGTCGAAGACCGCGAGCACCCGCTCCTGGGGATCGGTGTGCCGGGCCACGCGCTCCTCGAGCGCCGTCCGGGCCCACCGGTCCCGGCGGCGCAGATACGCCTCGACCAGGGCGCCCTTGGACGGAAAGCACTTGTAGATCTTCTTCAGTGAGACGCCGGAGGCGTCGCGGATCCGGTCCATGCCCACGGCCTGCACGCCGTGTTCATAGAAGAGCGCGTCCGCCGCGCTGAGAATGCGAGCCTCGGTCGTGGCTTCGCTGTCCATGTTCTCCGTACTCCCCGCTTCTCCCCGTCTCCCCCGGCCTTGAGAACCGCCGTTCTCTAGGATACAGTCTTGCTTGGTCGGGAGAACGAACGTTCTCCGGGCCACCAACGGGGAGGAACGGGGGAACCCAAGCATGGCCGAGCAGACGTTGCGGAATTGGACAGGCTTGGGTGAGCCGGCGGGGGCCGGGCTGTTCGCAGCCCCGGTCGCCGTCGGCGCATACGACACTGCCGCGCCGCCGAAGACCGCTCTCCTCGCGACCAGCGGGCGCCGTGCGCGCCCGTCGGCGCGAGCCGAGTGGAGGCATGGAGCCGCCGTGCCACCCGCGGGGCGGATATCCGACCAGCGGCCGACCGGTACCGGTATCAGCGTCGGCCGTGGCCGCCATGCCGAGACCAGACCCTTGCGGCGCACAGGCCGTCACATAGGCGGCCTCATAGGCGCCGCCGCCCGCGGCTGAGCGCACAGCCCGCCGCACCACCAGAGCACACCGGCACACAGACCCGGCAGCACCCCGCCGTATCCCGGGAGCCCACCCGATCCCCGGGCCGATGCGGGCCGATGCGAGGCCGTGTCGCCGGGGCGGAGCCGCGAGTCCGCGCAACCAGCGGTACTCGCTCCAGCGCCCGTGTTCCTGCCCGTCGGGGTCGGGCAGGAACACGGGAACCTCACTTCACTCGCTCGTCGGCTCCTCAGCATGCGAGGACGGCTGGTCACGCTCCGACCGGTGGTTGCGCTCCTGCCCCGACGGCTCGAACACCGGTGAGGCGTCGAAGGCGGCGCGACGGGTGGCCCTGCGCAGCGCGCGCAGCACCGTACCGCCCAACGTCAGGGTCAGTACGACGGTCAGCAGCGCTCTGGGCACGTCCCAGCCCAGCGAGGTGGCCAGCACATAGGCGCCGTAGCGGGCGAGGTTCTCCTGGAGGGGATCACCGGGCACGAACGAGACACCCGAGCCGAGCCCCGCGATGTAGGGCCAGCCCTGCAGGTTCATGATCAGGCCGTAGAGCAGCGCGGAAACCGCTCCATAGGCGGAGAGGAGGAGGAGTTCACGTCGGCCCCGAACCGTGCCGGGACCCGGTAGCAGGCCCGCGCCCATGGACACCCAGCCCATGGTGAGCATCTGGAACGGCATCCACGGGCCCACCCCACCGGTGAGCAGGGCACCGGCGAACATCGAGACAGCACCGAGAACGAACCCGAAGCCCGGCCCCAGCACCCGGCCGGAGAGCACCATCAAGAAGAACATCGGCTCCAGACCAGCGGTGCCCGCGCCCAGCGGCCGCAGCGCGGCACCGGCCGCGGCCAGCACGCCCAGCATGGCCACGGCCTTGGCATCCAGCCCGGTCTCGGAGACGGTCGCCACGGCGACAGCGAGCAGAAGGGGGAGCAGCGCGGCGAAGAGCCAGGGGGCGTCCTGCGAGTGCGCCAGCCCGGAGGTCCGGTCGGCCAGCAGGGGCCAGCCGAACGCGACAACACCGGTGGCGCTGGTGAGGGCCAGCGCGGCGAGGGACTTCGGCCCGAGCCGGACGGCCCGGACGGTCTGGATGGACCGGGCGCCCGGGACGTCCGGGACGGTCTGGACGGGCTTGGGCGTCACCGACTCCGGGGGCGTCGGCGATGCGGCCGGCGCCGGGGAGGCCCGGTCGGCCGGGAGCGGCGGCGTAGCGCGGTCGTTCCGGCGAGCCCATGGCGAGGTGGGCCGGCGGATCACAGCGCCTCCCGTACCTGGCTGACCGTCAGCCAGGGTTGTGGAGCGAGGATCTTGGAGACCTGCGGAGCGTAAGCGGGGGAGGAGGTGACGACCTCGTCGGTGGGCCCGTCGGCCACGGGCTCGCCCTGGGCGAGGACGACGACGCGGTGCGCCAGCTCCGCGACGAGCTCGACATCGTGGGTGGCCAGCACGATGGCATGGCCACGGGCCGCCAGTTCGCGCAGCAGCGTGACCAGCCGGTCCTTGGCGGCGTAGTCCAGTCCTCGGGTGGGCTCGTCCAGCAACAGCAGCGGTGGCCGTGCCGTGAGGATGATCGACAGGGCGAGGGCCAGCCGTTGGCCCTCCGACAGATCGCGGGGGTGCGTCGTGTCAGAGATACCGGGGAGCAGCCGGGAGACCAGCGCCCGGCAAGTGCCGGGCTCGGCCTCGGCGTCCGCGTCCGCGGCCCGGCACTCGTGGGCGACGGTGTCCGCGTAGAGCAGATCGCGTGGCTCCTGCGGCACCAGGCCGACATGGCGGAGAAGCTCGGCCGGCCGCGTACGGTGCGGAGTTCTGCCGCCCACGGTGACCTCGCCCGAGGTGGGCTTGTACATCCCGGCCAGGGTGTTCAGCAGAGTGGACTTTCCTGCTCCGTTGCGCCCCATGAGGGCCAGGGTCTCTCCCGCGCCGAGGGAGAGGGACACGTTGTGAAGGGCGGTGACACGGCTGCGGACAAGGGTCAGCCGTGAGACCTCCGCGAGCGGCCGCGCGCCCTGCGTGGCGGGCTGCGGGCCGGTCGCCGCTGACCCGGCACGGAACCGGAAGGCGGCGGCGGAACGCGGTGAGGCCGCCGTGGTGGCGGCACCGGTGCCGGGGTTGGCGGCGGGGGAGAGGCGTGGGGCCAGGCGTTCGCGGAGTGGGCCTGCCCTGCGGCGGGCGTCCCGCACCGAGAGCGGAAGGGGGTCCCAGCCGGCGAGTTCGCCCAGCTCCACGACGGGCGGCCGCACGGGTGAGACGGCCAGCAGCGCGGCGGGCTCCCCGAGCCGCGCCGTTCCCCGAGGGGACGGAGGGGACGGCGAGGAGGGAGGCACGTTCGACAACTCCTCCTCCGGCGCCAGCAGCAGCACTTGGTCCGCGTACTGCACCACGCGCTCCAGCCGGTGTTCGGCCATCAGGACGGTGGTGCCCAGGTCGTGGACGAGCCGCTGCAGGACGGCGAGCACCTCCTCTGCGGCAGGCGGGTCCAGCGCGGAGGTGGGTTCGTCGAGGACGAGAACCTTGGGGTGCGGGGTGAGGACGGAGCCGATGGCCACGCGCTGTTGCTGGCCACCGGAGAGGGAGGTGATGGGACGGTCCCTTAGCTCGTTGAGGCCCAGCAGGTCGAGGGTCTCCTCCACGCGGCGGCGCATGGTGCCGGGGGGCAGGCCCAGGGACTCCATGCCGTAGGCCAGCTCGTCCTCGACCGTGTCGGTGACGAAGTGGGCGAGCGGGTCCTGGCCCACGGTGCCCACGACGTCGGCGAGTTCGCGGGGCTTGTGGGTACGGGTGTCGCGGCCCGCCACGGTCACCCGACCGTGCAGGGTGCCACCGGTGAAGTGCGGGACCAGCCCGGAGACGGTGCCCAGCAGGGTGGATTTGCCCGCTCCGCTCGGACCGATGAGCAGGCACAGTTCACCCTCCGGGAGGTGGGCGTCCACCATCGGGAGGGCGGGGACCTTCGCGCCGTCGTGGACGACGGTGACCTGGTCGAAGGTGATCACTGGGGACTCTCCTCGTCGTGCTCCCGGCCTCGGAGCGCCCGTGGCGTCCGGAGCACCGGTGACGTGCGGTGCGTGCGGGGCCGTGGCACCTCGGCACTCTCCCCGGCCGCGCTCTCCCCGGCCGCGCTTTCCCCGGCGGCGCCCCCGGGGGCGCCGCTTCCCTCGGCGGCGCTCTTGTCAGCAGCGCGCTGAGCTGTGGCGGGCTGCGCGGTGCGTACGGGGGAGGGTGCGGGCTTGCCCGGGGCCGGCGGGGGCGCGGGGGCGAGGACGGCGGGGAGGAGGCCGAGGAGGACGGCGGCGGCCGGCCAGAGGGGGAGGCCAGGCGCGGTGAGCGGCACGGCGGGCGGATTCAGCGATGCGGGCAGCACGTCGGCAGCCGTGATCATAAGGGCGCCCACGGCGGCGCCGGACGCGGAGACCAGCCAGGCGCGCATGCCCCAGCGGTCGGGACGGTAGCGGGTACGGGCGGCCCGCTTGCCGCCCAGCCACAGACCGGCCAGCGCGAGGGCCAGTCCGGCCAGCAGTACGGGCAGGCCGAAGCCCGCTCCCTTGGCGGCGAGCAGACCGTAGGTGCCCGCGCAAACGCCCAGCAGCCCGCCGAGTGTCAGCGCTGTGGTGGTGTGCCGAACGGCGGTCGGTACCCGTGCGGTACGGCCGTAGCCGCGCGCGTCCATCGCCGCCGCGAGCGCCACCGAGCGCTCCAACGCGCCCTCCAGCACGGGCAGTCCCACCTGCACTACGCCGCGCAGCCCCCGGTCGTCCCGCCCCCGCAGCCTGCGCGCTGCCCGCAGCCGTCGTACGTCGGCGACCAGGTTGGGAGCGAAGGTCATCGCCACCACGACCGCCACACCTGCCTCGTACAGCGCGCCGGGCAGGGACTTGAGCAGCCGGGCCGGGTTGGCCAGTGCGTTGGCGGCACCGACGCACACCAGGAGAGTCGCCAGTTTCAGCCCGTCGCACAGTGCGAAGACCATCCCTTCCGCCGTCACCCTCCCCCCGATCCGCACGCCGCGTGCCCAGTCGGGCAGCGGGACCTCGGGCAGTTCGGCGAGCACATGGCTGCCGGGGATGGGCGAGCCGAGAAAGAAGGCGAAAACCAGACGGATGGCCAGTACGAGGACGCCCAGCTTGAGGAACGCCGAGTAGGAGCGGGCCCATGGCGCGTCGGTGCGCCGTACTGCGACCACATAGCCCGCCACCACGACCAGCAGGGCGAGGAGGAGGGGATTGGTGGTACGGGAGGCGGCGGTGGCCAGGCCCAGGGCCCAGAGCCACCAGGCGCCCGGGTGGAGAGCGGTGCTACGGGTGGAGAGCGGTGCTCTCAGGAGAGAGCGGCGGCTTGATGCAGGAGCCACCGCCTCCGTGGTGAGCGGTGCTCTCGACGTGGAGCGGTGCATCGCTACTGCTTCCGGCGGCGCGCCTGCCACAGCGCCGCGGCGCCGAGGATTCCCACAGCCGCAACCCCCGCCGTGAGCCCCAGCCCCGTCGACAGGCCGCCTCCTCCACCGCCCCCGCCGTCGCTGCTGCGGTCGCTGCTGCGGTCGCTGCTGCCGGTGCCGTTGGTATCGGCGCTCTTCTCGTTCTCGCTTCCGCCCTCGCCGTTCTTCTCGCTCCCGTCGCCTTCCTTCGCCTGCTCGCCACATCCTTTGGCCGGGTAGCGGTCGATGGCGCACAGCAGCGCTTCGGAGTTGTAGCGCAGGGGTCCGGCCACCTTGGCGAGCGCGTCGGCGGCGGTGCCGTTCCCCGGGATGCGGGCGCAGCCGGTGCGGGGCGCAGGCGGCTTCCGGGACTCGCCTTTGGGCGCGTCGGCGCGCACGCCGAAGTCGACGCGGACGGCGACTCGCTTGCTGCCCTCCTTGGCCGCTGTCCGGGCGCAGGCGTCGGCGAACGAGACGGCACCGCGCGGGGTGTCGGCCTGCTGCGAGTTCGTACTCAGGGCGAACCGGAAGCCCACGGTGTCGCCGTCCTCGGGGCGCAGGGTGGCCGGCCCCTCGGTGGCGTACGACCAGGAGCCGTCCTTCTTCTGCTGCCAGAACGACCAGTAGCGGTAGCCGTCCGAGTCCGCGGTCGCCGCCATGGGTGCGGCCGCAACTGCTGGGGCGGTCGCCGCCGCGGGGGCGGCCACCGCTGCGGAGCCCGTTGCCATGGTGGTGGTAGGCAGCAGTACGAGGGCCGCGAGGGCGGTTGCCGTCCGGGCGCTCACAGTTGCTGCCTCTTGCGGCGGCCGCTCAGCAGGATGCCGAAGCCGGCGCCGATGGCGAGACCGACCAGGATGAACGCCCAGACGGGGATGGTGGTGCCGTCGTCCTTCTTCTCGGAGGAGGACGAGTCCCCGTCGGCGGCGGGCATCTTGGCGGGCTTGGGCCCGGTGTGGTTGAGGCGCGAGAGCAGGTCGGTGCCGCCGAGTTCGCCGGGGTCACCGCCCGTGGCGCGGGAGGCGATCATGAGGGAGCTGATGGCGGCCGGATCGTTCTTGGCCTTGTCCCACTTGTCGAGGTTCTTCGCGAGCCAGTTCAGGGAGGACTTCGCCGCTTTCAGGTGACCGCCGGCGGCCAGCGCGACGACGGCGTCCGCGGTGTTCCCGTAGTCGGGCTGCTTCTTGGAGGCGCCCGGCATGACCGTACTGAAGTGGTCGCCGTTCTTCTCCAGCGTCGCGGCCAGATAGGCGGCACCCGCGCCCGCCGCCGCCTTCCGGCCACCCGGGACGCCCTTGCCGTCTCCGCCGTCCGCACCGTCCCCGTCGTTCCCGCCGTTTCCGCCGTCCGCACCCGTGGCGCACTTCAGCGGTGTGACGGGCTTGTTCTCGGCGTCCTTGGCGGGCGGCTCGGTCAGGGCGCCCTTGCCCAGCGCGGCAAGGGAGGCGGCGGCGGTGGCGTCCGCGTTCGGGACCAGCTTGCCCTTCTTGTCCGGTTGGTAGGCGAAGGCACCCTGCTCGCCCCTGGCCTCCTCGATACCCTTGGAGCCGCAGGTCAGCTGGAAGGAGAGCAGCGCGTCGTACGGCGACTTGCCGCCCTCGGCCGTGGTCTTTTGCGGGTCCTCACCCGCGGCGTGCAGGGCGCCGATGGCCAGCGAGGTGGAGTTGGCGTCCGAGGGGGCGTGCGGGGCGCTGCCCCAGCCGCCGTCCTTGTTCTGGACCGAGATCAGCCACTCCACCGCCTCGCGTACGGCGTCGCTCCGGCCGCCGACGGCGGCGAGTGCCTGCACGGCGAGGGCGGTCGCGTTGGTGTCCGAGGGGGTGGCGTCCGGGTCGCACTTCCCGGTGGTGTCGGCGCGGTACGCGGTGAACGAGCCGTCGGCGCACTGCTGTTCGGCGAGCCAGTCCACGGCCTTCTTGGCGGGGACCGCACCGGCACCGTCCAGCGCCAGCAGCGCCATCGACTGCCGCCACACCCCGTCGTACTTCGGATCGGCCGTCCCGTAGAGCCCGTCCGGCAGCTCGGACGGCTTCTCGGCGACGCCGGCTCCCCGCGCGGCGACATCAGCGTGTGCGGCCACGCCGGTCCCCCGTGAAGTGACGTGGGGTGCGGAGGGTGCGGCGGATGCCACGGGTGCGGCTGTCGCGCACAGCACGGTGGCGGCGGCGAGGACCGTGGCGCGGCGGCGGCGCGGTGACATTGCGAGTGCCTTTCGGTGACGGGAGCGGACCGCAGCCGGGCACGGCCACCCCGCCGAGGGGCTCGCGTTCTCGCGGCCCCGCATCGCGGCGCACCGGGCTCGGCTCCGTATACCTCGACGGGCCGGTGGCCTCTCGGCCACAGGAGCCCACCTCCGCCCGGGTGCTCCGGCTCACGGCCGGCCACCTGTGCGGTACGCGGTCGCCGGGTCGCGGCCACAGAGCGCGACCACGGCCGACGGACCACGGACGACGACGGGGTGGCGGACCGCTCACGGTTGCGGGTCAGCGCCGGATTTGCACCGGCTTCCCCCGGTCGGAGGCGTTGTCTGGCTGTCGGCCACTGTAGCGGGACCGTCCACCGGGGCGTTCCGTCGGCCCGGTCCCGGTTCGTCCGCAGGTGCCGGTGGCGGGGTCAGCCGGTGGCGCGGTAGGTGACCGGGGCGCTGCCGGGGACCGCCTCGGCGTGGCCGAGTTCGACCAGGTGGCGCAGGTGGGCCTCGGCCTCGGCCACCGCGATGTTGCGGGATCCGAACGGGATCTGCTCCCAGGGGCGGTTCCAGCGCATGGCCTCGGCGAGCTGCCAGGGGGTGAGGTCCCGGTCCGAGAGCAGTGCTCTCAGATCGGAGAGCCGTTCCGCATGGTGAGCGGTGAGCTCGTCGACCCGGGCCCGCGCATCCGCGAACGCGTGCTGGTGGGCGGGCAGCACCTCGGCGGGCCGCAGCCTGGCGATCCGTTCCAGCGAGTCGAGGTAGTCACCGAGCGGATCGGTGATCTCGTCGCTGTCCGGGTCCTCGTACAGACCGATGTGCGGGCTGATCGTCGGCAGCAGATGATCCCCGGAGAACAGCCGCCCTCCCCGGCGCCCCGCCTGCTGCCGCTCCCGGCTCCCCTCCAGCGACCTCTCCTCGCCTCCCTCCTGCCGCCTCTCCCGTGCGTCGTCCCGACTTCCCTCCCGGCCCGGGTGCTGCTCCTCCAGGTGCAGGCACACATGGCCCGGCGTGTGCCCCGGGGTCCACACCGCGCGCAGCCGCCGCCCCGGCAGGGCCAGCAGTTCGTTCGGCTCGATCTCCCGGTCGGGCAGTGCTGCCCGCGCCCCCGGCAGCGTCCCGCTCCCGCCCTGTGCGAGGGCTGTGCGCAGCGGTGCCGTATGCGAGTCCGGGGCGCCGGCGGCGGCGAGCTTCTCGGCGAGGTAGCCGAGCCACTGGCGGCGGTCCGAGTCGCGGGTGCGGCGGACGATGGCGGCGTCCGCCGGGTGCATGGCGATCCAGGCGCCCGACTCCTCCCGTACGCGCGCCGACAGGCCGTGGTGGTCGGGGTGGTGGTGGGTGACGACCACGCCGTGCAGCGCGTCGACGGAGGTGCCGCACGCGGCGAGCCCGTCGGCGAGGGCCTGCCAGGAGGCGGGGTCGTCCCAGCCGGTGTCGATCAGCACGGGCCCGGCGTCCGTCTCGATCAGGTGGACGAGGGTGTGGCCGAGCGGGTTGTCCGGGATGGGTACGGGGATGCTCCAGACACCGCCTCCGTGATCACCGACCCCCGGCCCGTCGTCCGCTGCCTGCGGCTCGTCGTCCGCTGCCTGCGGTCTGTTCGTCATGGCGGCTCCCGGTTCCGTGCGCGGGTGCGCGGGTGCGCGGGTCGCGCGGGTCTGACGGCGGCCGCGTCCCCATGGGCGGCGGTCCGGCAGAGCCTCGTCACCGGCATTGTCCCTTAGAACTGGAACTGGTACTAGTTCTGATGCGCCGTCAGAAGGCTGACGGCAGCAGGCGGGCGGAAGAGGGCGGGCGGA
This sequence comes from Streptomyces spirodelae, assembly GCF_017676385.1. GTDB lineage: Bacteria > Actinomycetota > Actinomycetes > Streptomycetales > Streptomycetaceae > Streptomyces > Streptomyces spirodelae. The sequence goes on from NZ_JAFFZN010000002.1 coordinate 249,029, forward strand.
AGAGAGAGGGCACGGCCATGACGGACACCCCCAGCGGACCCGAGGCGAGCGGCGGCATCCCCTACACCGGCCACCAACAGCTCTACATCGGCGGCAGCTTCACCGATCCGGCCGGTGACCGGACGATAGAGGTGGTCTCCCCGCACACCGAGCAGCCCATCGGGCACGTTCCGCACGCCTCGTGCGAGGACGTCGACCGTGCCGTGCGCGCCGCACGCGACTCCTTCGACTCCGGGGTGTGGGCACAGCGCCCGCTGGCCGAGCGGATCGAGACCGTCGCCCGCATCAAGGACGGAATCGCCGCGCGCAGCGACGAGATCGCCAAGGTCATCAGCGCCCAGAACGGGACGCCCTACACCTCAGCCGTGATGGTCCAGTCCCTCGCCGCGATGATGGTGTGGGACACCGCGCTCAAGATCGCCGCCGATTTCCCCTACGAGGAGCGCAGGGCCGGGGTGCTGGGCCCCCTGCTGGTACGCCGGGAGCCGGTGGGTGTGGTGGCGGCCGTGGTGCCGTGGAACGTGCCGCAGTTCACCGCGGCGGCGAAACTGGCGCCCGCGCTGCTGGCCGGCTGCTCGGCCGTGCTGAAGGTCTCGCCGGAGACCCCGCTGGACGCCTATCTGCTGGCCGAGATCGCCGACGAGGCCGGGCTGCCTCCCGGCGTGCTGTCGATCCTCCCCGCCGACCGGGAGGTGAGCGAGTACCTGGTCGGGCACCCGGGGGTGGACAAGGTGTCCTTCACCGGCTCCGTGGCCGCCGGCAAGCGGGTCATGGAGGTGGCCTCACGCAATCTGACGCGGGTCACCCTGGAGTTGGGCGGCAAGTCGGCCGCGGTCGTACTCGCCGACGCCGATCTGGACGCCGCGGTCGCCGGGATCACCCCGTTCGCCTGGATGATCAACGGGCAGGCGTGTGTGGCCCAGACCCGCATTCTGGCGCCGCGCAGCCACTACGACGAGATCGCGGAGCGCTTCAAGGCCGCCGCCGACGGGTTGACCGTCGGCGATCCGCTGGACCCGGCCACCGAGGTCGGCCCGCTGGTCGCCGAACGCCAGCGCCGCCGCTCCCTCGACTACATCGCGCTGGGTCAGGAGGAGGGCGCCAAGGTCCTCGCCGGCGGCGGCAGGCCGGAGTCCATGCCCACCGGCTGGTATGTGGAGCCCACCCTCTTCGGTGACGTCGACAACGCCATGCGGATCGCCCGGGAGGAGATCTTCGGCCCTGTCATCTGCCTGCTGCCGTACGACGACGAGGAGGAGGCGGTCCGTATCGCCAACGACTCCGACTACGGGCTCTCCGGCAGCGTGTGGACCGCCGACACGGAACACGGCATCGACGTGGCCCGCCGCGTACGCACCGGCACCTACTCCGTCAACACCTTCAGTCTGGACATGCTCGGTCCCTTCGGCGGCTACAAGAACTCCGGCATCGGCCGCGAGTTCGGCCCTGAGGGGTACGCCGAGTACCTGGAGCACAAGATGATCCACCTGCCCCCGGAAGCGTGAGTCTCGCGGAGGCGGGCGTGGAGGACGAGACGGACGTGGAGGACGAGGCGGGCGTGGAGGACGAGACGGACGTGGAGGAAACGGAGGAGGCGTCGATGGCCGACCGCTGGCACATCGAGGTGGACCGGGACCTGTGCATCGGTTCGGGCATGTGCGTGGGCGGGGCGCCGGAGGAGTTCCGGCTGGATGCCGCCCGCCAGTCGCACCCCGTCAGCCCCGACCGCGAGCCGTCCGAAGAGGTGCTGGCCGCCGCCGAGAGCTGCCCTGTCGAAGCCATCTCCATCACCCGCGCGGCCACGGGCGAAGTGGTCTTCCCCCCGGAGGAGTGACGGGGAGCCGGGCCGGGGGCCCGCAGCTGACCGTCCGCGACGGTCCGTGAAATCCGGGGTAATCCGTTGCCGGGGGAGCGCGCGGCGGGATAGGAACAGCCGTATGACATCTTTCGGTGCTGACAGCGGTGGCGGTTCTCTCGGCGCGGTCTTCCGGCCCCAGTTGCCGCCCGAGCGGCTGCGGAGCGTCGTCCGCGCCGCCGACGAGGCGGGTCTCGATCAGCTGTGGCTGTGGGAGGACTGCTTCCTGGAGAGCGGCATCGCCACGGCTGCCGCCGCGCTCGCCTGGTCGGAACGGCTCAAGGTGGGCGTCGGCCTGCTCCCCGTCCCGCTCCGCAACGTCGCGCTGACCACCATGGAGACGGCCACTCTGCGCCGCCTCTTCCCCGGCCGGTTCCTGGTGGGGCTCGGTCATGGTGTACAGGACTGGATGGGGCAGGTCGGGGCGCGTGTCGACTCGCCCGTGACCCTGCTGCGCGAACACCTGGACGCCATGAGGGCCTTGCTACGCGGGGAGCGGGTCACCTCCAAGGGCCGGTACGTCCAACTGGACGGCGTCGCCCTGGACTGGCCGCCGCCGACTGCCGCCGCTGACACGGCTGTGTACGCGGGGGCGCGGGGGCCGCGCTCCCTGCGGCTGAGCGGCGAGGCGGCGGACGGCACGGTGCTCGACGCCAACACCTCGTTCGCGGGCATCCGTCGCGCGCGGCAGCTCATCGAAGAGGGCCGGACCGCGGCCGGACGTACCGAGCACCACCAGGTCGTCCACTACCTCACCACCGCGACCGGCGCCGACGCCGCGATCCGCCTGCGGGCGGAGCTCGAACGCGAGGGCCACGACCCCGCCACCGGGCCGGGTGTGGCGGGCGACGCGGCGACGGTGGCGGAGGCGGTCCGCCAGGCCCTCGACGCCGGGGCCGACACGGTCGTCCTCCAGCCCACGGCGGACGAGCCGGACCCGGAGGGATTCGTCCGCTTCGCCGCCCAGGAGGTCGGCCCCCTGCTGTCATGAGCCGCCACACGGCCAACGGGTGACCGGCCGCCCGGTCTCGGCAGCTGCCCGCTCTCAGCGGGTGACCGGGCTTCCCAGCGCGAGCGTGGCGAACGTTGCCAGCCAGTGCTCCGTGGTGAAGTCGCCCGAGGTGGTGGCCGGCAGCCCCGCTGCCAGGTTGGCCTCGGCCGCCGTGGCGAGGGTGGCGGCGCGCGGGTCACCGGGCGGGAGCGCGGCGGCGATGCCGCGCAGCGCCACGGCCCGGCTCAGACACAGCCCGAGCAGGTGTCCGAGTTGCGGGTCGACAGGGTCCGAGACGTGGGGCGGTGGGAGGAACTCCGGGCCGGTGGCGCGGTCCAGTTCGGGCAGGAAACGCGCCAGCCATGCGGCGAACTCGCGCTGCGGCAGCACCCGGCGCACCGCGTCCGCCTCGCAGAGCAGTGGCGAGAGGAAGTCCTGCCCGGACGGCTCCCACCGGGTGGCGGCACCGTGGTCGGGCACGTACCACTCGCGGATCTTGGCCTCCACAGACCCCACGAGCCGCTGCGCGCCCGCCCGTTCGGCGCTGTCGAGGAGCAGCCCCAGAGCGAAGGCGCTGTTGGCGTGCGTCCCGTGGCGTACCGGGTAGGTCGCCTTCCGCAGCCAGTCCAGCACCAGTCCGGCCACGGCATCGGCGGCAGGCTCCAACGCTGCGCGCCATCGCCGCGCTGCCGCCTCCTCTCGCTGCTCCCGTTCCCGGCCGGTTCGCCGCTCCGCTATGAGAGCGGTGCTCTCGTCCGTTATGAGAGCAGCGCTCTCGCCCGTGAGCGCCAGCAGCCACGCCCAGCCGTAGGGCCGTTCGAACGTGGGATGGGCACGCAGATACGCGGCCTCGGCGGCGAGCGCCTCGGGGGTCAGCTGCGCGTCCAGCGCCCGCACCACCGCCGCGCGCCGCTGCCCGTCCTCGTCACCGTCCCATGGCAACCGCAGCAGCCTGACGAGCAGCCAGTGCATATGGACGCTCGAGTGCCAGTCGTACGAACCGTAGAACGCGGGATGGAGAACCCGGGGCGGAACGAGTTCGTGCGGGCCGGCGAGCAGATGCGCCGGGGCGTTCGGGTACTCGCGGACGATATTGGCCAACGCCACCTCCGCGAACCGCCCGACCGGCACCCGCCCCCCAACCCCGGCCCCCGCTCCCGCGTCCATCCCCGCTCCGGTGCCCGTGCTCAATGAGTCGCCCCTCCCGGTTCGCGGAGGTCGGTGGTGGTGTGGGCCGCGGCTGTCAGAAGCGCCGACAGGCCGCGTACGGCGTCGCGTACGGAGAGGGAGGGCGGCGCCGGATGGCGGGCCGCCACCTGTTCCGGCGTGTAGGGGACGTGGACGAAGCCGCCGCGTATTCCCGGCCGTTCGGTGGCGATCAGATGGGCCAGGCCGTAGAAGACGTGGTTGCACACGAAGGTGCCTGCCGTCTGCGAGACGGAGGCGGGCACCCCGGCGGCGCGGGCCGCGGCGACGCACGCCTTGACGGCCAGGGTGGCGAAGTAGGCGGCGGGGCCGCCCGGGACGACCGGCTCGTCCACGGGCTGCTGCCCCGCGTTGTCGGGTATCCGGGCGTCGTCCACGTTGAGAGCGACGCGCTCGACGGTGAGGTCGGCGCGTCCGCCCGCCTGCCCCAGGCAGACGACCAGCTCCAGGCCGGGCCCGGCCGCGTCCACCGCGCTCCGCAGCTCGTCGAGTGCCGTGCCGAAGACGCAGCTCAGCCGCGCCGCGCCGACCTCCAGTCCGGCCGGTGGGTCGGCGGCGAGCAGTTCGGCGGCCTGCCAGGAGGGGTTGACCTCCTCGCCGTCGAACGGCGCGAACCCGGTGACGAGAACTTTCGTGGAAGACATGGCAGACGGCTCCGCTCGGTCCACTGGGAATGCGACTAGAACGCGAACAGGTAGATGATGAAGATGTTGCAGGCCAGCATCGCCCCGGCGGTCGGTACCTGGGCCTTGATCGGCCCGTACTGGTCCTTGAGTTCGAGGAGGGCAGCCGGTACGAGGTTGAAGTTGGCCGCCATGGGTGTGCACAGCGTGCCGCAGAAGCCGGCGAGCATGCCGACGGCGAGTACGGCGGCTGGGTTGCCGTTCATCTGCTCGATCAGTACCGGCCAGCCGACGGCGGCGGTCATCACGGGGAAGGCGGCGAAGGCGTTGCCCATGATCATCGTGAAGACGGCCATGCCCACGCAGTACAGCACCACGGCGGCCAGCTTCTGCCCGTCGGGCAGTACCGACTCGGTGATCTTCCGCACCTGGGTGCCGACGCCCGCGGCCTGGAATATCGCGCCCAGCACGGCGAGCAGCTGCGGCAGCAGCAGTGCCCAGCCCATCGACTCCAGCAGTCCGCGGCCCGCGTGCAGCGGTACGGCCGCCCGGCGTTCGCGCAGCACCCACATGCCCACACCCAGCGCGAGAACGGCGCCCAGGCCGAGACCGAGGATGGTCTCGCTGCCCTCTTCCAGCAGCGGCCGGCCCCCGATCTTCCACTTGTCGGCGAACACGGCGCACACCATGGCGACCAGCGGGATGGTCAGCGCGGGGATGAACAGCTTGCCGCCGAACCTGGCGGCGAGCCGGGTGCGTTCGCTCTCGCTGGTGGTGTCCGGCTTGCCCTTGCCGGTGAGGTTGAAACCGCCCAGGCAGATGAGGGCGAGTACGGCCACGCCCAGCGGTTCGGCGGGCAGGGTCTTCTCGTTGACCCAGGTGCTGTAGATGAAGCAGATGCCCAGCAGCCCCCAGAAGGCGGCGGTGCCGTGGCGCTTGGGGTTGGTGCGGTCGAAGACCATCTGCGCCGCCATGGCGATGAAGACGGCGCCGACGAGCCAGAAGAACCACTCGGACTTGATCATTTGGCGGCCCCGCCTTCCTCGCTGGGAGCGCTGCGGTCCGGGCCCGGACCACTCTGCCCGGGAACGCCGCGCTCCAGTGCGTCCTCCCGCTCGACGGTCATCCGCGCGTTCGCGGTGACCAGTTCGCGCTCCAGCGTGCGGTCCAGCCGCAGCAGCCGGCCGCCGTGGATGAGGAAGGCGCACACGGCGCTGGGTATCGCCCACAGCGCGAGGTGCAGCGGTTCCAGGTGTGTGTGGTACGTGCTGTTGACCAGGCCGGTGATCAGCAGGATGGAGCCGATGGCGAGGAAGCAGTCCTCGCCGAAGAACAGCCCCACGTTGTCGGTGCCGGCCGCGTGCGAGCGCACCTTCTCGCGGACCTTCTCGGGCAGCGGCCGCCCCTGGTTGTGGCGCTCGGCGGCGGCTTCCGCCATCGGCGCGATCATGGGGCGGACGCTCTGCGCGGGCCCGCCGATGGTCTGCAGGCCCACTGCGGCGGTGACCTGCCGCAGCAGCAGATACAGGGTCAGGAAGCGCCCTGTGGTGAGTTTGGTGCCGAGCTTGCCGATGAGCGTACGGGCCTGTTGCTGGAGGCCGTTGCGCTCCAGCAGGCCGATGACGGGCAGCGTGATGGCGAAGATCGTCACCGAGCGGCTGGACGCGAAGCTCTCGCCGAAGGTCCCCAGGATCTCGACGGGGGAGAGCTTGCCCAGCAGTCCGGTGACGATCCCCGCCACGCCGACGACGAGCAGGGGGTTGCGGCGCGTCGCGAAGCCGAGGACCACTACGAGGACGCCGAGGAGAACGATCATGTCGTCCGCCTTCCGTGAGCGATTCCTCGGGAGGCTAGGGGATTGTTGAACGATCCGACAAGAGTGAGGCACGTCACTCGTCGGTCTCGCCGGCCTCCTCCGGGTAGGCGTCGAGCAACTGCCGCAGCGAGTCCCGCAGATAGGCGTCCAGCAGCTGTTCGGCGCCCGCGGCGTCACCCGCCTCCAGCGCCCGGACGATCTCCTGGTTCCGGGTCAGATACGGGTCATGGAACCGGCGCAGGTCGCCCATGATGTGGAAGGCGAGCCGCAGCTCGGCCAGCACGCCGCGCATCATCTCGTCGGTACGGGCGCTGCCGGCCAGTGCGGCGAGCGCCTGGTGGAAGTGGATGTTGGCGGTGGCGAGCTCCTGCCACTTCCCGGCGGCCGCCGCCTGCTCGCCCGCCGAGACGGCCGCCCGCACCTCGGTGACGTCGTACGGCGGCTCGCCCAGCCCCCGTACGGCCGCGCACTCCACCAGGCGCCGTACGCGGTAGATGTCGCGGATGTCGGTGTCGGTCAGTACGCGGACGAAGGTGCCCCTGTTGAGCCGGTGTACGAGCAGCCGCTCGTGGCTCAGCAGCCGGAACGCCTCCCGCAGCGTGTTGCGCGAAACCCCCAGTGCGCCGCAGATCCGCTCCTCGGAGAGCCGGGTGCCGGGCGGGAAGGAGCCCTGGGCGATCCGCTCGCGCAGGATGGCCGCCACCCGCTCGGCCGTGCTCGTGCGCCCGAGCAGTTCCCGGTCGGCGGCGAGCTCGGAGAGGGCGTCGGACGGGTCGGCGGTCATCGTGTCTCCCTTGGGTGAGCGGGCGCCGGCCGGGCCCGGTGCGGCGGGCGGTACGGCGCACGCGGAGCACGCGGTCGCCGACCCCCTTGCCGGATTGTTCAACAATCGCTTACGTTGCTGCTGATGGACCGGAAGATCGACCTTAACGCCGACCTCGGTGAGGGCTTCGGCCGCTGGCAGCTCACCGACGACGAGGCCCTGCTCGCCTCGGTCACCAGCGCCAATGTCGCCTGCGGCTTTCACGCCGGCGACCCCGTCACCATGCGCCGCGTCTGCGAGCTGGCCGCCGAGCGCGGCGTGCGCATCGGCGCGCAGGTCTCCTACCGGGACCTGGCCGGCTTCGGGCGCCGCGCCATGGACGTCCCCGCCGCCGAGCTGGCCGCCGAAGTCGCGTACCAGATCGGCGCGCTGGAGGTGTTCGCCCGCGCGGCAGGCGTCGGCGTCGCCTACGTCAAGCCGCACGGTGCCCTGTACAACCGTGTCGTACGCGATGCGGAGCAGGCCGCGGCCGTCGTGGCGGGCGTCCGGCTCTCCGGCGCCGCCACCGGCGACGGTGCGCCGCTGCCGGTGCTGGGGCTGCCCGGCTCCCGGCTGCTGGCGGCCGCCGCCGACGCGGGGCTGCCCACCGTCGAGGAGGCGTTCGCCGACCGCGCCTACCGGTCCGACGGCACCCTGGTGCCGCGCACCGAGCCCGGTGCCGTGCTGCACGACCCCGAAGAGGTGGTCAAGCGTTCGGTACGGCTGGCCAGGGACGGTGAGATCGTCGCAGCCGACGGCACCGTGCTGCCGGCCGGGGCCCGTTCGCTGTGCGTGCACGGCGACACGCCCGCCGCCGCCCGCCTCGCCCGCCGGATACGCGAGGAACTGGCCACGGCCGGCGTCCTGGTCCGGGCGTTCGCATGACCACACCGACCGGCCCGGCCGCCGTGGCCCGCCAGGACACCGCCGCCCTTCCCGTCGTCCGGCCGGTGGGGAGCCGGGGCCTGCTCGTCGAGCTCGCGACGGCCGAGGAGACCGAGGCGCTCCACGCCGAGCTGCTGCGCCGCCGGGCCGAGGGCACCCTGCCGCCCGTACGTGAGATCGTGCCGGGGGCCAGGACCGTGCTGCTCGACGAGTTCGGCAGCCGCGACGAGGCGCGGCGGCTGGCCGCCGAGCTGCCCGGCTGGCAGGTGCCGCCGCTGACCGGTGGCAGCGCGGAGGCGGTGCAGATCCCCGTGCGCTACGACGGTCCCGACCTCGCCGACGTCGCCGAGCTGTGGGGCGTCACCCCTGACGAGGTGGCCCGCATCCACGCGGCCACCGACTTCCGTGTCGCCTTCTGCGGGTTCGCGCCCGGCTTCGGCTATCTGACCGGGCTCCCCGAGCGGTACCAAGTGCCGCGCCGCGCCGCCCCGCGTACCAGAGTCCCGGCCGGAGCCGTCGGCCTCGCCGGTGGCTACACCGGCGTCTATCCGCGCTCGTCGCCCGGCGGCTGGCAGCTCATCGGGACGGCACCCGAGACCGTGCTCTGGGACCCCGGCCGCACCCCGGCGGCGCTGCTGGCCCCCGGCACGCGCGTGCGCTTCGTCCCGCTCGCCCGGCCCGCCGACCTGCCCGCCGGTCCACGTGCCGACCTGCCCGCTGACGTCCCCCGTCAGGACGGGCCCCGCTCCGTGAGGGAGCGGCCGTGATGGCACAGCCGGGACTGGAGACCGTACGCGCCGGTGCCCTCACCACCGTCCAGGACCTGGGCCGCCCCGGGTACGCACACCTGGGCGTGCCCCGCTCGGGCGCGCTGGACCCGGCAGCGCACCGCCTCGCCAATCGGCTGCTGGGCAACCCCGAGACCGCCGCCACGCTGGAGACCACCCTCACCGGCTGCGCGGTGCGCGCGCTGGCGCCCACCACCGCCGTCGTCACCGGGGCCCCCTGTCCCGTGACGGCCGACGGACGGCCCGTGCCCTGGGGGCAGCCGGTGCGCCTCGCGGCCGGTGCCGTGCTCGACGTGGGCGCCGCCACCCATGGGGTGCGCTCCTATGTGGGCTTCGCCGGGGGCCTCGACGCGGAGCCGGTGCTCGGCAGCCGTGCCACCGACCTGCTCTCCGGGCTGGGCCCGGCGCCGCTGAGCGACGGCGACACCCTCCCGCTCGCCTCCACGCGCCCGGTGACGGGGCGCACCGTGCCTGATGCGGCCCCCTGGGCTGCGCCCCCGCGCGAACTCGTCCTCCCCGTCGCCTACGGGCCGCGGCACGACTGGTTCACCGAGCAGGGGCTGCGCACACTGGTGACCGCCACCTACCGGGTGTCGGCCGCCAGCAACCGGATCGGCCTGCGCACCGAGGGCCCGGCCCTCGCCCGGGCCAGGCGGGGGGAGTTGGCGAGCGAGGGTATGCCGCTGGGCGCGATACAGGTGCCGCCCGAGGGGCGGCCCGTCCTCTTCCTCGCCGACCACCCCACGACGGGCGGCTACCCGGTCATCGGCGTCGTCCCCTCCGCTGCACTGGGCGCTGCCGCGCAGGCCGCGCCGGGTACGGCTGTCCGCTTCACCCTGACGGGCCGTATCCATGGAGGAGGCTGAACAGGGGCTGCCCCTCACCTCTCGATCAAGCGGCAAACCGTCTCGATGTCGATCTTCACCTGGGCGATCGAGGCACGGCCCGAGAGCCAGGTGATGAGCGCCGAGTGCCAGGTGTGCTCGATGACGCGGACAGCTGAGAGCTGTTCGGGGGTGGGCGGGCCCTCCAGACCCATCGCTTCCAGGATGATCGCCGTGGTCAGCCGGGAGACCGTGTCCACCTCGGCGCTGACCGAGCGGTCCGCGAAGTTGAGGGCGCGCACCATGGCGTCCGCCAGCTGCGGCTCCCGTTGCAGGGCGCGGAAGGCGCGCATCAGCGTTTTGGCGACCCGGGCGGCGGCCTCCGTCTCCTGCGGGGGGCGCTTGTGCAGCGTCTCGTGCATGTGCTGCAACTGGTCCTGCATGGTGGCGACCAGCAGATGCACCTTGGAGGGGAAGTAGCGGTAGAGGGTGCCCAGTGCCACGTTCGAGGACTCCGCGACCTCCCGCATCTGCACCGCGTCGAACCCGCCCCGGCGGGCGAGCTGGGCGCTGGCTTGCAGGATGCGGCGGCGCCTGGCCTCCTGGCGCTCGGTCAGCGGCGGCGCGTGCGGGAGCGACCGGCCCGGCAGCGGCCCGGTCCCGCCTCGGGGGGTTCCGCCTGTGGGCTTGGGCTTGGGCTGCGGCGGTGTCGGCATCGCGTTGTTGGTCCCGTTTCCGTGGCGTTCTCTCAGCCCTGTGGGGAGCCGTGCATTCTTCCAGGCGCCGCGAGGTGGCGCGAATCACCTGCTCCGACGGCTCGCCCGAAGTGACTGGCCGGTAAATTCTGCAGTCCGGGCACGAGTCCGCGGTGGTCCGCCCGCCGGGGCCCGTCCCTTGCGAATGTCAATCCTGAAACTTGTTCTAGGTTAGCGCGAGCGGCTACGCTCCGGCGGAACGCAGTGACGAAGGGGGCCGCGAGTGACCGCAGAGGCCGTAACCGACCGCCCGCTGCGCATCGCGCTGCTGACGTACAAGGGCAACCCCTTCTGCGGCGGCCAGGGCGTCTACGTACGCCATCTGTCCAGGGAACTCGCCCGCCTCGGCCACAGCGTCGAGGTCATCGGCGCCCAGCCCTACCCGGTGCTGGACGAGGTGCCCGAGGGGCCGGGCTCCGGCCGGCTCACCCTCACCGAGCTGCCCAGCCTCGACCTCTACCGCCAGCCCGACCCCTTCCGCACCCCCAAGCTGGGCGAGTACCGCGACTGGGTCGACCTGCTGGAGGTCGGCACGATGTGGACCGGGGGCTTCCCCGAGCCGCTCACCTTCTCCCTGCGCGCCCGCCGCCACCTGGCCGCGCGGCGCGGCGACTTCGACGTCATCCACGACAACCAGACGCTCGGCTACGGGCTGCTGGGCGGCCCCCGCGCCCTGGGCGCGCCGCTGGTGACCACCATCCACCACCCCATCACCGTCGACCGGCGGCTGGAGCTGGAGGCGGCAACCGGCTGGCGGCGCAGTGCCTCGGTCCGCCGCTGGTACGGGTTCACCCGGATGCAGCGCCGCGTCGCCCGCCGGCTGCCCGCGGTCGTCACCGTCTCCGGCTCGTCCCGCCAGGAGATCGCCGACGACCTGGGCGTACCGCACGAGCGGGTCCACGTGGTGCCCATCGGCGCCGACACCCGCCTGTTCGCGCCCGAGCAGGGCGTGCCCGAGGTGCCGGGCCGTATCGTCACCACCTCCAGTGCCGACGTCCCCCTCAAGGGCCTGGTCTTCCTGATCGAGGCGCTGGCCAAGGTGCGCACCGAGCGGCCCGAGGCCCACCTGGTCGTCGTCGGCAAGCGCCCCGCCGAAGGCCCCGTCGCCGAGGCGATGGAGACCCACGGGCTGGCCGGCGCCGTCGAGTTCGTCAAGGGCATCAGCGACGCCGAGCTGGCAGAGCTCCTCCGCTCGGCGCAGATCGCCTGTGTGCCCTCGCTGTACGAGGGCTTCTCGCTGCCCGCCGCCGAGGCGATGGCCACCGGCACCCCGCTGCTGGCCACCACCGGCGGAGCCATCCCGGAGGTCGCCGGGCGGGACGGCGAGACCTGCTTGGCGGTGCCGCCCGGCGACGCGGGTGCGCTTGCCGCCGGGCTGGTCCGGCTGTTGGACGATGGTGCGCTGCGGGCCCGGCTCGGGGGCGCCGGGCGGGAGCGGGTGCTGCGGAAGTTCACCTGGGAGCGGGCGGCGATCGGCACGGTTGAGTGTTATCGCGCTGCCATGGGGGCGGGAGCGCCCTCCACCGCGCTGGTGCAGGCTCCCATGGCGCGGCTGCCCGCCGAGCCTGTGCGCGCCGTCGCCGACAGCCGGTGACCGGCCCACCCGCCTCCCCGCCCACCACCACCTGAAACCCTGTGGAAGGCTGATCCCCCGTGCTGACCGTGGACTTCTCCCGCTTCCCGCTCGCCCCGGGCGACCGTGTGCTCGACCTGGGCTGCGGGGCGGGGCGGCACGCCTTCGAGTGCTACCGGCGCGGTGCGCGCGTGGTGGCGCTCGACCGGAACGCGGAGGAGATCCGCGAGGTCGCCACCTGGTTCACGGCCATGGCCGAGGCGGGGGAGGTGCCCGAGGGCGCCACCGCGACCGCCATGGAGGGCGACGCGCTGGCGCTGCCCTTCCCCGACGACAGCTTCGACGTCGTCATCATCTCCGAGGTCATGGAGCACATCCACGACGACAAGGGCGTACTCGCCGAGATGGTGCGGGTCCTCAAGCCGGGCGGCCGGCTCGCCGTGACTGTGCCGCGCTACGGTCCTGAGAAGGTCTGCTGGGCACTGAGCGACGCCTACCACGAGGTCGAGGGCGGCCACATCCGCATCTACCGCGCCACCGAACTCCTCGCCAAGCTGCGCGAGGCTGGACTGCGCCCGTACGGCACCCACCACGCGCACGGCCTGCACGCGCCGTACTGGTGGCTCAAGTGCGCCTTCGGCGTGGACAACGACAAGGCGCTGCCGGTGCGCGCCTACCACAAGCTGCTGGTCTGGGACATCATGAAACGCCCGCTGGCCACCCGGCTCGCCGAGCGCGCCCTCGACCCGCTGATCGGCAAGAGCTTCGTCGCCTACGCGACCAAACCGCACCTGCCGCGCCTTCCGGCGGAGCCGACCGTTTCCCAGGCGGCCGGCGCGTCCGCGGCGGCGGCCAAGTGACCAGCCCGGAGCGGACCGAGCGGCTGGTGCTGCCCGGCGTGCTGACCGCCGCGCAGGCCGGACTGACCGTCGAGGGCATCGTGGCCGGGCAGCGTGAGGACGGCGCCATACCGTGGTTCCGCGGGCACCACCTCGACCCGTGGGACCACGTCGAGGCCGCCATGGCACTGGACGCGGCCGGGGAGCACGCCCGCGCCGAGGCCGCCTACCGCTGGCTGGCCGACCACCAGCTGCCCGACGGTTCCTGGTACGCGGCCTACGCCGACGGGGACGCGGCCGCGCCCACCGACCGCACGCGCGAGACCAATTTCTGCGCGTACGCTGCCGTCGGCGTGTGGCACCACTACCTCTCCACCGGGGACGACACCTTCGTCGACCGGATGTGGCCCATGGTGGTGTCAGCCGTCGAATTCGTCCTGCGCCTCCAGCAGCCGGGCGGCCAGATCGGCTGGAAACGCGAAGCCGACGGCACCGCCTGCACCGATGCGCTGCTGACCGGGTCCTCCTCCGTCTACCAGGCCCTGCGGTGTGCGCTCGCGCTGGCCGAACGGCGCGAGGAGCCGCAGCCCGACTGGGAGCTGGCCGCCGGGTGGCTCGGCCACGCCATCCGCCGCCACCCCGAGCGGTTCCTCGACAAGAGCCGCTACTCCATGGACTGGTACTACCCCGTGCTCGGCGGAGCGCTCCGCGGGCCCGCGGCCAAGGAGCGCATCGAGGAGGGCTGGGACCGGTTCGTGGTGCCCGGCCTCGGCGTACGGTGCGTGACCCCCAACCCGTGGGTGACCGGCGGCGAGAGCGCCGAGCTGGCGCTGGCCCTGTGGGCGACGGGCGAGTCGGACCACGCGCTGGACATCCTGCGCTGGATGCAGCATCTGCGCGCCGACGACGGCATGTACTGGACGGGTTTCGTCTTCGACGACGAGGTGATCTGGCCGGTGGAGCGGACGACTTGGACTGCCGCAGCCCTGCTGTTGGCTGTCGCCGCGTTGGGAGGGGACGACGCGACGGTCCAGGTGTTCGGGGGCGATCGGTTGCCTCATGGGTTGGAGCCCGACTGCTGCTGAGACCCGTGCGGCGTTTTGCTACCGGGGCGCCCCCTCAGTTCAACTCCGCCAGCACCCGCAGCGTCGCCGGATCGGGCGCCGTCACCAGTAGGTCCGTCACCGGCCCCGCGCGCCACAACTCCAGCCGCTCTGCGACCCGTTCGCGGGGGCCGACCAGGGAGATCTCGTCGGCGAAGGCGTCGGGCACGGCGCGTACCGCCTCCTCGCGGCGGCCCTTGGCGAAGAGGGTCTGGATGCGGGCGGCGTCCTCGGCGTACCCCATGCGCCCCATCAGCTCCGCGTGGAAGTTGCGCCGGGCGTGGCCCATGCCGCCGATGTAGAAGCCGAGCATCGCTTTGACGGGCAGCAGCCCCTCTGCGACGTCGTCGCAGATCCGGGCCTGTGCCATCGGTGCGACCAGGAACCCGGGCGGCGCCTCGGCCAGCGCCTCCTCGTACACCGAGGCCCGGGTGGGCGACCAGTACAGCGGCAGCCAGCCGTCGGCGATCCGCGCTGTCTGGGCGACGTTCTTGGGTCCCTCGGCCCCCAGCAGCACCGGCAGATCCGGCCGCAGCGGATGAGTGATCGGCTTGAGCGGCTTGCCCGTACCGGTGCCGTCCTCACCGGCGTACGGGTGCGAGTGGTAGCGCCCGTCCAGCCGTACGGGCGCCTGGCGGCGCAGCACTTGCCGTACGACGTCCACGTACTCGCGGGTCAGGGTGAGCGGTGAGGCGGGGAACGGGCGGCCGTACCAGCCCTCCACCACCTGCGGCCCCGACAGGCCGAGGCCGAGCAGCATCCGGCCGCCGGAGAGATGGTCGAGGGTGAGCGCGTGCATGGCGGTCGCTGTCGGGGTGCGGGCCGCCATCTGGGCGACCGCGGTGCCCAGCCGGATGCGGGAGGTGTGCGCCGCGATCCAGGTGAGCGCCGTGAACGCGTCCGAGCCCCACGACTCGGCCGTCCACACCGAGTGGTAGCCCAACTCCTCCGCCTGACGGACGAGTTGGAGGTCGCGCGGGTCGGGGCCGCGCCCCCAGTAGCCGAGCGCCAGTCCGAGCCGCATGTGCCGCCTCCCCTCCGCGTGGTTCCGGCTGACGGGGCGTCAGTGAACCGGTCCGCGGCAGCGTACGGCAGCGGCCCCCCGCCCGGAAGGGCGAGGGGCCGCGTTCGGGCGGCGGAGCCGGGCTCAGCCGCGCTGGATGTTGGAGGTGTCCTGCAGGACGCCGCGCCGGCCGTCCTGCGTCTGCGCGATCAGCGCCTGACCGCGCTGCTCCACCGCGAGGTACCAGGTACCGGGTGCCAGCTCGGCGATCGGCTGCGGCGAGCCGTCCTCCGGGAAGAGGGGGCGCGCCATCGGAACGGCGAACCAGAACGGCTGGAAGTTCGGGTCCGGGGCGCCACCGGTGGCACCCTGCGGGCCGCCGGCCGACTGGCCGGGGCCGGGCTGACCGGGCTGGCCCGGCTGACCGCCCTGCGGCTGGCCCGGCTGCTGCCCGTACTGCGGCTGGGCCTGGCCGGGCTGGGCGCCGTAGGGACCCGGCTGGCCGCCCTGCGGGCCGCCCGGGTAGCCGTAGCCGCCACCCTGCTGCGGGTACTGCCCGCCGTACGGGCCGGGTGCCGCGCCGCCCGCGGGAACCAGCGGGGCCGCGAGGGCCGGAACCGCCGGGCTGATGAGCGCGGCGGCCGCACCGATCAGCGCGGCGATCAGCCCCAGGATGGCGCCGGCGCCCATCTCCGCCTCGTCCGGAGCGGTGGCCATACCCCACACCGCGGACCACAGCGAGAACACCATCAGGGTCGCGCCGGCCTGCGGCAGCGAGACGGCGCCGAACTTACGGCCCTCCGGCAGGAAGCGGCCACCGACGAGCAGGGCGGCGCCGAAGATGCCCGCCAGGAAGATCGTGGGCAGGACGAGCGGGAGCTTCTCCGCGTCCCAGGCGTTGGGCAGATCGATCTTGTCGCAATACGAGCCGCAGTCGCCTGCGGAGAAGTAATCGAGGAACGAAGCGATGAACAGCAGCACCGCTGCTCCTATCACCGCGCCGTCGCCTCGCGTGAGCGAGCGGATGTTCACGTGGGGTCCTTAATCGGTCTGGTCATGGTTGAGGTCTGCCGGGGGTGAGCACCCCATCGTACGGATGACACTACGGGCCGCTCCCGGGGGTTCGCCTGTCCGTTTCATGATTCCCCGTCTCTCAGCTGAGGAATGCGGCGATGCCGTCCGTGACCCCGCGCGCCGCCTTTTCACGCCACTTCGCCGACGTGAGGAGTGCGGCGTCGGCAGGGTCACGCATGTTGCCGCATTCGAGGAAGACTTTGGGAACTTTACTGAGGTTGAGACCGCCCAGGTCGCCTCTGGTGTCCAAACCGTTGCCGTCGCCCAGGTAGTTGGCCGGCGGCTCGTCGGTGGCCTCGCGGAACGCGTCCCGTACCTCGGTGCCCAGTTCGCGCGAGGGGCCCACGATCTTCCGGGTGTCGGCCTCGCCCTTGTGCACCGATGCGGGAAGAATCACATGGAAACCACGGCTCCCACTGGGTGCGCCGTCCGCGTGGAGCGAAATGGCGGCGTCCGCTTGTGCGCGATTCCCTTTCCTCGCACGTTCGTCCACACAGGGTCCGTACGGTTCGTCGCCGTCGTGGGTGAACTTCACCGTCGCACCGCGTTCTCGTAGCTGTGTACGGACGCGGTGCGCCAGATCGAGAGTGAACTCGGCCTCCGCGTAACCGGAATTGGTCGAGGTGCCCGTGGTGTCGCATTCCTTCTTTCCCGTGCCGATATCGACAAGCCGGGAAATCTTGCCTGGCTGGTCACGATTGTGTGGATTGTGTCCCGGATCGACGACGATCACCTTGCCTCGCAGGGGCGCGTCCGCGGGCTTGTGCGCCCCCTTGCCGCCCTTGCCGCCGTTGCCGCTTTCGCGGCCCTTGTCGTCGCCGTTGCTGCCCTTGTCGCCCTTACTGCCCTTGCTCGGTGCGGCAGACGTGGCCGAGGGCGGCTCTCCGTCCTGTTCGCCCTCGCCGCCGTGACCGGTACCGAATGCTCCGCATCCGGCGAGCAGCCACACCGATCCCGCGACCGCCACGGCCGCTGTTCGCCGGCTCGTCCGCCGCCGCCCCCTCGCGAAGCATCTCTTCACCACGGGCACAGATGCTAGGCCCTGCGTTGCGGACGCGCCCCGTAAGGGGCGCGAGGAACGGCTCCCCCAGCCTTCGGCCGGGAGGTGCCCCCACAACCACAGCCGACCCGCGGTCCGCAAGGAGGGGGCAGGGGCAGTCTCTTCCCGGCGCAAGGAGAGGGGGCACCATCAACCGCGCCGCAGCACCCGCAGGGAACCCGTGGCGGGGCCCGGGCGGAAGTCGCCGGAGGCCAGCGCGCGCTCGTGGATACGGTGCGGGGCCTGGCCACCGTCGGCCGGGTCGGGAAAGACATCGTGGATGACCAGCAGCCCGCCCGGCGCCAGATGCGGCGTCCAGCCCTCGTAGTCGGCGGTGGCGTGCTCATCGGTGTGGCCGCCGTCGATGAAGACGAGCCCCAGCGGCACCCCCCATACCGCCGCCACCTGCGGCGAGCGGCCGACCAGCGCGACCACCTGGTCCTCCAGGCCCGCCGCGTGGAGCGTGCGGCGGAAGGCGGGGAGTGTGTCCATCCTGCCCACCACCGGATCGACGACCTCCGGATCGTGGTACTCCCACCCCGGCTGCTGCTCCTCACTGCCCCGGTGGTGATCGACGGTGAGCGCCGTCACCCCGGTGCGCCGCGCGGCGTCGGCCAGCAGCAGCGTGGAGCGCCCGCAGTAGGTGCCGACCTCCAGCAGCGGCAGCCCCAGCCGGCCCGCCTCCACGGCCGCCGCGTACAGTGCCAGCCCTTCGTCCAGCGGCATGAACCCCTTCGCCGCCTCGAACGCCGCGCGCGTACTGGCCTCGGGCTCCGGCGCCGGACGGTTCATCGTTCGTTCCTCCGCTGTCATGGGCGCGCTCGTGCGCCCGGGGTCCGCTCTTCACCTGGGACGGGTGGAGTGCTGCCATGCTGCCCTACTGCGCTCCCCCACACGGGCGGCAGGTACCCTCACCGGACTGTTGCGGGACACACGGGGGAGTGGAGTGACAGGAAGCAACGAGTCCGCGGCGACCGCCAGTGGGACACCGCGGCGCCGCCGCAAGGGCCTCGCGGTGCTGCTGGGGCTCGCCGTACTGGCCGGCGCCGGGGTGGGCAGCTGGGCCACCGACACCTGGCCCTTCGACAAGGAGAGCTACTGCTGGGGCGCCTGGCACGAGGACGACAGCGACGACGAGCCGGGTGCTCTCGACGAGGTCCCGGAAGGGTACGAGCGCACGGGCGAGCAGTCCGCCCCGCCCCGCAAGGGCGAGCGGGCCACCTGCTCGGTCACGCTGAAGGAAAAGGCCGACAGCGCCGACAGCGCCGACAGCACCACCGGAACCGGCGACGAGTACGGCGACTCCCCGGCGGGCGACCTGCACGAGGATCGGATCACCGCTGAGGTCGCGCCCGTTCGGCGCGGCAAGGGAGCGCGTGCCGCGTGGCTGAGTGACTTTCTGGGCGCACAGTCGGCGCCGCTGCCGGACGGGTTGCCGGGCCTGGTGGGGAGGGGGCGCGCCGCCTTCGTCCTCCCGGAGAAGTGCGACGCCGCCGACGGGCGCCCCACTGTGGTGACCCTGGAGGGCTCCTCGGACACAGCGATGTCCTCGGCCGCCTCCATGGGGTCCGAGGCGGATGTCGCAGACCTGCTGCTCTCCCTCGCCAACCATGCCGCAGAGCAGGCGGGGTGCGCGCCCGGCGAGCCGTTCGAAGTCACCTCGCCGCTCGCCGAGGCGACCGCCGACGACAGCCTCGCCGCGCAAGGGTCGTCACTCTGCCGGATTCCCGGCTTCCGGTTCCGCCTGGGCAAGGACGACCACTACCGGGCACACGTCGGAGCCGTCCGCGACGACCTGCAAGTGTGCTCGGTGGCCGACCGGACGGACGTGCGGGCTCCCACACCTGCCGGGCAGTTCGTGATGGTCTCCCGGCCCCGGCTCGCCGCCCTCTTCACGGGTCTCGCGGAGGACAGCGCTTCGGGCAAGGGCTGGCGCGGCAGGGGCGAGGTCGGGGAGGAGCGTGCCCTGCTGACCGCCGACTGCGGGGGCAGGCCCACCGTCTTCTTCATGCAGCTCGACGGTTTCCTGTCCGCGCACGCCGAGCCGGGCCCGCGCCAGGTGTTCGCCGCCACGGCCAACTCCGTCGCCGACCGCCTCGGCTGCCGGGCGGTGGCGTCCACCTCATGAGCGAACGGCAGGAAGAACAGCACAGCGAGAGGGGCCAGATGTCCGAGGAGGAGCGGAACGACGCCGCCCCGGCGCCGACACCGGACGCGGAGCCGGAATCCGCCCCCGAGCCGGAGCCCGCGCCTGATCCCGCCCCGGAGTCCAAGTCCGCCCCCGGGCCCAAGTCCGCCGCCCCGGCGCCGGGGCCGGTCGGCCGGGTGCGGCGCTTCTTCCGTGGGAAGCCCGGTGTGGCCGTCGTCGGCGCGGTCGTGGGGGCGCTGCTGGCCGGGGGCACCATGGCGTGGCGGGCGGGGGAGCTGCCGTTCGTCCCGCGGGACCTGTGCTGGGGCTCGCTGTCACCGGACACGGTCGACCGTCTGTTCTCGGACGGGGAGATACGGACCAGGGAACTGTCGCTGCGCAGCACCGGCGAAGAGGACGGGTACAGCACCGAGTGCCGCCTCCAGCGCTGGGAGGACGACGAGCTCAAGTGGCAGATCTCGGCCCGGGTGCGGCAACTGGAGCAGTTCAACGGCCGGGGCGCCCGCGAATGGACGCGCGAGTTCCTCTCGCCGGCGATGGTTCCGCTGGGCGACGGCATACCCGGCATGGTCTCCGGCACCCGGGCGTGGGTGGCGCTGCCCCAGAGCTGCACCGGGGGCGGGCGCGACGACCCCCCGACGGTGGTCTCGCTCTCCTCGGGCTCGCTCGACGCGTACGAGAGCGACCCGGGCGAGGCGCGTACCTATCGGAAGGTACTGGCCGATGCCGTGGTCGAGCTGACCAACGGCGTGCTGGCGAGCAGGGAGTGCCAGGGCAGCTATCCGAAGCCGGGCAAGCTGGCCCCGCTGCCCGAGCGCCGGGACGCGGACACCCCGGGTGCGGACGAACTGTGCGGGCTCAAGGGAACGCGGCTGCCCGCGCGGATGAAGGGTGAGGGGGATTTCGGCAAGTCGATGCGCGTCACCACCGACATCACGGGCCCGGCCCACTCGTGCGAGTACGGCCGCAACTTCGATCTGGACGCCACCCGGTTCACCACCATCGAGGACCCGCGCCTGGCGGGCTTCGTCGAGCCGTTGGCCTACAGCAGTCCCGTGCGGTTCCGCGGCGACGGATTCGGCGGCGTCTTCGGCGATATGAGTGTCTACGTCGCCACCTGCCAGACCGGGCACGTGGCCTTCCTGGTGCAGCAGGAGGACCTCGTCGGCAAGCATGCGCCGATGATCGAGCTGCTGCCCGCCTACGTCGCGGCCGAGGCGAAGCGGATCGGCTGCGGGAAGGTGCGGGTGACGGGTCCGGAGCGGGCCTCGTAACCGTACGGAACCCCGGGGCCGGAGGTGTCACACTGACGCGCATGCCGCAGACCGCTCAGCCCGCGAGTTCTCGCTCCATATCCGGACCCGGCGCCACCGCGCCACGCCTGTGGGCGGTCGTGCTGGCCGCATGTGCCGGGCAGTTCCTCGTCGTCCTCGATGTCTCCGTCGTCAACGTCGCGCTCCCCTCGATGCGCGCCACCCTCTCCCTCTCCCAGGTCGGCCTGCAGTGGGTGGTCAACGCCTACACCCTCACCTTCTCCGGCCTGATGCTGCTCGGTGGCCGGGCCGCCGACCTCTTCGGCCGCAAGCGGGTCTTCGTGACCGGGCTGGCGCTGTTCACCGCCGCCAGCCTGGCGGGCGGCCTCGCACAGGCCCCCTGGCACCTGCTGGCCGCCCGCGGGGTGCAGGGCATGGGCGCCGCGATCCTGGCGCCGGCCACCCTCACGCTGCTGACCACCTCCGTACCGGAAGGCCCGGCCCGTACCCGCGCCATAGCCACCTGGTCGGCCGTGGGCGCGGGCGGCGGTGCCGCCGGCGGGCTGGTGGGCGGGGTGCTCACCGACGCGCTGTCCTGGCGCTGGGTGCTGCTGATCAACGTCCCCGTGGGGGTGCTGGTGCTGCTGGCGGCCGTCGCCTGGCTGACGGAGAGCCGCGAGGAGTCGGTCCGGCGCCTGGACGTGCCCGGGGCGCTGCTGGTGACGCTGGGCCTGGGCGCCGTGGCGTACGGCATCGTACGGACCGACAGCGCCGGCTGGACGTCGCTCAGCGCGCTGGGTCCGCTGGGCGGGGGCCTGGTGATGCTCGCGCTGTTCGTCGCGGTGGAGGCCCGCTCGCCCGAACCGCTGGTGCCGCTGCGGCTGTTCCGCAGTCGCGCGGTCTTCTCGGCCAACATCGCCATCTTCATCACCGGGCTGGCGATGTTCGCCATGTGGTACTTCCTGTCCCTCTTCACCCAGAACGTGCTGCACTACACGCCGCTCCAGGCGGGCTTCGCGCTGATCCCGCACTCGCTGACCATCGTGCTCGGCTCCAAGATCGCGCCGATGCTGATGGGGTGGATCGGCGACCGCTGGCTCGCCGTGACGGGCGCCGCCATGGCCGGGCTGGGCTATGTGTGGCAGGGCTCCATGGACGCCGACGGCGCCTATCTGACGACGCTGCTGGGGCCCGGCGTGCTGATGGCGCTCGGCGCCGGGCTGGCCGCGACACCGCTGGCCACCATCGCGACGGCGACCGCGGAGCCGGGCGAGGCGGGCCTGCTGTCGGGCCTGTTCGGCACCGGCCGCACCATGGGCGGTGCGCTCGGTCTGGCCGTGCTGTCGACGGTTGCGGCCGCCCGGACGGACGGCCGCGAGGACCCGGCCTCACTGGCCGCCGGGTACGGCACGGCCTTCTACGCGGGTGCCGCGCTGCTCGGGGCGTGTGTGCTGTTCATGCTGATTGCGCTGCCGCGCGCCGCCGCGAAGACCGATTGAGGGGGTGCCCCTGGCCCTGTGCTGCGGACTGCGGGCGCGTCGTGGTTCCTCGCGCCCACGCGGCGGAGCCGCCCATGGAGAACTGCCCCGAGCCCCTCCGGGGCGTGTGGACCCCCGGCTGACGCTGCATCAGTTCTTCCCATGTCGAGGGCTCTGCGTTATACAGGGAGCCGGTGGCAGCTAGAACGTGTTCCATTACGATCGGACGCCGAGGAACAAGGAGCTCACTCCCCGATGCCCATCGACGTAGCGAAGGCCCTCGCAGCCGAGCCCCGCAGCACCGAGATCGCCTGGGGCCACAAGGACGTCCAGCTCTACCACCTCGGCCTCGGCGCCGGGGTACCCGCGACCGACCCGGCCGAACTGCGCTACACCCTGGAGAGCAGGCTGCACGTCCTGCCGTCGTTCGCCACCGTCGCCGGCGCGGACATGGGCGTGGTCGGCGGGCTCTCGGCGCCCGGTATCGAGGTCGACCTGGCCGCGGTGCTGCACGGCACCCAGTCCGTCGAGCTGCACCGCCCGATCCCCGTGGGCGGGCGGGCCACCGCCACAGCCCGGGTCGCCGACGTCTACGACAAGGGGAAGGCCGCGATCCTCGTACTGCGCACCGACGTCGCCGACGAGGACGGGCCGCTGTGGACCACCGAGGCTCAGCTCTTCGTACGCGGCGAAGGCGGCTTCGGCGGTGAGCGCGGACCCTCCGGGCGGGTGACGCCGCCGGAACGGAAACCCGACTTCGTCACCGAGCTCCCCATCCGCGAGAACCAGGCGCTGCTCTACCGCCTCTCCGGCGACTGGAACCCGCTGCACGCCGACCCCGACTTCGCCCAGCTCGCCGGGTTCGAGCGGCCCATTCTGCACGGGCTGTGCTCGTACGGGATGGCCTTGAAGGCGCTGGTGGACGGGGTGCTGGACGGCGACGTCAGCCGCGTGACGTCGTACGGCGTCCGCTTCGCCGGAGTCGTGCACCCCGGCGAGACCCTGCGGGTGCGGGCCTGGCAACTGGACGAGGGCCGACTGCAGTTGACGGCGACGGCGGTGGAGCGGGACGACGCGCCGGTGCTGGGGGACGGCGTGGTGACCCACCTACCTTGACGGGAGCTGAACCATGCGCGCAGCGGTACTGCTCGAAACCGGCCAGGACAAGCTCGAAGTCCTCGACGACATCGAACCGGCCGGGCTCGGCCCCGGCAAGGTACGGGTCCGTATCAAGGCCACGGGCCTGTGCCATTCGGACCTCTCCGCGATGAGCGGGGTCCTCCCGCAGCCGGCCCCGTTCGTACCGGGCCACGAGGGCGCCGGCGAGGTGCTGGAGGTGGGCGAGGGGGTGACCCGCCCCCGGCAGGGAGACCGCGTCGTGGTGTGCTGGCTGCCCGCCTGCAACAGCTGCCCCGCCTGCCGCCGGGGCCAGAGCCATCTGTGCCTGACGGGTTTCATGAACGCGGGCACTCCCAACTTCCGCCGCACAACCGGCGACGGCGGCGGCGAGGTGTTCGGCTTCGCGGGCACCGGCACCTTCGCCGAGGAGGTCGTCCTGGACGCGCCGTGCGCGGTGCCGGTCCCCGACGATGTGCCGTTCGAGATCGCCGCGCTCATCGGCTGCGGTGTCACCACGGGGCTGGGAGCGGTGTTCAACACCGCGCGGGTGGAGGCCGGCGCTTCGGTCGCCGTCCTCGGCTGCGGCGGCGTGGGCATCAGCGCTGTCCAGGGTGCGCGGGCCTGCGGTGCCGCGCAGATCGTGGCCGTCGATCCGGTCGCCGGGCGGCGGGAGGCGGCGCTGCGCTTCGGTGCGACCGAGGCGGTCGCACCGGACGAACTCGCCGACGCCAAGCGGCGGATCACCGCCGATGAGGGGTTCGACCACGTCTTCGAGGTCGTCGGCAGATCCGCGACCGCGCGGGCCGCCTACGACGCCACCCGGCGCGGGGGCACGCTGTGCGTCGTGGGCGCCGGTGCGATGGACGACCAGCTCCAGTTCAACATGTTCGAGCTCTTCTTCGACGAGAAGCGCATCCTTCCCTCTCTCTACGGCGGTGGGGACGTGCTGCGCTCGTACGACCGTGCGGTGGCGCTGTGGCGCGCCGGGCGGATCGACCTGGAGGGGATGATCACCCACCGGGTGCGGCTGGGTGAGATCAATGAGGCCATCGACCAGATGCGCACCGGTGAGGCATTGCGCACCAGCATCGCGATGTAGGGGGTGCCCCCTGGCGTAGTTCGCAGACTGCGGGTGCGTAGTGGCTTTGGGGGCACCTCCCGGCCGAAGGCTGGGGGAGCAGTTCCCCGCGCCCCTGAATGGTCACCCACCTGCGCTTGGGAGGTCTGCGCCAGAGGCGCAGGGCTGGCAAGCGTAGCCCCCCATGCGGGGTACGTGAGACGAAGAGAGGACCCATGTCTGTGCAGGGTTGTTTAGAGGGCAAGGCCGCCATCGTGACCGGCGCGGCCCAGGGGCTGGGCCGCGCCGAGGCGCTGGAGCTGGCCCGCCTGGGCGCCCGCGTCGTCGTCAACGACCTCGGCGAGGCCGCAGAACAGGTCGCCGCCGAGATCCGCGACTCCGGGGGCGAGGCGGTCGCCCACCACGGCGACGTGGCCGACTTCGCGCAGGCCCGCGAACTGGTCGCGCTGGCCGTCGAGGCGTTCGGCTCGCTGGAGATCCTGGTCAACAACGCGGGCATCCTGCGGGACCGGATGGTCTTCTCGATGAGCGAGGAGGAGTGGGACGCGGTCATCCGGGTCCACCTCAAGGGCCACTTCAACACCATCCGCTTCGCCGCCGCGCACTGGCGCGAGACCTCGAAGGCCACGGGTGGCCCGGTCTACGGGCGGATCGTCAACACCTCGTCCGAGGCGTTCGTGGCCGGCTCACCGGGCCAGCCCAACTACGCGGCGGCCAAGGGCGGCATCGTCGGCCTGACGACCTCGACGGCGGGCGCGCTGGCCAAGTACGGAGTGACGGTGAACGTCATCTGTCCGCGTGCCCGCACCCGGATGACCGAGGACGTCTTCCGGTCCGTCGAGCCGCCGGTGGACGGCCTCGACCCGCTGGCGCCCGCGCACGTCTCCCCGCTGGTGGGCTACCTCGCCTCCCCGGCCGCCTCCCGGATCAGCGGCCAGGTGCTGGTGGTGCACGGGGGCATGGTCGCGCTGCTGGAACGGCCCAGGGCGGCGGCCAAGTTCGACACCGCCAAGGACATGTTCACCGTTGCGGAGCTGGACGAGCGCCTGACCCCGTTCTTCGCGCAGCGTTCACCGCAGGAGACGTTCGCCGCGCCTGAGGTCCTCGGCCTCAGGAAGGGATGAGGTTCCCCGAGGACGCCGACGGCGCGGCCCCGGCCACCGCTGGGTCCGGCGGCGGTCGGGGCCGCCGGTTACCGGGCCCGTCCGTTACTGGGCCGGTTCCGGACGGCGGTGGCGGCCCCGGGCCGGTACGGTCTGCTCCTCCTGTGCGGCGGCTTCCCCCCTGTGCTTCCCCCGGTGAGTCCCCTCGCCGGCCGTCTGCGTGTTGCTGGGCGTCTCGGTCTGGGTGTCCGACATCGTGATGTCACTCCGTCAATCTCTTGCTCTGCCGTCGTACCCGGCGGAGTTTATCGATCTGTACGAGCGCCCTTCGATCCGTTTCACCGGCCGGTCACGCCGTTCCGCTGGCCAACGGAGCCTGCTGGAGGGGCACCGGCTTGGGCACAGGTTCCTCCGTGGCCCCGAACGACCGGGCACTGCCTGCGGAAACCCTTCTGCGGACCATGGAACCCAGCAGTCCGGAGGGCGGCACTCCGTGATCGTGATGTTGTAGAGCCGTGACGTCATCCCCGGACTCCCTCCGCCTGGGTGCGGGTGCGGGTGCGGGCGTGGACGCGTGCGCCGCCGCTGGGCCGGGCGCGGGCCCGGGCGCGGGCATCGGCTCGGGCGCGGGCACCGGACCGACCGCTGCCGGTGCTGCCGCCGCAGGTGCCGACGCGGGCGCCGTCTTCTCCTCGTCCGGCAGCGGTGTCCGCATCCGGGCCAGCCCGCACGGCGTGTGCGCCGTCGAGTAAGGGACGCGCAACTCCCCGTCCGCCGTCCACAGTCCGTGTCCCGTCAGCCAACCGGGCGGACTCGCCAGATGCCGCAACTCCCGCAGTCCGGGCCGCCAGACGGCGAGCCAGGTGCCACCCCCGGGCCCCGGCAGCCGGGGCGGCACTCCAGTCGGGGTGTCCACCCGCAGCGCCACCGCGCACCGTTCGGGCAGCAGCGTCTGACCCGGCTGGACGGCGATCGGCGTCAGCCGGGCGCCCTGGGGGTGCAGCGCCTCGGGGAACCGGACGGGGCGGTGGCTGCCCAGCACTCCCCAGCCCAGCCGCTCCGTCCCGGGCGCGTTCGAGCGGACGAGCAGCAGCCCGCTGTCCGGGTCGGCCAGCAGCAGCCGGTCGTCGCTGTCCTCGGTGATCTCCAGCAGGGGCGAGACCTCGCCGCCCGTGCCGAGGTCGACCGCCACCGTCTTGGTGGGACCCTCCCCGTCCGGGCCGGCGGTGTCGAGGGCCAGCAGCCGCCCCTCCCGGTCCAGCCAGGCGCCGCCCGAGCAGCGGCCTCGCAGCAGTGCGACCCGGGCCGGCGGGCGGGAGGAGCCGTCGGTCACCAGCCAGACGCCGGTGGTGCGGCCGCCGGGCTCGCGGGCCAGGGCGTAGGTGCGCATGCCGCACGGTGCCGGGGGCAGCAGCCGCAGCTCGTCGGTCTCCACAGTGCCCAGCCGCCGCTCGCCGGTCTCCGGGCCCGAGGGGTAGAGCAGGGCCAGGGAGTGACGCCCCGGCGCCGGGCGGGCGATCAGCACCCGTCCGTCCTTGAGCGGCAGCACTTGGCTGTCGGCCTCCTCGGGCTGCTCCACCGGCAGCGGCACCGCGTACGGCTCCGGGCCGTCGAGCGTCCAGCGCTCCGGGTACCAGAGCTCCGTGCCGGGCCGTGTGGTGAGCCTGGCGGCGTAGGAGCCGTCCGCCGCGACCGTGAAGCTCTCGTTCATGACCCTTGCGACACTCGCCGTCATGCCTCGGTCACCTCCGGTCACGAAGCTAGGCGTCGTACTCGCAGTCGAACAACGACAGTTGAACCGCTTCACGCGGACGGGTGACCGCATATGCCGTTCGCCTGCGAAGGCGCCGGAGGGTGTGCTGACACCGAGCTGACGGCCTTCCCCTCGTTCGAAAACCGGGCGGCCCGGGCCCGCGCTGTGGACCGCAGCGCAGCCGTCGACCGGGCCGACGGCTCCGGGGCAGCGGGCAGGTAGCCTTGCCCCGTGCCAGCACAGCCCACACTCTCCGAAGTCATCGCCGCGCTCGACACCCTGTGGCCGCGCGACCGCGCCGAGCAGTGGGACGCCGTCGGCACCGTCTGCGGCGACGTGACCGACCAGCAAGCGCGCGTCAGCCGTGTCCTGTTCGCCGTCGACCCCGTGCAACAGGTCGCCGACGAGGCCGTCGCCAAGGGCGCCGAACTCCTGGTCACCCACCACCCGCTCTATCTGCGCGGCACCACAACCGTCGCGACCGACACCTTCAAGGGCCGCGTCGTCCACACGCTGATCAGGAACGGCGTCGCGCTGCACGTCGCCCACACCAACGCCGACACCGCCGACCCCGGCGTCTCCGACGCGCTCGCATCCGCGCTCGGGCTGCGGGTGCTGCGCCCCCTGGTGCCCGACGCCACCGACCCGGACGGGCGGCGGGGGCTGGGCCGGATCTGCGAGCTGGAGCGCCCGCTGGCGCTCGGCGACCTCGTCGAGCGGGCCGCCGCCTCGCTGCCCGTCACCGCACAGGGTGTCCGCGCCGCCGGTGACCCGGCCATGACGGTGCGCACGGTCGCCGTCTGCGGCGGCTCCGGTGACAGCCTCTTCGAGACCGTACGCGCAGCGGGCGTCGACGCCTACCTCACCGCCGACCTGCGCCACCACCCCGCCTCCGAGGCCCGCGAGCACTCCCCGCTCGCCCTGCTGGACGCCGCGCACTTCGCCACCGAATGGCCGTGGTGCGAGCAGGCCGCCGCGCAGCTCGACGCCGTCGCCGAACGGGAGGGCTGGGACCTGCGCACCGAGGTCTCGCGTACCGTCACCGACCCGTGGACCGCGCACGCGCCCTCGCTGCCGCAGACGTCCCCGCTCGCCGCGCCTTCGGCGCAGGACACGGCCCAGCAGACCGCACTGACCGACAACGACCTCACCCCGGGAGCCCCCAACTGAACGCCGCGCCCGCCGATCAGATCCGCCTGCTCGACGTCCAGGCACTCGACACGCGCCTGACGCAGCTCGCGCACAAGCGCAAGACCCTGCCCGAGCACGAGGAGATCCAGCGGCTGGAGGCCGACCTCGCCCAGCTCCGCGACCTGCTCGTGGCCGCGCAGACCGAGGAGAGCGACACCGCGCGCGAGCAGACCAAGGCCGAGCAGGACGTCGACCAGGTCCGCCAGCGCGCGACCCGCGACCAGCAGCGCCTCGACTCCGGCGCCGTCACCAACCCCAAGGACCTGGCCAACCTGCAGAGCGAGATCGCCTCCCTGGCCAAGCGCCAGAGCGACCTGGAGGACGTCGTCCTGGAGGTCATGGAGCGCCGCGAGTCCGCCGCCGAGCGCGCCGCCGAACTCGGCGAGCGCGTCGAGTCCGTCAGTGGCAGGCTCCAGGAGGCCACCGAGCGCCGGGACGCCGCACTGGCCGAGATCGAGGCCGAGCTGGCCGGTGTCCGCAAGGAGCGCGAGACCGTCGCAGGCGCCGTCCCCGACGAGCTGATCAAGCTGTACGACAAGATCCGTGAGCGCGAGGGTGGCGTCGGCGCGGCCAAGCTCTACCAGCGGCGCTGCGAGGGCTGCCGCCTGGAGCTGAACATCACCGAGCTGAACGAGGTGCGCGAGGCGCCCGCAGACGCCGTGGTCCGGTGCGAGAACTGCCGCCGCATCCTGGTGCGCACCCCGGACTCCGGGCTGTGAGTGCGGCGGCGGGCGGAGGGCTGCGGTGAGCGGGGCCCAGGCGCGGCGTACCTTCGTCGTCGAGGCGGACGGCGGTTCGCGGGGCAACCCGGGCCCGGCCGGATACGGTGCCGTCGTCAGGGACGCCGCCTCCGGTGAAACGTTGTGCGAGACCGCCGAGTTCATCGGTCGGGCCACCAACAACGTCGCCGAGTACCGGGGCCTGCTCGCCGGACTGCGCGCTGCCTACGAGCTCGACGCGCACGCCGCCGTGCTGGTGCGGATGGACTCCAAGCTCGTCGTCGAGCAGATGTCGGGCCGCTGGAAGATCAAGCACCCCGATATGCGCCCCCTGGCCCTGGAGGCCGCCGCTGTCTTCCCGCCGGATGCCGTCACCTACGAGTGGATTCCGCGCGAGCAGAACAAGCACGCCGACCGCCTCGCCAACGAGGCGATGGACGCGGGCAAGCGGGGCGAGCGGTGGGACGCGGGCGCCTCACGCGCGGAACTGGACGCGCACACGCCGGCCGCTGCCGCCGAGCCGGCTGCCGCCGGGCCCACCGCGCCCGAGCCGGCTGCCGCGCCCGAGTCGGCTGCCGCGCCCGAGTCGGCTGCCGCGACCGATCCTGGCCCCACCGCGCCCGGCACCCGTGTCGGCTGGGGCCCCGACCTGGGCACCCCCACCACGTTCGTGCTCCTCCGCCACGGCGAGACGCCGCTGACGCCCGAGAAGCGGTTCTCCGGCAGCGGTGGTTCCGATCCCGAGCTCTCAGCCGTGGGGCGGCGGCAGGCCGCCGCCGTCGCCGAGGCGCTGGCAGCGCGCGGCACGGTCCAGGCCGTGGTCTCCTCCCCGCTGCGCCGCTGCCAGGAGACCGCCGCCACTGTCGCGGGCCGTCTCGGGCTGGGCGTCCACACCGACGTGGGGCTGCGCGAGACGGACTTCGGCGCCTGGGAGGGTCTCACCTTCGCGGAGGTCCGCGAGCGCCACCCCGAGGACCTGGACGCCTGGCTGGCCTCTCCCTCGGTCCGCCCGACAGGAGGCGGCGAGTCCTTCGCCGAGGTCGCCGAGCGGGTGGCGGCGGCCCGCGACGAGCTCCTGGCCCGCTACGAGGGCCGCACGGTGCTGCTCGTCACCCATGTGACCCCGGTCAAGACCCTGGTCCGCCTCGCCCTCGGCGCCCCGCCCGAGTCCCTCTACCGGATGGAGCTGTCCGCCGCCTCCCTCTCGGCGGTCGCCTACTACGCCGACGGCAACGCGTCGCTGCGTCTGCTCAACGACACGGGTCACCTGCGGTGGGCTTGACCGCTCGATCCCGCGTACCCCGCGTGGGGGCTGCGCTTGCCCACCCCGCGCCCCTGGCGCAGACTGCCCAAGCTTCGCTGGCCGCCTCGGCGGCCAGTGACCGTATCCGGTCCCAGTCCTTGGCCGCGAGTGCGTCGGTGGGCAGCA
The DNA here is from genome assembly GCF_017676385.1 of Streptomyces spirodelae. GTDB lineage: Bacteria > Actinomycetota > Actinomycetes > Streptomycetales > Streptomycetaceae > Streptomyces > Streptomyces spirodelae. Next base: position 279,477 of record NZ_JAFFZN010000002.1, read on the forward strand.
TCCAGGTTCCGCCCACGCAGGCGACATTGGGCAGCGCCAGGTAGTCGGCCGCGTTGGCCGCCGTCACACCGCCGGTGGGGCAGAACCGGGCCCGGGCCAGGGGCGAGGCCAGCGACTTCAGATAGCCGGTGCCGCCCGCCGCCTCCGCCGGGAAGAACTTCATCTCCGTGATCCCGCGCTCCAGCAGCGCCAGCACCTCCGAGGCCGTCGAGACGCCGGGCAGGAACGGCACCCCGGAAGCCCGCATGGCCTCCAGCAGCGCCTCCGTCCAGCCGGGGCTGACCAGGAAGCGCGCGCCTGCCCCCACGGCCGTGCGCACGTTCTCAGGTCCGAGCACCGTGCCCGCGCCGACGACCGCCTCGGGTACGGCGTCCGCGATGGCGCGGATCGCCTCCGGTGCGGCCGCGGTGCGCAGCGTCACCTCGATCGCGGGCAGTCCGCCGTCGACCAGCGCCCGGGCGAGCGGCACGGCGTCCGCCGCGTCCTCCAGCACGACGACCGGGATGACGGGGGCGAGACCGAGCACCGAGGTGGGCATGGCGTGCGGCACGGGCGGCGGGGGAGTCATGCCCGTATCGTGCCCGGGAGGTTCGGAGGGTGCAACAGCCGTTGCACGGCATGCAACTTCGCTGGATCCGCGCCTAGAGTTCCGTCACCACCACGTCCAGCGCGGTGGCCTTCGGTCCGTCGCCGTTCTCGGCGCCCTCGACCACGTAACCCAGCTCGCGCAGCGTCCCGGCCAGCTCGGACGGGGTCTTCGGCGCGGCGCCCGCCTCCAGCAGGGACCGCACGATGCGGCCCTTGGTCGCCTTGTTGAAGTGGCTGACGACCGACCGCTTCTCCACCCCGCCCACCAGCCGCGACTGCAGCACCCGCACGGTCGCGGTGCGCCGCGCCAGGTCCCCCTTGGGCTTCCACATGGCCGCGTACGCCGACGAGCGCAGGTCCAGCACCAGGCCGCCGCCCGCGGCCTCGGGCAGCACCGACTCCAGCGGGCCGCGCCAGAAGCGGCCCAGGGCGCCGGTGCCCGGCAGCTTCACGCCCCCCGAGAGCCGGTAGGAGGGGATGCGGTCCTTGATCCCGACCGCGCCCCACAGCGCGGAGAAGACCAGCAGCGAGCGCGCCGCACGCCGCTTGGCGGCCGCGTCCAGGGTGGCCAGGCCCAGCGCGTCGTACAGCACTCCGGTGTAGATCTCGCCCGCGGGTCGGGCCGGGGATGTGCGCAGCCCGGCGTTCTTGGCCACCTCGCCGCGCAGCCCCTCGCTCAGGCCCAGCACCTCGCGCGCTTTCTCCTCGTCGGCGCGGCAGAGCGCCACCAGCTCCTCCAGCACCGTCTCCCGTGCCTGCGTCAGCCCCGGCAGCGACAGGGTCTCCAGGTCCAGCGGACGGCCCTTGCCGCCCTCGGCCTTCCCTTCGGACGGCGGCAACAGAACGAGCACGGCACTTCTCCTCGGTACGTACGGTGGCGGGGACCCCAGCGTACGTACCGGGGAGACGTCACCTCCTCAGCAGGTGACGTTCACACCGCCTGGGGGAAGGAGAAGACCCGGTCGGGGTCGTACACCGCCTTGACCTTGGCCAGTCGGTCGGCGTTGGCGCCGTAGTAGGCGTGCCGCCAGTCGCGCAGCGCCGGGTCGGGGTAGTTCTGGTAGGCGAACCCGCTGGCCCACCGGCGCATCGCCGTGTGCGTACCGTCCAGCCAGCCGCGGTGCCCGGCCACCGTCTCGGGATCGGCGGAGTCCGGCCAGGAGACGATGTACTGCGCCAGGAAGCGCGCGTCCCGGTGCACGAACGCCGTCGCGTCCGGCCGCGGCCGGTTCGCGACACCGCCCAGCGCGTCGAGCGCCACACTCCCGGCCCCACCGCCGCGCAGCGTGGCAAGCCGCTCGACGCGGTCGAGCAGCGCCTTGATCCCGGCCGTCGGCAGGGAGCGGGTGTAGAAGTCGGAGCGCGCGGCGTACGACTCGCGGGCCACCCTCCCCCGCTTCGTACGGCCCGGCAGCGTGCCCCGCTGGTGCGCCTGCGCGAGCGTCCAGCCGGAGACGCCGCCCATCACCTTCATGGCGTCCAGATAGGAGTGCCGTCGCAGCGAGGTGTCGGAGGATGGCGTACCGATCCGGCCGGCCAGCCGGTCGAGCTGGTTCTCCAGCTCGCGGCGCGCCCCCAGTGACAGCCCGCCGACCCGGACACTGCCGGGACGGCCACCGGCCGGCGCCGACAGATGCAGGTTCGCCCAGATCTCCTCGGGCGCCACCGGCGCCCACCGCTGCCACTCGCGCACCACGGCGGCCGCCCGTGACCACGGCCAGGAGAGGAAGAACGTCTGGCAGGAGGGCGCCACATGGGTGCGGAACTCCAGGGAGGTGACGACACCGAAGTTGCCGCCTCCGCCGCCGCGCAGCGCCCAGAACAGATCCCCGTCGTGGTCCTCGGCCACCTCGCGCCGCTTCCCGTCGGCCGTGACGACCGTGGCGCCGGTCAGGCTGTCGCAGGTCAGCCCGTACGCGCGGGCGACGACGCCGATCCCGCCGCCCAGCGTGAGCCCCGCGACCCCGACCGTGGGGCAGGACCCCGCCGGTATCGTCCGCTTGTGCGCGGCCAACCCGGCGTAGACATCGATGAGTTTGGCCCCGGCCCCCACCGTGGCACTGCGCCCCGACGCCTTCACCGAGGCCATCTTCTGCACATCGACGATCAGCCGGCCCTTGCCGCTGGACCAGCCCGTGTACGAGTGGCCGCCACTGCGCACGGCCACCGGTATCTCGTGCCGGCGCGCGAAGGACAGGCACTCGGCGATGTCACCGGGCCCGGCGCAGTACGCCACCGCGGCCGGCCGTATGGCGTCGAAGCGGGGGTTGAACAGCTTGCGTGCCGCCGTGAAGTCCCGGTCGCCGGGCCGCAGCAGCGTCCCGTCCAGCCCCTTGCCCAGCGCCTTCCACGCCGCGCCGGTGTCGTCCGCCGCCGCGTACGCGCCGCGCCCCGTCATCCACGTCCCCCCGGCCGCCGCGATCCCGACGGCGATCCCGCTCCGCAACAGCCCACGCCGCGTCGTCCCCGCCCCTGTGCTCGCCATCGCTGTCGCCGCCCCCTGCTGTCCCGCTCGTTCCCCAGGTCGCCGACGAAGATCGACTCCGTCATGGAAGGGGACGGATGTGCGGGTATGGCGGTTCCGTGTGGAAGGCGGTCTGGTTGCGCTCTGTGTGCCACGATCGAGTGAAGGGCGACCCGTCCCCCGGCACCGACGCGGGCGGCAGCTGAGACTGATCGTGACCAAGGAAAGGGTGTGACATGACAGCCATGGCACACGAGCCGCTTTCGCAGGAAGAGCTCCTGTTGGAGGGCTTCTTGGCCCTGGATACGCCCGAGGGCTACCGGGCCGAGTTCATCGAGGGGGACATCGTCGTGACGCCGCCGCCGGACGGGGACCATGAGAGCCACATCAGTGTGGTGGTGAAGCAGGTGACGCGGAAGTCCGCCACCGATATGGATGTCTCCGGCAACAAGGGCCTCAAGCTGGAAAGAGGAGGGCGCTGCCCGAAGAACTATGTGATCCCGGACGCCACCTGGACCCCCACCTCGGCCCGTCTCTTCTGGGGGGCCGAGCCCTGGATGCCTGCCGAGGGAGTGGCGATGGTCGCGGAGGTGACCTCGACGCGCCCCGAGCGCGACCGGGACACCAAACGCCACTGCTACGCCCTCGCGGGTATCCCCCTCTACCTCCTCGTCGACCGCGAGCGCGGCTCCGTGACCCTCTTCAGCGAACCCGGCAACGACGACTACCAGCAGGTCGTCACCATGCCGTTCGGCAAGGAGATCGAGGTCCCCGCGCCCTTCTCCATGACCTTGGAGACAACCGACTTCGCCTAGCGGCACAGCAACTTCCGGGGTGACCGTCACCCCGGAAGCCAACCAGCAGCACCGCGCCCCCGCCAGCCAATTCTGGTTACAGTCGGCGGCATGACTGATGTGACCGGATTTTCCGCGCGTGGCGATGTCAGGCCCCCCTATGCGACGGGTGGCGAGAAGGAGACCCTCACGGCGTTCCTGGGGTATCTGCGGGAGGCGGTGATCGCCAAGGCGGCCGGGCTCTCCGACGAAGTCGGCCTCGCACCCGGCGTCCCCTCGGGCACCAGCCTGCTGGGCCTGGTCAAGCACCTGACCCGGGTGGAGCACAACTGGTTCGGCTGGGCGTACGCCGGGCGCGGCGAACAGCCCCTGGACGACGACGAGCCGCCCCTGCCGGGCGAGACCGGCGCCTCGCTGATCGCCGCCTACCAGGAGGCGATCCGCGCGTCGGACGGGATCATCGCCGCCTGCGACGACCTGGACCGGCGCGGTGAGCGCTCCCTGCGCGACGGCGAACCGCCGTCGATGCGCTGGACCCTCGTCCACATGATCGAGGAGACGGGGCGGCACGCGGGCCACGCCGACATCCTCCGCGAACAGACCGACGGCGCCACGGGGCGCTGAGGCGGCACCGGTGCCGGTCAGAACGAGCCGAACGTCGGCCGCCCGGCCGGGGTGTAGGTCTGCGTGGTGACGCCCGAGGGGAGCGCGTCGGTGGCCTCCAGCCGCAGGGCTGTGGGCACGGCGCCCTCCGCGAAGAGACGGTGTCCCTTGCCCAGGACCACCGGGTAGACCAGCAGCCGGTACTCGTCGATCAGGTCGTGTGCCATCAGCGACCGGGCCAGCACCCCGCTGCCGTGGATCTGCAACTCGTCGCCCGGCTGCTGCTTCAGCTCGCGTACGGCGGCCACCACATCGCCGCCCAGCACCGTGCTGCCCTGCCAGTCGGCGCGCTCCAGCGTGGTCGAGGCGACGTACTTGGGCAGCCGGTTCAGCCGGCCGGCGATCACCGGGTCCTCCTCGTCGCTGACCTGCGGCCAGTACGCGGCGAAGATCTCGTAGGTGCGCCGCCCCAGCAGGAAGGAGCCCGCGCGCTGGAACCAGTTGGTGATGCGGTCCACCATGCCCTCGTCGGCGTAGGGCACCACCCAGCCGCCGAGGTCGAAACCGTCGCGCGGGTCCTCCTCGGGGCCGCCGGGTGCCTGCATCACACCGTCGAGCGACAGCATGGTGGTCAGTGTCAGCTTCGCCATGGTTCTCGTCTCCTTCTGGTGCACAGGGGAAGGGCTCCGGTCCCTTCCCGTAAGAAGAAGACCGGAGCCCTCAGGAGAACTCATCGGCGGCGCGCAGCGCGGCTCACGCGACCGGCGCGCCCTCCTCCGCCGGCAGTGTGTCCATGAACGAGCTGACGGAGAAGACCGCGCGCCCCGCGCCGGCCGGGCCGTAGCCGGGCGGCGAGGACAGCCCGTGCCGCTGCATGGCGGCGCGGTAGGCGTCGAGCAGCCGGATGTGGTACTCCAGCGGCGCGCCCTGCGGATTCGTCTTGCCCAGCGGCGTCGTCGGCTCCGGGCACCAGGTGGTGAAGCGCGGGGTGATGCCGTGGGACATGAAGAAGTCCAGGCCCTCGGTGGTGGAGGCGATGGCCTCGTCCACCGAGTCGAAGCCGAACGGCGCTGCCATCTCCACCCCGGCGACGAAGTTCGGGATCACATTGCGCGGGCCGAAGACCTCCGCCGAGTCGAGGATGCGGCGGTGCCACTCCTCACGGCCCACGTAGCGCTCCTTGCCGGGGCAGTACAGCTCGAACAGCCGCTTGTCCCACACCTCGAAATTGGGGTGGTAGATGCGGATGCCGTAGTCGTGGAAGCGCTGCACGTCCTCCCTGGGCAGCGCCTGGGCCACCACCTTGCCGGTCCAGCGGCCGGGGAAGCGCTCCTCGATCGCCTTGGCGTACTGCCCGTAGAAGTCCGCCTCGTCCTTGCCCTGCACCTGCGAGGTGATCGAGCCGCCGGTGAGGGTGTAGGCGCTGGAGGCGCCGAGGGTGTCGTGGTCGGAGATGATCTGGAGGGCCTCCAGCACCTCCTCGACCGGCTTCACCCCGGTGTACGGGCGCCCGGCGGCCTTGTGCTGGCGCCAGTTGTGGTTGATGTCGCAGTACTGGCACTCCTCCTTGGCGCCGAAGTACTGGCACACCCGGAAGACCGTCAGATAGATCAGATAGCCCCACTGGATGGTGGGTGCCACCTCCATCACGGACTTCCCGTTGGCGAGCGTGTGCCGGTAGTAGTCCGGCATCGGCGGCAGTCCGACGTCGGCGATCCGCCGCCCGTCCAGATAGAGGCCGAGCGCGCCGTCCTCACCCGCCTGCACGCGGTACGGCGAGCTCGGGTTCACCCGTACGGAGACGACGGTGCGGCTCAGGTCGTAGGGCCCGCCCGTCAGGACGACCTCCTCCGGCGGCCGCCGCAGCGCCGCCTCGCCCAGCTCGGGGAGGGTGCGGTGGTCGAAGGAGAAGATGAAGTAGGACTTCGGCTTGATCTCGCCGGTCGCCTTGTCGGCGGTGTCGCTGAGCGCCGAGTCGTCGAAGGCCATCCCGCCCCGCAGCAGGTCCTCCTTCAGCACGGCCTCCCGCGGGATGTGCGGGAAGCGCTCCATCAGGTCCTCGACCAGCGCGGTCCGGTTTCCCTGCTCCTGGTCCCGCTGGCCCTGCTGGCTGCGCCCCGACGGTGCGGGGGACGGCATCGGCAGGGGAGTCGGCGTTGACGGCATGGTGTGATCAGGCTCCTCACTTCGCGGCCCGGGGGCGTACCCGACGGTACCGCCGTGCCCGAAAGAGCCGCACACCTGCCTCTTGTTCCGTACGTCTGGCCCGGCGCGCCGGGGGTTCCCCGGGGAGGTTCACTCCCATACCTCCGGGCCACCGCCGCGCCATTCGATCAGGTTGGGATCGTCCAGTTGGATGTCGGCCGGGTCGAGCCCGGCGCGGCGCAGGAACTCGACGACATCCTCGGGCCGGTGCGCGAAGCCGAGGCTCTCGGTGTGTGCTGTCACTTTCCGTCCACTGGTACCGGACGGAGGGTGTACGACGATAGGTGGGGTCATAGCTCCAGCGTGCAACCGTGGCCAACGGTTCGCATGTGTGGGGGGAGGCGGGGGAGACAAGGGGGCGAGCGTTTCGGCGAGGGTGAGCGTTTCCGTCCGGGTGACGGGCCATCGGGTGAAGTGCGCATACGTCCCGAATGACCGGACCGCAGCCAGGGCAGCCCGCACGTGTTCGGTGGTCCACCAGCCCCTACCGGGGCACCACAGAAAGGCACACCCCCCATGCGCAAGCGCACAGCCCTCGCAGCGGTCGCCCTGACCGCCACCGCGCTCCTCGCCACCGCGGGCACCGCAGCCGCGTGCCCCGAGCACCAGAACGGCCGCGACGACCACGGAATGGTCCTGCCGCCGCCGCACCAGCAGGGCGAGGACGGCCAGACCGCCATGGACCCGGCGGCCGACCAGGGGGCCATGCCGCCTGCGGGCCGGCAGGACGCCATGCCCCAGCAGGACCAGGGCGGTATGGGCGACCAGGGCCGGATGGCAGACATGGGTGGTATGCAGGACAACATGCGCCCCATGGGCATCTGACAACTGCCCGGAATGTGACGGCCGGCTGCCCCGGGCAGCCGCGAGCAGCCGAAGGGCGCGGCCTACGTGGGAGCCGCGCCCTTCCTGCGTGCCCGCCCGGGCCCTGCGTGCCCGCACGGGCGCGGGGCGGCCCGCGTCCGTGCCGGGAAAACCGGTTGGCGCCGACTGGGGGAACGCCTACAGTGCCGCCCATGTCGGCTTGTTCCTGCGCCTGCGCGGCCTGCGCCTGCGCCGCGTGCTGCGCCCTCACGCGGATCCGCGGCGTCTAGGGCCCGTCCAGCGCATCCACAGCACCCGAAATGGGACCCGCGCCCCCTCCCGAAGGGGCGCGGAGAAACGGCTCCCCAACCTCTTCGAGCAGGGGTGCCCCCACAGCCACACCTGACCCGCAGCCTGCACACCTCAGGCAGGGCACCCCGTGGCCACAACAGCGGGATCGCCGGGCACGGCCCAGCGGCGGCGCACTCTCCGACGCGTTCGGGAGGACCCCGCCGCTTCAGCGCGCCAGCGCCGGGCGGCCCGTCGTGCCGCCCGGCTTCCCCACGAAGCCGCGGAGATCCCGTTGCCCAGGCACGAAGGCCGCCATGAACTCGGCCAGAACTTTCTCACCGACCCGGCGACGATCAGTGCGTTCGTCGCCCTCGTCGCCCGAACCGAAGGCCCCGTCGTCGAGATCGGCGGCGGGGACGGAGCGCTGACGGTTCCGCTGCAGCGGCTCGGCAGACCGCTGACCGTCCTGGAGGCCGACTCCCGTACGGCCGCCAGGCTCCGGCGCCGTACGGCAGCCCCGACCACCGTCCTGCACGCCGACTTCCTGCGCTGGAAGGCCCCGCGGGCGCCCCACGTCCTCGTCGGCAACCTTCCGTTCCACCGCACCACCGCCATGCTCCGCCGCATCCTGCACGCTTCCGACTGGACCGACGCGGTCCTCCTCGTCCAATGGGAGGTCGCGCGCCGCCGTGCGGGCGTGGGCGGCGCGACGATGATGACGGCGCAGTGGTGGCCCTGGTACGACTTCCGGCTGGTTCAGCGTGTACCGGCGGCCGCGTTCCGGCCCCGGCCCGGCGTGGACGGCGGCCTGCTCACCGTCAGCCGCCGCACCGAACCGCTGCTCGCGCCGCACGAGCGGCACCGCTACCAGGACTTCGTCCACCGGGTCTTCACCGGCTCCGGCCGCGGACTGATCGAGATCATCCCGCGAGCGGCCCGCGACCGGGGCGGCCCACGCGGCACCGGACGTGGCGCCGGGGGAGGCGCTGGACGCGGCACCGCGGGAGGCGCTGGACGAGACGCCGGCGGCGCTGGACGAGAGGCCCGGGGAGGCGATGGGCGAGGCGCCGCCCTGCCCAGGGGCCGGCTCCTCGCCTGGCTGCGCGGCCACGGCATCCGGCCGGGCGCCCTGCCCAAGTCGCTGACCGCGGTGCAGTGGACGGAGCTGTACCACCTCGCCGACCGGTCGACGGGCGCGGACGCGGCCCCGGCGCCGGGCACGCGCGCAGACACCCCTGCGCACCGCAGCCGCGCCCGCGAGGGCACTCGCGCCCGGCGCCGGAAGACTGTCAGTGGCGAGTGACAGACTCCTGCTCATCCGTAACCATCATGCTGGCTGCGTGTGGACGGTAGGCCCCGCCGACAGCGCGGCGGGGCCGCTCAACAAGCGGAGGACGGAATGACAGGCGTGGCGGGCGGCAGCAGCGGCGGCGGCCGGAAGTTCCGAGCGGTCACAGCGCTCCAGCGACATGTGGTCAACCCGCTCTCCCGCCGGATGCCGGGCCAGATCCTCCTGGAGACCACGGGCCGCACCACCGGCCGCCCGCGCCGCACCCCGGTCGGCGGCCGCCGCACCGGGCAGGAGTTCTGGCTGGTGTCCGAGCACGGCAGCAGGGCGCAGTACGTCCGCAACATCCAGGCCGACCCGCGCGTCCGCGTCCGGCTCTCCGGCCGCTGGTACCCCGGCACGGCCCACCTCCTCCCGGACGACGACCCGCGTGCCCGCCTCACCACCCTGCCCCGGCTCAACAGCGCCGTGGTCCGTGCCGTCGGCACCGAACTGCTGACCATCCGCGTCGACCTCGACACGGACTGAACAGCGAGCGGGCCCGCGACCAGCCCGGCCACCTTCGCCTCGCAATACAGGGGTCAATCAGTGCGGAGCTGTTGAACTATCCTCCAAGAAAGTGCACTAGAATTGCGCACCAGCAAGTACGCCGAGGTGTCCTTGCTGAACATGGTGAAGGGCCCGCCGGCTCCACCCGACAGGCCCTTCGCAGTTCACGAGCCCGGTCGCGCACTCGGAGACCGGGCTCGCTGCGTGTGCAGCGGCTGTCGGTCGCTTCCGGGCCCGCGGTGTGTCACCGCATCGCGAACTGCGCCACCACGGAGATGATCGCCGTGAGCACGCCAGACATCGCGAGGATGATCGACCACCGCTCAAAGCTGCTCCACGGCGGCTTTGGCGGCGCGCTCACTTCCTCATCGTCCATGCTCTCTCCCTTCCTCTGTGAACCGCCCGGTGGTAGGCCGGGGGCTCGCCGCCGACTCGCTGCGCGGGGCGGCAAGTTGGAGCGAGGAAGGTCGAGCGCGAGCAGCATATCGCCCAAGCGATGGCGGTGTCTTGATGGATCGTTACACGCCCATGGCTGGCCATCGACGTGTTCGAGCGGGCCGGTTGCCGACCTGGCCGTACGCCCGGGGTGGCTCCAGGCCGCGCCTCGCGTACTCTCGGGTCAGCCCTTCCGGGCGGCACCCATGTCTCCAGGCTGCGCCCTCGATCGGTCGGCTCGCATCCTGGGGGGCACTGCCCCGCCTGTCTGTGGCGCTGGCCCGCCGCGTACATCCACCCTGTGTAGGCGCAGAGTTACGGCCTCACCTCATATCCTGACAGCGTCGAGCTGTTCAGAGAGGGGCAAGGCCGTGTCTCAAGGTGGTACCCCGGACCCGTACACCGAGCCGCTGGCATTCGGCCAACGTATGCAGATCCTCCGCGAACGCCGAGGCATGCCCCGCACCGTGCTGGCCGGGCTCCTCGGCATGTCGCCGAGCTGGGTCAAGCAGATCGAGAACGGACGGCTCCAGACCCCGAAACTGCCGATGATCCTTCGTATTGCCGAAATCCTCCGCGTGCGGTCGCTGTCAGACCTGACTGGCGACCAAGGCGTGGAGGTGGACCTGTTCACAGGCCCAGGGCACCCGCGGTTGCCTGCCGTCGCGGCTGCGGTGAACGCCTACCCGATCAGTTCCTCGGACCGGGAAGCGCCGCCACGCGAGCACGTGGCCGCGCGGCTGGCCCGCGCCTGGGCCGCCCGGCACCAGGCGCCGAACCACCGGGAAGTTCTAGGGCAGCTGCTGCCTGACTTGATCCGGGACGCGCAACTCGCTGTCCGGCAAGCTGAGTCCGCTGCCGAGCGGCGCACGGCACAGGCCATCCTCTCTGAGGTGTACTCGCTGTCGCAGTTCTTCGTCGCCTACCAGCCTGATGCCTCGCTTCTGTGGAGGGTCGCCGAGCGGGGGATGGTTGCCGCTCAGGAGTCTGAGGACCCGCACGCCATGGGCGTAGCTGCATGGCTCACGGCGCAGGCACACCGTGACAGCGGCCCCGCTCACTTCGGCGCAGCTGACGACATCACCATGGCGACGTTGGAGTACCTGACCCCTCTCCTGCCGGACGCCGCTGACGACGTGCTGGCCATCATCGGGGCGCTGGAGTTCGAGGCTGGGTACACAGCCGCACGCCGTGGCGATATTGGGTCCGCCTGGGGCTGGTGGGATAAGGCTCGCGCGAAAGCAGCACGTCTACCCGCGACGTACTACCACCCGGTGACGTCCTTTTCGCAGGCCATCATCAGGGCGCACGCGGTGACGGTCGCAGTAGAACTGCATGCGGGTGGCGAGAGCGTCCGTCAGGCCGCCGCAGCGGACGCGACGACCATCCCGTCACGGCCTCGCCGATCTCGGCACCGTATCGAAGAAGCCCGTGGGTACCAGCTGGATGGGCAGCCGGAGGCGGCGCTGGCCACGCTGAATAAGGCTTTCGAAGCCGCGCCGGAGACGATCCGTTACAACGGTTACGCGCGGCGGATCGTGCTGGAAGAGACGGAGGCCAAGAGCCCGGAGCGGCGGCGGCGGGCGTCCGAACTCGCAGTCAAGATTGGCGTCTTGGCTGCCTGAGTATCACTCGTTCAGAGGGGGCACATCCTGTGCCCCTTCTCGCGTTGCAGGACTCCTACCGACAGTGACTACCTGATCACGTACGTCGCGAGGGGTCGTCATGGACGCCGCACAGCAGGTCACCGAGCGCCACCAGCGTGGCGCGTACCTGGTGGATGGGGCCACTGCGCAACAGGTACCGCCCGAACCGCCGTGGACCGGACGCGTCCAGCTCGCCTTCGAAGACCGGTACGTGCTGGTCACGGCCAACGGCTACGAATGGCGCGCCCGTCCCGACGACGTGCGGGAAGCCACCGCCGACGAGCGGGCTGCCTACGACGCTGCAGTCTCCCGCCGCGGGGAGCCGTGAGCACCATGAAGATCCGCATCTCCCGCGACAGCGGCCGAAGTTGGTCGAGGTGGCGCACCCTTCGCTGTACCAAGCTGTTGCCCTCGTGGTCCATGGTCTACCCGCCGTGCCGGTGCCCGCGCTGCCGACGAAAGCGTGATCGCAATGGCACCTGAGCCCGCGGCGGTCACGGCCCGGCGCGGGACCTGGTACGGGACCTGCCCGCGCTGCAAGAGGCCGCTCTCCCTTACCACCGACCGCGACGGTCAGGTCCGCGTTGTCAGCAGCCGCTGCTGTGCCTGCCCACCCGCGGACAAGGAGGAGATCAGATGACTGCTGGATACTGCGCGTGGCACCAAGGCATGGCCGACGATGTCGCTTTGATCGTCGTCCACGAGCAGGGCTCCGGGGCCGGAGGCGGCGCGTATGCGTGCCTGCCGTGTGCCCGGCCGCTGGTCGACCAGTGGAGCACCTCCGCCGACGCGGTGGAAGCGATCGCCGCGCCGGAGAAGCGTGCTGCCGCGGCCGCCGCGCTGGAGGCCCGGCATGCCTGAGAACCCCGACAGCCCCTTGCAGTCCCTGAGCCGCCATCTGCGTCAGCAGCTGCATCTGCACGGGCGCCGACGCGCGGCACGGATCCCCTTCCTCCTGGCGGTGTGGAAGACCACGCCGCGCGACGCCCAGCCGGGAGACACTCCGTGACGGAAGACGACCTGGTGTCGGCGGCTGTGCGACTGCGCGCCGCCGAGGACGAGGCCGAGCTCGACGATGCACCGTGCGACCTGTGCGACCAGATCCACCACATGCTCGCCCTCGCGCAGCACAGGCAGGAGACCGAGGTCGAGTACGCCCTGGCCTTCGTGATGCGGCGGCATCGAGAGGCCAAGCATCCAGGGCCACCAGAACTGCGGCTGATCGCGCACGCCTGATGGCTCCCGTCCCGGCCGGAGCGGCACCAGACACGGCTCCCGTGCCGCCAGGAGCCGAAAACAGTGGGGACGCCGGAGATCTCCGGAGGGCTCCCTCGCAGGTCAGAGGCCCTTCTCGAAGTGAAGCCCCCAGGTGGGGGCGGACGAGTCGGCCTGTACGCCGGGTTCTGTGCTCCGGGCGCCTTGCGGCGTTCCGGGTGGCGGTCATCCATCTAGGACCGGTGTTGCCACCGGCCTCCTGCGGTCTACCCGCGGACTCGGGCGGGCCGCCCTCGGTCGTCCGCGCAGGAGCACCAGGGTGCTCCCTCTTGACCTTGCTCCGGATGGGGTTTACCTAGCCGCCCAGGTCACCCTGGGCGCTGGTGGTCTCTTACACCACCGTTTCACCCTTACCGGGCACCGTACGCAACGGTCCCCGGCGGTCTGCTTTCTGTGGCACTGTCCCGCGGGTCACCCCGGGTGGGCGTTACCCACCATCCTGCCCTGTGGAGCCCGGACGTTCCTCGGCGGGAATGCGCTGGGCACTCCCGACGCGACCGCCCGGCCGGCTCGTCCGCCGTGCGGCCATCGTACCCGCTCACGGCCGGCCGCCCGGGCGGCCACCGGGTGGCGGGCTCAGCCCCGGCCGATGTACGGCATCTTCGTTGCCAGCACCGTCGCGAACTGGACGTTGGCCTCCAGCGGCAGCGACGCCATGTGCAGCACGGTGCGGGCCACGTCGTCGGTGTTCATGGTGGGCTCGGCGGCACGGCTGCCGTTCGCCTGGGGGACGCCCTGGGACATGGCCGACGTCATCTCGGTGGCGGCGTTGCCGATGTCGATCTGGCCGCAGGCGATGTCGTAGGCGCGGCCGTCGAGTGAGAGGGACTTGGTCAGGCCCGTCATGGCGTGCTTGGTCGCGGTGTAGGCGATGGAGCCCGGCCGCGGGGTGTGGGCCGAGATGGAGCCGTTGTTGATGATGCGGCCGCCCCTGGGCCGCTGGTCGCGCATCAGCCGGTAGGCGGCCTGTGCGCAGAGGAAGGCGCCGTGCAGATTGACGTCCACGACACCGCGCCACTGCTCGAAGGAGAGGTCCTCCAGCGGTACGGCGGGGCCGAAGGTGCCCGCGTTGTTGAACAGCAGATCGAGCCGCCCCTCGTGCTCGCGTACGGAGTCGAACAGCGCGGTGACGTCGGCCTGGTCCGTGACGTCCGTGGGGACGCACCGGGTCGGGGCACCCGCGGCCAGTTGCGCGGTCTCCTCCAGCGTCTCCCGGCGGCGGCCCGCCAGGACGACCGTCCAGCCGGCGTCGGCGAGAGTGAGGGCGACGGCGCGGCCGATTCCGGAGCCCGCTCCGGTCACCACGGCGGTACCGGCCGTCTCGGCGGGGTGCTCGTGTGCCTCGTGCTTCTGCTGCGTCATGAGCTGAGCGTACGTGCGGGCGCCCGGCGGCCGGACAGTCGTGGCCGGGTGGGCGGGAGGCGTCGTCGCCCGGTGGCTGGGAGGCGTCGTCGACGGCGGCCGGGGGTCGTCGCTGCCGCCCGACGGGGGAACAAACGTGTGGGCCGTTCCGGGAATCCCTGGGAGAATGTTCGGGCCCGTGACAATCTCCTGGAGAGGTGCATGACCAAGCCCGGCCCCCAGCCATCGGCCGCCCCACCCACCGACCTCGGGCACCAGCCCGGACCCACCGCGGAACCCGCCCCGGAATCCACCCCGAAAGCCACCGCCGCCGCCCCCGAGTTGACGCGCCGCCGCCGTGCCGGACTGCTGCTGACCCTCATCCTCGGCGGACTGACCGCGCTTCCGCCCCTCTCGATCGACATGTACCTCCCGGCGCTCCCGGAGGTCGGCGAAGCGCTCCACATCCCCGCCGCCAGCGCTCAGCTCACCCTCACCGCCTGCCTGGTCGGGCTGGCCGTCGGGCAGCTCGTGGCCGGGCCGATGAGCGACCGGTTCGGGCGGCGCCGCCCGCTGCTGACCGGCATGGGCTGCTACATCGTCGCCAGTCTCGCCTGCGCGCTGGCGCCCACCGCCGCCACCCTCACCGTCTTCCGGCTCGCCCAGGGCCTCGCGGGCGCCGCGGGCGTGGTGATAGCCCGCGCCGTCGTACGGGACATGTACGACGGGCTGGCGATGGCGCGGTTCTTCTCCACGCTCATGCTGATCTCCGGCACCGCGCCGATTCTCGCGCCGGTCCTCGGCGGCCAGGTACTGCGCTTCACCGACTGGCGGGGCGTCTTCTGCATCCTGGCCGCGATCGGACTGCTGCTCGTCCTGGTCGTGCTGCGCAAGCTGCCCGAGACGCTGCCCGCCGAGCGGCGGCACAAGGGCGGCCTGCCCGACGCGCTGCGCACCATGCGCGGGCTCCTCGCGGACCGCGTCTTCACCGGCTATCTGCTCACCGGAGGGCTGGCGTTCGCGGCGCTGTTCTCCTACGTCGCGGCCTCGCCGTTCGTCGTCCAGGAGATCTACGGCGCCTCGCCGCAGACCTTCAGCCTGCTGTTCATGGTCAACTCCATCGGGCTGGTCGCCTTCGGACAGCTCAACGGAAAGATCCTGGTCGGCCGGGTGCCGCTGGACCGGGTGCTGACGTTCGGGCTGGGCATGGTCGGTGCCGCCACCGTGGCGCTGCTGCTGATGACCACCGGGGTCTTCGGACACGTCGGCCTGGCTCCGCTGGCCACCGGACTGTGCGTGATGATGTCCGGCATGGGGCTGATCATGCCGAACGCCAACTCCCAGGCGCTGATGCGCACCCCGCACGCGGCCGGTTCGGCCTCCGCGCTGCTGGGCACCTCGCAGTTCCTCATCGGAGCCGTCGCCTCCCCGCTGGTGGGAGTCGCGGGCGAGGGGACCGCCGTGCCCATGGCACTCGTCCAGCTCAGCTCCGTGGTTCTGGCCGCGCTCGCCTTCGTGGCACTCTGCCGTCCATGGCGCGCACGCGACTGAGGAGCGTGGCCGCCCTGGACGACGCGCAAGCACGGCGCCGCTTCCGGGACAAGGCCGGGCTCGACGACGACCACCTGGCCGCGCTGGCCGACGAGACCGACGCGCTGCCCGCAGCGGGCTGGTGCGCCGGTGCCGTCGTGCTGGCGGGGCGCGGCCCGTACATCGCGCTGGAGCACGCCACCGGCTGGGCGCTGCGGTACGCCGCCTGGGATCCGGAGCGGGGGCTGCCCGTGGAGCTGCCGCGCGAGAAGTGGCTGCCGGTCCGCGCGGACACCGTCTTCGATCTGGCATCGCTCACCAAGCTGTTCACCGCCATAGCCGCCGTCCAGCAGGCCGAGCGCGGCACACTCGACCTCGACGCGCCCGTCGTCGGGTACGCCGACCCGCGCGCCGGGCTGGTCACCGACCACGGCATCACGGTCCGCCACCTGCTCACCCACACCTCCGGACTCCGGCCCGAACTGCCGTTCTACGAGCACAACACCGCCGAGCACCTCGCCCTGCTGTGGGCCGAGAAGCCGGTGACCGAACCCGGCACGGCGTATCTGTACTCCGACCTCAACCTGCTGCTGGTGGAGAGCGTGCTGTGGCAGGTGACGGGCCGGCCGCTGGACGCCCTGGTACGGGACGGCATCACCACCCCGCTCGGGATGGACCGCACCCGCTTCAACCCGCCCCGCTCCTGGCGCTCCCGTATCGCCGCGACCGAGGACCAGCGCAGGCCCTGGGCCAAGCTCAACCGCGGTCTGATCCACGGCCGCGTCCACGACGAGAACGCCTACGCCATGCGCGGCGTCGCCGGGCACGCGGGACTCTTCTCCACGGCGCGCGACCTCGCCGTGCTGTGCCGCACCCTGCTCGCGGGCGGCGCGTACGGACAGGCCCGCATCCTGGCCCGCTCCTCGGTCGCCGAGCTGCTGGCCCCACCGGGACTGGGCTTCCACACCGGCGCCGGCTGGTTCATGGGGGAGCTGGCTGCCGGGGCCGGTTCGCGTGCCGCGGGGCACACCGGTTTCACCGGCACCAGCCTGGTGCTCGACCCGGCGACCGACACCTTTCTGGTGCTGCTCGCCAACACGGTCCACCCCGTACGGCGGACCCCGGACAGCCGCCCCCGCGCGGCGGCGGCCACCCGGCTGGCCCGGGCGGTGCTGTGAGCTGCCGGGACGGTACGGTCTTCGGCTTTCCTACACTGTCGAGGTGATCGAGCAAGAACTGCGCGGCGCGCTCGCCGCAGCGCTGGACGGGCTGCCCGCGCGGCAGGCGTCGGCCGCCGTCGAACGGCTGATCGCCCACTACCGGGGGGAAACCCCCACCACGGCGCCCGTACTGCGGGACGGCGCCGACGCGGCCGCCTACGCCGCCTACCGGATGCCCGCCACGTTCGCCGCCGCCTCCGCAGCGCTGGAAGCGCTGGCCGAGCGCGCCCCCGGCTGGGCCCCCGCCGGCCATCTGGACGTGGGTGGCGGTACGGGTGCCGCCGTGTGGGCGGCAGCCCAGGTGTGGGATACGGCACGTTCCACCGTCGTACTGGACTGGGCGGAGCCCGCGCTCGCCCTCGGCCGCCGGCTCGCGTCCGGAGCCGGGTCGGCGGCGCTGCACGGTGCCGAGTGGCGCCGCGGGTCGCTGCGCGGCGGTACGGCGCCCGAGTGGGAGCCCGCTGACCTGGTGACCGTCTCCTATGTGCTGGGCGAGCTCGCCGACGCCGACCGGCGCGCCGTGGTGGAGGCGGCGGCGCGGGCCGCGCGGGGTGCGGTCGTGCTGGTCGAGCCCGGTACGCCGGACGGCTACCTGCGCATCCGCGAGGGCCGTGAGGCGCTGATCGCCGCTGGACTGCGGGTGCTGGCGCCGTGTCCGCACGACGGTGCCTGCCCGATCGTGCCTGGGCAGGACTGGTGCCACTTCGCGGTACGGGTCGCCCGCTCCTCGCTGCACCGCCGGGTGAAGGGCGGGGAGCTTCCGTACGAGGACGAGAAGTTCAGCTACGTGGTGGCCGTACACGAGCGGGTTCCGGGTGCCCCCGCTCCGGCCCGGATCGTGCGCAGGCCCCAGCTTCGCAAGGGTCAGGTGCTGCTCGATCTGTGCGAGGGCGAGGGCGAGGACGAGGTCGAGGGCGAGGACGGTGGCGGCCTGCGCCGCCGGACGGTCACCAAGCGCGAGGGCCCCACGTATCGCGCCGCCCGCAAAGCCGAATGGGGCGGCGCCTTCCCGCACACCCACCCCTGACCCCGCGAAGATGGAGCAAGTGGCACCCCCTCCCCAGCACAAGGAGAAGGGGTGCCGCACCATTCGGCGGGGACGGGTGGCCTACGGCCGCAACTCCGCCGTCACACATTTGACGCTGCCGCCACCCTTCAACAGCTCCGTCAGATCGACGGGCACGGGCTCATAGCCCCGTGCCCGCAGCGGTGCGAAGAGCCCGGCGGCAGCCTCGGGCAGGAACACATGGTGGCCGTCGCTGACGGCGTTGAGGCCGAGGGCGAGCGCGTCGGACTCCTCCGCAAGCAGCGCGTCGGGGAACAGCCGTGCGAGGACGGCCTGGCTGCCCGGTGAGAAGGCGGCGGGGTGGTACATCACCTCGTCCCTCTCGGGGTCCAGCACGCACAGGGCCGTGTCGAGGTGGTAGTAGCGCGGGTCCACCAGATCGAGGCCGATGACGGGGCGGCCGAAGAACTCCTGGGCCTCCCCGTGGGAGAGCGGGCTGCTGCGGAAGCCGCGGCCGGCCAGCAGCCAGGAGGAGGTGACGGCGAAGTCGCCCTCACCCTCGTTGATGTGGACGGGCTCGGTCACGTCGGCGAAGCCGTGTGCCCGGTACCAGGCGCGGTGCGCTGCCGCCTCGTCGGCGCGCTCGGGGTGCGCGAACCGGGCGCCGAGCACTCTCCCGTCCACGACGGTCGCGCCGTTGGCGGCGTAGACCATGTCCGGCAGTCCCGGCTCCGGGTCGAGGAGCTCGACGGTGTGGCCGAGGGCGCGGTAGCGGTCGCGGAGGGCTTCCCACTGGGCGAGCGCGAGGCGGAGGTCCACGGGTTTTCCGGGGTCCATCCAGGGGTTGATGGAGTAGGTGACGCGGAAGTGGGTCGGAGGGCACATCAGATAGCGACGGGTTGCGTACATCTCAGGCTCCTCAGGGCACATGCGTGATGCGGTGCGCCCATGGTGCGCCCTGAGGAGCCTGTTCGGATGGATTGCCGGTCAAGTTGGTCGGATCGCGGACCGGGAGTGCGGGAGCAGGAGCGGGAGCGCACAACGGTGGTGCGCGCTAATCCCGTGACTCCCGCAGCCTGCGCAGCAGTTCGCGCTTCTGGGCGAGCGGGTCGGTCCCGCCGCCCGGGCCGTGGCCGCCGCCCGTGGCGCCCCGCAGCTGCTTGCGGGACAGGTGTGCGCGGGTGCCGCCGACGCCGAGCATCCTTCCGCCGCGTCCTTTGCTCATGGACATCTCCTCTTCTGGTGAACGGAACAAGGTAAGAGCTACGAGACGTATCGTCTCGCTGAGCTGTCCATGAAGCATGCGGCGAGACGATACGTCTTGTCAAGACGGTTCGTCTCGTCTCTGCACGCTGCTAGATTCGGACCATGTCATCCACCACGGCGAAGCACCCCGACGTCTCGCGTCGTAGCGAGCGCTCCCGCAAGGCGATCCTTCAGGCCAGCATGGAACTGGTCGGCGAGGTCGGATACCCCAAGCTGACCATCGAGGCCATCGCGGCGCGGGCCGGTGTCGGCAAGCAGACGATCTACCGCTGGTGGCCCTCGAAGGCGGCCGTGCTGCTCGACGCCTTCACCGAGGTCGTGCACGACCAGGACTACGACAGCGGCTTCCCCGACACGGGTGACATCGAGGCCGACCTCAAGACGGTGCTGAGGGCCACCGCCGACGAGTTCTCCGACACCGCCTTCGAGGCCCCCTACCGCGCGCTGGCCGTCGCCGCCGCCACCGATCCGAAGCTGGCCGACCAGTTCGTCACGCGGCTCAGGGAGCCGGGTCTGAAGGTGTACACCGAGCGGCTGCGCTCAGGCCAGGAGGCCGGGCAGATCGACCCCGAGCTGGATCTGGACCTCGCCGTCGAGCTGCTGCTCGGCCCTTTCCAGCAGCGCTGGCTCAGCCGTTCGGGCCCGCTGACCCACGAGTTCACCGACCGGCTGGTCGAGCTCGTCCTGCGGGCCCTCGCACCACGCGACGGCAAGCCCTGATCGCCGTGCGACGGCGCGCGCCGGGGCGGCGTCGCCGCCCGTCCGTCCCCCTCCCGTGTCTACGGCTCGGCCCCGGTGAGGGCCAGGCTGCCCGGCCGGTCGGTGACGATGCCGTCGCAGCCCAGCTTCAGCATCCGGTCGCGGGTCTTCCGGGTGTTGACCGTGTGCGACCACACATAGGTGATGCCGGACTCCACGGCCTTGCGTACGTGCCGCGCCGAGGCCCGGTGGTCGACGCTGAGCATCGTCACAAAGTCCTGCCACTCCTTCGGCTGGTCGTGGGCCAGCTGGCGTGCCGAGCGCCATACGGCCGTCAGCAGGCCCATCTTGTGGGCCTTTTCCGCCACCTGGGGGTCGTTGGACTCCACCATGACCGAGCGGGTCAGATGCCGTTCCCGGATGAGCCGGGCGAGCCGGGACAGTCCCTCGGAGTCCTTCAGCTCCAGCATCAGCAGCGTGTCGCCGCCGAAGCGGTCGAGGATCTCCCGCGCTGCCGGAGGGCGCTCGCGCCGCCAGTGGCCCGGCAGGCTGCGCTTGGGGACGATCCGCACCTTCTGCCAGTCCTTCCAGTCCAGCGCGCTGACCTTGCCGTGCTTGTCGGTGGTGCGGTCGAGTGTGGCGTCGTGCATCGCCACCAGGGTGCCGTCGCGCAGTTGGCGGATGTCGGCGTCCAGAACCCGGGCGTACCCGCGCTGCTGAGTCGCGATCATCCCCTGCATGCTGTTCTCGGGGACTTCCAGGGCACCGCCCCGGTGTGCGGTGAAGGTGGTGCCGGTGAGCCGGGCGCCTCGGGGTACGACCTCGCTCGGGGCCTCCGGTGCGGCGACCGACGGGCCGGTGCGCCCGACCGGTGCGGCCGGTGTGGCCGGAGCTGTGGCGAGGGTCAGGGCGATCAACGGGACCATCGGGACAAAAACCGCCTTTGTGACCATGGTCCCAAGCTAGGGGTGACCGGGACGATACGCCGGGTGGGGCGTCCGGCCGGGTGGCCCTCAGGGGTGACGCGCCCGACCCCGCGTACCGGAGCGGCCGCGGGGGAGCGCAGGATAGAGGAGAGACATCCGTGATCCGTGGATTCCACCTCAGCGTGCCGTACGGCTGCGTACCCTCGGAGTTCATGGTTCTCGGTCGCGGAGTGAGGCGGTAGATGGAACGCGAGAGCAGGATCGCCCAATGGCTGCGCCGCCGGGCCGAGCGCGCAGCCGAGCGCGCCGAGCGAACGGCGGCCGCGCGGCCCGATGCCCGGGACGGGACGACGGGGACGGCTCCCGGCCGCAGGTCGCGTGAGGGTTCGGCCCGCTCGGGTGTACGGCGCTGGGGCGGGCGGGGCGGCCAGCCGGCCGCCGAGGCCGCGGAAGCGGCCAGGGACCGCGAGACCCTCCTGCTCACGGCCGCCGAGGCCGGGTTCCCGCTGGCCCCCGCCGCCCACCCGTCCGGGTACGGCTGTTCCTGTGTACGGATCGGCTGTCCCACCCCCGGCAGGCACCCCGTCTCCTTCGCCTGGCAGACCCAGGCCACCGCCGACCGCGCCCAGATCGAGCGCTGGCTGCGTGCCGAGCCGGACGCGAACTTCATCACCGCCACAGGCCGTGCCCACGACGTACTGGACGTCCCCGCCGAGGCGGGGTACGCGGCGCTCGCCCGGCTGGAGGAGCGGGAGGGCGCTGCCGAGCCCGGTGCCGAGGCGGTGCTGGGGCCCGTCGCGCTGCTGGGCGAGGACCGGATGCTCTTCTTCACCAAGACCCGGGGGACCCCCGAGGACGAGGACGAGTGGTGGCCCTGCGAGTTGGACAGCCACCCCGAGACGATGGAAGAGCACCCCGGTCTGCGGTGGCACTGCCGGGGCAGCTATGTGCTGCTGCCGCCGTCGCGGCTGCCCGACGACGGACAGGGGGTCCGCTGGCTGCGGTCCCCCGAGCCGGGGAGGGGGCTCCCCGAGCCCCTCGTCCTGCTGGAGACGCTCACCGACGCGTGCGCGGAGTACGCCTTGACGGCGGACGGCCGCGAGGAGGCCGCGCCCTGGCCTGTGCGGTGACGCTGCGCTCGCTGGGGCGGTGATGCCGGGGAGAGGCTGCCCCCTGGTGCTTGACGCAGGCTGCCGGTTGTGGGTGGCTGGTCGCGCCCACGCGGCGGAGCCGCCAATCAGACCCTGCCCCGCGCCCCTGAGGGGGCGCGTCCTCTGACGGGGCGCCGGCTAGCTGCCCTGGGCCGCGGTCAGGCCCTCGATGCGGCTCAGGAAGGTGACCTTGCCCTTCTTGCCCCTGGCCGGGACGGTCACGACCTGTTCCGAGACCCGTTTGAAGGTCACCGAATGCTTCGGTGTGCCCGACATCAGCGCCTTGACCAGCGGGTCCTTGATCTGCGGCTGGTAGCCCTTGGGCAGCGTCTGCTTGTGGTGGTGGTGCGAGGCGAAGAACACCAGCGCACCGCCGTCCTTGGTGCGCAGCCCGAACGGCGCGTACTGCGGCGGCTGTGCGGGCTGGTCAGCGAACTCGTTGCGCACGCTGGTGCGCTTCATCGCCTTCTCGCGCTGCTCGCGCACCTTGCTCGTGTGCGGGCCGGGGGCGAAGTCCTCTCCGGCGCCCTCCTGCAGGTAGCGGGCGTAGCGCTTGCTCAGCTGGTCCGGCGACACGGTCAGCCCGGAGCCGCCGCCCACCGGCACGGCCTTGACATGGCCGTGCTCGTCGCGCGCGAACCGGGGGATCTCGCCGGGATCGACGACCGAGAGGTAGGAGGCCGTCCACGGCCCGTCGGCCCGGTCCCGCTGGAAGACGAACAGCCAGCGGCCCTGACCCTTGCGGTTGCTCTTGGAGTCGGTGACGAAGAACTTGGGCCAGCCGGCCTGTTCGGGGATCAGATAGCGGGTGTCGGTCAGCTCCAGCGGCCGGTAGTCGGGGTTGCCCTTGGGGCGGACCTCTTTACGGGACTTGAGGCCCGCCTGGTCGATGGCGCCGAGGGCGCCCGACTCGATGGTGGCGTTGAGCTCGGCGTCGTAGGCGGTGTTGGCCTGGTTGTTCTTCTTCACGAAGGTCCCCAGGACCTTGGCGGCCTCCGCCTTGCTCAACGCGGGAACGACGGCGCTCTCGCCGTGCACGGTGACACAGCCCGTGAGCGAGGCGAGCAGCGCCCCGGCCGTCACGGCCGCTGCGAACGGTATACGCGGGGGCTTGCCAGCCCTCAACCCCTTCACCTGTTCCACCCTCCCGGTGCTGTCGGCGAAGGCACCCTACCGCGCGCGGTCTGGCGCGCCGCGTGGTGCCTGGCACAGTATGCGCGGCGGGGGACCAAGGGGACGATCAAGGGGGGCACATGGCTCAGGCTGCCGAACGGCACCCGGAACCCGCGGCATTCGGCACGGCGCTGCGCCGCCTGCGGGAGGCCCAGAAGACGGCCAAGGGCGTCTCGCTCTACTCGCGATACGTCAACCGGCCGCTGGGCCGCGTCCTGGCGGCGGCCGCCCACCGCGCCGGGCTCACCCCGAACCAGGTGACGCTGCTGAGCGCGGCGTGCAGCTTCGCGGGCGTCGCGGCGGTCGCGCTGGTGCGGCCGTCCTGGACGCTGGGGTGGTGCGTCTGGGCCGCGCTCGTCGTCGGGTTCGCGCTGGACTCCGCCGACGGACAGCTGGCGCGGCTGCGGGGCGGTGGCAGCCCGGCGGGGGAGTGGCTGGACCACGTCGTGGACTGCGCCAAGATCACCGGGCTGCACGCGGCCGTCCTGATCTCCTTCCACCGGTTCGCGGACCTGCCCGGCGAGGGCTGGCTGCTGCTGCCGCTGGGCTTCCAGCTCGTGGCCGTGCTGATCTTCTTCGGCGGGCTGCTGACCGACAAGCTGCGCCCCGCGCGGCCCGGCGGGGGAGCGCATGACCGGCCCCCCTCACGGCTGCGCGCGGTGGCGCTGCTCCCCGTCGACCACGGCGTCTTCTGCGCCGTCTTCCTGCTGCTCGGCGCCCCCGGGCTGTTCCGCGCCTGCTACGCGGCACTGTTCGCCTGCTACGCGCTGTTCCTCGCCGCGTTCGCGGTCAAGTGGTTCCGGGAACTGTCGGCCGCGCCTCAGTGCTGACCGGTCTCCTGCGCGAGGGCGGAGCCGGCGGCGGGCCCGGCGAGGGCGTCGAGCGCGCGCCGCAGCTGAGTGCTGGACGTATGGACGGTGTACGGGAAGTAGACGACCTCTACGCCGACGGTACGGAAATCCGCCTCCAGCTTTTCGCCCTTGGGCGTACCGCGCCAGTCGTCACCCTTGAACAGCACGTCGAACCTGACCTGCTGCCAGGTCTCCAGCTTGTCCGGCACCGTCTCCACGAACGCCGCGTCCACGAAGCGGATGCTGCGTACGATCTGCAGCCGCTCGACGAGCGGAATCACCGGTGGACGGCCCTTGGCGCGCTCGGCCATCTCGTCCGAGACCACGCCCGCCACCAGGTAGTCGCACCGGGAGCGGGCGTGCCGCAGCAGGTTCAGATGGCCGACGTGGAACAGGTCGTAGGCACCGGGCGCGTAGCCGACGGTGTGGGTCATGCGAAGTCCCCCCTGGGCGCGTGCCGTTGGATGTACCGCGGCCCTCCCCGGCCGTCGTACATCGCTGCATGCAACCACAACCCGCAAGAAACAGGGACAGGTTGGCGAAAGCGCGCACGACAGGCGTTACGCTGCCCGAGGGGAAGAACTGTGGGGGGATTCATGGTGAACGGCGATGCCGTGCCCGCGAACGGCACCGCGACCGGACAACGGCGCGAACGGGGCCCCGGACGCCGGGTGCTTCTCGTATCGACCAACTACGCGCCGGAGCAGGCGGGGATAGGACCCTACGCCGCGCAGCTCGCCGAGCACTGGGCCGCACAACCTGGCTGGGACGTCCACGTCCTGGCGGGTATGCCGCACTACCCCGCCTGGCGTACGGCCCCCGACTACCGGGGCGTCTGGCGGGCGACCGAGCTGCGCGAAGGGGTGCGGGTACACCGCCGCAGACACACCGTCCCGCCGCGGCAGACCGCCGGGCGCCGGGCGCTGTACGAGGCGTCCATCCTCGCCCACGGCCTGCTCGCGCCGCCCCGTCTCGGCGGGCGGCCGCACGCCGTCGTCGCCCAGCTGCCCAGCCTCGCGGGGGCGCTCCTGGGAGCCCGCCTGGCGCGCGGTGCCGGGGTGCCGTTCATACCTGTCGTACAGGACCTGATGGGCGCGGCGGCGGCCCAGAGCGGCATCCGGGGCGGTGACCGTGCCGCGGCGCCGGCCCGCTGTGTGGAGCGCCGGGTGCTGGCCGCCGCCACCCTCGTCGGCGTCATCCACGAGAGCTTCACCGACCGCGTCGCGGCGCTCGGCGTACCCCGCTCGCGCATCCGCACCGTCCCCAACTGGACGCATATCGCGGACCCTTCCCGCCCGCGCGCCGAGACCCGCGCCCGGCTCGGCTGGCGCGAGGACGAGACCGTCGTCCTGCACTCCGGCAACATGGGCCTCAAACAGGGCCTGGAGGTGCTGATCGAGACCGCCCGGCTGCTCGACGGCCGACGCGGAAGCACCGCCGGTGAAGCCGGGGAAGCCGGTGAACAGGGCGCTCGGGCGCCCGGCGGAGCGGCGCCGAAGCGGTTACGCGTCGTCCTGATGGGCGACGGCAACCAGCGCCCGCACCTGGCCCGCCTGGCCGCACCCCTGCCCGGGGTCGAAGTGCTGCCGCCCGCCGCCGACGCCGACTTCCCCGAAGTGCTCGCCGCTGCCGACGTGCTGGCCGTCACCCAGCGCGCCTCCGTGCTGGACATGAGCGTCCCCTCCAAACTCACCTCCTACTTCGCCGCCGGGCGCCCGGTCGTCGCCTCCGTCGCCGCGGGCGGCGGCACAGCGGGCGAGGTGCGCCGCTCCGGCGCCGGAGTCCTGGTGCCGCCCGAGGACCCCGCGGCGCTCGCCGCAGCGCTCCGTGACCTGGCCGCCGACCCGGCCCGCGCCGCCGCGCTCGGCGCTGCGGGCCGCGCCTACGCCACCGGCCACCTCGGCCGTACAGCGGCACTGGCGAGGCTGACGGCCCTGCTGGAGGAGGCCCTCACCCTGGCCCCCGCACCCGGACGCCGCCCCGCCGGACTCCGCGCGCAACGCGCACGCGGCAGGCGCGGACCGCTGCCCGGCGCGGCCGAGGGCGCCGCCCGGCACCAGGGCGGCACCGCATGAGCGGCACCTCCACCCCGGCCGGTGAGGCGCGGGTGGCCGCCGCCTCCGTCCCCGTCCACGACGAACCCGATCTGCTGCGCGACCAGTTCCGCCAGCTGTTGCGCTACCGCTGGCTGATCGCGCTCGGCATCGTCCTCGGTGTGCTCGGCGGCGGCTGGCTCGGCCTGCGCGGCGCCGACTCCTACACCGCAACCACCGAGGTCACCGTCCGGCCGCTGCCCATCGACAGCAGCGGCGAGAAGACGGCACCCGGCGAGACCAGCATGGGCTCCGAGCGGCGCACCGCGCTCAGCAGCGTCGTCGCCGCACGCGCCGCACGCACCCTGCGCTCCGAAGCGCGCCCCCAGCGGCTCGCTGCCGACCTCCAGGTCACCAACCCGCCCGACACCCGGATGCTGCGCTTCGCCTACACGGCACCCAGCCCCCAGGCCGCGGCCCGCGGAGCCAACGCCTTCGCCACGGCCTACCTCGCCAACCGCGAGAAGGATGCCGCCACCCGCGTCAGGAGCATGGTCTCCTCCTACGAGAAACAGCGCGCCCCGCTGGTCAAGGAGCGCGACCGGCTCGCCAAGGAGATCGCTTCCTCCGGCAAGGAAGGCGCCCTCGACGGCACGCTGTCCGCGCACTCCTCCGTCGTCAACCGCATCGCCGAGATCAACGGCAGCATCAGCGACCTGCGCGCCGAGGACACCACCCCGGGCCGGGTCGTCACCAAGGCCACCCCGCCCGCCTCGCCCTCCGGGCCCGCGCTGCCGATGATGCTCGGCCTCGGCGCGGCCGTCGGCATCGGCCTCGGCCTCCTCGCGGCCTGGGTACGGCTCGTCTTCGACCCCGCCGTACGCACCCCCGGCGACGTCGTACGGGCCCTGCACGCGCCCGTGCTGGGTACGCTGCCGCGCGGCCGTACCCGCGCGCGCCCGCGCTCCCTGCTCGCCGCGGGCCGGCTCGCCGAGGAGTACCGCTCCGTCGCCTTCCGGCTCGCCTACGACGAGACGTTCGCACGGCGCCGCCGGGTTCTCGTCGTCCCGCCGCGCGGCAGCATCGCCACGGCGCTGGCCGCTTCCGTCAACCTGGCCGCTTCCTTCGCCGAGATGGGCAAGGACGTGCTGCTGCTGGAGGCCGACCTGCGCACGCCCTCCCTCACCGAACGCCTCAGGCAGGCAGACGGAGTCCAGCCCGCGGGGTGGGCCCGCGCCCCCGGTCACGGCACCATCGGCTGGCCCACCGGACACCGGGTGCCCATCGACGCGGGCGAGTCCGGCGTCTTCGACCTGGTGCCTGGACACCGCGTCAGCAAGGTGCCGCGCGCGCTCACCTCCTCCGCCGTCACCCAGCTGATCGGACACGCCGACGAACGGGACTCGGTACTGATCGTGCTCGCGCCGGCCGTGCTGTCGTACGCCGACGCCATAGCGCTCATCGACCGGGTCGACTGCGCGCTGCTCGTCTGCGACCCGCGCGAGGTGCGCAGGGACGACCTGGCGAGGGTGCGGGAGTTGGTCGTCGGCGCGGGGGGCCGCGTGCTCGGGGCGCTGCTCCATGCGGAGGGTGCCTCGGGCGAGCCCCGGCGCCGGGGAGCCTCTTCGGGGCCTCCGGCCCCACCCGATCGCGGGTCCCCCGCGCGGGAGGGTGCCGCCCTGCGCGTCATGGTCCGGTGAGGGGCCAGTCCCTGTTTCGGGAGGGGTGCCCCTGCCGGCCGTCGCGGGCTGCGGGTCCGTTGTGGCTTGTCGCGCAGTTCCCCGCGCCCCTGAATGGCTACCTCTTGCGCTTGGGCAGTCTGCGCCCTGGGGGTACCTCCCGGACGAAGTCTGGGGGAGCAGGGTGGGCAAGCGCAGCCCCCATGCCGCGTACGCAGGACAGGAGGGACCCGCCATGTCGCGGCGGCTGAGAAACGGTACGGCCCTCATATGTTCCGTTGCCGATCAAGGGGTGGCGGCGGGGACGAACATCGCTGTCGTGATCGTCGCCGCGCGACGATCGGACGTGCACGCGTTCGCCACCTTCTCCCTCGTCTACACGGTCTTCACCGTCCTCCTCGGCCTCACCGCCGCCTACGTGGGCCAGGCCCTCGTCCTGGAGAAGGGCGAACCCGCAGCCGTGGCCCGGGCCTGCCGTTCGGCCGTGGCGTTCACCGCGCTGGCGGCGACCACGCTGGGCGTCCCGGCCGCGCTCGTACTGGGCGCGGCCGGCGGCGCAACGGCCACCGCACTGGCCGCCCTCGCGCTGGTGCTGCCGCTCGCGTTGACGCAGGAGACCACCCGCTACGCCTTCTCCACCCTCCACCGCCCCCAGTACGCCCTGGCCGCGGACCTGGTGCGGCTGGCGGCCGTACTGCCCGCACTCGCCCTCCAGCCGCACGGCGCCGGCGCGGCCCGGCTGCTGCTGGCATGGGGCCTGTCCACGCTGCCGGCGCTCGCACTGGCGCTGTGGCTGCTGCTGCGGCACACCCGTGGCGCGGGCCAGGACCCGCGCCACTGTCTGCGCCGGGACCACCTGGGCCGCAGGTTCGCCGTGGAGTTCGGCGTCGGCAACGCGGGCAGCCAACTGGCCATCATCGGCCTCGGACTGCTCGCCAACCCGCTGGCGGTGGGCGCGCTGCGCGGCGCCACCACGCTCTTCGGGCCGATGAACGTGCTGTTCAACGCGGCCACCGGGTTCGGGCCTCCGCTGCTCGACCGGGCCGGCGGCGCGCGTCACGCCGCCCGCGCGGCCGGGACCGCCGGGGGAGTGCTGGCCGTGCTGGCCGCCGCCTGGGCCACCGTGCTGGCGCTGCTGCCGGACAGCGCCGGGCGCGCCCTGCTCGGCGACACCTGGGCCTCGGCGGCCCGGCTGCTGCCCGCCACCGGCAGCCAGTACGCGGCCATGGCGCTGGGCACCTGCGGGCTGCTGGCCCTGCGGGTGCTGAAGCCGCGGACGACGTTGCCGATCCAGCTCGTCTTCTCCCTCGCCGCCGTGGGGTGTCTGTTGGGCGGTTACGCGCTGGGTGGTGTGCTCGGCGCGGCGTGGGGGCTGTGTCTGGGCTCGGCGGCGAAGGGCGCTGCCAGTTGGTTGCGTACGGCCCGGCTCCTGGACGCCCCGTCAGGGGCGCGGGGAACCGCGCGAACAGCCACGGTTCCCCCGCGGTCTGCGGACGGCGGACAGGGGCACCCTCCTTCTCAGCGCTCCACGCGGGGCAAGCCCTGAGGTGAGGGGGAGGTTCGGCGGAACGTCGTCACAAAGCTGACGCACAGCACCGCGATGGCCACCCGTCCCATGCCCTGCAGCAAAGACCCCCGCAGCAGGATGAAGCTGTAACCGGCGACGAGCGGCACGGCCACAGCGGCCACGCTGCCTGGCCCCCACCGGCCGGGACCGGCGCGGGACTCCTCCGCCGTACGCCGCGCGTACCGGCGGTCCGCGCGTGCGGCGCCGTATCCGACGGCGGCGAAGCCCAGCGCCATGCCCAGCGGGCCGAAGTCCAACCACAGTTCGGCCCACAGGGGCGAGGAGAGGTTGGGGTAGGGCATGCCCATCCACTCGCCCACCCGGGTGCCGGGGTCGTGGGGTTTGCCGGTCCAGACCGTGCGGGGCACGAAGAACAGTGCGGTGCCCGTCAGTTGGCGCCCATAGCTGTGTCCCTCGCCGGAGCCGACGAAGGTGACGGTGTTGGCGAGCATGCCGGTCTGGTCGTAGTCCTTCATCGTCAGCGGTTCCAGCAGGGAGCCCGTGGACTGCCGGGGCCGGTCGGCGCCCTCCTCGTAGCGGAACCGGTCGGCGAACGGGAAGACCACCAGGGCCACCGCGACGCCCGTCGCAAGCGCTGCCCGGTACATCACCGGGCTGCGGGGGAACGCGGTGAACAGCAGCGAGAACAGCACCGTGAGAAACCAGTAGCGGGGGTTGGAGACGGGGTTGTTGACGACGACGTTGAGCCCCAGCATCGCCAGCCACAGCACCGGAACCAGCGGCCGGCGCCGCGCCGCGCGGGAGACCACCAGCCAGCGGGTGAGGAACAGCAGCGCCAGCAGCGCGGGTACGGTGCCGAAGCCGCGCAGGAACGCCGACCCGGCCTGCGAACCGGCCTCCGCTCCCGCCGCGCCCGCGAGCGTCTCGCTGATCTCCTGCCGGTTGCTGAAGAAGACGCCGGGGCCGCCGAGTTGGGCCATCAGCACGCCACTGCCCACCGCTGCCAGGACGCACAGCACATACAGCCGCCGCGGGTGCACGGTCGCGGGCCGCCGGTTGCGCTCGTGCATCCGGCTGCGCAGCGGCGGCCGGTGCCGGGCCAGCAGTGCACCCACGTCGAACGCGACGATGCCCGCCAGGACCAGCGCCGAGGCCAGCACGGTGTCCGAGCGTGGGCCGACCACCGGGGTGGGTGTGCTGTCCAGCACGGTCTGCGCCAGCGGCGCTATGCCCATGGCGATGTAGCAGAACAGCCAGAAGGCGCCCTGGATGAGGCGGCGCCGCGCGGTCAGCACCATGGCCGAGAGGCGGGTTCCGGAGTAGGCGCAGGTCGCCAACTGGAGCCAGTAGGCGGCGTCGTGGGGGCCCGGTCCCGGCTGGGTGGCCACCGTCACCGGGAGTACGGCGACCAGGGCCGCCACCAACGGGATGGCCAGCGCGCGGGAGAGTACGGCGCGCGGCGCGGTGGCGTGGAGGTGGTGCGGTGCCGGGGCGCGGGTGTCCGGATGAATGCTGGTGTTCATCGCCCCTCGTAAAACGGTGAAAGAGTGGGACAGGAGATGATAAAAGGGTTAATGTCAGCCGGAGTATCCACCGAGGGGGCTCCATTGAAGGCGCTGCACATCGTCACGCTGCACACGCCCACCCACGACTTCGGCGGTCCCACCAGGGTCGCCCTCAATCTGTGCCGGGGCCTGCGGGCACAGGGCGACCAGGCGGTGCTGGTGGCGTTGGGTGACGGCTTCCAGGAGAAGCGACTGCCCCGCAGCGTCGACGGCGTCCCGGCCCGGCTCTTCCAGGCCCGCCACGTGCTGCCGCGTTTCGAGGTCAGCGGCATCACCTCACCGGCGCTGCTCGCGGCGGCGCCCCGCATGCTGCGCTCGGCGGACGTCGTCCATGTCCATCTCATGCGGGACCTGGTCACCCTCCCCGTCGCGATGCTGGCAGCGCGGATGGGCCGCCCCCTCGTACTCCAGACGCACGGCATGATCGACCCGACGCAGAACCGGGTGGCACAGGCCGTGGACGTGCTGGGCCTGCGCAGGGTGCTGAAGAAGGCCGACGCCGTGCTCCACCTCACCCCGCGCGAGCGGGAGCTGACCGAGGCGGTGGTGGCCCCCGAACCGATGGGCCCGGCGTACCGGCTGGTGAACGGGGTAACGCCGCAGCCGATGCGCGCGCCCGGCGACGGCAGGCCCCCGACGGTGCTGTACTGCGCCCGTGTGCAGGAGGGCAAGCGCCCGCAGGACTTCGTCGGGGCGATACCCACGGTGCTGGAGAAGTACCCCGACGCGCGGTTCGTGCTCGCCGGCCCCGACACCGGCGCGCTGGCCGGCGACATGCTGGCGCTGGCCGGATCACTGGGGGTCGGACACGCGCTGGAGTACATCGGGGCGCTCGACCACGCCGGTGTGCTGGAGCGGCTGCGCTCCTGCGACGTATATGTGCTGCCGTCCATCAAGGACGCCTTCTCCGTCTCCGTGCTGGAGGCACTGTCGGTGGGACTGCCCGTCGTCGTCACCCGCACCAGCGGGCTGGCTCCCGATGTGGCAGCGGCCGGTGCCGGTCGGCTGGTGGACAGCGCGCCGGACGACCCGGACAACGCGGTCCGGATCGGCCGCGCTGTGCTGGAACTGCTGGACCCGGCGGCCAACGCCGCCGCCTCGCGGGCCGCCTGGCGGCTGG
The DNA here is from genome assembly GCF_017676385.1 of Streptomyces spirodelae. GTDB lineage: Bacteria > Actinomycetota > Actinomycetes > Streptomycetales > Streptomycetaceae > Streptomyces > Streptomyces spirodelae. Next base: position 311,507 of record NZ_JAFFZN010000002.1, read on the forward strand.
CGCGGGACAGCTTCACGCTCGACGCGGTGATCGGCAGCCTGCGGGAGACCTATGCGACGGTGCTGCGGGACCGCTTCACCGCCGGGCCGGTCCGCCCGACGCCGACTCGCGTGCCTTGAGCCCGATCTGCCAGCGGTAGAAGCTCATCGCCAGCGCGTAGTCGAGCCCGGCGCGGCCGTCGAGGAAGCCCCTCTTCCAGCCGTAGGCGTAGGCGAAGGAGACCAGCGGTTTGAGCGGGGCGCGGTGGAAGAGACGGCCCTGCCGGGTCTTGGCCTGCCGGATCTGCTCCCGTACGGCCGGATGCCGTTCCAGCCACGCCTCCCAGTCCGAGTAGCGGTTGTGCCGCTCGAACCAGGTGCGCACCGGGTCCAGGTCCTGGTGCTCGATGGGGGAGCGCAGTCTGACCACCGGGTCGGCCAGTGGCTGGTAGTGGCCCTCCTGCTCGCCCATGCCGGGCGCCGCCAGATCGTCGGGTTCGGGGAAGCGGCAGCGCGTGCGGTCCAGCAGCACCCGCTTGACGATGGTGTACCCGTGCCGCAGCCTGCGCCCCGCGAACCAGTAGCCGAGCGGGACGTCGAAGGCGGCGGGGCGCACGGCGTGTCCTGGCGGCGGGTCGAAGATGTGCCGCATCTCCGCCAGCAGTTCGGGGCCGGGCCGCTCGTCGCCGTCGAGGAAGAAGACCCAGTCGAGCTCGGGGTGGACGTTCTCCAGGCACCACTGCTTCTTCTTCGGATACCGTCCGTCCCAGGTGTAGGGCAGCACTTCGGCGCCCTCGGCCTTGGCGAGCGCGCGGGTGTCGTCCGTGCTGTCCGAGTCGACCACGACGACGTGTGCGAAGTGGCCGATCACGGACCGCACGGTCGTGGCGATGTTCTCGGCCTCGTTCTTCGTCGGTATCGCGACGACGACGGGCAGCTTCTCCACGGGGGTTCTCTCCTGGCTTCCGGTGCTTCCGATGGGTGGTGTCACTTCTTGCCCGCCGCCTTCAGCAGCGGCTCGAACTCCGGGCACAGGTGCTCGACCGCGGGCTCGGCGTTGTCGATCTCGCCCGCCTTCAGCGCGCTGATCGCGTCCTTCCGGCTCGCCTTCGCCGTCGTCCGCAGCCGCGCACAGGCGGTGCGGCCCGCCTCCAGCACGGCGGCGGGCTCCAGTCCCTCGGGCACCCGGCCGACGAGGTACTTCTTCTCCTTCTTGGTGAACGAGCCGGTGGCAGGGGTGAGCGAAGCGCGCGGAACCACCGGCGTGGTCTCGCCCTTCGGCTTCTTCGGCTTCCGCTCCCTGCCGTCCTCGCCGGGAGGCGGCTCCTTGTCCTGGGCCGCGGGGGAACTCGCGGTGGGACGCCCGCCGTTGTCGCGTTCCTTCGCCTTCGCGGGCTCGTCCCCGCCCGCGCCGCAGCCGGCCGTCAGCGCCAGGGTGGCCGCCGCCAGGGCGGCCACCGAGACTCCCGCGGCCTTACGGACGCTCACGGCTTCCTGAAGGTCAGCGTGAGCTTGGGGCCGGTGCCCCCGGACTCGCGCGCCAGCAGCCACAGGCTGTCGCTGCCGGTGCTGGTGAGCGCCACATCGAAGCTGCCGCCCGCCGCGTCGCCGACCGCGCTCTTGCTGAGCGGGATGTCATAGGCCGTGTTGCGCTCCGGCGCGCCGTTCAACGTGCCCAGTGCCGTCGACCCGAGGGAGGGCCGGCTCGCGTAGGTCACCGAGGACTCCGACCACGATCCGCTGACGGGCCTCACGCTGATCGTGTCCGAAGTCGCCGCATAGCTGTCGTTGCTGGTGGTGACGGTGAGCCGGGCGCTGTCCAGCACCATGCCGCTGGGCGCCGAGGGAACGGTGAAGCGCACATAGCTCTCGTACGGCGAGGAGCCGCGCACGGCCAGTTGCTGATGGGTGCCGTAGGTGGAGCCGGTCGAAGCCCCGTTCACATAAGCGTCGGCGGTCGCCTCCCGCTCCACCGTCGTCTCCGTCGGCGTACCCGGGGTGCGTACCGTCGCGCCCTCGGAACGGGCGCTGGTGTTGGCGTCGTCCGCGTCGCTCGCGGTGATCCGGTAGGTGTAGTCCGTGCCCGGCTTCACGGTGGTGTCGGTGAAGCCGACCGTGGGCCGGTCCCAGAAGGTGGAGTTGGCCCGCACGGTCCCCACCGGCTCGGAGCCGCCGTTGCGGTAGACGCGGTAGGTGAGCGTGCGGTCGTCCAGATCGGTGCCGGCCGGCCAGGTCACCCGGACACCCGAGGTGACGTTGGACGCGTTCACCCCGCTGGGAACGGTCGGGTCCCGGGTGTCGGGCCCATTGGCGAAGCGCACCAGCCCCTGCTGCGGCCGGTTGCCGTTGCTGGTGATCCGGGAGAACGCGCCGCCCACCCACATGTAGTCGGTGCCACCGCGGGAGGAGACCACCATCACGCGCGGCCCCACCTGCTCCACGTTCAACGGCCCGTCATCGGTGTCGGGGAACCAGGACAGCAGCGGAGTGGGGTCGTTCACCGACTCGGCCAGCAGATGCTGGCGCTCGTACAGCTCACCGAACTGACCCATGCTGGCGCAGTTGTGCGCGTGCGAGCTGCTGTAGAGCACATTCTTGTAGACGGTCACATCCTGGGTGGCCCCCAGACAGGTGTCCCGCCAGCGCTGGGAGAAGTCGCTCAGGTTCAGCGCGATCCGCCCGTCGAACACCCCGCCGCCGGTCCCCTCGTTGGCGGTGTAGATCCCGGTCTCGTCCACGTACAGGCCCTTGACCACGGAGTTGCGGGGCACGAAGGTGCTCCCGTAAGCCCGCTTGATCGCTCCGGAGGACGCCTCGACCACGGCCAGCGCACGTGACGACGTACCGCGTACGCGGGTGAAGTCCCCGCCGAGCACCACGCTCTTCCCGTCCGGGGTGACCTCCACGGCGCGCCCGGTCAGATCCGCGTCCGCCTTCCAGGAGCGCAGCTGGCCGCTGGTGCTCAGCGCCGCGAACTTGCTGCGGCTCTGGCCTTCCACCGAGGTGAAGTCACCGCCCAGGTAGACGGTGTCGTCGGTGGCCGCCAGCGCGTGCACGGTCGAGGAGACCGACACATTGAAGTCCGGCTTCACTTTGCACGTCGCGATGTCGATGGCGGCGACGCGGCTGACGTGGGTGCCGTTGACGGCGGCGAAGTTGCCGCCCGCGTAGAGGGTCTTGCCGTCAGGGGAGACCGTCAGCGCCCGGACGGTCGCGGCGCCGCTGCCCACCGTGAAGTTGAGCCGGCAGTCGGTCGGTGCGCCCGTCGCGGCGTCGAACGCCGCGAAATTGACCGCCTGCTGTTCGCCGGTGCCGGGGTCGGCACCGGGCGGACGAATCGCGGAGAACGTGCCGCCCGCGAAGACGACTCCGTCGGACTGGGCCATCGCCCAGACGACACCGTTCGTCTGCCATGTCGGTAAGTCGTCGGCCGTCATGGCGACCGGAGCGGTGAGGGCCTTCGCCCTGGGGACACCGCCTTGGGTGAGGGCGGGGCCGACGAGGGCGGTGGCGGTCAGCGCGGTTACCGCTGTCGCGGCTGCCATGACTTGTCGCGGGCTCTTTCTGCGTTTCATGTGCTGTCCCCAGGGTTTGGTACTGCGTCTGTTCTTTCCGGTGAGGGGGTGGCCCTGCCTGCCTGTTGCGTTGCGGACTGCGGGAGCGTTGTGGTTGGTCGCGCAGTTCCCCGCGCCCCTGATGGGGCGCTCTCCCTGCGAAGCTTGGGCAGTCTGCTCCCCCGGACTCCGTCCGGGAGGTACCCCCAGGGCGCAGGGTGGGCAAGCGCAGCCCCCAAGCGGGGTACGGGTTGTCAGCCGCGATCAACGCGGACCGCCTCGCCCGAGAGCTCCGCGTCCAGCGCGGAGATGTCGGCCTCGACCATGATCCGCGCCAGTTCGTGCCACATCACGCGCGGCTTCCAGCCCAGCCGGGCCTCCGCCTTCGCCGCGTCACCGATCAGCGCGTCGACCTCGGCGGGCCGCTCGTACTTGGGGTCGAACCGCACATGCTCCCGCCAGTCGAGCCCGCCGGCCCGGAACGCCTCGTGCAGGAACTCGCGCACCGTCGTGGCGACCCCGGTCGCGACGACGTAGTCGTCGGGCTCGTCGGCCTGCAGCATCAGCCACATCGCCTCGACGTACTCGGGCGCGTAGCCCCAGTCGCGTACGGCCTCCAGGTTGCCCAGGTACAGGTGGCGCTGCAGTCCGGCGCGGATGCGGGCGACGGCCCGGGTGATCTTCCGGGTCACAAAGGTCTCACCGCGCCGCGGCGACTCGTGGTTGAAGAGGATGCCGTTCACCGCGAACAGGTCGTAAGCCTCACGGTAGTTGACCGCCGACCAGTAGCTGAACACCTTGGCGCAGCCGTAGGGGCTGCGCGGGTGGAACGGCGTCGCCTCGTGCTGCGGGGGCGGCGCCGCGCCGAACATCTCCGAGGACGACGCCTGGTAGATGCGGGTGTCGATGCCGCTGGCCCGGATGGCCTCCAGTAACCGTATGGTGCCCATCCCGGTCACGTCCCCGGTGTAGAGGGGGGAGTCGAAGGAGACCCGCACATGGGACTGGGCGCCGAGGTTGTAGACCTCGTCGGGGCGCAGGTCGCGCAGCAGGTTGACGAGGGCGACGCCGTCGCTGAGATCCGCGTGGTGGAGGACGAGGGAGCGGCCCTCGTCGTGCGGGTCCTGGTACAGGTGGTCTATCCGGCCGGTGTTGAAGGACGAGGAACGGCGTAGCAGCCCGTGCACCGTGTAGCCCTTCCCGAGCAGGAGTTCGGTCAGATACGACCCGTCCTGGCCCGTGATCCCGGTGATCAGTGCGCTCTTGGCCATGTGCCGCCGTCCTGGTGGTGATCGAGGGTGGTCATCGTGACGTTCTTTTTGTCGGCTACCTCCCCTAATGGGAGGTGCTGCTGGCAGAATCCCGCAGCATGACGCCGAAGCCGCACACAGCCGGGCCCGAGCCCGCCCCCGCCGCCGACCGCACCCTGCTGCCGCCCGGAGCACGGGTCTTCGTCGCCGGCCACCGCGGGCTGGTGGGCTCGGCCGTGGCGCGCCGGCTGACCGCGGAGGGGTATCAGGTGCTGACCCGGGACCGCACGGCGCTCGACCTGCGCGACGCGGAGCGCACCGCCGGCTGGCTGCGGGAGGTGCGGCCGGACGCGGTGGTGCTGGCCGCTGCCAAGGTCGGCGGCATCATGGCGAACAAGACGCAGCCCGTGCCGTTCCTGGAGGACAATCTCCGCATCCAGCTCAGCGTCATAGCCGGCGCGTACGCGGCGGGCGTGCCCCGGCTGCTGTTTCTGGGCTCGTCGTGCATCTACCCCAAGCACGCGCCGCAGCCGATCACCGAAGACGCGCTGCTCACCGGTGCCCTGGAGCCGACGAACGAGCCGTACGCGCTGGCGAAGATCGCGGGCATCACCCAGATCCGCGCGTACCGCGAGCAGTACGGCGCCTCCTACATCTCCGCCATGCCCACCAATCTCTACGGCCCCCGCGACAACTTCGACCTGGAGACCTCGCACGTCCTGCCCGCGCTCGTCCGCCGCTTCCATGAGGCCAAGCAGGACGACGCGGAGCGAGTCGTGCTGTGGGGGAGCGGTACCCCGCGCCGCGAGTTCCTGCACGTCGACGATCTGGCACGGGCGTGCGTGCTGTTGCTGCGCGCGTACGACGATTCCGCGCCGGTCAACGTGGGCTGCGGCGAGGACCTGACGATCGCCGAGCTCGCCGCAACGGTGCGGGAGGTCGTCGGTTACGGCGGGCGTATCGAGTGGGACACCAGCCGCCCGGACGGCACCCCGCGCAAACTGCTGGACGTCTCGCGGCTGTCGAAGCTGGGCTTCCACACGGAGATCCCCCTGCGGGAGGGCATCCGCTCGACGTACGAGTGGTGGCTGACGTCGTCGTAAGGGGCGCCCCGAAAGGGCGCGGGGAGCTGCGCGCTCGGCCTCCGCACACCCGCAGCCCGCGACGCGCCCGAAGGGGCCGTCCCTCCCGGGCGACAGGCGGCACCTCGCACCCGCCGCACCCATCAGTACGCCCCCCGGCCGTCGACGACAGCCCGCACCGTGCGGGCCAGCAGGTCCAGATCCATGGTCAGGGACCAGTTGTCCGCGTAGCGCAGGTCGAGGGCCAGGCTCTCGTCCCATGACAGGTCCGAGCGCCCGCTGACCTGCCACGGCCCGGTCAGCCCCGGCTTGACCAGCAGCCGCCGCAGCGCCGCGGAGCCGTACGCTGTGACCTCTTCGGGCAGCGGGGGCCGCGGTCCCACCAGCGACATCTCGCCGCGCACCACGTTGACCAACTGCGGCAGCTCGTCGAGGGAGGTGCGGCGCAGTACGCGCCCCACCCGGGTGATCCGCGGGTCGGCCCGCATCTTGAACAGCGGGCCGTCCACCTCGTTCGCGGCGGCGAGCTGGGGCCGCAGCCGGTCGGCGTCCACGGCCATGGAGCGGAACTTCCACATGGTGAAGGGTGTCCCGCGGTGGCCTATGCGGGTCTGCCGGTAGAGCGCGGGCCCGGCCGAGTCGAGCCGTATCACCAGCGCGATGATCCCGAACAGCGGTGCGAGCAGGAGCAGTCCCAGCGCGGCGCCCGCCCGGTCGAGCAGCGATTTGAGAACGAGCTGCGGGCCGCGCCGTACCGGCGGGTCCACATGGAGCAGATGCAGCCCGGCGGCGGTGGACGGGCGGACCCGGCGCAGTGCGACCTCGGCCAGCCCGGAGGCGATCACCAGTGGCAGCCCCGCGTCGTGCACGGCCCAGGTCAGCGCGCGCAGCCGCTCCCCGCACAGCAGCGAGCCGGGGGCCACCAGTACGGTGTCGGCGCCGTGCTGTCGCGCCGCCGCCACGACGGCGGTGCCGTCCGCGCCACCGCTCTCCGGTCCCAGCGGCGCTGCGTCGAGCCGCCCGGCCCCCGGGACTCCGCTGCTGTTGGCCGTCGGGCCGACCGCGACGGCACCGATGACGACGTACGGATGGTCGGTACGGCTGGCCAGTTGCTCCACGACCCCGTCGACGGCGGTGCCCTCGCCGACGACCAGCGCCCGCCGTACGGCGTGGGCCTCGCGGCGCTGTCCCGCCAGATGGCGGTAGGTCAGCGACCGGCAGGACGCGGTGAGCAGCGGCGCCGGAGCGAGCGCCAGCAGCGCGAGGGCGGGCGGCGAGTTCTCGCCTGTCAGAACCCGGACGACGGCCAGCATCCCGAGAAGCGTCAGCCAGTCCCGCAGGGTGTTGAGCACCCCGCGCGTCTCACCGAGCCAGCGCTGCCCGTACCGCTGGTGTACGACCATGATCCCTGACCACGCCAGGGTGGCCGTCACGGTGGCAGCGGCGGCGTGCGGCTGCCCGGCCCGGTGGTAGAAGAACGCCACCGGAAGTGCGACGCCGAGAATGTCCACGGCCAGCGCCACGGGCCGGTACCAGCCGGACTTGTCCTTGTCGGCAGGCCGGTGCCAGCCGGACGTGTCCTTGTCGGCGGGGCGCGTGCCGGACCGTCCCGGCACCTCACCCCTGTTGCCTCTCCCCGTTGCCGGCTCGGCCGGCCTCCCCACCTCGGACACGAACGCAGAGTCGCGCCGCATGAACCCCCCCAGGTACGCGGAACCCCCACGGCGCACCGATCCCGCCCCCTTTGTGGGGATGCGCCGACTTCCCAGACCTTAAGTCATATGAGCACTCTGCGTGCCCAAGTGTTCACTTCCGCATGAGAAGTGCGGAGAGTGTGGTGGGGGTTGTCGGGCAGTGCGCGTATATTCCGGGTGATTCGCCGCGCAGCATCCCCACCGGAGAACGGTGCCGTCCCCGTCCGGGCCGCCGCCCTGCGCGGGCTCCCTGCGCGTGCTTCCTGCGCGGGCTTGACCTTGACGCAGACGGCAGGGTTCGAGGATGCGGGCATGAACGAGAACATCACCCCGCCCCAGCCCCGTACCGTCGTCGTCACCGGTGCCGGAACCGGGATCGGCCGTGCCACCGCGCGGGCCTTCGCGGCACGCGGAGCGCATGTGCTCGCCGTCGGCCGGCGCGCGGCGCCGCTGGAGGAGACCGCAGCCCGGCCGGGGCCCGGCACCATCACCCCGTACCCGGCCGATGTCACCGAAGAGGACGCACCCGAGCGCATCGTGGTTGCCGCGCTGGAGGCGACCGGACGGCTCGACGTCCTCGTCAACAACGCCGGCGTGGTCGGCGGCGAAACCCTGGGCGACTACACCCGGGCGGGGATCGAGGCCCAGCTCGCCACCAACCTGACCGCTCCCGTCCTGCTGACCCAGGCCGCGCTCACGGCCTTGCAGGAGGCCCCGGCGGGCGGCGTGGTCGTCAACGTCTCCACCTCCGTCGGCCGGCGTGCCTGGCCGGGCAACTCCCTCTACGCCGCGAGCAAGACGGCCCTCGAACTCCTCACCAGGAGCTGGGCAGTGGAGCTCGCGCCGCACGGGGTGCGGGTGGCCGCCGTCGCACCGGGTGCCGTGGACACTCCCATCGGGGAGCACCGCGGACTCACCCCCGAGCAGCTCCGGTCGGTCCGCGATTGGCAGATCGCCCACACCCCGCTCGGCCGCGTCGGCAGGCCCGAGGAGGTGGCCTGGGCCATCGTCCAGCTGGCCGCGCCCGAGGCGTCGTTCGTCACCGGCGCCGTGCTGCCGGTGGACGGCGGCGCGGTGGTGGCGTGAGGGGCTCCGTGCCCGCGGTGAGGTCCGCACGGACCGTGCGGACCGTTGTCGTGGTATCACTCCCTCCGGGAGGTGGTGGCAGCATGCAGATCGGGGAGCTGGCACGGCGTACGGGGACGACGGCGCGGGCGCTGAGGCACTACGAGCAGGCCGGGCTGCTCACCTCCGAGCGGGCGCCCAACGGATACCGCGTCTACGACGCGGGCGCCGAGGTGCGGGTCCGCAACATCCGCTACCTCCTCGACGCCGGGCTGACCCTGGAGGACGTCGGCTTCTTCGCCCCCTGTCTGGACGGCGACATGACCACCGTCCAGCCCTCGCCCGAGGGCCTGCGCATCGCGGAGGAGCGGCTCGCCGTCCTGGAGGCGCGGATCGCGGCCCAGACCGAGCTCCGCGACCGGCTGCGGCACGCCCTGCGGGGAGCGACGGTGCGGACCGTCGCCTGAGGGCACCGCTCAGGCCGGGGGAACCGGAGCCAGCCCGTAGCCGCCGTCGGCTCGGACGTGGATGTGGCCGGCGGTGGGCGGCGGGAAGTGCGTGCCCAGCACCAGCGTCCCGGTGTCGGCGAGCGAGGCGAACAGGCTGCGCCGGGTGGCCTCCGACTGCCCGGGGTCGATGTCGACGCAGCTGCCGATGCCGGGCTCGGGCAGCTGGACCGGGTGGTGGACGCAGTCGCCCGTGATCAGCGCCCGGTAGCCGCGGCTGGTCAGCTCGACCGCGAGGTGACCCGGGGTGTGCCCGGGGGTGGGGAGCAGGCGCAGGCCGTCGGCGACCTGACGGCCCTCGGCCGGGAGGTGGACGAGGTCGAGCAGTCCGGCGCCTTCGACCGGGTGGACGGAGTCGCGGAACATCTGCGCCCGTGCCTCGTCCATGGCGTACCCGGCCCAGAACTCCCGCTCGGTCCGTGAGGTCAGATAGCGGGCGTTGGGGAAGGTGGGGACCCAGCCGTCGGCTGTCGCGCGGGTGTTCCAGCCGACGTGGTCGGTGTGCAGATGGGTGAGGATCACCAGGTCGACCGACTCCGGGGGGAATCCGGCCGCTGTCAGGCGCTCCAGGTAGTCGGTGCGCAGGTCGTGCCAGGCGGGGTTCGCCCGCGGCTTGCCGTTGCCGATGCCGGTGTCGACGACGACCCGCAGTCCGCCGGCCGAGAACGCGAAGCTGTGGCTGGCCAGCCGGAGTGTGCCGTCCTGGTCGGCGAAGTCGGGCCGCAGCCAGCCGTGCCGGGCGACGACGTCGGCTGTGGCACCGGGCAGCAGCCAACGCCCCGTCGGCGCCGGCAGGGACACCTCGTCCACGCGGTGGACCGTGAGGTCTCCCACGGTCCAGGAGGGGGCTACTTCCGGAGAGCTAAAGCTAACGGTTTGCATTAAGTCACCGTAGCTCTTACGGTGCAGCTAACGCAAAAGAATAGCTTTTGCCCTACCGGAGAGAGTGCTCATGACAGTCGCCGGACTCACACCGCCCGAAGCGGCCAGGTGGGCCGCCCGTACCGGCCTTCCGCTGCCCGCCGACCGCCACGCAGAGGTCGCGGCCACCGCCGACCACATCCACTCCGTCGTCTCCGTCCTCCGCGAGCTGGACTTCGGCGACACACCACCCGCGGCTGCCTACCGTGCGGACGACTCGGCAGGGAAGGAGGCGGGCGATGCAGCCGTATGAGCTCTCGCTGACCGCGGCGGCGCAGGAGATACGGGCCCGGCGGATGTCACCCGTCGAACTGGTCGACTCGGTGCTCGACCGGATCGAGCAGACCGAACCCCACCTGCGGGCCTATGTCACGGTGACGGCCGAGCACGCACGCCGCTCGGCGCGCCGGGCCGAGCGTGAGCTGGCCGCCGGCCACGCCGCCGGGCCCCTGCACGGCATCCCCATGGGGCTGAAGGACATGATCGACGTGGCCGGTGTGGCGACCACCGCCAGCTCCCGGGTGCGCGAAAGCCACCGGGCCCGCACCGACAGCACGGTCGCCGCACGCCTGACGGCGGCCGGTGCCGCGCTGCTGGGCAAGACCCACACGCACGAATTCGCCTACGGCCTCACCACACCTCAGACCAGGAACGCCTGGGACCCCGGGCGCGTCGCCGGAGGGTCGAGCGGCGGATCGGCCGTCGCCGTGGCGGCCGGCGCCGCCACCTTCGCGCTGGGCACCGACACCGGCGGATCGATCCGGGTGCCCGCCGCGCTGAACGGTGTCGTCGGCCTCAAGCCGACCTACGACCTCGTCCCCCGGCACGGCGTGACCTCCTTGTCCTGGTCCCTCGACCACGTCGGCCCGCTCGCCCGCACCGTGCAGGACATCGCGCCCGTCCTCGCCGTCCTGACCGGACACGCAGCCGGAGAAACCGGCGACGCGGACCTGACCGGGCTGCGCGTCGGCGTACCGGCCAACTACTACTTCGACCATGTCGACCCCGACGTCGAGGCGGCGGTCCGGCAGGCGATCGCCCGGCTCGAAGCGCTCGGCGCGCACCTCGTCGACGTCGAGATCCCCATGACCCGCTACATCCAGGCCGTCCAGTGGGGCCTGATGGTCCCCGAGGCCACGGCTTACCACGAACGGACACTCAGGTCGGTGCCCGAGCGCTACGCGGCGGACGTACGCATCCTCCTCGAAGCCGGTGAGCTGCTGCCCGCGGGGGACTATCTGCGCGCCCAGCGGGCCCGCACCCTGATGCGGCGGAGCTGGCTGGAGATGCTGGAGCAGGTCGACGTCATCGCGGCGCCGACCGTTCCCACCACGGCCGCCCAGGCCGACCGGCCCACCCTCAGCTGGCCCGACGGCACGGTCGAGAGCGTCTCCGACGCCTATGTACGCCTCTGTGCGCCCGCCGACATCACCGGAGTGCCGGCCCTGTCCCTCCCGGTCGGCCACGACCGGGCCGGTATGCCGATCGGTATGCAGCTGATGGGACGGCCGCTGGACGAGGCGGTGCTCCTGAGGGCCGGCCGCGCCTTGGAGCGGACCCAGCCGCCCCGTCTCCTCGCTCCGGTACCGGGCAGCGCTGACGCAATGATTTCGCATTAGCATGGAGCCATGGCCAGAACAATGGCGCGCCCCGGTGGGCGCAGCGCCCGGGTGCAGCAGGCCGTGCACGCCGCCGTGCACGAGCTCGAAGCCGAGGTGGGCCGGGAGGCGCTGACCGTCCCGCTGATCGCCTCCCGCGCCGGGGTCACCCCGTCCACCGTCTACCGGCGCTGGGGTGACCTGCGGGAACTGCTCTCGGACGTCGCCGTCGAGCACCTGCGCCCGGAGGCCGAACCCGAGGACACCGGGGAGCTGGCGGCCGACCTGACCGTGTGGGCCGAACAGTTCCTGGACGAGATGGCCTCACCCTCCGGCCGCGCCTACATCCGGGACGCCCTGCTCGGCGACCCGGAGGGAGCCAACGCCGGGCAGTGCTCCGCCTACGCCGCGGAACAGATCGGCACCGTGCTCCGGCGCGCGGCCGACCGCGGCGAGCAGCGGGTGCCCGACGCGGAGACGGTGCTCGACCGCGTCGTGGCACCCATGATGTACCGCATCCTCTTCAGGCCCGGCGGGCTCGACGCCGACTACGCGCGCCGCCTGGTGGCGGACTGCCTGACGCCGGAGCGGGACCGGCGATGAGTCACCTCCTCGCCGGCCACCCCCGATGCGGCCCCCGTATCCCCCGTATCCAGGGGCCCCGCTCCGGCCGCCGGGCACCGGTCGGCCCATCACGCGCACGACCGGTCAGCCCTTGACACACACCACCTGCCGCAGCTTGGCGACGACCTCGACCAGGTCGCGCTGCGCCTCGATGACGCGCTCGATCGGCTTGTAGGCGCCCGGAATCTCGTCCACCACACCCGCGTCCTTACGGCACTCCACCCCGCGCGTCTGCTCCGCGAGATCCCGCTCGGTGAAGCGACGCTTCGCCGCGTTCCGGCTCATCCGCCGGCCGGCGCCGTGCGAGGCGGAGTTGAACGAGGCCGCGTTGCCCAGACCCTTGACGATGTACGAGCCGGTGCCCATCGAGCCCGGGATGATCCCGAACTCGCCGCTGCCCGCGCGGATCGCGCCCTTGCGGGTGACGAGCAGGTCCAGGCCGTCGTACCGCTCCTCCGCCACATAGTTGTGGTGGCAGGAGATGGTCTCCTCGAAGACCGGCTTCGCCTTCTTGAACTCCTTGCGCACCACGTCCTTGAGCAGCCCCATCATCAGCGCCCGGTTGTACTTGGCGTACTCCTGCGCCCAGAACAGGTCGTGCCGGTAGGCCGCCATCTGCGGGGTGTCCTTGACGAAGACGGCCAGGTCCCGGTCGACCAGGCCCTGGTTGTGCGGCAGCTTCTGCGCCTCGCCGATGTGGAAGTCCGCGAGCTCCTTGCCGATGTTCCGCGAACCGGAGTGCAGCATCAGCCACACCCGGTCCGTGGTGTCCAGGCACACCTCGATGAAGTGGTTGCCCCCGCCCAGCGTGCCCATCTGCTTGGTGGCCCGCTCCTGCCGGAACCGCACCGACTCGGCGACACCGCCGAAGCGCGCCCAGAAGTCGTCCCAGCCCGAGGTCGGCAGCCCGTGCACAGCGCCCGGCTCCACCGGCTCGTCGTGCATCCCGCGCCCCACCGGGATGGCCTGCTCGATCCGCGACCGGAGCCGGGACAGGTCGCCGGGCAGCTGGCTCGCCGTCAGCGACGTACGCACCGCCGACATCCCGCACCCGATGTCCACGCCCACGGCCGCCGGGCAGACCGCACCGTGCATCGCGATCACGGAGCCGACCGTCGCGCCCTTCCCGTAGTGCACGTCGGGCATCACCGCGAGGCCCTTGATCCAGGGCAGCGTCGCGACGTTCTGGAGCTGCCGCAGCGCCGCGTCCTCCACAGTGCCCGGGTCCGCCCACATCCGGATCGGCACCCGGGCGCCGGGCATCTCCACATGAGCCATGGTCGTTCAACTCCCCCGTAACGGAACGTCGATGAAATCGAGGCGATGAGAAGGGAAGTCCGCCCCCCTGTCACCGGGCTTCCCCGCACGTCATTGTGGGCCGCCCGGCACCCGTGACGGCAAAGGATTTTCTGCCGGGCGGCCTCCGGCCTGCGCCACCGGCTCACCGTCGACGGAAAGCGCGCGCACCGCGTCCTACGAGGCGGCCGGATCGCTCTCGCACGACGGCTGCGACATGGGCCAGGCCCTCAGTGAGCTGTGCGACGCCTGGGACACCAAGCTCAAGACGGTCGAGGACGCCTGTGGCCAGATCTCCAACCACCTCGACTACACCCGCGCGGCCCACGGCAAGGACGAAGACGACATCACCACGGCCATGTCGTCCATCGCGACGCTCGACGACCGGATCAAGTAGGCGGCCAACGGGGGGAGACGAGGACATGGCCGAAACGGAGAAGATGTCGGTGGCCCAGCTCCGCGACCTGCGCCTGGGCAAGCTGCACGCCTCACCGAGGGCCGCCCTCTCCGGGGAAGAGCGGGCCTCAGGCGGTCAGGCGGAAATGGGCGCCCAGTTCTTGGAAGACGGCTGTGTTCAAAGCGAAAGCGTGCTTGCACTCTTCCACGATGCGGCGCTTTTCCAGCTCGTCGCAGGGGAGCGCGTCCAGCAGGGCGCGGTACTCGCGTTTGAAGGCGGCGGGATTGTCGATGGCGTCGAAGACGTAGAACCGGACGCCGTCTCCCTTGCGGGTGAAGCCCCAGGTCTTCTCGGCGGTGCCGCGGATGACCTGGCCGCCGGAGAGGTCGCCGAGGTAGCGGGTGTAGTGGTGGGCGACATAGCCGCCGGGCCAGGTGCGGGCGACCTCGGCGATCCGGTCCGCGTATGCGGCCGTGGCGGGCAGGGGCGCGACGCCTGCGCGCCAGTCGGCCGAGCCGCCGTGCAGGTGTGCGAGGTCTTGCTCCAGCGCGGGCAGCCGGAAGAGCTCGCCGCGGACGAAGGGGCCGGCCACCGGGTCGGGTGCCAGGTCGTCGGCGGCCCCTTCGAGCGCGCTGTAGATGAACCAGAGCTGCTCGGTGTAGCGGGTGTATGCCTCCACCCCGAGCCTGCCGCCGAGCATCTCGCTCATGAAGGAGGAGTTCTCGGCCTCGGTGTGCTGCTGGTGCGACGCGGTGCGGATCAGTATGGAGAAGGCCGTGGTGTGGTCCGTCGAGGTGTCCTGCGAGGGGGATGCGGCAGACGGCAAGACTGGCTCCCAGGGTGGACGACAGGGGCGTGCGGGGCTCCGACACGGTGCGATCCTGCTACTTAGGCTTACCTAAGTCAAGCATTTGCCGACACCCTGTCGGAAAACCCGTACCCCGCTGAGCCGCTGGGGAAGCGCCGAGCCGCTAGGGAAGCGTCAGGATCTCGGCGCCGCTGTCCGTCACCACCAGCGTGTGCTCGAACTGCGCGGTGCGCTTGCGGTCCTTGGTGACGACCGTCCAGCCGTCCTCCCACATGTCCCACTCGTAGGTGCCCAGCGTCAGCATCGGCTCGATGGTGAAGGTCATCCCCGGCTTCATCACGGTGGTGGCACGCGGGTCGTCGTAGTGCGGAACGATCAGCCCGGAGTGGAACGAGGTGTTGATGCCGTGCCCGGTGAAGTCGCGCACCACGCCGTAGCCGAATCGTTTCGCGTACGACTCGATCACGCGGCCGACGATGTTGAGCTGCCGGCCCGGCTTGACGGCCTTGATCGCGCGGTTCAGCGCCTCGCGCGTCCGCTCCACCAGCAGCCGTGACTCCTCGTCCACGTCCCCGCACAGATAGGTGGCGTTGTTGTCGCCGTGCACGCCGTCGATGTACGCCGTCACGTCCAGGTTCACGATGTCGCCGTCGCGCAGCACCGTGGAGTCGGGGATGCCGTGGCAGATCACCTCGTTGACGGAGGTGCACAGCGACTTGGGGAACTCGCGGTAGCCCAGCGTGGAGGGGTAGGCACCGTGGTCGATCATGTACTGGTGCGCCACCTCGTCCAGCTTGTCGGTGGTGACGCCGGGGGCGATGTGCCCTGCGGCCTCTTCCATGGCGCGCGCGGCGATCCGCCCGGCGACGCGCATCTTCTCGATCGTTTCGGCGTCCTGCACCTCGGGCCCCTCGTACGGGGTGGGCGCGGGCTTGCCGACGTACTCGGGGCGCGGGATCGAGGCGGGCACGGCGCGCGGCGGGGAGATCGTGCCGGGGACGAGGAGTGACTGGCCAGACATGTCTGCGAGTCTAATCCGGGCCCCGGGCTCCCCTCCGGCCGCGGGGACCCTTCGCGGTGACGCTCCGCCGGGCACTCTCGCGAGGGCACTTCGCGGGCCCTCCGCGGGGCTGCGTCCGGTGGACCGGTGCGGGACGATGTCCGTATGGCTCTGTTCAAGCGCAAGACGGTCGGCAAACCCGGAGAGTGGTTCTTCAACGTCGAGACGGGCACCGTGGAGGAGGGCCCCCAGTCGGCGGGCAAGAACCGGATGGGCCCCTACGCCAGCCGCGAGGAGGCGGCCCGGGCGCTGGAGACGGCGCGGGAGCGCACCTCCGAGTGGGAGAACGATCCGCGCTGGCATGAGCGCGGCGACCCCGGGGGCGGTACCACCGCCGCGAGCGGCGACTGACCCGCCTGCGGCGGGCCGGGCGCGGGGGGCCGGCTACCCCTCCCTGGCCTCCCGCACCGCACGCGCGTGCTCGCTGGTGCGCGCGTCGTACGCCAGCAGCTTCGGCAGGGCCGCCGCCAGCAGCGCCACGCACGCCACACACGCCAGGCCGCCCGACCACACGGAGGTACGGACGGAGGTGAGCGAGGCCACCGATCCCGAGCGGACCTGTCCCAGCTGCGGCCCGGCCGAGAAGGACAGCAGCTCGATCCCGGCCAGCCTGCCGCGCAGCTCGTCCGGGATGGTCTGGTTCCACATCGTGGATCGGAAGATCCCGCTGATCATGTCGAAGGCTCCGGACAGCACGAGGAAGAACAGCACCAGCCACACGTTCCCCACCACCCCGGCCACCGTCATCGCGGCGCCCCAGCCCGCGGCGGCCAGCAGCACCGCCAGTCCGTGCCGGTGCACCCCCGAGGTCCAGCCGCTGGTGGCGCTCACCAGCATCGAGCCGAACGGCAGCGCCGCATACATCAGCCCCAGCGACCACTGGGCCTCCAACTGGTCGGCCAGGAAGGGGAAGAGGGCGAGCGGGAACGCGAACAGCATCGCCACGACATCCACCGCGTAGGTGCCCAGCAGGTCCTTGCGGCCGATCGCGTACCGCGCACCCTCCCAGATGCCGCGCAGTGAGGGTTTCGCCGCGTCGTGCGCGGGCGGCGAGGGCGCGAGCCGCACCGCCAGCAGCAGCGAGAGCACATAGGTGGCCAGGTCGAGCGCGTAGGCGGTCTCCAGCCCCGCGTAGGCGATCAGGAAGCCCGCGAGCGCTGGTCCGGCCACGCCGCCCACCTGCCAGCGCAGCGAGTTGAGCGCCGCAGCGGCACTCAGGTGCCGGTGCTCGACGATCCTCGGCAGCACCGCGGCCAGCGCGGGCTGCTGGATACCGCTCAGGGCGCTGCTGAGTGCCGCGGCGAGGTAGAGCGGCCACACCATCGGGTGCGGCAGCAGCGTGTTGAGCAGCAGACCCAGCGCCACCACGCTCAGCGCGGCCTCGCTGCCCAGGATCAGGGTGCGCCGGTCGAAGGCGTCGGCGAGCGCCCCGCCGTAGAGCCCGAAGACGATCATCGGCACCAGCTCCACGGCCCCCAGCGCGCCCACGGCGGCCGCCGAGCCGGTCAGTTCCTTGACCTGGAGGGGCAGCGCCACGAAGGTGAGGAAGCTGCCGAAGGTGGTGATCAGTCCCGCGGTCCACAGAGTGCGGAAGTCGCGTGATTCCCGCCAGGGGGAGAGGTCCGGAAGCACGAGGGGGCATCCTTCCGCCGCCCCCGGAGGACGGCAACCGGATTTCGGTCCCCGGGCCCCGGCTCGGCCCTCCCCGAAGCCACCCGGGCCCCTCAGTCGCCCGCCGGCTGCTCGACCGTCAGCGGATCGAACGCGACCCGCACCCTGCGGCCCGCCCCGCCGCCCCACTCGATCACCACGGCCTGCTCCGCGCCCTCGGACACGGTGACCCTGGGCGCTGCGTCACGCGCGGTGTCACGTGCTGCGTCACGTGCTGCGTCACCCACTGCGGGCCGCGCTGCGTCACGCACTGCATCGCGCCCGCCGTCGCGCCCGCCCTCGCGCCCGGCGCCGCCCCCCAGCGCAGCTGCCGCCACGTACACCCCCGTACCGCTCACCTCTCCCTCCACCGCCGGGAGGCGCACCCACCGCGCGTACGCGGTCCCGTGCGGGGCCCGCAGCGGGTCGGTGGCCGCCAGGCCGTGCAGCGGTACCAGCTCCGCCGCCAGGTCCTCGCCGGCCGCCCAGCCGGTCAGCCGTACGCGGGTACCGGCGGGTGCGCCCACCACCCGGTGCGCCCGCACCTCCCAGCGCCCGCACACCACCGTCACGCTCTCCACCCGCAGCGACGGCGGCGCCGGTACGGCAGCGGGGAAGACGGGCCGGTGCCAGGACGCCGCCCAGCCCCACTCCCCGTCCGGGGCCGAGGCTGCCCCCAGCGGGTGCACCCGCCGCCGTACGCTCCAGGCCGCCGGTGCGCCGGGCCGGCCCGTGAGCCGGAGCGCCAGGTGGTTGTCGGGCGGGTTGCCGCGGGCTGTGGGTCCCGTGGCTGTGGAGTACGCGAAGCGCGCGTACAGCGGGTCCTCTTCCTCGAAGACCTCGGCCTGCCAGGGCCGTAGGGTGTCGCTGCCGTGGTTGTGCAGCCGCACAAGACCGTCGCCGCCGGTGCTGTGGACCAGCAGCCCCGGCGCGGTCAGGGCCAGCGCCCGGTCGGGCCCCTCGCTCGGCGCGGCCTCCTCGGTCGCCGTCCACAGCGGGTCCTCGGACGGTACGAGCAGCGCCACGAACCCCTTCGAAGCCCAGTACGGGGAAGCCGGTCCCGAGTACGTCTGCAGCGTCGCGTCGTGCGGGCCGTGCCAGCCGAGGGTCAGCAGACCGTCGGCGTCGACGGCGCCCCGCTCCAGGAAATAGCGCAGCGTGCCGCTCAGCAGCCGCCGGGAGACGCCGGGCGCCAGTGGCGTGTACCCGGTCACCGCGCCGAGCCCGACCGCCGCGCACGCGGCGAAGCGGTAGGTGAGCGAGCGGCCGAAGTGGAGCGGGGCTCCGTCACCGCCGAACGTCGGCGCGTAGCCCGCGAGGTGCTCGCGCAGCCGGGGCCCGTAGCGGGCCGACAGCGCCTCGTCGCCCGCGAGATGGGCGTGCAGCAGCGGATAGAGGTGCAGCGCCCAGCCGTTGTAGTGGTCGAAGGCGCGGCCGTCACCGTCGGCATACCATCCCTCGCCGCGCCACCAGCACTCCAGCAGCTCCAGCCCCCGCTCGATCGCCGCCCGCGTCTCGGCGTCACCGCGCCCGGCCGACTCCAGGAAGCCCGCGACACCGAGCGGGAAGAGATACCAGTTGTTCGGCGCCGGGGTGTGCCGCAGCGCGCCGCGCAGCCACTCCTCGGCCCTGGCCCGGGTGTCGTCGTCCAGCCGGTCCCACAGCCACGGCCGGGTGAGCCGCAGTGCCAGCGCCACGGACGCGGCCTCCACCATCGGCTGCCCGGCCGTGGTGTAGTCGCCGATCAGCGGCCAGGACTCGGCGTCATCCCGCCCCGGGGTGCGGGTGCCGGCCGTCAGCCCGTCCGCGTAGCGCTCCAGCAGCCCCGCCGGATCGGCACCTGAGGCACCGGCCGTACGGAAGGCGGCGGCCAGGAAGGTGCGCGCGTACCCTTCGAGCCCGTCCGAGCGGGTGCCGGAGCGGGAGGCACGCCCGGGCAGGTCCAGCAGCGCGCCGTGCGGGGTGGCCCAGCGCCACGCGGCGCGCAGCAGCCCGTCGGCGGCGGCCTCCCAGTGGGCGCGGGTGTAGCCGGTCCGGGGGCTGCGTACGTGGTCGGGCTCCGGTATGCCGAGGACGCCGGGGCCGCCTGCGGCGCTGTGCTCTCTCACGCCAACAGCTCCTTCCGCTCGGGGTGTACGGCATGGGCGAAGCCCTCACCGGCCGCCCAGCGGCGCACCTCGTCGAGGGTCAGCTCCGCCAGCCGGTCCAGCTCGTTGCCCTGCGAGCCGGCCAGGTGCGGGGTGAGCAGCGCGTTCTCGCAGTCCCACAGCGGATGGCCGGCGGGCAGCACCTCGGGCTCCGTGACGTCCAGCACCGCGTGGACACGGCCGTCGAGCAGCTCCTTGGTGAGCGCCTCCTGGTCGACGACCGCGCCGCGCGCGGTGTTGATCAGCGTGCCGCCGTCCCGCAGCAGGGCGAGCAGCTCGCCGCTCACCAGCCCGCGCGTTTCGGGCAGCAGCGGGGTGTGCACGCTCACCACGTCCGACGACGCGAACAGCTCGGCCAACTCGACCTTGGCCGCACCGAGCTCCGCCGCCCGGGCCGCGTCCACGTACGGGTCGTACAGCAGCACCCGCAGATCGTGCGCGGCCAGCAGCTCGATGACGCGGCGGCCGATCAGGGAAGCGCTCACAATGCCCACGGTGCGGCGGTAGTTGCCCAGCTGCGGATCGGGGAAGAGCCAGTCCGTACGGCTGCGCTGCCGCTGGTAGGCGCGGGCCACCGGCAGCACCCGCTTGTTCGCCAGCAGGACCATGGCCAGCGTGTACTCGGCGACAGGTGCCGCGTTGGCGGCCGCCGCCGTGGAGACCTCGATACCGCGTGCCCAGCAAGCGGGGGTGAGGTGCCCCCGCACGCTGCCCGCCGTGTGCGCGACGGCACGCAGCCGAGGGGCCCGTGCGAGCGCGGCCTCGTCCAGCGGCGGGCAGCCCCAGCCGGTGATGAGCAGCTCCACCTGGGGCAGGACTCTGCCGGCGGCCTGGCAGGTGAAGTCGGACAGTACCGGCTCGGTGAGCTCGACCACTTCGGCGAGGCGGCGCCGTACGGCGGGCTTCAGGACGGCGTCCGCAGCGCGGACGTCCATGGCGAGGGCGGCGAGAGGCTTGCTGCGGGGCATTCGGCTCCTGGTGGTGTGGATGCGTGTGCGTGGTACGGACCGGCTCACTTCACGCTGCCCGCTGTCAGGCCCGACTTCCAGTAGCGCTGCAGCAGTACGAAGGCGACGATCAGCGGGAGGACGGCGAGCAGCGAGCCGGTGATGACGACGGGGTAGTAGTCGGGCGTCACGACGGCGGAGCTGTTCCAGATGTACAGCCCCAGGCTGACTGGGAAGAGCGACTGGTCGGACAGCATCACCATGGGCAGGAAGAAGTTGTTCCAGATCGCGGTGAGCTGGAAGAGGAACACCGTCACCACGCCGGGGCCCAGCATCCGCAGCGCCACCCGGAAGTAGGAAGCCAGCTCGCCCGCGCCGTCCACCCGGGCGGCCTCCAGCACCTCGTCGGGTACGTAGCCCTGGCTGAAGACCCGCCCCAGATACACCCCGAACGGGTTGAACAGCACGGGGATGAACACCGACCAGAAGGTGTTGACCACTCCCACCTCGGAGGCCATCAGATACAGCGGGAGCGCCAGCACGGTGGGCGGCACCATGACGCCCGCGAGCACCAGCCCGAACAGCTTCTCCTTGCCGCGGAAGCGGTACTTGTCGAAGGCGTACCCGCACGCGACGCTCACCATGGAGCCCAGCGCCGCACCCAGCACGGCGTACAGCAGACTGTTGACGTACCAGCGCCCGTAGATGCCGTCCTGGGTGGCGAACAGCGTCGAGATGTTGTCGGCGAGGGAGAAGTCGCCGAGCGAGAGCAGATCGCTGCTGAAGAGCGCGTCCCGGTTCTTGGCGGCTGCCAGCACAAGCCACAGCACCGGCAGCAGGGTGTAGAGGACGGACAGGCCCACGACGGCGTTGACGGCGGTCCGGCCCAGCAGCCGGGGCCGCGCCGCGCGCGGCGGAGCGAAGCCGCTCATCGGGAACCCTCCTGAGCGGCGTGTGCCGCGCCCGTGCGGTTGCTCCACCGGCTCAGCCCGTAGGACAGCGCGACGGTGACGGCGAGCAGCACCACCGAGGCGGCCGCGGCCAGGCCGTAGTTGTTGCGGGTGAAGGCGGCGTCGTAGATGTACATGTTCGGCGTGAAGCGGCTGCCGACGATCGGTGTGGCCTGGCTGAGCAGCATCGGCTCGGTGAACAGCTGCAGCGACCAGATCAGCGTGAACATCGCGACCATCACCCCGGAGGCACGCACCAGT
The DNA here is from genome assembly GCF_017676385.1 of Streptomyces spirodelae. Classification (GTDB taxonomy): domain Bacteria; phylum Actinomycetota; class Actinomycetes; order Streptomycetales; family Streptomycetaceae; genus Streptomyces; species Streptomyces spirodelae. The sequence continues at coordinate 333,295 of NZ_JAFFZN010000002.1, forward strand.
GGCACCTTGATCTGCAGCGCCGTACGGACCGGACCCGCGCCGTCCACCAGCGCGGCCTCCGTCAGCTCCCGCGGCACTGCCTGCAAGGCGGCGTAGAAGATGACGACGTTGTAGCCGAGATTGCTCCACATCGCGACGTTCACGATGGACGGCAGCACGGTGTCCACGCCGAGGAAGTCGACGGTGATGTCGGCCTCGGCCAGCGCCTCGACGACCGGGCTGAGCCCCGGCGTGTACAGATACAGCCAGATGACGGCGGCGATCAGGCCCGGCACCGCGTGCGGCAGGAACAGCCCCAGCTGCGCCGTACGCCGCAGCCGCACCGCGCCCGAGTCCAGGAGCAGCGCCAGCGCGAGGGCCAGCAGCACCATCAGCGGGATGTAGACGAGACAGTAGAGCGCCGTCGTCCCCAGCCCTGCCAGGAAGGTGGGGTCGGACAGTACGGCCCGGTAGCTGCGCAGCCCGGCGAAGACGGTGCGCTCGGGGCCGAAACCGAGCCCCGGCTGGTCGTCGCTGAAGAAGCTCAGCCACACCGCGCCGCCCACCGGAACCAGGAAGACGACGACCAGCAGGACGAAGAACGGGGTCATCAGCGCCGCACAGGCGCCCAGTCTGCGCCGCCGCGCGGTGTCCGGCGCCCCGCTCCGCGGGACGGCGGCCGGACGGGCGCCGGCCCCCGCCCGGCCGGGCGCGCCTGCCGCGCCGGTCTGCGTGGTGGTGGTCGTGGTCATCGGGAGCCCTCCCGCGCGTTCAGCCCGAGGGACTTCAGATCAGGCATCGTCCCCCGCTGGCCCGCGCGCAGCGCGTCCAGCACGGTGCCCCGCCCCTCGCCCACCCGCGCCAGCCGGTCCTGGACGGTCTTGAGCGTGGCCGTCATCCGCGGACCCCACTTCCACTGCCCGGAGATGCGCTCGGCCTCCCGCCGGAAGAGGGGGTAGATGTCCTGGCCGCCGAAGTAGCTGGTGTCCATCGCCTTCCGGGCGACGGGAACCAGCCCGGTGGCCGCCGGATACGCGCTGCTCGTCCCGCTGGAGAGCCGGGCCTTGAGCGACTCGGGGCTGGAGACCTGCCACTCGATGAAGTCCATGGCCTCCTTGGGGTGTTGGCTGTCCTTGGTGACGGCGAACGTGGAGCCGCCGTGGGTGCCGACGCGCGGGCGCGCCAGGTCCCACCGGGGCATCGGAGCCACCCGCCACTTGCCTCTCTGGCCCGGCTGGGAGGACATCGTCCCGCCCGCGTCCCAGGCACCGGCCAGCTTGCCGAACACCGCGCCCCTGCCGACCTGCGCCGAACCCTCCTGGGTGTCGACCGAGTTGACGAAGACCAGCTTCTCGTCGATCAGCCGCTGCCAGTACGCCGCCACCTTCCTGGTGGGCTTGTCCGTCATGGAGACCGTCCAGGTCCCGCCGCGGGTGTCGAACCAGCGCGCCCCCGCCTGCCAGGCCCAGCCCGCCAGCTGGGTGCCGCCGTCGGTGGGGAAGGTGGCGATACGCGAGCCGGGCGCCGCGCGCTTGATCTTCCGCGCCGCCCGCTCGAACTGCGACCAGGTGCGCGGTACGGCGATGTCGTACCTCTCGAACAGGTCCTGGCGGTAGAGGAAGACCATCGGCTCCACGTCCAACGGCACGCTGAACGTGCGGCCTTCGAACGTGGTGAGCGCCAGCGCCTGCGGCAGCAGCTTCTTCCGCAGGCGCTCGCCGACCAGGGGCGTGATGTCGCGGGCCACCCCGTCGATGGCGAACCCGGGTACCTGCGGGTACTCCAGGGTGGCGACGTCGGGCGCGTTGCCTGCGCGGGCCGCGTTGCTCAGCTTCGCGTACCCGCCCTGGTTGCCGGAGGGGATCTGCTGGAAGTCGACGTGGACGCGGCTCTGGCTCTTGTTGTAGGCGTCCACCACCTCCTGACTGCCGCGCAGCGCGGACCAGAACGTGATGTGGACGGGGCCCTTGCCCGGCCTTCCCGCCGCGGCCCCGGCCGCCGCCGAACCGTCGCCGGTGCAGGCGGTGGTCAGCAGGAGCGGGAATGCGGCCAGGGCGGTCAGGGCGGTGCGGGCGAACCGCGGGATACGGCGGTGCACGGTGGGGGCCTCCTTCGTGGGAGGAGGGGGACATCCGCATCCTGAGCGCTCGAACGAAGAGGGTCAATGGATCGATCAGGAGAAAATAAAGCGGTCAAACGATCGTTCGAGTCCGGGAGTTGGCTGCTCCCCTGCACGACCGGGGCCCTCGGCCCGCTACCCGGCGGCGCCCTCCGCCTCTGCCTCGGAGGCCGCCTCCGGGGCCGTCCGAGGGACCGCCGAGGCGACCCGAGCCGTCGAGCCCCGCACCTTCAGCTGGGGCAGCAGCTCGATCCTGCGCACCGCCTCCGGCGCCTCACCACGGGGATGCCGCAGCCGGCGCAGCAGCAGCTCGGCAGCTGCCCGGCCGATCTCCTCCTTCGGCGGTGCCACTGCCGTCAGCGGCGGACTGCCCAGCGCCGCCACCACGTCGTCGTACGCCACAACCGAACAGTCCTCGGGCACCCGCAAGCCTTGTTCGCGCAATTGCTGAACCAGCATCAGCGCGTCCACGTCCGCGTGCAGCACGGCCGCTGTCGCCCCGTGCTCGCGCAGCACAGCGGGCAGATCCACCAGCGCCGCGGGGCGCCGGTCCGTGCCGTCGGCCGTGCCGTCGTCCAGGTCGTTGTCCGCGCCGTCCCGCACGCCCGCGCTGAGCACCACGGCCCACTCGGCCACCTCCGCGCGCTCGCTCGCGATCTGCGCGAACGCGGCGCGCAGCGTGCGGGCCGTCGGGCTGTCGTCCCGCGCCGCCAGCACGATACGGCGGTGCCCCAGCGACACCAGGTGGTCCAGCGCCAGATGAGCGCCGTACCAGTGGTCGCTGCGCACCGAGTCATGGGCGTGCAGGGGCGAGCCCGGCGCGGGCCGGCGCTCCATCAGGACGGTCGGCACGGGCAGCTCGGCCAGCCACTCCTCGTCCCGCACAGCGCTGGCTGCGGTCTGCCAGCGCGGCGACACCAGCAGCCCCCGCACCCCCTGCTGCACCGCCTGCCGGGCCATCGCCCGCTCCGCTTCGGCCCGGTGCGGGGCGATGTGCAGGGACATCCGCACACCCGCCGCCTCCAGCGCGTCCCGGGCGCCGCGCACCGCCTCGAACAGATACGAGTGGTTCTCCGGGACGATCAGACCCACCGCCGGCGCCGAGGCGTCGTGCTGTACCGGCACCGGAGAGAGGGAACGCGCCACCCCGTGCCCCCGCCGCAACTGCCCACGCCGCGCCAGCTCTTCCACGTCCCGCCGCAGGGTGACGACGGAGACGCCGAGCTCCGCGGCGAGTTGGGTGACCCGCACCTCCCCGCGCGTACGGACCGCCTCCAGCACCCTCTCCCGCCTGACGGCGGCCCCCTCGCGCACGGCGGTAGCCCTTTCGTTTGACCGTTTCTCCCTACGATACGACCCCCCCTGCGGGGTGAGCGGAACGTAGGGGCCGAGGTTGCCGCCGAATCCGCTGGAAAAGCCGAGGTCCGGTCCGCAACCACAACGTCCGCCGCGGTTACCGCTGGCGGCGGACCAGTTCGTGGAAGAGGCCGCCCGGGTCGGCGAGGAGGGCGGACGGAGTGCCCTCCTGGACCACGCGGCCCTGGTCCATGACGAGCACGCGGTCCGCGTCCAGCACGGTGGACAGCCGGTGGGCGATCACGATGCGGGTGGCGCGCAGCTGACTCGTGGCCTCGGTGACCACCCGCTGGGTCTCGTTGTCGAGCGCGCTGGTCGCCTCGTCGAAGAAGAGCAGCCGGGGGCGGCGTACCAGTGCCTGGGCGATCATCAGGCGTTGCCGCTGGCCGCCGGATACGGTGCTGCCGCCGTCGGAGAGCATGGTGTGCAGTCCCATGGGCATGGCCTTGATCTCGTCGGCGACTCCGGCCATCCGGGCGGCTTCCCACACCTCGTCCAGGGGGAAGGTCTCGGCGCCGCAGATGCACTCCAGGATGGAGCCGGCATGCGGCTGGGCGTTCTGCAGGACGACGCCGCACTGGCGGCGTACGGCCGACTGGTCGAGCGCCGCCAGATCCTGCCCGTCGTAGCGGACCTCCCCCGAGGTGGGCCGGTCGAAGCCGATCAGCAGCCGCAGCAGCGTCGACTTGCCGCAGCCGCTGGCGCCGACGACGGCGACGAACTCGCCGGGCTCGGCGCGGAAGGAGACGCCGTCCAGGACGAGTGGCCCGTCCTCGGAGTAGCGGAAGGTCAGCTCCCGCGCCTCGACGGCTCCCGACAGGGTGCCCGGCTGTACGCTGCCGCCCCGCACCTCTGGCAGTTCGTGCAGCACCGGCTTGATCTGCTCGTACATCGGCAGCACGGCGGCGCAGGAGATCAGCGCGTTGGTCAGCTGGGTGACCGACGTCAGCAGCATCGTCATCGCCGTGGTGAAGGTGAGGAACCCGCTGGGGGAGAGCGCGCCCCGCGCCGGGCCGCTCAGCAGGACGAACAGCAGCAGCGTGGCGAGCGGCAGATAGACCGCGTTGACGACGGTGCTCAGATTGCGGATGCGTCCGGCCCGGCGCTGGAGTTCCCGGCTGCGTGCGAACTCCTTGGCCCACGCCGCGTACGCGAAGGACTCGGCCGCGGCCACGCGCAGCTTCGGCAGGCCGCGCAGGGTCTGGAACGCCTGGTTGTTCAGCTTGTTGTTGAGCTTCACCAGGCGGCGCTGCCAGCGCAGCTGCCACAGTCCCGTGGCGGCGAACACGGTCGCGACCACCGCGAGGACACCGAGCGCGGCGAGGGCGAGCTGCACGCTGTAGGCCAGCAGCAGCACGAGATTGACCGCGGCGATGGTGCCGGACTGTACGACGATCGAGCTGATGCCCGAGAGCACCCGCCGGATGGCGCTGACGCCCATGGCGGCGCTGGCCAGTTCCCCGGTGGAGCGTTCGGCGAAGAACCGGGTCGGCAGCCGCAGCAGCCGGTCCCATACGGCCGGTTGGAGGCCGGCCTCGATGCGGCCTTCCAGTCTCAGCAGCGCGGTGTTCTGCAGCAGCATGAATGCGGCCGCGATCACCGCGGTGCCCATCAGCGCCGCCGCTGCCTGCACGATCAGGCCCTTCTCGGCGCGGGGCACGTACTCGCCCAGCACCTGCCCGGTGGCCACCGGCACCAGCGTGCCGAGGCCGATCGCGACCAGCCCGCTCAGCACCAGGGTGAGCAGGTCGCCGCGGGCGCCGTGCAGCGCGAAGCGGAGCAGACGGCGTGCGGGCAGCGGCTTCTCGGGCAGCGGCCGGTAGAACATCACGGCGCGGGCGGCGAGGGTGGCCGCGTTCTGCTTGCCGAGCCGCCAGCGGCTGCCGCTGCCGGGCTGTACCGCCTCGTACCGGCCGCGCCGCCACAGCAGTGCCACGGGCGCGCCGCTCGCGGCCCGGAAGCCGACCAGCGGACCGGTGTTCTCCTTCCACCAGTCGCCGGAGAGCTTCACCGCGCGGGTGCGCAGTCCCGAGGTGAGGGCGAGGCGTTCGACCGGGTCCATCCGGTCGTCGGAGGAGAGTCCTTCGGGCGGCAGCCGCAGGGTGACTCCGGCCGCTTCGGCGACCGCCCGGCAGACGGCCACCGTGCTGTCGTCGGTCTGCCGGCTGCCTCGACTGCCGCCCGCCGACTTGTCGATCGCGGCGAGCAGCGCCTCGTCGGCCTCGGCGCGGACGTTCTCGCCCGCCTCCATACCGGCTGCCGTACGGTCCTCGTGTGCGCGCTCCAGCCGGTCGATCCAGCGGTCCAGGGTCAGCAGCAGCCGGGAGAGCTGGTCGACCATGAGCTGCCAGGTCGTACCGTCGATCAGCAGTTCGGTCGAGCTGCCGTACCGTACGCTGCCGGGCGCCACGGGCATCCACAGGATGTCGTCGTCGGTGGCGGGCGCCTGCTGGTCCGCGTGCGGCTCGTGCCCCGGCTGCCCGTCCAGCGGCGCCTCGAACAGCACGCGCAGGCCGCGCCCGACACCCCGCGCGAACGCGTCCTCCAGCGGCCCGAGCACACCACCACTCTGCTCCCAGGCCCCGGCTTGGCCGCCGTACGCCGGGTACTGGCCGGTGTCGTAGGCGGGGTAGGAGCCGGTGTCGTAGGCGGGGTAGGAGCCGGTGTCGTACGCCGGGTACCGGCCCGTCTCGTACACCGTGTGGCTCCCGGTGTCGTACGGGTCCGCGGTGCCGTACCCGCCGAAGCCGCCCTGCGCGGCGGACTGGTGGAACAGCTCCATCAGGGGTATCCGGCGCAGCACCCCGCCGCGCACCGGACGGCCCACCAGGGTGTGCCGCGGTCCCTGGACGGGGCCGAGGAGCAGCGTGCCGGCCTCCAGCCGGCCCAGGAAGTGCCAGTGGCCCTGCCCGGCGACGTCCACCGCGAACACGTCCATCGCGCCCTCGGCCACCAGCCACAGCACATGCGGCCCCTCCAGCGCCAGGCCGCTGCCGGGCGTGTGCTGCACCGCTTCGCCGAGCCGGCCGAAGTGCGCGACCACCACGTCGGGCGCCGCTGAGTGGTGCTGCGGGTCTGCCGTCGGATACAAGTACCTCAGTGCTCCTTGACGAGGCGGGCGTACGCGCCCTGCGCCGCGAGCAGTTGTTCGTGCCGTCCCCGCTCCACGACGCTGCCGCGGTCCAGCACGACGATCTCGTCGCTGTCCCGGACGGTGCTCAGCCGGTGCGCGATCACCACACAGGCGCAGCCGCGCCGCCGCAGGTTGTCGATGATGACCGCCTCGGTCTCGGCGTCCAGCGCGCTGGTCACCTCGTCCAGTACGAGGATGCTGGGGTGCCGCACCAGCGCCCTGGCGATCTCCAGCCGCTGCCGCTGGCCGCCGGAGAAGTTGCGGCCGTCCTGCTCGACGCGGCTGTGCAGACCGCCGGGGCGGCGCGCCACGTCCTCGTACAGCGCGGCGTCCCGCAGCGCCTCCTCGACCGCGTCGTCGGTGAGGGAGGGGTCCCACAGCGCCACGTTGTCCCGCACCGTGCCCTCGAAGAGGAACACGTCCTGGTCGACGAACGAGACGGAGGCGGCCAGCGCCCCGCGCGGCAGGTCCTCCAGCCGCTGCCCGTCGATCCGGATGATCCCCTCCCACGGCGTGTACAGGCCCGCGATCAGCCGTGAGACCGTGGACTTGCCGCTGCCCGAGCCGCCGACCAGCGCGATCTGCTGCCCGGGACCCACGGCCAGTGACAGCCCCGTCAGCAGCGGCTTGTCCAGCGGGCTGTAGCCGAAGGTGACGTTCTCCAGCGTCACATGGCCGGCCAGCCGCCGGGTGCTGGCGGCCGGTTCGCGGCGGGTGTAGAGCGGGTCGGCGGGGAATGCCTCCACGTCCTTGAGCCGGGCGACGTCGGCTGCGAAGTCCTGGATGCGGCCCGCCACCGAGTTCAGCCGGGTCAGGGGCGCGGTGAAGCTGGTGACCAGCGCCTGGAAGGCGACCAGCAGCCCCGCCGTGATGGCGCCCTCCACGGCGCGCATCCCGCCGATCAGCAGGATCAGGGCGCTGTTGAGCGTGGCCAGCGTGGGCGCGACCACGGCCAGCGCGGCGCTGGGAACCCCGAGCCGCTGCTGGGTGTCGAGCGTGGTGGCGTGCTGGCCGGCCCAGCGGCGGAAGTAACCGGCCTCGCCGCCGGTCGCCTTCATCGTCTCGATGAGCTGGAGACCGCTGTAGGAGGTGTTGGTGAGCTTGGCCCGGTCGGCGCGCAGCTTCTGCGTCCCGGTGGCCCGCAGCCGGACGACCACCCGCATCGCCACCACGTTCAGCAGCGCGATCCCCACGCCGACGAGGGTGAGTTGCGGATCGTAGGTCCACAGCAGCACCGCGTAGCCGACGACGACCACGGCGTCCACGCCCGCCGCCGCCAGGTCCCTGGCCAGGGTCTCGGCCACCGTGTCGTTGGACTGCAGACGCTGGACCAGGTCGGCCGGGTTGCGCTGCGCGAAGAAGGTGACCGGCAGCCGCAGCAGATGCCGCAGGAAGCGGGCGCTGCTGAGGGTGGAGGAGATCAGCCGGGCGCGCAGCAGATTGCCCTGCTGGAGCGCGGTCAGTGTGCCGGTGAGCACGACGGCGGCGCCCATCGCTGCGAACAGCACGTCCAGCAGCGAGTCCTGCCCGCCGAAGACGAAGGTGTCGATGTAGGTGCGGCTCAGTGCGGGCACCGAGGCACCGACGACGACCAGCAGGAAGCTGGCCACCAGCGCCGCCAGCATCGCGCCCGAGGTGCCTCGCAGCCGCGCCGGGAGGGCGCCGGTGACGCTCGGCTTGCGGCCGCCGCGCCGGAAGTCGTCGGACGGTGCGAAGGTCAGCACCACACCGGTGAACGAGGTGTCGAACTCCTCCATGGAGACGAACCTGCGCCCGCGCGCCGGGTCGTTGATGTGCACACCGCGCCGACCGAAGCGACGGCCCATCCCGTCGAAGACGACGTAGTGGTTGAACTCCCAGAACAGGATGGCGGGCGCGCGCACCTCGGCCAGTCCGGCCGGTTCCATCTGCATGCCCTTGGCCGTCAGCCCGTAGCCGCGCGCGGCCTTCAGCAGACTGCTGGCCCGCGAGCCGTCCCGGGAGATGCCGCAGGCGATGCGCAGCTCTTCCAGCGGTACGTGCCGCCCGTAGTGGCCCAGCACCATGGCGAGCGCGGCCGCACCGCATTCGACGGCCTCCATCTGGAGCACCGAGGGGGTGCGCACGCTCCTGGTGCGGCGCGGGGGCTGCGGCTTCGCGCCGCTGCCCGCGCGGGGCTTCCCGGCGGGGGCCGTGCGGGTCTTGCCGCCGGGGGCGCCGCGCCGCTGCGCCCGTACGCCCGGGGCGGGTGCCTGGCGGCCGCCGTGCCGGCGGCGCTGCTGCCGCTGGTGCGGGGGCCGGTCGTGCTGCGGTGTGCTCACGGCAGCAGCCAGTCGACGGGGCGCTGGGAGGCGAGATGGACGGCGCCGCTGACGGGTGTCGTCGAGTCGGGCGCCGCTGGTGGACCGCCGCCGCGGGACCAGGCGTACCCCGACTTCGTCGCCGAGGAGCGCTTCAGCCGTATCTGGACGGCCAGCGGACGGCCCTCGCGGGTGAACTGCTGTGCCAAGTCCTTGTCTCCCAGGAAGCCGCTGATCTGCTGCCGGGTCTGCGGGGTCCGTCCGACGGCCCGCACCGTGCCGCGCAGCATCCCGTACCGGTCCGTGGGCACGGAGCCGACGGTCAGGTCGACCTTGGCGCCCACCGGCACCGTCGCCGCCCTGTCCGCGGGGACGTAGAGCATGGCCACCAGCGGGTCGCCGGAGCTCTTGACGCGTTCGACGGTCGCCACGTCAGCTCCGGTGGTGACCACGGCGCCGACCTCGGCAGCCAGCGAGGTGACCCTGCCGCGGGCCACCGCGCGTACCGCGCGTACGCCGCGGTCCGTGCGCACACTCAGCACCGGCGCGTCCTTCTCCACCAGTTGCCCCGCCTTGGCGTGCACGGCGGTCACCTGGCCCGCGACCGGGCTCTGCAGCAGGTAGCTGCCCTGGGTGTGGGTGAGGACGCCGGCGGCGGTGAGTTTGGAGGAGACCGTGCCGGTGACGGCCCAGACGGAACCCGCAGCCATCACCACAAGAGTGACGACGAGTACGAGAAGGCCCTGCGGCCGCGCGAAACGTACCGGAACGTCGAGTTCTTCGGGCGATTGCAGCTTGGCAAGCGCCTTTTGCCGGAACTCCACGACACCTTTCCTTCACGGTTGTTTCTACGGCCGGTCACCGAAGTGGCGGCAACGGCGCACGACCGTAACACATAAGCCCCGGAACAAAGTTCCGGGGCTAATGCTCGACCCATCGCCCAAGGGCTTTCTTGCGCAGCCCGGAAGGGACACGGGAAAGGTGTCAGTCAATGACTCGAAGAGTCGGTCGACGACACCGGAATTCCTGGCAGATGCTCAGGACTGGACGCCGACGGAGGCGCCGACGCTCGGGGTCTGCGCGGAGGCGACGCCGATGCCGGGGACGCCGAGGCCGCCGGCGATGTCGCCGGCCACGCCCTCGACGCCGCCGACGGTGTTGGCGACAGTGTGGAGCTGCTCACTCACGACGCCGCCGGCAACGGCGTCCAGCTCGGCGTCGGCAAGCTCAGCGGTCTCGATCTGGTGACGCATGAATGCGCTTCCCTTCATTGCTTTCGGGTTTATGAGGGGGACTCGCCCCGAGCGGCAGAAAATGCCGATCAGGGCGCTCATCAGTCGGGCGTGGTCACACCCGGAAAACCGGACGAATTCGGAACCGGTAGCGGTCGTTCCGCCCGACTGCTCGAAGAGCGAAACACGCCGGTGCAGCCATCCGCCACTTGAGGGTCCACTCGTCTCAAGATCTCCACATGGTGCACCGCCTGGTGAAGAGTCAGCACACCCCCGCCTCTTTTGTGCCACCCGGATCGGCGGCTTGTCCGCGCCGCTCGTTCTTGACGGCTCTGTGCGGGCTGCCTACCGTTCACCCCAGGACAAGGGACGTTCTACCTCCGGCAGTTGGGAATCACTCGATGCCGCACGAGTACGTCAGCTCCGTACCGTTCCGCGCCGGGAGCGAGGGCTACGCCAGCTTCCGCATCCCCGCCGTCGTCCGCGCGGCCGACGGCACCCTGCTCGCCTTCGCCGAGGGCCGGGTCGACTCGGCCAAGGACAGCGGGGCCATCGACATCGTCCTCAAACGTTCCACGGACGGAGGGCGCAGCTGGGGCCGCCTGGCCGCCGTGGCCCGCTACGGCGACAGCGCGGGCGGCTCGGCGGGCGCCGGCCGCCGGGGCCGGGACTCCGGCGACGACCCGGCCGAAGGCACCGCCGGCAACCCGGCGCCCGTCGTCCTCGACGACGGCCGCGTCCTCCTCGTCTTCGTCACCAGCGCGGCCGACGCCACCGAGGAGCGCATCCGGCGCGGCGAGGTCGGCGCCGGGCAAGGGCGCCGCGTATGGGTGCAGTTCAGCGAGGACCACGGCCTCGGCTGGGACGCGCCCCGCGAGATCACCGGCACCGCCAAGCACCCCGACTGGCGCTGGTACGCCACCACCCCGGGCCACGCCCTCCAGCTGAGCTCCGGACGGGTCCTGGTCCCCGCCAACCACTCAACGCCGCCCACCCTCTCCGGCGACGACGGCACCGAGGGCCGCTACAACGGCGGCCACGACCTCCTCAGCGACGACGGGGGCGCCACCTGGCGGATCGGCTATGTGGACGACAACCCCGACGGCCGGATCAACGTCAACGAGACCACCGCCGCCGAACTGACCGACGGCACCGTCTACCTCAACACCCGCAACGACTCCGAGGTGCCCGAACACCGCGCCGATGCCCGCTCCACCGACGGCGGCGAGACCCTGACCGCACCCTTCGGCCCCCAGCCCAACCTCACAGCTCCCGTTGTCGAGGCATCGGTGCTGCAGCTGCGCGACCCCGACGTGCTGCTGTTCTCCGCGCCCTCGCGCCCCGACACCCGGTACCGGATGTCCGTACGCGCCAGCACGGACGGCGGCGTCACCTGGCGCGAGGTCCACACCGTGGACGAGCGACGGGCCGCGTACTCCGATCTGGTCCGGGCCGACCAGGAGACCGTCGGCCTCCTCTACGAGACCGGCGGCGACAGCGCCTACGAGACGATCACCTTCCGGCGTATCCCGGTCACGGACCTGGTCTGATCCCCGCTAGTCTCGACCGGATGCCCCGCCTTCAGCGCATCACCACCCGTAACGCCCGCTTCCAGCAGTGGCAGGCCCTCCTGACCAACCGCACCAAGCGGCAGCGCGCCGGAGAGTTCCTGGTCCAGGGCGTACGGCCGATCACGCTCGCCGTCGAGCACGGCTGGCCGATCACAGCACTTCTGTACGCCGAGGGCCGCCGGCTCTCCGGCTGGGCCCGCGAACTGCTCGACTCGCCCGCACCCGGCGAGCGCGTCGCCATGGCACCCGAACTGCTCGCCGAGCTGAGCGAGCGCACGGAGGGCGACGCCGAACTGGTCGCCGTCGTACGGATGCCACAGGACGATCTGGACCGCATCCCGGTGGGCCCGGCCTTCCTCGGCGTCCTCTTCGACCGCCCCACCAGCCCCGGCAACATCGGCACCCTCATCCGCTCCGCCGACGCCTTCGGCGCCGACGGGCTGATCGTCACCGGGCACGCCGCCGATGTCTACGACCCCAAGTCCGTCCGCGCCTCCACCGGCTCCCTCTTCTCCCTCCCCGCCGTCCGCGTCCCCTCCCCGCGCCAGGTCGACGACTGGCTCTCGGCCCACGACATCACCGTCGTCGGCACCGACGAACACGGTGAGACGGCCCTGTTCGACGCCGATCTGACCGGCCCCGTCCTCCTCCTGGTCGGCAACGAGACCACGGGCCTGAGCACCACCTGGCGCAACCGCTGCGACCACACCGTCCACATCCCCATGCAGGGCTCCGCCTCCTCCCTCAACGCCGCGAACGCCGCCACAGCGACCCTGTACGAGGCAGCCAGACAGCGGCACCTTGGCTCTGCCCAGTAGGCCGACGCAGGCGGTTGACTTGGACGAACGCTCGGGCGGTAAAGTATTCGGCTTGTTACGGTACGCACGCACGTAGACACAGACTGCGGCGTGACGAGCACGGGGGAATCGAGTTCACCAAATGGCAGGGGGGAAGGCGTTGTCCTTCAAAGAACAGGGGAGCAGCTCGGGCGAAACCGCCGGTATGCGACTCGATGGAACACCGAATAATGCCGAGGGGAAGGGTGCAGCGGACCTGTCGGTCTCGGCGGCTGACAAGCGTGCTGCTGCCGGTTACATCGAGACGGAGCTCGGTCCGGCTGCGGTACGCGAGGGCGGCCAGGCTGTGCTGGCATCGACCAGTGTGTTCGGCAGCAGCAACACTACGCCGGGCGAGCTGCGGGGCTGGGACACCAGAAAGGGACTCGACTTCTGCTTGGAGCGGTGGGACGCGGCTTGGAAGAAAGCCACCAACCGTCTCAGAAGCGAGATGCACGCCCTCAACGCCACAAAGGTCGCTTTCCAGAACCAAGAGCTTGATAGGGTTCGCGACTTCAACAGCCTGCTGACCCCGCCCAGCAGCAGCCGCCTCAACGACCTGTGAGAGGCGGGCCGACATGGAACTGACGTACCACGACATCATGAATGCCCACTTCTCGGCACTCACTGAGACGGCCAAGAACTGGCGGTCGATGGCCAAGCGTTGCGGCACGCTGCGGGACAACTACCGCGACCACGTGCGCAAGAGAGTCAAGGGGTGGGCCGGGGAATCCGCGGGAGCCTTCTGGATTTCATCGGACATTACGCTCCACGAACTGTCCGCAGCGAAAAGCCAGGCGAACAAGATCGCCAAACTGTTGGACGACGCCCACGGGCGCCTGGTCGAGGCACGGAACCATCTGAAGAAGGTTCGCGACCAAGCCATCCATGAAGGCGGCATGAAGGTTGACGCGTACGGCAAGTGCAACCTCGACACCAGCAAGATGACGGACGAGGAAGCACAAGGGGCTCTCCGCGACCCCAGTCGTATGGACACCGAAGCCAAATGGAATCGCCGCATCCAAGAGGCGGTCAAACATGTCGACGACGTCGACTACGAGAATATGCTCTCTCTTAAAGCGGCTGCGAGAGACAAAGACGGAAAAGGCGAGTCAGGTGGATTCAACAGCAAGGCCGTCGGTGATGTGGAGAAATACGCCGCTCACCGATCTGCCGACCTTGCCGGTCGCCTCGACTCCTTGAAGGACGGCGGCGGCCTGAGCGCTGGGGAACGGCACGAACTCCAGGTGATGCTGCGCGCGAACGCCGACGACAAGCAATTCACCCGCACCATGCTCAACTCTCTTGGGCCGCGAGGTCTGATCGATGCCACCAATCAGATGAACGCTTTGGCCTACCGATCTGATAAAGCTCACGGGGACCAGTATCTCGGCATGGAGAAGTCGCTCGCCAACGCTCTGGCGACAGCTACCAAAGTGCCCGTATTTCGAGATGGAAACGGCAAGAAGATTAAGTTGGGTTCCTCGGAGTACGGGAAGAGGTACTCCGCTTGGCTGCACAGCAAGGACGGGGCCTTCTATGACGACTGGCGCAACAGAATGCGCAAGGCCGGCGTGGAAAAGTGGACGAATGAATCGAAAGAAGCAGGAGGAGTCGGTGGTGCTTCGACCTATGGTCGTGGTTACCAGAGCCTGGTGACGCTGATGAAGCACGGTGATGGGTATTCACCGCAGATGCTTTATGACTTGGGCGATGACGTTCGCGCGGCCGAGGAAAAAGATCCGAACATTTGGGATCACGCCGGCTTCGGCAAGAAGGCATCCCACGCTGGTCCTCCTGAAATGCATGACGGCCGCTTCGAAAATGACCCTTACGATGGCCTGCTTAAGATCATGTCCAAGGACCCGGACACTGCTGCCGGCTATCTGGATTCAGCCTCGGACGCAGATTTGTCAAAAGACGGGGTGCAGAAGAACGATCGCCTTGAATATCTCGCCAAGAAACGAGAATGGGAGATCGTGGACACTGACGCGTACGACAATAATGACACGCTCGATAAAGATGCTCGGGAAGGATTTAAGGCGGCGCTGAAAGCCGGGGCCACTGGTCGACTTCCGGATGACCCATCACCGATGAAGACTCCAGCCCACTCGGAGGCAAACGCCGGTGTGATGGAGGAGACAGTACGCGTTCTCGGTAAACCGGTGGACGGGGAAGAGACACATCCGCTCACCGAGAACGAAGACAAGAAAGGAGATCTCGCCGACATGAGAGGCATGCTCGGCGAGCTGATCGCCGACTATCCTGCGGATGTGCAACGGAATGTGACAGGGGACGACGAATACCAGGCGAAGGGCGCCGCTGCGAATTTCGACAGCGGAGCCCTGGAGGGGTTCTTGAACAAATTGGGGCGCGATCCCCATGCCTACGCCGTCATCCAGGCTTCCCAGCAAAACTACACCCTTGAACATCTCCATGACGTGATCAACGGTATGGGGCCGGGGACAGACAGGAGTGACGCACAAAGTCTGACAGATGACGCGGTAGCAGGCGGGGCACACGTCTCTGGAGCACTTAGCGAAGCCAAGGCGGATGCGCTCTACGAGGACAAAGTCAGTAATGCCAGGGAATTCAACGACCGTGCTGATAAGGCGAATGCTTGGGTGAACAGGTTCATCGGCATCGGTACGGGAAGCATGCTTGCTAAGCAGGGGCCCGAAGCGCATGTAGCTACGCCGGTTGGCTGGGCGCAAGAGGACGCCAACACAGCGATTATGAAGTTGATCAAAAAAGATGTTCCGCAAATCTCCGATAATGCAGAGGATAAAGGTAGGTACGAATATACAAATTCCCGAAAGAATGTTGTGGATTTTTCCCGGGACTGGGCTGAGAGGTTCGGCAGGGAGAAAGGGCTGGATGAGAAAATACTGGAAGGGGTCAAGGATGGCGCTCGGAAGGGTGCCCTCGTCTGGTTCAACGATGGCTCGCACACTGCTGGGTCCCATGGAAATGTCAGCCCGGCTTCGTAGCGGTGTCGCCCGTCATGAGAGGGGTCGAGGAGGAGGAAGTGTAACTGGTCGCGCTTTTCTTTGGGTGTCCGTTATGCTGTTGCTCAGCTCTTCCTGTGGCATGTCTCCCGAGCGGGATTATGCGATTCCGCGAAAACTCTGCGAACTTGACATTCCCAAGCGATACTACTCTCCGCTCTTCGGTCCCGGAAAGGAGGTAGAAAAGGACCCGCACTGGGAGTGGGGAAACCCGAGAGACTCGCAAGGCTGCAATTACTTCGTGGACGGCGACGTTTCAGTGTATGTGATGGGAAGATGGGCGAAACTGAATGATTCCGTTGAGCCGAGCACCCCGGGTGAGCTGATCAAAGAGCACGACTCCGAAGCTGAGTCGAGAAAGTATCCTGGTCGTTATGACGTGGCGACTTGGTCCTCCGGTGCGGTTGCTGCAATAGATTGTGCACGTCCCAAGAAACACCCCGAAAGGTCGTTCACCAGGTTCCTCGTTGACATCTATGCGAACGACACACCGCTCAACGACGACCCCGATCGAGCCCACAAGGTATTCGGAAAGCTCGCTCAGGTTGCCACAGTCCAGATCGAGAAGAAGCTGCCTTGCCAAGGTGGATGATCGCCTATTCGTTCGCGGCGCCCGGAATGCGCTCGATGAGGGAGTGATCGTCTTCACGTCGGGTGACGGCGGCGTGGTGCAGGGTCGGATGGCAGGATGCGGCGTATGACTTCTGTTGCCTCTACGACTGCCGATGGCCGTGCGCCCAAGAAGGATCCCTGGGAGTTGCCCGACGTCTCCGGGATGCGTGTCGGGGTGCTCGGCGGGACCGGGGACCAGGGACGGGGGCTGGCGTACCGGCTCGCGCGGAGCGGGATGGCCGTGACCATCGGGTCGCGTGCCGCCGAGCGGGCGCAGCAGGCGGCCGAGGAGATCGGGCACGGGGTGCGGGGCGCGGACAACGCAGAGTGCGCCCGCGAGTCCGACATCGTGATCGTGGCTGTTCCGTGGGAGGGGCACGCCAAGACGATCGAGTCGCTGCGCGAGGAGCTCGCGGGCAAGCTCGTCGTGGACTGCGTCAACCCGCTGGGGTTCGACAAGAAGGGTGCTTACGCGCTGGTGCCCGAGGAGGGCAGCGCCGCCGAGCAGGCGGCGGCCCTGCTGCCCGAGTCGCGGGTGACGGCCGCCTTCCACCACCTGTCCGCCGTGCTGCTCTCCGACCCGGAGGTCGAGGAGATCGAGACGGACGTGATGGTGCTGGGTGAGGTGCGCGCCGACTGCGAGATCGTGCAGGCGCTGGCCGGCCGCATCCCCGGGATGCGCGGCGTGTTCGCCGGACGGCTGCGCAACGCGCACCAGGTGGAGTCGCTGGTCGCCAACCTCATCTCCGTCAACCGGCGCTACAAGGCACACGCGGGCGTCCGCCTCACCGACATCTGAGGGACCGGGCCGGTATCCGGGGACAGGGACGGCAGTCGGACGGCAGGTAGGGGACGGTGGGGGAGCGGAGGATCCCCGGCGGCGGCTGGACGGTCGCCGTCGTGGTGGCGGCGGTGCTCGCGAGCTGCTCGCAGCGGGGCGGGGGCGGCAGCGAGTCCGACGGCGGGAAGGGCGACCGGCACGGGCCCGCGCCGCTGAGTGTCGCGGCCGTGGAGCGGATGGCCGACGGGCCCGGCGCGAGCTGCCCCGTCCGCTACGACCTGGCCGACGCGGCGCGGTCCGCCGGAGTGGACGGCGCGGTCAAGGAAGGCTCCGTCGAGGGCGAACTCCCGGACGGCGCCGACTCACCGCTGGCCCAGTCGAAGGGCGCCCTCGTCGACTGCGGCTACCGGCTGGGCGAGGAGCGGCTGCGCCTCTTCACGGTCGGCGTCCGGAAGGGGCACGCGGTCAATGTCCTGCTGCCCCAGATCCAGCACGACGCCGAGATCCCGATGGACGACCTCCTCGCCTACGCGCGCCGGGCCCAGCGGGCCCGGCGCGGCGAGGTCCTGCTCACCTCCAGCGGGAACGTCGCCGCCGTGCGGCTGCCGGTGACGGGGAAGGGCGACATCGCCCTCGTCGTCAGCATCGGCGAGCATCTCACGCGGCTCTCCCGTGAGCGGTTCACGGACCTGACGACCCGGCTCGCTGACCAGGCGCGGGGCTGACTGCGGCGCCGGGCCGGCGCCGGTTGCTCGCGCTACTGCTGCAACTCCGCGAGCCGTTCGAGGTCGTCGCGTACGGCCTCGCGCTCCGGTGCGGTGAGGCGGCCTGCGGCGTCGGTGGCCTCGGTCAGTGCCCGGGTGGCCGTCTCCTCGTCGCCGAGGCGTCCGGCGACATCCGCGCGCAGCACGAGGAGGCGGAACCGCTGCTCGGGTGTGGGCTGTTCGTCGTGCAGCCCCAGCGCCCGGTCGATGATCCGCGCGGCGCCCGCCGGGTCCTCCCTGGAGTCGGCGAGGAGGGAGGCGTGGTGCAGGGCCCGCGCGAATGTCTCCTTGGGCGCGGGCCGGTGGTGCGGGTCGTCGCTCGTCGGTTGCCCGATACGCAGACAGTTGCCGCCCGGATCGGTGAGCAGGAACTGCCGCACGCCATACGTGGTGTCCTTGAGCAGCCCTATCCGCGGCAGCCCCCGGGTCGGGACGCGTCCGTACGCGGACTTGAGCGCGGCGCGGAAGGACCTGTGCAGTCCGTCGACGTCGTCGGTCCGGATCGCGCACGTGCTGTACGAGGCGGTGGGGTCGTACTGCTTCATCCCGAAGAAGTGCAGCTCCACGCCGCCGCGCTGGACCACCGCGTACGGGTTGGGGCTCTTCTGCTGGAAGGTCACCTCGAATCCGAGGGCGAGATAGAAGTCGAGGACGGGCTGGAGGGTCCTGCACGGCAGGATCGGTGTGGTCGTCTCTCCCATGCCGACACTCTAGTCAAGTTTGACTAGCTGCGCCGCCGTGTAACCGTCCGTGCCGGTGGGCACCCCGCCCCTCGGACATGCGGGCCGCGCGCACCCCGCACATCATGGGTGGAGCGGCGACCGGCAACGCGGCGCGCGCCCGCCAGGAGGCACGGATGGCACAGCAGCCCGTACCCGCCGCCGGACGGGCCGGGACGACGAGTGACGAACATGCCTACACGCCGGACCCGCGGCGCTGGAAGGCGCTGTCGGTCTGCCTGATCGTCGGCTTCATGTCCCTGCTGGACGTCTCGATCGTCAACGTCGCCCTGCCCGCCATCGAGAAAGGGCTGGGTGCCTCGGAGTCCGCCCTATCCTGGGTGGTCTCCGGCTACGCCCTCACCTTCGGACTCGTCCTCGTCCCCTCGGGGCGGATCGGCGACGCGCTCGGCAGGCGCACCGCCTTCCTGGGCGGCCTGACCCTGTTCACCGTCGCCTCCATGGCCTGCGGCTTCGCCCAGGGCGCCGGATGGCTGGTGCTGGCCAGACTGGTGCAGGGCGTGGGCGGCGGACTGCTGATGCCGCAGATCTCCGGCATGATCCAGCAACTCTTCCGCGGCGCCGAGCGCGGCAAGGCATTCGGCATGCTCGGCTCCACCATCGGCCTGTCCACCGCGGTCGGCCCGCTGCTTGGCGGGCTGCTCATCGCGGTCTTCGGCGCCGACGAGGGCTGGCGCTGGGTGTTCTTCGTCAACCTGCCCATCGGCATCATCGCCTTCCTGCTCGCGCTTCGCCTGGTGCCGCACGCCTGCGCCGAGCGCGACACCGAGCACCGCCACACGCTCGATCCGTTCGGCGTGCTGCTGCTGGGTGCGGGCGTGCTCGCCGTGCTGCTGCCGCTGGTGCAGGAGCGGCAGTGGCACGGCCAGGCCAAGTGGCTGCTGGTGCTTCTGGGGACGCTGCTGATCGTCGCCTTCGTGTGGTGGGAGCGGATCTACCAGCGGCGCGGCAAAGAACCCCTGGTGGACCTGCGGCTCTTCCAGGACCGCTCCTACTCGCTCGGGACGCTGCTGGGGCTGGTCTACTTCGCCGGATTCACCACGATCTTCTTCATCTTCACCCTCTTCCTGCAGAACGGGATGCGCTACTCCGCGCTGCAGGCCGGGCTGACGCTGACCCCGTTCGCCGTCGGCTCCGCGATCTCGTCGGCCGTCGGCGGCCGGTACATCACCCGGGTGGGCAGGCCGTTGATCGCCGCCGGTCTGGTGCTCGTCCTGCTGGGGCTGGGCGGCGCGGCGCTGGCCGTGCACGAGGTGCAGAACAGCAGCGTGGGCTGGGCCCTGACCGCACCCATGCTCTGCGCGGGGCTCGGTTCGGGGCTGGTCATCTCACCCAACCAGACCCTCGCCCTGCGCTCGGTGCCCGTCGCCCAGGGCGGCGCCGCGGGCGGGGTGATCCAGACCGGCCAGCGGATCGGCTCCGCCGCCGGGATCGCCGCTGTGGGCGCCGTCTTCTTCGCCTGGCTGGCCAGCAGCCACAACTGGGCGACAGCGCTGGACTACGGGCTGCTCACGGCCGCCTGCTTCGTCGCGGGCGCGCTGGCCGTGGCCGTGGCGGACATCGGGTACGGGCGCCGCGCCGCCCGCGCCGCCGCCCGGAATGCGGCCGGCCGGGAGGGGTGAGGGAGAATGGCCGGTGCACACCCGCGCACCCCGGCGCGCCGTCCTCTCGTTGGAGACCGAGCCATGTCAGCCCCCACCCGCCGCATCCCGCAGGGCCTCGCCCTCTACGCGACCGTCATCTGCGTCCTCGCCGTCGCCGCAGCCGTGGTCTCCTTCGCGAACGGCAGCTGGCTCGGCATCGTCTGGGTCCTGCTGGCGGGCCTGACCTCGAACATGGCCTGGTACTACCACCGCCGCCGCACGGCACGGGGTGCCGAGTAGTCGGACGTTGCGACTCGGGTCGCTGCCCCGCACTCCCTGCGACGAGACAGGGTCCGGCAGCATCAGCGGCGGCCCACGCCCCAACGTTCGACGGCCCTACGGCAGCAGCACGTTCTGGGGTTCGCCCTCCCAGAAGCGGAAGTACTCCAGACCGAGGAAGGTCTCGAAGTCGGAGACGTTCATTCCGCGCAGCAGGCCGTCGACGAAATCCCAGAAGACCTCGTTGACCTGCGGAATCCACAGACAGCCGAAGACGATCAGCAGGCCGAACGGGGCGAAGGGCTCCGCCTGCTGCCGGGCCCGCGGGGACAGCCAGGGCTCGATGATGCCGAAGCCGTCCAGCCCGGGCACGGGCAGCAGGTTCAGCAGCGCGGCCGTCACCTGGAGCAGCGCGAGGAAGGCGAGGGCGCTGCGGAAGGCGACGGGTACGTCACGCATGGCGTCGAGCCAGAACGGCGCGGTGAGCACGGCCGCGAACAGCGCATTCGTCAGCGGTCCCGCCGCCGAGATCACGCTGTGCTTCCAGCGCCCCGCGATCCGGCCGCGTTCGATGTAGACGGCGCCGCCGGGCAGCCCGATGCCGCCGAGGATGACGAAGATCACCGGCAGCACGATGCTGAGCATCGCATGGGTGTAGTGCAGCGGGTTCAGCGTCAGATACCCCTTCGCGCCCACCGACACATCCCCCGCGCCGAGCGCGGACCGCGCGTGTGCGTACTCGTGCAGGCACAGCGAGACGATCCAGCCGGAGACGACGAAGAAGAACACGGCGACGCCTGTGACGTCGGCCCAGCCGGCCCAGACCCCCCAGCCGGAGAGCGCCATGACGGCGACCAGTCCGAGGAAGACCGGGCTGATCCGGTGGTGGTCCGGGTGGGTGGCTGCGCTGGTCATGGGGCCAGACCGTACCGGCAGCCTGGCATGCGCCGCGAACCGCGCGCACGATACGGGCCGTTGGTACGCGAGCGCGCCATTGGTCCGTGTCGGCCCGGCCGCCGTCGCGCGTATCGGCCGCGGTCAGCTCCGTGAGCCGGTCGCGACAGGTGCCGCTCCCGGCTCCGTCGCGGGCGCGGGCGGCGGCCCCTGCTCCCTCCCCACCCCGCGCCCGCCCACCAGGGAGACCAGCGTGACGCCCCCGATGAGCAGCGCGGCGGCGAGGGCGTCCAGCGTGGTGATGCCCTCGCCGAGCAGCAGTGCGGCTGAGGTCATCCCGAACACCGGTACCAGCAGCGTGAAGGGTGCGACGGACGAGGCGTCGTACCGTCGCAGCAGAAAGCCCCATACGCCGAAGCCGAACAGGGTGGCGGCCCAGGCGACGAAGCACAGGGCGCCCAGCCCTGCCAGATCGACGGAGCGGAGCGCGGCGAGATCGGCGTCCGGCCCCTCGAACAGCAGCGAGAGGACGAACAGCGGAAGCGGCGGGACGAGACTGACCCACACCATCCACGACAGTGCGTCCGGCGGTGCGGCCTTGCGGGTCAGCACATTGGCCACGCCCCAGGCCGCTGCGGCGGCGATCACCAGGAGGAAGGCGCCCAGCGGCCCCGAGGCACCCTGGCCGACGGCGGCCACCGCTATCCCGGACAGCGCCACGGCCATCCCCGCCAGTCGTACGCGGCCGAGCCGTTCGCCCAGCGCCACGGCGGCGAAGGCGGCGGTGAAGACCGCCTGCACCTGGAGGACGAGCGAGGAGAGCCCGGCAGGCATGCCCTGCCGCATGCCGAGGAACAGCAGCCCGAACTTCGCGACTCCCAGCGCCAGTCCCACTCCCAGGACCCAGCGCAGCGCCACCTGGGGACGGCGGACGAAGAAGACGGCGGGCAGCGCGGCGATCAGGAACCGCAGCCCGGAGAAGAGCAGTGGCGGAAAGTGCCGCAGCCCGATGTCGATGACGACGAAGTTGACGCCCCAGAGGGCGGCAACCAGCACCGCGAGGGCGCAGTGGAGAGGACTCAGACGCATGTCCCGATCGTCACCGGCCGAACTGTTCAGCACCAGCACGGATTCGTGCATGGTTGGATTCAGCAATACTGAACTTTCTTGCGGGAACAGTCCCAGTGGGAGCACCCGCGCACGGAGGGAGGCACCCAGACCATGCTCGATCTGTCCAGGCTCCGGGCCCTGCACGCCGTCCAGCTGCACGGCTCGGTGGGCGGCGCCGCTCAGGCACTCGGCTACACCCCCTCCGCCGTCTCGCAGCAGATCGCCAAGCTGGAGCGGGAGACCGGCACCACCCTGCTGGAGCGGCAGGGGCGCGGCATCGCGCTGACGGACGACGCGCTGATGCTCGTCCGCACGGCCGGTCAGATGCTCGACCTGGCCGAGCAGGCCGAGGTCGCACTGGAGGAGCGCAAGGGCCGCCCCGCGGGCCGGCTGCGGCTCGCCGCCTTCCCCAGCGGCGCCCGCGGCCTGATGCCCGGGGTGCTGGCCGAACTCGCCGCCGCCCACCCGGAACTGGACCTGCGGATGACGGAGGTCGACCCGCACCTGTCGGTGGGCCTGGTCGCCAGGGGCGAGATCGACCTGGCCCTCGCCCACGACTGGGACATCGCGCCGATGCCCGCGCCCGAGGGGGTACGCAGCATCCGGCTGGGCGAGGACCGCTGCGAGGTACTGGTACCGGCCGGGCATCCGCTCGCCGAGCGGGACACGCTGCGCACGGCCGACCTGGCCGGGCGGCGCTGGATCAGCCAGCCGCCCGGCACCGTCTGCCACGACTGGCTGCACACCACACTGCGCGGCGCCGGCCAGGAGCCGGATGTCGCCCATTACGTCGCGGAGTTCCAGACCCAGATCGCCCTCGTGGCGGCGGGTCTGGGCATCGCGCTGCTGCCCCGGCTCGGGCGGGGGCAGCTGCCGGACGGGGTGGTGCTGCGTCCGCTGGACCCTGTCCCCACCCGACGCCTGTTCGCCGTCACCCGCGACTGCCTCCTGCGCCGCCCGGCGGTCGGGGTAGCGCTGCGCGCCTTGCGCGACGCGACGGGCGGCGGACCGCTTCCGAAACGCTGCGAATGCGACCGACAGGGTGGTGTGGGCTCACCCAACGGGTGACCTTCCCCTGGGGATCTGCGCCGGAGGCCGATACGCCTGCTCTCCTGATGCTGTGCGAGTGCACATTCCCCGAATTCCCGCCGATGGGGGCGGAGCAGACCGGGGCAGCGAAAGGACACAGTATGAGGAAGTCGGCAACAACCCGCCGCGTACGGTCGTTGACGGTGGTCGCGGCGATGGCGACCGCTCTGGTCGGCATGGCGCCGGTTGCTGCGGTCGCCGGAGACGGCCCGGGCGGCGGCCACCACCACAAGCGCGGTTACGTCTGCGACCGGCTGGAGCAGCACGGCAAGGCCGCCGTCGGCAGCGGCCACTGCCGCGCCATCAACGCGCCTCGCCACGGCCACATCCGTGGCCACTTCACCATCGAGAACCGCAAGGGTCACCACCACCACAAGAAGGTGGTCTGCGTGAACAAGCACGGCAGCTCCGGCTACGCCAACACCCCCAAGTGGGTCCGCGGCACCCACTGCTACAAAGCCTGACGCTCCACCCGGCGCCCGGCCCCGTATCGCGTGACGCCTGCCGGCGATCGGCGGGTGCGGACTGAGCAGCCGCGCGGGGCGAGGATGCCCGAACCGGCCCGAGGCTGAACGGCCCCGGGCCGGTGGCAGTATGTGGGGGTGCGTTACCTCTACCGCGTTCTGGGCACCACGCAAGCCTTCCGCGAGGACGGCACCAGCGTGCCGATCGGCGGAGCCAGGCTGCGCGCGCTGCTGACCGCGCTCGCCCTCGCGGGAGGCCGCGCCGTGCACACCGGCGAGCTCGTCTCCTGGGTGTGGGGCGAGCAGGAGGACCCGCCCGCCGACGAGACGGCGGCGCTCCAGGCCCTCGTCGGGCGGCTGCGCAGATCCCTGGGGCGGGAGGCGGTCGGCTCCGTCGAGGGCGGCTACCGGCTGGTGGCCGCGCGCGAGGACATCGATCTGCACCGCTTCGAGCGGCTGGCGTCCGAGGGTGCGGCGGCTCTTGCCGACGGCGACCCGGCCAAGGCCGCCGACCTGCTCGACGACGCCCTCGCACTGTGGCGCGGCCCAGCGCTGGCCGACCTTCCCGACGGGGGAGGGGCCGCCGGTGTCCGGGCCGCCGACCGCCTGCTGGCAGCGCGCCGCCACCGGGCCGAGGCGGCACTCGCCCTCGGTCACGCGGAAACCGCTCTGCCCACGGTGCGACAGCTCGCGGCCGAGCACCCGCTGAACGAGCCGCTGCAAGCGCTGCTGTTGCGCGCCCTGCGGGACGCGGGCCGCGCCGCCGAGGCGCTGGCAGCATACGACGTGGTCAGAGGCCGCCTCGCCGAGCAGCTCGGCACCGACCCGAGCCCGGAACTGCGCGCCCTGCACACCGAGTTGCTGGCCGCCGAGCCGGTAGCAGCCCCCTCGCGGGTCCCGGCGGAGAACCCCCGGGACCCCTCCGCGCGACGGCCGCCCAGACGGGCGGCGGGCAATCTCCGCGCCGGGCTGAACTCGTTCGTGGGCCGGGAAGCGGAGCTGGGGCAGCTGAGCCGCCGACTGGGGACGGCGCGGCTGGTCACCCTCACCGGGCCCGGCGGCGCCGGCAAGACGCGGCTGTCACTGGAGGCCGCGGCCCGGGCACGTGCCGAGTACGACGAGGAGTGGGCGGACGGTGTATGGGTGGCCGAACTGGCAGCCGTACGCGACCCGGACGACCAGGGCGCGACAGCCGAAGCGGTGCTCACCGCGCTCGGCGGGCGCGAGACCGTACTGACCGGCACCACCGCCGAGGGGCTGCGTGCCGCCACCGACCCCACCCTCAACGACCCCCTCGCCCAGCTCGCCGAGCGCTGCGCGACCCGCCGGATGCTGCTGGTGCTGGACAACTGCGAGCACCTGATCGACGCGGCGGCCCGGGTCGTGGAGACGCTGCTGGTGGAGTGCCCCGGAGTGACCGTACTCGCGACCAGCCGCGAGCCCCTCGGGGTGCCCGGCGAGCTCGTACGGCCCGTCGAGCCGCTGCCCGACCCGGTGGCGCTCCGGCTGCTGGCCGAGCGGGGCGCCGCGGCGCGCCCCGGCTTCCGGACAGAGGACGACCCGGAGGCGTGCGCGGAGATCTGCCGCAGGCTCGACGGGCTGCCGCTGGCCATCGAGCTGGCCGCAGCGCGGTTGCGCTCGCTCACCCCCGGTCAGCTCGCCCGCCGCCTCGACCACCGCTTCCGGCTGCTGACCAGCGGCAACCGTACGGTGCTGCCCCGGCAACAGACGCTGCGCGCGGTGGTCGACTGGTCCTGGGAGCTGCTGGACGCTGCCGAGCGAGCAGTGCTGCGGCGGCTGGCGGTCTTCGCCGGCGGCTGCGAGCTGGAGCAGGCCGAGGAGGTGTGCGCGGACCTGGTCGAGGGGCCCGACGGGGACGTGGCGGCGCTGCTCAGCTCGCTTGTCGACAAGTCGCTGGTGGTGGCGGTGCCCGGCGAGGACACGGCCGGGATGCGCTACCGGCTGCTGGAGACCGTCGCGGAATACGCGGCCGAGAAGCTGGACGAGGTGCCCGGTGAACGCGAGCACGCCGAGCGCCGCCATCTGACCGTCTACCGGGAGCTGGCCCGCACCGCCGACCCGCTGCTGCGCGGACCCCGGCAGGTGGTGTGGCTCGACCGGCTGGAGCGCGAGCACGACAACATCCGCACCGCGCTGCGCCGGGCCGTCGCCGCGCGTGCCGAGCACGAGGCGCTGTGCCTGGTCCTGTCGATGGGCTGGTTCTGGCAGCTGCGCGGCCACCGCGGTGACGTACGCACCTGGGCCCAGGCGGTGCTCCGGCTCGGCCCCGACCCCTTCGGCTCCCCACCGCGCCCCGCACGGCCGCTGTACGAGTCGTGCACCGCGAACCCGCCGCCGATGGACGAGGAGCAGCTGTGGGAGGCCAGGCGCGGGGTGCGGCTGATGGCGCTGGCCGACGCGGACGAGGGAATCGAGAAGTTCCAGACCCCCGAACGCCAGGCCGAGCTGCGCAACATCACCCAGGTCTACTCGCCCGGAATGCCGCAGGTGTGCCGGATTCCCGGCTGCATGTGGTTCTTCGCCTGGTTCATGACCGGTGACTTCGGGAAGCTGGCCGAGCTGTCCGACGCCTTCGTGACCGGCTGCCGCGAGCTGGGCTATGAGTGGGAGCTGGCTTTCGCCCTGCAACTGCGGGCCAAGCTGACCAGCGACCAGCCCGCCTCCTGGGAGCAGTCGGCGGCGGACGCGGTGGAGAGCCTGGAGATCTTCCGCCGGGTGGGGGACGCCTGGGGAGAGGCCGAGGCGCTCTCCAGCCGGGCCGAAGCCGCCACGGCGCGCGGGGAGTTCGCCCGGGCCGCCGAGTCCTGCCGGCTGGCCATCACCCGGGCCGAGCAGCTGGGTGCGCACAGCCAGGTACCGCAGCTCAAGTCCCGCCTCGGCTCGGTGCTGGTGGAGCTGGGCGGCCCGGAGCAGGCTGCCGAGGGCGAGCGGCTGATGCGGGAGGCCGTCGAGGACTCCGACCACATCGGAGGGGACGGCCCCAACTTCGCGGCCATCCAGTACGCCGTCTTCCTCACCCGGCAGGGGCTGGCCGAGCAGGCCAGGGAGCTGCTGACGCCGCTGGAGGCCGAGTTCGCCGACCGGGTGCCGCAGCTGTTCGCGGGGATGGTCGAGGGGATTCTGGCCTGGACGTACGTTGTCGACGGCCGGTCCGCCGAGTCGCTGGCCAAGGTCCGGCAGTCCATTGTCAAGACCCGCGATGTGATGGCGGAGGCGGTCGCCCCGCACCTGACTCTCAGTCAGCTGCTGACCGCCGCACGTGCCCTGGCCCAGTTGGGCCGCGGCGAGCAGGCGGGGCGGCTGGTGGGCGCCTACGACGGCTTGTCCAAGCTGCCGCAGGGGCACTTCCCGCACCCCGTCGAGCGCGAGTCGCGGGCGGCCGCCGAGGCGGCTGTGCGGGAAGTGCTGTCCGATCAGGCGTACGCGGGCGCTTACGCCTCGGGCCACGGTCTGACCACCGACGAGGCCGTGGCCCTGGTGCGGGAGAGCTGAGCGGCCGGCCGGGTGCCGGCCGCCCCAGGTCTCCTGGTCGGCGGTCTGCCTCAGGTCTTCTTGCGGAACTTCGAGATGGCGATCGGCGCCGTCAGCAGCGTCAGCCCCGCCGACCAGATCACCGTCCACATCACCGGGTTGCCGACCTCGCCCTGGCCCAGCATCAGTCCCCGGGCCGCGTCGGCGAGATGGGTGAGCGGGTTGACGTCCGTGAACGCCTTCAGCCAGCCCGGCATGGTGTCGGTCGGCACGAAGACCGAGGAGCCGAACTGGAGCGGCATCAGCACCAGGAACGAGACGCCCTGCACAGCCTGGGCCGTGTTCATCGTCAGGCCCAGCAGGATGAAGATCCACAGCAGCGAGGCGCCGAACAGCGCGGTCAGTCCGATGGCGGCCAGCATGCCCAGCCAGTGTCCGCTGATGTTGAAGCCGACCAGGAAGCCCACGGTCAGCAGCACGGTGATGGCGACCAGCATCCGGCCGATTTCGACGACCGCCTTGGCTATCAGCACCGAGGAGCGGGCGATGGGCATGGACCGGAAGCGGTCCATCACACCCTTGCGGAAGTCCTCGTTGATACCGGTGCCCACGGCCATGGCGATGTTCATGCCCATCATGCCCATCATGCCGGGGATCAGATACTGCACGTACTCAGCCCGGTCGCCGCCGCCTCCGCTCCCGCCGATGGCGCCGCCGAAGACGTAGACGAACAGCAGCGTGAAGATGATGGGCATCAGCAGTGCGTCCATCATCGACTCGGGGTCCTGCTTGATCTGCAGGGCGTTGCGGCGGACGAGCGCGCCGATGTGCCGCAGGTTGGCCTGCAGCCCGATCCGGCCCTCCACCGTGGCGGGCTTGCCGGGCGCGGGGTTCGTCCCGGCCCCGGACCCGGAGGGTGCCTGCTCGGAACCGGGCGCTTTGACGGTGGCGGTACTCACGCCGCGACCTCCTCGAGTTCGTTCTCTTCGTCCTGGTGGGTGGCCTTCTGGCCGGTGAGGGCGAGGAACACCTCGTCCAGGCTGGGCAGGTGGGTGGCGATGTCGGCTATCGCGAAGCCGCGTTCGCCCAGCAGCGCGACCACGGCCGTCAGCTGTTCGTCGCTGACGATCGGGACGCTGACGACGCCGGACTCCTCGTCGCCGGTGGCGCCGGCCACGCCGTCCAGGCCCGCCTGGGCGATGGCACCGACCATGCGCGTCAGCTCGCCCGGGTCGGCAGGGCGGATCTCCAGGGTGCGGCCGCCGACCTTCGCCTTCAGCTCCGGGACCCTGCCCTCGGCGATGACCCGGCCGCGGTCGATCACCGTCAGCTCGCCGGCCAGCTGCTCGGCCTCCTCCATGTACTGGGTGGTGAGCAGCACGGTGTTGCCGTCGGCCACGATGTTCTTGACCTCGTCCCACACCTCGTTGCGGGTACGCGGGTCCAGGCCCGTGGTGGGCTCGTCCAGATACAGCACCTTGGGGCGGCCGATCATGGAGGCTGCCAGGTCGAGCCGGCGGCGCATCCCGCCGCTGTACTTCATCACGGGGCGCCGGGCCGCGTCGGTGAGGGAGAACCGCTCCAGCAGCTCGTCGGCGCGCTTGCGGGCCTCGCTGCGGGGCAGGTCGAGCAGCCGCCCGATCATGTAGAGGTTCTCCCAGCCGGCCAGCTTCTCGTCCACCGAGGCGTACTGGCCGGTCAGGCCGATCGTGCGGCGGAGCTCGCGTGGCTGGCGCACCACGTCGAACCCGGCGACCTTCGCCGTGCCGCCGTCGGGCTGCAGCAGGGTGGAGAGCATCCGGACGAGCGTCGTCTTGCCCGCGCCGTTGGGGCCCAGCACACCCATCACGGTGCCCTCGCGCACATCGAGGTCGATGCCGTCGACGGCCTTCGTCTCCCCGAAGTGCTTGACCAGTCCGCGGACCTCGACCGCGTTCGTCGTCTTCTCTCGCGTCATGTCGCCAATATGACAGCCGCCACTGACAAACGACCGACAGCCGACCGACAGCCCACCGACAGTCGAGCCCTGCTCTGTCGATGGGCCGTCCGTCAGCGGGTGTCCGCCGGACCCTCCGCCCTACTCGAAGGAGTGCTCCGCCGTCGGGTACGCGCCCGCTGTGACGTCCTCGGCGAAGGCACGGGCCGCGTCCCCGAGCGCGGTGCGCAGCTGTGCGTACTGCTTCACGAAGCGCGGGAGCTTGCCCGGGGTGAGGCCCGCCATGTCGGTCCACACCAGCACCTGGGCGTCACACTCCGGCCCGGCGCCGATGCCGACCGTGGGCACGTGCAGCGCCCGGGTGACCTCGGCGGCCAGCGGCGCGGGCACCATCTCCAGGACGACGGCGAAGGCCCCGGCGTCCTGGACGGCCTTGGCGTCGCGCATCAGCTGGTCGGCCGCCTCTTCGCCGCGGCCCTGCACCCGGTAGCCCATGGTGTGCACGGACTGCGGTGTCAGCCCGACATGGGCCATCACCGGGATGCCGGAGCTGACCAGCCGTCCGATCTGGTCGGCGGAGCGCTCACCGCCCTCCAGCTTGACGGCCTGCGCCCCGGCCTCCTTGACGAGTCGGGTGGCGCTGCGCAGCGCCTGGACCTCTCCTTCCTGGTACGAACCGAAGGGCAGGTCGGCGACGATCAGGGCGCGGCTGCTGCCCCGTACGACGGCGGCGGTCAGCATGGCCACCTCGTCCATGGTGACGGGCACCGTCGTCTCGTAGCCGAGGTGGCAGTTGCCCATCGAGTCGCCGACGAGCATGACGGGAATGCCGGCCTCGTCGAAGACCGAGGCGGTCATCGCGTCGTAAGCGGTGAGCATGGGCCACTTCTCGCCTCGCTCCTTGGCGAGTGCGAGGTCGCGCACGGTCACACGGCGATTACGGGTTCCCCCGTAGAGCGTCTGCGGCATGGCATTGACTCCTGTGGTCGTCTCGAAGCGCCCCAACGGCGTCTCCGGATCCGCTGTCCATGCTGGCACGCCCCTCCGCTGCCCGGTAGAGGGCCCGGCTCCTGGCACTCATGACCGAGTTTTTACGAAACGGAACGGCGCCGTTTCGTAAATACGACTACGCTGCCCGCCATGAGTACCCCCGGTTCCCCGGCGCCGGCCGGGGAGAGTGAGCAAGCCGCGCCGGCCCACCTGCGCCGCTGGACGGTCCTCGGCGTGCTGATGCTCAGCCTGCTGGCCGTCGTCCTGGACAACAGCATCCTCAACGTGGCGATGAAGACCCTCGCCCAGCCCGCGCCCACCGGAATCGGCGCCACCCAGAGCGAGCTCGAATGGGCCATCAACTCCTACACGCTCGTCTTCGCCGGCTTCCTGTTCACCGCCGGGCTCCTCGGTGACCGGCTCGGCCGCAAGAAGGTGCTCTTGTCCGGGCTGCTGGTCTTCGGACTCGGCTCCCTGCTCGCCGCCTTCTCCCAGAGCCCCGGCGAACTGATCGTCTACCGCGCCGTGATGGGGCTCGGCGCGGCCTTCGTCATGCCGGCCACCCTCGCGATCCTGATGAACGTCTTCCCTCGCGAGGAACAGCCCAGGGCCATCGGCATCTGGGCGGGCGCCGTCGGCCTCGGCATCGCGGCAGGACCCATCACCGGCGGGGTGCTGCTCGACCACTACTGGTGGGGCTCGGTCTTCCTGGTCAACGCGCCCGTCGTGTTCCTCGCGCTGGTGGCGATCCTGCTGCTGGTGCCCGACTCCCGCGACCCCGCGCCCGGCAGGCTGGACCCGCTGGGCGTGCTGCTCTCGGTCGCCGGGCTGGTGCTGCTGGTCTACGGGATCATCGAGGGCGGGCAGCTCGCCGACTTCACCGAGCCGAAGGTGCTGGCAACGGCAGGCGGCGGTGTCCTGTTGCTGCTGCTGTTCCTGCTGCACGAGAGGCGCACCACGCACCCCGCGCTCGACGTGCGCTACTTCCGCAAACCCGCTTTCTCGGCCGCCGTCGCCGCGATCGGGCTGGTCTTCTTCGCCCTCATGGGCGCGATGTTCTTCAGCGTCTTCTACATTCAGAGTGTGCGCGGCTTCAGCCCGCTGGAGGCCGGACTGCTGCTGCTCCCGCTGGCCGCCGCCCAGATGATCTTCGCGCCGCGTGCCGCGAAGGCCGTCGCCCGCTTCGGCGCCAAGGCGGTGTGCACCACGGGGCTGCTGCTGGTGGCCGCAGGCATGTTCGCCTTCACCGGGCTGGACGAGACGACGCCGCTGTGGGTGCTGGAAGTGATCTTCTTTGTGATGGGCAGCGCCATGGCGCATGTGATGCCGCCCGCCACGGTCTCGATCATGCAGGCGATGCCGCGCGAGAAGGCGGGCTCCGGATCGGCCGTCAACAACACCTTCCGCCAGGTCGGCGGGGCGCTCGGGGTCGCCGTCCTCGGCTCGCTGCTCTCCACCCGCTACCGGGACGGCATCGGCGGCGCTCTCGAGACCACGCCGCACCTGCCCGCGGGTGCGCGGCACGAGGCGGGCGAGTCCATCGAGGCCACCCTCGCGCTCGCCGACCGGCTCGGCCCCGCGGGGCGGGCGCTGGTGGCCCCCGCCAAGTCGGCTTTCGTCGACGCCATGCACACCACCGTGCTCGCCTCCGGTGCCGTCGCGCTGCTGGGTGCGCTGGTTGTCGCCGTCTGGCTGCCGGGCAAGCCCGCCGAGGAAGGCGCGCGAGAGGATGAGACCGGCGGGGAAGAGGAGGCGGAGCGAGTGGGGACGGAGCGGTGAGCCTGCGGTGAAGCGCGAGGGTGACAGCGGCGTCGGGTCGGCGGGCGGCAGCGGCGTCGGGGCAGCGGCACCCGAGCGGGAGCGGGGTGTGCCCCTCCCGGCAGGGAAGACCCGTGGGCGGCCGCGCAGCGAGGCCGTCGAGCGCGCCATCGTCGAAGCGGTGACACGGCTGCTGGAGGAAGGCGTCTCCTACGAAGCGCTCTCCATCGAGCGGATCGCACGCACCGCGGGCGTCGGCAAGGCCGCCGTCTACCGGCGCTGGTCCGGCAAGGACGAGCTGTTCCTGTACGTCGTCAGGGAGCTGGAGGAACTGCCGTACGAGGGCCCGAGGGAGGGGCCGTTGCGCGAGGTGCTCGTCGGAGCGCTGGAGTGGCTGCGCGAGGTCGGGCTCGCCAAGCGGCGCTCCGCGCTGCTGCGGGTGGTGGCCGGGCAGGTGCACTCGCACCCCGGACTATGGCAGCGCTACCGCGAGACCGTCGTCGGCGCCCGGCGCGAGCGGCTGGCCGCCGTGCTGCGGCGGGGCATCGACCACGGCGAGCTGCGGGGTGACATCGGCGTCGATGTGCTCATCGACCTGCTGACCGCGCCGATACTCGCCCGCATCCTGCTGCGGGAGGGCGAGGAACTCCCCGAGGAGATGCCCCGGCAGATCGTCGACGCCTTCCTGGACGGCCTGCGCCCTCGGACGTGAGCACCGTGCCGGTGCCGTGCTGCGGTGAAGGGCCGGCGGAGGGACGGCCCGGCGGGGGACGGCCCGGCGGGGGACGGTCCGCCGGGGGAGTGGGGGTGTCCGTGGCCGTCGCGTGCGGCTGATGTGCTGGTTGTGTCACAGTCCCGATCCCGCCCCGACCTGCTGGAACCCGTGCGCAGCCGCGTCTCGTCCTCCTCTCGGACTCCACAACGGACTTCAGGGCGAAAGCGGCAGTTGAACGGAAAGGTTTAACTGCATAAAAACGGGCATCGCCTATCGTTCATCGGGCACCAGCACAGGCAAGTGAGGACGGCGGATGGCGCGCGCGTACACGTCGGAGGCCGCGTACAGCGAGAACGGCGGCGAACGACAGGGACTGTGGTCCCGCTACACCGGCAACCGCTCCCGCGGCGGCTTCGCGGGGTGGTCGGGGCCGGGCAAATGGCGGCGGGGGATGCTGCTCGCGGCGCTGGCCCTGCTGCTGGGGCTGGCCTTCTTCCTGCACGCCGAGGTCCCCAACGCCATCGGTAACCTCGGCTCGCTGTGGGAGACGTTCCTGCCCTGGGGCGGACTGCTGATCGTCGTCCTGCTCGTCGCCGCCGTGCTGCGCCGCTCGGCGACGGCGCTGGTCGCACTGCTGGTGCCGACGCTGATGTGGGTGAACCTGTTCGGCGGCCCGTTCAACGACAAGACCGGCAGCGGCCCGGCCGACCTCACGGTCGTCACCCACAACGTCAACGCGGACAACGCCGACCCCCGGGGCACCGCCAAGTCACTGGCCGGCTCGGGGGCCGACATCCTCGCGCTGGAGGAGGTCTCTCCGGCCCAGGCCGCCTCCTACCGGTCCGAACTCGGCAGGACATACCGGTTCCACAAGCTCACCGGCACGGTCGGGATCTGGTCCAAGTACCCGATGAGCGACATCAGGACCGTCGACATCAAGATGGGCTGGCCGCGTGCCATGCGTGCCACGGTTCGCACCCCCAAGGGCGAGGTCGCCGTGTACGCCGCGCATCTGCCCTCGGTACGGGTGCAGTTCCGCTCCGGCTTCACGGCCGGGAAGCGGGACGGCAGCGCCGAGGCGCTCGGTGAGGCGATCGCCCACGACCCGGCGGACAAGGTCCTGCTCCTCGGCGACCTCAACGGCACCATGAACGACCGCGCGCTGGCGCCCATCACCTCCCAGATGCGGTCCGCGCAGGGTGCGGCGGGCGACGGCTTCGGTTTCACCTGGCCCGCCTCGTTCCCGATGGCACGGATCGACCAGATCATGGTCAAGGGCGCCGACCCGGTCTCCGCGTGGACGCTGCCGGCGACCGACAGCGACCACCTCCCCATCGCTGCGAAGATCAACTTGACGGAGTAGGGGCACGGCCGGGGGCAGCTCCGTACCGCCAGGCCGACCGGGTTTCCACGGCCCTTAACGTCGCGTTTTGCGCCGTGGAACATCTGGCTGCGAGACTTTGTTGCAGTCCCAAACATAGGCCCGCACCGGCGGGTGCTCAGCAATGTAATCGGTTACATCACTCCTGACGCGTAAGAAAGGTCTGCGCATGCCTCTGGCTCTGCTCGCACTCGCCGTGGGCGCCTTCGGTATCGGCACCACCGAGTTCGTGATGATGGGCCTGCTGCCGAACGTCGCCGACGATCTCGGCACATCCGTTCCGACCGCGGGATACCTGGTTTCGGCCTACGCCCTCGGGGTCGTGCTCGGAGCCCCCCTGCTGACCACCCTCGGCGCCCGCGTCCCACGCAAGCTGATGCTGCTGCTGTTGATGGGTCTGTTCACCCTCGGCAACCTCGCCTCCGCTCTCGCTCCCGGGTTCGGCACCCTGCTGGCGGGCCGGGTGCTGGCGGGGCTGCCGCACGGCGCGTTCTTCGGTGTCGGCGCCGTGGTCGCGGCCCGGCTGGTGCGCGAGGGCCGTGCGGCCCGCGCCGTTGCCACGATGTTCCTGGGGCTGACCGTCGCCAACATCGTCGGCGTACCCGGCGGCACCGCGCTGGGCCAGCAGCTCGGCTGGCGCGCCACCTTCGTGGTCGTCACCCTCATCGGCCTGGCCGCCATGACGGCGCTCGCGCTGCTGGTGCCCCGGATGCCTCTGGAGCACCAGGGCGGCGTACGCCACGAACTGCGCGCCCTGGGCAACCGCCAGGTCGTCCTCGGGCTGCTGACCGCCGTGTTCGGCTTCGGTGGCGTCTTCGCCGTCTACAGCTACCTCGCCTCGATGATGACCGAGGTCACCGGGCTCGCCGAGACCTCGGTGACCTGGGTGCTCGCCCTCTTCGGCATCGGCATGACGCTGGGCACCCTGGTCGCCGGACCGCTCACCGACCGGGCCCCGCGCCGCACCCTGTACGCGGCACTGGGGCTGATGGCCGCGCTGATGGTCACCTTCCACTTCGCGGCGCCCGTGAAGTGGGCCGCACTGACGCTGGTGGGGCTGCTGGGAGCCGTGGGCTTCCTGATCACCACGCCGATCCAGATGCTGGTGATGCGGGCCGCCGCGCAGGCGCCCACCATCGCCTCGGCCTCCAACCACTCCGCGTTCAACCTCGCCAACGCGGGCGGGGCCTGGCTCGGCGGTGTCGTCATCGCCGCCGGCTGGGGCTGGATGTCCCCCACCCTGGTCGGCGCGGCCCTCGCCCTGGCCGGGCTCGCCATCGCCGTGACGGCGGGGATGCTCGACCGCGGCGACTCGCGGGTGGTGGCCCGGGCGAGCGACGTCCCGGTGGGGGCCCCTTCCGCGCACTAGGACGCGCCCTGCGGGCACCCCGCGGGCAGGCCCCGACCCACTCCGTGCCGCCCTGCTCGCAGCCCGCAGGGGACCGTCAGCCCTCGCGCCAGAGGCTGGTGATCGGCAGCCGGCGGTCCTTGCCGAAGCCCTTGGGGGAGATCTTGGTGCCCGGAGGGTACTGACGGCGCTTGTACTCGGCGCGGTCCGTCATCCGCAGCACCCGGGTCACGGTCTGCGCGTCGAAGCCCGCCGCCACGATGGCGGCCGCGCCCTGGTCGCCGTCCACGTACCGCTTCAGGATGCGGTCGAGGACCCCGTAGTCGGGCAGCGAGTCGGTGTCCACCTGGCCGGGCGCCAGCTCGGCGCTGGGCGGCTTGGTGATGGAGCGCTCGGGGATGGGCGGGGTCTCGCCGCGCTCCTCGGCGGCGCGGTTGCGCCACTTGGCGAGGCGGAAGACGTTCGTCTTGTAGACGTCCTTGATCGGCCCGTAGGCGCCCACCGCGTCGCCGTACAGCGTCGAATAGCCCACCGCCAGCTCGGACTTGTTGCCCGGTGCGAGCACGATGTGGCCCTCCTGGTTGGAGACGGCCATCAGCAGCGTGCCGCGCAGCCGTGCCTGGAGGTTCTCCTCGGCGAGCCCGGTGAGGGCGAGAGAGTCCATGTACGCGGCGAACATCGGCTCGATCCCGACGGTGCGGAAGTTGAGCCCGGTGCGCTCCGCCAGCTCGGCGGCGTCCTCCTTGGAGTGCTCCGAGGAGTAACGCGAGGGCATCGAGATGCCGTACACGTTCCCGGCCCCGACCGCGTCGCAGGCGATCGAGGCCGTCAGCGCCGAGTCGATGCCGCCGGACAGTCCGATCAGCACCGAGCGGAAGCCGTTCTTGGCCGCATACGCGCGCAGCCCGACGACCAGCGCGTGGTAGATCTCCTCGTCGTCGTCCATCCGCGGTGCCTCGCCGCCGGTGCGCTCCGCCGGGTAGGCGGGCAGCGGCTCGGACGAGATGACGCGGTGATCCACACGCAGCCCGTCGTCCACGGTCCCCGAAGGAGCCGCCGGGGCGGCGGCGGGCAGCTCCAGGTCGAGGACCAGGCAGCTCTCCTCGAACTGCGGGGCCCGTGCCAGCACCTCTCCTTCGACGCCGACGACGATCGAGTCGCCGTCGAAGACCAGCTCGTCCTGGCCGCCGATCTCCGCGAGATACGCCGTGGTGCACCCGGCCTCCTGCGCGCGCTTGCGCACCAGCTCGAGCCGGGTGTCGTCCTTGTCCCGCTCGTAGGGGGAGGCGTTGACCGAGAGCAGCAGCCCGGCGCCCACGGTGCGTGCTGCCGGGACCCGGCCGCCCTCCTGCCACAGGTCCTCACAGATGGCGAGTGCCACATCGACGCCGTGCACCCGGATCACCGGCATGGTGTCGCCGGGCACGAAGTAGCGGAACTCGTCGAAGACGCCGTAGTTGGGCAGGTGGTGCTTGGCGAAGGTCAGCACGATCCCGCCGCGGTGCAGCACGGCCGCCGCGTTCTGCGGGGCTCCGGCGGGCTGGCCGTAGCGGGGCTGCACCTGTGCGCAGCGGTCCAGGTAGCCGACGACGACGGGTACCTCGCCCAGCCCCTCGTCGGCCAGCCGCACGGCGAGGTCCCGTACGGCGGTGCGGCTCGCCTCGACGAACGAGCGCCGCAGCGCCAGGTCCTCGACCGGGTAGCCGGTCAGCATCATCTCCGGGAACGCGATCAGATGCGCCCCCTGTTCGACGGAGTTCCGGGTCCACTGGACGACGGAGGCGGCGTTCCCCTCCAGATCGCCGACGGTGGAATCGACCTGGTTCAGCGCGAGACGTAGTTGAGGCACGAGGCCGAGTGTAATCGTCGGGCTGACGTTATGGGCGGGGGAGGCCCTGAGACCTCCCCCGCGCCACTACTTACGGTAGCCGAGCACTGTCATCATGCCTGCCTGGCTGTGGTAGACGTTGTGGCAGTGGACCAGCCACAGGCCCGGGTTGTCGGCCTCGAAGTCCGCCTCCAGGGTCTTCCCCGGCAGCACGATCGCGGTGTCCTTGCGGGCTCCGCCGTCCGGCAGGGCGAAGGTGTGGCCGTGCAGGTGGAGCGGGTGCCACATCTCCGTCGTATTCACGAAGCGCAGCCGCACCCGCTCACCCGCTGTGACGGGGTGCCGCTGATCCGGGGTGTACTGCTTGCCGTTGAAGCCCCAGTCGTACGCGGCCATGGAACCCGTCAGCCGCAGCGTGACCGTGCGATCGGGCCGGCCGGGGGACAGCCGGGCCGACTCCGCCGCCTCGAGCTGCCCGGCGGTCAGCGGCCTGCCGCGCTCCAGCTCTTCAGGGCGGACGGAGGCCGCGGGCGCTGCGCCCGGCGCCGTGCGCAACATCGCCCGGGCTGTCGCCTTCTTGCCCTCGGCCAGCGCGGTGAGCGGGAAGACGCCGTCCTCGGCCGTGACGAGCACGTCGTAGCGCTCGCCCATGCCCAGCAGCAGTGCGTCGGTGTCCTTGTGCTCGACCGGGTAGCCGTCGGTGTGGGTGACGGTCATCCGGTGGCCGCCGAGCGCCACCCGGAAGGCCGTGTCCCCGCCCGCGTTGATGAAACGGATGCGGATACGGTCGCCCGGCTCGGCCCTGAACGTCTCGGGGTCCGTGGCGGTACGCCCGTTCACCAGGTAGTAGGGGTACTGCACGTCGCCCGCGTCGCCGCCGAGCAGCTCGCTGGTGGCGCCCATCAGCACCCGGGAGGGGCCCTTGCCGGCCGGACGGCTCCCGCCCATGCCGTGCATGCCGTGCATGTCGTGGCCGCCGCCGTCGCTCTTGCCGTCGCTCTTGCCGCCCTCGCTGTTCTTGCCGCCGTGCCCTGCGCCGTGATCCATGCCCCGGCGCAGTTCGGCCAGGACGCCGTCCGGGCTGGAGCCATCGACGCCGTCCAACCAGTCGTCGAGGACGACCACCCACTCCTTGTCGTACCGCAGCGGCTCCCTGGGGTCCTCCACGATCAGCGGCGCGTACAGCCCGCGGTCCCGCTGGCCGCCGGAGTGCGGATGGAACCAGTAGGTGCCCGGGTCCGGCACCGCGAAGCGGTAGGTGAAGTCGGCGCCCGGCCGGATCTCCCGCTGGGT
Source organism: Streptomyces spirodelae (assembly GCF_017676385.1). Lineage (GTDB taxonomy): Bacteria > Actinomycetota > Actinomycetes > Streptomycetales > Streptomycetaceae > Streptomyces > Streptomyces spirodelae. The sequence continues at coordinate 371,865 of NZ_JAFFZN010000002.1, forward strand.
GAGGCCGGGCACGCCGTCCATGTCGTTGCGGAGGGCGAGACCGTGCCAGTGCACCGAGGTGGGGGCCGAGAGGTGGTTGGCGAGAGTGACGTCGAGGGTGCCGCCCGCGCCGACGCGGATCTCCTTGCCGGGCACCCGGTCGCCGTACGCCCAGGTGGGGACCGTGCCCTCGGCCCCCAGTTCGAGGCGGGTGCGGGTGGCGGTGAGCCGGACCCGCTCGGTACGGCCCCGGGCGCGGCGGGCCTCGGCGGCGCGGACCTCGGGGCCGTCGGACTCGACATAGCCGGCGGGGGACTTGGCGTCGGAGCGCCGCGCGGTGTCCGAGCAGGCGGTCAGGAAACCGGCCCCGGCGAGCGCGGCGCCGGTGCCGAGCACGGCTCGTCGTGTGAAGTGGGAACGCATATGTGTGCCTTTGGTGTTGTCGATGGTTGCGGTGCGGATGCGTCGCAGGGGCGCGGCCCTGTCAGGTCCGCAGGATCGACAACTGGGCGAGTCTCAGCGCTGTTCTCGGCGGCGGCAGCGGCCACAGCGCACGCAGTGTGCGGGAGCGGAACGGGGACAGGGCGGTGCCGCGTCCGCGCAGCGCCGGCCCGATGGCCGCGCCCAGCAGCGCGGCGGCCGTCCATATGCCCAGGACGGCCAGGCAGACCGAGAGCGGGTCCCCCGCCGTGCCGTTGCCGTGGCCGTCGTCGTGCGCCGGGGGCGGCATCATGTGGTGGTGGGCGGGGGCGGGCGCGGCGGCCGTACTCGTGCCTGACGCCGTACCCGGACCGGATGCCGGTCCGTGGGAGAGGTGCGCTGCCGCGGGTGGTGCCGGCCCGGACGCCGTGTGGCCGAGCGTGTGCATGGTGACGAGCCCCAGCAGCAGCGTGGCGAGCAGCAGCGCGCGCACGCACCAGGTGGCGGTGGGGGTGCGCTCGCCCGTCAGCATGGGATCACCCTAACCCGATGCCCACCGGGGGTATGCCGTGGGTCGGTTCGCGGCGCTCCGGGGGATTTGACCGGTGGTCTGGCGACGTTCGGTCATTGACGTGAACTCGCCACCGTGCACAGGATGCGCACCATGTTGGAGGCTCTTGATCTCGACCCCGTCCAGCAGCAGGTCTACGAGGCGTTGGTGGACGGTGCCGTGACCGTCGATGAGCTGCGGACCGCCGCCGGGGTGAGTGCCGCCCGGGTGCGGGCGGCGCTGGCCTCCCTGGAGAAGCTCAACCTGGTGGGACGCTTCTCGGCGGACGGGGGTGGCAAGGGTGCCGAGCGCTATCTGCCCGTGGCGCCCGAGATCGCCTTCGAGTCGCTGCTGCTGGCCCGCGAGGAGGAGATCCACCGCACGCGCCGGCACATCCAGCATCTGGCGGCACGGTTCCGGGCGCACACGGCCGGGCGCGACCCGCTGGAGCTGGTGGAGATCGTGACGGGACGCGCTGCCGTCATCCGCCAGGTCGACCAGCTCCAGCGCAGCGCACGCGGCGAGATACGGGGCATCGACCGGCCGCCGTACGCCAACAGCGACCCCGACCGCCTCGACCCGAAGACGGGCATGATGCCGGTGCAGGCGCAGATGATGCGGCGCGGGGTCAGATACCGGGTGATCTACGACACCGAGGGGCTCACCACCTCGCACCGGTTCGACACCGACATCGGCGCCGCCGCCGAACTGGGCGAGGACGCACGGGTGATGGCGGACACCCCGACGAAGATGCTGATCGCCGACGACCGCATCGCACTGATCCCGCTGCGCGCCGCGCCGAACGAGCTGGCCAGCAGCGTCGTCGTCCACCCCTCCGGGCTGCTGGAAGTGCTGTGCGAGTTCTTCGAGGTGCTGTGGGGCAGGGCGCTGCCGATCTCGGAGTACCTCTCGGGCCGCCATCCGGGCGCTCCCGACGGGCCGAGTCCGCAGGAGGCCAAGCTGCTGGCGCTGCTGACGACCGGGATGACCGACCAGGTGATGGCCCGCCAGCTCGGCGTCAGCTACCGGACCTTCCAGCGGCGGCTGCACGGGCTGATGGAGCGCCTGGGGGCGACGACCCGGTTCCAGCTGGGGGTGCGCGCGGCGAGTCTCGGCTGGCTTCCGCAGGCGCCTTCGAGCCCCGCCCGAACCGCTAGGAATGGCCCGCAGTAAGGCAATTGACCGTCTACCCGCGTCACACCGAACCCCTTGTCCTGCTCGTGACAGAGCGCTTAGCGTGCCGATCGCGCACCCCACATGCGCATCCCCCCACACGAGGAGGAACCCTCCCCATGGCAGTGACGCGTAAGAAAGCTGCGCTCGGCATATCGGCCGCGGTCGCCGCGGCGGCCATCGGCACCGTCACGGCGCTCCCCGCGAACGCGTCCCCGGAGGCGCCCGCACAGGGCACCGTCGTCGGTGCCCACTCCGCGAAGGCCGTCAAGGGCAGCTACATCGTCACGATGAAGAAGTCGGCCGTGAGCACCAAGTCGGCCGCCGCGAAGGGCAAGTCGGTCATCGCCGACCACGGCGGCAAGGTGCGCAGGACCTTCACCAAGGCCCTCAACGGCTACTCCGCCAAGATGTCCGCGAGCGAGGCCAAGGAACTGGCCGCCGACCCGGCGGTCGACAAGGTCTACGCGAACCAGCGGCACTCCATCACCGGCGAGCAGGCCGACCCGCCCTCCTGGGGCCTGGACCGCATCGACACACCCGAGCTGAAGCTCGACAAGAAGTACGTCTACCCGGACGGCGCGGGCGAGGGCGTGAACGCCTACATCATCGACACCGGTGTCCGCACCACGCACCAGGACTTCGGCGACCGCGCCAAGAGCGGCTTCGACGCCGTCGACGGTGACGACGACGCCTCGGACGGCAACGGCCACGGCACCCACGTGGCCAGCACGGTCGCGGGCAAGGCGCACGGCGTCGCCAAGAAGGCGAACGTGATCGCCGTCCGCGTCCTGGACGACCAGGGCTCGGGCACCACCGAGCAGGTCGTCGCGGGCATCGACTGGGTCACCAAGAACGCCAAGGCCCCCTCGGTCGCCAACATGTCGCTGGGCGGCGGCGCCGACGAGGCGCTGGACAAGGCCGTGCAGAACTCCGTCAAGGCGGGCGTCACCTTCGCGGTGGCCGCGGGCAACGAGGGCACGGACGCCGGCAACAGCTCGCCCGCGCGGGTGAAGGAAGCCCTCACCGTCGGTGCCACCGACAACAAGGACGCGCAGGCCACCTTCTCCAACTACGGTGAGGTGCTGGACCTGTACGCGCCCGGCGTCGACATCACCGGCGCCTGGAACACCGGTGACGACGCCACAGACACCATCTCCGGCACCTCCATGGCCTCCCCGCACGTCGCGGGCGCCGCGGCGGTCTACCTCTCCGGCCACAAGGACGCCACGCCCGAGGCCGTCTCCAAGGCCCTGACGGAGGGCGCCTCCAAGGACGTCGTGGGCAACCCGGGCCAGGGCTCGCCCAACCTGCTGCTGAACGTCGTCAAGTGACACCCCCGTGCGCCGCCGGCTGACGGCGGCGCACGGACAACCCCCACCTTCCGCGGCCCGGTGCCCCACACACCGGGCCGCGGTCGTGCGTGCGACCCCGGCTCAGCCGGCATCAGGCCCGACATCCGGCCCGACACCCGGCCCGGCAATAGCAGGCTCGCTCGCCTACCCGGTCCGGCAGCAGGCGCGTCCGGCCGCGGCTCGGCTCGCCTTACCTCCGCTTGCTGGCCAGCATCAGCGCCCACCACGGGCCCCCGGGCCCGCTGCTCACGCCCACCCCGGCCTCCCGGAAGGCGCAGTTGGTCAGCGTGGCACGGTGTTTCGGGCTGCGCATCCACGCGCGCACCACCCCCGCGGCGCTTCGCTGGCCTCGCGCGATGTTCTCTCCCACCCGCCCGAACCGGTATCCCTCGCGGGCCAGGCGCCGCCCGGGGCCCGCGTGCTCCGGTCGGGTGTGGGAGAGCTGCCGGGCGCGAGCCATCCGTACGCTGTGCCGCTGCGCTGCCCGGCGCAGCGCCCTGTGCTCCGTAACCCGGGGACAGTGCGCCCGTGCGCGCTCCACGTTGACCAGCCGGAGCACCTTGGCGCTCCCGGTACGGGGCCTTCCCGTGTGCGAATTGCCCGTGTGCGGCGGCGGTGACTCGGAGCCGGACGAGTGCCACAGCAGGGGCAGCGGCAGCCGGAAGGGCGGTACCGGTGGTGGTTCGGCATGCGCCGGCCCGGCCCCGGCCGTCCACCCGGTGCCGGCCGCCAGTGTCAGCGCGAGCCACAGGGCCGCACCGCGCCGGGCGCGCCGGCGGATCGCGGATTCCATCTCTCCCTCTCATTTCTTCGCGTTCGACGAAGTCGGACCTCGCGCTCGTCGAAGTCGCACTTCGCGCTCGTCGAAGTCGGACTCCGCGCTCGTCGAAGTCGGAAACCACTGGTCGATCAGCTGTCAGATTTTACGGTGAAACAACCTGAAAACCGTGCATTCCGGTCTCAAGCCCCACCCGGCCGCACCAGCCCGGTCTCGTAGGCGAAGACCGCGGCCTGGGTGCGGTCGCGCAGCCCCAGCTTGACCAGAATGCGGCTCACATGGGTCTTCACCGTCTGCTCGGCGACCACGAGCTGCTCGGCGATCTCCAGATTCGACAGGCCCCGCGCCACCAGCGCGAGCACCTCGGTCTCGCGCTCGGTGAGATCGGCGACGCGCTCCATGAGCCGCGCGCCACCCGGACCGTTCTCGTCCCGCATTCCCGCGAATTTCTCGATGAGCCGCTTGGTCAGCCCCGGCGCCAGCAGTGCCTCGCCCCGGGCCACCACCCGCACCCCCTCGGCCAGTTCGGCGGCTGAGGCGTCCTTGAGCAGAAAGCCGGAGGCCCCGGCGCGCAGCGCCTCGAAGACGTACTCGTCCAGGTCGAACGTGGTCAGCACGAGCACCTTCGGGCCGTCGCCCGCCGTGTTCGCCTCGGTGATTCTGCGGGTGGCCTCGATACCGCCCAGCCGTGGCATCCGGATGTCCATCAAGACGACGTCCGGGGCGAGTTCCGCGGCCCGCTCCACCGCCTCCACACCGTCCACGGCCTGGCCGGTCACCGTGATGTCGGGTTCCGCGTCGAGCAGCACGGTGAAGCCCTGACGGACCAGTTTCTGGTCGTCGGCGAGCAGTACGCGGATGGTCCGGGCTCTCGTCACGAGGGGTCCTCAGCGGTCTCGGGGTAGGGCAGCGTGGCCGTCACGCTCCAGCCGCCGTCGGGGGTGTTTCCGCACCACAGGGTGCCGTTCAGCATCGCGGCGCGCTCCCGCATACCGGGCAGACCGTGCCCCGCACCGGTGGCAGGGGGCATGGGCCGGTCCGGAGCGGTGTTGCTGACCCGCACGGTGAGTTCGGTGGGGTGGTAGCCGATCTCCACGTGCGCCTCGGCACCCGGCGCGTGCCGCAGCACATTGCTGAGGGCCTCCTGAACGATGCGGTAGGCCGACACCTCCATCCCGGGGGCGAGCGGGAAGGGCCGGCCCGTGACCCTGTCGGTGACGGTGAGCCCAGCGGCCCGTACGTTCGCGACCAGCTCCGGCAGCCCCTCCAGGGTGGGCTGGGGTGCGTGCCGGTCGCCCGGTGCGTCTCCGGACCGCAGCACGCCCAGTACGCGGCGCAGCTCGGCCAGCGCCTCCACGGCGTTCTCCCGGATGCCCGCCAGACTCTCCCTCAGCTCCGGGGAGGGGTTGTCCACCAGGTGCGGAGCGGCCTGCGCCTGGATGGAGATGACCGACATGTGGTGGGCCACCACGTCGTGCAGCTCGCGCGCGATCCGGTTGCGCTCCTCCAGCAGTGTGCGCCGGGTGCGCTCCTCGGTGGCCAGCTCCTCCTGGACGACCAACTCGCTGCGGGCCGCCTGCCGCCCGTGCAGGGCGGTGCCGACGACCACGGCCATGATGAGGACGAGGACATCCCCGGGGACGTCGCGGAAGGCGGGCGGGCCCAGCAGCCGACGCGTGGCCATACCGCAGATCAGCGCGCTCACCACGGTGACGAGCAGCGCGCCTGCCGCGGCCCGGGGCCGTCTGCGTACGGCGACCAGCAGCAGCACTCCTGCCAGGCAGGCCACCTCCGGGACGGTCCAGGGGGACTGCCGGGACCAGGGAGCCGGCGGGAGCGCACCGAGCCGCACGGTGATGACGAGCATGAAGCCGGTCACCACCCACCAAGCGGTGACCGGCCGGAAAGCGGCGAGAACAAGCGCAGCCGCCTGGCCCCCGCCGAGCAGCACCGCCTCCGGCTGGCTCAGGGTGCTGTGCACGTCCGAGGTGAGGACGCCGATGTTGAACAGACCGATGACGAGGGCGGCCAGGGACACCAGCAGGACGACGGTCGGCTGCCAGATACGCCAACTCGTCGCGTCCCCGGCGCCGGGACCAGTCGCCTGAGGCGGCGTCCCCCGCTCCAGCATGAACAGGTCTTCGCGCAACGCACGGGGCATCGCCCGCAGCCGCCGGGCCAGTCCCAGCCCCACCGTTGTCATGAACGTCACCCTAAACGTGCTCCACCGTCTCCGACCGGGCCATGGACCCCCTGCGTACGACCCTGCTCGCCCCCTTCCGCCACCCTCGCTCACACGGGTGGAAAGCGGCCCAGCACACCAGCAACGCCACCCCGAACACCGGCAGCCACAGCAGCCGGGACGGCACCCACCCGGCGCCGTCGGGCACGGTGTGCAGCCCCGGCAGCGGGTCGCCCGCCCACGTCCCGGCCAGGGTGACGGCCATCATCGCGGTCTGGTGCCACAGGAAGACCGTCATCGCCGAGAGGTTGACCAGCGCCACGGCAGCCCACGCGCCGGGCCTCGCGCACCACCGCCGCAACGGCCCGTGCAGCAGCAGGGCGCCCCCGCACTGGGCGAGTCCGAAGGTGACGGCGGCGAGGCTGGGCGGATTCAGATTGGACAGCGCGGCGCCCGGCACTCCGACCATGGACGCCGGATAGCCCCCTGCCACCACGAGCAGCCCGGTGAAACCCGCGCCGCCCAGCAGCAGCACCCATCCCGTCGTACGGTCCCGCAGCTCCCCGCGCGCCCAGGCAGTGCCCAGACAGTAGGGCACCAGCCACCCGGCGCCCAGATTGACCCACCCCAGCCACTGCGGGCCGCCCAACCCCAGCCGGACCAGGTCCACATGCGCCACCACCGCGACCGGCCACAGCGGGTGCAGCCGCGCCACCAGCGGCGTCGCCGCCGTCAGTACCGCGTACACCGCCAGGAACCACAGCGGTGAGACGACCAGCTTGGCCAGCGTCCGCACGGTCGTGCCCGCGACCCCGCAGCCGATCATCACCCCCACCACCACGGCCCATACGCCCAGCAGCGCCGCCACCGGCCGGGCCAGCCGCACCATCCGGGCACCCGCCCACTCCCGGTACCCGGCTCCTCTCTCCCGAGCCGAGGCCCACCCCCTGGCCGCCATCTGCCCGCCCACCAGAAAGAAGACGGCCAGCGTCTGCAACAGCCAGGAGACGGGCGCCAGTTGAGGCAGGAACCCCAGCGGGCTGGCTCCGTGCAGGGCGCCGCCGTCATCCACGAGCCCGGTCACCAGCCAGTGCCCGAGCACCACCCCACCTATGGCCAAGGCCCGCAGCGCATCGGCGCCCCGGTCCCGGTCGGGAGGGGTGGCATCGGCGATGCGCCGTGCGAGGCCGCGCGTGCCCGACAGAGCGTGCGAGGAGCCGAACACCATGGTGAGGGTGCCTTCCATGAAGCGGAACCGGACACCCACGGACGCTATGAACCGGGCCCCCTCACCCACGTCCCTCCGCAGAGCGCACCTGGGATGTCCCTCTCAGGTACGACGCGAGCCCACCGGGTGCCTCCGCCTCGCTCGGTCTCCTCAACTTCAGTGCAGCTCGGCCTCCTTCGCCTGTTGTCATCGTCCCCGCCTTGACCGCGCAGCGGACCAGGAAGCTAAAGTGCTAGGTAGCTAGGTAAATGGAGGAACTGGTGATCGAGTTTCACCTGAACGACCGTTCCGGCTTGTCGCCGTACCAGCAGGTGGTGCGGCAGGTGCGGCACGCGCTGCGGCTGGGTCTGCTGGAGCAGGGGGACCGGCTCCCGACGGTCAAGGACGTGGCGCGGCAGTTGGCGATCAACCCGAACACCGTGCTCAAGGCGTACCGCGAGTTGGAGCACGACGGCCTGGTGGCCGCCCGACCCGGCGTCGGGACGTTCGTGACCCGGACGCTGGCCGACGGCACGCTCGCCGCGCACGGCCCGCTCCGTCAGGACCTGCGGCGCTGGCTGACCAAGGCCCGCCTGGCCGGGCTCGACGAGGAGAGCATCGAGGCGCTGTTCATGAACACTTTGCGTAACGAAGCAGGGGAGGACGTGGCGTGAGCGCCGTCTTGCGGGCCCAGGCACTGGGCAAGAAGTACAAGCAGCGCTGGGCGCTGCGGGACTGCGACCTGGACATCCCGGCCGGTCGGGTGGTGGGCCTGGTCGGCCCCAACGGAGCAGGCAAGTCCACCCTTTTGAACCTGGCCTCCGGGCTGCTGACCCCGACGGCCGGCACCATCGAGGTGTGCGGCGGCCGTCCCGCCGCGGGCGTCGACCAGTTGGCGAAGGTCGGCTTCGTCGCCCAGGACACCCCGACCTACGCCTCCCTGAGCGTCGCCGACCACCTCGACCTCGGCAGGCACCTCAACCCGACGTGGGACGACGCCCTGGCGCGGGACCGCATCCGTCGCCTCGGTCTGGACCCCAAGCAGCGGGCAGGAAAGCTGTCCGGTGGTCAGCGCGCGCAGCTCGCCCTCACCCTGGGCATAGCCAAGCGTCCGCAACTGCTCATCCTCGACGAACCGGTCGCCGCCCTCGACCCGCTCGCCCGACGGGAGTTCATGCAGGATCTGATGGAGGCCGTCGCCGAGCACGAGATGAGCGTCGTGCTCTCCTCCCACTTGGTCTCCGATGTGGAGCGGGCCTGCGATTACGTCATCGTCCTGGTCGACTCCCGGGTACAGGTGACCGGCGACATCGAGGACCTGGTCGCCTCCCACCACCGCCTCACCGGCCCGCGCCGCGACCCGGACACCCTGCCGACGGGCCTGCACATCCTCTCCGCCAGCCACACCGAGCGGCAGACCACGCTCCTGGTGCGCACCGACACCGCGGTCCACGACCCGGGCTGGACGGTGAGTCCGCTCGGCCTGGAGGACATCATCCTCGCTCATATGACCCGGCCCGCCGACGCGGTCCGTGACTCCCGGCCGGCGCTGGAGGTCCTTCGATGATCTGGCTGACCTGGCGCCAGTTCCGCACCCAGGCCGCGGTGATGTTCGCCGTGGTCGCGGGCTTCGCAGTGCTCCTCGCGGTCACCGGACCGCAACTCGCCGACCTGTACGAGTCTGGTGGAAGCAGCCTCGTGGACCAGCTCTCCAGCACCGATCAGACCCTCTACTACACCGGTCTGACGGTCGTGTTCGCCGTGCCGGCCGTCATCGGGATGTTCTGGGGCGCGCCGCTGATCTCCCGTGAACTGGAGACCGGCACTCACCGCCTCGTGTGGAACCAGAGCATCACCCGTACTCGCTGGTTCGCGGCCAAACTCGGCGTCGGCGCGCTGGCCGCCATGACCGCGTCCGGGCTGGTCAGCCTGGCGGTCACCTGGTGGAGCGGCCCCATCGACCGCGCCGTCGACAACGGCGGCGGCACCGAGACATATCTGGCACGCCTCGACCCGTTGGCCTTCGCCGCCCGCGGCATCGTCCCCGTCGGCTACGCCGCCTTCGCCTTCGTCCTCGGCGTCACCCTGGGCCTCGTCATCCACCGCACCCTGCCCGCGATGGCCACCACGCTCGCCGTCTACACGGCGGTACAGGTTGCCGTGCCGCTGTGGGTCCGGTCCCATCTGGCCGCATCCAGCCGGACAACCGTGCCGATCGGGAGCGGTACCCCCATCGGCATCCGCGAGGAAGGCAGGGAGATCGCCGTGCCGCTCGAGCAGCCCGGTGCCTGGCTGACGTCCGAACAGACGCTGAACGCCGCCGGCCGGCCGTCCTCCCCGCCTGCGTCCTTCGCCGACTGCCTGCAACCCGCGTCGGGCCCGCCCAGCATGGAGCGGATCGACCGCTGCGTCGCGGACCTCGGCGAACGCGGCTACCAGCAACAGCTGACCTACCATCCCGCCGGCAACTTCTGGCCCCTTCAATGGGCCGAGACCGGGCTCTACCTCGGCCTCGCCCTGGCCTTGGCCGGATTCTGCGCCTGGTGGCTCCGCCGTCGCCTGACCTGACGGACGCCGGTCCCCTGCTGGGAGCCCACCGTACGCGCGGGGCAGCCGAGCCCGGCTGCCCCGCCGAAGTCGCCACCTCTCACGTGGGACGCAGAGCGCAGAGACAGCACGGGTCGCCCCCGGCCTGGGGCGGCACGCGGCGGACCTGGTCGCCGTACCGGTAGATGAGGATGGCTGCCCCGTCGTCCTCCTCGACTCTGAGCCGGTAGATGAACGGTGCGGGCCCCGTCACCCGGACGATCTCCCCGTTCTTCCCCGTCTTCCTGTCCTGCACCACGTCGCCGACCGCCCACATGTCACACACCGCGCAGCCTTTGGGCGCCGCCGCCTGACTGGTCCGGCGCGTGCTTGCGGTGCAGATGCGCGCCGAAGAGCACTTCGAGATCGGCGCGCGGCCCCGGGTCGTGTGCCGACCGCACGATCATCGTGCGGAACCACGCACAGTCCTCGCAGCCCCCGTCTTGGGGAGGGCTTCCTTGGTCCATCTTTCCCACCTGCTGCGGTAGTTGATTGTGACTTTCTGTGGTGAGGGGAACACGCAGGGCGCTACGATGTCGCGGGTTGAAGCGACATGTTCAACTCCGTTGGGTCCGAACTCCCTTGCAGAGGAGGGGAAACGCCCATGTCACGCTCGAAGAAGAGCCAGCCTTGGAACCCATGGTTGAATCACGAACCCAGCGGAGCATTAGGCGAGGACGTGCAGCGGTTCCGGGAAGCCCGAGGTATGTCGCAGGAAGCGTTGGGGCATGCGACCGGCTACAGCAAGAGCTACGTGAGCAAGGTCGAATCCGGCGCGGTCATCCCGTCGCAACGCTTCGCGGAAGGGTGCGACAAGGTGTTTAGCACGGGCGGACTCTTCGCGCGACAGCTCCGTCGCATCATTGAGGGTGAGAACCCGTCATGGTTCGCGCCCTTCATCGAAGCGGAGCGCGAGGCCGAAGTCATCGAGGACTACTCAACCCTTTTCGTCTACGGCTTGCTTCAGACTCCGGAGTATGCGCGAGCGGCGCTGGATGCTGTCGCCTCGGGGGCGGACCCCCGCGATCTGGATGCCAAGGTGGCGGGACGTATGCGGCGCCGCGAGATCATGCTCAGGGGCGAACCGCCGCAGATTTGGGTGGTGTTGCACGAAGCTTGCTTGCGCGCCAACGTTGGAACACCGGAGGTGATGGCAACGCAACTTCGCTTCCTGCGCGATGCGGTGACGCAGTGCCGGACGCTGGCGCTCCAGGTTCTGCCGCTTTCCGCGTCGGCTGCTGCACGCGCAACGCCGTTCACATTGCTGGGGTTTGAGGACGGTCAGTTCTCAGTTCACGTGGAAGGCCCCCAGGGTGGGCGGCCGTACGACGACAAAGCGGCACTGAAGAACTCGCGCCGGATCTTCGATCATTTGCGCGCGTGCGCTTTGAGCCCGCATGCTTCGTTGGACTTCATCGACACTGTGAGGGAAGCACATGAGCGACAGGCCCGTATGGATCAAGTCCAGCTACAGCGACGGAGAGGGCGGCAACTGCGTCGAGTGGGCCCCGGAGCTCGTGTGCGGCGGCAACGGGGTGGTCCCGGTGCGGGACAGTAAGGACACCACGCGCGCGCCGCTGTCGTTCTCGTCGGCCGCATGGCAGACCTTCGTCGAAGGCGTGAAGCACTCCGGGCGATGACGCTGCCGCCCGGGGCGGTCACCCGGCGAACGACGGAACAGGGTTCGCCGGGTCCGCCAGCCATGGCCGGTGGACGCCGTCCGGGGTGACGGTGAGGCCGAACCGGTCCAGTCGTGGTGCCCCCTCACCACGCCACCACTCCAGCGCCCGGAAAACCTCGTCCCAGAGCCGGCGGGGGCCCGACTGGCGGACCGTGACCTTGGACTCCCCGTCGGTGAAGGTGGCCGACGCCCAAGCGCGGGAGCCCTCGGTCATATCGAAGAACCAGAGCACCGTTTCACTCTCGCCTACGTTGCGAACATGGGCGCATCGCGGTACGCAGAGCCCCAGGACGAACTGAATGTCCTGGAACCGTCGCCCCTCACCCAGGTCCGACAGGCTCACCGACGTTGCCGACACGGAAGCGTCTCCGGGGTATTCCCCGACGTGCCGGCCGAACCGGTTCCAGTCGAGGCGCTGAGCCCGGAGCTTCATGAACTCCAGCGGTCGGAGGAACCGCCCGTGCGCGCTCCCGTCGCCGGCGACGGTCAGCCGTACCAGCGCGTCCCCGCCGGAGTAGTGGGTTCCCCACGGAGCCAGGACGAGTCCGCCAGGGCGGGTCTGCTCGACCCACGCGGCAGGGAACTCTCGCACGCCTGCCGTGACGATCACACGGTCATACGGGGCTTCTTCCGACCGGCCGAACCTGCCATCCCGACAGACCACATCTGGGGACAGCCCGACGCTTCCGAGTGCCGAGCGTGCCCACGTCGCGACGGTCCTGTCCACCTCGACCGTGACAACGTTGCGGTCTCCCAACCGGGCTGACAGCAGACCGGCGTTCCATCCGGTGCCCGTCCCGATCTCCAGCACATGAGCCCCTGGAAACACATCAAGGTCGGCCAGCATTCGGGTGACGACGGACGGCATGCTCGCCGAACTGGTCGGCACGCGGCCTGGTTCGGGGCCGACATGGTGCCCGTCGTCCCACTGGATGGTGAGTGGTGCGTTCGTGTACGCCTCACGCTCCCAGCCCTCCGGGTCGGTGCGCCGGTCCACGGCACGGCTGGTGCCCGCGTCCATGTCGAACGGCCAAATGAGGTCCGGCAGGAACGCGCTTCTCGGGGCGGTGTCGAATGCCGAGCTCCAATCTCGCGTCAGGGCACCGGCGTCGAGGAGGAACCGCGCCAGCTCCGCGTGGGGGCTGGTGCGGTTCTCCGTTTCATGGTCTCGGCTCACTTTCGGTGGTCTCCGTCGCCTTCCGGTGCGCCGCCGTCCGGGGACGGCGGGTCCTGGGGCGGGGACCATGGCTGTCCCGGAAGCGGGTCTTCGGGGTTGTCCTTGGGCTTCTCGTGTCCACCCATTGCGGGGCCTCCAGTCGCGGTCGCTGCAGGTGTGAGCCTTCGACGCTAGGCGCGCACGGTGAGGAGCCTCAACGAATGTGCGGGGACTTGCACCCGGTTACTCCAGAGAGTCAATTGCTCTGGTGATCAGCGCATGTGCATGCGGGCCGTAGACGGCCAACTCGATCATCCGGGCGAAAGTTTCGTCATATGCGCGAACCTCGTTCGGCTGTGTGATGGTGAGGAAAGCGGAGACGAGTTCCACGTTCACCTGCGCGTCGTCGAAGATCCAGAAGTCCTCGACAGGCCAGAGTGCGGAACGGTCGGCCTCCATGGGGATCACACCGAGACTGACGTTCGGCAGCGTGGCGAGCGACAGCAGGTGGCCGAGCTGCCCGGACATGGTTTCCGCTCCGCCGATACGGTGCCGGAGGGTGCTCTCTTCCAGCACGACTGCGAATTGGTGCCGTCCCTCGTGAAGGATGCGCTGCTTGTTCACGCGTACCTGCACCGCAGCGGCCACGTCGTCGGGAACGGTGCGCCGGTCGCGGATGGCGCGCAGCAGGGCTTCGATGTAGGCGCGGGTCTGGAATGGCCCTGGGATCAGCCACGACGAGTACGCGCGGAAATTCCTCGTCCGCTCCCATAGGGGGAGAACGGACTCCTGGGCGTGCTTGAGCCCGGAGCGCTCCATGCGTCGCCATTCGACGTACGCACCCTCGATGTTGCGGGCCGTGGCGATCAGATCGGCAGCCTGGCCCTCTGCGCCGCAGAGATGTGCCCATGTCCTCAGGTCGTCATCGGCCGGGGAGGTGCGCCCGTGCTCGATCCGACTGCACTTGCTTTCATGCCAACCGGCCCGGGAAGCCAGCTCCCGTGCGGTCAGTCCGGCATCCTTCCGGATCTCACGCAGACGGTTGCCGAGGGCTTCCCGGGCCTGGCGTACGCTCGATGAAGACGTCACGTTCCATTCCGGTGTCGCTGAACTCAGGTGGGCTTGTACTCCTCGTGCGGTGTGGCAGCGTCCCAGATCGCCTCGAAGGCAGTCACACAGTGGGCAACGATGCCCGGTTCCGTCACCAGTTCTTCGCCGGTCATGCGTCCGTCGCCGTCGAAGTGGTTGAAGAGCACCTGTGACCCGTCGAACAGCCACAGGTCGTTACCCGGCAGCAACAGCGCGTTCGCTTGTCGGCGCGGCAGCCAGCGCACCTGTTCGCCTGCCTTGACGTTGTGACCGGTGGTCAGGTCGTACTCGTACCGGATGTAGGCGCTCACCGGCTCGGAGACGACGCGCGCACGGCGGACTTCCACACCGCGAGCGACAGCCGCCGACACCAGTTCGATCCACCAGGGCCAGCGCTCGGCCGGATCGAACCGGTGGCCCGCGAGCCACTCGGCGTACGCCTCGTCCTGCTCATAGCCGTCGCGCGTCTCCAAGTGGTACGCGCTGTACCGAGCGGCGCGGAACATCTCCTCAAACGTCGCTGCCACGACCGCCGTCCATCTCCGGGAAGAACTGCATCATGCGGGGTGGGAATTCGATCACTGTCTCATGCGGCGGAACATCCATCTGCGCCAGCCGCTCGGGATCGGTCACCCGCCAACCTTGCAGGACGTAGTTCCCGGTCTCGTCGTCCAGGTACACGGTCGGGGAGCCGTTGTTCGGGCTCTCGGGGTCCTTGCCCAACCGGTGCAGGGCCATGTCTCCTCCGGTTCCTCAGGGCGGATCGGCACTGATGAGCTTGCGCCGATCCGCCCGTGCCGCGCCATGAACTTGCACGAACTTGCGCAACTTCGCGAACCGCGTCATGCCACCGGAGCGCACCAGTCGCTGGAAGTGTCCGTCACTCCTTCACCCGCAACGCCGCCAACTGCTGCTCGAACGGCACCACATCGGGCTCCGCGCCCGGACGCGCTGTCCCAGTGGTGGCACGCGGCGCCACCAGTCCGGCCAGCTCGCCGCCCGCGCGGGCGATCCGGCGGGGGAGGGACGGGGTGACCCCGTCGTCCGGTGCGGCCCAGTCGTCGGTTGCCGCGTAGACGGACGTCGGTACCGTCACGGCGCGCAGGTAGGTGAACAGCGGCCGCATGGCGTGCTCCAGCACCAGCGAGTGGCGCGGGGTGCCGCCGGTGGCGCCCAGCAGGGCCGGCTTGCCCGCGAGCGCGTCCTTGTCCAGGACGTCGAAGAACGACTTGAACAGCCCGCTGTAGGAGGCGCTGAAGACCGGGGTGACGGCGATCAGGCCGTGCGCCCCCGTGACCTGCTCCATGGCCTCGCGCAGCGCGGTGCCGGGGAAGCCGGTGGTGAAGTTGTGGGCGATCCCGGTGGCGAGATCGCGCAGTTCGACCGTGGTGACTTCGGCGGCGACGTCTTCCTCGCGGAGCGCGACCCGCGTCGCCTCGGCCAGACGGTCGGCCAGCATGCGCGTGGATGACGGGTCGCTCAGCCCCGCCGAGACGACGGCCAGCTGGACGGTGCCCGTTCCCTCGGTGGACGTCATACGGCAGCTCCCTCTCGGTCAGCGACACGGGTCGCGTGGGTGGGGGCGTCGGCGACGCCTGCCGCACGCCGGGCGGCCATTTCCTGGCGCAGTACCGGCACGACTTCTTCGCCCAGCATGTCGAGCTGCTCCAGCACGGTCTTCAGCGGCAGCCCCGCGTGGTCCATCAGGAAGAGCTGGCGCTGGTAGTCGCCGAAGGACTCGCGGAAGGTCAGCGTCTTGTCGATGACCTCCTGGGGGCTGCCGACGGTCAGCGGGGTCTGGTCGGTGAACTCCTCCAGGCTGGGGCCGTGTCCGTAGACCGGCGCGTTGTCGAAGTAGGGGCGGAACTCCCGCACCGCGTCCTGGGACCTGCGGCGCATGAAGACCTGCCCGCCCAGGCCGACCAGGGCCTGCTCCCGCGTCCCGTGGCCGTAGTGCTCGAAGCGGTCGCGGTAGAGGTTGATCAGCCGCTTGAAGTGGTCCTTGGGCCAGAAGATGTTGTTGGCGAAGAAGCCGTCGCCGTAGTACGCGGCCTGCTCGGCGATCTCCGGGCTGCGGATCGAGCCGTGCCAGACGAACGGCGGTACGCCGTCCAGCGGGCGCGGGGTGGAGGTGAAGCCCTGGAGGGGGGTGCGGAAGCGGCCCTCCCAGTCGACGACGTCCTCGGTCCACAGCCTGCGCAGCAGCGCGTAGTTCTCGATGGCCAGCGGGATGCCCTGCCGGATGTCCTGGCCGAACCAGGGGTAGACCGGTCCGGTGTTGCCGCGGCCCATCATCAGATCGACGCGGCCGTCCGCGATGTGCTGCAGCATCGCGAAGTCCTCGGCGATCTTCACCGGGTCGTTGGTGGTGATCAGGGTGGTGGAGGTGGAGAGGATCAGCCGTTCGGTCCTGGCCGCCAGATAGCCGAGCATCGTCGTGGGTGAGGACGGTACGAACGGCGGGTTGTGGTGCTCCCCGGTGGCGAAGACGTCCAGTCCCACCTCCTCCGCCTTGCGGGCGATGGCCAGCATCGCCTTGATCCGCTCGTGCTCGGTCGGCGTCCGCCCGGTGGTGGGGTCGGGGGTCACGTCGCCGACGGTGAAGATCCCGAACTGGATGGGGGCCGTCGGGGTCGGGGTCGGGGTGGCCGTGGCCGTCATGGTGCTCGCCGTCCTCGGGTGGTGTCTTCGGGTGGTGCCTCGGTCGAAGTAGTTGACTATTGAACTACCTTTCACCCCTCTCAATGCGCGGGGGTTCCCGGAAATTCCGCCACCCGCACCTTGGCCTCGCGTCCCATCCCGCGCCCGCCCGGTGGTCACTCCTGCGCGTTACGTGAACGTCACACCGCGTGCTCGTTCGGGTGCTGCGCTGCTCCCTTTCGCCCGCTGTGAAACGATCGGATCGGGGCGCGCAATACCGCGGAAACCCTGTGGTGGAATGCTGATATGGCCCCGTGCGCCGGGGGACCCGAGCGAACCCCTCTGACCTGCAAGGATAGGCCCCATGGACAAGCAACAGGAATTCGTCCTCCGCACTCTGGAGGAGCGCGACATCCGGTTCGTCCGGCTCTGGTTCACCGATGTCCTCGGCTTCCTGAAATCGGTCGCGGTCGCCCCCGCCGAGCTGGAGCAGGCGTTCGACGAGGGGATGGGCTTCGACGGCTCGGCCATCGAGGGCTTCGCCCGCGTCTACGAGTCCGACATGATCGCCAAGCCGGACCCCGGCACCTTCCAGATACTGCCGTGGCGGGCCGAGGCCCCTGGAACGGCGCGGATGTTCTGCGACATCCTGATGCCGGACGGCTCCCCCTCCTACGCCGACCCGCGCTACGTCCTCAAGCGCGCCCTGGCCAAGGCGTCCGACCTCGGGTTCACCTTCTACACCCACCCGGAGATCGAGTTCTACCTGCTCAAGGACAAGCCGGTGGACGGCACCCGCCCCGTCCCGGCCGACTCCTCCGGATACTTCGACCACACCCCGCAGAACGTCGGCATGGACTTCCGCCGTCAGGCGATCACCATGCTGGAGTCCATGGGTATCTCCGTCGAGTTCTCCCACCACGAGGGAGCCCCGGGGCAGCAGGAGATCGACCTGCGCTACGCCGACGCGCTGTCCACGGCCGACAACATCATGACCTTCCGTCTGGTCATGAAGCAGGTCGCACTGGAGCAGGGGGTCCAGGCCACCTTCATGCCCAAGCCGTTCTCCGAATACCCCGGCTCCGGCATGCACACCCACCTCTCCCTCTTCGAGGGCGACCGCAACGCCTTCTACGAGTCCGGCGCCGAGTACCAGCTCTCCAAGGTCGGCCGCTCCTTCATCGCCGGACTGCTCACCCACGCCGGTGAGATCTCCGCCGTCACCAACCAGTGGGTCAACTCCTACAAGCGCATCTGGGGCGGCGCCAACCGCACCGCGGGCGAGGGCGGTGAATCGCCCTCGTACATCTGCTGGGGCCACAACAACCGCTCCGCGCTGGTCCGGGTACCGATGTACAAGCCCGGCAAGACCGGCTCGACGCGCATCGAGATGCGCTCCCTCGACTCCGGGGCCAACCCCTACCTCGCCTACGCCGTGCTGCTCGCCGCCGGCCTCAAGGGCATCGAGGAGGGGTACGAGCTGCCTGCCGGGGCCGACGACGACGTATGGGCCCTCTCCGACGCGGAGCGGCGCGCCATGGGCATCGAGCCGCTCCCGCAGAACCTCGGCGAGGCCATCCACCTCATGGAGCGCAGCGAACTGGTCGCCCAGACCTTGGGCGAGCACGTTTTCGACTTCTTCCTGCGGAACAAGAAGCAGGAGTGGGAGGAGTACCGCAGCGAGGTCACCGCCTTCGAGCTGCGCAAGAGCCTGCCGGTGCTGTAGGCCCCTGCCCTGCGCCTTCGGTCTTCACCGTTTCGCGGGGCTCAGCCCCCGACCCGTGCTCCGCACGTTCCGGAGGGGCTACGTTGTAGTCCCTCCCGGGGTGCGGGGCCTCACCCGAGGAGACGGGCGGCGCCGGGCCGGGACCGCCGGGAACCCGGTTCCCCGGGACCCCGGGAAGGAGGAACAAGAGGAGTGAGCGTGACACCAGACGGGCGGCGGGGCACCCGGTACGGGCGACTGTTGCGGCACGGTTTCACGGACCCGGAGACCGCCGCGCGCCTCCTCGACAGCCCTCCCCTCGCCCCCGTCCGCGACGACGCCCTCTTCCTCGACGCGCTCGGCGCCACCGCGGACCCCGACCTCGCGCTCCTCGGCCTCGTCCGGCTCACCGAAGCCCTCGAAGCGCTCGACAAGGAAGCCCAGCCGCTCCTCGACACCCTCCTGACGGCCAAGCCGCTGCGCGACCGGCTGCTCGGCGTGCTCGGCGCCTCCGACGCGCTGGCCGACCACCTCGCCGGCCACCCGCACGACTGGGAGGCGCTGGTCACCTACGAGTCGGCCGATCTGCACCCGGGAGTGGAAGAGTTCGAGGCGGCCCTGGCCGACGCCGACAGCCCCGACGCGCTGCGCGTCGCCTACCGCAGGGCCGTGCTGTCCATCGCGGCCCGCGACGTCTGCGGCACCAGCGACCTCTCCCAGACCGCAGCCGAACTCGCCGACCTGGCGACGGCCACCCTGCGCCGGGCGCTGGCCATCGCCGAGAAAGAGGCACCCGAGGACGCGGCCGCCTGCCGGCTCGCCGTCATCGCCATGGGCAAGGCGGGCGGCCACGAACTCAACTACGTCTCCGACGTGGACGTCATCTTCGTCGCCGAACCCGCCGCCACCGGCCGGAGCACCGAATCCGCCGACGAGCACGAGCGGGCCGTCAAGGCCGCCACCCGGCTGGCCGCGCACATGATGCGGATCTGCTCCGACACCACCGCCGAGGGCACCATCTGGCCCGTCGACGCCAACCTGCGCCCCGAGGGCCGCAACGGGCCCCTCGTCCGCACCCTCAGCAGCCACCTCGCCTACTACCAGCGCTGGGCCAAGACCTGGGAGTTCCAGGCGCTGCTCAAGGCCCGTCCGGTCGCGGGCGACGCCGTGCTGGGGTACGAGTACGTGGACGCCGTCGCGCCGATGGTCTGGCAGGCCGCCGAACGCGAGAACTTCGTCACCGACGTCCAGCAGATGCGCCGCCGCGTGGTCGCCAGCATCCCCGCAGCCCAGCTCGACCGCGAACTGAAGCTGGGCCCCGGCGGACTGCGCGACGTCGAATTCGCCGTCCAGCTCCTCCAACTCGTCCACGGCCGCAGCGACACCTCACTGCGCAGCCCCACCACCCTGGAAGCCCTCGACGCGCTGGCCGCCGGCGGCTACGTCGGCCGCCAGGACGCGGCAGCCCTGGACGCCGCCTACCGCTTCCTGCGCACCATGGAGCACCGCATCCAGCTCCACCAGTTGCGCCGCACCCATCTGATGCCCGAGGCCGAGGCCGACCAGCGCCGCCTCGGCCGCTCGCTGGGCTACCGCAGCGAGCCCGTCACCGAACTGCACAAAGCCTGGCGGCGGCACGCCTCGGCCGTACGGCGGCTCCACGAGAAGCTGTTCTACCGGCCGCTGCTGGACGCCGTCGCCCAGCTGGAGGCCGGGCACGAACGCCTCTCGCCGCAGGCAGCCCGACAGCGCCTGGAAGCCCTCGGCTACGCCGACCCCGCCTCCGCGCTGCGCCACCTGGAGGCGCTGGCCTCCGGCGTCAGCCGCAAGGCCGCCATCCAGCGCACCCTGCTGCCCGTACTGCTCGGCTGGTTCGCGGACTCCGCCGACCCGGACGCCGGCCTCCTCGGCTTCCGCAAGGTCTCCGACGCGCTCGGCAAATCACCCTGGTACCTGCGGCTGCTGCGCGACGAGGGCGCCGCAGCCGAGAACCTCGCCCGTGTGCTGTCGGCCGGACGCCTCGCGCCCGACCTGCTGCTGCGCGCCCCCGAGGCCGTCGCGCTGCTCGGTGACGAGAACGGGCTGCGGCCCCGTTCGCGGGCCGCGCTCACCCAGGAGACGCTGGCCGCCGTGGGCCGCGCCGACGGTGCCGAAGCCGCCGTCGCGGCGGCGCGTGGAGTGCGCCGCCGGGAGCTGTTCCGCACCGCGGCGGCCGACCTGATCGGCGCGTACGGCACCGAGGACGTCGCCCAGCAGGAGCCGGGCGAGGCACTGGACCGGGTCGGCAACGCGCTCACCGACCTCAACGCCGCAACCCTGGCGGGTGCGCTGCGCGCCGCCGTACGCCAGCAGTGGGGCGACGAGCTGCCCACCCGGTTCGCCGTCATCGGCGTCGGCCGGTTCGGCGGCCGCGAGATGGGCTACGGCTCCGACGCCGATGTCCTGTTCGTGCACGAGCCCCGGGAGGGCGTCAGCGAGCACGAGGCGGGCAAGGCCGCCTTCGCGGTCGCCACCGAGATGCGGCGGCTGCTGCAGCTGCCGACCTCCGACCCGCCGCTGATCATCGACGCCGACCTGCGCCCCGAGGGCAAGTCCGGCGCGCTGGCGCGCTCGCTGAGCTCGTACGCCGCCTACTACGAGCGCTGGTCCGTGGTCTGGGAGAGCCAGGCCCTGCTGCGCGCCGAATACGTCGCCGGCGACGCGGGGCTCGCGGAGCGGTTCATCGAGCTGATCGATCCTCTGCGGTACCCCGCGGGCGGCCTGAGCGATGACGCCGAGCGCGAGATCCGCCGGCTGAAGGCGCGGATGGAGAGCGAACGGCTGCCGCGGGGTGCCGACCCCACGACCCATGCCAAGCTGGGCCGTGGAGGGCTCACCGACGTCGAGTGGACCGTGCAATTGATGCAGCTCAGGCACGGCGCTGAGCTCACTTCCTTGCGGACCACCCGTACGCGGGCCGCGCTGGCCGCCGCGCGGGACGCTTCGCTGATCGGCGCCGATGACGCGGATGTGCTCGATGAGGCGTGGGTGCTGGCTTCGCGGGTGCGCAACGCCGTGATGCTTGTGAGGGGGCGGCCGGGTGACACGTTTCCCTCAGAGTCGAGGGAGCTCGCTGCGGTGGGGCGGTATCTCGGGTATGAGCCGGGGCATGTGGGGGAGATGCTGGATGACTACCGTCGGGTTACGCGGCGGGCGCGTGCCGTTGTCGACCGCCTCTTCTACGACGCCGAGTAGTCGAGAACCTCTTTCTTCGGGGTGCCGCGGGCCGGGCCCTCAACCACTCGGGGGAGGTGATACGGCAGGCCGGAGTACCAGGCCCAGGAGAGGCCGAAGCCGAAAGCGAGGCACAGCAGGCCCCCGACGGCGTCGAGCCAGAAGTGGTTGGCCGTGCTCACAATGACGGTCAGCGTGGCCAGCGGATAGAGCACTCCCAGAACCTTCCCCCACATGGGGCGGGCCAGCATCGCGATGGTGATCCCGCACCAGACGGACCACCCTATGTGCATGGAGGGCATGGCCGCGTACTGGTTGGACATCTGCGCGAGGTTGCCGGAGGCCATGGAGCCCCAGGTCTGATGGACCTGGACGGTGTCGATGAAGTGGCCGCCGTCCATCAGCCGGGGCGGTGCCAGGGGGAAGAGGTAGTAGCCCAGCAGCGCGATGCCGGTCGTGGCGAACAGCACCAGCCGGGTTGCGGCGTACCGCCCCGGGTGCGCGCGGTAGAGCCACACCAGCACGCCGATGGTCACGACGAAGTGCAGCGTGGCGTAGTAGTAGTTCATCGAGACGATGAGCCACGTCACACCGCCGACCGCGTGGTTGATCGACTGCTCGACGGCGATGCCCAGAGTGTGTTCGGCCCGCCAGATCCAGTCCGCGTTGCGCAGCGCATCGGCGCGCTGCTCCGGGACGGCGTTACGGATCAGGGAGTACGTCCAGTAGCTGACCGCGATCAGCACGATCTCGAACCAGAGCCGGGGATGCCGGGGGGAACGGAACCGGGCCAGGGTCCAGCGGGGTTCCGGGCGCCGCGCATCGACGGCCGCCTGGTCGTCCGCGGCCGTCGCGGTACGCGCAGCGGCCGGCTCCGCCGGGGCTTCGGTGGTGTCCTGCCGGCTGTCGTCTTCGGTCCTCGTCGTCGGTACCCCCATGGGGCGACAGTCTGCCAGACGGGGGGTGCCGCTCGATCATCCTGCGGTCGGGTCTTGCGCCTCCGCCGTCGTCCCCCCGGGGGAGGACCGGTGACTACGTCGCCTACGGGTTTCTCCTACGGGACGCGGTGGAGCCGCGTACCACCAGCTCCGGCAGGAAGACGAACTCGCTGTGCGGCGCCGGGGTGCCGCCGATCTCCTCCAACAGCGCCCGTACGGCGGCCTGCCCCATCGCAGTGACCGGCTGCCGGATGGTGGTCAGCGGCGGGTCGGTGAAGGCGATCAGCGGGGAGTCGTCGAACCCGATGACCGAGACATCGCCGGGCACCGCCAGTCCGCGCTGCCGCGCGGCGCGTATGGCGCCGAGGGCCATCATGTCGCTGGCGCAGACGACGGCCGTGCAGCCCTTGCCCAGCAGCGTGGTGGCGGCTGCCTGGCCGCCCTCCAGGGTGTAGAGGGAGTGCTCGATCAACACCGCGGGGTCGGTGGGGAAGTGCTCCCGCATGGTGCGGGTGAAGCCCTCGATCTTGCGCTGGACGGGCACGAAGCGCTCGGGACCGAGCGCGAGGCCGATCCGTTCGTGGCCGAGCGAGACGAGGTGGGTGACGGCCAGCCGCATGGCGGCGCGGTCGTCGGGCGAGACGAACGGCGCCCGTACCCCCTCGGAGAAGCCGTTGACCAGGACGAAGGGGACACCCTGGCCGTGCAGCCGCTCGTACCGTCCGACGTCGGCCGTGGTGTCGGCGTGCAGCCCGGAGACGAAGATGATCCCGGCGACGCCCCGGTCCACCAGCATCTCCGTCAGCTCGTCCTCGGTGGAGCCGCCGGGGGTCTGGGTGGCGAGCACCGGGGTGTAGCCCTGCCTGGTCAGGCCCTGGGCGATGACCTGCGCGAAGGCCGGGAATATCGGGTTCTCCAGCTCGGGGATGATCAGCCCCACCAGGCCCTCGCTGCGGCGGCGCAGCTTGACGGGGCGCTCGTACCCGAGCACGTCGAGCGCGGCCAGCACTGATTCGCGGGTGGTCGCCGCCACTCCCGCCTTGCCGTTGAGCACCCGGCTGACGGTGGCTTCGCTGACCCCCGCTTGTGCTGCGATGTCAGCCAGCCGCGCGGTCACAGGACTGGACCTTACCGGCCCTGGATCACGCTGCCCACCAAGTGCAGGAATTCGCCGGGATACGCAGCTGTCCCGGGGGCGCCCCGGCCTCCATGGAATCCCGGGACTCCTCCGGGACGGAGCACAGCAGCAGCTCCCCCGGTGCGGCCGTCAGCACCGCCTCGTCGCGGGTGTTGAGGAGACAGACCAGCCCGGGGCGGGAGAGCGCGAGCACCCCCTCGGGCGCCCGCAGCCACTCCATCGCGCTGTCCCCGAGCCCCGGCAGCAGCCGGCGCAGCCGCAGCGCCGTGCGGTACAGCTCCAAGGTGGAGAGCGGGTCACCGGTCTGCGCCTGTACGGACAGCTCCCGCCAGCCGGGCGGCTGCGGCAGCCAGCTCCCCGCGGGCCCGAAGCCCATGGAGGGGCCGTCTGTCTGCCACGGCATCGGCACCCGGCAGCCGTCGCGCATCCCCTGCCGGCCCTCGGCCGCCGTGCCCGGTGCCCGGTGGAACGCGGGGTCCTGGCGGGCCTCGTCGGGCAGCTCGGTCACCTCGGGCAGTCCCAGCTCCTCGCCCTGGTAGAGGTAGACGGAGCCGGGCAGCGCCAGCATCAGCAGCGCCGCGGCCCGGGCCCTGGCCAGCGAGCCGAGCCGGGTGCGGTGGCGTACGACATCGTGGTTGGAGAG
Organism: Streptomyces spirodelae; assembly: GCF_017676385.1. GTDB lineage: Bacteria > Actinomycetota > Actinomycetes > Streptomycetales > Streptomycetaceae > Streptomyces > Streptomyces spirodelae. Next base: position 396,298 of record NZ_JAFFZN010000002.1, read on the forward strand.
CACCCAGGTGGTCGGGGCGCCGACGGAGGTGGTGGCGGCCATCGACTCCTCGATCACCCTGCGCAGCTCGCCGACGTCCCACCCGGCTCGCAGGAAGTGGAAGTTGAACGCCTGGTGCAGCTCGTCCGGGCGCACGTAGAGGGCCAGCCGCTCCGGGGTCGGGGCCCATGCCTCGGCGACCCCGATCCGGTCGGGCCCGTAGGTCTCCAGCAGCCGGCGCCACGAGCGGTGGATCTCGTGCACGCCGTCCTGGTCGAAGAACGGGAGCTGCTGCGCGCCGATCAGCCGGGCCTGCTCGCGCGGGCCGATGTCGGGCAGTCCCTCGGCCTTGACCATGCCGTGCGCCACGTCGATCCGGAAGCCGTCCACGCCCAGGTCCAGCCAGAACCGCAGGACGGAGTCGAACTCCTGGTGGACGCGCGGGTGCTGCCAGTTCAGGTCCGGCTGCTGGGGTGCGAACAGATGCAGGTACCACAGCGCGGGGACGCCGGGCACCTGGCTCCAGGCCGGGCCGCCGAAGACGGACTGCCAGTCGTTGGGCGGCAGCTCGCCGCGTTCGCCGCGGCCGTCACGGAAGTAGTAGCGGGCCTGCGCCTCGGGGTCGCCCGCCAGCGCGCGCCGGAACCAGGGGTGCTGGTCGGAGGTGTGGTTGGGGACGATGTCGAGGATGATCCGCAACCCGAGCGCGTGCGCCTCGTCCACCAGTGCCCGCGCTTCGCCCAGGTCGCCGAAGCGGGGGTCGACCGTGCGGTAGTCGGACACGTCGTAGCCGCCGTCGGCCTGCGGGGAGGCATAGAACGGCGTCAGCCACACCGCGTCCACGCCGAGCTCGGCCAGGTAGGGCAACCGCTGCCGCAAACCGGGCAGATCGCCCACGCCGTCGCCGTCGCTGTCGGCGAAGGAACGGACGTAGATCTGGTAGATGACGGCGTCCCGCCACCAGCCCAGCGGGGACTGCGGCGGACGGTGACCGGCCGGGGCCGGGTCGGAGTCGGCGGTGTGCTGGGTCGTGACGTGCTGGGTCACAAGTCTTCCCTATCGGGCGGGACCCGGTACGGGTCGCTAAGTGTGGCAAGCCGGTGTCAACGGTCACAACGCGGACGCGGTCATGGGGTTACGTGCCCCAACGAGGCCCCTCGCATCCTTGCAGAAAATTGCGGCAAGGTCTTTCCTTCAGGTGTCACCGCTGTTACGTTCCTCCGCAGCCGGGCGCCGCCACAGGCCAACAGAAATCGAGGCGCGCCCTTTCACCTTGCGGAGGGATCGGACATGCGGCGTGGCATAGGCGCCACCGCGCTGGTAGCGGGGCTGGCACTTGCGGCAACGGCTTGCGGCGGAGATTCGGACGGCGCCGACAGCAACTCGAACGGCAAGATCGAGGGCACCGTCACCTACTGGGACACCTCGAACGACGGCGAGAAGGGCACCTACAAGAAGATCGCCGAAGACTTCGAGAAGAAGTACCCGAAGGTGAACGTCAAGTACGTGCACGTCAACTTCGGCGACGCCAACCAGAAGTTCAAGAACGCGGCCGGCGGCAACTCCGGAGCCCCCGATGTGATGCGCACCGAGGTCGCCTGGGTCGCCGACTTCGCCAACCTCGGCTACCTCGCCCCGCTGGACGGCACCCCCGCCCTCGACAACGAGTCGGACTACCTCGCCACGGCGGCAGGCTCGACGAAGTTCAAGGGCAAGACCTACGCGGCGCCGCAGGTCACCGACACCCTTGGCCTCTTCTACAACAAGCGGCTGCTGAAGAAGGCGGGCGTCGAGGTGCCCACCTCCTTCGCCGAGCTGAAGAAGAACGCCAAGAAGATCAAGGACAGGACCGGCGCCACCGCGCTGTATCTGCGCGGCGACGACCCCTACTGGTTCCTGCCCTACCTCTACGGAGAGGGCGGCGACCTGATCGACACCGAGGACAAGAAGGTCACCGTCGACGAGAAGCCCGGCGTACAGGCCCTCGCCACCATGAAGGACCTCGTCGACTCCAAGGCGGCGATCACCGACTCCAGCGACGGCCAGGAGAACGGCATCAAGGCGTTCCAGGAGGGCAAGGTCGCCATGATCATCGACGGCCCCTGGGACATCGCGCTCGCCCGCGAGGGCAAGGAGTTCAAGGGAGCCAAGGGGGACAACCTGGGCGTTGCCCCCGTACCGGCCGGCAGCAAGGCGCAGGGCTCGCCCCAGGGCGGCTGGAACCTGTCCGTCTACGCGGGCACCAAGAACATGCGGGCCGCGCAGGAGTTCGTCAAGTACATGAGCAGCGCCAAGGTGCAGGCCCGCACCACGGAGGAGCTGTCGCTCCTGCCCACGCGGAAGTCTGTTTACGAGCAGCCGTCCGTACGCCGCAACGAGATGGTCAAGTTCTTCCGGCCGGCCGTGAAGAAGGCGGTGCAGCGGCCTTGGATCGCCGAGGGCAATTCGCTCTTCGAGCCGATTCGGGTGGGCGTCGACGGGGTTCTTGCCGGGGGCAAGTCGCCTGATGAGGCGGCCTCCACGATGGGGGAGAAGTTCCGCAAGCTCCTGAAGGACTACAAGTAACGGGCGCCGCCTCCAATGGCCGAGGGCCCGGCCCTCTGCTCCCTCTCGTTGTTGGGGGGCTCCGCCCCCCCCAACTCCCGGGGCCTCGCCGGACGGGCGTCGGGGGGCTCGCCCCTCGACACGACCTGTCGGCGGCAGCCGAAGCAACAAACGGGGCCCGCGTCCACAACGCGGCGGGGGCCCAGTAGGGGCGGAGCCCCGGAGACGAGTGAAAGGCTTCAACATGAGGCGGGTCAGAACGTGGGCGGCGAGACATTGGTACGCATGGGCCATGATCGCCCCGGTGACCCTGGTCATCGGGCTGATCATCGGCTACCCCCTCACCCGCGGGATCTACCTCTCCCTCACCGACGCCGACGAGGCCAACGTCGAACGCACCATCGGTGTGAACCACATCCCGGCGACCTATGAGTTCGTCGGCCTGGACAACTACAAGGCGATCCTGTCCGAGAGTGTCTTCTGGGACCGGCTGGGCTGGACCGCGATGTGGACGACCGCATGCGTCGGCGTGACCTTCACCCTCGGTCTGACGCTCGCGGTGATGCTCAACCGCAAGGTGAGGGGCCGCTCCTTCTACCGGGTGGCGATGATCGTGCCCTGGGGCATTCCCGCCTTCGTCTCCGTCTTCGCCTGGAAGATGCTGTTCAACGAGAAGAACGGCCTGCTCAACAAAGTGCTGGACGGCGGCGGCATCGAGGGGGTGCCGTGGCTGGGGGACCCGACGTGGGCGAAGGTCTCCGTGATCGCGGTCAACGTCTGGCTCGGCGTGCCGTTCATGATCGTCGCCATGCTGGGCGCGCTCCAGGCGATACCCGGCGAGCTGTACGAGGCGGCCGAGATGGACGGGGCCGGGCCCTGGCAGCGGTTCCGCAACATCACGCTGCCGGGCGTGCGTTCCGTCAGCAGTACGGTGATCCTGCTCAGCACCATCTGGACGTTCAACATGTTCCCGGTGATCTTCCTGCTCACCCGGGGCGGCCCCGAGGACTCGACGGAGATCCTGGTGACGTACGCGTTCCGGCTGTCGTTCGTCAACAGCCCGCGCGACTTCGCCACGTCGGCGGCCTGGGGCGTGCTCATTCTGCTGCTGCTCTGCCTGTTCACGATGGTCTACCGGCGGGCGCTGCGCCGCCAGGGAGAGGCGTGGTGACAACGAAGCCATGAGAACAACCAAGAGAAGTCCCCTCGCCTCCGCCGGTCTCCACGCGGGCCTCCTGCTGGGCACGGCGTGCGCGCTCTTCCCGCCGCTCTGGCTGCTGGTGACCTCCTTCAAGCCGGAGAGCGAGGCGTTCACGACGGCGCTGGTGAAGAACTTCACCTTCGCCAACTACCGGCATGTCATCGCCGACACCCACTTCCTCACCTGGTTCGGGAACTCGCTGATCGTCGTCGTCGGCACCACCGTCACCGGCGTGCTGATCGCGGCCACCACCGGGTACGCGCTCAGCCGGTTCCGCTTCCCGGGGATGCGGCCGCTGATGTGGGTGCTGCTGATCACGCAGATGTTCCCGATGGCCGTGCTGATCGTCCCGCTGTACAACACGATGGCCAAGCTGGGGCTGCTCAACCAGCCGGTGGGGCTGATCATCACGTATCTGACGATCGCGGTGCCGTTCTGCGCGTGGATGATGAAGGGGTTCTTCGACACGATCCCCGTCGACATCGACGAGTCGGGCCGGGTGGACGGGCTCAACCCGTTCGGCACGTTCTGGCGGCTGATCCTGCCGCTGGCCAAGCCAGGGATCGCCGTCACGGGGTTCTACACGTTCGTGACCGCCTGGGCGGAGGTCGCCTATGCGACGGCCTTCATGACCGGTGAGGAGAACCTCACGCTGGCGGGCGGTCTGCAGACCTTCGTCAACCGGTACGGCTCCGACTGGGGCTCCATGACGGCGGCCGCCGTCGTCATCGCCGTACCGGCGGCCGTGGTCTTCGGCTTCGCCCAGCGGCATCTGGTCGGCGGGCTGACCGCAGGAGCGACCAAGTCGTAGGCCGCGCGTCCGAAGCGGGCCCTCCCTTGTGCGGTCGGAGGTGCCCCTGACCGGCACCGCGGACCGCGGCTCGTCGTCGGCCGCTCGCGCCCACGCGGCGGAGCCGCATATCGACACAGGCCCGCGCCCCTTCGGGGGCGCGTCACCTCAACTCTTCAGGGACGACATGACTCAGCACAGCAGTGCCCCCCAGGCCGAAGGCGCCGTGGAAGAGGCTGCCCCGGCGGCGTCGCACGGCGCAGCCGACTGGTGGCGGGAGGCGGTGATCTACCAGGTGTATCCGCGCTCCTTCGCCGACGGCAACGGCGACGGCATGGGCGACCTGCCGGGGATACGGCAGCGGCTGCCGCACCTGGCCGAGCTCGGCGTCGATGCCGTCTGGCTCAGCCCCTTCTACGCGTCACCGCAGGCGGACGCCGGATACGACGTCGCCGACTACCGGGCCATCGACCCGATGTTCGGCACCCTGGACGATGCCGGCGCCCTCATCAGGGACGCGCACGCGCTGGGGCTGCGCGTGATCACCGACATCGTCCCCAACCACTCCTCCGACCAGCACGAGTGGTTCAGGCGCGCCCTCGCGGGGGACGCGGCCGCCCGGGAGCGCTACCACTTCGCCCCCGGCAAGGGGCCGGCGGGCGAACTGCCGCCCAACGACTGGGAGTCCGTCTTCGGCGGCCCCGCCTGGAGCCCGGTGCCCGGCTCGCCGGGGCTGTGGTATCTGCACCTGTTCGCGCCGGAGCAGCCCGACTTCAACTGGGACCACCCCGCCGTCCGCGACGAGTTCCGGTCCGTGCTGCGGTTCTGGCTCGACATGGGCGTGGACGGCTTTCGGATCGATGTGGCGCACGGCCTGGTCAAGGCGGCCGGGCTGCCCGACATGGGCAGCACCGGGCAGCTGAAGCTGCTGGGCACTGCCGAGCTGCCGTTCTTCGACCAGGACGGGGTGCACGAGATCTACCGCTCCTGGCGACAGGTACTCGACGAGTACCCGGGCGAGCGCGTCGGTGTCGCCGAGGCGTGGACGCCCAGCGCCGAGCGCACCGCGCTGTACGTACGCCCCGACGAACTCCACCAGGCGTTCAACTTCCACTATCTGAACACCGGCTGGGACGCGGCGGCGCTGCGCGAGGTCATCGACGCCTCCCTCAGCTCGCTCGGCGCCGTCGGCGCACCCGCCACCTGGGTGCTGTCCAACCACGACGTCGTACGCCACCGCACCCGGCTCGGCGGCGGCCACGCCCGGGGCCGGGCCGCCTCGCTGCTGATGCTGGCGCTGCCCGGCTCCGCGTACCTCTACCAGGGTGAGGAGCTGGGGCTGCCGGAGGTGACCGAGCTGCCCGACGAGGCGCGCCAGGACCCCTCCTTCTTCCGGGACAACGGCCAGGACGGGCTCCGCGACGGCTGCCGGGTGCCGCTGCCCTGGGCCGAGGAGAAGGACGCGGACGGCGGCAGCTCCTACGGCTTCGGCAGCGGGGGCAGCTGGCTGCCGCAGCCGCCCGGCTGGGGTGCGCTGTCCGTCACCGCTCAGACAGGTGACGCAACATCCACCCTGGAGCTCTACCGCACCGCGCTGCGGCTGCGCCGGGAGCGGCCCGAGCTGGGCGACGGCGCACCGCTGGAGTGGCTGCCCGCCCCCGAGGGCGTGCTGGCCTTCCGGCGCGGCGCGTTCGTCTGCGCGGCCAACACCCGCACTCAGCCGGCGGAGCTGGACTTCCAGCCGGGCGAACTGCTGCTGGCCAGCGGTTCGCTGACCCGGCACGGGGCTTCCGGCCGACCGGTACTGCCCGGGGACACGACCGCATGGTGGGCCGCCGGATGACCACCTCCCTCACCGCGCGCCTCGCCGACATCGCCGCACAGGCCGAGGTCAGCGAGGCCACGGCCAGCCGGGTACTGAACGGCAAGCCGGGCGTGGCCGCGGCCACTCGGCAGCGGGTGCTGGCCGCGGTGGACGTGCTCGGCTACGAGCGCCCGGCGCGCGCCCGGCAGCGCAGCGCCGGGCTGGTCGGGCTGGTCATCCCCGAGCTGACCAACCCGATCTTCCCGGCCTTCGCCCAGGTCATCGAGCAGTGCCTGTCCGGATACGGCTTCACACCCGTGCTGGGGACCCGGATGCTGGGCGGCGCGACCGAGGACGAGTTGGTCGGCCAGCTCGTCGAGCGCGACGTGTCCGGGATCATCTTCCTCTCCGGACTGCACGCCGACCTGACGGCCGACCCCGCCCGCTACGCCCGGCTGGCCGAGCGGGGTGTGCCGTTCGTCCTGATCAACGGCTACAACGACCGCATCCAGGCGCCGTTCGTCTCCCCGGACGACCGGGCAGCCGCCGCGATGGCCGTCGACCACCTGCTCCAGCTGGGACACCGGCGCATCGGACTGGCCGTCGGCCCCGAGCGGTTCGTACCCAGCAGGCGCAAGGTCGCGGGCTTCACCAGCGCGATGGAGCAGGCGGGGGCCGAACCGCGCATCCAGCACACCCTGTTCACCGTCGAGGGCGGCCACGCCGCCGCCGGGGCGCTGATCGACGAGGGCTGCACGGGCATCGTGTGCGCCAGCGACATGATGGCCCTCGGCGCCATCCGCGCCGCACGCCAGCGCGGGCTGGCGGTACCAGGCCGGCTCTCGGTGGTCGGCTACGACGACTCCGAGCTCAACGCCTTCACCGATCCGCCGCTGACCACCGTGCGCCAGCCGGTGCGCGCCATGGCCAACGCCGCCGTGCACGCCCTGCTGGAGCCGATGGGCGGCAGCCCGATGGCCGAGACGGAGTTCGTCTTCCAGCCCGAGTTGGTCGTACGGGGCTCGACGGCACACGTGCCGCGTGGCTGAGCCGGCCACGGGCCCTGGGCGCTGCTCCGCTGGGCGCTCCTTCTACGAGGACGGCACCAGCCCCGCCTCGTAGGCGAGGATCGCGGCCTGGACGCGGTTCTTCATCTCCAGACGGGCCAGGATCTGGCTGACGTACGTCTTCACCGTGCCCTCGACCACGTGCAGCCGTCCGGCGATCTCCGCGTTGGACAGGCCCGCGCCGACCAGGCCCAGCACCTCGCGCTCGCGCGGGGTCAGGGCGGCGGTGCGGGCCTGCGCGGTCGCCCGGCGGCTCAGCTGCCCGGCGGCCATCTGGGTGAGGACGTGCCGCGCCACGACGGGGGAGAGGTAGGCGCCGCCCTCGTGGACGGCGCGTACGCCCGACAGCAACTCGTGCGGATCGCCCGACTTGAGGACGAAGCCGGCGGCGCCCGAGCCGAGCGCGGTGGAGATGTACTCGTCCTCGCTGAAGGTGGTCAGCATCATCACCGCGCTGTCCTGGCACGTGCGCCGCACCTCGGCCGCGGCCCGCAGCCCGTCCAGCCTCGGCATCCGGATGTCGAGCAGGCACACATCGGGGCGGTGCCGCTGCGCCAGCTCGACGGCCTCCAGCCCGTCGGCCGCCTCCGCGACGACCTCGATGTCCGGCGCCGACGCCAGGATCGCCCGCACCCCGGCCCGGATCATCGCCTCGTCGTCCGCCAGCAGTACCCGAATCATCGTCTTCCCGCCCCCGCTTCCGCCCCGTCCACGGCAGCACGTTAACCCAGCACGGGCCCGGCCTCCCCGGCGGCGGGCCGGACCTTGACGAAAGTGCAGTGCACCGACGACCAATGTGCACTGCCTGCGGCTCCGGCCGCCGCCTACCGTCCCAGGCATGCTCACATTGCGCGGACTGACCAAGAGATACGGCGGCAAGACCGTCGTCGACGACCTGACGCTGGAGGTGGCCCCCGGCAAGGTGACCGGCTTCCTCGGCCCCAACGGCGCCGGCAAGTCCACCACCATGCGGATGGCCGTGGGGCTGGACCGTCCCACCAGCGGCACCGCACTGGTCCGCGGCACGCCGTACGCCGAGCTGGCCCATCCGCTGCGGGTGGCCGGCGCGCTCCTCGACGCGCGCGCGGCACACCCCAGGCGCACCGCGCACCAGCACCTGCTGGCCATGGCCCGCAGCAACGGCATCCCCACGCGCCGGGTGCCCGAGGTGCTCGGCGCCGTGGGACTCTCCGATGTCGCCGGCAGACGCGCGGGCTCCTTCTCGCTGGGGATGGCCCAGCGGCTGGGCATCGCCGCCGCCCTGCTCGGCGACCCCGAGGTGCTGCTGCTGGACGAGCCCGTCAACGGCCTCGATCCCGACGGTGTGCTGTGGGTGCGCACCTTTCTGCGCTCCTTGGCGGCCGAGGGCCGCACTGTCTTCCTCTCCAGCCATCTGATGAGCGAGATGCAGCTGACCGCCGACCGGCTCGTTGTCATCGGCCGGGGACGGCTGCTCGCCGACGGTCCCGTCACGGACGTCGTCGCGGCCGGCACCCGCCGCTCCGTGCGGGTACGCGGACCGCGGAACGGCGGGCTGGCGGTGCTGGCGGACCGGCTCGTACGCGAGGGGACCGAAGTGGCCCGGCCCGCGCCGGACGAGCTGTCCGTGACCGGCGTACCGCTCGAACGCGTCGGCGACCTCGCCCATGAGGAACATGTACACCTGTACGAACTGCGCGCCGAGGAGGCTTCGTTGGAGGAGGCGTACATGCGGCTGACGTCCCGGAGCGTGGAGTACGGCCAGGCGCCGCGCACCGGCGCGGAAGCGGGGGTGTGACGTGACCGAAGCACTCGCCCCGTCTCTGTCGTCCTCGTCCCCTTCGTCCCCGTCCTCCCCGCCACCGGCCGTCCGGCGTTCCGCCCGGACGGGGAGCGGCGGACTGCGCGGCGCCCTCGCCGCCGAGTGGACCAAACTGGTGTCGCTGCACTCGACCTGGTACCTGCTGCTGGGCGCGGCCGCGCTGACCGGGACCGTCGCCTCCGCGGCCGGTGTCCTCACCCACGACCCCGCCGCCTCTCCCGCCGACCCCGCCGCGATCGCCGAACTCAACGGCGTCGGGCTCGTCCTGGCCGCGCTGGCCATGCTGTCGGTGACGGGGGAGTACGCCACCGGAAGCGCCCGCACGGCGTTCTTGTGTGTGCCCCGCCGGGGGCGTCTGCTGGCCGCCAAGTACCTGCTGCTCGGCGCCGTCACCTTCGCAGCCGGACTGGCCTGCGCCGTGCTGGGCGCGGTGTGCGGCGCCCTGACGCTGGAGGAGAGCACCTTCGACGCCGGGGCTGTCTGCGGCCGCCTCCTCGCCGTCGCCGCCCACGCCGCGTTGCTGAGCGTACTGACCGTGGGGCTGGCCGCCGTGGTGCGCCGATCGGCCGGTACGGTCACGGCACTGTTCGGGCTGCTCTTCCTGCTGCCCGTGGGCCTGGACGTGCTGCCGGGCGGCGAGACAGCGGTGGACCTGCTGCCGGCCGGCGCCTCCGAGGCCCTGGTCCTCGGCGACAACGGCACCTATGGCTGGGCCGCCGCGCTGCTGGTCCTCACCGGCTGGAGCCTCGCGTCCGTCGCGGCCGGTACGTGGGTGGTGCGGCGCCGCGACGTATGACGGTGGCCGTATCAGGGCAGGACGCGCGGGCGGGCCGGGGAGCCGCCCGCGCGTTGCGCCGACAGCCGCACCGAGGCGTCCCGCTCGGCGCGTACGGCCAGGGTGTTGCCGCTCGCCTCCGCCGGACCGTCCACCAGGCCGCTGCCGCGTGCCCGCAGGCGGGTGGCGCTCTCGTCGGCGGCGGCCAGCACGTACCAGTTGCCCTCGGTCGACTTCCACAGCAGCCCCGTCAGCAACTGTCCGGCACGCGGGCCGCACAGGCGGGTGTCCTCGGCCCGGGACGTGACAGCGCCCGGGCGCCCCGGAGCCGCGGCAGACGGCTGGAACTGCGTCATCACCCGGGCACCCGCACCCCGCCAGGTCCCGGCCCTGGTGCACACCCACACCGCCTCGCCGTCCCCGTCCGGCAGCCACTGCCGCGCGAACTGCCAGGAGTTGACCGCCTTGACCCCCCGGTCGAGCACCGCCGGAAGGTGGCAGACCGTACGCGCCAGCCGCTTCCGGGCGGCGCCGCCGGTGGCGGGCACCCGCCCGGCGCCGTCCGTCAGCCGGGCCGGGGTCAACTCGCCCAGGTCCGTGTACAGCTGCGTGTCCCGCGCGGCGCCGGGGCTGCCGCGCAGCGCCAGCCCCGGCCAGCTCTCGCACCGGCGCGGCAGTGTCACCGGCAGCGGCACCGGCTCGGTGACCCCGTCCTCGTCGCGGGCCAGCGGCCGGCCGGCCGTATCCGCCGGGTCCAGCAGATCCACCTCGGCGGCCTGCCGAATCCACGGCGCCGTCAGAAACCGCACCTCCTCCTCACTCCGCGTGAGGGCCAGCGCCCCGGAGGCCACCGTCCCAGCGCCCGCCGTACGGGACAGCTCCAACGACACACCGTCCTTCGCCGCGCTCGAACCGCTGTGCGGGTCCAGCGGCTCGGCGTACCGCGCCACCCGCAGCCCGTCGTACAGCAGCACCACAGCGCGCCCCTCCAGCCGCCCCGCGTACAGCAGGTGCGGCGGCCCGGGCGGCGGCCCCTTCGGCGTACCCGGTGCCGCGCTCACCCGCACATCAGCGCGCGGCCGCGCCCAGGTCACCAGCGCCCGGCGCAGCAACGATTCATCGCGGGTCAGGGCCCCCCGTGCCGGCCACACGGCGAAGTCCACGCGGGAAGCCTGCCGCCACGCTGTGTCGCTCACCCGGACCAACGCACCCGGGTCCAGCGCCCGTTCCCCGTCCGTGCCCCGCACCAGCGGCGGCCGCGCCGCAGCGTCCGGCCCCCAGGAGTCGCCGGGCACGCCCAGCAGCGCGCCGCACAGCAGCGCCGCCACGAGCGCGGCCCCCGCTGTTCGCCAGTGCCTGCGGCGGCGCACCAGATCGCGGGCGTACCAGGGCTGTGCCGCACACAGGCGGCACTCCGGCCCCGGCAGCTCCCAGGCGGGCTGGACCTCCGCCTGGGTCAGCGCTTCGTCCGGGTCCCGGACCCTGGCGGCCCGCAGCAGGCACCGGATGTCCGGGTCCGTCATCCGCTCCAGATGCCGGAGGGCGTACGCGGCACGGGCGGGCGCTCGCCGGTCCGCGGGCCGGGCGAGCGCCGCGCGCAGCACGCGAAGTCGCAGCCACGCGTAGGCGGGGTCCTCGCCCTCGCTCTCTCCCTCTCCCTCAGCGGGCTCCGGCCGTGGCCGGGGTGGCAGTACCGATGCCGACGCGCACCGGCGGGGGAGCGCTCTGCGGGTGAGCGCGTGCGCTCGGCGAGGGCTGTCGCCCAGTACGCAGTATGCGAGTCGGACCAGTCGTGTGTAGTGCTCGACGAGGGCGAGTTCGGCCTGCTCGACGTCCAGCGTCCCCTCACTCACACCCTCAGAACGATCCCCGCCCCCCGAGAGTCACCGCCACCATTGGCTGAGGCCCCGGCCATCTGATCCTCTTTCCTGCCAGGGCTCCTCCCCTCTAGGAGCGCACACCCGCGCCGGTGGATGCGCTGCCGAGGGCGCGGTGAGCCTCGGCCGCCGCTCGGGTGTGGTGGTGTGCCAGGTCGTCGCGGCCGAGGCGGGTGGCCAGTTCCGCGAGGACGGCGTGGGTGGAGCCCCAGGCCGCCGTGCCCATGCCGGCGACGATGAACTGGTCGGCGTACGGGGCCAGCAGGTCGTACAGGCGCTGAGGGTCGGGGGTGCCGAGGCGGGCGGCGACGAGACCCCAGACGGGCAGCAGGAAGTCGGCGGTCCAGTCGTCCGCGAGGTCCGTGCCCCAGCGGGCGAGCAGCTCACTTGCCCGGCCGCTGCCCCCGGCCTCGGCGGTGGCCAGGATCGCGACGGGGCGCAGCGGCACCATGTCCGGCTCCTCGGCGGCGGCCACGAGGTCGTCGGCGATCTCCGCGACCCGGCCTTGTCCGCGCCGGCAGGTGTACGTGGTGACCAGGGTCCGCCAGCGTGCGCCCCAGGGCGTGGCGGCGAAACGCACTGCGGCGTACGTACCGACCAGCTCCTCCGCCTGCGCCCAGTGGCCGTCCAGGGTGGCGCGGGCGGTCTGCGCGACCCGCACGATCGACTCCAGCTCGGGGCGGGGCGCCTCCTTCAGCAGCCGTCGGCAGCGGTCCAGCTGCCGTTCCCAGGCAGGCAGGTCACCGAGGCGCAGCAGGCAGGACATCAGAAAGGCGCGGGCGATCAGCTCGGTGGAGCGGGGCAGACCGGGCAGTGCCGCCATCTCCCGGGCGGCATGCAGACGTTCGGCGTTGCGGCCGGGTGCGAAGCTCGCGAGCAGGTGGTTGCCCAGGGCGCGGGCGAGCAGCGCGGGGTCGCCGAGCCCGCGCGCCAGCTCCACCGCCTCGGCGGTGGCTCGCTCGCCCTCGGCGCGGCGCGGGGTGTAGTGCAGCTCGACGCCGAGGGCGCCGAGCAGGCCGACGCGGTCCCGGTCGTCGAGCTGTCCGGCCAGCAGCTCCTCGATCGCGTCGACGACCGGCTGCTTCACCGTGCCGTACGGGCGCCAGTTCCACAGCGTGGGGGCGGCGAAGGCGGTGAGGATACCGATGACGGCCTGTCGGTCGCCGGACTCACGGGCCAGGCCGAAGGCCGCGTCCAGGTCCCGTCCGGCGCCGGTGGCGTCGCCCACGGCGCGGCGCGCCTGGCCGAGGTCGGTGAGCAGCCGGGCGCGCCGCGCCATTCCCTCCTCGGCCGGCAGTGCGGACAACGCCAGTTCCCAGAACTCGACGGCCTCGGCGTATGCCTGCTGCCCGGTGGCGTGCCGGGCCGCGGCGGACGCGTGCTCCACCGCCTTGGGTGCGCCGCCGACCCGGGCGGCCGCGGCGAAGTGCCGGGCCAGGGTGGCGGATTCGGCCGCGGGCAGCACGGGTTCGAGCGCCTGGCCGATGTGCAGGTGCATCCGGGCGCGCTCGCGGCGGCTCAGCCCGGTGCGCAGGGCGTCGCGCACCAGCGCGTGCCGGAAGCGGTAGTCGGGCCCGTCCGGCGGCTCGGTGAGCAGGCCGGTGGCGACAGCCGGTTCGAGCGCGTCCAGCACGTCCTCGACGGGGCGGCCGCTGACGGCGGAGAGCAGGTCGGCGTCCGTCTCGGCACCGGCCACCGCGGCGGCGCGCAGCAGCCGCGCGGTCTCCTCGGGGAGGCGGGCGACGCGGCGCTCGATGACCTCCCGCACGCCCGCGGGCAGCGCGTCTTCGACGCCGCCCTCGCTCTCCCGCAGCCGCAGCACCTCGCCCAGGTAGAAGGGGTTGCCGCCGGTGCGGTGCAGCAGTGGTTGTGACAGGTCCTCGCCAACTCCCCGGGCTCGCAGGTACGCCGCCACGTCGACGGCCGTGAACGGCCGCAGCTCCACCCGCGACGTCCTCTCGAGGCGGGCCAGCGCGCCGAGGGTGTCGCGCAGCGCGCCGGGGTGGTCGCCGGGCTCGGGACGGAGGGTTATGAGGACGAGCACGGGCTGACGGGCGACGGCGTCGGCCGCGTACGACAGAAGCCGCAGCGAAGAGACGTCCGCCCACTGCAGGTCGTCGAGGATGATCAGCAGTGGCCCGTCTCGTGCGGTCAGCGCCGATACGACGCGCTCGTACCGCTCGTACAGAGCCGCGTCCGGGTCCGCGGCGGGCTCTCCGTCCGTCAACAGGGCCCCGGCGGCGTCGTCGACCGCCGCCCGCAGCACCTGGACCCACGGCCAGAAGGCGGGCGCGGTGCCGTCGACGCAGCCGCCCCGGGCCACGGCGAAGCCGCGTGCCGCGGCCCGTTCGGCCACCTCGCCGGCGTACCGGGTCTTGCCGATCCCCGCCTCGCCGGTCACCAGCAGGGCTCCGCCGCGGCCGCCCCGTGCCGCGCTCAGCCGCTCCTCGGCCAGCGCCAGCTCGGCGTCCCTGGCGATGAGCCCGTCGGCCCGTGCGGTGGGCCGGTCCCGCGGAACGGGCGCCGAGACGGGCTGTGGCAGGGCCGGGAGCCGCAGTTCGGGGGCCTGTTCGAACACTGCCTGCTCCAGTTGGCGCAGCTCCGGCCCCGGCTGCAGCCCCAAGTCGTCGTCGAGCCTGGAGCGCACCCGGCGCAGCGCGGCGAGCGCGTCCGCCTGTCGGCCGGTGCGGTACAGCGCCAGCACGAGCAGCGCCCAGCCGCGCTCGCGGTACGGCTGCTCCACGGTCTGCGCCTCCAGGCCAGGTACGCATGCCGCCGCCTCGCCCAGCGCCAGCCTGGCCTCGTACCTGTCCTCCAGCGCCGCCGCCCGCACCTCGGCCAGCCGCGCGGCCACCGGCCGGGCGAAGCTCTCGTCGGCGAACTCGCCCAGCGGCCGACCACGCCACAGCTCCAGCGCCCGGCTCAGCACCCGGACCGCCTCGGCGTGTTCGCCCCGCGCCAGCGCCGCGCGCCCCTCGTCGGCCCAGGCCGTGAAGCGTTCCAGATCGACCCGGCCGGGTGCGACGGCGAGCAGATAGCCCGGTTCACGGGTGAGCAGCAGCCGTGGCGGGGTGCGCGGCGGGCGGTCGGGTTCGAGCACTTTGCGCAGATGGGCGACGTACGCCTGCAGGGTGCGGGTGGCCTGCGCGGGCGGCTCGCCGGACCACAGCTCCTCGATCAACCGGTCCAGGGACACCACGCGGCCGGGCTCCAGGGCCAGCATCGCGATCAGGGCCCGCTGCTTGCGGGTGCCCAGATCCCGTGGCCGCCCGGCCTCGTCGACGACCTCCACGGTCCCGAACAGCCGGAACTCCGGGCTTCCTGGCATGACTCGCTCCCTCTCCCGCGGCCCTGTGCGACCGCAGCCTGCTGCGAACTGCGACCTCAACCCGATCCCAGCTCAACCCCAGACCTGCGGCCCGAAGCTAGCGGCATCGAACAGCGAACGAACGAGAGGAAGACAGCGATGACTATCGGAAACGATCTGCGCTCCGCGGTCAAGGGCCGGATTCTCACCCCCGGCGACGAGGGCTTCGACGCCGCCCGCCGCCCCTGGAACCTCGCGGTCGATCAGCGGGTGGCGGCCGTTGTGGACGCGGCGGACGCCGACGACGTCGCCGCCGTGGTCCGCCGGGCCCGCCTGGCGGGTCTGGCGGTCCTGGCCCAGCCCAGCGGGCACGGTGCCACCGGGGACGTGGACGGCGCGATCCTGCTGCGCACGGGCGGCCTCGGCGGTGTCGAGATCCGCCCTGAGCAGCGGCTGGCCCGGGTGGGCGCGGGCGTGAAGTGGGGTGAGGTCCTTCGCGCGGCGGGCCCGCACGGGCTGACCGGACTCGCGGGCAGTTCCCCCGCGGTCAGCGTCACCGGGTACACCTTGGGCGGTGGGCTGAGCTGGTTCAGCCGCGCGTACGGCTTCGCGGCAGACAGCGTCCGTGCGTTCGATGTCGTGGACGCGGACGGCGCACGGCGGCGGGTGACAGCGGAGTCGGACCCGGAGCTGTTCTGGGCCCTTCGCGGCGGCAGCGGCGAGTTCGCCGCCGTCACCGCCCTGGAATTCGCCCTGCACCCGGCGCCGAATCTGTACGGCGGGCGGATGCTGTGGCCGGCGGCCGCCGCGCCCGCGGTGTTCGAGGTGTATCGCGAGGTGACCGCCCGGGCGCCGGACGAGCTCTCGGTCTGGTACGACCTGCTGCAGTTCCCCGGAGCCCCGGCGATGGTCGCCGTGGACGCCACCTACCTGGGCCAGACCTGGGAGGGTGCCGATCTGCTGCGCGCTTTCGAGAAGATCGATGGCCGGATCAGCGACTCCCGCGGCCCGCTCCCGGTAGCCGACCTGGGCACCATCACCGCCGAGCCCACCGACCCGGGCCCCGGCATGTCCCGCGCCGAGCTGCTGACCGAACTGACGGCCGAGGTGGCGCAGGCCCTGCTGGCCGAGCCGGTCGACCCGCTGCTGAGCGTGCAGCTGCGCCACCTCGGCGGAGCGCTGACCCGGCCCGCAGCCGACGCCGGGGCCTGCGGGGCGCTCTCCGAGCCGTACCTGCTGTACACGTTCGGCATCCCGGCCACACCCGAGAAGGCGGCGGCCGTCCGCGAGCGGCAGCGCGAGCTGGCCGCCACCCTCACCCCGTACACCAGCGGCCGCAAGCCCTACACGTTCCTCGCCCCCGGCGAGCGGGCCGCGAGCGCCTTCACCCCGGACGCGCTGGGCCGACTGCGCGCGCTGAAGCACGAGCGCGACCCCCGTGGCGTCTTCCGCACCAACTTCCCCGTCCTCGACTGACCATGCGAAAGGCACGCACGGGATACGGCCACCACCCGTCACCCACCAACGGAGCGGCAGCGTCGGGGTCACCCCGGGAGGGGGGTGGCGGGGAGTTCGAGGGTGATCATGGTGGGGCCGCCCTCGGGGCTGCTCACGGCAAGGACACCGTCGAACTGGGCGAGCCGTCGCTGAACGCCGCCCAACCCCGAGCCGGTGCCCTCCGACGTGGCACCCCCTTTGCCGTCATCGGTGACCGTCACCCGGATGACGGAGGCCCCCGAGACGTCGGCGGCGAACAGCACGTCGAGCCACACCTTTTTCGGGTCCGCGTGCTTCGCCGCATTCGTGAGCAGCTCGCTCACAGCGAAGTACACCGCCGTCTCCACGGGCTCGTCGAAACGGCCCGGCAGTTCGATGTCGTCCTCCACCGGCACCGGCATCCGCAGCGCCAGCGCGCGCAGCGCGTCGGGGAGCCCCCGCTCGGCGAGCACCGGCGGGTGGATGCCCCGCACCAGATCCCGCAGCTCGGTCAACGCCTCAGCGGAGTTCGCCCGCGCCTGCGCGATCATCTTCTTCGCCCGCGCGGGGTCCCGCTCGACGAGCGCCTCGATGGTGCCCAGGCTCATGCCCATGGCGACCAGCCGTGCCTGCGCGCCGTCGTGCAGATCGCGTTCGATCCGCCGCAGCTCCGCCGCGGAGGCGTCCACCGCGTCGTGCCGCGTCTCGTACAGCTGCTCGACGCGCTGCGCCAGCAGCATCTCGCGGGTGGGTTCCAGCATCGCCTTGGTGATCCGGTGGTTGACCGGCAGCAGCGGCGGCAGCAGGGCCGTGGTGAAGCCCGCGGTCATATCGGCGGGCAGCCAGGCCAGGTCCCGCCAGGTCGCCGGGTCCTTGAGCAGCAGTACGCAGCGCTCGACTTGGCCCACGACGCCGCTGCGCAGCTCACGCGGCCAGGGACGGTAGGGCCGGGGCACCTCCAGGCCGCCCCAGTCGCGCACGAGCCGCCTCCGCTGGTCCGCGTACCAGCGGAGGGCCTGCTGGGTGGGCGGCGTGGTGAAGACGCCCACCCCGATCGGCAGCAGCACGATCGAGACGACGCAGAGCGTGAACAGCAGGATGGACAGCGGGAGGGTGACGACCGCGAGCGCGGGTCCTCGCACGAGAGCCAGCATCAGCTCGTGTGTCTGTACCGCGGCCCGCGGTCTGTCCTCCGTCACGTCTGCCGTGCCCCCACTCCTCGGTCCCGGCCGGTCGGTCCTACTCGGTCTGCCAGTCCGCGAACTCGACCAGTGCGCGGTCGCCGCTGCCGCCGTTGGTCGCCGACATGAACAGTCCGGTGTCCTGTCTGCCTGACGCGCCCGGCGCCTCGACGGTTGAGACGGTACGCCACGACCTGCCGTCGTCGGTGGACAGCTCCCCCTTGTAGGAGGTGCCGGAGCGGGAGAGCCGCAGCAGGACGGGGGCCTTGACCCCGGAGGCCGCCCGGTAGGAGTCCAGGGTGCCGTCGCCGTCGCTGTCGTACGACAGGACGACGCCGTGCGCGGGGGTCACCGCCAGGTTGACGAAACCGGCCGAGCCGGCCTCGGCGAGGCTGTTGCGCACCACGATGCCCGCGCGGGCCCAGGGGCCGCTGTCCTCCTGGGAGACGACCTTCAGCGTCACACTGCCCCCGTCGGCCAGCGCCTGCGCGCGGTAGACGGTGCCGAACTCGGCGGTGGCCTTCCACAGGTCCGCGCCGGCGCCGTCGATCGCCCACCGGCCCGCCAGGTGACCGAAGACGGCTTCGTTGGTCGTCACCGTGCGTACGCCGTCGGGGAGCGCCCCCGCGCGGTAGATGCGGCCGTTTTCGCCGAGGGTGATCCGCTCCTGGCCCTCGGGGCCGTTCTCGGCCTCGACGGTGTACTCCAGCGGTTCCAGCGGGCGGGTCGGCTGCCGGCCGGGTGTGGTGTAGCGCCAGCGCACGGTCGCCGTGCCGCCGGGGCTGATGGCCCGGTGCCGGGTCGGGTCCTGCGCCTTGGCGCCGTCCAGGCCGTGCAGCGCGAGGTCGACGGTGCCGGTGGGGCACAGCCCGTTCTCGTTGCGGAAGACCGCCTGGACGGTGCTGGTCTCACCGGCCGGGACGGCGCGCGGCTCGGCCGACACCTTCAGCGAACCCTGGTAGGGCGCCTTGACCAGGACGTCACGGACCCGGGTCGCGGTGGTGTACGGGTCGGTGAGGGGCCGGGTGGGGTAGTCGTTCGTCTTCTTGGTCCAGGGCTCTTCCTCGGCGTACCAGTCGAACTTCTTCGGTGCGCGCCGCTGTTCGAGCGCGTCCACCAGGTCGTCGAGGAACGCCTTCCACTGCGGCAGGTGGAAGTCCCGGATGAGGCCCTGCCAGTCGCGGTTGGCGTAGTTGGCCAGGTGGCCGCCGTCCGCGGTGGGGCGGTCGCCCCAAGTGGTGACCAGCACGCGTGCGGTGCGCTCCAGTGCGGCGCGCTCCGGGCCGGAGGCGGCCGAGGCGCGGGCAGCGGTCAGCCAGGGGCCGAGCAGGAAGGCGCGGTGGCCGCCGGACATGTCGTCGGCCAGCTCCATCAGCTTCAGCCACAGCGCGGCCAGCTTCTTGAAGGTGGCGACGTCCTTCTTCTTGTGGGCCGCTCTCAGCTGGGGGATGAGCGACCAGGAGCGGTTGGCCAGGATCTGCCGCCCGGTGTCGGTCAGGTCGTAGCGGTAGGCGTCGCTGCCGCGCAGCCGTTTGCCGACGCCCAGCAGCGCGTCGAAGGCGGCGTCGAAGGCGGGCAGGTCGAAGGCCGGCGTGTGGGTGGCGTAGTAGGCGCCGGAGCGGGCCGTCAGGCTGGGACGGGCCGCGAAGATGCTGTCGTGCGGCCGCCCGTCCTTGCTGTTGATGCGGTACGCCGTCTCGCGCAGCGCCCGCATCGCCTTCTTGGCCTGCGCGTCCGTGCCGCCGTACCGGATCTTCGCCCAGGTGTCGAACCAGGTGCCGCGGTCGACCGGGCGCTGCCGCCACGCCAGTTCGCTGAACAGCTCCAGCGCTGCCGCGTCGCGATGGGTGGCCTCGGGCATGTAGCAGGTGCCGGTCAGCTTGCTGCCCCGCTTGTCGCGCCAGGCGGTGAACCGCTCCGTCCACATGTGGGTCTTGGCGCCCATGGTGGTGCGGCCGCCGAAGTTGGGGATGGTGCCGAACGCGTACGGCACCCCGCCCCAGTCCTTCTCCCGATCGGTGACCCGGTCCAGGTCGGAGAGGCCGTCGACGATGAGCATCTTGTCCTTGGCCGCGAGCCCGTCCAGCAGGTCGCGGCGCGGGTTGTTCTGCCAGCCGAGAATCACCCAGGTGGCGCCGGGCCGTGCGGTGTGCAGGGCCTTCTCCACGGCCCGCGCCGCCTGCGGCACCGGCACGTCCCCGGGGTCGCCGCCCTCGTGCAGCAGGTCCATTTTGAAGTGGTCCGCCTCACCGAACAGTTGTTTCTGGTGCCGGTAGAAGGAGGCCGCGACCTTGCGGAAGGCCGCCGTACGCGGGTCCAGCCACGGCGGCCGCTCCAGCCCGGCCCACTTGCCCTGCGGAACGGTGCGGCTGCCCTTGTTGCGCTTGGCGAAGTCGCCGGGGACGGTGCCGAAGTAGCCCGGCAGCACGGGCTTCATGCCCAGCTCGCGCATCCGGTCCACGATCTGCTTGCCCAGCGCCGTACGCCGTTTCAGCAGCTCGGTGCTGAGGGGACCGCCGTACTCGGCCATGTTCTGCAGCAGCCACCAGGGCTGGTGGGTGGGCGCCGGAATCCAGGAGCGCGCCTCCTGGTCGCTGTAGCCGAAGTCCTGGAGCATCCGGTGGTAGACGGCTTCCTGGCCCGCGGTGACCAGCACCTCGTTGAAGCCGTGCAGCGCGAGGACGTCGAGGAAGTGCTCCCAGTGCCCCCAGTCGGCGTAGGGGGCGGTGTAGCCGTCGTGCGTGTCGTTGAGCGCGAACCGGTTGGGCACGGTGGCCTGCTGCGCGTGCTGCCTGCGGGGCGCGGGCAGGGTGGCGGGCAGGTCGAGTTGGCTGCCGGCCCAGGAGATGTGCGCGTCGCAGCTGTACTTGAGGTACCAGTGCACGCCGGTCAGCAGCGCCACAGGGCCGGTGCCCGCCACGTTGATACGCCCGGCGCGGCCTGTGACCTTGAAGCGTTCGGGGCCGCCGATGTGCTGGAGCGTGATCTGGTCGGCGTGCCGGGGGAGCAGCCGTCGCAGCGCGGCCCGGGCGGCAGCCGTGGCCGCCTTGCCCGGTGCGGTGGCAGGGGCCTGGGCGCCGAGTGCGCCGTGGGCCGCGCCGGTGCTGTCCGCTGCCATGGCGGGGACATACCCGCTTCCCAGCGCGAGACCCGCGCCGAGCGCCCCCGTGGTGCCCAGCACGGCGCGTCTGTTGAGGGGGGAGCGTGCCGGGGGCACCGAGCGTTGATCGGACTTGTCGTATCTTTCCCGCTCATTGACCGGCTCGTGCATGGTGGGCGCCTCCAGATGACGGATGTCCTGCCGTATGTGACCAAAGACACGTACGGGGAGGCACGGTAACGAAGCGGTCAGCCTCGGTCGAGGTACGCGAGCACGGCGAGTACCCGCCTGTTGTCGTCGTCCGAGGGCGGCAGTCCCAGCTTTCCGAAGATGTTGGAGGTGTGCTTGGCGACGGCCCGCTCGGTGACGAACAGCTGGGCCGCGATCGCCGCGTTCGACCGGCCCTGCGCCATCAGCTCCATGACCTCCTTCTCCCTGGAGGTCAGATTGCCCATCGGTTCGTCCTGGGCGCGCCGCGTCAGCAACTGCTGGATGACCTGCGGGTCCATCGCCGTACCGCCCTCGGACACCCGGCGCACGGCGTCCACGAACTGGTCCGCGTCGAAGACCCGGTCCTTGAGCAGATAGCCCACCCCGCCGTTGCCGTCGGCCAGCAGTTCGCGCGCGTACAACTGCTCGACGTGCTGCGAGAGCACCAGCACCGGCAGCCCCGGCCGCTTGCGGCGGGCCTCCAGCGCGCACTGCAGGCCCTCGTCGGTGAACGAGGGCGGCAGCCGTACGTCCACCACGGCCACGTCCGGCTCCAGCTCCAGCAGCGCCCGGCTCAGCTCAGGACCGTTGTCGACAGCCGCGGCGATCTCGAAGTCGAACGCCTCCAGCATCCGTACGAGCCCGTCCCTGAGCAGGAAAAGGTCCTCGGCGATCACGACACGCACGGAAAGCTCCCCATTGACAGCGGCTTGGGCCGGATGGCGGCACGACGCCCTGAATCTACCGGGGAACCTCCCGGCGCATCAGCGGCCCTGTTCCTTCCGCAACGCGGCGGCGACCGCGTCGAGGCGCCCCAATCCATGGGCGACCCCGAGCCCGTCCATGTAGTCGCGGACAAGGACGAGCCGTCCGTCGCGCACCCGCAGCACCAACAGCCCGGGGAAGCGGAACGGGCGGCCCTCGGGCGCGACCGTCCCGCTCACCGTCTGCTCGACGGTGAGCACCTCCCCATCCGTACTCGGGTGCACCACGACATCCCGGATCTCCTCCGGCCGGGCCGGACTGCCGTCCCACAGCGCGTGGTAGCCCGCACGGATCTCTTCCCGCCCCGTGAAGCGCTCGGGCAGCCCGGGGAAGGCGAACGGGAACTCGTGCACGCCGTCGTCCGCGTACAGGCCGGCCAGCGCGTCCGCGTCCATGTCCAGCATCGCCCGGTGGTAGCGGTCGAGAACCTCGCGCGGTCCCGGCCGGTCCGAGCCCTGGATCAGGTCCCACCGGTTGCCGTACAGGTCCCGGAAGACGGCGACCGTCCCGTACGGCTCCCGGCGGGGCGGCTCCTCGAAGCGGACTCCGGCCTCGGTGAGACGGGCGTGCTCAGCGGCGAAGTCCGCGGTGTACAGGAAGAATCCGACCCGCCCGCCGGTCTGGTCCCCGACCCGGCGGCGCTGCGCCGGGTTCACGGCGCGGGCCAGCAGGAGTCCCGTGCCGCCGGGCGCGGGCGGCCGCACAGCGACCCAGCGCTTGCTCGCGTCGATCCTGGTGTCCTCGCGCAGGGTGAAGCC
The DNA here is from genome assembly GCF_017676385.1 of Streptomyces spirodelae. Taxonomy (GTDB): domain Bacteria; phylum Actinomycetota; class Actinomycetes; order Streptomycetales; family Streptomycetaceae; genus Streptomyces; species Streptomyces spirodelae. The sequence goes on from NZ_JAFFZN010000002.1 coordinate 418,933, forward strand.
CAGCACGCCGACGTAGAAGCCCAGGGCCTCGTCGTAGTCCTCCACCAGCAGTGTGACCAGGTCGATCCGGTTCATCCGGGTGTCCCTCCCGACCTTTCCGAGAGTTTCCAGGAGGGAGGGGGCGAGGTGCCGCCCCCTCCCGGTGGCGGCGGGTCAGCCGATGACCTTGTGCATCCAGCCGCGGTGCTCGGCAACGCTCGGGTAGATGTCGGGCGTCGTGCCGCAGTCGCCGACCGACCGGCTGGTGACACCGGCCAGCCGCCAGCGGCCGTGCACCTTCGTCAGCGCGGGAGCACCCGAGTCGCCACCGCACGTGCCGGCGTAGCCGTCCGGGTTGTCCGTGCAGAAGTCGCCCTCGCGGATGCCCCAGGCGTCCCCGTCCGTCTCGTTCGAGACGCACTTGGGGGTGTCCGGAGCCAGCACCGGCAGGTCGACCTCGCGGTGCATGACGGGCAGCTGCGAGGGGTCGTTGCCCGTCGCCTTGGTGTAGCCCCAGCCCGTCGCCTTGACGGTCTCCCCGGCTGCGGGGGTCCGCCACGCCAGCGGCGCGGGCTTCTTCGAGACCTTGGAGGAGAGCTTGAGCAGCGCCAGATCGTCCGCGCTGCCGCGGTTCGCGTCCGTGTAGTCGTAGCCCGGGTGGACCACGATCTTCTTCACCTCGGCGACCTCGCCGCCCTGCGTGCGGTCCAGGGAGCCGACCCGCACATGGTAGGCGGCCGGGTCGTTGGTGCCCGCCGTGGTGGTGACACAGTGCCCTGCCGTCAGCACCCAGTCGGCGGCTATCAGGGTGCCGCCGCAGGTGTGGCCGTCGGGGTCGTCGCCGCGCTGCTTCTGCAGGGAGACGATGAAGGAGTAGTTCTCGGTGGACTCCTCACCGCCGATGATCTTCGTCTCGTACCCGGAGTCCCCCGCCGTGCCCGACTCCTGGGCCGCGTAGGCGACCGTGCCCGCCACGGCGAGCCCCAGGGAGAGGGCCGAGACGAACACCGCACGCGCGGCCCTGCCGGTGCCCCTGGCGGTGCTCTTGGCGGTACGGCGGGTGAGGCGATTTCCGAGGGAGTGCTGGCTGGTCCTGATGAGCCTGTCCTTTCTCTTCCCGCCCCGGCGGCGCCCGGCCGCCGGGGCGACTGCGGGGCGCGGCGTCGGCCACACCACCAGATGACACAAACATCTGCCGTTACTCGCGACGCGTCCATCCCACCCTCTCAACTCCCGCTTGTCCAGGGCTTTTTGGGGGACGCCGAGGGCGCGGTCCGAACCCTTCGGATGCGTGCGGGTTGCGCCCGGGATAAGGTGCGGCGACAGCAACGGATGTTCGAGCGATGCGGTGACAGAGGGAGGTGAGACGCATTTCCGCTCCGGAAGACAACGCGTTCTCGCCTCGCGGTGAACGGCCCGGCAGCAGCTGACCCGGGCGACCGCGGGCGAACGGGAGCGCTCCAGCACGGGAAAGGCTTCCATGCACCACACCACCCCTCCCTCCCCCTCTTCTCCCTCCTCTCAGAGCTCCTCCCAGCTCTCCCGGCAGTCCCCTCAGTCCCCGCTCTCTCCGCCGTCCGACCTGGTCGGGCGGCTCCGCGCGGCGGGCTGCGTCTTCGCCGAGGACGAGGCGCAGCTGCTGTGTCAGACCGCGAGCGGCCCGGCCGAACTCCGGGCGATGACGGCGCGCCGCGTCGCAGGTCACCCCCTCGAACACGTACTGGGCTGGGCGGAGTTCGCCGGGCTGCGGATCGCCGTCGACCCCGGCGTCTTCGTGCCCCGGCGCCGCACCGAGTCCTTGGTACGGTGCGCCGCCGCCTGCGCCCCGGATGAGGGCACCCCCGTCCTCGTCGACCTGTGCTGCGGCACCGGAGCGGTCGGCGTGGCACTGTTGGCCGCGCTGGGAGGGCGGGGCGAACTGCACGCCGCCGATCTCGACCCCGCCGCCGTACGGTGTGCCAGGCGCAACCTCGCCCCGGCGGGCGGCCACGTGTACGAGGGCGACCTGTTCGCCGCGCTGCCCGGCTCGCTGCGGGGCCGGATCGACGTACTGACGGCCAACGTTCCCTACGTTCCCACGGCGGACATACCGCTCCTGCCGCCCGAGGCCCGCGACCACGAGCCGCGCCCCGCGCTGGACGGCGGCCCCGACGGCCTGTCCCTGCTGCGGCGGGTCGCCGCCGACGCCGCCGCCTGGCTGGCGCCGGGCGGCGCACTGCTCACGGAGACCAGCTCCCACCAGGCACAACCGGCAGCCGGACTGCTGTCGGCCGCCGGTCTCCAGGTCACGGTCACCACCGACCCCGACCTGAACGCCACCACCCTCACCGCCCACCGCCCGGAAGAGACCGGCCCGGCGCCGCGTTGGGACGGACATGTTGATCGGTGAGCCGGCGGAGAGCTCGGTGCCGGATCACCCGGTCGGCAACTGCTGTTGAGCCGTGTGCAGCAGACCGGTGACCGTTTCCGCGAAGCGGGCGTCGCACAGGTGCTGTTCGCCGGTGCGGGCCGCCGTCAGCAGCGCTTCGACGGCGCGCCCGAAGGAGTCGGCGGGGGCCTCGTCGCGCAGCGGCAGCTCGGTGACGCCCGGGGCGCCCCGCACCTGTGCGGTCACCCCGGCCGCCGCGGGGGTCACCGAGTGGCTGAGCGTGCAGGTGCTGGAGGCGCCCGAGGTGTGCCGCAGTACCAGGTGCACGGTGTCACCGATGCCGCCGGGCGCTGCCGAGACCTGCTCCACCGGGCCGAGCAGCGGAAGCAGCACGGACAGCGCGTGCGGCCCCACGTCCCACAGCGCTCCCTTCTCGCGCCGCCAGGGCGACGCGGTGTAGGGCGAGTCGGCGCCGCCGAAGACGGGGGAGAGCCAGTCTGCTCTTCCGACCTGCCAGCCTTCCGCCGCGGCCTGCTCACGCAGCCAGCCGCCGGTCGACTCGCAGAAGTGCAGCGTGAAGAAGACGACGCAGCCGACCCCGGCCCGCTCGACGGCTTCGGCGACGCCGCGGGCCGCCTGCGGCGTGGTGGCGACGGGCTTGTCCAGGAGCAGATGGCATCCGGCCTCGGCGGCGCGCGCGGCGAGCGGCGCCTGGACATCCGGCGGGAGCGCGACAGCGACCGCGTCGCAGGCGTCGAAGAGCGCGTCCACCTCGGCCCAGGGCCGGGTTCCCAGCCGCTCGGCGAGTGCTCCCGTGGGCTCGGGGCGCCGCCCCCACACCCCGACCAGCTCCACCTCGTCGTGCGCGGCCAGCGCGGGTCCGTGGGTGCGCTCCGCCCAGGGCCCTGTCCCCAGCAGTCCGAACTTCATACCGGGCAGCGTACGAGGTCCGGGCGCGGATGCCGAGGGCGTCCCCGCGCCGAGGGCCCCGGCGGGCACGGGGGTGCCGGGCGGCGCGGGCCGGTGCCGGGTGGCGCGGCCGATACCGGGCGGCGCGGGCCGGGATTGCCCCATCGGTGCCGAATATTCCGCCGGAGGCGCACGTGACCGGTGCGCCCCGTAGCCAGCGGTGGCACTCGGGCGCAATCTTGGCGCCGGTCGGTGCGAACGAGGGAGACGGGCGATGGCGGAGCTGTTCATCGACGGGGAGTGGCGGCAGGCCGTCGCTGGTGGGCGGCGGGATGTGAGCAACCCCTTCGACGCCTCCGTGATCACCACGGTCGACGAGGCCGACGAGACCGACGTCGACATTGCCGTACGCGCCGCCAAGCGCGCCTTCGAGCGGGCCGACTGGTCCTCGGCGCCCACCCGGGAGCGCGCCGACGTCCTCTGGCGCGTACACGAACTGCTGCTGCGGGACCAGGAGGAGATCGCCCGCACCGAGACCCTCGACACGGGCAAGACCCTCACCGAGGCCCGTATCGACATCGAGGACGTGGCGAACGCCTTCCGCTACTACGCCGAACTCGCGGGCAAGGACGGCGGCCGGGTGGTGGACGTCGGCCCCGACGTGCTCAGCCGCGTCGTCTACAACCCCGTCGGGGTCTGCTGTCTGATCGCACCGTGGAACTATCCGCTGCTCCAGGCGTCCTGGAAGGTCGCCCCGGCGCTGGCCGCCGGCAACACCTTCGTACTCAAGCCCAGTGAGACCACGCCGCTGTCCACCATTGCCATGATCCGGCTGATCGCGGAAGCCGGGGCGCCGCCCGGGGTCGCCAACCTGGTGCTCGGCTCCGGCGCGACGGTCGGCTCGGCCATGACCACCCACCCCGAGGTGGACCTGGTCTCCTTCACCGGCGGGCTGGCGACCGGGCGGAAGATCATGGAAGGCGTCGCGCCCGGCGTGCGGAACCTCGCCCTGGAGCTGGGCGGCAAGAACCCCAATGTGGTCTTCGACGACGCGGACTTCGCCGCCGCCGTCGACTACGCGCTGGACGCCGCCTTCCTGCACTCCGGGCAGGTGTGTTCGGCCGGCTCCCGGCTGCTGGTGCAGGAGGGCGTGCACGACGAGTTCGTCGAAGCGCTCGGCGCCCGGGCGAGCGCCATCCGGCTCGGCAACGGCCTGGAGCCGATGACCGAGTCGGGCCCGCTCAGCTCGGCAGAGCACCGCGCGAAGGTGGAGGGCTATCTGGAGATCGCCCGCGAGGAGGGCGCCCGGCTGGTCACCGGCGGACGCCGCCCCGACGATCCCGAACTGGCCAACGGCTACTTCCTGCTGCCGACCGTCTACGCCGACTGCGACCGCTCCATGCGCATCGTCCAGGAGGAGATCTTCGGCCCGGTGGTCACCGTTGAGCGGTTCCGCACCGAGGACGAGGCGGTGGAGCTGGCCAACGACACCCGCTACGGGCTGGCCAGCGGCGTGTGGACGAGCGACGCGGGCCGCGCCCAGCGGGTCGCGAACAGGCTGCGCCACGGCACGGTCTGGATCAACGACTTCCACCCGTACGTACCGCAGGCCGAGTGGGGCGGCTTCGGCCGCTCGGGCATCGGCCGCGAGCTGGGGCCGACCGGGCTGCGCGAGTACCAGGAGGCCAAGCACATCTACCAGAACCTCTCACCGGCCCCCTCCGGCTGGTTCAAGGGCTGAGGAAGCGGACCGGCATGAATGCGAACGACGGGAACAGCTACGACTACGTCATCGTCGGCGGTGGCACGGCCGGCTCCGTGCTGGCGGCCCGGCTGAGCGAGGACCCGGACTGCCGGGTGTGCGTCATCGAGGGCGGGCCCAGCGACGTCGGCGACGAGAACGTGCTGCGGCTGCGCAACTGGATCAACCTGCTGGAGTCCGAGTACGACTACGGCTACACCACCACCGAACAGCCCCGCGGCAACTCGCACATCGTCCACTCCCGGGCCAAGGTGCTGGGCGGCTGCTCCTCGCACAACACGCTCATCAGCTTCCTGCCCTTCCCCGAGGATCTGGACGAGTGGGTGGGAATGGGCTGCGCCGGCTGGGACCCGGTCACCGTGCTGCCGTACCGCAAGCGGCTGCGCAACAACATCGTCCCCGTCGGCGAGCAGGACCGTAACCCCATCGCCCGCGACTTCGTGACCGCTGCCGCCGAAGCGCTGCACGTGCCCGTCGTCGAGGACTTCAACCGCCGCCCCTTCCCCGACGGCGCCGGCTTCTTCTCCCTCGCCTACGACCCGGAGACAGGCAAGCGCTCCTCGGCCTCCGTCGCCTACCTCCACCCCGTCATGGGCAAGCGGCCCAATCTGACGCTGACGCTGCAGACCTGGGCGTACCGGCTGCTGCCCGACGAGGCGGGGCGACTCACCCGCGTCCAGGTGCGGTACGCCGACGGCTCCACCGGCACCGTGCGCGCCGAGCGTGAAGTGCTGCTGTGCGCCGGGGCCGTCGACACGCCGCGGCTGCTGCTCCTGTCCGGTATCGGCCCGGCCGACGAGCTGCGCGCCCTCGGCATCGACGTACGGGCCGACCTGCCGGGTGTGGGCGAGAACCTGCTCGACCACCCCGAGTCGGTGATCGTCTGGGAGACATACGAGCCGCTGCCGCCGAACTCCGCCATGGACTCCGACGCCGGCCTGTTCGTACGGCGCGACACCGGCCAGCCGCGCCCCGACCTGATGTGGCACTTCTACCAGGTGCCCTTCACCGTCAACACAGAACGCCTCGGCTACCCCACACCCCCGCACGGCGTGTGCATGACGCCCAACGTGCCCCGTGCCCGCTCGGTGGGACGGCTGTGGCTGCGCAGCTCCGACCCGGCCGAGCACCCGGCGCTGGACTTCCGCTACTTCACCGACCCGGACGGGCACGACGAACAGACCATCGTCGACGGGCTGCGCCTGGCCCGCGAGGTGGCCGCGACAGCGCCGCTGCGCGACTGGCTCAAGCAGGAGATCGCCCCAGGCCCGAGGGTGAGCACGGACGCCGAGCTGTCGGAGTACGGGCGGCGCGTAGCGCACACCGTCTACCACCCGGCGGGCACCTGCCGGATGGGCGCGGCCGAGGACCCGATGGCCGTCGTCGACCCGCTGCTGCGGCTGCGCGGCCAGGAGGGCGTGCGGGTGATCGACGCATCCGTCTTCCCCACGATGCCGACCATCAACCCCATGGTGACCGTGCTGCTGGTCGCCGAACGCGCCGCCGACCTGATCACCGGGCGGCCCGGCCCGCAGCCCGAGGGGGGCGAACGCTGAGAGCCCAGTTCTTGCTGCCACGGCCGCGGCGACGCCCCGTCTGCGACGCCCGCCCCGTCTGCGACGCCCGCCCCGTCTGCGACGCCCGCCCCGTCAGCGACGCGCTTCCGCGACGCTGACGGGGCGGGACGTTGACGGGGCGGGACGCTGACGGGGAGGGGCGGCGGTCCGGCCGGGGGAGGTCCTTGGGGGTTACCTGACCCTCTCCGGGGACCGGTCGTCCACCTGCGGCGGCTGCCCGTAAGGCCCCGCGCCCCAATCGCCCGGCCCCGGCACGGAGTGCCCCGCACCAGCCGGCGCCGCCTCCCCGTGCTCCATCCGCGGCAGCCACCGCAGCCACCGCGGCAGATACCAGTTCCGCTCGCCCAGCAGCATCATCACGGCGGGCAGCAGCACCATCCGCACCACTGTCGCGTCCAGGAAGACAGCCACCGACAGACCGACCCCCATCTGCTTCATGTCCTGCATGGACAGCGTCGCGAAGACTGCGAAGACGGCCACCATGATGAGCGCGGCACCGGTCACGGCCGAGGCGGTGGCCCGGATACCGTCACGGATGGCTTCCCGGGTGCTCATGCCCCGGTCCTTGGCCTCCCGTATCCGCGAGACGACGAAGACGTGGTAGTCCATCGACAGCCCGAACAGGACGACCAGGACGAACAGCGGCATCCACGACTCGATGGCCCCGACCGCTTCCGTGCCGAACAGCGAGGCGCCCCAGCCGTGCTGGAAGACCGCCGTCATCACACCGTAGGCGGCGCCGACCGACAGCAGGTTGAGGACGATCGAGGCGAGCGCGATGGGCGCCGAGCGGAAGCAGACGAGCATCAGCAGGAAGGTGACGACCGTGATGAAGACGAGCACCGGCACGATCCCCTCCTTGAGCTGGTCGTTGAAGTCCTGTGAGCCCGCGAGCTCCCCGGCGACATAGACCTGCCCGTCGGCCGCGGCCGGTGCCAGCGTGTCCGGCACGACCGTGTTGCGCAGGGTGTCCAGTGCGGCGAGGGAGGTGTCGTCGGTGCCGTTGCCGGCCAGCGGGACATCGATGACGGCGACGTTCTTCTCGGCGTGCACGGCGGTCTGCACGCCCCGGCCGAAGTGCTCGGCGTCCTGGCGGACCGTCTTGTCGAAGTCCGCGAGCGCGGCGCGGGCCTCGTCCGAACGGATGTCGTCGGCCTTGAGGACGACGCGGGCCGGTGCCGGACCGCCGGGGAAGGTCTCGCTGATCTTCTCGGCGTTCACCCGCAGTTCGGCGCCCTTGGGCATCTGCTTGTCGAGGGGGAGCTGTTCGGTCTTCATCCCGAGCGCGGGCGCGGCCAGCGCCAGCATCGCCACGGCGGCGACAGCGGCGAACAGCCCGGGCGCTGCCAGCACCGGGCGCAGCAGCGCCCCGGAGATCCGACCGGCCGGCTTGCGCCGCCCGGCGGAGCGGTCCCGCCTGCGGCCTCCGAGGAAGGGAACCCTGCCCTTGTCCACGCGGTCGCCCAGCCAGGAGAGCAGCGCGGGCAGAATCGTCACCGAGCCGAGCATCGCGATGAAGACGACCAGGATGGTGGCGACGGCGAAGCCCTTGAACAGCAGCAGCCCCGACAGGAACATGCCCGCCATCGCCACCATCACCGTCACACCCGACACCAGCACCGCACGGCCGCTGGTGGCCGCGGCGATCCGCAAAGCCGTCTCCGCGTCCCGTCCCGCGGCCCGCTCGTCCCGCTCCCGCCGCAGGTAGAACAGGCAGTAGTCGACTCCGACGGCGAGCCCCATCAGCAGCATCACCGAGTTGGTCGTCTCGTCGATGTGCAGCAGGCCGGACGTCAGCGCGAGGATGCCGTTCGCGGCGAGGAAGGCGGTCAGCGCGAGCGCCACCGGCAGCAGCGCGGCCACCAGCGCACCGAACGCGACCAGGAGGATGCCCAGCGCCAGCGGAACGGCCGTCCACTCGGCCTTGGCGAAGTCGTCACCGAGTATCTGGTTCAGCCACTTCTTGGCGCTGGCTTCGCCGTACTGGTGGATCTCGATCCCGTCGCCGCTGTGCGCCTCACGGACCTCGCCGACTGCTTCGATCACCTCGTCGATCGGCTTCTCGTCCGTCGAGTCGGGGTCGCCCCGCATCTCGAAACCGATCAGCCCCGCGCGGTTGTCCCGGGAGGGCAGCGGCTTCTGGACGTTCTTGACCCGGCCGGTCTTCTCCACGGCCCGGGTGACCTCCTCGGCGCTCGCCCGCCAGCCGCCCTTGCCGGCGCTGGTGACCATCACCGACTCGGCCGGGGGCTCGTCGATCGAGGCATCCTCCAGGATGGCGGTGGCCCGTGCCGAGTCCCGTACGGACTGCTCGCTGTCGGCGGGTTCCGTCAGCCCGGCCATCCCGCCGAGGACCGTGGCCAGCACGACGAACAACAGCCAGCCGAAGACCGCCGTCTTGCGGTGCCGGGTGCTCCAGCCGCCGAGCCTGGCGGCCAGCCCCTGCCGGGGCGTGCGGCCCCGACCCGGGGGGCTCCCGGGAAGACCCCCGGGGCTCCCGGGAAGTGCTGACGCTTCCTCTCCGCCGTGCGGGACGGAAGGTGCGGGTGGTCTGTGCATCGGGCTCTCCCCGTTTCGTCGGTGTGCCGCGTTTCGTCGGTGTGCGCGGTGTGCGCGATGTGCGCGGTGTGCCGCTTTCGGCCGCCGGGCCTGCCGTGCCGGGCAGAGACGACGCTAGAAACGGCGGGGCCGCGGCCACAGCCGCCGAGCACCCGTACCGAGGAGGCGCGAACCCCCGTGCCGGGGAGGGAAATGGAGAGCCTGGGGGTGGTGCTAGGTCTACCCGTGGGACGGCAGCCCGGACGAGTGCGCGGGCCCCGGCAGCGGGCGCAGACTGGCACGGTGCCCCCGAAACGGCACCAGGGCGGGCATCGGAGGACGAGGTGGCGCCAGACATGCGGGCGGGAGCGGTGTGGCGGGGGGAGCAGGCAGTGAGGGAGGACGAGCGGTGAGCGGGACGAGGACAGCCGGGACAGGGGAAGCGGCGGAGCGGTGGACCGACGGCGTACAGCGGCCGGCCCTGGCCCGGCAGCGGCGCCGGCCGGGGAGCCCGGCGGCCGCGCTCCTGGCAGCCGGACGCGGCCTCGTGCTGATGGTCCTCTCCCTCGGCGTCTCCCTGGCCCTGTTCCTGATGACGCTGCTCTCGATGGTGCTGATGCTGCTCGGCGTCGGCGTGCTGACCACCCCGTGGCTGCTGCACGTCGTACGGGTGCACGCCAACCAGCGCCGCGCGCTGGCCGGCGAGTGGGCGGGCCTGCCCATGGGAGCCCCCTACCGGCCGCTGCCGCCCGGACCGCGCGGAGTGACCGGACATGTCGAGTGGTGCGTCCTGATGCTCAAGGACCCCGCGACCTGGCGGGACTTCGCCTGGCTGATCAGCGACGCGATCTTCGGCTTCGTCCTCGCCCTGCTGCCGGTCGCGCTGATCGCCTACGCCGTGGAGGGCTGGGTGATGTTCGCCGGTGTGTGGCGCGCCGTCGCGGGCGACTACTGGTACGGCTTCATCCACGTGGACACCTTCGGCGACGCGGTACAGTGCGCGGCGCTCGGCAGCTTCGTGCTGCTGCTCGGCCTCTACGCCAACCCCCGTCTGATCAGCGCCCACTTCCAGCTCGCCCGCGCCCTGCTGGCCCCCACCCGTGGCGCGCGGCTCGCCCAGCGCGTCGAGCACCTCTACGAGACGCGGCACGACGCCGTGGACACCTCGGCAGCCGAACTGCGCCGCATCGAACGTGACCTGCACGACGGCGCCCAGGCGCGGCTGGTCGCCATGGGAATGAGCCTCGGCACCGTGGAGGCCCTGATCGAGCACGACCCCGCCAAGGCCAAGCAGCTCATCGCCCAGGCCCGGGAGTCCTCGGCCGAGGCGCTCACCGAACTACGGGACCTGGTACGCGGCATCCACCCCCCGGTGCTCGCCGAACGCGGCCTGGGCGATGCGGCCCAAGCCCTCGCCCTGCGAATGCAGACACCCGTCGAGGCCGACGTCGAACTTCCCGGCCGGTTCGCCGAGCCCGTCGAGTCGGCCGCCTATTTCGCGGTCAGCGAGGTCCTCACCAACGCGGCCAAGCACTCCGGGGCCGATCGCATCTGGCTGGACATCCACTACACCTACGACACGGGCGGCATGCTGCGGATATCCGTCACCGACGACGGCCGGGGCGGCGCCGACATCTCCAAGGGGTCGGGGATCGCCGGCATCGAGCGCCGGTTGGGGCCGTTCGACGGCGTTCTGGCCCTCAGCAGCCCGCCGGGCGGCCCCACGATGGTCACCCTGGAGATCCCCTGCCGCCCCATCTGAGCCGCGCCCCGGAAGGGGAGCGGGGCTGTGCTGATCTGCGGCTCCGCCGGGTGGGCGCGAGCAATCACCCCCACCCGCAGTCCGCAACCGCCGAACAGGGGCAGCCCCTCCCCGGCACAGTCGCCTCACACCAGCGCCGAGACCTTCTCCCGGTACTGCCGAACGGCCGCCGCGTCCCGATACGGCTCCAGCCGCCGCTCGAAATCCCGTACGTACTCATGAGCACGTACGGACCGCATCTCCGCCGCCTGGTGCGCCGCCTCGGCACCCAGCGTGCAAGCATGATCGATCTCGCCCAGCCCCAGCCGGGCGGTGGCCAGCACCACCCGGCAGAACAGCCGGCTGCGGGCGAACCCGGCGCCGCGCAGCTGGAGCGAGCGCTCGGCGTGCTGTGCGGCGGCACGGTACTGCTGAAGGTCGCGGTGGCAGTGCCCGAACTCGTCGGCCAGCTGCGCCTCGTCGAAGAACCGAGCCCAGGCGGGCACATCCTCGCTGGGCCGGGCGGCCTCCAGCGCCCGCTCGGCGCGGGCCAGCGACGCCGTGCAGGCCCGCACCTCGCCCAGCACCCCGTGACCGCGCGCCTCAGCCGCGTGCAGCAGCGCCTGGACCACCGGTGGCACGGAGGTGCCCACGCCCTGCTGCGCGACCCTGGCCAGCTGCACCGCCTCGCGCCCATGCCCCAGATAGACGGCCTGCCTGCTCATCGTCACCAGCACGTAGGCGCCGAACGCGCGGTCACCCGCGGCCTGGGTGAGCCGTAGCGCCTGGACGAAGTAGCGCTGGGCCAGGCCGTGCGCGGCGATGTCGTAGGAGGTCCAGCCCGCCAGCCGGGTCAGATCGGCCGCGGCCGAGAACAGCCGCCTGCCGAGCTGCTCCCCGTAGACGCCGCGCAGCATCGGCTCGGCCTCGTGCTCCAGATACCGCACCAGGGCCTGCCGCGCGTGCCCGCCGCCGTAGGCGTTGTCCAGCGCGCGGAACAGCTCGCACACCGAGCGCAGGGCGGCCACATCGCCGCCGGAGACCCGCTGGCCGGGGCCGCGCTCGACCCGGTCCAGCCGTGCGGCCAGCGACGGCGGCCGACTCGGCCCTCCGGCCCCACCGCCGAGCCGGGACTGCGCCGGGACCCGCAGTCCGGTGCCGTGGCCCGCACCGCCGGGGCCGCCCGCACCGGGATGGCCGGTGGCACCCCCGGGCCCATGGCCGTGCCCGTGGCCGTGGCCGGCTCCAGGGCCATGAGCGCCGAGACTCTGTCCGCGGGCCGCGCCCACCCCGGTGCCGGGCTGTCCTGGCCCCGCCCCGGGAGCGCCTGCCGGTCCCGCCCCCGAGCCGGTCGGCCCGCCGCCGTGTCCACCGCTCCCGTGTCCGCCGCTGCCGTGCCCGCCACCCGGGCCGCCAGGGCCCGCGTGGCCGCCCGAGCCGTCCGGTTCGGGGCCGCGCGCCACCCGCTCGTCAGCCCGGCCGATCAGCCAGTCCCGGCTCGGCACCACCAGCCCCGCCGGAGTGAACGCGATCTTCCGCAGCTCCGCGTGGCTGCCGGAGTCCTTGCGCCACAGACCGCTGACGATGTCCACCGCCTCGGCGGGCGTCGCCGCGAACTCCAGCCCCGCGTACACCGGCGCGCAGGCGTCGAGCCCCAGATCCTGCGCCGTCAGCCGCCGGCCGAGGCGCCGGGTGAAGACCTCGGCGATCAGCGCCGGAGTGGTGCCCCTGGGCTGCTGGCCGCGCAGCCACCGGGTCACCGACGTCTTGTCGTAGCGCAGGTCAAGACCGTGTTCGAGGCCGAGCTGATCCACGCGCCTGGCCAGGCCCGCGTTCGAGAAGCCCGCCTCGGCGATCAGGGCGGCGAGCTGGCGGTTGGGGATTCGCTGCTGGGATGGCTGGGCCGCGTCGTTCACGGACTCCCCAGGTCGTTCCATCGTCATCAGGTCTACGGTCTCCTGCCCTCACGGCTTGTGTCAGACGCCGGGGCGCCCTGCTGGAACGGCGCGAATGTAACGGTCCCTCGTACATCGTTCGCCCCCTTCGTCGTGCATTCATCCATACGTGTGAGGGGGCGGCCACCTGCGGCGACGGTGCGTGACGGCCGTACAGTGGCGGGGGGCGCGAGCGCCGAGCAGCCTGCCACTGAGGGCGTGCGAAGCGGGCTCACGCGGGCTTACGAAGGAGAGAAGGCATGGGAGAACCCCGGCTGGAGGGTCCGGCGGACGGTCCTGTGGAGGGCGAACTCCGCTTCGTCCACCTGGGATTCGGCGACAGCGCCGTCGACTACCTGGACGCCTGGCAGGAGCAGAAGCGGGTGCACGCCGCACGCTTCGCCGACGAGATTCCCGACACCTGTCTGATGCTGGAGCACCTCCCGGTCTACACGGCCGGGCGGCGCACCGAGGACAGCGAACGCCCGCTTGACGGCACCCCGGTGGTGGACGTCGACCGCGGGGGCAAGATCACCTGGCACGGCCCGGGGCAGCTCGTCGGCTACCCGATCCTGAAACTGCCGCGCCCCGTCGACGTCGTCGCCCATGTCCGCCGCCTCGAAGAGGCCATGATCCGTGCCTGTGCCGAGCTCGGCCTGGAGACGACGCGGGTGGAGGGCCGCAGCGGCGTGTGGGTGCTCGGCGACGCCGTCGAGAAGCCGGCCCCCGCCGGGCAGGGCGCCACCGGCGGCCTGGCGCTGGATCTCGACCCCCGGATGAACCAGGAGGACTACGACCCGCGCCTGATGGGCCCGGAGTACGCGCCCTCCAACGCGGGCCAGCGCGGCGAGGACCGTAAGCTGGCACAAATCGGCATCCGGGTCGCCAAGGGCGTGACCATGCACGGCTTCTCGCTGAACTGCAACCCGGACACGACCGGTTTCGACCGGATCGTCCCCTGCGGTATCCGCGACGCGGGCGTCACCTCCGTCTCGCAGGAACTCGGCAGGAATGTTCCGGTCTCCGAGGTGCTTCCTCTCATGGAGAAACACCTGCGCGAGGTCCTGGAGTCCTCGACCCCACTGCCCCGCGCGGTCTGACGACGGCCACGGGCCGGGCCCCGGGGTCCTCCGGGGTCCTCCGGGGTCAGGATGTTTCCCGGGCTCCGGCCCGTACGAAAGCCAGAAACCGCAGGCGTAGGCTGATAGCCGCCGCTGAATCGAAAGTACGTAGGGAGCCGGACGTGTCCGCTGTCGCACCCGACGGTCGCAAGATGCTCCGCCTGGAGGTCCGCAACAGCCAGACCCCCATCGAGCGCAAGCCCGAGTGGATCAAGACCCGGGCGAAAATGGGCCCCGAGTACAACGCCCTCCAGAACCTGGTCAAGAGCGAGGGGCTGCACACGGTCTGCCAGGAGGCGGGCTGCCCCAACATCTTCGAGTGCTGGGAGGACCGCGAGGCGACCTTCCTGATCGGCGGCGAGCAGTGCACCCGCCGCTGTGACTTCTGCCAGATCGACACCGGCAAGCCCGCCGAGCTCGACCGCGACGAGCCGCGCCGGGTGGCCGAATCGGTCCGCACGATGGAGCTCCGCTACGCGACGATCACCGGCGTGGCCCGCGACGACCTCGAGGACGGCGGTGCCTGGCTCTACGCGGAGACCGTGCGCCAGATCCACGGCCTGATGCCCGACACCGGTGTCGAACTGCTGATCCCCGACTTCAATGCCGAGCCCGACCAGCTCGCGGAGGTCTTCTCCTCCCGCCCCGAGGTGCTGGCGCACAACGTGGAGACGGTGCCGCGCATCTTCAAGCGCATCCGCCCCGGCTTCCGCTACGAGCGGTCCCTGGAGGTCCTCACGCGCGCCCGCGAGGCCGGCCTCGTCGTCAAGTCCAACCTGATCCTGGGCCTGGGCGAGACCCGCGAGGAGGTCAGCGAGGCGCTGCGCGACCTGCACGAGGCCGGTGCCGAGCTGATCACCATCACCCAGTACCTGCGCCCCACCCCCCGCCACCACCCCGTGGAGCGCTGGGTGAAGCCCCAGGAGTTCGTCGAGCTCAAGCAGGAGGCCGACGAGATCGGCTACGCGGGCGTCATGTCGGGCCCGCTCGTCCGCTCCTCCTACCGCGCCGGCCGCCTCTACCAGCAGGCCGTCGAAGCCCGCCGGACGGGCACGACCTCCGCAGCCTGACACCTACGGCTGGACCGAGGCCCGTTGCGAGCTGCTGCCTGTCGCGGCCTGAGGTTGCCTGGGGTTTGCCTGAGACTTGCGTGACCGCTGAGGCCCGGCGCCGCCCGGTGCCCGCCGCCCGGTGCCCGCCGGGCGGCGCGGGCGGCGGAGAGTGAGCTTCGCCGCACAGGCTTTCGCCGGCTTTGACCCTCCGGTCATCGCCTGGTAACACCAATGCGTAACGCTGAAACCACACACCGCGCACGCACAGCCGTCCGGCTGTGCGGATGAGCGTCCGGTTCAGACGCATCACCGACGGAGGGGACGACAGTGCGAACCACCCTGTGGGCACTGGAAGGTCTGGAACATCTTTTCTTCGGGAACGGCCAGCGGGTCGCCCGGCGCAACGCGTGGACGGCGGTCCTCGAGGACCGCCGCCGCGCCCGCGCCCGCCATGAGGCGGAAACCGTGCTGAACGCGGCAGCGGACCGCCGCACACTGCTGACGTCCCGAGGCTGAACGACCGGGGCCCTTCCACGGAAGGGCCCCCACCTGCCCGCTCACCAGCGTCCCCGCCCTTCCCCGTGCTGCTGCCTTCCTGGGGCGACCCACGTTCCCCCGGCCGCGCGGCAGTGCCCCCGCCCTCCCACGTAAACTTCACCGCATGGCGAGGAAGGACAACACCGAGAACCCTGGGCGGCTCAAGCAGATCGCTCAGACGTACAAGATGACCCGGCGCGTGGACCGGAAGATCGGTTGGATCCTGGCCGGCGTGGGGCTTGTCACCTTCGGTGTACTCCTCGCGATCGGCTTTCTGATCGGTCACCCCGTCTACGTGGGGATTCTGGGCGTACTGCTGGCCCTGCTGGCGTGCGCGATCGTCTTCGGGCGCCGCGCGGAGCGGGCCGCGTTCGGACAGATGGAGGGCCAGCCGGGGGCGGCGGCCGCCGTGCTGGAGAACATCGGGCGCGGCTGGCAGGTCACTCCGGCCGTGGCGATGAACCGTAGCCAGGACGTCGTCCACCGCGCGGTCGGCAAGGCGGGCATCGTGCTCGTCGGCGAGGGCAACCCCAACCGGCTGCGCGGGCTGCTGGCGTCCGAGAAGAAGAAGATGAACCGCGTCGTCGGCGACGTACCGGTGCACACCCTGGTCGTCGGCTCCGACGAGGGCCAGGTGGAGCTGAAGAAGCTGCGCGTCAAGATCATGAAGCTGCCTCGTACGCTGCAGGGCGCCGAGGTCACTCAGATCAACGACCGGCTCCGCGCGCTCGGCGACCTCATGAGCAATATGCCGATCCCGAAGGGGCCGATGCCCAAGGGTATGAAGCTCCCCAAGGGCCCGCAGGGCCGCTGACGCCGCACAGAACAGGGTGGGCTCCCGGGACTCCCGGGGCCCACCCTGCCGCGCGTCGCCCTCAGGTCCGGATCTGCACGGAGCCCGAGAGCCGGTCGTGCAGTCCGCGATTGTCGCGGTCCCAGACGAGCGCGGGAATGGCGAGCCCCAACAGCACCGTACGTACGGCCGCGCGCCACACCGGCAGCTTGCCCAGCCCGTCCAGCGAGACGACGCGCAGCCGCAGCAGCCGCTTGCCCGGCGTCGAGCCGACCGTGCCGACGGTCAGCAGGCTCATGACGAGGAACACGACGAGCGCCCAGTTGTTGGTGCCCTCCAGGTGGCGCCCCGCCAGCAGCCCGAAGGCGATGAGGGCCGAGAGTGCCCAGTCGATGAAAAGGGCGCCGACCCGGCGCCCGACCGGCGCGATGGCTCCGGGGCCGTCCTCGGGGAGGCCGAGCCGCTTGCCGCGGTGGCCGTAGTCGGCGCCCATCTCCTCCGCCGCGGCGCGCGGTCCTGACAGCCACGACCCGATTGCTTCCCTGTTGTCCACCCGACAACGGTATCGCGCTGATTTTCCGGGGGGACCGGACCCCACGGCCCTGCCCCAAGGGCGCAGTGCGAGGTCGCTCGCCGTACGCCGT
>NZ_JAFFZN010000020.1 GCF_017676385.1 Streptomyces spirodelae
TCTCGGTGTCGTCCTCACCCAGGGTGAGGGCATTCTTCGCCCTGGTGAGGGACTCCTCGGAGGGACCCTTGCCGGGGTTCTCGGTGGCGAGGGCCTGGTTGAGGGTGACGTAGGGGCGTATGCGCTCCTCGTAGCGGGACAGGGCGATCGCCGGGTCGGCGGACCGGCCCAGTTCGTCCGCGAGGACGTACGCACCCACCAGGGCGAGACTCGTCCCCTGGCCGGAGAGCGGCGAGGGGCAATAGCCCGCGTCGCCGACCAGCGCGACGCGGCCGCGCGTCCAGCCGTCCATATGGACCTGCGCCATGGCGTCGAAGTAGAAGTCGGGCGCGGTGCGCATGGCCTCCAGCAGCCGGGGGGTGTCGCCCCCGAGAGAGGCCATGTTCTCCGCGAGGAGTCTCTTCTGCTGCTCGGTGTCGCGGTGGTCGTGATGGATCGACTCCGACATGAAGCCCAGGGTCGCGCGGAGCTCGGTGTTGTCGCGTACGGGATACAGGCAGTAGCTCGCAGTCTCGCCCTGCACCCACACCTGCCAGTTGTCGAGGCCCAGGAAGTTGTCCGTACTGAAGACGGCCACGTGGGAGCCGAGGTGGCGGAGGTAGTCGGCCTCGGGACCGAAGGCGAGGCGGCGCACTCCGGAGTGCAGGCCGTCGGCGCCCACTACGTAGTCGAACATGCGTCGGGCTCCGCTTGCGAACGTGGCATGGACACCGTCCCCCGTCCACCGGAGCGCCGAGATCGAGTCGCCGAACAGGAACTCCGCCTCGTTCCCGGCCTGGACGCGCCGGTACAGGAGCCTCGTCAGGTCCTCCCGCAGCAGCTCGATGTCGTCGCTGTCCAGTCGGCCGCTGCTGTAGGTCATCTCGGCCGAGCGCCACAGTTCGTTGCCGCCACTGTCGTGCATCGACATGCCACGCATCCGGGTACGGACACCACGCGCCTCCTCGAGCAGGTCCATCCGGTCGAGTACGTCGAGTGCGACGCCCCGTACGTCGATGGCGTGGCCGCCGGGCCGCACAGAGGGCGCCCGTTCCACGACGGTGGGCGCGTAGCCACGGCGCCGCAGCCAGTGGGCGAGAGTGAGCCCGGCGACACTGGCGCCGGAGACGAGGACTGTCTGCATGAGGTCTCCCTTGATACGGCGTACGCGACATCGGAGCACGCGCTGTCCCTGTGTGACTCGCGACGAACGTACGCCGTACGCACACTGCCGCCAACAGGCAGAATTCCCAGCTGAGCTAGGACAGAAGCGACTGGTGCACCCCTCTTCACTGCTAGCCTCTGTTCTAGTACAGCCAATGAGAGGGGACCGACTGTGGCGCACTTCACGCCGCCGTACGCGCGCATCGCGGCGGAGCTTCGGCGGCGTATCGAGGACGGCGAGCTCGCGCCCGGGGACCGGGTGCCCTCCACCCGGCAGATCGCCCGCGAGTGGAACGTCGCGCTGGCCACCGCTACCAAAGTGCTGGCCACGCTGCGCCAGGACGGGCTGGTCGAGGCCCGGCCCCGAGTGGGAACCGTGGTCGCACCCCGACGCCGACGCCCCACCCAGGGCGGCACGAGATCCGGAACCCCGGCCGCGATCGAAACCCAGACCGCGACAGGAGCCGGAGCCGACCGGGAGCTGACCCGGGAGCGGATCGTCCGCGTCGCCATCGGGATCGCGGACGCCGAAGGGCTCGCCGCCCTGTCGATGCGGGGCGTCGCGGCCCGGCTGGGCGCGGCGACCATGGCGGCCTACCGCTATGTGAACAGCAAGGACGAGCTGGTCCTGCTGATGGCCGACACCGTTCTCGGCGAGCTCCAACTACCGCCGGACACCCCGGACGGCCCGGACGCCCCGGACACCCCGGATATCCCGGATACCCCGGACACCCCGGCCAAAGCTCCCGCAGACTGGCGGGCCCGGCTGGAACTGGGCGCCCGCTCCCTGTGGCAGCTGCACCGCGCGCACCCCTGGCTGGCCCAGATCGGTCCGCTCACCCGGCCGCTGCTGCTGCCCAACCTGCTGGCGTACTCCGAGTGGATGCTCAGCGCGCTGGACGGCCACGGCCTGCCCCCGGCGACCGTGCTCAACCTGAACGTACTGCTCTACAGCCACATCCAGGGACTGGCCATCCAGTGGGAGCGCGAGACCGCAGCCGAGAGCAGCACCGGCCTTACCGATGACGCCTGGATGGCACAGCAGGAGGAAACCCTCGCGTCGCTCACCGCCTCCGGCGCCTATCCGACGTTCACCCGTCTGGTCGGCTCGCTCGGCACGGACGGCTACGATCTGCACCTGGACGAACTGTTCGAGATCGGCCTCGCCTCCGTGCTCGACAGCCTGGGCCGGCGCATCGGACGGCGGCCGTGAGCGACCGTAATTCGTTCGCCTGCGCCCTCCCTCTTCGGCAAGCTCCCGTCATGGAGACCACGGAAGCCGGCGTATGGCCCTTGTACGGGCTGCGCCTGACGACTCCCCGACTGGAACTGCGCCTTCCGGATGAGCGGACGCTCGTCGAGCTGGCGGAGCTGGCCGCCGGCAAGGTGCACGGCGACGCCGAGATGCCGTTCAGCATCCCGTGGTCCGCGGCGAGCCCCGAGGAGCGCCGACGCGGCTGCTTCCAGCACGTGCTGAGCACCATCGCGAGCTGGCGCCCTGAGGCTTGGACGCTGAGCCTCGCCGTGCTGTACGAGGGGCGGGTGATCGGGCGTCAGGATGTGAGCAGCACCGACTTCGCGGTCGTACGGGAAGCGGAGACCGGCTCCTGGCTCGGCGCGGCGCACCAGAACCAGGGCTTCGGCACCGAGATGCGGGCGGCCGCGCTGCAGCTGGCCTTCGAAGGGCTCGGCGCACGCGGCATGACGTCCGCAGCGATGACGGACAACCCGCGCTCGCGGCGGGTGTCGGAGAAACTGGGCTACCGGCCGGACGGTCTGCAGACGGTCGCCGTGCAGGGCAGGGCCCGCACCCTGCAGCGACTTCGGCTCAGCCGTGCCGACTGGGAGACGCACCGCCCGGTACCGGTGAAGATGACGGGACTGGAAACCTCGGCCCTGGAGCTCTTCGGGGCCTGAGGCCGAATCGGGGCACCGAGGCCGAGAGCAGGCACCGAGGCAGAACCGGGCACCGACAACCTCCGAAGGAAGGACCGCGCCATGGCCGCACAGGGTCATACGATCACCATCGAGGAAGGCAGCGAGCGCGTGCGCGTGGTCACGCGTGACGGCCGGGTACTGGCGGAGAGCCACCGGCCGCTGCTGCTGAGCGAGACCGGCTACCCGGTGCGGTACTACCTGCCGCCCGAGGACGTACGCACCGATCTGCTGGCCGCCTCCGACACCCACACCCGCTGCCCCTTCAAGGGCACCGCCGACTACTGGTCGCTGGCCGACGGCAGCGCCCACGACATCGCCTGGTCCTATCCGGAGCCCTACGACCAGGTGTCCGAGATCAAGGGGTACCTCTGCTTCGCGGACGTGGAGGTCGGCTGATCCTGGGGCCGCGCCCTCCCCCGAAGCCCCACCGGACAAGCCGAAGCCCCACCGCACAAGCGAAGGGCGGGCACCCCGCAAGGTGCCCGCCCCAGGCGGTACGCAGCCGATCAGACGGCGAGCTTCCTCAGAAGTCCATGCCGCCCATACCACCGGCGGCACCGGCGTCGGCGCCCGCAGCGGCCTTCTCCGGCTTGTCGGCGATGACGGCCTCGGTGGTGAGGAACAGCGCCGCGATGGAGGCGGCGTTCTGCAGCGCGGAGCGCGTCACCTTGGCCGGGTCGAGGATGCCCTCGGCGATCATGTCGACGTACTCGCCGGTGGCCGCGTTCAGACCGTGGCCCGGGGTCAGGTTGCGCACCTTCTCCACGATGACGCCGCCCTCGAGGCCGGCGTTGACCGCGATCTGCTTGAGCGGGGCCTCCAGGGCCAGCTTGACGGCGGCGGCACCGGTGGCCTCGTCGCCCTCCAGCTCCAGCTTCTCGAAGACCGAGGAAGCCTGCAGCAGGGCCACGCCACCGCCGGCGACGATGCCCTCCTCGACGGCCGCCTTCGCGTTGCGGACGGCGTCCTCGATGCGGTGCTTGCGCTCCTTGAGCTCGACCTCGGTGGCGGCACCGGCCTTGATGACGGCCACGCCGCCGGCCAGCTTCGCCAGGCGCTCCTGGAGCTTCTCGCGGTCGTAGTCCGAGTCGCTGTTCTCGATCTCGGCACGGATCTGGTTGACCCGGCCCTGGACCTGCTCGCTGTCGCCCGCACCGTCGACGATGGTGGTCTCGTCCTTGGTGATCTGGACCTTGCGCGCACGGCCCAGCAGGTCGAGGGTGGCGTTCTCCAGCTTGAGGCCGACCTCCTCGGAGATGACCTGGCCGCCGGTGAGGATGGCGATGTCGTTCAGCATCGCCTTGCGGCGGTCACCGAAGCCCGGAGCCTTGACGGCGACGGACTTGAAGGTGCCACGGATCTTGTTGACGACCAGCGTGGACAGGGCCTCGCCCTCGACGTCCTCCGCGATGATCAGCAGCGGCTTGCCCGACTGCATGACCTTCTCCAGCAGCGGAAGGAGGTCCTTCACGTTGCTGATCTTGGAGTTGACGATGAGGATGTACGGGTCCTCGAGCTCCGCCTCCATGCGCTCCATGTCGGTGGCGAAGTAGGCCGAGATGTAGCCCTTGTCGAAGCGCATACCCTCGGTGAGCTCGAGCTCGAGCCCGAAGGTCTGCGACTCCTCGACGGTGATGACGCCTTCCTTGCCGACCTTGTCCATGGCCTCGGCGATCAGTTCACCGATCTGGGTGTCGGCCGCGGAGATGGAGGCGGTCGAAGCGATCTGCTCCTTGGTCTCCACGTCCTTCGCCTGCTCCAGCAGAGCGGCGGAGACGGCCTCGGTGGCCTGCTCGATGCCGCGCTTGAGAGCCATCGGGTTGGCGCCCGCGGCAACGTTGCGCAGGCCCTCCCGTACGAGCGCCTGGGCCAGCACGGTGGCGGTCGTCGTGCCGTCACCGGCGACGTCGTCCGTCTTCTTGGCGACCTCCTTGACCAGCTCCGCGCCGATCTTCTCGTAGGAGTCCTCGAGCTCGATCTCCTTGGCGATGGAGACACCGTCGTTGGTGATCGTGGGTGCGCCCCACTTCTTCTCCAGAACGACGTTGCGGCCCTTGGGGCCGAGCGTGACCTTGACGGCGTCGGCAAGCTGGTTCATGCCACGCTCAAGACCGCGCCGCGCCTCCTCGTCAAAGGCGATGATCTTGGCCATGTGGGTTGGTCCTCCCTGGATTCCCCCATGCGCCGAGCGCAAGGGGAGGGTTGGATTTCTCCGGACCGCGTGGCGCCCGCGACGGACGGCCTACGACCCGGCGGTTCCTTGCCCCACCCGGCCTGCGGCCTCACCGACCCGGTCCTTCTCTGTCACTCTCACTCGCAGAGTGCTAACCCAATGATTAGCACTCGGGCATGGAGAGTGCAAGCGAGGTTGGGGGCGTTGCTTTGGTGCCCCCTCTCTTGGTGCCGAGAGGGGGCTGCCCCTGGACGTGGACTGCGGACTGCGGGTGGCTCGTGGTCGCTCGCGCCGTTCCCCGCGCCCCTTCGGGACGCAAAAGAGGGGCCGCACCCTACGGGTGCGACCCCTTCACTGCGACAGCTCTCGCGCAGTCCGGCGGCACTCAGCCGGTCACGCGGACCATGTCCGCCTGCGGCCCCTTCTGACCCTGCGAGATCTCGAACTCGACCCGCTGCCCTTCGTCCAGGGTGCGGTAACCGTCCATCTGGATCGCGCTGTAGTGGACGAACACGTCCGCACCACCGTCGACCGCGATGAAGCCGTACCCCTTCTCCGCGTTGAACCACTTGACGGTGCCCTGAGCCATTCCTAACTCCCCTATTACTGGCCCTTGCGCGAGTCCGCACTTCGCGAACCCGGGTCAGACCTCACCCCCACCGGCAAGCGGGGGCGTGCGCCGGAACGCGTCGACCGCCGCTGAATGTATCTGCACGGACGCCCTCTGCAACAGGTCAATCGGACGAGAATTCTGGGCACGGCTGATCGGAAATATGCCTCAACTGCGGCTGGAGCAGGGCAAGTCGGGCCAGACATACGGAGCCTTCGCGACAATTACCACTCGGCTTTCAACGGCAACTTGGCCCGTTGTTGGCCCGTTGTCGTCGTGGCGCTGTCACTTCCTCATCGCACACACCGCCGCGTTCGACGCGCGGCGGGAGAGGGAACTCCCCTCACTCTACCGCCTCCCTGACCACCTCTCGTCACATGGAACCGCCCCCTCCGGTTTTCCCCGGAAGGGGCGATCACCAGGTCGAACCGCAGGTGGCGACGGTCCGACAGCACCGAGCAGAGCCCGACAGGCCCGGACACGACCCAACGGCTCCGAACGGCTCCGAACGGGTCAGCCGCCGGCTACCGCCGGGATGATGGAGACACCCGCGCCATCCGGGGTGGGGGTCTCCAGACCCTGCTCGAAGCGGACGTCGTCGTCGTTGACGTAGACGTTGACGAAGCGGCGGAGCTTGCCCGCGTCGTCCAGCACCCGTGCGCTGATGCCCGCGTGGTTCTTCTCCAGGTCCGCCAGCACCTCGGCGAGGGTGCCGCCCTCAGCGGTGACCTCGGCCTGACCGCCCGTGTAGGTGCGGAGGATGGTCGGAATCCGGACGTTGACGCTCATGTCGATCTTCCTAACGTAAGGGGAAAAGCACCCCGGGGTCCCGCTCCGGCCCCGCTGCCACTTAAACACCGGGGGGCGGATTTCAGCCGTCCGGTGCCCGCCGGGGCCGGCCGGGCTTCCCGGAAGGCCGGCCGGGCGGCGGTCAGGCCAGACCGGCCTCGCGGAAGGCGGCCAGGTTGGGGCTGATCACGGCGGTGGGCCGGGCCGTGGGGGCCACGGCGTCCAGGGTCTTGAGGCCGTCACCCGTGTTCAGGACGACGGTCGTGAGGCTCGGGTCGATGGCGCCGGACTCGATCAGCTTGCGCGTGACACCCAGCGTGACGCCCCCGGCCGTCTCGGCGAAGACGCCCTCGGTCCGCGCGAGCAGCTTCATCGCGTCGACGATCTGCTCGTCGTTCACGTCCTCGACGGCGCCGCCGGTGCGCTTGCAGATGTCGATCACATAGGGGCCGTCCGCCGGGTCGCCGATGGCCAGCGACTTGGCGATGGTGTCGGGCTTCTTGACCGGGCGGACGGCGCTGGTGCCGTCCTTGTACGCGCGGGACACCGGCGAGCAGCCCTCCGCCTGGGCGGCGAAGATCCGGAACGGCTTGTCCTCGACCAGGCCGAGCTGAATCAGCTCCCGCAGCCCCTTGTCGATCTTCACCAGCTGGCAGCCGGACGCGACGGGGATGACGAGCTGGTCGGGCAGCCGCCAGCCGAGCTGTTCGCAGATCTCGTACGCCAGGGACTTCGAGCCCTCGGCGTAGAACGGCCGCAGGTTGACGTTGGTGAAGCCCCAGCCCTCGCCCAGCGGGTCGCCGATCAGCTCGGAGCAGAAGCGGTTCACATCGTCGTAGGTGCCGTCGATCGCGACGAGGTCACCGCCGTAGATCGCGGCCATCACCACCTTGGACTGCTCGAGACCATCCGGGATGAACACGCACGAGCGCAGCCCCGCACGGGAGGCGGCGGCGCCCACGGCGCCGGCCAGGTTGCCGGTCGAGGAGCAGGAGAGAGTGGTGAACCCGAAGGCACGTGCGGCCTCCAGAGCGATGGCGACCGGGCGGTCCTTGAACGAGTGGGTGGGGTTGCCGGAGTCGTCCTTGACGTAGAGGCCCCCGGTCACGCCGAGCTCGGCGGCCAGCCGGTCGGCCTTGACCAACTGGGTGAAGCCGGGGTTCAGGTTCGGCTTCTCGGCGACGTCGGCGGGGACGGGCAGCAGCGGCGCGTAGCGCCACATCGAGGCGGGTCCGGCCTCGATGCGCCTGCGCAGCCCCTCCGGGTCACCGGTGGGCAGCTCGTAGGCGACTTCCAGCGGGCCGAAACACTCCAGACATACGAAGCTCGGCCCCAGCTCGGTGCGGGTACCGCACTCGCGACAGGAGAGGGCCACTGCGGCACCGAGGTCGTGGGAGGTGTTCCCGGACGGGCCGCCGGAGGTCCCGGCGTCGTCGGAGGACGTGGTGCTGTTCGCTGCAACTGTCTGCACAGCCATGGAGGCGAGGCCCTTTCTCCTCATCTTCCCCGTGGCGTATCTCGTCACGGGCCGGAATTGGCACCGTCCCCACGAGGCGGTCTCGCCTTAAGGTCCGCGTACACGCGGATCGCGGGATGGTTGCCGGGGCTTCAACGGGCCGTTCCCTCTGCCCCTCTGGATGAGCTGCACTATGGCGCCGGGCGGCCCAGGGCCACTCGGGCGTTTGTCACGGCGACCCCGAGATGCGGAGGTCACCTGCGTTGTTCAAGACTGTAACGGACGGCGGTCACGCTTGAGAGGGACGTCCGAACCGCGAGATGGATCATCCGTCACCCATCCTCCCCGGTCCCGTACAGGGCCCGCACCGAAGGCATGAACCCGACCGGACCCGACTACAGGAAGGCGCGCACGTGCTCGATGAAGTGGGCCAATGGCTGCGGCGCCGCTCCTGGCGCGTCGCTGACCGGCCGCTGGAGGCACTGCTGGCGGCCAAGCGCCGCACCGGCACCACCGTCAGCGTGGTGCTGCCCGCGCTCAACGAGGAGGCCACTGTCGGCGACATCGTCTCGACGATCCGCAGTGAGCTGGCCTCGCCCCGCCTCGATGCCGCAACGCCGCTGGTGGACGAGCTGGTCGTGATGAACTCGGGCTCCACCGACCGTACGGCCGAGGTCGCGGCGGCGGCCGGGGCCGAGGTGATCCACCGGGACGAGGTACTGCCCAGGCTGCCGACCCGGCCAGGCAAGGGCGAGGTGCTGTGGCGCTCGCTCCTTGCGACCAGCGGTGACATCGTCTGCTTCGTCGACGCGGATCTGCGCGAGTTCTCGCCGGACTTCGTCACCGGCATCGTCGGGCCGCTGCTGACGGAGCCGGATGTGCATCTGGTCAAGGCGATGTACGACCGGCCGCTGTCCGGCAGCCCGGCCGGTGGCGGGCGGGTCACCGAACTGGTTGCGCGCCCCCTGCTCAACCTGCACTGGCCGCGGCTGGCCGGGCTGGTCCAGCCGCTGGGCGGCGAGTACGCGGCGCGCCGTTCGCTGCTGGAGCGGCTGCCCTTCCCGGTCGGCTACGGGGTGGAGCTGGCGATCCTGGTCGACACGCTGGAGCTGGTGGGTCTCGACGCGCTGGCCCAGGTCGACGTGGGCGTGCGGCTGCACCGCAACCAGGACGGACAGGCACTCGGCCGGATGGCCACCGCCATCCACGCGGCGGCCGAGCGCCGTATCGGCAGGGGCGGCCCACCTGCTTACGAGGCGCTCAGCAGGTTCGAGGGCCGGTCGGGCGGAACGGAACTGACCCAGTTCGAGCGGGACACGACCGGCTGTTTCGTTCCCCGCGGCCACCTGGTGGACGCCGAGGAGCGGCCGCCGATGTGCACAGTGCCCGAATATGGGCAGCGGGTGGCAGCGTGAGGGCTTCCTGGACGCTGCGGGAGCCGTTCCCCGCGCCCCTTCGGGGCGCCCTTTTGAGCGGTTTCGGCGGGAGTTAGGCTCGCCGCATGGTCGCTGGAGCAACATCACCACAGGGAGCACCGGGACCGGAGGCGGCGGCCCAGGTGCTGGTCGCCTCGAACCGCGGGCCCGTGTCCTACACGCTGGACGTCGACGGCACGCTCACCGCCCGGCGCGGGGGCGGCGGCCTGGTCTCCGGGCTGTCGGCCATCGGGCCCGAGGCGGACGCGGTGTGGGTGTGCGCGGCGCTCGGTGCGGGCGACCGCGAGGCGGCCCGGCGCTCGGGAGGTCACCTGGACGGCGGCGACACCGGCGGCCAGTCCGTACGGATGCTCGACATCCCGGCCGACACCTTCGAGGCGGCCTACCACGGCATCGCCAACTCCGTGCTGTGGTTCACCCACCACATGCTGTACCAGACCCCGCTGGAGCCCGTCTTCGACCAGGAATTCGACCGCCAGTGGACGGCGTACGAGCGGTACAACGCCGCCTTCGCGGACGCGCTGGCCCAGGAGGCCGGGCAGGGCGCCACCGTGCTGGTGCAGGACTACCACCTCACGCTCGTCCCCGGCATGCTCCGCGAGCGCCGTCCCGACCTGCGGATCGGCCACTTCTCGCACACCCCCTGGGCGCCCGCCGACTACTTCCGGCTGCTGCCCGACGAGGTCGCGGCGAAGGTGCTGCGCGGCATGCTCGGCGCCGACCGCACCGCGTTCCTGACCGCACGCTGGGCCCGGCTGTTCACCGAGTGCTGCCGACGGGTACTGGGCGCCACGGTCACCGAGGGTGAGAACGGCACCCTCTCGGTGACGTCCGAGGGCCGTACGACGCGGATCGGGGTGCACCCGCTGGGTGCGGACGGTGACTTCCTGCGCGAGCGGGCGCACCGTGACGACGTGGCCGAGCGGATGGCACAGCTGCGCGAGCAGGTGGGCGCGGACCCGGACGGCAGCCCCCGGCGGACCATCGTGCGGGTGGACCGCACCGAGCTGTCCAAGAACATCGTCCGCGGCCTGTACGCGTACCGGCGGCTGCTGGCCGAGCACCCCGAGTGGCGCGAGCGCGTCGTCCATCTCGCCTTCGCCTACCCCTCGCGGCAGGACCTGGCCGTCTACCGCGACTACACCGCCGAGGTCGGCCGGGTCGCCGACGCGGTCAACGAGGAGTTCGGCACCGGCGGCTGGACACCGGTCGTCCTGCACGTCAAGGACGACTTCGCCCGGTCGCTGGCCGCCTACCGGATGGCGGACGTGGCGCTGGTGAATCCCATCCGCGACGGGATGAACCTCGTGGCCAAGGAGATCCCCGTGGTCTCCGACGAGGGCTGCGCGCTGGTGCTCTCGCGGGAGGCGGGAGCGTACGAGGAACTGGCGTCCGAAGCGCTCGCGGTGAACCCCTTCGACGTGCGGGAGACGGCCGAAGCGCTGCGGACCGCGCTGGAGCTGGACGCCGCCACCCGCACGGAGCGGACCCGGCGCCTGGCCGGGATCGCCACCTCACGGCCGCCCGCCCGCTGGCTCCTCGACCAGTTGGAAGCGCTCGGGTCCTGACCGGCCGAGAGCCTGACCCGGCCCCGACGGGCCGCGGCCGCGGCGCTACAGCTCGTCCGCCAGGGCCTCCAGCCAGGCCGCCAGCCCGGCCGGGCCCGTGACGCGGAGGTCGGCGCCGGTGCGGAGCTCCTCCACCGACTCGGTGGCCGTCTCCGGCGCGCTGTAGATCAACAGCCCGGGTACGCCCTCCCGGCGCAGCGCCTCGACGGCGTCGTACGCGGGAACGTCGCCCAGGTCGTCACCCGCGTAGGCGACGGCGGTGGCGGCCCGTTCGTGGACGTAGCCGGTCAGGGCCGCGCCCTTGTCGGCGCCGGGCGGGCGGAGTTCGAGCACCATGCGCCCGGGCTCGACCACGAGGCCGTGCCGCTCGGCGAGGGCGTACAGCGGGGCGCGCAGCCGGTCGAGCGCCTCGTCGGGGGTGGCCGCGCGCCGGGTGTGGACGGCGAGCGCCCGGCCCTTGTCCTCCGTCCAGGTACCCTGCGGCGCCGCCGACGCGGCGAGTACGGCCGGGAGTTCGGCCCGAACGTCCGCGACCCCGGCGGGTGGTTCGGGCGCGCGTACGACCGGGTCGGCGGCGTCCCACCGTTCGGCCCCGTACGCGCCCAGCACCGTCAGGCCCTCCAGCCCGGCGACGCTCTCGAAGCCGCCGAACCGTACGGCGTCAGCGGCGGGCCGGCCGGTGATGACGGCGACACCGGCCAGCCGCGGGGCCAGCCGCGCCAGCGCGTGCACCGCCTCGGGGCGGGCCCGCGCGTCCTGCGGGTCGGTGACGATGGGCGCGAGCGTCCCGTCGAAGTCGAGCGCGAGGACGGCTCGCGCCGGGTCGGCGAGGATGGCGGCGAGTCCGGCACGCCCTGCGGCCGTCTCCGGCATGGAGGGAAGCGACATGATCGCACCATAACCAGTGCGGGTTACCAGCACCCGCAGCCCACAGGCGTCCGCAACCCACAGGCACCCGCAGCCCAGGCATCCGCGGGGCTAGTGGGTCCGGTCCCGGTTCTCCTGACGGCGGCGCAGCAGCCGATTGACCGTCACCGGATCGACAGCCAGCGCCCTCTCATCGTCCAGCAGCGCATTCAGCTGCTGGTAATAGCGCACAGGCGACATCCCGAGCCGCTCCCGGATGGCCCGCTCCCTCTCGCCGGGCGAGGCCCATCCGCGGGCGGCGAAGGCCAGCACAGCCCGGTCCTCGTCCGACAGCCCCGCACGGGCCTCTTCTTCCGCTCCGTCCACCCCTCCACCGTACGCGGCGGGTCTGTCAGGACGGTGCTGCCTTCTCCTCGGCCTCCGCCTTGCGCTGGAGGGAGGTCAGGACGCCCTTGGGGTCGCCGTCCTTCATGGCCGCCTTGCCGACGGTCTTCTTGATGACCGCGCTGGTGTCCGCCCAGGAGACCTTGCCCACCGGGTAGAACTCGGCGCCCGCGAGCTGGTCGAGGAAGGGCCAGAGCTTCTTCTGGTCCTCGTCCTTGCGCATCCGCCGGGAGGCGCTGGTGGTGACGGGCAGCAACCCGTACTGCGAGGTGAAGGCGTAGTGGTTCTTCTCCTGGAAGACGAATTCGAGGAACTTGCCGCACGCCTCGCGGTGTCCGTGCTTGCGGAACGCCATCATCCAGTCGGCGACGCCCAGGGTGCCCTCGGCGGGGCCCTTGCTGCCGGGCAGCTTTCCGGTGCCGTAGGAGAGGTGTTTCTTGTCGGCCTGCTGCATCAGGGTGGGGTGGCCGTTGAGGATGCCCACCTCGCCCTTGGTGAACGCCTCGAAGAGCTGCTGCCGGTTGACGCGCTGCGGGCCGGGTTCGGTGTAGCCGGGGCCGACGAGGTTGTCCCGCAGCCACTGGAACGTCTCGATGTTCTCGGGGGAGTTGATGGTGTAGTTGCCGACGCTGTCGACATAGGCGCCGCCGTTGCCGAGCATCCACATCAGGGACTCGCCCTGTGCTTCCTCGGGGCCGAGCGGCAGTCCGTACGGGATCTTGACGCCGGCCGCTTTGAGGGCCCGTGCCGCGGACTTGATCTCCTGCCAGCTCTCCGGCGGCTTGTCGGGGTCGAGCCCGGCCTTCTTGAAGAGGTCCTTGTTGTAGAAGAGCACCCGGGTGCTGGCGACGAACGGCAGCCCGTACTGGACGCGGCGCACCTCACCGGCCTCGGCGAGCGAGACGAGGAAATCGGCCTGCGCGGGTATCGGAAGAAGCTCGCTGACCTTGTAGAGCTTTCCCTCGGCCGCCCAGTCCGCGTACGAGTCGACCTGGGCGATGTCCGGCGGATTGCCCGAGTCGACCATGTCGGTGAGCTTCTTGCCGATGTCGTTCCAGCTGTGGACGGTGACATCGATGCGGATGTCGGGGTTCTTCTTGGTGAACCTGTCGGCGAGTTCGCGCCAGTAGATCTTCGAGCTGTTGTCCGCTCCGGGGTTCCCGTAGTCGGCGGCGACCAGCTTCAGCGTCACCTCTCCCGATCCCGGGCCGCCGGCGCAGCCGGACAGCGCGGTCATTCCGGCCGCTCCGGCCACTCCTGTGGCAGCCATACCCAGGAAACGACGCCGTTCCATCTTCTCCATACCCCTCAGCCCTGCGAACCTCAGAACGTGGCGCGAGCCACTCGATGCCCACCTTCCCCCCTGGCACCACCAACCCCGGCCCGTCAGCGGGGAGTCTCCCCCCAAGAGACCCCGAGCGTCCAGCGAAACCGGATACCGGTACGAAATCAGCTTGGCCTCCATTCGATGATCCGGAGGCATGGACTCCTTGAGTGGACTAGACCTTTTCAGTCCTCTCGCGGAGACTGTTCCGCGTGAGTACCCGTGACGAGGCCCCCAGCACCTCTGCCCTGCGCTACGTCATCGCCCTGGACGTCGGCGGCACCGGAATGAAGGCCGCGCTCATCGGCGACGGCAACGAACTGCTGTACGAGGCGCGCAGGGCAACCGAGCGCCGACGCGGCCCCGAGGCGGTCGTGTCCGGAATCCTCGACTTCGCGGCCGAGCTGCGCGCCGTGGGGCAGCGGCAATACGGCACCGAGCCGTCCGCAGCGGGGGTCGCCGTCCCCGGCACCGTCGACGAGGAGCACGGCATCGCCGTCTTCTCCGCCAACCTCGGCTGGCGCGACGTCCCCCTGCGTACTCTGCTGAGCGAGCGCCTCGGCCGGGGGCGTGACGAGCGGCTGCCGCCGCTGCCGGTGGCGCTCGGCCACGATGTGCGCACCGGCGGACTCGCCGAGGGCCGCATCGGCGCCGGTGAGGGCGTGGACCGCTACCTCTTCCTGCCGCTGGGCACCGGCATCGCGGGCGCCATCGGCATCGGCGACCGGGTCGAGGCGGGAGCGCACGGCAGCGCGGGCGAGATCGGCCACATAGTCGTACGGCCCGAAGGACCGCCCTGCGGCTGCGGGCAGCGCGGCTGTCTGGAACGGCTCGCCTCGGCCTCGGCGATCGGCGCGGCCTGGGCCGCGGTCTGCGGCGACCCGGAGGCGACGGCGGCAGACGCCGCCGAGGCCGTCGCCGCGGGCGACCCCCGCGCCCAGAAGGTGTGGGCCGACGCCATCGACGCGCTGGCCACCGGCCTGGTCACGGGACTCACTCTGCTCGACCCCCGCACACTGATCATCGGCGGCGGTCTCGCCGAGGCGGGCGACACCCTCTTCGTTCCGCTCCGGGAGGCGGTGCGCGAGAAGGTCACTTTTCAGCCACTCCCGGCCATCGTGCCCGCTGCACTGGGAGACGCCGCGGGCTGCCTGGGCGCAGGGCTCCTGGCCTGGGACCTACTCTCCGCGGAGGTTACGAGCCGATGAGCAAGCGAACGGTGCTGACCGGGGCCCGGGTGGTGGTGCCCGAAGGGGTGCGCGAGAACGGGAGACTGACGGTGGAGGGCCGCACCCTCGCCGCCGTCGGCCCAGCGGAGACGCCGGACTCCGCTCCGACGCCGGATGCGACGGGGCAGGAGAAGCTCGGTCCGACAGGGCAGGAGACGCTCGATCTGACGGGGCACTGGATCGTGCCCGGCTTCGTCGACATCCATGTGCACGGCGGCGGGGGTGCCTCCTTCTCCGCCGGCAGCCACGAGGAGTCGCTGCGGGCCGTTGAGACCCACCGCAGGCACGGCACCACCACCATGGTGGCCTCCACCGTCTCCGGCGACCTGGACGAGCTGTCCCGGCAGGCCGGCTCGCTCAGCGAACTGGTCGAGCAGGGCGATCTGGCGGGGATTCACTTCGAGGGCCCGTTCATCTCCTGTCAACGGCGCGGCGCGCACGAGGAGTCGCTGCTGCGCGACCCGGACCCCGGTGATGTGCGCAAGCTGCTGGACGGGGCGCGCGGCCGAGCCGTGATGATGACGCTCGCGCCCGAACGTCCCGGCGGGCTGGACTCGGTACGGCTGCTGGCCGACAGCGGCGTGATCGCCGCCGTCGGTCACACGGACGGCGGCTACGAGAGCACCCGGGAGGCCATCGACGCCGGCGCGACCGTCGCCACGCACCTGTTCAACGCGATGCCCCCGCTGGGCCACCGGCAGCCGGGCCCTGTCGCGGCGCTGCTGGAGGACGAGCGCGTCACCGTCGAGCTGATCAACGACGGCACCCATCTGCACCCTGCCGTCCTCCGCCTGGCGTTCGAGACGGCGGGCGCGGACCGGGTCGCCTTCATCACCGACGCGATGGGCGCGGCGGGCATGGGTGACGGCCGCTACCCGCTGGGCAATCTGGAGGTCGAGGTGCGCGAAGGGGTGGCCCGGCTGGTGGAGGGCGGCTCCATCGCCGGCTCGACGCTGACACTCGATCAGGCGTTCAAACGTGCCGTCACCATCGACGGGCTGCCGGTCCCCGACACGGTCGCCGCGCTGTCCGCCAACCCGGCGCGGCTGCTGGGCATCGCCGAGAGCGTGGGCTCCCTGGAGCCCGGAAAGCTGGCGGACCTGGTGGTGCTGGACGAGGAGTTCACGCTGGTCGGCGTCATGCGGCAGGGCAGCTGGGAAGTGCGTCCGCACACCCGCTGAGCCGGTCGGCAGGGCCGCAGGGCACGGGTACCGGCGGACACCTCCCGGCCGTAGGGTGGGGAGGCATGATCGCTCGCGCGGTCGAGTTCCGTGGCAGTGTCGTTCGTCGTGGGTTGTATGTCATGAGCCGTCGGTTGTATGCCGTGAACCGTCGTGAGACGGGTGAGGGTGGTGCGCGCAGATGATCCTGACCGTC
The DNA here is from genome assembly GCF_017676385.1 of Streptomyces spirodelae. Lineage (GTDB taxonomy): Bacteria > Actinomycetota > Actinomycetes > Streptomycetales > Streptomycetaceae > Streptomyces > Streptomyces spirodelae. Next base: position 16,295 of record NZ_JAFFZN010000020.1, read on the forward strand.
ACGCTCAATGCCGCACTCGACCTCACCTACCGGGTGCCCCATCTGGTCCCGCACGCCTCGCACCGGGTGCGGGAGGTGACCGAACGCCCCGGCGGCAAGGGCCTGAACGTCGCCCGGGTGCTCGGCGCGCTCGGCTTCAAGACGACCGTCACCGGCTTCGTCGGCGGCGAGACGGGCCGCGTCCTGCGGGCCCTGCTGGCCGCCGACGCCGCGCAGGACGCCGACGCCGCGCAGGAGGCCGCGGGCGGCGGCACCGCGTCCGTGACCGACGCGCTGTTCCAGGTCGCCGGACGCACCCGGCGCACCGTCGGCGTCGTCGACGAGACCACCGGCGACACCACCCAGCTCAACGAGCCGGGACCGCATATCACCCCCGAGGAGTGGGACGGCTTCCTGGCCGCCTACCGCGACCTGCTGGACCAGGGCCCCGACGCCGTCGCGCTGTGCGGCAGCCTGCCGCCGGGCGTGCCCGTGGGCGCGTACGCCACGCTCATCCGCGAGACGCGCACCGCCCGGATTCCCGTACTGCTGGACACCAGCGGTGAGCCGCTGCGCCGCGGGCTGGCGGCCCGGCCCGACATTGTCAAGCCCAACACGGAGGAGATCGCCCAGATCACCGGCACCGCCGAACCGCTGCGCGCCGCCCGCGCGGCCCAGCGGCGCGGGGCGCACGCGGTGGCTGCCTCACTGGGCGCCGACGGGATGCTGCTGGTCACCCAGGACGGCGCCTGGAGCGCGGCCGTACCCGAGCGGCTGGCCGGCAATCCGACCGGCGCGGGGGACTCCGCCGTCGCCGGCCTGCTCTCCGGACTCGCCGAGGACCTGCCCTGGCCGGACCGGCTGGCCCGCGCGGTCGCCCTGTCGGCTGCGACGGTGCGCTCACCTGTGGCCGGGGAGTTCGACGAGCCGACCTATGAGCAGATGCTCCCCTCGGTCCGGGTCCGCAGGGCCGAGGCCCCGTAAGGGCTCAGTCCGCCCCGCGGCCTGGGGCTCAGTCCGCCCGGCGGCCCGGGCTCACCCGACTGGCGGCCCCGGGCTCACCGCCCGGCGGCACCGCCGGAAGGGCCGGGGCTAGCCCCAGCCCTTGGTGAGCCAGACCTGGTCCAGGTTGGCCTCGCACCCGGAGTCGCAGGAGATCTTGACCGAGTTCTGGCCTTTGTCGAGCTGAAGGTAGGAGTAGGAGTTCGTCCAGCCGTTCTCCCAGTCGCCTTCTTCGGCGTGCGAGAAGTTCTTCAGCCGCAGCGGCCGGCTCTCCGGCTTCCCGTTGACGGCCAGCGAGGCGTCCGCGTCCTTGCCCGGCACTGTGTAGCGCACATGCAGGGTGTACTTACCAGCCGCGGGTATGCCCTTGAGCTCCCAGGTCGCCGCGGCACCGGGCTGGTTCATGTCGACGTACGCGCCGCCGCGCGACTTGGCGCCCGGAACCTGTTTGCCCACGGTGGCGCCGTCCAGGTTGAGGCTGGCCGCGTCCTCCTTGGGCAGCTTGTCCGAGACGGGCTGCTGCTTCTTGTCCTTGTCGTCCTTCTTGTTGTCGCTCTGGTCCTGCTCGTCCTGCTGGGAGCCGCCCGTCTCCTTGGCCTGCGGCTCGCCACTGTTGTCGTCGTTGAAGACGATGGCCGCGCCGATGCCGATCACCACTGCGGCCACCACCGCTATCGCCCCCACCAGGAGGCCGGTCCTGCTCCGGCCGCCACGGCCGTTGCCCGGGGCACCCTGCTGCCGTGCGGCCGCCCGCCCGCCGGGCATGGTCTCCGGCGCGGCGTAGTGCGGGCTGGGCTGGTGTTCGGGCTGCGGAGGCTGCTGCGGGTAGCCGTAACCGGACTGCTGCTGGGAGTAGCCGGACCCCTGCTGCGGATAGCCGTAGCCGCTGCGCTGCTGTTGCTGCGGATAGCCGTAACCGTACTGGCGCTCGCCGACGGCACGGACCTGGTTGAAGGAGCGACGGGGGACGCCGGGCTGCTGCTGCCGGCCGGGTGCGTCCGACTGCTGGCCACCGCCCTCCTGCCGGTACAGATACGCGAACGGGTCCTCGTCGCCCCCTTCCGGCGCAGCCCCCGTGCCGTTGTTCTCGGCGGTCATCCCCTCACTCCCTACTGCGTCAGGTATCCGGGCGAGCCTACCTCTCCTGGGTGAACCCTCCGGCACGTTCGGCGGCCGAGCGGCCGGGGCGGCGTCAGCCCGCCCGGCGCTGCCCCTTGGACCGGGAGCGCTTCTCCACATACATACGCTGGTCAGCGGATTGCAGGACCTCTTCGGCTGTCATTCCGCAGCTCGCCCAGCCGATGCCGAAGCTGGCGCCTACCCGCACCGCGCGCCCGTCAACCTGGATCGGGGGAATGATCGCGTTCCGCAGCCGTACGGCCAGATCCTGCGCCTCTGCCGGGCCCAGTCCGTCGGCCAGCACCACGAACTCGTCGCCGCCCAGCCGGGCGACCGTGTCGTCGTCCCGCACCCCGGCCTCCAGCCGGCGGGCGACCTCGATGAGGACCGCGTCGCCACAGTGGTGGCCGTAGCGGTCGTTGATGGACTTGAAGCCGTCCAGATCGCAGAAGAGAACCGCGAGCCCCTTCTCGCCGGGCCCCTCGCCCTTGGGCGGCACCGCGTGCACATGGTGCGGGTCGGTGCCGCTGTCGGCGCCGAACCCGGCGAAGCCCCCGTAGCCGGTGCCTCCCGGCGCGTCGGCGGGACCGCCGGGCGCGGGAACGCCGGGCCCCTGCCCGGCGTCGGGTATCGCACCCAGGCCCTCCAGGTCCCAGAAATCACCCCCGTACCCCGCGGGCCGGCCGCTCGCGTACCCGGCTGAGGGATCGACGGACACGACCCCCGGTACGGCTCCGGCCGGTGCCACCGGGCGGTCGTCGGGCCGCGCGCACAGCCGGCTGCCCAGCCGGGCCCGCAGCTCCGCACTGTTGGGCAGGCCGGTCAGCGAGTCGTGACTGGCGCGGTGCGCGAGCTGCAGCTCGTGCCGCTTGCGCTCCTCGATGTCCTCGACGTGGGTGAGCAGATAGCGCGGCCCGTCGGCGGTGTCGGCGACCACGGAGTTGCGCAGCGAGACCCAGACGTAGCTGCCGTCCCGGCGCGCCAGCCGCAGCTCGGCCCGCCCGCCCTCGGCCGAGGTGCGCAGCAGCGTCCCGATGTCGTCGGGGTGCACCAGGTCGGAGAAGGAGTAACGGCGCATCGCTGCGGCGGGCCGACCCAGCAGGCGGCACAGCGCGTCGTTGATCCGCAGCAGCCGCCCGTGCTGGTCCCCGCCCATCTCCGCGACAGCCATCCCGCTGGGCGCGTACTCGAACGCCTGCCGGAAGCTCTCCTCGCTGGCCCGCAGCGCCTGCTGCTCGCGCTCCAGCCGCACCAGCGCCCGCTGCATGTTCGAGCGCAGCCGGGCGTTGCTGATGGCGATGGCGGCCTGGGACGCGTACATCTGCAGCGCCTCGCAGCCCCAGGCGCCGGGACGGCGGCCGTTGCGAGGCCGGTCGACGGACAGGACGCCCAGCAGCTCGCCGTCGGAGGCGCACAGCGGCGCGAAGAGCCGGTCCATGGGGTGCCAGGCGTCCGGTGTGTCCCGTACCGGCGAGGGGGCGTGCCACTGCGGCACCTCGTCGTCGTCCAGCACCCAGCCCTCGGTGTACGGGATGAAGTGGAGCGCCCCCCACCGTTCGCCCATCGACAGCCGCCGCTCCCAGGCGGTACGGGGGCCGACCCGGCCCGCCATCATCGACTCGGCCGCGGCGCTGCCGGCGACGGCGGCCACCACCAGATCCCCGTCGGCCTGCACCAGGTGTACTGCCGATATCTCGAAGCCGAGGCCCTCGACCACCCCGTCGGCGACCGTCTGCAGGGTGTCGGCAAGACTGCGGGCGGTGCTCAGTTTCGCCACTACGCGGTGCAACTGACGCAGACTGGCGAGGCGGACATAGGGCTCCGACTCGGTTTCCATAGCCCTCCCCCTGAGCCTTGTTCGTCAACTCCAGGTGCTCGTGGCGTCGCTTCCGGGCCTCACTGCCTCAGCGTCTCGGCTGCGTTTTCGGCTGCCACGGCCACTGAATCACAGCGAGCTGTTCACCCGGTACACAGGGTCAACAATTAATGCCCTCTGTGACTCATGTCACAACAGTGCGCGATTAGTTGATTGCGCAACGTATTCCCTGGAGTGCCTGCGTACACAGTGAGTGCATGTCTGGGCATGCAGTGCGTGCACCCGGCATGCAGTGTGTGCATGTCCGGGCATGCAGTGCGTGTACCTCCGGCACAGCCTCGTACACGGCCCCCCGGCACGGGCCGGTGCCGTCGATGGTCCTAGGCCCCGTCTGGTCCCCGAGCCCGATGCGGGGCCCGGAAAGCGGCGGCTAGCGTAGCCGACGTGTCCTACGCAGTGCAGCAGCAAACGACCCCCGTGCCCCGTACCCCCTCGATGCCCCATCCTGATGGGGTGAGTGACGAGGAGTTCCGCGCCGCCATGGCGCGGCTGGCGGCCGGCGTAGTGCTTGTCACCGCGCACGACCCCGAGGAGGGAGCACGCGGCGAGGACGTCGGCATGACGGCCACCGCGTTCATGTCCGTCTCGCTGGACCCGCCGCTGGTTCTGGTCAGCGTGCGCGAGGAATCCCGGATGGACGAGCTGCTCGCACGCCAGGACCACTGGGCGGTCTCCCTGCTCACGGACGCCCAGACCAAGACCGCCGGTCGCTTCGCAATGAAGGCGCGGCTCAGCGACCGGCTCCTCTTCCAGGAGCTCCCCCACACCCGCGGCACCGTCAGCGGCGCACCCCTGGTGGACGGCGCGCTGGCGGCTGTCGAATGCCGCACGGAGCAGCGGGTGACGGCGGGCGACCACACCCTGGTCATCGGGCGCGTACTGGCCACGCGAGTCACCCATGCCGAGGGTGGGCCACTGCTGTACTACAGCGGGCGGTACCGGTCGCTGCGGTGACCGCGGGCAAGGACCGCGGCCCGGTGAGCCCGGCAGGGACCGCGGCCCGGTGAGCCCGGTAAGGATGTGCCCCTACGCGTCGTCGCGAGCCACTTGCGGGGCACCGGGAACGTCAGTCCCAGCCGCGCCCCGTGCGGCCCCGCTTCAGCTCGCTGCGCTGCTTCTTCTGGCGCAGCCTGCGCTCATTGATCCCGCGCGGGACCTTCTTCTTGCGCCGCGGCGGTGGCGGGGGCGCCGTCGCCTCGGCGAGCAGCGAGGCCATGCGCACCGCCGCCGTCTCCCGGTTGCGCCACTGCGACCTGTGCTCACTCGCCCGTACGACCAACACGGTGCCGTCCACCAGACGGTTGGCCAGCCGCTCCAGGGCGCGGCGCTTCCACACCTCGGGCAGCGCCTGGGTGCCAGCCACGTCGAAGCGGACCTCGACCTGGCTGTCGCTGGTGTTCACATGCTGGCCGCCCGGCCCCGACGAGCGCGTGAAGCGCCACGTCAGCTCGGCCTCGGGCAGGGCGACCGCGCCTCGGATGTAGTAGGGACCGGACATGGGTTCCATGGTCAGGGCTCACGGCGCGGACGTCATCCGCTTTTCACCCGGCTGGTTTCGCCCGGCTGGTCCCGCCGCGAAGGTAAAGGAAGCAAAGTCGGCCCGGAAAGCTGGAACCCGCCCGTCCCCCCGCTGCGTTGTGCAGGGTGTGAGGCGTGCGGCCGCGGACCCCGGCGAGGTTCCGTTCCGACGCCGGTGATTTCCTCGGGGAACACCACAAGAGCCAGATACGACAGAAGGGCACCCCATGGCTGTAAGCCTGTCCAAAGGCGGCAACGTCTCGCTCACCAAGGAGGCACCGGGCCTGAGCGCCGTCACGGTCGGCCTCGGCTGGGACGTGCGCACCACCACCGGCACGGACTTCGACCTCGACGCGAGCGCCATCGCGGTGACCGCCGAGGGCAAGGTCTACTCCGACCAGCACTTCATCTTCTTCAACAACAAGGCGACGCCGGACCAGTCCATCGTGCACACCGGTGACAACCTCACCGGTGAGGGCGAGGGCGACGACGAGCAGATCAACGTCAACCTGGCCGCGCTGCCCGCCGAGATCGACAAGATCGTCTTCCCGGTCTCGATCTACGACGCGGAGACCCGCAGCCAGAACTTCGGCCAGGTGCGGAACGCCTTCATCCGCATCATCAACCAGGCCGGCGGCACCGAGATCGCCCGCTACGACCTGAGCGAGGACGCCGCGACCGAGACCGCCATGGTCTTCGGCGAGCTGTACCGCAACGGCGCCGAGTGGAAGTTCCGCGCCGTCGGCCAGGGCTACGCCTCCGGCCTGGTGGGCATCGCCCAGGACTTCGGCGTCAACGTCTGAGGACCGCGCCGCAGCCCTGCTCAGCCCGCTCGCTGGACGGGCTCAAGGCCGCGCAGCCCTGAGGGTGGCGCTCCCCACCGAGGGAGCGCCACCCCGACGGCCCGCCCCGCCACCGGCCACCCGCCCCGCGTCCAGCGATTGCGCGGCGTGACACCATCGCGGCGTGCTCGACATCGGCTACGCCCTCTCCCGCCGCTTCCCCGATCCGCCCCAGACGGACTACCGCAGCGCCGACGTGCACGCCCTGCGGCACGATCTCTTCTGCGGCGATATCTATCTCGCCGACACGGCCGCCGACCGCGAGCTGTCCACAGCCTGGGGATGGGTGCCGGTGCTCGACTTCGCCTGGGCGCTGTGCGACATCGCCGAAGAGCTGGACAGCGACCCCCGCGGCAGCCGGTCCCCAGGGCCGCACCGCGCCACCCTGGACTTCACCGAGTCGGCCGAACTGCTGCGCTTCACCCGCCGCTTCGGCTGGGTGGAGATCACCGCCGACTGGGCGCCCGACGACGAGGGCCCGCTCTCCTTCTCGCACGACGAGCTGCGCCGCGAGGCCCGCGACTTCCTGCACGACCTCGTGGCCGACCTCTCCGACATGCACGAGGGCCTGCAGGCCAACCCTGCCGTGTGGTCGCTGACAGCCCGCTTTCCCAGGGTCCCGGTGCCGTAAGGACCGGCCCGTGAGGGGTCGCGCTCCCGTGCAAGGTGCGCGCCCGTGCAGGGTGCGCTCCCGTGCAGGGTGCGCTCCCGTGCAAGGTGCGCTCCCGTGCAAGGTGCGCGTGTCTGCGAGGGCTCACGCGCCCGTGACGACTCACGCGCCCGTGACGGCTCTCCCGCTTCTCAGGGCTCCACCCGCACCCCGATCTGTGCCGCGAACGCAGGGGCGAGCTCCATCAGTTGGCCCGGGCTGATGACGGCGCCGGCCAGCCGGTCCACTCCCGTGGCCAGTTCGAGCTCCGTCACTCCGCGCAGGTCCACGTCCGTGAGGCGTACGAGGTGGAACTCGGCCCGGCGCAGCACGCAGTCGCGGAACGCCACTCGTTCGAGCGAAGCGCCCGAGAAGTCGGGCTCGTGCAGCACACAGCCCTCGAAGGTGACGTCGGTCAGCTCGGCCTGCCGGAGATTCAGGAAGTCGATCTTCCCGCCCCGCACCAGCACCCGGTTCAACCGCGCTCCGTGCAGCTGCACGCCGCCCAGCCGGGCGTCCCGCAGCTCCACATCGCGCAGCTCGGCGCCCGCGAGCTGGGTGCCGACGCCCCACACCCCCTCCAGCACGGAGTCGATCACCCGAAGCCGCCCCAGCCGGGCCTCGTCCAGCGCGCATCTGTACATCCCCACGTCCAGGAACGTGGCACCGCTCCCGTCGGCCCCGCTCAGATCGAGCCCCTCGAACCGCACTCCGTCGTAGTCCCCGTCGGGCTCCAGACCGCGCCCCGCGAAGGGCCGCAGCTCGGGCAGGGAGATCTCCGGGCGCCGTGCTTCACGTACTGCCGATGTCGCCATGTGAGCCATGCTGCCCCCGACCACTGACAACGACGGCTGCTGACAACGCGGCCACCGACCACGACAGTTTCTGACAGCGACGGTTCCTGACAACAACGGTTTCTGACAACAACGGCTTCGAGCCCGCGGTTGACTTCAACCATGCTTCAAGTTGGAGCCTTGGCGCGAGCCGGACATCCGGTCCGGCTCGTCCCAGAAGGAGCGACGCCCATGCACGCCGTACGCCTGCACGCCTTCGGTCCCGCCGAGAACCTGACGTACGAGGAGGTGCCCGACCCCCTCCCCGGCCCCGGCCAGGTCCGGATAGCCGTACGCGCCGCGGGCGTCCACCTGCTGGACGCCACGCTGCGCGCCGGTGTCAGACAGGGCCCGCTCCCCCTCCCCGAACTGCCCACCATCCCCGGCCGCGAGGTCGCCGGAACGGTCGAGGCGCTGGGTGAGGGCACGCCCGAACACTGGCTCGGCCAACAGGTCACCGTGCACCTCGGCCGGGCGCCAGGCGGCTACGCCGAGCTCGTCGTCGCCGACGCGACCGCCCTCCAGCCCGTTCCCGACGCGCTCTCCGCCGCGCAGGCCGTCGCCATGATCGGCACCGGGCGCACCGTGATGGGCGTACTCCACGGGACCGACATCCGCGCCGCGCACACCGTGCTGGTCCTGAGCGCCGCCGGCGGTATGGGCGCCCTGCTGACGCAGTACGCCAAGCACCGGGGCGCCCGCGTCATCGGCGCCGCCGGCGGCCCGGCCAAGACGGCAACCGTCCGCGAGCTGGGCGCCGACCTAGCCGTCGACTACTCGCGCCCGGACTGGGCCGACCGCATCCGCGCTGCGTACGGCGAACGCCCCGTGCACCACCTGTTCGACGGCCCCGGCGGCGCGCTCGCCCGTACGGCACTCGGACTGCTCGCACATGGCAGCACGCACTACGCCTACGGCGGCTCGTCCTCACTGCTGAGCGGCATCGGCGGGCGGCAGGAGGAGCCGGGGCAGCAGGAGCAGGCGGGGCAGCCGGGGTCAGGGGAAGCACCCGGGGAAGCCCTCCCCTCAGAGGACTCCGCCGAAGAGCAGGCCGCCCGGGGCATCACCGTCCGTTCCCTGGAAGCCGGCTTCATGCTGGAGCACAAGCGCGAACTGGAGACCGAGGCGCTGGAGCTGGCCGGCAAAGGGGTGCTCACACCCCTCGTGCACACGTTCCCGCTCGCCGAGGCGGGCGCCGCGCACCGGGCGATGGAGACCCGCGGTACGACGGGAAAGGTGGTATTGGTCCCATAACCAGCACCTCCCATAACCACCTTCCGTGCCCGGCGAGTCGGCGCGCTGTCCTACCGTTCTCCCCATGACCACCAGGACCGGGAACCGGAGGCGCCTGCTCGTCGCGGTAACGCTGCTGTGTGCCGTCGCCGTGGCGACAGCAGGCGTGCTGCTGTTCCGCCACTACCAACGGGAGTGGCAGACCACGTACCTCCACGTACAGGAGGGCTGGCGCGCCTCCCAGGTGTACGAGGCCGCCGACCGGGCGCTCTCCGTACCCGAAGGGACGACGGAGAAAGCCGCGAAGCGCGCCGGCCGCAAGGGCAAGCTCGAGCTGCCTGCGGCGGCGAAGGGCAACCCGGAGGGATACCTCTACCCCTCCACCTACGTAGTACGGCCGGAGACGTCCCCGACCTCACTGGTCAAGTCCATGGTCAAGAAGGCCCGTACGCGACACACCACGGCAGGCGTCCCGGACTACGACACGCTTGTCGTCGCCAGCGTCATCCAGGCCGAGGCGAACACCCCGCAGGACATGGCCAAGGTCTCCCGCGTCATACAGAACCGCCTCAAGCGCGATATGCCGCTCCAGATGGATTCGACCATCAATTACGCCCTCAACCGCTCCACCCTCAACACCAGCCACGCCGACACCCGCCTCGACTCCCCCTATAACACGTACCGCCACAAGGGCCTGCCCCCGTCCCCGATCGGGAACCCGGGCCCCGACGCCATCAAGGCCGCTCAGCGCCCCACTCCGGGTGACTGGCTCTACTTCGTCACCGTCAAACCGGGCGACACCCGCTTCACGGACGACTACGAGCAGCACAAGAAATGGGTCGAGGAATTCAACCAGGAACAGGGAAACGGGACATAGCGGACCCGGCGTACCCCTGGCGATCTCGCCCGGCCCGACGGACCACCGAGTGGCTGAAATACGACGCCAGGCCGGACGGGTGCTGTACCGAATGGTGCGACGCCGCTAAAGTGCAGAGCTCACACCTTCTACGGAGAAGGAGAGGAGGAAAACCGTGCTGATTCGCATGTACCACTGGGCGACAGTGACCCCCCCTGCGGGCAAGAGCCTCGCCATGAGCGCAGAACCTGCATACGGCGAGACGCGAGCCGTAAGTGGCCGAGAATTTGCTGGAAGGGCCGGTTCCTTCATCTTCTCCGTCCCAGGAATCAATTTCCTGTCAGTGTGACCTCTGGAATGCGCGCCCGGCCCGTGCGCGGGAAGCGAGCGCCATGTTCCTCGACACTCTTGAAGCCGTCGGTACATTCTTCGGTGGTCTCGGTGCTCTCGTCGCTGCCACCACTCAGCTTCTGACTTTTCTCCAGAAGAAGGATGAAGAGGACAACAGGGAACTGGGGAGCCACATCGTCGACGACGAGTCGGCCCCGTGGATGAAAGTCCCGGGTCCGGTCGTGTATCTGACCGCAGCCGCGTGACGGCTCTCCACCTGCCTGACAGGAGTCGACCGGCGCGGGGAGGGGCACCCGCTGGGTACTCGCCCCTCTCCGCCCGCGCTTTCGTCCGTCGACTTCCTCTCACTTCACCGATACAGAAATACGCTCAGGAACTCAGGACTTGCCGAGCTTGGCGGCCTGCGCGTCGATCACGGCGGTGGGCTGCTCATAATCCTCACCCCGAGTGACGGATGCGATGTTGAAGGACGAGAACCCGGCGAGCGTGGTGCCCTTACGGAAAACCACGACCTTGGTGTCGGCAGCGGTGCCGTCCTGCTTCGTACCGACCGTCCAGGCGACAGATTCCTCGCCCACGGACATCTTTTCCTGGCTGATTTTGGTGACCTGCTGCTTTTCCCCGTCGGCCGTCATCATGAAGCCCCCGGCGCACTTCCTGGCGGCTTTCCGCAAAGTGGCGAGAGTCTGGTGCGCACCATCGGCGTCATAGGACCACAGAGAGGTCTGGGTCTTGGTGATGTCCAGCGAGTCGATCGTCGCGTCCTCGACTTCCTGTTCCGTCATGTCAGCCAGCTCGTCCACCGGGGGGATACCCTTCCCGGCCTTTTCCGACTTGTGGACGACGAGCCGCTGGGCGGTCGCAGCCGGCTTGCCCGCCGGCAGCGCGGACAGCACCTGGGCGACGGGCTTGCACGCGGCCTTCTCGACCTTGACGTCCCCGGCTTGAAAAGCGTCGTCCTTGCCCGGCTTCTTGACCTCTCGCCCCTTGACGTCGCCCTGCGCGATCACGAGCTTCTCCAGCTCCTTGGCGCTGAGCGCCTTCGCCGCCGGCTTGGCCGACTTCTCCCCGGTCTTCGCCTCCTTGCCGCCGGTCTCCTTGTCACCGCCCCCGCAGGCGGTGACGGTGAATGCGACGCAGGCCGCGGACACGGCCAGGACGGTACGACGTACGGCAGCGACTCGCACTGTGCTTCTCCCTGTGCTTCCAGCGCCCTGCGCCCAGGTACCGCGCAGAACTCGTTGCAGGCAAGACCCGCACTCACGGGCCGGGGTTGCACATAAATCGAACACGATTCAGTCACGGCGGCCTCACCAACCACACCAGACACACCACAGCGTCGCCATCGGTTACAGAATCATCACTTCTCTCGCGCAACCCCTCACACCTTCACTCCGTAGAGCATTACGGTCCCTCCACCAAATTCGCTCCTGGGGGGACAAGATGACCAATCCGTACACCGCTCCCATACCTCCGACACCGCCCCCACCCCCACCCGGCGGCCGTCCGCTCCACAAACGCGTACTCGTCTGGCTCGGAGGCGCGGCCCTGCTCATAGCGGGCGTGGCCATCGGTTCCACCGAGGACGAGGGAAAGCGGCCGGTCGACGCCAAGGCCAAACCCACGACGACCATCACGGCGACCACCGCGGCCACCCCCGGGCCCGCCCCGACGGTCACCGAAACCGTCAAAGCCAAACCCCGCCCCACGGTCACCGTCACCAAGACCACCCCCGCCAAGGCCGCCGGCAGCGGAAACGGCAACAGCGACAGCGGCAACAGCGACAGCGACAGCGGCAACAACGACAGCGGCGACAACGACAGCGGCGACAGCAGCAACCAGGACAGCACCGGCACATGCTCAATCGTCTCGAGCGCCGGCAACTGCTACTCAGCGGGCCAGTTCTGCCGCAACAGCGACCACGGAGCCACCACCTCCACCGCAAGTGGCCGAAAGATCAAGTGCTCCCACAGCTCGAACGCCTGGCGCTGGACGTACCTGTGACGCGCGCGATTCAGCGGCGTACCGTGACAACAGAATTGGCAGCCGGGAGCCGAAGCTCCGAAAGAGGGAGAGAACCATGGTCGTGCTCGTCATAGCGTTATGTCTGGCGTTTGTCGGCGCTCTGGTCTTCATCGCCCACCGCCGAGGCGTCGGCTCCACCGGAAACCTGACCCCGGAAGAGCGAGAACGCGGCCTCACCGCCGAGGAAAAGGCCCGCGCCATCCACCAACAAACCCACTGGCGCCGCCTGTAATCCGGTCCCGGCCGATGCCGCCGAACTCCCAGCCGCGCGCGTCACGGTGCATCCAAGCGTGGCAGTTCCACGGGCCGGGCTCACAGCAAAACCTCTCGACGAGTGCCTGGTTCATGGACGAACCTTGTGGAGAGCCGATGACCGGCTGAACCGACCCGCCGCGAGCTGCGCCGCACGTCGCATCGCTGCGCCCCCGAGCCGGAGCGACATCTCCGCCTGGATCAGTGACGGGCATGAGGCCCGAAGGAGCGCGAGCAACAGAGGGAGAGCGCCGTGCCCAGTGCCAGATTCTTCTTCGACGCGGGATCGGGCGGCGTTCTGTGGGCCATGACTCCGGAAGACCGCGACGCGTGGGGATACCCGGTTGATCTGGGTCGATTGCCGATCAGTCGGACTCTCCGCGACGAGTTGAAGAGCCTGGTGGCACTGTACGACACGTCGATGAACTGGAGTTACCCTCCGGACCCGGGACCGTGGCGGGAAGCGGAGTGCCGTCAGTTCAACGTGGCGGTAAGCCAAACCGTTGGCCGCCTCCGCACCGAACTCGGACCGTCATGGCAGATCTACGACGAGTTCTTCGAACTGCACGAAGACCCGGACCTCGACCGTTACCTGGCCAGCCCTGCCAAGTTTCGGCGCACCATGCCTCGCTGAACGGATCACGCAGCCGACTCCCGACTCGCGGCACTGGTACTGGTACTGGTACTGAGCCTCTTCCAACCTCAGGTCCGAACAGGCCAGATACAGGGTGAGGAGTGCCGGGGCGGAGGCCGGAGAGGCGAGTGGTGGAACAGGCGGCAGGCTCAGGAGGTGTGCCAGGGCTTGAGCATGGCGACCTCCTCAGAACGAGGTTGGACAAGGCTCACCGGGTCGACGGCGCGGCTTCCTGCCGATGTTCCAGCCAGGTACGGCTCAGATCATCCCAGATCGCCTGATACCGCCCGAAGATCTCGTTGAGCTGATCGAAAGTGAGCTCATCGGCCGCCGTCGAAGCCATGCGGTATTCGAGGTCATCGGCAAGCCGCTGGAACCGATACTGCGCTTCCTCCATCAGGACCCACCGGGAGCGCCAGTTGAAAAACGGCTCGACGGCTCCCAGCAACGTCACCAGCGCCATACATGCCATGGCCGTACCAGCCCACGCGTTGAGATTCTGCAGGCCAAGGATGACGGTGGACGCTGCGGACAGTACGAGCATCGCCACCTTGACGACGGAGGCGCTTCGACTGAACCGCACTTTCCTACTGCGGGCGTAGCTGTTCCCCTGACGAATCTTGTCCAGCAGAAAAGCGGCCGCTTCCCCAGGGCTGGGCCCGACGTCTGGGCCGCTGTCCGACTGCACTCCGCCCCCAAGCACTCCCGCCGCCCTTGCAGCGCGCTCCCCGACAGTCGCTGCCCCGGCATCACACAGCTCTCCGACATCACCCACGATAGTCCTGCCCCGCTACAGGAGGTGATCGAGACTGACCGGGCACGGCCCGGCGGCGGATACGAGGTAGAGCCGACCGAACCGCGCCTGTCGGAGTCCGGGCGACTCAGCAGCCGGAGGACCAACGTTGCACAGGCCCCGGACAGAGGCTGCGTGCCGTTATGTGGTCGCTCATTCTCGCGCCTCCGCCCTCGCCTCCGAAGATCCGGACGTCCGCATGGCACGGAAATAGGCGTTGGCAGTCGGAAGGAACATCAACACCACCGCGGTCAGTACAGCGGTCACATGCAACGTGCGGCTGGCACCGAACACCAGGTCCAGGACCCCGGCTTCCGCCAATACCGCCCCCGGAGACCTCCCTTCCCCGAGGGCACGAAGGGGCTCGACCACCATCGACGCCGTACCCACCACACCGAGTCCGAAGGCCAATGTGACGCGTGCCCAGCCACGTCCACGGAACATGCGGACAGCGACAAGCAGTGCAGCAGTGAAGACGGCGAGCCGCAACAGAAGGCCGAAGGCGATCCCAGGGACTGCCCCTGAGCCGTCGGAAACCATCCTCCCCACAGCCAGTACCGTCTCGAAGGCCCCAGCTGCCACAGCCGTCATCCACAGCACATACGCTCGGCGAACTGTTCCAGGGGGCGCAGCAGCGGTCCACGAATCGGTACGGGAGCCGATCTGAGAACCCGTTGTCGGACTGTTGACAGGCGTCACCGCGGTCTCCGTCCTATGGCTCGGTCGCCGGCCTGGCGACCAGTGCGCCTCCGATGCTCGTGCAGGGGACGACGCACCACACACCGGTCAGGTCCCGAGGCAGTAGGCGCTTGGCACCACCAACGCCAAGTGGGGCTGGCACCACCCTCTCGGCCGGCCGACTGAAGGTCGGCCCGGACGCCACTCGGACACCGAGGCTCAATGGCATGAAGATGCATCGAGCCCGCAGGGCGGATCTTGCGGCACTCCGAATTCACGATGGCCTGCGACGTGCACTCGTGTGGTGAGGGAGCGAGCGGCGTTCCCGCCCTCGTCCCACCTTCCCCACGGGCGGTCGATGTCGGACCTGATGTCCCAGCAACACCAGAGGCCCCGCATCGATCATGATGCGGGGCCTCTGACCTGCGGAGCCGCCTGTCGGATTCGAACCGACGACCTTCTGTTTACAAGCTGTGGACAGCTCGGACATCCACGGTCGGAGTGGTCGCATGAGCGGCGTTCACAGGGGACTACGGCCAACAACGGTCTACGCGGTTGCTGTACTTCGCTGCTGTACAGCAACCGCTGGCGGTCTGCACGTGAGACGCCCCGGTCACGAAGTGACCGGCAGTTCCCTGGCCCGCTGCCGCGCCTGCGAACGCATCTCGGTGAGACGCGGGTGGAAGGAGTTGTGCCGGTTCTGATCGAGGTTCAGCGGGAGGTCGAGACTGCTGATCAACTCTGCCTCGACCGTCCACGGCTCGGGATGCTCCAGCCAGCACACCCGCGCGTGCTCGGCCATCCACCCACTCAACACCGTCTCACCGGCCTTGGTGAACGTCATGCGCTTCCCGCTGCCGACGCGACGCAGTTCCAACCCGAGCAGACACCCCAGGGTGAGCCGCAACGTGGACCCGTAGGCGTTGCCGCGGAAGTGGTACCG
Source organism: Streptomyces spirodelae (assembly GCF_017676385.1). Taxonomy (GTDB): domain Bacteria; phylum Actinomycetota; class Actinomycetes; order Streptomycetales; family Streptomycetaceae; genus Streptomyces; species Streptomyces spirodelae. Next base: position 31,878 of record NZ_JAFFZN010000020.1, read on the forward strand.
CACCCGCTTCCGCAGGTTCTGCGTGCTCGTCCTGGTCGCCATGTGCCGCGGCGCAATCCCCACGTATAGGAGCCGGCCTGACGGCAAGTCCGGGTGCGGCGCCTCCTCGAAGTGCCACCCGTACGCCCCTGCCACTCCAGGCACGGGTCCTGGACGTGACAAGACCTCACCGGCCGACCAAAGTTGCCCGGGTCTGGTCAGAGCGTCCGCGTGCACCACAAGCCTCCTGCAGTCGACTTACGAGTGTCGAAGCTACCTCGCACTCGCGCGCTACTGCTGAGGTGCCCTCGGAGTCCTGAGCGTGGGAATCACGGGGCCTGCCGTGCGCTCAAGCGATTCTGACCTGCGTAAACGGTGGATTCTCGTCGGGGCCTCAGGACCCACCAAAACCGCTGATTGACCGTGGTTCGCCGCCTTCTCAGGCACCGGTCGGGCACGGGCCTATCCCTGGCCGGCAAGCGATCGGGCTTCCCGCCGCCGACGCTGTGCCAGGACACGACGACGGGTTGCGCCACGAAGGAATGGACCGTAGGGCCGCAGCTCGCGCTGCATGGCCATGAGGCACAGGTCGAGTTCCGGTTGGTTCTCGTAGCGGTAGCCAGGGTCTTCTTGATCGAATTGTTCATCGCTCTCGGCCGGGGAGGCGCGCCACGCGCTCTGGCGGAAGGGCCCGCCTAGCCTGCGTGTCTCGCGCACCAGGTCTGTGTAGGCCATGGCCACAGTGCGTGATTCCAACTCAAGCAGGGCTCGGAAGTTCTGCATGCGCTCCAGCGTCGTGTAGGTCAGCTCACCAAGGGCCGCTCGCGTCTCTGCATCACTGCGAGCTCGCCACCGAACTCTGTAGGGAAGGTCCTGGTAGGCGCGCACTGCTGCCAGCGCCTCGGCGAAGAGGTCACGCCGCTGGGCTCGCCTGCTGGCGTACTGGTTCGCGAGGTAGCCCAGAACCGTGGCCAGCGCGGCTACTGCTGCGGTCAGCAGCGCCACTTGATTCTACTTGTCCAACTAGAACCCCCGGTAGACGGAAGCAGAGTATCGAGCCGCGCGGAGTATCTACGGGGGAGGTAGCTGTATGAGGGACTGGCCGACGTGCACGCTTTCCAACTGTGGCGTCGAGCCAGCGGCCGTCGTTCGAGGTCGTTCACCTGGGTCCATGGGCCGGTTTATCACCGAGACGGTGACCGCCCTGGGGCTCATCTGAACGACTGTGAACGGCGCTGAATGAGACGGAAACTGAGACGGCCCGGAGCATGGGGCCTCACACGATGATCTCGGACCGTTCTCGAACTTGGTCGTCCAGCTTGCCTGACTCCAAGTCGCTCAGAGCGGCTGCGTATCCGGCCATGACCGCCTCGTGCACGACATCGTGGAGGTCAACGGGGATCGCGTCGAAGATGCCGGAGCAGACGTTCGCGGCTGCGTCGTGCGCGGGTCGGTAGTGCGTGTCGCGGATGCCGGCGCCCAAGTGACTGACGAGACTGCTCAGATCTTCCTTGTGGTCATCGCTCACGTCGACGTCACTACCCTCGTGCCTTGGTCTAGAACCGCACTTCCGTGGCCTCGGCCGATGAAAGTCAGCCGCAGTGCATGGCCAGTCAACGGGCTTGGCACGTAGGTGCCTTGCTGCGCTTCCACTGGCCTCAGCCGCTTGGCTGTGGCACCCCGGCCGACCCTTTCGTTGCGAACTACGGGCGGGGTGGTTGGTGGGGTCGGCTGGGGCCTGTGGCGGGGCGTTGGCGGCTGGCGCGGGCTGCCTGTGGTTGTGGGGGTTGCTGTACTTCGGTGCTGTACTGCTCGGTCTCTTGCTGGCCGGGGCGTGCCACGTACTTGCTGCGGACGGTCCGGGACGGCCACTCTCACCCTCCTCCCCGAAAAACGTTGGTCGACCGTTGGCCGTTCTTGTACAACGCTTTCCATGAGTTGGGTTACGAACGTCATGGTCTCGGTCGACTCGGAGGACATCGCGAATGTGGAAGCGTTGAGCGATTGGCTGTGGACGGAAGCCCCGCAGCGTGCTGAGTCGGCGGCTAGTGGGGTGGGGTACCTGAGACGGCTGACCAGCGATCAGGACAACCAGTGGGGTGGCTGGAAGAACCCTGAGTGCGAGGTGTGGGCCGGTGCCCTGAACCATGCCGACCTCGATGCCCTCAAGGAGCGGTTCATGGAGACTCCGTGGCGTGAACCGAACGCGGTGCAGCTGTTGGTGATGGATCAGGAGGAATCGTTCTTCCGCTTGTGGATGGTCCGTGGCAATGAGCTGCGGCAGTTTGCACCGCTGGAGCCAAATGAAAGGGATAAGGGCTTCTACTTGGAGTGAAGAGCCTGGCCACCGAGGTGCAGTTTCTTGGTCAGAGGCGCCCAGTGTTGTGAGCAGGCTGTGACAGAAGCTATCCAGCGAGTGCCCCCGACGCCTCAGCCACAGAAGGTTAGCCACGATGACGGGACCGATGCGGCGCACCCGCACGTGGTCTCCTCAGCCACTCACCGGCATCAGCCACGCTTACTGGTTTTGGTCTTTGACCCGCAGGCGCCTCCGCGAAGCCCCAGCTGGCCATCAGCGATGGCGCAACCGGCCCGCAGACCGCGATGAGACCGGGCGCCGCGCCACGGGCCTTGTCGGCCTCGTGCGCTTGGTGGTGCTCGTGTTGGCGGTCGTCAGCCGGTGACCGACCAGTATCGGATGAAGCGCGCCATACTTTGGCGACTGGCGGGTTGCTGTTTCGGGGTGCGCGCTGAGCGGCCTGGGGTCGGCGCGGAGCGGGGCGGAGACAGGAGCGGGCGGCGGCCACGGGCCGCCAGCGCGCGCGGCCTGCGTCAGCGGGCCGCCTTGAAGTCGTAGAGAAAGTTGTTACGCGCGGGTCGTTCGTGGCCTGGGTGCGAATTCGTAGGCACAGGTCGGGAGTTGCCTGCCTTGGCGGTGGAGCAGAGGCAGGTAGGAGACCGGTCGTGCGGTCCAGGCGATGCGGGTGCTGTGCTGGGTGAGCGTGAGGCTGAAGGAGCGGCCTTGGTGTAGCGCCTGGGCCGAGTACGTCTGTCCGTCCGTCACCCAGTACCGCGCTTGGCGGTAGGGCTCGTCGTCCAAAGCGGATGCGATGGTCAGGAGGCTGGTGCGCACCCAACGGATGGCTTGTCGCGCGCTGGTGGCGTCGAATGATCCGAGTAGGGCAGGGGCAGCGCCGGTTGCCGGGCTCTGGGTCCAGCATTCGCACCAGTAGCCGTGTCGGGTGACGGTTGCGGGGGTCATCGTGCGCTCCTGGTGGCACAGGCGGACAGTGCGTATCGCGTGGCGTCGTCGAAGGCTGTGAAGGTGTAGGTCTCGCCCCGTGTCAGGAGTGAGAGCGCGTGCTCGTGCTCGGCCTGGTCGTTGAGCCAGTGGCGTACCGGGGTCGCTGCCGGGGTGTCGAGCTGGTCGGCGATGTGGCTTGCCCGGTGGAGCATCCAGCGCAGTGCCAGGCGTGGTGTCGGGGCGGAGCATGATCCGAGTGGGAAAGACCGGCCTGCCGTAGGTGCGTAGGCGGCTGCTTCGCAGTGGAAGGCCCGCTGCGGTGTCGCGCTGCCGGGGCAGTGCCGGCGGATGCCTCCTGGCTGCGCGGGAGCTGTGCGGCTTTGACGTTTGAGTGCCTGCTGCGGAAATGGATGCGTCGAAACGATCAAGTTTCGGAGGTTGCGTGACATCGGCCCTCCCCGGGGTGACCTGCGCCTTTGCACGGCAAAGCTGGGGTACGGCTGACGCACGGAAGCCGCAGCCGTACAATTAGTACCAGCACCGTACCCCGTGTGCGGGTACCGCAAATGCGAGATCGTACTTTTCGTGCGGGTTATCGCCGCATACGGTTCACGCTGAGGTGTGGTGCCGAGACGAGTGATCAGCGAAGGGAGAACACATGTTCGGGCTGATGGTGCGCTTCACGTGCAAAGACGAGGACGCCGCCGCGCAATTCGATGCCTTGGTCTCGCGCACTGGGGAATTGATCAAGAAAAACGAGCCGGGCACGCTGGTCTACGCGGTTCACCGCGTAGACGGTCGGCCACTGGAACGGATCTTCTATGAGCTCTACCGCGACAAGGACGCCTTCGAGACGCACGAGTCGCAGGACTACGTTCAGACGTTCCTCGCCCAGCGGGACCTGTATCTGGCCGACGTCCAGGTAGATCGCTTGGAACTCATGTCCGGCAAGGGCGTTGACGTTGAGCACTGAGTACGCGAAGGCGCTCGGCCGGAAGATCGCCTTCAATCGCAAACGTCGCGGCCTGTCCCAGAAGGAGTTCGCCCGGCTCCTGGAGCGCTCAGAAGCATGGGTCTCCCAGGTGGAACGCGGAGTACGCCGGATTGACCGCATGACGGTGCTGGAGAAGGTCGCCGACGCCCTTGACCTTCCGGTGGGGGAACTGGCCGCCGAGGCTCCGATCATTGCCTCGGTTGCGGACGGCGAACCCCCAGGTGCCAACCGGCTTCGCCTGGTCCTGAGCGCCGCGCACTCACTGACCGCCATCCTGGGCCAGCACGAACCGCCGGATGTCCCCGCGTTGAGCACCAAGGTCGACCGGGCATGGTCGCTGGCGCACGGCGGCAACTACGCGGACTTGGCGGAGCTCCTGGAAGAGCTGGTCCCCTCTCTGGAGGGAGCCGTGCGGTCCGGCCCAGACGAGCAGCGTCCGCAGCTTTTCCGGCTGATGGCCGCCATGTACCACACGTGCAGCGGCGCTCTGGCCAACATGGGTGAAGCGGAAGCGGCATGGATCGCGGTTGACCGCGCCGTGGTCGCTGCCGAGCGCGCTGACGATCCGCTCCTGATGGCGGCCGGAGAGTTCCGGCTGTCCATCGTCTTCCTCGGGGCCCGCCACTTCGAGCAGGCGGCGCAAGCCTCGGGGACGGCCGCCGACGCCCTCCGCCCCCTGGCGGACTCGGGAGATCTTGCAGCGGTGGCCCTTCGTGGCGCTCTGACACTTCAGCGAGCTGTCGCCGCTGCACGCCTGAATGACGCTGACGCCGCGTACGACTTCCTGAGCGAAGCCCGGTCCATGGCTCAGCAGGTCGGCGAAGGTCGCAACGACTACAACACCGAGTTCGGGCCGACAAACGTCGGCCTGCATGAGGTCTCGGTGGCGGTGGACCTGGGGGATGCCGGCGTCGCGTTGCGAGCCGCACGTGACATCGACGCCTCTGCGCTCTCCTCGGAGCGTCAGACGCGCTTCAACCTCGACATCGCCAGAGCACAAGCCCAGCGGCGACAGGTCGGACCCGCGGTCGAAGCACTGCTCAAGGCGCGCGAACTGTCACCGGAGATGGTGCGCGCCATGCCCCTGGTCAAGCAGCTCGTCTCGGACCTGCTGACCATGAGCCAGCCACCATCCGACCAGCTCAGAGGGCTGGCGAACGAGCTGGGCGTACAAGAAGTGCGGACTAGTACCTGAAGTACTAGACAGTACTTGGAGTACGGGTTACTGTGGTGAGCGTCAACACACCCCTCTGCAACCAGCAGGGCGGGGGGTGTTGGCATGCGAAAGCGCACCGACGCGGGAAGGCAGACCCGCACCGATGCGCTTCGGAGGCCACAGAAGAGATGTGGCCTGAGCGGGAGGCAGCCCACTCAGGCCGGGTGCGTCGTTGGCATCAACGCTTCTCGAAGCGTATCGCGCCCAGTCGGCAAGCGGTCAACCTCCCGTTGCGTGACTATTTGTTGTCTTATGCCCTGAAATGGGGCAATCGCAAAGGGAGTACTGCGTCGTGCGAACGATTCGTATTGACACGTCCACCGCGACGGTCCTGCTGACCGAGATCCCCGAGCCGAAGGTGCGGGACCGTCAGACCGGCGAGGTGGCCAAGGACGCCACCAGCGGCGAGACGCTGATGAAGGTCGGCGTCGTCTACATCGACGAGGGCGAATCCTCGCTGATCCACGTGACCGTGCCCGAGAGCGGTATCTCCGAGGGGCTGACGCTGGGTGCTCCGGTCTCGCTGCCGGGTCTGGTGGCTCGGCCGTGGGACTCGGTGTTCAACGGGCAGCAGCGTCACGGCATCGCTTACCGGGCTGCCGCTGTCGCGCCGGGTGCCGTTCCGGCGGGTGTGGGGGCCTGACCGTGTCCGAGCTGATGACTCTGGTGGAGGTAGGCGGCCCGGTGGCCGGTCTCGGTGCCGGTGCCGCCTACCTCCGGGCCCGGCACCCTGCCGCGTACTGGTTAGCGGTTGGCATGCCTGCCTCGGCTGTGCGGCTGCTGGGTTCGTACGGGTCGGTCATGGATTCGTGTGGGCTGACGGTGCAGCCGTCCCGTCTGCGGGCGCTGGCTGTGCGGGCGACCACTCGTCGTGAGGTGCGGCCGGTGCCGCCTCGTCGGGGGATGCTGCGGCCGACCTCGACGGGCCTGCGCATCAGGCTGCGGCTCGCGCCGGGCCAAGAGCCTGCCGACATAGCCGCCTCGGCTGAGCGGCTGCGGCATGCCTGGGGCGTTCATGGCGTCTATGTCGAGCCGGTCAAGCCCGGTGTGGTCGAGCTGCGGCTCGTCGGCTTCGACGTGCTACGGCGGGTGCGGATGCCGCGCAAGGCAGGCGGCGGGTTCCTGCGAGTGCCGGTGGCGCTGCGTGAGGACGCGACCGCCTTCGTACGGGACTTCCGCGCTATCCCGCATGAGCTGGTGCTCGGGGCCACGCTGTCGGGCAAATCGATGTACCTGCGGCACCTGATCACCGGCCTCGCCGCTCAGCCGGTCGCGCTGGCCGGTATCGACTGCAAGCGGGGTGTGGAACTGGCGCCGTTCGCTCCTCGGCTGTCCGCGCTGGCGACTGATCCGGGGCAGGCGGCCGAGCTGCTGCCCGCGCTGGTGCAGGAGATGGAGGACCGGTACGACCTGATCCGTGCCCGGCAGGGCATCGCACCCACCACGCCGGATGAGGAGATCACCTCGGACGTGTGGGGCCTGCCCGAGAGCGAACGGCCGGTACCGATCGTGCTGTTCGTGGACGAGGTGGCCGAACTCTTCCTCGTCGCTTCCCGCAAGGACGAAGAGCGGCGGGATGAGATGGTCACCCAGCTCATCCGGCTCGCCCAGCTCGGCCGTGCTGCGGGGATCTATCTGGAGGTGTGCGGGCAGCGGTTCGGGGCCGAGCTTGGCAAAGGCGCCACGATGCTCCGCGCCCAGCTCTCCGGGCGGGTCTGCCACCGGGTGAACGATGAGCCCTCGGCCAAGATGGCTCTCGGGGACATCGCCCCCGAAGCGGTCGGCGCTGCCTGCACCATCGCCCCCGAACGCCCCGGCCTGGCGGTTGTCGGCGATACGTCCGGCGGCTGGTCCCGCATCCGCACCCCCTACCTGTCCCTGGCCGACGCCGCCGCCCGCTGTGAGCGCACTGCCGACCTGGTGCCGGACCTTGCCGCACTCCGGCTCTTCCGGCCCGCCGTCTCTGCTGTCCGGCCTGCCTCGCTGACAAAGCCCCGGTCCGCTACCGCCTGACCTTCCGCTTTCTCCGATTCGGCCGGCGCGTCCGTCTCGCGCCAACTCCCTACCCCTCCCATGCCGAAAACGAAAGGAGGTGCCACCCATGCGCGCCCACCTCGCCCGCGTAGACGCCGTGCTCGTACAGGCCGTCATCGCTGCCGCGCTGTCCTTCGCTCACCTGCACGACCTGGCCTCGGCCGCCGGACAAGACGGCTGGAAAGCCTGGGCCTACCCGGTCTCGGTCGACCTGCTGTTGGTCGCTGCCTGGCGTCGGCTGCGCTCCGGACGGGACCGAACGGCGGGCTGGTGCTGGTTCCTCGTCGCCCTCACGGCTTCTCTGGGCGCCAACATCGCCACCGCCGGGCTCCTCGACCTGGGCGACGTTCCCGACTGGTTGCGCATCCTCGTCGCCGGGTGGCCTGCGCTGGCCTTCCTCGGCGGAACCCTCCTCGCCCACGCCGCCCCGACACAATCGGCCGACGCCGAAGACCGGGAAGCGCCTGCGCCGGACGCCGTACATGTCCCAGCGCCCACGCCCGTCGCCGAGCCATCGCCCCAGCCTCCGGCCGAATCGTCCGCGCCGACAACGCCGGTACCGGCGGCGCTGGTCGACCACGCCCGCAAGATCGCCAACGCCCACCAAACGCGAACCGGCTCCCCCATCGACGCTGAGACCCTCCGCGCCCGTCTCGGCGTCCCCGCTGCGCTCGCTGACCAGGTCGCCGCTCAGCTCACCTGACCGAACTGGAGGACTGCGCTATGCCGCTCAACCGCCGCTTCCGCTCCGTGACCCGCATCGGCCCCGTGCAGGTCGGCACCGCCCACGACGGCCGGGGCCGCGAGAAGCACACCGCCGCCTGCACCGCCCCGCGCTGCGGCTTCTCGACCGACTACGACTCGCGCGCCGCCGCTGAGCTGGCCGCCCGCACCCACCGCTGCCCCATCCGCTGAAAGGAGAGCTTCCCGTGACTGTGAACCTGCCCCTGGTCGTCGTCCTGGGCCTGCTGGTGTGGGGCGCCGTGAAGTTCCTCGGCGTCCGCGTCTGGCTCGTCGTCGTGATCGCCCTGTTCGGCTTCTACCTCGCCGACACCTTCCTCGCCCCCGCCATCGACAACGGCACACGCACCGGAGTCGAAACCGTCAACGGCAACCACGACTAGCAGGAGACCCACCCATGTTCCTGCGCCCCCAACTCCCCGACACCCACACCCCGAACCTGCCCACGACCGCCCAGCAGATGCACGCCCCCACCTGCGGCTGCCAGCACTCCGCACCCCTCACCACACCGCCGCAGCGCGCGTTTCCCTCGGTCGGTTCGGGGGCCGTCACGGCCGTGGTGGTCGGTGGCGTGGTCCTCGTCGCGCTCCTGGCCGCCGTCGTCGTCACGGCCGTCTCGGTCGCCGTGGCCGCTGTCGTCCTGCGCTCGCTGCTGGGCGCCCAGCACCGCCGCCGCTGAACGGCTCCCGGGGCGGCCCAGAAGCCGCCAAGCATCCGCCGCCCCGGAAGCCCAAGCCCCTTCCCAACCCCAAAAGCCTGAGAAGGAGTACAGCCATCATCACCCGTCCCACCCCGCCCCCGGTGACGGACCTGGCAAACCTCGCCGCAACCGGCTCCCTGCCCGGTATCCTCCGCCAGCTCTCCGGCCTGGGCGGCTGTACCCACCCCATCCGCCTGGCCGGCCACCGCACCAAACACAACCTCAACACCACCACCGGCGAAATCGGCCCGGCGCTTCGCCGCCTCGACTCCAACGACCTTCCGGCCGGTGACCTCCTGGTCCGCTGCGGCAACCGCCGCACCACCCCTGTGCCGCCTGCGCCGAGACCTACCGCTGCGACACCTTCCACCTGATCACCGCCGGACTACGCGGCGGCAAAGGCACCCCCGAAGAGGTCACGACACACCCGCGCATCTTCGCGACCTTCACCGCCCCGAGCTTCGGCCCGGTACACAACCGGCCCAGCACCCGCGCCTGCCGCTGCGGCCGCCGCCACGCCGCCGACGATCCGGCCCTCGGGTCGCCGCTGGACCCGGACCGGTATGACTACGAATCCGCGGTGCTCTGGAACGCCCACGCGGGCATGCTCTGGCGCCGCTTCACCATCCACCTCCGCCGCGAGATCGCACGCCGCGCGGGCCTCACCCAACGGGAGCTCCCGGAACGCGCCCGGGTGTCCTTCGCAAAGGTCGCCGAGTACCAGAAGCGCGGCGCGGTTCACTTCCACGCGGTCATCCGCCTCGACGGCCCGGCAGGCGGTGAGTCGAGGCCCCCGCACTGGGCGTCCGCCGAGCTGCTGACCGACGCCATCCGCGCCGCCGCTACACGGGCCGTCGTCCCTGGGCCCGTCCTCGACGGTCGCACGCACACGTTCGCCTTCGGCCGCCAGCTCGACATCCGCACCATTCACGGCCCGGACCTCGACGGCGGCCAGGCCCTCACCGACCGCGCGGTCGCCGCCTACATCGCCAAGTACGCCACCAAGGGCGCCGAAACAGCCACGGGCACCCTGGACCGCCGTCTGCGCTTCGTCGCCGAGCTGGCAACCCTCAACCTCCCGCAGCATGCCGAACGACTCATCCGCACCGCCTGGGCCCTCGGCGCCCGCAAAGACCTCGCACACCTCCGCCTGCGCGCCTGGGCCCACATGCTCGGCTTCCGCGGCCACTTCTCCACCAAAACCCGCCGCTACTCCACCACCCTCGGCGCCCTCCGCAACGCCCGAGCCGAATGGCAACGCCTCCAAGCCGCCATCGCACGCGGCGACGATCCACAAACGGTGGACATCGAGGAAACAACGCTCGTCCTCGCCCACTGGACCTACGCCGGAACCGGCCTCACCCCAACCGAACAGTGGCTGTCCGCATCCCTCGCCGACAACGCCACCACCCCCACCACGGAAGGAGACAACGCCCGATGACGGCAACCGCGACCACCATCACGCCCAAGTGGCACACCACGGCCGAGGTCGCCGCCATGCTCGGCTTCGGCCTCTCCAAGACCAAGATGCTTGTCCTCACCGGAGAAATTCGCTCGGTCAAGGTCGGCCGCAACCGCCGCATCCTCCCGGCCTGGGTGGACGAGTACATCGAGCGCTGTGCGGCGGAAGCCGAGGCCGTCGGCGCCGAGAGGTGGTCCGCATGAGCGGCAAGCGGGGCAACGGCGAAGGTTCCATCTACCCCTACCGCAACGGCGGTTTCGCCGCGTACGTCTGGGTCACGACCCCGGACGGCAAGCGCAAGCGCAAGTACGTCTACGGCAAGACCCGCCCAGAGGTCCACGAGAAGTGGCTGAAGCTCCACAACGAGGCCAAGAAGGGCCCGGTGGCCACTCGGCACCGCACTGTGGACGGCTTCCTCAACTACTGGCTGACCTCCGTCGTGAAGCCCAACCTGGCGCCCCTGACGTACGTCGCGTACGAGGGTGCCGCTCGCCTCTACATCGTGCCCCGCCTCGGCCCCAAGCGGCTCGACAAGCTGACGGTCCGCGACGTGCGCGAGTGGCTGACGAAGCTCGCCGACACCTGCCAGTGCTGCGCCCAGCGCAAGGACGCCAAGCGCCGTCCCGAACGGCAACGCTGCTGCGCCATCGGCGAGTGCTGCGAGCAGTGCCCGAGCGGGCGGGTCGTCCAGATCGCCCGGGACACCCTCCGCGCGGCCCTGAGTCAGGCAGTGATCGAGGAGGAGATCCCGCGCAACGTCGCCAAGCTCGTACGCGTCCCGAAGCCGCGACGCCGGAAGGTCAAGGCGTGGTCCGTCGGGGAAGCCAGCCGCTTCCTGGAGCACGCCGTCACCTCGGACGACCCGCTGTACGCCGCGTGGGTCCTGGCGCTCACTCTCGGGCTCCGGCGCGGTGAGATCCTCGGCCTCACGTGGGAGTCCATCGACTTCGACGCCGGGGAGCTGTACATCGATCACCAACTCCAACGTGCGGGCCGTGAGGTCCTGCACCGGGAGACGAAGACGGAGGACTCGGAGGACTTCCTCCCCCTGCCGGAACTCTGCCTCGCAGCGCTGCGGCAGCGTCGCCAGCAGCAGCAAGAGGACCGGGAAGCGGCCGGAGAGCTCTGGCAGGACGTGCATGGGCTGATCTTCACCACTCGCTACGGGACACCGATCGAGCCTGGCAACCTCACCCGGGCCTTCGCCGTCCGCATCCGCCAAGCCGGCGTCCGCGCGATCCCGCTCCGGAACACCCGGCACACCACCGGTTCGCTCCTCGTCGCGATGAAGGTGCACCCCAAGGTGGCGCAGCGAATCTTGCGTCACTCCAAGTTCACGATGACCTTCGACGTGTACTCGGAGGCGAGCGACGAGGAGATCCGCGACGCGTTGCGCAGGCTCTCGCAGGGCTTCGAGCAGAGCGACTCATCGGGTACTTAGCAGCAAGCCCGGACGACGCATCCCGCTAGGTGATGGCCCCGTTCCTGTCACGAGAACGGAGTCTCCGGCATGCGGGCTTTCTCTCCAGCTCAGAGGACTGAAGGTGCTGGACAAAGGAGCGCATACTTGTAGATGTAGGGAAAACGAAGAAGGTGCACATCGTGTCAGACTCGGCAAACTCCCCAACGCCTACCGGTCCTGACCAGCCCGCCACACCGAACCGCGCACAGCACGATTCGCCCCAGCGGCCGCCAGAGCAGCCTGTCAGCGCCTCACGGCAGGCCGAGACGGGTCCTCTCGTTCCAGAAACTCCAGTGCTCACGAAGCAGACGTATGCAGCGCCGCTGAGCTACATCGGGAGCACCCGACGGATCGCTGTCCGGATCAAGAAGGCAGGTGCGGTCAGCCCCTTGGTGGCCGGACTCGCCTGGCTGGCAGGCTTGATCGCCATCCTGCTTGCATGGGCCTTCGTGACCGTCTGGTACGTGATCACCTTGCTGCTGTTCGCTGCCTTCTTGTTCCCCTACCGACTCGTTCGCAGGAGCCATCGAAAGCAGGAGCAGCTGCAGAAGGCTGAGCTCGCGACCATGCAAGCGATGATGATCAACCAGCAGCGTGCCCTGAATGAGAAGAGGCCACCGCAATGACCGTGCCCTCGGACCACAGCTCCGCCCGCTGCGAAGCTGGCCGAGTCGGTAACGGCCCGTAGCGATCACCCCGGTTGCTGTACTTCGCTGCTGTACGGCACGAAAGAGGCCCCGCATCGATCATGATGCGGGGCCTCTGACCTGCGGAGCCGCCTGTCGGATTCGAACCGACGACCTTCTGTTTACAAGATTCGGGCACGAGCCCATCAGTGCTCACTACGGGCCCGTGATCCATAAGCCGTGGGCGGTGGCTGACAGCCGTTGACTGCCGTCGTTGCCGTCACCGTTGCCGTCAGAAATGGTGGCTCGCACGGGGGCTCCGGCTGGACTACGCCGCTGGCAGCTCGCCGTGTTCAAGGTAGACGGGGTGACCTTCAGCGCGCGCTATGACGGCATGCTTCACGCGGCGGGCAAGCCTGGGGATCAGGAGCTGATCGAGGTCTTCGGCCGGGTGGAACTCGGCGGCCAGTAGCTCGTCCGGGGCAAGCTTGATCGAGGCGGCGGTGTCCGGGCTGAGTTCGCCGCCGTCGAAGACGTACAGCACCTTGTCGCCCTCGGTGGGGTTCGGCGCCCAGTCGATCACCAACAGGGGGCCAATGGGCGGCGTGATGCCCAGCTCTTCCTCGACCTCGCGTCGGCAGGCGGCCAAGGGGGATTCGCCCGTCTCGACGTAGCCGCCGGGGATCTCCCACATCGGCTTGTACGAGGGCTGGACCAACAGAACGCGGTCCTGGGCGTCGAAGAACAGCGCGCCTGCGGCCATGCGCGGCCGGGTCATTCGCTGCTCGTGGTCGTTCTCGGGCATGGCACGAGCCTACTGACCGTGCGCCGTGGCGCGAGTGGGGCGTTCACCTGCCGCAACACGGCTACGCATGTGACACTCGGGCTCACAGAGTGAGGGGGTCACACAGTGCGTGGCATGGCAAACCATCTCCCGTTCGGCAAGCGCGTGCGGTTCTACCGGGAGCGCCGTGGCCTGCATCAGTGGCAACTCGGTGAGCTGCTGAACCGCTCCGAGGACTGGGTGTACCGGGTGGAGTCCGGCCGCATCCCGGTGAACAACGTCAAGATGCTGTCGGACCTGGCGGGGGCCCTGCGCGTACACGTGGAAGACCTGCAAGGCGCCCCGACGCTCCTGGAAGACCACGGCACCCACGAGGGCAGTGTTCCTGCCATACGAGCCGCGCTGATGCAGTCCCGGCGGCTGGCCGGCTCCCTCTACGACGGGCGGGAGCCGCTCCGGCTGGAACGTCTCGCTGTGGAGGTGGATGAGGTCTGGGATCTGTACCAGTCCTCCGCGTACGCCCGACTGGCCGCGCGCCTTCCCGCGCTGCTGGCAGACGCCCGTCTGGCCACCCACGAGCACACTACGGGGCCGGGTCGGGTCCAAGCACTCAAGCTCTTCGCGTTGACCTGTCACGCCACTGCGGCGTTCCTCCGGAAGCTCGGCGAAACGAACCTCGCCTGGACGGCTGCCGACCAAGGCGACGTTGCCGCCAACGAAACCGGGGACCCGGGCGTCATACTGGCGCTGCGTCGCTGCGTCGCCCATGTCCAGCTCGGCGCCGGAATGGCGTCGGAAGCGGTGAACGTCACGCACGATGCTGCCAACGACCTCCCGCGCGGCTGGTGGACGACCTCACCAACCGCGCTCTCGCTGTACGGCACGCTCTTCCTGAACGGGGCCGTTGCTGCGGCACGGCTGCGCGACCGGTCTACGGCCGACGACATGATCGGGCAGGCGCAACAGGCTGCTGACCGGCTCGGGGCCGACGCGAACAAGATGTGGACCTCCTTCGGCCCGACAAATGTCGAGATTCACCGCCTGGCTACTGCCCTTGAGTTCGAGGACGTACAGCTCGCCGTGGACATAGCGCCGGGCGTGCGGCCCGGCCGGTCTCTGCCGGTGGAGCGACGGGCACGGGCGCGTCTTGACGTAGCTCGGGCCTACGGCGAAGCTGGCCGGACCGACGACGCAGCGGACCACCTGAAGCGGGCGTTCAGGACGGCCCCTGAGCAGATGAAGGCGCACGAGTTCGCCCGGGATCTGGCGCGGCGGCTGCACAGCCGGAGCCGACGCCGTGACGTTCGCGAACTCGCCTTGAACCTCGGCGCTCTCAAGTAGTCGGCATCACCCGGACGCTGAGGGGTTGACCCGGAATTTTCTTCCGGGTCAGCCCCTTTTTCGGCCTCTACGGTCTCCCCGTTCACGGCACCCAAGCGCCGGGAGGTTGGCAGACCGGTGGATGTAGCGGAGATCAAAGCAACGATCAGCACGGCTCTGGCTCAACGGTCGTCGTTGCGCCGATACGAGGAGCTGTGTGCGCTCCATAAGGACTTGGTACAGCACATCGAAGCGCTGAGGCCGTTAGCGGCAAAGCAGATTGACGGCCTTTGGCACGGCTCCCGGGAGTGGTACCGGAAACGTTCGACGCTCGACACGATCCCGTACGAAGTGGCCGAAGGACTCGGCCCGGGGCTGCTCAGTGCCGAATGCCACGTGAAGAGCCTGGGCTACACGCTGCGGTTCCTCTTGGAGAACGCCGGGTTGGAAGAGACGTCGGAAGAGTCCGCAGGGGTGAACTCTCACCCCACGGCCGACAACTGAGCCACCTGCCGCCGAACAACAGCATACGAAGCCGGACCACCCCTCAGTCCTTGGCCGGGAGAAGGGTGGTCCGGTGGAGAGTCCCAGTTCAGGACCCTGGTGCCGATGGTACCGGGGCGTTCGTCGTGCTTTCGCACGCTGCCTCGGCCGACTGAACGCAGGTCGACGAAAGAGGACTTGAACAGTGCACACCACAACGGGGACGGAGCATCAAGGCGGGTATGCGCTGGGCTGTCGATGCAGTGCCCCTGATACCTCAGGCGGGGAATGTCAGCCACGATGGCGGGACAGACGCCCGAGCACCCGCACGTATGCCCCTCAGCCACCCACCGGCCTCAGCCACGCTTCCAAAGTCCTGATCTTTGACCCGCAGACGCCTCCGCGAAGCCCCGGCCGGCCACCTGGCGATTGCGGGACCGGCCCGCAGGCCGCGACGAAACCTGGGCGCCGCGCCACGGGCTTCCCCGGTGCTCTGTGCCCGCACTACAGCGCTGTTCGGCGTTGTGCTCCTGGCCGTGCTGCTGGTGTGCGCTCGTTGGTCGGCCGAGTCGCGGGGGCCGCTTCGTTCCGGACTTCCCTGCTGGACTGGCGGGTTGCTGCGCTGGCCTGCGCGCTGAGCGGGCCGGGGACGGCGCGAGCGGGGCGGAGACAGGAGCGGGCGGCGGCCACGGGCCGCCAGCGCGCGCGGCCCGCGACAGCGGGCCGCCTTGATCCAGTAAGGAAACTCTGAACAGCTCGGCTCCTGCCCTGGAAAGGACAGCAATGCACGACGCGCACAACCACGGCATAGACCGGGCAGAGTGCGGACAGCCGGAGTGCTCCACCATGGGGTGCGAGGATCAAGGGAGCGTCGGGACGCTGAACGAGTCGGAACGCGCGCTGCTGGCGGAGATCTCGGCAATGACGAGTCGTCTCCGCGAAGAGATGGAGAGTGTGCGCGCGGAGATCGCGGAACTCAGCGAGTCGGTTTCCCAGGGCTCTGCTGCTCTTTCAGCTCTGCGACGTCCCGCTTAAGGGTCTGGACTTCAGCGTTCAGCGTTCGTAGCTGGTCGCGAATGGCGAGCAGTGTTTCGGCGTAGGGGCCGGTGGCTTCGGAGGTGTCTGGAGCCGCTGGCCCTCCGGCTTCCTTGGCTGCTTCGGGCCGCTTGGAGCTCTTGGCTTCAACGACCGCCACCACTTCTCCGTCCTGGGTGACTACAGCGTCGGCGACGTAGCTGCCGCGCCCTTGGACGGTGTAGATCAGCCCTTCGTCGCGCAGGACGCGCAGCGCGCTGCGGGCGGTCATGTTGGCGACACCGAACCGCTCCTGTAGCTCCCGGTGCGAAGGGAGCTGTTCCCCCGGCTTCAGCCTGCCCGACTTGATCTCTTTCCGGATCTCGTCGGCAGCCTGCTGGTACGGCGGGCGCGTGTCGTGAGGCGGCGGCGTCATGACCCAAGGGTAGCCCGGGTTAGCCCACCTATCACAGACAGCCATCAACCTTCCCTCAACTCAGATAGCTAGTTCGCTTGACATAGCTAGCCCAGCTAGGTGAGAGTTGGTGCCCCGCCGGGCGAACCGCCCCGGGGAACCAGAAGGGAAGCTGAGACATGGCGCGCATTCGCGTGGGGCTGCTGCCGTCCACGATGTTCATGGTCGGCACGCTGCCGGTGCCGAAGATCGCGGACCAGGAGACGGGCAAGATCGCTCAGGACCGTGACACCGGTGAGGACCTGTTCACGCTGACGGTCTTCCTCATGGAGGACGGCCGTGCGGAGCAGATGAAGATCACCGTTCCGAAGTCGGGACTGCCGGACGGCCTGAACCTGGGCATCCCGGTCCGGCCCGTGGACCTGTTCGCCATCCCGTGGGCCCGGATCTTCAATGGCCAGCTCTCCGACGGGATCGCCTACCGGGCTAGCTCGCTTGAGCTGACTGCCGCCCCGCAGCTCGGGGAGGCGGGCCAGTGAGGGCGGCTGACCTGGCCGGGGCAGTCCTGGCTCTGAGCGCCATATGGGCGCTGTGGTGGATGGTGCGCTACGTACGGGCCGACCGGATGACGCGGGCGAGCATCCGTCAGGCAGTCCGGGTCCGTTTCGGCTGGCGACGGCTGGCTCCGATGGCGGGGCTGTCGGTGCAGGACAAGACGCCTCCAGCGGTGGTGATCTCGCAGGACGGCAAGGTTCCCAAGCCTCGGGTGATCACCCCCAAGATCAAGGTCCGTCCGGACCGTTACGGGGTCGTGGTCCGTGCGGCGTGTGTGCCGAAGGTGAGTCTGGCCGAGTTCCAGAAGGCGGCGCCGTACCTGGCGGATGCCTGGCGGTGTACGCGCGTCTCGGTCCTGCCCGACAAGCCGGGACAGCTCATCGTCCGTGGCGTGCGGGTGGACCCGCTCATCGTGCCCACTGAGCACGTCCCGACCGGGGAAGTGCCGGAAGAGCTGGCTCGGTGGCACCTGGGGCTGGATGAGTACGCCCAGCCGGTGAGCGTGGACCTGTCGGACGTGCCCGGCGTCACCGTCGCCGGTCTGCCCGGCTTCGGGAAAACCTCGCTGGTCAATCGGTTCATCTGCGACACCGCGCCCTCGGCTGCGGTGCAGTTCGCCTTCGCGGACGGCAAGGTGACCTCCTCCCACGAGGGCGACTACGCCGATCTGGCACAGCGGGCGTTCGCCTTCGTCGGTGACGACCTGGCCGACGCGAACGCGCTCTTCAAGCGGCTGGTGGAGCTGCGGCGGGCCCGGTCGGCGGCCATCCGGGATGTGCTCGGGGTCAAGAACATGTGGCACGTCGGGCCCTCGGACGCCTGGCCGCTGGTCGTGCTGGTCGTGGATGAGGCGCATACCTACTTCCGCGACTACAAGGGTTCGGACACGCAGACGAAGAAGCTCGCCGCGCTGGCGGCCGAGAATGCCCGGCTGGTGGAGGACCTGGTGAAGAAGGGCCGCAGCGTCGGCATGCTGGTGATCATCGCAACGCAGAAGGCGACCGGCGACGCCATTCCCACCTTCATCCGGGATGTGTGCCCGGTGGGCCTGTCCTTCGCGCAGAAGACCGCTGAAGCGGCGGTCGTCGCCCTTGGTGAAGACATCCGCAACTGGCCGGACGCCAACCCGACCGCTCTTCAGGACCCGGCCTACGTCGGGGTGGCTTCCATGGCTCACCAGGGCCGTCCGGGCTTCGCCCGCATCCGCACTCCCTACGTGGCCGACTCGGACGCGGCCCGTATCGCCACCGACACCGCCCATCTGACCCGCGACCCGACCGAACTCCTTCACGCGCTCGCCGGTCCGAGCGTCCTGCTACGGGACCGGCTCATGAAGGACGACGGCGCGGAAGCGGCCTGACCCTCGCCTCGACCCAATAACGCAGCGAAAGGAGGTGACACCTCCATGGCAGAGAACCGGATCACTCAGCGCACGGTGGTCGTGGTCATGGGCATCATCGCGGGCATGGCGTTCGTCTTCTCCTTCGGCAACGTCTGGGCCCTCGCCCTCCGCCTCGGTGTCCCCGGACCCATCGCGCCGCTGATCGCCCCGATGGTCGACCTGTCGGTGACCGGCCTCCTGGTGGCTCTCTGGTACCTGTCGCTGCGCGGCGTTCCCGCTGACCAGCTCAAGGGCGCCACGCGCCTCATGCACCTGTCCGGCCTCCTGACGCTGGCCCTCAACGTCGCTGAACCCATCCTCGCCGGACACTACGGCCGCGCTGCCGTCGACACCGTGGCGCCCGTGCTCCTCCTCGGCTGGGGAGCGGTGGGCCCGCAACTCCTGCGCCACCTTCACGCCGTGACTCGGCCGGCGCCTGCGCCCGAACCGGCTGAAGAGTCCGTAACCGCCCCTGCTCCACCACCGGCCCCCGCCCAGCACAAGGAAGCGCCCGCTGCGGTGCCTGAGCCGCTGATGGAAGCGGCCCGCTCCATCGCCGCCAGCTACCTGTCCGAACACGGCCGACCGATCACAGCCGGGCAGTTGCGGACCCGGCTCGGCGTCGCGCTGCCGCTGGCCGCCGCCGCGCACGCCCGTCTCACGACCTGACCACTCCGCCGCACGTTACGGCTCCTCCTCTCCTCCACTGCCCGACCGGGCGCGGTCCGTCATGCCCTGGGCCGCGCCCCGGTCCTCCCCTGGGCTGCCCAGGGCCTTCGTGAAAGGACACGTCTCCCCCGTGAACGACCGTCCGTCCCTGCGCCACCTGGCGAGCCTGGCCCTCCGGGACCTCATCGGGCTCGCCCAGCGGCCGGACTTCGACCGAGTACAGGACCAGATCCGCCAAGTCCGCGGCTGCACCCACCCGGTCAACCTCGTCGGCGGAACAGCCACCCTCGACGCCGATACGCGCACCGTTCTGCGGTCCTACTCGACGGCCGACGAACCGACCGGACGCCTGTTGACTGCCTGCGGTAACCGCCGCGCCTCGCGCTGCCCGTCCTGCTCACGTCTCTACGCGGCCGACACCTACCACTTGATCAAGGCCGGGCTGTCCGGCGGCAAGGCCGTGCCCGAGACTGTTCGCGAACATCCCCGCGTCTTCGCGACCCTCACCGCCCCGTCCTTCGGGCCGGTGCACAACCGCCGCACCACCGACGCGGGCAAGACCCTGCCCTGCCGATGCGGCACCGTCCACACCACGGATGACCCAGAGCTGGGCACGCCGCTGGACCCGGCCAGCTACGACTACTCCGGCGCCGTGCTGTGGAACGCACACGCTGGCGCTCTCTGGGCCCGCTTCACGACCTACCTGCGCCGCGAACTGGCCGCCCACCTGGGCATGACACAGAAGGCGCTGAACGCAGCACTCAAGGTCTCTTTCGCCAAGGTGGCCGAGTACCAGAAGCGCGGCCTGGTCCACTTCCACGCCGTGATCCGCCTCGACGGACCCGACGGCCACACCGACGCACCGCCGACATGGGCCACCACTGACGCACTCACACATGCGATCACCAGCGCAGCCGAACGCTCCGTTCTGACGGTCGCTTCCGACGCCATCGGGGAACGCGAACTGCGCTGGGGTGCCCAACTCGACATCCGGGAGATCGCAGCCCTGGGCGACGGCGAACTGACCGATCAGAAGGTTGCCGCCTACGTCGCCAAGTACGCCACCAAGAGCGCCGAAGCCTCCGGCACCGTCGACCGCCCGTTGCGCTGCCGCCACTGCACCGGTCACGGCTACGTCACCGGCCCGGACGGCTTCCGCGACCTGTGCGGCGACTGCGACGGCACCGGCCAGTCCGAACCCATCGCCCTGCTGCCCGTGCACCGCCACGCACGCCAGATGATCCGCACCGCCTGGGCCCTCGGCCACCTGCCGGAATTCGCAGACCTCAAGCTCTGGCGCTGGGCTCACATGCTCGGCTTCCGGGGCCACTTCTCCAGCAAATCCCACCGCTACTCCACCACCCTCGGCGCTCTCCGCGACATCCGCCGCGCCTGGCGAACAGCTCAGGCACAACCGGCCGGCGCACCCCCGGAAACCGAGGACGACGAAACCACCCTCGTCGTCTCCCACTGGAAGTACCTGGCCTCCGGCTACAGCCCCGGCGAAGAACTCATCGCCGCCCAGGTCCGCCACGACATCGCTCTTGCCCGCGACGAAGACCAACGCCGCAAGACGGAAGGAGACCCATGGCTGTGACTACCGGCCTGCTCAACGTCGACCAAGTCGCCGCACGGCTCCAGGTGAGCCGCTGGACGGTCTACAACCTGATCCGCTCCCGCGAACTGGCCTCCTTCACCATCGGCCGCTGCCGCCGCATCGCCGAGTCCGCACTGCACGACTACATCTCACGACAGACCGAACGGGAGGCTGCCTGATGGCCAAGGCCAAGAGGAACGTCAACGGTGAAGGCACCATCTACCAGCGCAAGGACGGGCGCTGGGAGGGCATTGCCTACGTCCTGGCCACGGATGGCACGTATAAGCGCCGCAGCGTCTACGGCAGGACCTGGGAGGACGCGCACGACAAGCTCACCCGGCTCAAGGCCAACTCGCACAGCGGCCTACCTATAGCCGCGAGCAAGATGACGCTGAGCGAGTACCTGACGTACTGGCTCACGCACGTTGCCAAGGTCAAGGTCCGCAAGACCACCTACGTCAACTACGAGTCCTGGGTGCGCAACTACATCGCGCCGGGCCTCGGCAAGAAGAAGCTCGGGCGCCTGTCGGCCCGCGACATCCGGGCCTTCCTCCTGAAGACAGCCCAGACCTGCCAGTGCTGCGCCCAGGGCAAGGACAAGAAGCGCCCCAAGGCCAAACAGCGCTGCTGCGCCCTCGGCAAGTGCTGCCAGAAGACTCCGTCGGACCGAACCGTGCGCATCCTGCTCGCTCTCCTCCGGACAGCGCTTCAGCACGCCGTGCGCGAAGACGAGATCCCCCGGAACGTCGCCAAGAATGTGGAGCTGGGCATGGGCACGATGCGCGAGATCGAACCACTCACTGCCGCCGAGGGGCGACAGCTCCTGGCCGCTGCCCGGGGCAATCGACTGTGGGCCGCGTACGAACTGGCCGTACGGCTCGGCCTGCGGCGCGGTGAGCTGCTTGGTCTCCGGTGGGAAGACGTGGACCTGGACAAGGGCGTGCTGACCGTGCGGCAAACGCTTCAGCGCGTCGGCGGCGAGTTGGTCATCGTTCCGCCGAAGACCCAGAAGTCGGCCCGCCGAATCCCGCTCCCGCCCGAGTGCGTCACGGCGCTCCGCGCCCAGGGGACTCAGCAGCTCACGGACAAGCGGCTTGCGGGGGACAAGTGGCGGGACGACGGAAGCGGGCTGATCTTCACGACGAAGTACGGGACCCCGATCGAGCCGCGCAACCTGAACCGCTCGTTCGCGGCTCTGACGTCCCGCGCCGGGGTCCGCAAGGTCCGCTTTCACGACCTGCGGCACACCTGCGCCTCGCTGCTGCACGAGCAGGGCGCCAGCGCCCGGACGATCATGCAGGTACTCGGGCACAGCTCGATCCGGGTGACCATGGACATCTACACCTTCGTGCGCCTCGACGAGCAGCGCGACGCGATCGGACGGCTCGGGGATGCCCTCAGCGGGGACGACGAGCCCGACGATTCGTGATCCGCTAAGGGCTCCCTGAACTTCCGGTTCTGGTGTCACCACCCGACCACATGATCAACCATCAAGGGCCTGACGTCTCACCGCCTACCGTGCACCAGCTCGTAAGGTGGACGACCATGGACTCATATACATGCGGAATCCCCACAATCGCAGCGATCCGCGTCCTCTGACGAGCGAAGAGTTCAGAAAGTAGATCAAGAACCGCTACACGCTACTGGGAGTGAGTTGCCATGACCGGCGACATCAGACTTCGGCAAGGTGTCCCCGGCCATTCGGGAAACGCCCGGTTCGTCGTCCGTCATCTCTGGGCTCCCGACGGCCGCCCACTCACGGTCTACCTCGTCGTCGTCGCTGACGGAGAACGCGAGGTCGAGCTGGCTCTGGGCGACACGTTCTCCGTCCGGGACGAGACCTGGCTCCTCGATCGCGTCGACGGCCTCGAAACCGATGACGGCTGGCGCGTCGTCCTGCGCAAGGTCGACCAGCACACCTAGGTCGGCTGCCGTCAAAACTGCCGTCATCGACACCACAGAGGCCCCGTACCGAACCCGGTACGGGGCCTCTGACCTGCGGAGCCGCCTGTCGGATTCGAACCGACGACCTTCTGTTTACAAGACAGATGCTCTAACCAGCTGAGCTAAGGCGGCGGGTGTCGTCGCTCGTGCAGTGTACCTGGGAGCTGGATCGTAATGCCTGGGGCTACTGACAAAAGGGCAGGGAGAGGCTAGCGTCTCGGCAGGTTCACGCGGTGGACCACCTCCCTTTACGACGGATCGTCCGGCACGTACCTGCCGGTGAAGGAGAAGAGAACATGGCCACGGTCACCTACGACCAGGCGACCCGGGTGTACCCCGGCGCCGAGACCCCCGCCGTCGACAAGCTCAACATCGAGATCGCGGACGGGGAGTTCCTCGTTCTCGTCGGTCCCTCTGGTTGCGGAAAGTCCACCTCGCTGCGGATGCTTGCGGGGCTGGAGGACGTCAACGAGGGCCACATACGCATCGGTGACCGGGATGTGACCCACCTTCCCCCGAAGGACCGGGACATCGCGATGGTCTTCCAGAACTACGCGCTGTACCCGCACATGACCGTGGCAGACAACATGGGCTTCGCGCTCAAGATCGCGGGTGTGCCGAAGACCGAGATCCGCAAGAAGGTCGAGGACGCGGCGAAGATCCTCGACCTGACCAAGTACCTGGACCGCAAGCCCAAGGCGCTCTCCGGCGGTCAGCGGCAGCGGGTCGCGATGGGCCGGGCCATCGTCCGTGAGCCGCAGGTCTTCCTGATGGACGAGCCGCTCTCCAACCTGGATGCCAAGCTCCGCGTCCAGACCCGTACCGAGATCGCCAGCCTCCAGCGCCGCCTCGGCATCACCACCGTGTACGTCACCCACGACCAGGTCGAGGCCCTGACGATGGGCGACCGCGTGGCCGTGCTCAAGGACGGGCTGCTCCAGCAGGTCGACAGCCCCCGCAACATGTACGACCGCCCCGCCAACCTCTTCGTCGCCGGTTTCATCGGCTCCCCGGCCATGAACCTGGTCGAGGTCCCGATCACCGACGGCGGCGTCAAGTTCGGCAACAGCGTGGTGCCGGTCGAGCGCGAGGCCCTCAGCGCCGCCGCGGACAAGGGTGACAAGACCGTCACGGTCGGTGTCCGCCCCGAGCACTTCGACCTGGTGAACGGCGACGGCAACGGCAAGGCCCTCTCCAAGGACGAGAAGGCCGGCGTCCCCGTCACCGTGAACGTCGTCGAGGAGCTCGGCGCCGACGGCTACGTCTACGGCACAGCCGAGATCGGCGGCGAGACGTGTGACCTGGTGGTCCGTGTTCCCGGCCGGAGCGTTCCGGAGAAGGGCAGCACCATCCACGTGGTGCCGCAGGGCGGCGAGAGCCACGTCTTCTCCACCTCCTCGGGCGAGCGCCTCAGCGACTGAGCGCAGCGTCTGAGCAGAGCGCAGCGACTGAGCAGAGCGCAGCGACTGAGCGGAGCGGGTTCCGCACGTTTGCGGAGTTCCTGAGTTCTGCGGGTTTCGCGGTTCGCGGTTCCGCGCGTTCAGGGCGTTCAGGGCCGTGACGGTACCCCCGTCACGGCCCTTCGACGTCACGGCCTTTCCCGGTCCCGAGCTGCCTCTGTCGCGGCCCCTGCCGCGCCCCGTTACCTCTTCCGTGCGATCTCCCTCGAACAACCCATTTTCCCGTCGCTCGATATGGTGACCAAATGTCGCCAAATCACTACCGGTCGCTACCATCACGGTCGTGAACCACGCAGCCCGCCGTATCGGCCGATCCCTCGCCCTCGTACTCCCGGTCGTGCTCGTCCTGTCCGGGACCCTCGCCGTCACGCACGTCCCGTGGGCGCCAGCGCCCGCGGACTCTCCGGTTCTCGCCTCCTCGGCGCACAAGGCGTCGGCGCGTACCGCCTCGACGCCCGCCGGGCCGACGGCGCACCGGGATCCGGAGGACGTGCTCCGCGACCGGCTCATCGCCGAACTCCAGGAGCAGGACCCGGGAGTAGCGCTGAGCAGCCTGCAACGTGCCATCACCCGGAAGCCGTCACTGGCCCGCCACTGCGTCGCGATCGCGCGGGCGCTCGGCAAGGCCGCCGTCCACAAGTACGGTGCCCAGCGCGCCCAGCGGTTCTCGCGGCCCGTCTGCGACACATCCTTCGCCTCCGGCGTCGCCCAACTGAGCTGACACAGCCGGGACAGCCGGGACAGCCGAGATCAGGGGGTGTGCCGCCCAGGACGTGCTTCGCGCGCATAGGCTGCGGCACATGACCCAGTATCCGACCCAGGCCGTGATCCTTGCCGGTGGACAGGGATCACGGTTGCGGCCGTACACCGACGACCGTCCCAAGCCGATGGTGGAGATCCCGGGTACCGGCGTACCGATCATCGGCCACCAGTTGGCCTGGCTCGCGGAGGAGGGCGTCACCGACGCCGTCGTCTCCTGCGGTCACCTCGCCGAGGTGCTCGAGGAGTGGCTCGCCAAGGCCGAACTCCCCTGCCGCGTCACCACGGTGATCGAGCGCGAACCGCTGGGGCGCGGCGGCGGGCTGAAGTTCGCGGCGCGCTCCCTGCCGCGTCCGGACGAGCCCTGGTATGCGACGAACGGCGACATCTGGACCCGCTTCTCACTGCGCGAGATGGCCGCCTTCCACGGCGAGCGCGACGCCACCGCCACGCTGGCACTGGCCCGTCCGCGCATCCCGTGGGGCGCGGTGGAGACCGACGAGTTCGGTCACGTCCTCGACTTCATCGAGGCCCCGCCGTCGCCGTATCTGATCAATGCGGGCGTCTACGTCTTCTCACCCCGGTTCGCCGGGCTGCTGCCGGAGCGCGGTGACCACGAGCGCACCACGTTCCCGCGCCTCGCCCGCGAGCGCGCCCTGGCCGGCTTCCCGCTCCCGCAGGGCTCCTACTGGCGGGCCATCGACACCGCCAAGGACCTGCGCGAGGCCGCCAAGGAACTCGCGGGCGGCAACCCGAGCTGAGGCGCCGGACGGCAGCCCGAGATGAGTCGGGCGGCAACCCGCACTGGGCGCCGGGCGGCAGCCCGCACTGGGCGCCGGGCGGCAGTCCGAGGTAGTCGGGCGGCGGCCCGCGCTGAGGCATCGCCCGCGATACGTGCATACGGCACCGCCAACTGCCCACCGCACCCTGCGGCGAAGGGCCTTCGACTCCCGGGAGTCGAAGGCCCTTCGCTGCCGCGCGCCGCGCCGACGCGCGGTCAGCGCCCCAGCAGTCCGCCCAGCGCGCCGCGGCCGCCGCTGCTACCGCCGGAGGACGTGCCGCCGCCGGAGCCCGTCGACGAGCTGTCGCCCGTGGAGGAGGACTCGCTGGACACGCCGGTGCGGGAGCCGCTGCTGCCGGTGGTGGCCTGCGGCCCGGGCTGCTGCTGGGCCGGGGGTGCCGTGGTGCCCTGCTGCCGGCCGGGCGTCGTGTTGCCCTGCGGGCCGCCCTGGTCGGCGCCCTGCGTCTGGCCCTGGGTGGGGGTGGACTCGGGGCCGCTGCTGGCCCCTTGCTCGCCCGGCCTGGTCTCCTTCGACGAGGGTCGACCGTCCTTGTCGCGGCGGTCGGTGTCGCCGCGTCGGCCGTCGGCACCGGCCGGGCCCTGTGTCGCCTGGCCGCCGTCGGCGCGGCCCGAGTTCTGGGGCATCGGGGAGCCGGGCAGCCGGTTGGTGGGCGTCTTGCCGCGCTCGGGTGCCGTGGCCGGCTGCGAGGAGCGGACGGCGCTGCCCAGCAGCGAGCCGATGAGCAGGGAGAGGCCGGCGATGACGGCGGCGATGACGGCGCCCCTGCGCAGCACCCGGCGGCGCAGGTCGCGAACCTCCACGCGGGGGCCGAGTTTGCGCCACGCCTCGCTCGCCAGTCGGCCGTCGAGGGAGTAGACCGGGGCGCCCGCGATGATCAGCGGGCTCCAGGCGGCGAGGTAGATGATGTCCGGCGCGTCGTAGGCGGGGACGCTGCTCCAGCTGACGGTCATCAGCAGCGCCGCCGACAGCAGTGCGCCGATGCCTGCCGCGACCCGCTGCCACAGCCCGAACATGGTCAGCACGCCGACGACGACCTGGAGGAAGGCCACCGTCAGTCCGGAGCCGACCGGGTGGGCGAGGGCGAAGTCCCGCAGCGGCGAGGCGATCGTCCACGGGTCGAGGGAGCGGAGCCAGGTGACCATGGAGCCGCGCTCGCCACCGTCGAAGTAGACGGGGTCGCACAGCTTGCCCATGCCGGCGTAGACGGAGATGAAGCCCAGGAAGAGCCGCAGTGGGAGGAGGACGACTCCCAGGTTCATCCGGCGCCCGGGGTAGTAGGCGTGCCGCACCGCCTCGCGGCGGCGCCGGCTCTCGCTGTCGTACGGGCCGGCCTCGTCCGCGTACTCCTCGAAACCGTCGCGGTCCCCGTAGCCGTCGCGGTCCCCGTAGCCGTCGCGGTCCCCGTAGCCGTCGCGGCCGTCATAGGCGTCGGGGTCCGGGTAGCCGGCACAGCGGACGCCGCGCCGGTAGGAGCCGTCGCCCCGGTAGGAGACGGTGGCGAGCTCTCCGGTGTCCGGGCCGACCGCTTCGAGCTCTCCGGTTTCCTCGTCGAACGCGCTCCGCGCCGGGCGTACGCCCTTCAGCAGCGGTTCGGTGTGCGGGGCCTCGGGCTGGTGGGGCACCGAAGGACCGCCGCTCTCGGACGGCTGCGGGCCACGGGGCGGACCGACGACGGTCGCGGGGCCGCTCCCGGTGATCCCCGCACCGGCGCGGCCGGAGCCGCCAGAGCCGCCGGAGCCGCCGGGGCCGGCCGGACCACCCGCCGCCCCGCCCGGGTTCTTGACGCGGGGGAGGGTCTGGGTGGCCGAGGGGTCGGACTCGGCGCCGGCAGTGCCGCTTTCGAGGCCGACGAGACCGGCCGTGCGGGCGGCCTGGATCAGTTTCGTGGCGCCTGTGTCGTCCGGTTCCCGGCCGCCGCTCCACACCACGGGTGCGCGGCGCCCGGCGCGTGCGGAACCGGCGGCGCGTGCCGAACCGGCGGCGCCTGCCGAACCGGTTCGCCTGCTCCCGGCCGACGCGCCGCCTGCGACGGGGATGGGCTCGGTGTCCTCGAACGCCGCACGCGCGCGCTCGGCGGACGCCGACGGCCACGCGGCCGTCGGCGGGGCGGCACTGGCCGCCGGTGTCAGGGCGCCATGTGCGCTGACGGGCGAGGAGGCGGCGGACGGCGCGGACGGCGCGGACGGCGCGGCCGTCATGGCCGCGGCGGGCGGCGTGGCCGTAGCGCCGGTGGCCGCACCGAGCCGCACTCGGAAACTCGCGTGATTGACGACCACCTCAGCGGGGTCGGACGGGACCTTGACCGTGCTCAGCACCGGTTCGTCGTCGAAGAAACCGCGTGGGCTTCCCCCTGGGCTGTGCCCGGAGCCGCGGCCCGAAGCGCCGGGTGCGCGGGGTGTTCTGGTGTCCACACTCATCTAACCGAGTGACGGACGGTTAGGACACTGCCTTGACCGCGCCCATCTGTCGGAGGCCCGTCAAGTGATCACCCGTGGCGCGCGCCGACGGCGGCTGCGGGGAACGCCTCAAGCGCGCCGCCTCGCCGCCTCGTAGAGTACGACGCCCGCCGCGACACCCGCGTTCAACGACTCGGCGCCGCCGGGCATCGGGATGCGAACCCTCAGGTCGCACGTCTCACCGACCAGCCGCGACAACCCCTTGCCCTCGCTGCCCACGACGACCACGAGCGGTCCGTCGAGCGCGGCGACGTCGCCGAGTTCCACCTCGCCGTCCGCGGCGAGCCCGATCACCGTCAGGCCCGCCTTCTGGTAGCCCTCCAGCGCACGGGTGAGGTTGGTAGCGCGCGCGACCGGCGTGCGCGCCGCCGTACCGGCCGAGGTCTTCCACGCGCCTGCGGTCATCCCGGCGGCGCGCCGCTCGGGTACGACCACGCCGTGCCCGCCGAACGCGGACGCGGAGCGGACGACGGCGCCCAGGTTGCGCGGGTCGGTCACCCCGTCGAGCGCGACGATCAGCGGGTCCTCGCCTCGGTCGAAGGCGGCGGCCGCCAGGTCCTCGGGGTGCGCGTACTCGTACGGCGGGACCTGCAGGACGACGCCCTGGTGGTTGAGGCCGTTGGTCATCCGGTCCAGCTCGGGCTTGGGTGCCTCGACCAGCCGGATGCCGCCGCGGTCACCCGCGACCCGGACGGCCTCGCGGACCCGCTCGTCGTTGTCGATGAACTGCTGCACGTACAGCGCGTTGGCCGGTACGCCCTCGCGCAGGGCCTCCACGACGGAGTTGCGGCCCACCACCAGCTCCGAGGTGCCCTTGCCGCGCTGCGGACGGCCCTGGGCGCGGCGCGCCTTGGCCTGCGCGGCACGCTGTTTGGCGTGGCCCTTGCGCATCTCGGCGGGCGGCGTCGGACCCTTGCCCGCCAGGCCGCGGCGGCGATAGCCACCGCTGCCTACCTGCGGCCCCTTCTTCTTCCCGGGCATGCTGGGCCACCTACCTTGCTCTCTGCGGCTTGCGCGCTGGGACGCGCGCTCGGACGTACGTACGGCTTTACAACGGTACCGGTACCGGAGGGGCGCTCACTCCCCGCCGAGCTCCCAGCGGGGGCCGCTGGGGGTGTCCTCGATGGTGAGGCCCGCGCGCCCCAGCTCGTCGCGGATCGCGTCGGCCGTCGCGTAGTCCTTGCGCGCCCGCGCCGCCTGCCGCTGCTCCAGTACCAGACCGACCAGCGAGTCCACCACCGAGTGCAGGTCCGCCGCGGCAGCCGTCGCCGCGGCGGTCCAGGGGGCGTCCAGGGGGTCCATCCCCAGTACGCCGAGCATCGCGCGGACCTCGGCGACCGCGGCCGCGACGGCGGTCTTGTCGCCCTCGCCCAGCGCGGCGTTGCCCTGCCGCACCGTCGTATGCACGACGGCCAGCGCCTGCGGCACCCCGAAGTCGTCGTCCATGGCTTCCGCGAATGCTTCCGGTACCCGCTCGGCGGGCGCCGTCTGCCCCACGAGCTCGACGCCGCGCTGCAGGAAGCCCTCGATCCGGCCGAACGCGGACTCCGCCTCGCGCAGCGACTCGGTGCTGTACTCGATGGTGGAGCGGTAGTGCGGGTTGCCCAGGTAGTAGCGCAGGACCAGCGGGCGCCACTGCTTGACCATCTCGCTGACGAGCACCGAGTTGCCCAGCGACTTGCTCATCTTCTCGCCGCTCATGGTGACCCAGGCGTTGTGGGCCCAGTAGCGGGCGAAGCCGTCGCCGAAGGCGCGGGACTGAGCGATCTCGTTCTCGTGGTGCGGGAAGACGAGGTCGACGCCGCCGCCGTGGATGTCGAAGACGCGGCCGAGATACTTGTGCGCCATCGCGGAGCACTCCAGGTGCCAGCCGGGACGGCCGGGACCGAACGGGGTCTCCCAGGACGGCTCGCCGGGCTTGGCGGCCTTCCACATCGCGAAGTCGCGCGGGTCCCGTTTGCCGGTCTCGCCCTCGCCCGCGGGCTGGAGGAGGTTGTCGAGCTCCTGGTTGGAGAGGGAGAGGTAGTCACCGAAGGAGCGGACGTCGAAGTAGACGTTGCCGTCCGCCGCGTAGGCGTGACCGCGGTCGATCAGCACCCGCATCATCTCGACCATCTCGGGGATGTGTCCCGTGGCGCGCGGTTCGTAGGTCGGCGGCAGGCAACCGAGCGCGTCATAGGCGGCGTTGAAGGCGCGCTCGTTCTCGTAGCCGATCGCCCACCAGGGGCGGCCCTGCTCGGCCGACTTGGTGATGATCTTGTCGTCGATGTCGGTGACGTTGCGGACGAACGTCACGTCGTAGCCCCGGTAGGTGAACCAGCGGCGCATGATGTCGAAGTTCAGGCCGGAGCGGATGTGCCCGATGTGCGGGGGTGCCTGCACGGTGGCGCCGCACAGGTAGATCGAGACGCAGCCGGGTTCGAGCGGGCTGAAATCACGGATCTGCCGGGCGCTGGTGTCGTACAGGCGAAGAGTCACGGGGCCAAGGGTAGTAGCCCGCCGCGCCCCGCCACGCCCTGGCCGGAGGGTTTCCGGCGGAAGGGGCCCCGCGAAGCCGCGAAGCGGGGCCCGGACCGTACGCCGGGCCCCTGGCCGGTTCAGAGGCGGCCGACGACCTTGTCGACCTTGACCCGGACGACCACCCGCTCGGCGTCCTGGCCCGCGGCCGGGTTGAACTCGGCGTAGCTCTTTCCGGTGTACTTCTGCGCCAGCTCGTCGATCAGTTCCTGCCCGCCCTCGGTGGTCAGGGAGGCGGTGCCGCGCAGCTCGGCGTAGGTGTAGGGCTCGTCGGCCGGCTGCACCATGACGGTCACCCGGGGGTCGCGCCGCATGTTCTTCGTCTTGCGGCGGTCCACGGTGGTGGAGATGAGCAGGTCCTCGCCGTCGCGCTTCACCCAGACCGGCGACACCTGTGGACTGCCGTCGGGCTGGATGGTGGCGACGGCGACGAACACCTTGCCGTCGAGGACCTTCTTGAGTTGGTCGGAGAGCACCTGGTCTGCCACGGAAGCGGCTCCTCTCGTCTCGTCCCGATGCCGTACGTCGGGTCTCGCCTGCCCCGGACGGTATCCCACACACCGGCCGCGCCATGCGTCCCGCACCGTCGGCACCCGTACCGAAGTACCGGCGCCGCTGTCGGCTGCGTACGTGAGCGGGTCGGCGTCCGAGCGGGTCGGCGTCCGCGCGGGCACGCTCGTGAGCGAGCCGGCACGTGAGCGAGTCCGCGCGGAAGCGAGCCCGTACGTCAGCGAGCGGGAAGCACCAGTGCGGTCGCCACGGCTGCCAGGCCCTCGCCGCGGCCGGTCAGACCCAGGCCGTCGGTGGTGGTGCCCGAGAGCGAGACGGGGGCGCCGACGGCGTCGGACAGCGCCTTCATCGCCTCGGCCCGCCGCTTGCCGATCTTGGGCCGGACGCCGATGACCTGGACGGCGACATTGCCGATCCCGTACCCGGCCTCGCGCACGATGCGGGCCGCCTCGGTCAGCAGCGCGACGCCCGAGGCGCCGGACCACTCCGGGCGACTCGTGCCGAAGTGGGCGCCGAGGTCCCCGAGTCCGGCGGCGGAGAACAGCGCGTCGCAGGCCGCGTGTGCCGCCACGTCACCGTCGGAGTGCCCGGCCAGTCCGTACCGTTCGCCCTCCCACAGCAGTCCGCCGCACCACAGCTCGCGCCCCTCCTCGAACGCGTGCACATCGGTACCGATGCCGACCAGGGGCAGGGCCGCGCTCTCAGAAGGCATCGTGCGCCCTCCTCCTGGCCAGGACCGCCTCCGCGAGTACGAGGTCGAGCGGGCGGGTCACCTTGAACGCCTCCTCGTGGCCGGGGACGACGACCACGTCGACACCGAGCCGCTCGACCATGCCCGCGTCGTCCGTGGCGCCCTCGCCCTGCGGCGCCAGTCGGGTGTGCGCCTCCGCGAGCACCTTGCGGGCGAAGCCCTGGGGGGTCTGCACGGCACGCAGCCGGGCACGGTCGGGGGTACCGGTGACCGGCTCGGGCCCGCCGTCGGTGCGCGTCTCCACCTGTTTGACGGTGTCGGTGACCGGCAGCGCGGGCACCACAGCGGGAGCGCCCTCGCGGACAGCGCGCGCCACCGCGTCCACCGTCTCGTCCGGGACGAGCGGCCGCGCCGCGTCGTGCACCAGCACCGTCTCGACGGTGTCGGGGAGCGCCGCCAGCCCCAGGCGTACGGAGTCCTGGCGCGTCTGACCGCCAGGGACGACGACGACCTCGGGCAGCCCGTGCTCGTCCAGCAGCGTGCGGACGGCGGGCGCGCCGTCGGGCGGAGCGACCACGACGACGAGCTCGACGGCGCGCGCCCGCGCGGTGGCCCGTACGGCGTGCACGAGCATCGGCGTACCGCCCAGCTCGCGCAGCGCCTTGGGCGCTCCCGGACCGAGCCGTACACCCTTGCCCGCCGCCGGGATGACGACGGCGGTGCCCGGGCCGGTTTCGTCCGAGGCCCGTCGGTCCCCGGATGGAGCGAAGTCTGTGGAATCGATTGACATCGGTAGCGCGTTCAGGGTTTGTGTCCTCAGCCGGGGTGGGTATGGCCTGGGGGTACCCCCGGCCATAGGTTGGGGGGAGTGCCGGGCGCAACCACTCGATCGAGCCCTTCCGTGACCATCGGTCGAGTCGGCTGCCCTGGCCCTGTGGGCATGCGCGCACGGCCGGGCGCTCCCGCTAGGGGGCTACGTCGGCTGGCGCCGAGAATGCCGCAGCGCCCGGTGACGACTGCTGTCATCCGGGCACCGCGGCATCATGGGGCAGATATCGAGTGTCGATCGAGCGTCAGGAGGCGAGAACCTCGTCGAGCAGCGCTTCGGCCTTGTCCTCGTTGGTGTTCTCCGCCAGAGCCAGTTCGCTCACCAGGATCTGACGGGCTTTGGCCAGCATCCGCTTCTCACCGGCGGACAGGCCGCGCTCACGCTCACGGCGCCACAGGTCACGCACAACCTCGGCCACCTTGATGACGTCGCCGGACGCCAGCTTCTCGAGGTTTGCCTTGTAGCGGCGGGACCAGTTGGTCGGCTCTTCTGCGTACGGCGCGCGGAGCACCTCGAAGACCCTGTCCAGCCCGTCCGAACCAACGACGTCGCGCACGCCTACGAACTCCGCATTGTCCGCGGGCACGCGAACGGTCAAATCGCCCTGCGCGACCTTCAGAACCAAGTAGGTCTTGTCCACGCCTTTGATCTGGCGAGTTTCGATAGCCTCGATCAGCGCGGCCCCGTGATGGGGATAGACCACGGTGTCGCCAACCTTGAACGTCATGTGTCAGGTACCCCTTCCGTGGCTATCCAGGGTAACACGGGAACGACGTCTTCTGAATGGCGTTTTCGCAGGTCAGGGCATATCTCGGGGCTTGACAAGCAGCCCTCTATCGTGCATCGACCACCCAATGCAAGCGGGTATTCGCAGGTGAGAGCGGTTCTGCACACCCGCGGAAACACACCGGGAGAGCCCACGGAAGAGGCTCGCGACACGTCCAGTATGACCGATTTGTCCGACTGTAGGGGAGTGACATCTTCGCCACCCCTTCCGGCTTTCCGAAGAATTGATCAATGCACCTGTAAGGGCCTGTTGATCAATTCTTCATGAACCTCTCGCATTCCCGCGGAATCGCCCGTACGGAGGGCAGCCGCACTCCGGCCGTCGCTATTCGACAGCGTACGGGCGGCCGTCGGAGCAGATGCCCTGCGCCTCGCCGGGGTGACCTGCGCTTCGCGGGGCGACCTGCGCTTTGCGCGAGCACGGCCATGGCGGCCGGGGCCGGAGGGTCGGGTGCAGGGCCTCCACACGCTGTCGGTAACCTGAGCGCGCACGCGAAAGCCCATCCGTACGCGACCGGCACGCGCTCGAGGAGCGTGCCGCCGCCATAGCTCGCCTAGGAGTTGCCGCCGCCGTGAGCAGCAGCCTTCGTCGCGGCACCCTCGCCGCCACCACCCTCGCGCTCGCCGCCGTCTCGCTGACCGCCTGCGGCGCCGGAAACGACGCGCAGACGCTGGAGGTCAGGCCCGACAACGCGGCGACGCAGGTCGGGGTCATCAAGGTCCAGAACGCCAACCTCGTCACCGACACCACGGGCTCGGGCGAGGCCGCCGTCGCGGTGCGGATCTTCAACGACGGCGCGAAGGACCAGATCCTCAAGGGCGTCCACGTCAAGGGCGCCCGCGCCGAACTGAGCCCCGCCAAGGGCGAGAAGAAGCTCGTCGTACCGGCCGGCGGCTCGCTGGAGCTGGGCGGCAAGGGCAACCCCTCCGCGCTGTTCACCCACGCGGAGAAGGCGGGCATCAAGGACGGCAACGCGCAGCCGCTCACCTTCGACCTCAGCAGGACCGGCGCCATCAAGCTGCGCGCGACCGTGGTGCCGGCGGACGGCGCGTTCAAGACGGTCGGCCCCAGCTCGTCGCCTTCGCCGTCCCACCGGGCTCCTGAGCCGGGTGCCTCCAGCTCTGCCTCGCCCTCCGGGTCGCCGTCCGACTCCGGTTCGCCCTCCGACTCGTCCTCGGCGTCCGAGTCCGGCCGGCCGGGCACCCAGGAGGAGCACGCCGGGCACTGAGGCCCCTACGGCGAGAGGCCGCGCCCCGTGCGGGATGCGGCCTCTCGCCGTTCGTCTTGATGCGGAGCGGAGTGCCGGGTGCGAGCTGTCTTGGGTCGCTGGGGGTACCTCCCGGCCGGAGGCTGAGCCCGCGGTTCCCCGCGCCCCTGACGGGGCGCCGCTCCTTCGGGGGCGGTTTACGGCTCGAACTTGTAGCCCAGGCCCCGGACCGTCACCAGATAGCGCGGGGCACCAGGGTCGGGCTCGATCTTGGCGCGCAGGCGCTTGACGTGGACGTCGAGCGTCTTGGTGTCGCCCACGTAGTCCGCGCCCCAGACGCGGTCGATCAGTTGCATACGGGTCAGCACGCGCCCCGCGTTCCGCAGCAGCATCTCCAGCAGGTCGAACTCCTTGAGCGGGAGATCCACCTTGCCGCCGTCGACGGTGACCACGTGCCGGTCCACGTCCATCCGGACCGGGCCGGCCTCCAGCGCGGCGGGCACGACCTCCTCCGGCTCGCCGCGGCGGCGCAGCACCGCGCGGACGCGGGCGACCAGCTCCCGGGAGGAGAAGGGCTTGGTGACATAGTCGTCCGCGCCTATCTCCAGGCCGACGACCTTGTCGATCTCGCTGTCCTTGGCCGTCACCATGATCACGGGGACGTTGGAGCGGCCACGCAGCTGGCGGCACACCTCCGTGCCGGGCAGTCCCGGCAGCATCAGATCGAGCAGCACCAGATCGGCGCCGTTGCGTTCGAACTCGTCGAGCCCGTCGGGACCCGTGGCCGCGACGGCGACCTCGAAGCCTTCCTTACGGAGCATGTACGACAGTGCGTCGCTGAACGATTCCTCGTCCTCGACGACGAGCACTCGGGTCACGGGAGGACCTCCGGGGCGGAAAGTTGTTCATCAGCCTGATCGACATACGGCCGCTCCTCCTCATCGAAGGCGGCCGGTTCCTGCAGTGCGCCCGACAGGCCGTTCCGGCCGAGCCGGTCGGCCTTGTCCAGCGCGGCCTGCTCCCGCGCGCTGCCCGCCTCGGGCAGCCGCAGGGTGAAGGTGGAGCCCTGTCCCTCGGCGCTCCATACGGTGACCTCCCCGCCGTGCGAGGCGGCCACGTGCTTGACGATGGACAGGCCGAGCCCGGTGCCTCCGGTGGCCCGGGACCTGGCCGGATCGACACGGTAGAAGCGCTCGAAGATGCGCTCCTTGTCGCGGTCGGAGATGCCGATGCCCTGGTCGGTGACGGCGATCTCTATCAGGTCGCCGCCCGGGGACTGGGTGAGGCGGCCCGCGACCTTGACGCGGGTACGGGCCGGTGAGTAGTTGACGGCGTTCTCGACGAGGTTGCCCAGTGCCGCGGCGAGCTGGCCCCGGTTGCCCCAGACGTGCAGCCCCTCGGTGCCGCCGGCCAGGAGGGTGATCTGCTTGTTGTCGGCGCTCTGCCGGCTGCGCTCTATGGCTTCGGTCACCAGCTCGTCCACCTGGACGGACTCCGAGTCCTCCAGCGGGTCGTCGTTCTGCACCCGGGAGAGGTCGATCAGCTCCTGGACGAGGTTGGTCAGCCGGGTGGCCTCGTTCTGCATGCGGCCGGCGAAGCGCTCCACGGCCTCCGGGTCGTCGGAGGCGTCCAGGACGGCTTCCGAGAGCAGGGAGAGCGCGCCGACCGGGGTCTTGAGCTCATGGCTGACGTTGGCGACGAAGTCCCGCCGCACCGCCTCGATCCTGCGGGCCTCCGTCAGGTCCTCCACCAGCAGGAGCACCAGCCGGGAGCCGAGCGGAGCCACCCGCGCGGAGACCGCGAGGGCATCACCCCGTCCCGTGCCGCGCCGGGGCAGGTCCAGCTCGACCTGCCGTATCTCCCCGTCACGTCTGGTGTCCCTCGCCATCTGGAGCATAGGCTCCACCGCGAGCTTGCCGCCGCGCACCAGGCCCAGCGCGTAGGCGGCGGAGCTGGCCTTGACGACGGCATCACTCTCGTCCAGCACCACGGCTGAGGAGCGGAGCACCGACAGGACGGTGTCGACGCCCGGGGGCAGCCCCGGCTCGGTGTGCAGTGAGGTGCGGGTGGGGCGGGCCTGCTCCCGCTCGCTCCACCGGAACGCCAGCATCGCGATCACGCCGGTGCACACACCGGCGATCGCGGCTGCCGCGGCGACCGCCGCATTAACGTCCATACAGCCAGGTTATGCGCCTCGTACGACAGTGCCCCAGTCCTGGAGGGGGCGGTCGAAAGAGCTGTCGCCCAGTGTTAACCCTCAAGGTGCCTTCGGTTCACCGAGGGGGGCCGAACCGGTCGCATTTCGGGCGCATCGTTGAGAGCGTAGGGGCCCGAGCGGCTCCGTGAGAACGGCCGGGGGCAAGCACCCCGGGGAACATTCGTGCGAGGGAAGGACAGCCATGCGGGACGCGTACCACGAGGAGCTGGACTCGATCGGGGACAGCCTGGTCGAGATGGCCAGGCTCGTCGGCTCCGCGATCGGGCGCGCCACCACGGCGATGCTGGACGCGGACCTGAAGCTCGCCGAGAGCGTCATCGCCGCGGACGAGAAGGTCGACGACCTCCAGCGCGATCTGGAGACCAGGGCGATACAGCTGCTCGCCCGGCAACAGCCCGTCGCCACCGATCTGCGGATCGTCGTCACCTCGCTGAGGATGAGCGCCGACCTGGAGCGCTCGGGTGACCTGGCGCAGCACGTGGCGAAGGTCGCCAGGCTGCGCTTCCCCGAGTCGGCCGTCCCCCAGGACCTCCAGGCGACGCTCCTGGAAATGGGGCAGCTCGCACAGCGGCTGATGGCGAAGGCGGCCGAGGTCATCGTCACCAAGGACGTCGACCTGGCGATGCAGCTGGAGCAGGACGACGACGCCATGGACCTGCTGCACCGCACCCTCTTCCAGCACCTGATGGACGACCGCTGGAAGCACGGCATCGAGACCGCCGTGGACGTCACCCTGCTGGGCCGCTACTACGAGCGGTTCGCCGACCACGCCGTTTCGGTGGCCCGCCGCGTCGTCTACCTGGTGACCGGCGACTACGCGGACGAGATCGACCCCGCCCTGGCCGCCGCGACGGAGTCCTCGCAGGGTGAGGCCGCCTCCGGTGGGCAGGCCGGCTCCGGCTCCGGTTCCGGCTCCGGCGAGGGCTGACGCCGGGGCGTGCCACCACGCGCCCTTGATGCGCCCGCGCCCGTCGGGCATGCAATGGGGCTGTGTCATGCCTGTCCATGACTGTCCCTGCCGAGGAGGGCACGATGGCTGACCCCCGCGAAACGCCCCGTACCACGGCCGAGCAGCAGCCGGCCGCACCACAGGAAGCCCGGCACCTGCCCTTGGTCGGAGCCTGCGGATGCGGCCCCGGCTGCGGATGCGGCTGCCAGTCGGGCGGCCCCTGCAGTTGCGGGGGCTCCTGCGGCTGAGCCCCCGCGGGGCCCTGACCGGTTCGACGGGTCAGGGCCCCGCCTCATGGGCGGGGCAGTCGTTCAAGAGCACCCTCTTCCCGGAATCCCGCTTCCCGGGATCACGCTTCCCGGAATCACGCTTCCCGGAGTCACGGGAGAGGCCAGGGCAGTCGCACGAGCAGCGTGAACCTGCCGTCCTCCGGGCCGTAGGCCAGGGTGCCGCCCTCGATCTCCAGCCGCTCCCGCAGCCCCGTCAGCCCCGCACCGGCGCCCGGGATGGGCGTGCCCGTCTCAGCTGCCGTCCGGTGCCCGGTCGGCAGCGGATTGCTGACCCGTACCGTCAGCTCCTCGCCCACGGCGCCCGTGACCCGCACCTCCACCGGCTGCCCAGGCGCGTGCTTGCGCGCGTTGGTGAGCCCCTCCTGGACCGCACGGTAGGCGGTGCGCTGCAGCTGGGGGCGGAGCGGATAGCCGCCCTCGCCGTCGGTGGGCTCGGGCAGCTCCTGGTCGAAGCGGACGGTCTGGCCAGCGGCGCGCGCCTCGTCGACCAGCTCACCCAACCGCGTCAGATCCGGCTGCGGCCGTGCGCCGTCCGGCTCTCCCGGCACCCCGGTACCGCCGAGGGGCGCCGCTTCCTCCTCCTCGTCCTCGCGCAATACATGCAGCACATCGCGCAGCTCCTCCAGCGCCTGGTGCGCGTTGTCGCGGATGACGGTGGCGCTCTCGGCGATCTCCGAGTCGTCCAGCGCCGCGCCCTCGCCCGCCGCCGTGCGCTGGGTGCGGTAGGCGAGCGCGCCCGCGTGCACGGACAGCAGCGAGACCCGGTGCGCCAGCACGTCGTGCATCTCGCGCGCGATCGCCCGCCGCTCCGCCCTGCGGACATCGGCCAGCCGCCGCTCGTGGTCCGCCTGGGCGCGCACCGCGTCCTCCCGCAGCTTGAGCACCAGCTGCCGCCGGGCCCGGGTCGCGCTGCCCCAGGTGAAGAAGAGCAGGTAGAAGACCAGTACGAAGGCGGCGATCGTCCAGCGCTCGTCGTGCGGGACCCCGTAGAAGAGCACGTACGGCAGCGTGGCCGCCAGGTGCAGCAGCAGCACCAGCGCTGCCGTACGCGGCGGGATGCGCAGCGCCAGGTTGAAGATGATGACGGCGAGCGCGCCGATGACGGTGTCCGTCAGCGCCGCCGCCGGTACCGCCGCCAGCGCCACGCCCAGCGGCCAGCGCCGCCGCAGCCACAGCGACAGACAGGCGAGGGCGCCCAGCGGCGGATCGAGGGCCACCAGCCAGCCGGGCAGATACGGCTTCGCCTCGGCCTGCTGGAACAGCGCCGCCCAGCACAGCACCGCGAAGACGAACAGCAGGACGTCCACGACCCAGTCCCGCGCGCTGCGCTGCACCCGGCCCCCGCGCGGGGGCAGACCGGCGGTCAGCTCCCCTGGAAGCAGCCGCCGGGCCAGCGCGGAGGTGGGATGAGTGGTCATGCTCCGAGCGTATGCGGCGCCACGGGCAGCGCCTCCCGGAGTCTCGGCCGCCCGCCACCGCCGTGCCGGTGGCCTGATACGCTGGTACCAGATCAGGTACCAAGGCGCCGGTGAGGAGGAAGCTCTCATGCCTGCTTTGAACGTGGTGTTCAGCGACGAGGAAATGGCCGAGGTGCGCGAGGCCGCGAACCGCGAGGGTGTCAGCGTGAAGGCCCTCGCGCATGACACCGTTCTCAGCGAGCTGCGCCGGAGGAAGGTGCGGGCCGCTGCTCTGCGTACGGCTCGGATCTCGGCCGGCCTCAACGAACGCCTCGCCACCAAGTGAGTCGGAGCGCATCATGCACGTATCTCGACGAGGAGGATGTCCTCTCCATCGCCGAGATCACCCTCGGTAGCCGACCCGGCATCCGGGAGTGG
The DNA here is from genome assembly GCF_017676385.1 of Streptomyces spirodelae. Classification (GTDB taxonomy): domain Bacteria; phylum Actinomycetota; class Actinomycetes; order Streptomycetales; family Streptomycetaceae; genus Streptomyces; species Streptomyces spirodelae. The sequence continues at coordinate 71,809 of NZ_JAFFZN010000020.1, forward strand.
GGCCTGTTGGCCTCCGCCGTTCAGCGCCCCCGCTCCAGCGCCTTCGGTGAGGACGCCTACCCCGGCGTGTACGAGAAGGCCGCCGCACTCCTCCACTCCATCGCCGGCAACCACAGTCTGGTCGACGGCAACAAGCGCACGGGGTGGGCTGCAGCCATGGTCTTCCTCGACCTGAATGGTCTCCCGCTCAGGGAACCGCTGGACGAGGACAAGGCGGAAGCCTTTGTCCTGGACGTCGCCCAGAGCCGCCTCGAGATCCACGAGATCGCCGACGTCCTGGCGTCCTTCGTCGAGCCTGCCTGACCAGCCGCGGACAGGAGGGCCCCGGCGCGGGCCTCAGCGCTTGGCGTAGCCCTCGTGACTTCCCCAGTCGATCATGACGCAGGGTTCCGGGCCGACCACCCAGGCGTCGTGGCCCGGCTGGACTTCGACGATGTCGCCGGGGCCGATCTCGTCCTCCTCGCCGTCGTCCATGACGATCTTCATTCGGCCGGAGACGATGTAACCGGTGTGTGCCGCCTGGCAGCTCTCGGTCTGGGCCATCGGCTTGACGTGCTTGGACCACTGCCAGCCGGGCTGGAAGGTGGCCCTGCCCAGTTCCCCGCCCAGATTGATGACCTCCATCTGCCCGGTGCCCCCTTCGAAGGGCCGGACTTCATCGGGTGAGGCGAAGCTCTTGTGCACGAGTCCAGCCATCGGAACACTCCCTGCTTCTCGTCGGCCGTGCGTTCCCCCATCGTCCGGCCGGCGCGCGGTGATCGCATCCGGGGACGGTCCGGGGCGGCCCGGGGACGGCCCACAGCCGGCCCACAGACAGAGCGAAGCCCCCTACTCGCGGGAAAGCCGCAGGTAGGGGGCTCACAGCGTGCTCTCGTGTTACTTCTTGCCCTGGTTCTTGACGGCCTCGATGGCGGCGTTGGCCGCGTCCGGGTCGAGGTAGGTGCCGCCCTTCTTCACCGGGTGGAAGTCGGCGTCCAGGTCGTAGGAGAGCGGGATGCCGGTGGGGATGTTCAGACCGGCGATGTCCTCGTCGGAGATCCCGTCCAGGTGCTTGACCAGGGCGCGCAGCGAGTTGCCGTGCGCGGCGACCAGGACGGTGTGGCCCGCAATCAGGTCGGGGATGATGCCGTCGAACCAGTACGGCAGCATCCGCTCGACGACGTCCTTGAGGCACTCGGTGCGGGGTCGCAGCTCGCTGGGGACGCCCGCGTAGCGGGGGTCGTCGCTCTGCGAGAACTCGGCGCCGTCCTCCAGGACCGGCGGCGGGGTGTCGTAGGAGCGGCGCCAGAGCATGAACTGCTCCTCGCCGAACTCGTCACGGATCTGTGCCTTGTCCTTGCCCTGCAGCGCCCCGTAGTGGCGCTCGTTCAGCCGCCAGGAGCGGCGTACGGGAATCCACAGGCGGTCCGCGGACTCCAGTGCGAGCTGCGCGGTGCGGATGGCGCGCTTCTGCACGGAGGTGTGCAGTACGTCGGGGAGCAGGCCGGCGTCCTTGAGCAGCTCGCCGCCGCGGACCGCCTCCTTCTCGCCCTTCTCGGTGAGGTTGACGTCCACCCAGCCGGTGAACAGGTTCTTGGCGTTCCACTCGCTCTCGCCATGGCGGAGCAGGATCAGCTTGTACGGTGCGTCGGCCATACCTGAGAGCCTAGCCGCCCCTCGGCGGACGCAGGCCCCGGGCCGGGTCCCGGGGCGGAGGTGGGGTTCGGCCGCACAGTCGGGCGGCGAAGTGTGGGGTGCCACCACATGGGGGGCCGGAGCGGGTTTCCCTAGCGTTCGGCGGCATGGTCTCCGCTTCTTCGTCCCCAGAGCCGCCCCGCGGGGCGCCCAGCTCGCCGCCGGGCGCGCCCGCTGCAGGTGCCGGTTCGCTGCGCCGTATCGTCGCCGCCAGCCTGGTCGGTACCACCATCGAGTGGTACGACTTCTTCCTCTACGGCTCGGCGGCCGCGCTCGTCTTCAACAAGCTGTTCTTCCCCGACTCCGATCCCCTGGTCGGCACGCTGCTGGCCTTCCTCACCTACGCGGTCGGCTTCGCGGCCCGCCCGGTCGGCGCGCTGGTCTTCGGCCACTACGGCGACCGCGTCGGCCGGAAGAAGCTGCTGGTCATCAGCTTGCTGATGATGGGCGGCGCCACGTTCGCCATCGGGCTGCTGCCCACCCACGCGACGGTGGGCGCCTTCGCTCCCGTCCTGCTGACGACACTGCGGCTGGTGCAGGGGTTCGCGCTGGGCGGCGAGTGGGGCGGCGCGGTGCTGCTGGTCTCCGAGCACGGGGACCCGCGGCGGCGTGGCTTCTGGGCCTCCTGGCCGCAGACCGGGGCGCCCGCTGGCCAGCTGCTGGCAACAGGCGTGCTGGCGGCGCTGACTGCGCTGCTGTCGGACGGCGCGTTCGAGAGCTGGGGCTGGCGGGTGCCGTTCCTGCTCTCCGGGCTGCTGGTGGTGGTCGGCCTGTGGGTGCGGCTGGCCGTGGACGAGTCGCCGGTCTTCAAGGAGGCCCGCGCCCGCGCCGAGGCACGCAAGGGCCGGGGCAGCGCTGCGGAGGAGCTGCCGCTGCTCGCCGTGCTGCGGCACCACTGGCGTGACGTGCTGGTGGCGATGGGTGCCCGGATGGCGGAGAACATCAGTTTCTACGTGCTGACGGCGTTCCTGCTGGTCTACCTCACCGACCACCTGGACCTGTCCAAGCAGACCGGGCTGAACGCGGTGCTGATCGCCTCGGCGGTGCACTTCACTGTCATCCCGGCCTGGGGCGCCCTCTCCGACCGGCTGGGGCGGCGTCCCGTCTACCTGATCGGGGCCGTGGGCGTCGGCGCGTGGATCTTCCCGTTCTTCGCGCTGCTGGACTCCGGGGACTTCGGGCTGATCACGCTGGCGGTGACGGTCGGACTGGTGCTGCACGGGGCGATGTACGCGCCGCAGGCGGCGTTCTTCTCGGAGCTGTTCGCCACCCGTATGCGGTACTCGGGAGCCTCGATCGGGGCGCAGTTCTCGTCGGTCGCGGCCGGTGCGCCCGCGCCGATGATCGCCACGGCGCTGCTGGCGGAGTACGACGGGTCGGCGATGGTGTCGGTGTATGTGATCGCGGCAGCGCTGCTCACCGTGGTGGCGCTGGCCTGTGCGAGCGAGACGCGGGAGCGGGACCTGGCGACGGTGGGCGAGCCCGCAGCCCGCCTGGGTGATGCGGCACCCTCACCCGCCGAGAGCTCCCGTCAGCCGGTGGAGCCGTAGCGCGAGCTGGATCTCCAGCGCGCGGTGCGGTGCCTGCCAGTCGTCGCCCAGCAGCCGGGCCACCCGCTCGAGCCGCTGGGCGACGGTGTTGACGTGGACGTGCAGCGCGTCCTTGGCCCGTACGGGGCTCATACCGCTGGCGAAGTACGCGTCCAGCGTCGCCACCAGCTCGGTGCCGCGCCGCTCGTCGTAGTCGAGCGCGGGGCCCAGGGTGCGGCGTACGAAGCCGGTGACGTCCCGGCTGTCGGTGAGCAGCAGCCCGAGGAAGCCCAGGTCTCCGGCTGCCGCGCCCTCGCCGCGTCGGCCCAGCAGGGTGAGCGCCTCCAGACAGCGGCGGGCCTCCGGATAGGCCACTGCGACGGACCCGGGGTGGGCGGCAGGGGGCGGTACGGGCGCGGACGCGCCGACGGTGACGGGTCCGCCGACGGCGCGGCCCAGCTCGGCGGCGACCTGGCGGGCCGCGTACGAGACCGCGCCCTCGCCGTCGTCCGCCGTGCTCTCCAGGGGCAGCAGCAGGACGGGGCCGCCGTCGCGGGTCGCGGCCAGGCCGTGCCGGGTTGCTGCCAGGTGGGTCGCCGCCGACCACAGGCGCTGCCGGTCGGCCTCGTCAGGGGGCGCCTCGGCCGGTCCTCGCGAGGCGTCGAGGCGGGCGGCCAGCACGGTGTGCGGTACGTCCAGGTCCGCGCCCACCCGCGCCGCACGGTCGTGCAGCAGGTGGGGATCGCGGTGTGCGGCGTCCAGCAGATCGTCCAGCAGTTCGCCGCGTACCCGCTGTTCGGCCTCGCCCGCCGAGCGGCGGGCGAGCTGCAGCAGCGAGGTCACCATCGCGGCGCGCTCCAGGGTGCGCTGGTCCACCGGGTCGAGCTCCGGGTGCCCGTGCAGCAGCAGCGCGCCCAGCAGTTCGCCGCCCGCGGTGACGGCGGCCACCCACGCGTCGCCCTGGCGTACGGCGTGTCCGTCGCGGCGTGAGCGCTCCACGGCGGACGCCAGGGCGGCATCCGCCGTCTCCGCGCCGGGGTTGGTATTGGCTTCGGGCCGCCCGGCCCGCTCCCCGGGCCCGGCCGGCGCACCGTACCCGACCCGTTCCCCGTACCCGACCCGCTCCCCGTACCCGACCCGCTCCCCGTACCCGACCCGCTCGGTGAACTCGACCCGGTGGCCGAGCACTTCCGTCAGCACCCGGGTGACCTCGTCCACGCCGCCGCCGCGCAGCACCAGTTCGGTCAGTCGGTCGTGGACGTCGGAGGCGCGGCGGATAGTCTCGTTGACCGCGCGGAGCCCGGCCAGCGCCTGGGTGGTCTCGGTCAGCAGCCGGGTGTTGTCGAGGGCCACGGCGGCGTGGGCGGCGAACGAACGCAGCAGAGCGATCTGTTCGGGTTCGAAGACGCGCTCGCGCCGGTCGGCGGCGTACAGCACGCCGATGACCTCGCGCCCGCCGAGCAGCAGCGGCACCCCGAGGATGGCGATCAGCCCTTCCTCGCCGACGCCCCGGTCGATGGTGTCGGTGTGCTGGAAGCGGGCGTCGCGGGGGTAGTCCTGGGTCGCGTAGGGGCGCGCGGTCTGCGCCACGAGCCCGCCCAGCCCCTCCCCCATGCCCAGTCGCAGCTGCTGGAAGCGGGCCGAGACGGAGCCCTCGGTGACCCGCATATAGGTGTCGCCGCGCTCGGGGTCGTTGAGGGTCATATAGGCGACCTCGGTGCCCAGCAGGCGGCGGGCCCGCTGCACGATCGCCTGGAGGACGTCGTCCAGGTCGCGCAGCCCAGCCAGGTCGTGCACCGTCTCGAACAGCGCTGTCAGCTCGGCCTCCCGGCGCCGCCTGGCCTCCAGTTCGGCGCGGATGCGCAGGGCGAGCTGTTTGCCGCGCTCGGCGGAGCGGCCCGTTCCCGCGGACGGCTGCGGAGCGTCGTACGCCTCGGCCGGGGCGCCCCTGGTCAGCAGTTCGAGGTAGCCGAGGCAGGCGGTCTCGGCCTCGGTGCCGCTGTCCGGGGGCTCAGGGCTGGTGTCGGTGGTGCTGTGCATGGCCACAGGGTCAGTGAGCTGTCCATGCGCCGTCGAGAGGCAGAGCGGAACCGGTGACGAAAGCCGCGGCGGGAGTGCACAGATAGGCGACCGCCTCGGCCACCTCCGCCGGCTCGATCAGCCGCTTGAGTGCCGAGTCCGCCAGCATGATGTCGGTGACGACCCGCTCGGCCGGGATGCCGTGCGCCTCCGCCTGGTCCGCGATCTGCCGCTCCACCAGTGGGGTGCGCACATACGCGGGGTTGACGCAGTTGCAGGTCACCCCGTGCTCGGCTGCCTCCAGCGCCGTCGTCTTGGACAGCCCCTCCAGCCCGTGCTTGGCCGCCACGTACGCCGATTTGTACGCGGAGGCCCGCAGCCCGTGCACGGAGGAGATGTGGACGATACGGCCCCGGCCCCGCGCGTACATCCCGGGCAGCGCGCCCCGCGTGGTGCGGAACGGCGCCTCCAGCATGAGGGTCAGCATCCGGCGGAACACCTCGGGCGGGAACTTCTCGATCGGGCGCACGAGCTGGGTACCGGCCGCGTTGACGAGCACATCGACACCGTCCGCCGCGCGCTCGGCCGCGTCCAGCCCCGCCGGGGCCGTCAGATCGAGGGGGTGGATCTCCACGGGCTCCGCGCCCACGGGTGACCGGGCCACCTCCTGTGCCAGCGACTTGAGCCCCTCCGGGTCCAGGTCCACCGCGCGGAGCCGCGCCCCCGCAGCGGCCAGCCGCAGCGCGCAGGCCCGCCCGATGCCGCCGGCCGCGCCGGTGACCAGGGCTGTGCGGCCGGTGAGGTCCAGGGCGACGGATGAGGGCTCTGCGGGGGTGGACCCGGGGCGAGGCGTCATGGCGGCAGCCTAGGCGTGGGTGCCGGTCGGCCGGATGTGGCGCCCGCCCGCACTTCGCGGAGGCCGTATGTGCCGGGCGCACACCCGGGTCGGTGCGGCATCGGCTATGTGGCTCTCCCACAGGGGCGCTGTCCCGCAGCTGGCGGGCGCACACGTTCGCACCGCCGTGGCCCGCGCTCTACGTTGCCGCTCATCGGGCCGCCCGTGCCCGAATCCCCCACGAGCACCACGGAAGGAACCCCTCATGCGAACCTCCGTGCGCACCTCGGCAGCGCTGCTTGCCGCGCTCACCCTCGCGGCGTTGGGCGCCTCGAACACGTCCGCAGCCGCCGACGCCGATGCCGACACCGAAGGGCAGCAGCGCATCAGCACCACCACTACCGCCGCCGCCCTCGAAAAGGTCACCGGCTTCGGCTCCAACCCCGGCAACCTGTCCATGTACCGCTACACACCCGACGGACTCGGCGCCGGGCGCCCCGTGGTCGTCGTACTGCACGGCTGCACCCAGAACGCGGCCGCCTACTTCGACGGCGCCGGCTGGAAGCGGGCCGCCGACGAGCACGGTTTCACCGTCGTCGCGCCACAGCAGGAGACGGCCAACAACGCCAACCGGTGCTTCAACTGGTTCCAGTCCTCCGACACCGGGCGGGGCAGCGGCGAGGCGTTGTCCGTCCGGCAGATGGTGGACCGCACGGTCGAGGACCTGGACGCGGACTCCTCCCGGGTGTACGTCACCGGGCTGTCGGCCGGCGGCGGGATGACCTCCGCGCTGCTCGCCGCCTACCCCGACACCTTCGCGGGCGGCGGTGTCGTCGCTGGGCTGCCGCATGGCTGTGCGACCTCCCTGATCGGCGCCTTCACCTGCATGAACCCGGGCGTCAACAAGACCCCTCGGCAGTGGGGCGAACTGGTGCGCGCCGCGTACCCTGGATACACCGGCCCCCGCCCGAAGGTCTCGGTCTGGCACGGCACGGCCGACTACACCGTCGCACCGCGCAACGCCACCGAGTCCGTCGAGCAGTGGACCGACGTCCTGGGCGCGGACCAGACCGCGGACGCCACCCACCAACTGCCCGGCGGCACCACCCGGTCCGACTACCAGGACGGTACCGGCCAGGTCGTCGTGCGCCGTTACCTGGTGTCCGACATGGGCCACGGGACGCCGGTCAAGCCGAGCGAGGGCTGCGGGCAGGCGGGCGCCTACTTCCTGGACACGGTCTGCTCGACGGACCACCTGCTGCGGGACTGGAAGCTGACCGGCTGATCCGTCGGTCGGTCCGGCCCTCAGTCCGGCCGTCGGTCCGGCCCGGCCCTCAGTTCCGGCGCAGGATGACGGCCGCGGCCCCCGCGGTCACGATCGTGGCCAGCAGCCAGCCGAGGATGACCAGGACGAGGGCTATCCACTGCGAGAGGCCCGTCGTCCGCCAGGCCGCCTCCTGCCCGAGGTCGAGCACGGGAAGCAGCAGATCGAGCGTATAGATGAACGGCTCCCACTGCGGTGCCTCGTCGGGCTTGAGGGCGGGCGGCGGGTTCTTCGCGAACCACATCGAGCCTGCCGTCAGCAGCAGGGTGAGCCACAGCACGGCGCGGCCGGGGCGGTAGCCGTAGCCCAGGGCGAGGTCCTGGATGTAGTCCCATACGCGCAGCGGCAGCGGAAGCATCCCCCGGCGCCGCCGGAGCTTGGCGAGGAGGACGGTGTGCGCGTCGGCCTCCTCGCCACCGGCCTGGAGACATGCGGCGAGACGGTCGTACGGCTCCGGCGCGAACTCCGGGGTGGCCGCGTGCACCCACTCCAGCCGGCGGGTCAGCGGAAAGGGGCCCCTGGGCACCAGGGTCTCGTAGGTGAAGCCGCGCAACTGCAACCGGCCGGCCCCCGGCCAGCTCTCGGCCTTGTCGCTCAGGTGGCTCACGACGGCGTCCTGCAGCACGACCCTCCCCCTCTCCGGGGGCTCCGGGGTGAACGTCAACTGCGTGGCCTGCACCCCGCGCAGCGAGAACTCCTGCTCGTCCGTCATCTCCAGCCGGGCCCGCTCCAGGTCCACGGTTCCCCCGAAGGTCGAGCTGTCGAGGTGCACGTCCCCTTGGAGAACGGCGGGCCGCAACCGGGCGAGACGGGTCGTGGAGCCGGAGCCGGTGTCCGGGAGCGCCGCGAAGGGTGTCAGCAGGAAGTTCTCCTCGACGGTGAGCCTGGACGCCGTGAGCACCGACCTTCCTCCCGGGTGGCTCAGCCGGCAGCCGCGCAGGGACACCGTGCCGCCCACCCGGGCACCCCGCAGTGACAACTCGCCGCTGGACTCCAGCAGATCGGCGTTCACGTCCTGACCGACATTCAGCCCGTCGGCGTCCAGCGCCTTCTCATGCCGGTCGCCGCCCAACTGGAGGCCCTCCAGGCTGAGGTCCGTTCCGATGTTGGCCTGTGCGAGGGCCATGCCACGGGTCAACTCGCTCCTGGTCAGCCGCAGATCGCCCTCGACGGTGAGGCGCGTCGCTTCCACTCGCGGCGCCCAGCAGCGGTTCAGGATCACCAGGCCCGCACGACAGTCGACGAGCAGCAACGGTGACTCCAGTCGGCAATCCTGGAGCTCGACGGGGACGGTGATCTCCGAGTTGGACAGGTTGAGTTGACCGGTGATGTAACAGCCCCGGAGCTTCAGCGCGGGGGCCCTGCCGGGCAGTGGAGGCGGTCCGTCGAGCAGCACCTGCGCCACGATCCGGGCGCGTACGGTGCGTTCGGTGCCCCAGGAGGCAGCGCCGAACGGGTCGTCGAGCGAGGCGTCCCCCGTACGGAGGTCGTAGGTGCTGCCGTTCCGGTACGCCTGCCACAGCCCCCATTCCGCCGCTGTCAGGTCCTCCGGCGGTTCCCCGTTGTCACGTTCGGCCACCCCGCTGCCCTCCCCGTCCCGTCCCGTCCCGCTGCGACGGCAGTTTTCCAGATGGCCGTTTATCAAAGGGCCGCCGCCAGCGGTCGATTGACGGGAGCAGTCAATTCGCTGGCGGCTCCACAACCGCCCCGGGTAACGTGCACTTCGGTGAAGCGCCACTTACATCCAGACGGGGTGTGCGGGTTCTCAAGGGGGAGCGGCCATGGGCTCAGGTGTCTCGTCCGGCAAACTCGGGCAGGCCGTGGCCAGGAGCGTCGGCGGCCTCCCCCGCCAGTTCTGGTGGCTGTGGATCGGCACCCTCGTCAACCGGCTCGGAGCCTTCGTCGCAACGTTCCTCGCGCTGTATCTGACGGTCGAGCGCGGCTACTCGGCCTCGTACGCGGGCCTCGTCGGCGCCCTCTACGGCCTCGGCGGGGTCGTCTCCTCCATCGGCGCCGGCGTGCTGACCGACCGCATCGGACGGCGGCCGACGCTGCTGGTCGCCCAGGTGTCGACGGCCGTTTCGGTCGCCTCGCTCAGCCTGGTCACCCACCCGGTGGCGATCGCGGCCGTCGCGGGGCTCGTCGGCATGGCCACCAACGCCTCACGGCCCGCCGTGCAGGCGATGATGGCCGACATCGTCCGCCCCGAGGACCGGGTGCGGGCCTTCTCCCTCAACTACTGGGCGATCAACCTCGGTTTCGCCGTCTCCTCCACCAGCGCGGGATTCATCGCCCAGTACAGCTACCACCTGCTGTTCTTCGGCGAAGCCGCGATGGTGCTGGCCACCGCCCTGATCACCTTCTGGAAGCTGTCGGAGTCCAGGCCGCAGTCCGCAGCGCCCGAACCGGGACTCCGGCCCTCCGGCGGCGAGGCCGACATCTCCATGTGGAAGGTGCTGCGGGACACCCGCTTCATGGTCGTCGTCGCCCTCAACCTGCTGCTCGCCACCCTCATCCAGCAGGCATTCGTCTCCCTCCCCATCGCCATGGGCCAACAGGGCCTGACCAGCACCGACTTCGGTACCGTCATCGCCGTCAACGGCGTGCTGATCGTGCTGCTCCAGCTCCCCCTCACCCGCTTCATCGAACACCGCGACCCCGCCAAACTGCTGATCGTCTCGGCCCTGCTGACGGGCTACGGGTTCGGGCTGAACGCGTTCGCCGGCGGATCGGCGGCCTTCTACGCGGTCGCCGTGGTGGTCTGGACGCTGGGCGAGATGATCAACTCCCCCACCCAGATGGGCCTGGTCGTCCGCCTCTCCCCCACCCACGGCCGCGGCCGCTACCAGGGCATGTACACCCTCTCCTGGTCCGTCGCCAACCTCGGCGCCCCTCTGCTCGGCGGCATCGTCATCGACCGCTTCGGCTCCACCGCCCTCTGGGCTGCCAGCGCGGCAGTGGGCACCCTCGCAGCCCTGGGCTACGCCCTGCTGCTGCGCACCATGCGGAACGACGCAGCGGAAGAGCTCGCCGCTGGGCGTCCGCAACCCATGTCTCCCGCACCTGATCGGGAGCCGACGGGCTGAGTGCGGCGGGCCGGAGGGGCGCTGCGAGAGCTCGCCGGGACGGGGCATTCGCCGTTCAATCGCGTTCAGCGCCATCCGGCCACACAACCGTGACGGGTGTTCCGTTCCGCTGCGCATAGGCGACGACATCAGCCGTTCCGCCGAAGCCCCGGGCCGGCTGCCGGTCCCACACGGCGACCAGGTGATCGGCAAGGCCGACAAGGATCTCGCTCCCGGCCATGTGTGCCTTCTCATCGGACGTGGTGAGCCCCGTCTCGTGGATGTCGCTCGCCTGGCGCAGCAACCGGTCGTACGTGTCGTGGTGCCAGTAGGGCAACCCCTCGCGGTACTCCCGCGCAGGCACCACGGCTTCGAACCTGCCACCGCGCTCCAGGACCGCCTCGGCGAACCAGGCATCAGGCCCATCGGCCAAACAGGAGATGCCAACCAGTTCATCACTCGCGTACTGCTGCACTCGGTCCCGCAGTTCGGCTCGCACGAGCCGCTCCGTCCGCTCACGCAACCCGCGGTGTCCGGTGATTCCCACACGCATCAGTACCCCACCTCACAGGTAGACGCCGTACAACCTGTCATCGAAGTCCCGGACCACTCGCGGCAGGGACGAGGAGCTGAAGGAACGACGCAAAGCGCGCGCCCGCTCGATGATCCGGCCCGAGCGGTACCGTACGCCGGTCTCGACGGCCTGCGCGCCGGCCCGGCCCTCCTCTTCGGCGCCCCCGCGTGGGGGGCGTTCGTACGCCGCGTCAAGGCGTAGGAGCAGCACCAGGAGGACGGTTGCAGCACAAGGCCGGGGCCCCTGGGTGGGGCCCCGGCCGATGGGGTGGGTGTGGCTGACTAGGCTCGTTCGATTTGGGCCTCGTGCAGCGGGCCCACCCGGATGTCGGAGTCCGCGGCGGCCTCCCGCAGCAGGCGCACCGCCTCGTCAAGGGCCTGGCCGGGGGTGGCTGCGGGGAGGGTGAAATTGGCCCCCACCGTCTCGGCGTCGCCCTTGTCGGTGACGGTCAGTTGCGGGAGGGCCGCCACGTCCTGCGCCGCGAACCACTGGGCGAGGTGCGCGGCCAGGACGTCAGGGTCGAGCCCCGCGTGCGGGGCTTCGAGCTCCACTCGGACTTCCCAGTTCATGTGCTCACTTTCCCGGGGTGTTCACCTTGACGGCCTTGGAGGACGCCGTCCCCTTGGTGCCGGGGAACGGAGAAGTGATCTGCACGGTGATCTTCCCCTTGTAGGTGCCGTCGAGGTTCACCTTCTTGCCGCTGGGCCTCGGGGTGTAGTAGGTCGAGACCTTCCCGTTCGTCGCCTTGACCTTCGTCTCCTTGGACCCCGCGACGGCGTGCCACTTGGAGCCGCTCTTGCGGTACAGCTTCCCGGTCACCTTCACGTGCACCGTGGCGATGTTCCCCGTGCAGGCCACGCGGGTCTTGAAGATGACGGACCTGGCCCCCCTCGACCAGTGCGGGTTGTTGACCTGCGCTGTGCAGCTCGCCCAGCGAGTGGCGGCGAGGCCCATGTCCGAGCCCTGCTGGTCGCCCGCCGTGGCCCGGGTGGAACCGGACGCCCCCGCGCCGGTGTGCTGCGCCGCGTAACCGGAGGTGGCCCCTCCCGTCACGAGTGCCGCGCTGATGAGCGCGACGGCCGCCATACGGCGCGATGTGTTGGTCCCCATCGAAACATTCCCCCGTTCGATCGGTGGTACCTGACGCTGAGTGACGCTACCGCAACGCATCGGTGCGGCGCACCGGAAAACGCCGGTTCTCACGTACTTATGACGTGCCCAAGACGCCCTGGAGACAATGGAGTTGGGGGTTCCGTCCGCCCGGAAGGGGGTGGGCGGGAGGCCGGAGGTGGTAGCGCCTCGCCGGGGCCACGGCTCGAGCGTCGGGGCCCCGCGTCAGGCGGTGATCCCGCCCAGGAGCTGTTCGGTCAGCAGGAGCAGCAGGAGGACGCCCAGACCGATGGCGCCCGCGCGGGCACCCCGGCGGGAGGTGAAGAGGGCGATCAGGGAGCCGAGAGTCACCAACGGGACCGCGTAGGAGGCGACGGCGAGCAAGGCGCCCCCGAACCGCAGGGGGCCGCGGACGCCGTCCTGGCAGTCGGTGCAGGAGATGGCCAGCAGGGGACCGAACACGTAGACGAAGGCGCCGAAGAGCAGCACCAAGCCCGCCAGGCAGATCAAGCCCAGCCACTCGGCGGACGAGCGCCGGTGCTCGGCGGATGAGCGCCGGTGCTCGGCGGACGTGCGCCGGTGCTCGGGGGTCGGGTCGCTCCCCTCCTCCGAGACGCCAGGGCCGTCCAGGTTCTCACTGGTCAGGGGCTCAGAGGGCGGTTCGGGGCGGGTGGTGTCCATGGCAGGGAAGCTACGGACCGTACTCCGCCCAGGCCATCCGTACTCGTACTCATCCAGGGACGCGGTCGCATAAGCCGACAGGGCCGGGGTACCGACGGGGACCGGGTGACCCACAAGAGACGGCGTACAGACGTACCAGTCGAATGGAGTCGGCCATGACCACGACACATGAGGCCCCGCCTCGCAGGGAGGCGGCCCATGACGAGTCGGTGAGCCACCTGGTGCAGCAGGCGTCGGGGCAGCTCTCCCAGCTCGTACGGCAGGAGCTGCGCCTGGCACAGATCGAGATGCAGCAGAAGGGCAAGCGCTTCGGCATCGGCGGCGGCATGTTCGGCGGCGCCGGGCTGATGGGCTTCATCGCTCTTCAGGCGCTCGCCGCCACGGCCGTCGTGGCGCTGGACATCGTCCTGCCGCTGTGGCTGTCGGCCCTGGTGGTGACCGGTGTACTGGCCGTGGTGGCGGGTGCGCTGGCCGCGCTCGGCAAGAGCCAGATCGGCAGGGCCACTCCACCCACACCGGAGCGGACCGTCGAGAGCCTGAAGGCCGATATGGCCGTGGTGAAGGAGAGGTCGCACCGATGACGCACAGCACCCACACCAACGGCCACGGGCCCGCGCCGGGCCCGGAGGAGCTTCGGGCCCAGGTGGAGGAGACTCGCCGGGAGCTCGGCGAGACCGTCGAGGCGCTGGCGGCGCGCGCCGACCTCAAGGCGCAGGGACGGCAGAAGGCCGCCGAGCTGAGGAACAGGGCGCAGCACGCGGTGGAGACGACGCGCGGCAATCCGGCCGCCGCAGCCGTGCCTGCTGCCGCGGGCTGCGCGCTGCTCGTGGTGATCCTCTTCCTCGCGCGGCACAGGAGGCATGGATGAACGCGGTCAAGATCGCCTACAAGCCCGTCGGCATGCTGCTGGGCGCTGGGGGCGGCGCGTTGGCCGGCTCGGTGTTCAAGAAGGTGTGGAGGGCCACCGGGCACGGCGAGGAGGCGCCCGACGCGACTGATCGGGAGCACGGCTGGCGGGAGATTCTGCTGGCCGCGACCTTGCAGGGGGCGATCTTCGCCGCGGTGAAGGCTGCGGTTGACCGTGGTGGGGCCACCACGGTCCATCGGTTGACGGGTACCTGGCCCAGTTGACCGGTGTGGGGGCTGCTGGGGAGGGGGTGTCCCGCGCTGCCGTCCGCAGGCTGCGGATGTGTTGTGGTTCCCTCGCGCCCACGCGGCGGAGCCGCGCATGAGCACAGCCCCGCGCCCGTCGCGGGGCGCGTTCCTTACGGGGCGCGCTTCTCCGTCAGGTGGGTGAAGGCGTCCAGGTTACGGGTGGACTCGCCGCGCGAGGTGCGCCAGGCGTACTCCTTGCGGATGGCGGTGGCGAAGCCCATCTCCAGCAGGGTGTTGAAGGAGCCGTCGGCGTTCTCCAGGACGCTGCCCAGCAGCCGGTCGACCTCTTCCGGGGTGACGGCGGCCAGGGGAAGGCGTCCCACCAGGTAGATGTCCCCGTGCTGGTCGGCGGCGTAGGCGACGCCGTACAGCTTCGTGTTGCGCTCCAACAGCCAGCGGTGCACGGCGGCGTGGTTCTCGTCCGGGTTGCGGACGACAAAGGCGTTCACGGAGAGGGAGTGGGCTCCGACTGCGAGGGAGCAGGTGGTCTGCAGTTTGCGGGTCCCCGGGAGCGTGACGACGTATGTGCCGTCCGCCGGGCTCTCCCACTCCAGCTCGGCGTCCCTCAGTGCCTGCTCGATCGCCGCCCGCGCCGCGCCGGCAGCGTCCTCAGCGTCTACGTCACCCATGCGGCGATCGTAGGCGACGGCGCCGTTCCTGCAACGCGGCGGCGTACACGTCGGCGGTGGAGTGTGCCGCGGCGTCCCAGCCGAAGCCCTGGGCGTGCCGGGCCGCCGCGCTGCCCAGCCGCTGGGGCAGTCCCGGGTCGGCGGCGAAGCGGCGCAGCGCGCGGGCGTACTCGGCGGGGTCGTGCCCGGCGACCAGGTAGCCGCTGGTGCCGTCCCGTACGGCCACGGGCAGCCCGCCCACGGCGGCGGCCACCACCGGGGTGCCACATGCCTGTGCCTCGACGGCGACCAGCCCGAAGGACTCGCTGTAGGACGGCATGACCAGCACGGAGGCGGCCCGGTACCAGTCGGCGAGCTGGTCCTGGCCGACCGGGGGCCGGAAGAGGACGAGGTCGGCTATGCCGAGCCTGGCGGCGAGTTTCTGCAGCCGCTCCGGCTTGGCCAGGCCGCTGCCGCTGGGCCCGCCCACCACCGGGACGACCATCCGGTGGCGCAGCGAGGGGTCCTCGTCGACCAGCAGCGCTACGGCGCGCAGCAGCACGTCGGGGGCCTTCAGCGGCTGGATGCGGCCGGCGAACAGCGGGATGAGCGCGTCCTGGGGCAGACCGAGGCGGGCGCGGGCCGCGGCCCGGCCGTCACCCGGCCGGAAGCGGCCGAGGTTGACGCCGGGGTGGACGACGGCGGTCCGGTCGGCGGGTGCCTCGTAGTGGTGGACGAGCTCGCCCGCCTCCTCCGCCGTGTTGGCGATCAGCCGGTCGGCGGCGCGCACGATCTGCTGCTCGCCGATGACGCGGGCCGCCGGCTCGGGTGTGTCCCCGGCGGCGAGCGCGGCGTTCTTGACCTTGGCCATGGTGTGCATGGCGTGCACCAGCGGGACGCCCCAGCGCTGTGCGGCGAGCCAGCCGACGTGCCCGGAGAGCCAGTAGTGGGAGTGCACCAGGTCGTAGTAGCCGGGCCGGTGCCCGGCCCACACCTGCATCACCCCGTGGGTGAAGGCGCACAGCTGCGCGGGCAGCTCCTCCTTGGACAGGCCCTCGTAGGGCCCTGCGTCGATGTGCCGTACGAGGACGCCGGGGGCCAGCTCGACGGTGGGTTCGAGAGCGCCGGTGGTGGCCCGGGTGAAGATCTCCACCTCGGTGCCCTGCGCGGCCAGCTGCCGCGCCAGTTCGACGATGTAGACGTTCATGCCGCCCGCGTCGCCCGTGCCCGGCTGGTGGAGCGGGGAGGTGTGCACGCTGAGCATCGCGACCCGGCGTACCCGGCGGGGTCCCGACAGGCGCAGCAACGGGGTCCTGGGCTGGTACGGCAGCGCGGAGCGGCCGCCGCGCCGCTGACCGAGCCGGGACACGTGGTGGCTCACGGTTCCGATGCCTCCTCCGTTGCGGACGGTGCGGTCCGGGACACGGTGCGAATACGGGACCTGCGGTGCGGGGCCGCGGTGCGCGTGGCCCTCGACGGGGAACAGCGGAAAGGTTGCCTCGTCTTCCCGATTCGCCCAGCACTTTGCCGAACTGTGACAATCCGATTACCCGCGCCCTGCTCGTATCCTCGGCTCCATGCCGTCGTCCCTGCCGTCGTGTCCGCCGCGTATCCCCGCACCGCGTGTCCCCGCACCGTCACGCCCGGTCGGAACGGTCACGCGCGGTACGACGAACCCCAACCGGCTGCGGCGGATGGACCGCTGGATCGCCGCCGCGCTCGGCCCGGCGCTCCGCCGCTCCCCCACCCCGCCGGCCGCCGTCGACCTCGGCTACGGCGCGGCCCCCTGGACCGCCGTCGAACTGCTGGAGAGGCTGGGCAAGGTGCGCGCGGACGCGCGGGTGTACGGCGTCGAGATAGACCCGGAACGGGTGGCGGCGGCCCGCCCCTACGAGCGCACCGGACTCACGTTCGTACGCGGCGGCTTCGAGCTGCCGGTGGGCGGGGGCCGGGGGCTGACGCTGATACGCGCCGCGAATGTGCTGCGCCAGTATCCGGAGCCCGAGGTCGGGCCCGCTTGGCAGCAGCTGTGTTCCCGGCTGGCGCCGGAAGGGCTGCTGGTCGAGGGCACCTGCGACGAGATCGGACGCCGCCATGTGTGGGTGGCGCTCGGCCCCGAAGGGCCCAGAACGGTCACCTTCGCGGCCCGGCTCGCCACCCTGGCCGCGCCCTCCGACCTGGCCGAGCGGTTGCCGAAGGCGCTCATACACCGGAATGTGCCCGGCGAGCCGGTGCACGCGTTTCTCAGGGATTTCGACCGGGCGTGGGCGACGGCCGCCCCTTATGGCGCCCTCAGCGCCAGGCAGCGGTGGATACGGGCCGTGCGCGCGCTGTCAGCTGACTGGCCGCTGGCTGATGGGCCGCGTCGCTGGCGTCAGGGTGAGGTGACGGTGCGGTGGCCTGCGGTGGCACCCCGGTGATAGGCCCTCTGCGCTTGGGCAGTCTGCGCCAGGGGCGCAGGGTGGGCAAGCGCAGCCCCCATGCGGGGTACCCGTGCGCCGACTAGGTCCAATGGTGGCCGAAGGTGAAGCGGGCGGCTTCGACCTCGTGCCGCTGGTCGGCGTGGAGCACGCCGAGGGCGTAAGCCGTGGCGGGAGCAATCCGCGGAGTCGCGGCGGCCGATGCGGCAGCCGCTGCCGCCGCTGCGGCCTCGTGGTGCCGCTCCAGCGCCTCACCCGCGGGGCGGAGCCGCGGGTCGGGCTCGGCGTGCGGGCCCAGCACGTCCTGGGCACAGCGGTGCAGCCGCAACAGCACCCGCACCTGGTCCCAGGCCGCGTCCTGCCTGGCCTCGCTGGCCAGCGACCGGGCGAGCGCGTCGGCGTTGTACGGGGCTCCGGCGCGGGAGAGGGGCAGCGCGGCGACGGCCTCGGTGAGCTGGCGGCGCGCCTGTTCGGCCAGTGGCGGGAGTACGGCCCCGGCGGGCCGACCCGCACCCTCACCGCCTGGGCGGAACGGCGCCTCGGAGGCGAGCAGAGCCACCGCGTCGGCGACGGCGTGGAAGCGCGCTGAGCCCAGCGCCTGGAGCGCCGCCGAGTGTGCGCGGGTTCGGGAGAGCGTCAGCCGGCGTTCCAGTAGGGCACCGGCGCGCGCCGCGCCCACCGGGAGGGCGCCCCGCTCGCGCGTGGCCGCCCCGCCGCTCCGGCCCCCGGCCGCCTGGCGGGCGCCGCTGGGCGCGGGGACGGGCGAGCCCACGGCGCGGGTCCCGGTCTCGGGGCCCTCGCGGCCGCTGCCCGCGCCGCTGGCCAGCCGGTGCAGAGCGCTCAGCAGCCGCTCCAGCCGGGCCGCGTAGGCGTACTCGCGGGCCAGCGCGCCGGCCAGCCAGCTCAGTTCGGTGCGCAGGTTGTCGGCCCAGGCCGGGTCGAGCAGCGAACGGTAGGTGACCAGCGCCCCGTTCAGCCGACGGGCGGCGCAGCGCAGGGTCTCGACGGAGGATGCGGCGCGGGCGGGGTCCGCCGTGCCGGCTGCGCCGCCCTGGCCGCCCCCCGCGGTCGTTCCGCCGGGGGCACCCGTGCTCTGCGCGTGGGCGCGCAGGCCGCGCAGGAACTCGGCGGCACGCTCGTGCAGATAGCCGCCCAGCACCTCGGCGGCCGAGCCGGTGAGCGCCCCGGCGGGCGCGTCCGTCGCCGTCCCGGCGGGCGCGTCGGTCACCGTGCCCGGGGGCGGTTGCGTCGCCGTACCCCCTGCCGTGCCCGTGCCGGCGGGCTGCGCGGGCTCCCCCGTGCCGCGCCCCGGACCGACCACCGCGTCCCGGCTCCGTCCCATCACGTCCCCTTCCACGCACCGCGCACGTCGGTCACCCCGTGCGTCACGTCGCCGCCGGACCGCGCTTGCGCCGCCGCCCCTCGATCAGCATTTCCTGGACGTTGGGCAGCCGTTGCCCGTTCTCGTCGTGTGCGTGCCGGGTCCACTCGCCGTCCGGGCCCAGGCGCCAGGAGGCTGTGGTGTCCGACATCCCCGTGACCAGCAGCCGATTGAGGGAGGCGCGGTGTGCGGGGTCGGTGACCCGCACCAGCGCCTCGATCCGCCGGTCGAGGTTGCGGTGCATCATGTCGGCGCTGCCCAGCCACACTTCCGGCTCGCCGCCGTTGCCGAAGCAGAAGACCCGCGAGTGCTCCAGGAACCGGCCGAGCACGCTGCGCACTCTGATGTTCTCGCTCAGCTCCGGAACCCCGGGGCGCAACGCGCAGATGCCGCGTACCCACACCTCCACCGGTACGCCGGCCATGGAGGCGTGGTAGAGGGCGTCGCACACGGTCTCGTCCACGATGGAGTTGACCTTGATGCGGATGTACGCCTCGCGCCCGGCCCGGTGGTGGGTGATCTCCCGCTGGATACGGGAGACCAGCCCGTCCCGCAGCGAGCGGGGGGCGACCAGCAGTCGGCGGTAGGTCTCCCGCCGTGAGTAACCCGACAGCCGGTTGAACAGGTCGGACAGGTCGGCGCCGACCTGCTGGTCGGCGGTGAGCAGCCCCAGGTCCTCGTACAGCCGCGCCGTCTTGGGGTGGTAGTTGCCGGTGCCCACGTGCGCGTACCGGCGCAGCACCTCGCCCTCCTGCCGCACCACCAGCGACAGCTTGCAGTGCGTCTTGAGTCCGACCAGCCCGTAGACGACGTGGCAGCCCGCCTCTTCCAGCTTCCGCGCCCATTTGATGTTGGCCTGCTCGTCGAACCGTGCCTTGATCTCGACCAGGACGAGCACCTGCTTGCCGGACTCGGCTGCATCGATCAGCGCGTCCACGATCGGGGAGTCGCCCGAGGTGCGGTACAGCGTCTGCTTGATCGCCAGCACGTCCGGATCACCGGCCGCCTGCTCCAGGAACGCCTGCACGGAGGTGGAGAACGAGTCGTAGGGGTGGTGCAGCAGTACGTCACGCTGGCGCAGCGCCGCGAAGATGTCCGGCGGCGAGGCCGACTCGACCTCTGCGAGGTCCCGGTGGGTGCCGGCCACATACTTCGGGTACTTCAGCTCCGGCCGGTCCATCGCCGAGGCGATCCCGGACAGCCCGGTCAGATCGAGCGGCCCCGGCAGCGGGCAGACCTCGGCCTCGCTCACCTTCAGCTCGCGGACCAGCAGGTCGAGGACGTACGGGTCGATGGACTCCTCCACCTCCAGCCGCACGGGCGGGCCGAACCTGCGCCGCATCAGCTCCTTCTCCAGGGCCTGGAGCAGGTTCTCCGCGTCGTCCTCCTCGACCTCCAGGTCCTCGTTCCGCGTCACCCGGAACATGTGGTGCGCCAGCACCTCCATACCCGGGAAGAGCTCCTCCAGGTGCGCGGCGATCACGTCCTCCAGCGGGACGTAGCGGTGCGGCGACGCCTCCAGGAAGCGCGGCAGCAGCGGCGGCACCTTCACCCGTGCGAAGTGGTTGTGCCCGCTGACGGGGTTGCGGACGACCACGGCGAGGTTGAGCGACAGCCCGGAGATGTACGGGAACGGGTGCGCCGGGTCGACGGCGAGCGGGGTGAGGACCGGGTAGATCTGCCGCCTGAAGAGGGTGAACAGTCGGGCCTGTTCCGCCTCGGTCAGCTCCGCCCAGCGGATCAGATGCAGCCCTTCGGCGGCCAGCGCGGGGGAGATCTCCCGCTGGTAGCAGGCGGCGTGCCGGGCCATGAGCTCCCGCGAACGGTTCCAGATGCCCTCCAGCACCTCGCGCGGCTGGAGCCCCGAGGCACTGCGGGTCGCCACCCCGGTCGCTATCCGGCGCTTGAGCCCCGCGACGCGGACCATGAAGAACTCGTCCAGGTTGCCGGCGAAGATCGCGAGGAAGTTCGCGCGTTCGAGCAGTGGCGTCTCGGGGTCCTCGGCGAGTTCGAGTACGCGCTCGTTGAACGCCAGCCAGCTCTGTTCGCGGTCCAGGAAGCGGTCAGCCGGCAGGTCGGCGGCCGCCGTGCCGTCCGGGAGATCCCGGCCGCCCTCGTACACATCGGCGTCGGAGTCGAGGTCCGGGTCCAGGCCCAGGTCTGGGCTCGCCCCGAGGACGTTGCTGGTGACTTTGCCGGGGTCGGTCATACCGCCATTGTCGATGCTCTGCGCTGGGAGGCTCTCTGCCAGGGAGGACCGGGCCATTCCGCGAGGCTCGCACGAGAGTTTGAATCAACGGTTACGCCGACATGGCATCGCGGGGTTCCCCGGGTGGCCTGCCGGTTGGCCACCCTGGGTGGTTCAGATCTCCAGGGCCCCCAGTTGCCGTAGCAGGCCGAGGTCGTCCCAGTTCCACCAGCTTTCGGCGATCTTGCCGCCCCGGCAGCGGAACGTGGCGTGCATGGTGCCGGCGACGTCCTGGTCGGTGGGCTCCAGGCCCTGGTAGGTGCCGGTGTGCCGACCTCGGTAGGTCATCCGGCAGGCCACCAGTTCGCCCTCGGCGATCATGCTCTCCACCGTGATCGTGGGGTTGAAAGCGCCCATGATCTCGGCGTTCTCCCGTTTGGCCTGGGCGAGGTCCAGGTCGTAGGAGGAGAGGGAGGGGTCGTGCTCCCGGTAGTCGTCGGTGCACAGCGCGTCGGTGGCGTCGGGGTCGCCCGCGTTGACGACCTCTTCGAAGAAGCGGCTGACGACGAGCTTGTTGAGCTGGTCGTCCCGTATGACGTCGAGGTCCGTGAAGGTGGGCATCTCGTCACAGGCAGCAACCAGTTCCTGGAAGATGCGGTTGGTCTCGGGCAGTTCCGAGTTCTTCATCGCCTCCTCGTAGGACGGGAACTCCACGATCTCGATGACATGGGTGGAATCCGAGCGGTCCTGCCCGACCATCGAGTGCGTGGCGGTCCGCTTGCCCTGGGTCGCCTCGACCCAGTCGTCCATCAGCCTGTCGAGTTGATCGACATTGCCGGTCTTGCAGTCGATGAACTGGACGAATGTCATGAGTGCCTCCAGAGCGAGGAACGGCACAAAACGGAATGAAATCTTCTGATTTCAGGGTAGGCGTCGGCTTCCGCCCTCGCTCCTTCGGCCGGGAGCCCTCACGTCTCCGTGCGGTACATCAGGTCCGTCTCATGGGTGCGGAAGCCCAGGCCCTCGTAGACGCGGACGGCGGCGGTGTTGTCGGCGTCGACGTAGAGCATGGCGGTCGGTAGCCCGCGCTCCTCGGCGAGGTACCGCAGGCCGATGGCGGTGAGGGCCTTGCCGAGGCCGCTGCCCTGGGCTTCGGGGCTGACCCCGAGGACATAGACCTCGCCCAGTTCCTCGGCCGAGTGCACCTTCGTCCAGTGGAAGCCGACCAGGCGCCCGTCCCGTTCGGCGAGGAAGAAGCCGACCGGGTCGAACCAGGGCTCAGTCTTGCGGTCCTCCAGGTCTCGCTGGGTGAGATTGCCCTGCTCGGGGTGGTGCGCGAAGGCGGCGGCGTTGAGGGCCAGCCAGGCGGCGTCGTCCTCCCCCGGACGGAAGGCCCGAATCGTCACCCCCTCAGGCAGTGACGGTTCGGACAGGTCGAACCCGGCGAGCGGGCGCCGCAGCTGCCGCAGCTCGCGGAAGAGGGTCATGCCCAGGCTCTGCGCCAGGTGCCGGGCCGCCGGGTGACCGCCGTGCGCCCAGACCCGCAGCCGCCGCCCGGACTGCTCCATGAGCACCTGCCCCAGCCGCCTGCCGAAGCCGTTGCCCCGGCGCGTGGGTGCGACGACGAGCTCCCCGGCGGGTGCCTCCACCGGGTCGGTGTCCTCCAGTTGCGCGTAACCGGCCAGGACCCCGTCGCCGTCGCGCAGCAGCAGGTGGCGCACGCCCGGGCGCGCGCCGCCGCGCAGTTGGAGCCGGCCCTGCTCGGAGACGGCGGGCTGGCCGTCCTCCCGTGCGGCTGCGTCGATCAGCGCCTGGACCTCTCGTACGCCCTCCGCGGACACCTCGTCCACAACATCCACGTCACTCATGGGAACGACCCTACGGCCGAACGCGGGCGAACGGACCGCCCGTCCCCCATCCCGCCCGTCCCGCGAGCTCGGTCGGTCCCGCGAGCTCGGTCGGTCCCGCGAGCTCAGCCGGTCCCGTACGATCAGCCGGGCGCCCCGGTGGGCGGCGGGGTGGGGGCTCCGGGCAGCCGCAGTACCGCCTCGGTCCCCGGACCGCCGTCCGCGGGCTGCTGGAGCCGCACTTCGCCGCCGCTCTGCCGCACGGTGCGGGCGACGATCGACAGGCCGAGGCCCGATCCTGGCAGGCTCCGCGCCGAGGGGGAGCGCCAGAAGCGGTCGAAGACGTGCGGGAGTTCGTCGGCGGGCACCCCCGGGCCCTGGTCCCGCACGGTCAGCACTCCGTCGCGCAGCCGGGTGTGCACGGTGCCGCCCTCGGGACTGAACTTGATCGCGTTGTCCAGCAGATTGACCACCGACCGCTCCAGGGCCGCCGGTTCGGCCCGCACGTACCAGGGGGCGAGGTCCGTCGTCAGGGTCAGCCGAGGACCGCGCGGGCGGACCCGTTCCACGGCGCGCTGGGCGATCTCGTGCAGCCCGACGACCTCCGTGCGGGCGGGAGCGCCCGGCTCCTGGACGCTCCCCTCGGCCTCGGGCGCGGCCTGCGGACGCGAGAGCTCCTGCAGGTCGCCGATGAGGTCGGCCAGCTCGGCCATCTGCGCCTGCACGGACGTCAGCAGTTCCCTGCGGTCCTCCTCGGGCAGTGCCCGCCCGGTCTCCTCGCTGCGCACCAGCAGATCGATGTTGGTGCGCAGCGACGTCAGCGGGGTGCGCAGCTCGTGGCCCGCGTCCGCGATCAGTTGCTGCTGCAGCTCGCGCGAGGAGGCCAGCGCCTCGGTCATGGCGTTGAAGGAGCGGGAGAGCCGGGCGATCTCGTCGTGCCCGTCCGTGGGGATGCGCACTGCCAGATCCTCGGTGCGGGCGATGTGCTCGACGGCCTCGGTGAGCCGGTCGACGGGCCGCAGCCCGGCGCGGGCCAGTGCGACGCCGGCGCCCGCCGCACCCAGCACACCCGCGCCGCCGACCAGGGAGAGGATCAGCGCGAGGTTGCGGAGCGACTCGTCGATCTCGGCCATCGGCCGGGCCACCGAAACCGCGAGGTTGGTGCCCGCCACGGGGGTGGTGCGCACCCGGTACTCGGTGCCGTTGGTGGCGCGCGCCGTGTGCAGGGACTCGCGCCGGCCCCGCTCGGCCACCCGCACATCCGCGTCGGTCACATCCAGCTTCCGCCCGACGATCACGCAGCTGCTGCCGGAGGTGTCCACCACCTGCACGGTGGCGCCGAAGGGGTTGGGCGCGGGCCGGTCGGGCGGTGTGCACTGCCCGGACTGCACCCGGTCGACGACGGTGCCGGGCGAGACGGAGGTGTCACGCAGCGAGTCGTCCAGGGAGCCCAGCAGCTGCGCGCGTACGAGGAACCAGCAGGCCAGCGCGCAGGCGGCGACCGCCAGCGCGACCGTGGTGGCGGCCAGCAGCGCCAGGCGTCCGCGCAGCGGCATGGAGACGGCCCGGGCGCTCCGGCGCCGCAGCCGGAACAGCGTGCTGCGCGGAGAGCTCACGCCTCGTCCCGCAGCACATAGCCCACGCCGCGCACCGTGTGCACCAGGCGCGGCTCGCCGCCCGCCTCGGTCTTGCGCCGCAGGTACATCACATACACATCCAGCGAGTTGGACGACGGCTCGAAGTCGAAGCCCCAGACGGCCTTGAGGATCTGCTCCCTGGTGAGCACCTGACGCGGGTGGGCCAGGAACATCTCCAGCAGCGTGTACTCGGTACGCGTCAGCTCCACAGACCGCTCGCCCCGGGTGACCTCCCGGGTGAGCAGGTCCATCCGCAGGTCGGCGAAGGTCAGCGTCTCCGGCTCCTGGGCCGCCTCGGCCTGCGCCTGGGCGCGCGCGTAGGAGCTGCGCCGCAGCAAGGCGCGGACGCGGGCGAGGAGTTCGTCCAGTTCGAACGGTTTGACGAGGTAGTCGTCGGCTCCCGCGTCCAGCCCGGTGACGCGGTCGCCGACGGTGTCGCGCGCTGTCAGCATCAGTACGGGCACCCGCACCCCGGTGGCCCGCAGCCTGCGCGCGGCCGTCAGTCCGTCCATCCGGGGCATCAGCACGTCGAGCACGATCAGATCGGGCTGGTGCTCGGCCACCTTCTCCAGGGCCTCGGCGCCGTCGGCAGCCAGCAGTGTCTCGTACCCCTCGAAGCTCAGGCTGCGGCGGAGCGCGTCACGGACGGCGGGCTCGTCGTCCACGACGAGGATGGTCTGTTTCGTCTGCGTCTCGGCGGGCATGGTCACCAGCTTGGCACCGCCCTCACCTGCGGGAGCGTCATGCACCGCCGTCCCGCAGCGAGTCCAGGTCCTGCTTCACGTCGTTGACCGGGATGGCGAAGCCGAGCCCGACGCTGCCCGCGCTGGCCTGGGGCGCCTGTCCATTGCCCGAACCGGACGAGAAGATGGCCGAGTTTATGCCGATGACCTGCCCGGCCATGTTGAACAGCGGGCCCCCGGAGTTGCCCGGGTTGAGGGAGGCGTCGGTCTGAATGGCCTTGTAGGTGGTGGTCTCCCCCTGGACACCGCCGTTGTACTGGCCGCCGCCGAACTCGAACGGCCAGCCGTCGCCGTTCCCCTGGCCGCCCTGCAGTTCATTCTGGTCGCCGTCCGCCTTGGGGACCTTCACCTCGCGGTCCTTGGCGGAGACGATGCCGCTGGTCACGGTGTTCGACAGGCCCTCGGGCGAGCCGATGGCGACCACCTGGTCCCCGACGCCGACCGCGTCGGAGTCGCCGAGCGCGGCGGGCTTGAGATCGCTCTGCCCGTCCACCTTGAGCAGCGCCAGGTCCTTGTCGGCGTCGGTGCCCACCACCTTCGCCCGCGCGGTCCTGCCGTCGCTGAAGGTGACCTTCACGGTGTCGGCACCGGAGACGACATGGTTATTGGTGAGGATCTGGCCGTCCTTGGTGATGATGACGCCCGAGCCGGTCGACTGCCCCGAGCCGCCGGTCGCCTTGATCTCCACCACGCTGTCCTTGACGCTCTCCACCACCTGGGAGACCTTGCCCTGCGCTGTCGCGTTGCTGCCGCTGGCGGTGGGCGCCGCCACGCTCGTCCCGCCGTCGCCGCCCAACAGCTGCTCCATGCCGTACGCGGTGCCTCCGCCGATCACCGCTGCGGCCAGCGCCACGGCGCTCAGCAGCGCGGCGGGCCGCCGCATCCGGCGCCGCCGCGGGTGGGGGCCGCCCTCGTGCGTGGGGAACGTGGCGTACGGCGGCTCGGCCGGAGGCGGAGGCACGGCACCGAAGGAGGCTGTGCCCTGCGCGTGCTGCGAGTGCCGCGAGTCCTGCGGGTTCTCCCGCTCGAAGTTCTCCATGCCCCTGAGGGTGGCTCCGCAATATGAGAGCTCTCTGAAGAGGCCCTGAGAAACCCCCGAGTTATGCCGGGTCGCAGCCGCAGGAGCGGCGGATGACGAGCCCTGACGGAAACTGCCGCACCCGGCCCTTGCTGCCGGGCACCCCGCCGTTGCGGGTGCCGGGAATCCGCAGCGACTCGTCCAGCACCAGGTCGACGGCCGCCTTCGCCATCGCCTCGCGGTCCGAGCCGACGGTGGTCAGTGGGGGATCGGTCAGCCCCGCCTCCTTCACGTCGTCGAACCCGGCGACCGCCAGCTCGCCGGGCACGTCGATGCCCAGCTCGCGCGCCGCGCGCAGCACTCCGATGGCCTGGTCGTCGGTGGCGCAGAACAGCGCGGTGGGACGGTCCGGGCCGCGCAGCAGGTCCAGTGCGACCCGGTAGGTGTCGTACCGGTTGTACGGGGCCTGGAAGAGGCGGCCCTCGACGGACTTGCCCGCCTCCCTCATCGCCCGGCTCCAGCCCTCGACGTGGTCGGTGACCGGGTCCCCGTGCTTCGGCGTGGACTCCATCCCGCCGAGGCAGGCCACGTAGTCGTGCCCGTGCTCCAGCAGATGCCGGGTGGCCAGCTGGGCGCCGCCCATGTCGTCGAGGACGACGGCGACGTCGTCGATGGCCTCGGGCCGCCGGTGCATCAGCACGACGCGGGCGTCCCACGCGTCGATCTCCGTGGCCGCGTGCTCGCTGGGCCCCGCGCTGATCAGGATGAGCCCTGAGACCCGCATACCGAGGAAAGCGCGCAGGTAGTGCACCTCGCGCTCGTCCAGATAGTCCGAATTGCCGACCAGCACCATCTTGCCGCGCTCGGCCGCCGCGCGTTCGACGGCATGCGCCATCTCCGCGAAGAACGGCTGGCGGGCGTCCGGGACGACCAGCCCTATGAGGTCGGTACGCCGCGACGCCATGGCCTGCGCCACCCGGTCGGGGCGGTACCCCAACTCCTTGATCGCCGCGAGCACCCGCTCGCGGGTCGCCGGCGCGACCGGACGGGGACCGTTGTTGATCACATAACTGACAACGGCTGTCGAGGTCCCCGCCACCCTCGCCACGTCGTCCCGCGTCACCTTGGCCACGCCGAGAGTCTACGCGGGATGAGCCACCCTCTCCCCCGCCGCGACGGCGATCAGCCGAAGCGTACGTACCCGGCGGTGCCGAACCCACCCGCAGTACGGGTCGTTCGGCACCGCCGGACAGGTACGTCGTGATCAGTCGCCGTTGCGGCGGGAAGTCCCGGCGGCCTCCCTCGTGACACGCTCCGCCTCATCCGCGACGGACTCGGCCGGGCCCTCGCTCTTCTCGGCCCCCTTCTCGGGAGCGACGAAGCGGTAGCCCACATTGCGTACGGTCCCGATCAGCGCCTCGTGCTCGGGCCCGAGCTTCGCGCGCAGCCGCCGCACATGGACATCCACGGTGCGGGTGCCGCCGAAGTAGTCGTACCCCCACACCTCCTGGAGCAGCTGGGCGCGGGTGAAGACCCGCCCGGGGTGCTGCGCGAGGAACTTCAGCAGCTCGAACTCCTTGAAGGTCAGATCCAGGATGCGGCCCTTCAGCTTGGCGCTGTAGGTCGCCTCGTCGACCGACAGATCACCGTTGCGGATCTCCATCGGACTGTCGTCCGCTGCGACCTGTCGGCGGCCGGTGGCCAGCCGCAGCCGGGCCTCCACCTCGGCGGGGCCCGCGGTCTCCAGCAGGACGTCGTCCACGCCCCACTCCGCCGTGACGGCGGCGAGCCCGCCCTCCGTGACGATCAGCATCAGCGGACAGCCGGGCCCGGTCGAGCGCAGCAGCTGGCACAGCGACCTGACCTGCGGCAGGTCGCGACGGCCGTCGACGAGGATCACATCGGCGGACGGCGCGTCCACCAGCGCGGGCCCCTCGGCGGGGGCGACCCGCACGTTGTGCAGGAGCAGCCCCAGCGCGGGCAGCACCTCGGAGGAGGGCTGGAGTGCGTTGGTGAGAAGAAGCAGTGAACTCATGCGATGACACCCCTCTGCACGAGGGTCCACGTGCCACGTGGTTGGTGCGCTTTCGAACGGCCTCGGTTCCGGTCTCGGTTCTGCACGGTTCGCTTGCCCATGACGTCGAGTTCCCTCCTGGCGCCCCGCGTCCCGGGCGCCACCCGGGACATGGCCCGGGGGAATATGGCGGCACTGCTTCGTACGGCACTGCCCGAGGGCCGGGCCGCGGCCTGTCCCACCGGCCCCGACCCCCAGAAAGCACAAAAGGACCCGGGGGCGACGCTGCCCGGATCCTGCTTGCAGAGCAGAATACCCGGACGAGGGACCGAGCGGCATGTGATGTCGCTCGCGATCACCAGCAGACCATTACGGAGAGTTTCCCTATGGGTGCGGTTCGCACCGTGTTGCGGGCGGCGGACGGGGTCCGCATCGAGGCCGAGTACGAGCCGTACGCGGGCAGGGCCACCGGCGCCGAAGCGGCCGGGGACCCGGGCGTGATCGTGGTGGCGCACGGTTTCACCGGCTCCCTCGACCGGCCCGCGCTGCGCCGGGCGGCCACCGCGTTCACCCGGTACGCGGCCGTCGTGACCTTCTCCTTCCGGGGCCACGGCCGCTCGGGCGGGCGCTCGACCGTGGGTGACCTGGAGGTACTGGACCTGGCGGCCGCCGTGGCGTGGGCCCGTACGTTCGGACACCGCCGGGTGGCGACCGTCGGCTTCTCGATGGGTGGCTCCGTCGTCCTGCGGCACGGGGCGCTGCACCGCGCCGGGGCGCTGCACCGCGCCGAACGCGGCACCGAACGCGGCGCCGGGCACCCCGCCGGTCACCCAGCGTCAACCTCCGATCCGGTGATGCACAGGGGGCGCACAGTCGCGCGCACACCCGCCCGGGGCGGCGCACACGACGCAGGAGACGCGCGGAGTGACGCGTACGCCGACGCCGTGGTCGCCGTCAGCGCACCCGCGCGCTGGTACTACCGCGGCACGGCGCCGATGCGGCGGCTGCACTGGGCCATCCAGCACCCCCTCGGCCGCCTCGTCTCGCGCTACGGGCTCCGCACCCGCGTCCACCACCGGGACTGGGACCCGGTCCCCCTCTCGCCCGTCGCCGCGGCCCCGCTGATCGCCCCCGTACCGCTGCTGGTCGTACACGGCGACCAGGACCCCTACTTCCCTGTCGACCATCCCCTCGCCCTCGCCGAGGCGGCGGACCCGGAAGCGTCCGAGCTGTGGCTGCTGCCCGGTTTCGGCCACGCGGAGAACTCCGCCGACGCCGCGCTGCTGGACCGGATCGCCGACTGGGCGGCGACCCGGCTACAAGCACCGGCCGCGAGGGCCCATCATGTAAGCCGCACACCGGATCACCTACCGGACGCCACCGAGGGCACGGACGGCTGAGAGGGACCCACCATGGCCAGCGGCACGATCCGCTACTGGGCGGCGGCGAAGGCCGCGGCAGGCACCGCCGAGGAGCCGTACGACGCCGGCACCCTCGCGGACGCGCTACGGCGCGCGCGAGAGCGGCACGCAGAGCGGCCCGAGTTCGCACGCGTACTACTGCGCTGCTCCTTCCTGGTGGACGGCGACCCGGTCGGCACCCGCACCCACGAGACCGTTCAGCTCAGCGAGGGCGGCACCGTCGAGGTCCTCCCCCCGTTCGCCGGAGGCGCCCGATGAACGAGGACCGGTACGAGGACCCCTACGGGGCGCACCGGGGCGCGTACGACGGCGCCTCCGCGTATGACGGCTCCTACCAGGCGGCACACGACGGGACGCATGACGCGACGTACAACGCGCCGTACGACGCCTCGTATGACCCGGCGGCCCCGGCGTACGACGTCACCTACGAGGTGACCCGGGCCGACGCACCGCCGCCGCCCCACCTCCCGCAGCCGCCGCAGCTGTCACAGGGGGCCTCCTGGGACCCCGGCGTACGGCCCCATGAGGCACCGTCGGCGCACCAGCCGCTGCCCGAACCCGTCGGCACGCCCTGGCCCGGGGCTCCCGGACCCCTCCCACCGGAAGACCGCTCCGAACCGATGCCGATGCCCCAGCCCCAAGCCCAGCCACAGCCACAGCCGCAACCGCAACCGCAGCCGGGACCCCGGCCTCAGCCTCAGCCCTACGGCGTGCAGGCTCCCGCCCCGGCCCCGCAGCCGCAGCCCGACCCGGGCCCGGAGGCCGCCGGCGCACCGTCGGCCGTCGGCGTGCCGTCGGCACCGGCGGGGGCGCGGCAGCGCACCGGGTCGCCGATCATCGCGCCGGGCTTCCAGCCCGCGGCCGTCACCACGGTGCTGGCGGCGCTGCTCGCGGTCACCGCGCCGCTGGGGCAGGGGGCGCTCACCGGTGCCCTCGTACTTCTCCAGGCGCTGACAGCGGCGGGCTGGTATCGGCTGAACGGGATGTGGCCGGCCCGGCAGGGCATCGCGCTGGCGTTCGTCGCGGGGCTGACGGCCGACGCCGGGCTGCTGCTGACCGACGGCTCGGCGAACGCGCCGACGGTGCTGCTCGGCGCGGCAGGTGTCTGGTGCGTGCTCTCGCTCGTGCTGCAGTTGCGCAACAACTCCAGCCCCGACGAGCGCCTGTACGCGCTCACCGCGGGCTTCGCCGCCATCGGTCTGACCGTGCTGGCCGCCGGTCTGCTCCCCACCGAGCCCGACGCCGTGACGGTGGGTGCGGCCGCCGTCGCGGTGGGAACGCTCGCACGCGCCGTTCCGCTGCCCGCCCCGGTCTCGGTGCTGTTCGCGCTCGCCGCTGCGGCGGGGGCCGGAGCTGCGACGGGCCAGCTCACGGGGGTGGACACGGTCCCGGGCGCGCTGACCGGCCTGGGCGCGGGCGTCTGTGCGCTGCTGGGCCTGCGGGTGGCCAGTTACGACTGGCCCTCCCGGTTCGTGCACATGACGGCGGGCGTCGCGCTCCCCCTCACCCTGGCCACTCCGGCGCTGTATCTGCTGGGCCGCAACCTGCTGTAACAACGCCCCACCGACCTCGTCCGTCACACCAGCCCCTGGCCTGATACCGCTCCTTGCGGGTTACGCTCGCAGCTAGTCGGCCGACTTGGCCGACCGGCTCGTGGCCAGCCGACTCCTGGGGGGATACGGACGCGATGCGCGCACTTCGCATACTGCTTGTGATCCTGGTGGTACTCGCCGGGCTCTTCGTGGCGGCCGACCGCGTCGCGGTGAACCTCGCGGAGGACGAGGTGGCGAAGAAGCTGAAGGGCCGGCTCGGTTCCGCCTCGTCCGGGGAACCGTCCGTGTCCATCGAGGGCTTCCCCTTCCTGACCCAGGTACTCGCCAAGGACCTTGACAAGGTGAAGGTCGAGGTCGAGGGCGTCACCGCCACCACCAGCGACCGCCAGGTGCGGCTGAGCAAGGTGAGCATGGAGGCCCGCGACGTGAAGCTGTCGAACAACTTCGGCTCCGCGGTCGCCGAGCGGGCCACCGGCACCGTGCATCTGTCCTACGCCGATCTGACCAAGGCGGCGGACGACGGCGTGCGGGTCAGCTACGGCGGCAAGAGCACTTCCGGCAAGGACCAGGTGAAGGTCAGCGCCGCGGTGGCCCTCCCGATGGTGGGCCGCACCCTGGAGCGGAGCGTCTACAGCACCGTCAGCGTGACGGGCGGCAACACGGTGCGGCTGCACGCCGACGAGGTTCCCGGCTCGAAGATCCCCGGCGTCGAGGAAGCGATCCGCAAGAAGATCGACTTCGATCGCACGATCGACCGGCTGCCCGAGGGGCTGAAGCTGGAGAAGGTCGAGACCACGAAGGAAGGTGTGGACGTCTCCATGTCCGGCACGGATGTCCATCTGGCCGGCTGAGCACACGGATGCCTTTCCGGCCGGCTGAGCAGGGGCTGCCCCTTGCTGCGCGTCGCAGGCTGTGGGCTTGTTGTGGTCACTGGGGGCACCTCCCGGCCAGAGGCTGGGGGAGCAGTTCCCCGCGCCCCTGACGGGGCGCAGGCGCGAGACCTGACGTCCGGTATTCGAGACTGCGGGAGCCCGGGGCGCGTCACCCCGGCCCCTCCCCCCGCGATCACTCCCACATGGCGGACGAACCCGTCTCACATCGCGGATCGGCGGTGACACGGGGCCGCCCTCGTCCTTACGATCGACCGTATGAAGCGACAGGCGGACCTCACGAAGCGCCGGGCAGTGGACCTGTGCCGCATCGCCGCCATGCTCTGTCGCGGCTCCCGCTGACCCGCTGACCGTCCGCGCGTTCCGCCGACGCACAGCGCCTCCGGCGCCGCCCCCGCAGCGCGCCGCAGAGCAGTTCCGCATACGACTCCGCGCGCACCGCAGCGCGCACGGCGCACGGCGCACAGCAACGGCCACACGACATCGTGCGCCCGGCCCACAACGGCGCCGCCGGTGCCGCCGCGTACGCGTACCCCTGTTCGCCCGCCTTCCGCCGCATCCACCCACCTCACGAGGAGAGACAGCATGAGCCGCAGCGACGTTCTGGTCGACGCCGACTGGGTCGAGGCCCACATCGACGACCCGAAGGTGGTGATCGTCGAGGTCGACGAGGACACCTCGGCCTACGACAAGAACCACATCAAGAACGCGATCCGCATCGACTGGAAGCAGGACCTCCAGGACCCGGTGCGCCGCGACTTCGTGGATCAGGAAGGCTTCGAGAAGCTGCTGTCCGCCAAGGGCATCGCCAACGACGACACCGTCGTGCTCTACGGCGGCAACAACAACTGGTTCGCCGCCTACGCCTACTGGTACTTCAAGCTCTACGGCCACCAGGACGTCAAGCTCCTCGACGGCGGCCGCAAGAAGTGGGAGCTGGACTCCCGCGACCTGGTCGCCGAGGTGCCCGAGCGCCCGGCCACCGCGTACAAGGCCAAGCCGCAGGACACCTCCATCCGCGCCTTCCGCGACGAGGTCGTCGACGCGATCGGCAGCAAGAATCTGGTGGACGTGCGCTCTCCCGACGAGTTCAGCGGCAAGCTGCTGGCCCCGGCCCACCTGCCGCAGGAGCAGTCGCAGCGTCCGGGCCACGTGCCCAGCGCCCGCAACATCCCCTGGTCGAAGTCGGCCAACGACG
This sequence comes from Streptomyces spirodelae, assembly GCF_017676385.1. Taxonomy (GTDB): domain Bacteria; phylum Actinomycetota; class Actinomycetes; order Streptomycetales; family Streptomycetaceae; genus Streptomyces; species Streptomyces spirodelae. The sequence continues at coordinate 104,693 of NZ_JAFFZN010000020.1, forward strand.
ACGGCACCTTCAAGTCCGACGACGAGCTCACGGAGCTGTACCAGGCCGAGGGCGTCGACCTGGGCAAGGACACCATCGCCTACTGCCGCATCGGTGAGCGCTCCGCGCACACCTGGTTCGTGCTCCACGAGCTGCTGGGCCAGGAGAACGTCAAGAACTACGACGGTTCCTGGACCGAGTACGGCTCGCTCGTCGGCGTCCCCGTCGAGCTCGGCTCCAACTGACCCTCGCGGCCACCGCGGGCCCTCCCCTCCCTCCCGAAAGGACCCCCTCTGATGTGCGGAGCACAGACCGGCGGCCCCGACGCCTCCACCATCAAGCCCGGTGAGACCACCATCCAGGGCAGCGTGACCCGTGACGGGGAGCCCGTCACCGGTTACGTGCGGCTGCTGGACTCGACCGGTGAGTTCACCGCGGAGGTTCCGACCTCCGCCACCGGCCAGTTCCGCTTCTACGCGGCCGAGGGCACCTGGACGGTCCGCGCGCTGGTGCCCGGCGGCACCGCCGACCGGACCGTTGTGGCCCAGGACGGCGGGCTCGCCGAGGTCACCATCGCGGTCTGACCCAGCTCTTCCCCCCGGGGGCTCCGTCCCTGGGTCCCGGCGGCGGGGCCCAGGGACGGAGCCCCCATATGCTTGACGTATGGCATCCCGGAGCAAGCTCGTCATCAAGGTCACCGCGGGCGCGGACGCGCCCGAGAGGTGTTCGCAGGCATTCACGGTGGCCTCCGTCGCGGCGGCCAGCGGCACCGAAGTGAGCCTGTGGCTGACCGGCGAGTCCGCCTGGTTCGCCCTCCCGGGGCGCGCCGCGGAGTTCGAGCTGCCGCACGCGGCGCCGCTGCCCGATCTGATGGCAGCGGTCCAGGCGGGCGGCCGTATCACCCTGTGCACCCAGTGCGCGGCCCGCAGGGGCATCGAGGAGAAGGACGTCATCGAAGGGGTCCGCATCGCGGGCGCTCAGCTGTTCGTGAGCGAGATCATGCCCGAGGGCGTGCAGGCCCTCGTCTACTGAGTCGTGCGCCGAGTCGTTTGCCGAGTCGCTCACTGGGGCGTCTGCTGGGGCGTCTGCAGAGGCCACTGGCCGAGGGCTCCGCTGAGGGACCCCTCACAGGGCCGTTCCCGGCGACCACGACTAGACTCGGTCGCGTCACCGAACACCGCGCAAGGAGACCCACCCCGTGCTTGAGGCATTCTTCACCGCCCTGATGGTCCTGGTCTGCATCGGCACCGTGGCCTTCGCGGGGCTGACCTTCAAGAAGCTCTACCAGGGCCAGCGCTGAGCGCTCGCCACCCCCGCCACAGCTAGGGATCGACCAGCTCCATGATCGAGATTCCGTCCGACCTCCACCCGGACCTCGTCCCCCTCGCCTTCCTCCTCGGCAACTGGACCGGGGCCGGCGTGGCCGCGCTCGAAACCACGCAGAGCGGCGAGCAGGGCGAGGAGAGCAAGTGCAATTTCGGGCAGGAGCTCACCTTCACCCACGACGGGCGTGACTTCCTGGAGTACACCTCGCACTCCTGGGAGCTGGACGCCGAGGGGAAGAAGGTCCGACCGCTGGAGACGGAGACGGGCTACTGGCGGATCGACAAGGACCGCAAGGTCGAGGTCGTGATGATCCGCGATCAGGGCATCGCGGAGGTCTGGTACGGCGAGCTGGCCGAGAAGAAGCCCCAGATCGATCTGGCGACCGACGCGGTGGCCCGCACCGCCGCCGCGGGCGAGTACAGCGGTGGCAAGCGGCTGTACGGCTATGTGAACGGCGACCTGATGTGGGTGGGCGAGAAGGCCACGCCCCAGGTGCCGCTGCGGCCTTATATGTCGGCGCATCTGAAGAAGATCGTCGACCCCAAGGAATGGGCCAAGGACGTCGTGGATCTTCCCGACGACGGAATCGCTTTTTTCCGCTGACGCTTTTCGGGACTGCCGTCGGCAGACCGCTGCCCGGCTCGTTGATTGTTGTTTGCTGAACAGCCCCCCACCGGCCGGGAAACTGACAAGTCGTCGGACGTCTCGACGGTGTCACGATTGTGAAAGCTGTGAAATAGCGCCTTGTTCACGGCGGGGTTCGGGAACTCTCTTTCACCCCCGCGAGCGTGGCGAACCCCCAGGTCACAGCCTGCGCGAATGCATAGGGTCCCGTGCCGGTCGCCCTGCGTCGACAAGCTAATGCGTGCCTCCGAGTGATAAGAATGGCGTCAATCCATTCACCGGCTCGAGTGCCGGCGAGGCCGAGCCGCGCGTTTCCCGCGCCCGCTCGCCGCTGCGCTCGGCTGCCCAACGGGGAAAAGGCACTTCTGTGAATCGTTCTCGCATTACTTCCGCCGCCGCCACCGCTGCGCTGCTCGGCGGACTCGGTGTCGCCCAACTGGCCACCGCAGCAGGCGCGTTCGCGTACGACAGCGGCGCCGACCTCCACTCCGGTGCCGCGACCGGCTTCCTGTACAACCGGAGCACCGGCGAGGTCAAGGACGGCTTCTCGATCACGGTGGGCAACACCGGCCCCGAAGCCACCCGGGCAACCCTCACCGTCACGGGGGTCAAGAACGTCCACTTCGACACCCGTAAGAACGGCAACAAGCCGTCCTTCAAGCGGGACCTCGAAGGGGGCAAGGCGTACAACCACAACCTCACCGTCAAGTCCCTCAGCGAGAAGCAGGTCGTCGTCTCGTTCGACCTGAAGGCGGACAACGACGAGGCCGAGGTCGTCAACATCCCGGGCTTCATCTCCGGCGAGAAGCAGACGCTGCGCACCAGCATCAAGGGCGACAAGCCGGACCCGGACACCAGCAACAACACCAAGACCATGAAGTACTCGGTCAACGCTCCGGACTGGAACCCCGACAAGCCCAAGCCGACCGAGAAGCCCACCCAGAAGCCGACCGAGAAGCCCTCCGACAAGCCGTCGAAGCCCTCGGAGCCCACGCAGAAGCCCACCAGCAAGCCGTCCAAGCCCAGCGACGACGCCTCCGACGCCAACACCCCGGCGCCGGCGGGCGGCTCCGACAAGGGCGACAGCGACAAGGGCGGCGACCTCGCCGAGACCGGCAGCAGTTCCAACACGCCGCTGCTCGTCGGCGGTGCGGGTGCGCTCGTCGTGATCGGTGGCCTGGCCGTCTTCGCCGCCAAGCGGAAGAAGGCCGGCCAGAACTGATCGCCTTCTTCTTCCAGTAGCGCGGGTCCGGGTGCCACGGGGGCACCCGGGCCCGCGCCGCTTCTACACTGGACCCCGTGGCTACCACCGACTGGCAGAGCGACCTCAGGGCGCGCGGATACCGGCTCACTCCGCAGCGCCAGCTCGTGCTGGAGGCCGTGGACAAGCTGGAGCACTCGACCCCCGACGACATCCTCGCCGAGGTCCGCCGCACGGCCGGCAGCGTCAACATCTCGACGGTCTACCGCACGCTGGAGCTGCTGGAGGAGCTGGGCCTGGTCTCCCACGCGCACCTCGGGCACGGCGCGCCCACCTACCACCTGGCCGACCGGCATCACCATATGCACCTGGTCTGCCGGGACTGCACCGATGTCATCGAGGCCGATCTGTCCGTCGCCGAGCCCTTCACCACGGCCCTGCGGGAACGCTTCGGCTTCGAGACGGACATGAAGCACTTCGCGATCTTCGGGCAGTGCGAGAAGTGCGGCGCGGAGTCCGGCGGGGCCGCCGGTGCCGAGGGGGACGCCGGTGCCGACGGGGACGACGCCGACGGGGACCACGGTGCCGAGGGGGACCGCCAGGGCGGCGGGACCGGACCGGCCGCCGGCAAGCCGCGGGGCGCCGCGTAGCCCGTCGTAGGCTGGGCGTATGTCCTCCAGCAGTTCGAGCAACAGCGCCCCCGCTCCCGCCCCCAGCCCGCTGCTGACCCTGCCCGGCGCGGTGGCGGCCGAAGCCCCCGACGCGGGCGTGGCGGCCCACTACGGCGACCTGTTCAAGGAGCAGCGCGCCCTCGCCGACGGGACCGGATTCGTGGACCTGTCACACCGCGGCGTGGTCACCGTCTCCGGCGAGGACCGGCTCTCCTGGCTGCACCTGTTGCTGACCCAGCACGTGGAAAAGCTCCCGCCCGGACAGGCCACCGACGCGCTGATCCTCTCCGCGAACGGGCACATCGAACAGGCGCTGCAACTCGTGGACGACGGGACGACGGTGTGGATGCACACCGAGCCCGGCAAGCAGGGCGAGCTGATCGCCTACCTGGAGAGCATGCGGTTCTTCTACCGCGTCGAGATCGCCGACCGGACGCCGGACGTGGCCGTCGTCCACCTGCCCGCAGGATCCATCGCCGAGGTGCCGGACAGCGCCCTGGCCGTGCGGGAGACCTCGTTCGGGCGTGACCTGTTCCTGCCGCGCGGCGAGCTGACCGGCTTCGCCGCCGCTCACGGGCCGGCCGTCGGGGTGCTCGCCTACGAGGCGCTGCGCGTCGAGGCGCGGCGGCCCCGGCTGGGCATGGAGACCGACCACCGGACCATCCCCCATGAGGTGGGCTGGATCGGCTCCGCCGTGCACCTGGAGAAGGGTTGCTACCGCGGCCAGGAGACGGTGGCGCGCGTCCACAACCTGGGGAAACCGCCCCGGCGGCTGGTCTTTCTGCACCTGGACGGCAGCGAGGTACGCCTCCCGGTGCACGGCGACGCCGTACGGCTCGCGGCCCAGGGCCTGGAGGGGCGGCAGATCGGGTTCGTCACCACCTCGGCCCGCCACCACGAGCTGGGGCCGATCGCGCTGGCGCTGGTGAAGCGGAACGTCGATCCGGACGCGGAGCTGATCGTCGGCCCGGACGCCACCGCCGCCGCGCAGGAAGTGGTCGTCGCTCCCTGAGGCCCGCCGCTCCCCGGGGGGCGTCCGCTGAGCCGCCGCTTCCCGGGGGCGCCGTCCACTCCGCCGTCCGCTGAGGCCCGCCGTCCGCTGAGGCCCGCCGCCCGCTGAGGGCCCCGAAGAGGCCCTCACACCTCCAGCAGCACGGTGAAGGGGCCGTCGTTCGTCAGGGACACCTTCATATCGGCGCCGAAGACGCCGGTCGCCACGGTGGCGCCCAGCGCCCGCAGCTGCGCGACCACCTCGTCGACCATGGGCTCGGCGACATCACCGGGCGCGGCGCCGTTCCAGGTGGGCCGCCGCCCCTTGCGCGCGTCACCGTAGAGAGTGAACTGGCTGATCACCAGCAGCGGCGCTCCGGTGTCCGAACACGACTTCTCCTCGTGCAGAATCCGCACCGACCACAGCTTGCGCGCGAGCTGCGCCGCCTTCTCCTTCGTGTCGTCGTGCGTGACTCCGACCAGCACGCACAGACCTTCGCCGACTATCTGACCAACGGTCTCGCCGTCCACGGTGACGCGCGCGCCGTCCACTCTCTGCACCACTGCTCGCATGACCGCCATGATGCCGTGCCGCCGTTCGGCGGGGGCACGGCCACCATCCGGCGGGTGAGGAGCGGTGCGCGCAAGGGGCACAGAGTGGCACGATGCGCACACGCGGTGCGTTCAGCAAGTACCGCGCAATGGGATGAGGGGACACAAGCCCATGAGCACAACCGGAGCGGGCCGGTCCCGGACACCGCGACAGTCCGGGGCCCTGGAGGTCCTGCGTGAGCCGGAGCAGCCGGATCTGCACGCGCTGTGCCTGCGCGAACTGCGGGTCCTGCGGCGCTCGGCCCAGCAGGACGAGGCGGATCTGAGCTATGTACGCAGACTGCTCCAGGGGCGTATCGACATCCTCCGTGCCGAGGTGGCCCGGCGCAGCTCGGCAGGGTCACCGCTGCTCGACCTGCTGCCGCAGATCCTCGCCGACGGCCCGCCCAGCCACCGCTCCTCGGCGCGGCATGTGACACTCGCCGCACCGCGCAGCGAGGAGTACCGCACGCTGGCCGAGGAGATGCTGGCCGAGGTGGAGCTGAGCGACCTCGAGGCCCGCACCGACGGCGAGCTGCACGACGCGATGGCCCGGCTCGTGCGCTACGAGCAACAGGTCTCCCGCCGCCGCCAGTCCCTCCAGCACACGGCCGATGAGTGCAGCACGGAGATCGCCCGCCGGTACCGGGAGGGAGAGGCACAGGTGGACGACCTGCTGCCGTAGGCGGGGAGAGGCATGCGCAGCGGCTGCGGGAGCCGTCGGAGCGGTTCGGGGCGGGGACGTCCGTGCGGTTCGGGGAGGGGTGTCCGTTCTGCGCCGTCGCGAGTCCGGTTACGGTGAAGGGTCACATCCGTCTGCCCCGTACGCCGCACCCCGGCGTTCACCACTGGAAGGTCCCGAGATGCCCGAGATACTCCCCGTGCTCGCCGAGGTCGTCAGGTCCGGCTTCACCGAGGGGCAGCACCGGGGCTCGCTGGTGGTGCTGGCGGCCGACGGAAGTGTCATCTGCGCGCTGGGCGACCCGGAGGCGCCCGTCTTCCCCCGCTCGGCGAACAAGCCGTTCCAGGCGTCGGCTGTGCTGCGCTCGGGGCTCGAGCTGGCCGGCGAACGGCTGGCGCTGGCTGCCGCGAGTCACTCCGGGGAGGGCTTCCAGCTCGACCTGGTCCGCACGATGCTCGCCGAGCACGGGCTGGCCGAGTCCCATCTGAAGTGCCCCGCCTCCCTCCCGCTGGACGAGGAGGAGGCGGAGGCGTTCCTGGCTGCCGGCTCCACCCGCACCCCGCTGGCCATGGACTGCTCCGGCAAGCACGCCGCGATGCTCGCCGCCTGCCGGGCAGGCGGCTGGCCCGTGGACAGCTATCTCGACCCCGACCACCCGCTGCAGAAGCTGGTCCGCGAGACGCTGGAGGAGAGCACCGGCGACCCCGTGGCGCACACGGGTGTGGACGGCTGCGGTGCCCCGCTGATGGCCGTCTCGCTGACCGGCCTCGCACGCGGCTACCGTGCGCTGGCCCTGGCCTCGCCGCAGACCCCCGAGGGGCGGGTCGCCGAGGCGATGCGCGCCCACCCCGAGTACGTGGGCGGCACCCGCCGGCACGACAGCTGGCTGATGCGGGAACTGCCCGGCGCGGTCAGCAAGATGGGTGCCGAGGCGGTGCAGGGGTTCGCGCTGCCGGACGGGCGCGCCCTCGCGCTCAAGATCGAGGACGGCGCAGGGCGGGCGCTGGGCCCCGTGCTGGCCCGGGCGCTCTCCGTCCACCTGGGGGTGAGCTCACCGGTGCTGGAGCGGATCGGGACGGTTCCGGTCCTGGGCGGCGGCGTGCGGGTCGGCGAGGTCCGCGCGGCGTTCTGAGGACACCTGCGGAACCGGGAAAATCAAGGTGCGCCCGGCCCGGGCGTGCGCCTAGCGTGATCGCATGGTGAACCGTGTCGAGATCCGCACTCTGGCTGGTTCCGAGGAGTACCCCGAGTGGCTGCGCGCCGTCTCCACCGGGTTCTTCCGCGGTCCGGCCGTCACCGACGAGGAAGCGCAGGTCCGTGCACTTGGCACCGACCTGGCCCGGGTCCAGGGCGCCTTCGACGGTGGCCGATGCGTGGCCACCTTCCGGACGATGCCGCAGGCGATGACCGTTCCCGGCGGGGCGACGCAGGACGCGTGCGCGGTCACCGCCGTCACCGTCTCTCCCACCCACCGGCGGCGCGGACTGCTGACCGGGATGATGGCGAACGCGCTGAGCGCGGCCAAGGAGCGCGGGGACGCGATCGCCAGCCTGATCGCGGCCGAGTACCCGATCTACGGACGGTACGGCTTCGGCCCGGCGGCCTGGACCACCGAGTGGGAGGTGCTGACCTCCCGTACGGGCCTGGACCGGCGCTACGCCGGCCCGGCCGACCTGGGGGACGGCGGACGAGTCGAGTTGGTGGACGCCGCCGAGTTCCGGAAGCTGCTGCCCGCCGTGCACGAGCGGTTCCGTACCGGGCCGCAGCGGCAGGGCGCCGTCGACCGCGACGAGAAGTGGTGGCGGCTGGCCACCGGCGACCTGCGCTTCCCCGACGACGGCTACACGCCCGCCTTCCACGCCGTCTACCGCGACGCCGACGGGCAGCCGCAGGGCGGGGTGTCCTACACCTCCGATGACGTATGGCAGGCCAAGCAGCCCGAGCAGACCGTGACAGTGCGGGACCTGTTCGCCACCACGGCCGCCGGGGAGGCGGCGCTGTGGCGGTTCGTCCTGGCGATGGACTGGGTGCAGCGGGTACGGACAGGTCTGCGCGCCCCGGACGACGTCCTGCCGCTGCTGCTGCCGGACCCGCGCGCCGCGCGCACCGTCGCCCACGCCGACTGGCTGTGGATACGGCCGCTGGACGTTCCGCGCATGCTGACCGCCCGCAGCTACCCCGTCGAGGGCTCGCTGGTGCTCCAGGTGCGGGACAAGGACGGCTACGCGGCCGGGTGCTTCAAGCTGGAGGCGGACGGACCGCGCGGCGGGGCGCGGTGCGCGGCCACGACGGAAGACCCCGAACTCTCGCTGGACGTCTCCGAACTCGGTGCGCTGTTCCTGGGGGACGAATCGCCCATGCGGCTGGCGGCGCTGAGCCGGCTGACCGAGCACCGCGAGGGTGCCGCACAGCGTGCGGAGGTCCTTTTCCGCACGGCCCGACGGCCATGGTGCCCGGACGTGTTCTAGGAGGCAGCCCGACCACCCGGAAAGCCGCCCGCCTCGCACGGCCGAGTTCTCAGGACTGCGCGCCGGCCTCGTACGTCCCGTACTGAGGAAGTCCGGTCGACTCGTACACCTGCGCCGTGACTCCGCTCGGTGTCGTCTCGCAGTTCAGCAGCCGCAGACCGGCCGGAACACCCTCCTCCGGAAACAGCCGCCGGCCGCTACCCACGACGACCGGCGCGACCATCAGCCGCAACTCGTCGACCAGCCCGGCGGCCAGCAGCGACGCACCGAGCCGGGCACTGCCGTGGATCTGCACCTCCCGCCCGGGTTGCCGTTTGAGTTCGGCGACCTGCGCCGGCACGTCGCCGGCCAGGACCGTGGTCGGCTTCCAGTCGGCCTTGATCGGACGGTGTGTGGCCACATACTTCGGCAAGCCGTTGAGTTTGGCGGCGGCCGGGTCGTCCGGATCGTCCATCGTCGGCCAGTCGCGCGCGAAGTTGTCATAGGTATGGCGACCGAACAGGAACGCGTCCACCTCGTCGAGCCAGCCCGTGGTGATCCGCATGAACGCCTCGTCCAGATGCGGCACGAGCCAACCTCCCCGCGTGAACCCGTCACTGGGGTCCTCCTCCGGGGACCCGGGACCTTGCGCCACGCCGTCCAGCGACAGGAACTCCTGCAGAACCAACTTCACGGTGCACTGCCTTTCCTCAGCCGAGACGCGTGCCGCCCCGGCTCAGTGGAGACCACCCGGCCCATGAGAACTCATCGGTTGCCGCCGCAGTCCCCGCAGCCCCGGCAGCTCTCACAGCCCTCACACTCCGCAGCCTCAGGCTTCGCTCGTGCGTGGACCTCGGGTGGTGCCGATCACCGGATCAGCCGGTGAAATCGTCGGATGCCGTCGTCAAGCCGCCTTCCCCGTGGCGTGGGTTGATGGGAGGGGAAGGCGGCATGACAGCGGCCCCCGTGGCCGGGGCGAGCGCCCCGTGCGGTCAGGGATGGAGCAGCAAGGTGGCTATCACCAGGGCTCCGGCGGTGCTGCATCCGGTGTGCCGGGCCTTGATGCCGATGCTCAGCAGCAGAAAGCCCACGAGGCCGAGGACCCCGTAGCGCACCTGGAGGAGCTGTTCGAAGGCGACGACGGCTACGGCTACGGCGAGCGCGAGGAGTGGCATGGCGGTCCCTCCTTCTCAGGCACGAGAGGAACGGCTGTGCTGGGAATGCGGAGTTCGCCCATGCGACATCGGACGGGCGGATGGCTCAGGGCCGACCAAGGAGCAGAACGGAACTGGTTGGTGAACCTGGCTGCCAGGTTCAGAAGTTGGTGACCAACTCGATTACTACATGCCCACTTGTCCGCCATTCGAAAACATCTCTCTGACAACTGACGGCCGATGACCGGAAGTTGTATGGTCATCGCTGTGACCAGGAAGCCGACCTCCGCAAGCGGACGCCGCCCGCGCGACGTGGTCGCCGACACTCTCCGTGAGCGCATCCGGAGCGGGGAACTCCAGCCCGGTACCCGCCTGCCCACCCAGCGTGAGCTGGAGGCCGAGTTCTCCGTAGGCCGCAGCGCCGTACGCGAGGCCCTCTCCGCGCTCGCCCAGGAGGGCCTCCTGGAACATGTGGGCCGGGGCGCCTCACCGACCGTCGCCGAACCCACCCACCACGCGGACGCCCCCCGTAGCGCCGGTGTGGAGCTGACGGACCGCCTCCACGCGGCATTTCAGTCCGAGACCGTCGTCATCGACGCCTTCTCGCTCACCACCGAGACCCTCAACAACGCCCTGGCCTGGCCCGTACGGCAGGTCATGGACCGCCAGCTCACCCCCCGCTCGGTCACGGCCCGCGTCCTGATCCCCAGCCTCGGAGCGCGGCTGGCCCTGCCCCGTCTGATAGACGACCCGGAAGACCCCAAGCCCAGAGAGCGGCTGCACCAGATACAGACCACCTACGTCAACGCCCTCAGAAACTCCCTCAGCTCCCTCTCCCAGTTCGGCACCGACGTCTCGCTGACCGTCCGCGCGGTGCCCCTCACCCCCACCCACAAGCTCTACCTGCTCAACCGCGACGAGGCCCTCATCGGCTACTACCAGGTGGTCAAGAACGAGGAGGCCGCCTTCGAAGGAGAGCAGCTCGCCCTCTATGACGTCCTCGGGCTGACCGCCAAACTCTTCCGCTCCGTCCGGGGCCCCGAAGCACGGGACGAACAGGAGGCGAGCTTCGTCGAGGAGTCGCAGGAGTTCTTCGACTCGCTCTGGACCACCATCGCCGTTCCCTTCGGATGACAGCCTTCGGATGACAGACCTACGGGTGACAGACCTACGGGTGACATGCCTTCGGGTGACATGCCTTCCCTTCGGGTGACCGGATAGGGAGCCGCGAGAGGCGGGCGGGCGGCAGCCGGTACAGTTCCCGCACCCCGGTGATCTCCGTGGCCCAGCCCACCCGCCCCGAGGACAGCGCCGATGACCTCACCCGCCCTGCAACAGGCCACAGCCGTCGGCGCCGTGGACGGGCCGCTGGCCGGCTACCACCGCGAGTGGTACGTCGTCCGGCCCGAGGGCGAGCTGACCCGGCTGGGACGGGTGAAGATCGGAGAACCCCGGCAGGGAGCCCTCTGGTTCGACCGGCGCTACTTCGCCTCCGAGGACGAGCTGCTGCTGGAGCTCGCCCGGCTCGGCGTACCGCGCGTGCCGCCGGTCCACCGGGTCCACTCGACCGGGACCGTCTTCCACGGCTTCATCGAGGGCCGCACGCTTGCGGCGCTCTCCCCCTGTGGGCGGCCCGTCGCACCCGTCCATCTGCGGCAGATCATGGAACGGTTCGCCTCGCTGAGCCGGCTGCGCCCCGGCGACGTACGGGCCCGCCGGCTCACGGTCGGCGAGCGCGGTGGCGAGCGCGACAGTGCCGGGTTTCCGCGTGTGCTGCTCGACTTCACCCGCGAGCGCGCCTACCGCGCACGCCTCCCGCGCTTCGGCCCGCTCTTCGCCCGCCTCGGCATCCCGCCCGACGCGCTGGGGCCCGGCTCGCGGCTGGCGGCAGAGGCAGCACGGATGAGCGCCCGTCCCGTCTGCCTTCTCCACGGTGACCTGCACCGGGCCAACTTCATCGTCGATCACGCCGACGCGCTGTGGACCATCGACTGGGAGCTGGCCTCCTTCGGGGACCCGCTCTACGACCTGGCGACGCACCTGTATCTGATGGGCTACCCCGCCTCCCAGCAGGCCCGCGTGGTCGAGGAATGGCAGCGGACCGTCGCCCCGCTGCTGCCCGGAGCCGACGCGCGGCTGGCCGAGGACCTGCCGCGCTACCTCGACTACAAGCGGGCCCAGTCCGTCTTCACCGATGTGGTGCGGCAGGCTGTCGCGGTCGCCGACGCCGTCGACTCGCCCGCCTTCGCCGGTCAACTGGGGCAGTCGGCCAAGCTGGTGCACGACGTGCTGGTACGGGCCGCCGAGCCGCTGGAGCTGAGCGACGTACCGAGCCCGGGCGCCGTCGAACTGGCATACGCGGATTTCTGCGCCGGGTCGGACCTCCGCGCCGCGTCCACGGACCGCCGATCGGGGCCCGACAGCCGCTGACCGCGCGGGCCGAGCCTGCGACAATCACTGCCTGCCTGGCCGAAGGCACTGGGCCGGTACGGGCGGTACGCCCGTCGGCCGACGAACGGGGACACAGAGGATGGTGGCGGCAGTGGAGCGTCAGATCAGCTCGGCGCAGTGCGTGATATTCGACTTCGACGGACCGTTGTGCCACCTCTTCGCCAGGCGCACCGCCGCCTCGGTCGCCGGTCGGCTCCGCGCCGCGTACGCGGCCACCTCCGACGGCTCCGCCGGGTCCTGGCCCGAGACCACCGACCCCCTGCGGCTGCTGACCGCCGCCTTCGACGACCCGACGCTGCTGGAGCCGCAGAGCGCACAGCGGATGGAACGGTCCCTGACGCGGGAAGAGGTCGCCGCCGCCGAGGTGGCCTTCCCCACCGGATACGCCGACACGCTCGTACGTACCCTGTGCGCCACGGGACGTAGGGTCGCCGTCGCCACCGACAACTCCGCCGAGGCCGTCGAGCGCTATCTCGCCGGACGCTCGCTGCTGGAGGCATTCTCCCCCGCTCGGCGGCCGGGAAGTGCCCCCAGCCGGGTGTGCGGCCGGGTGTGCGACGGAGCCGCGCTCAAGCTGAAGCCCGACCCGGACTGTGTGCTGCGGGCCCTGGAATCGGCGGGCACCGAGGCCGCCGAAACGGTGATGATCGGGGACTCCGAGCGGGATGTCGCGGCGGCGCGGGCCGCCGGAGTCGGCTTCGTGGGCTATGCACGCAACGAACGCAAGGGGCGGGAGCTGCGCCGCGCCGGCGCCGAGTGGGTGGTGGCCTCGCTACGCGACATACTGCTCACGGTCGACCCCCTGGCCCATGTGTGAGCCCTACCGGACACCGGCCAAAGCAGCCTTCGGCCGTCCTCCCTCCGTACGCTGGCCCCATGAGTGACGCACCCACCCCCGCGAGCGACGAACCCGCACACGACCCCGAGGTCCTGGAACTGGCCCAGAAGGTGTTCGACCTGGCCCGGCACGGCGACACGGACACCGTCGCCGCCTACGTCAAGGCGGGCGTCCCGGCGAACCTGAGCAACGACAAGGGCGACACCCTTCTGATGCTGGCCGCCTACCACGGCCGTCCGGAGACCGTCCGCGCCCTCCTCGCGCAGGGCGCCGACCCCGACCGCGTCAACGACCGGGGCCAGTCCCCGCTCGCCGGCGCGGTCTTCAAGGGCGAGGACGAGGTGGTGCGGATTCTGGTCGAGGCGGGCGCCGACCCGCAGGCGGGCACGCCCTCCGCCGTGGAGACGGCCCGGATGTTCGAGAAGCAGGAGCTGCTGGCGCTCTTCGGCGCGGAGTGAGCCACGGACCCGCGCGGGAACGAACGCGGCCGGGTCGGCGCCGGATCAGGCCGGCTTGCGCGCCTCGATGAGGAAGCGCGCCGAGTGCGCGACGAACGGGCCCTCGGCCCCGATCCGGTCGTGCAGCTCCCGCAGGCGGTCGCGGTAGCGCTCCACGGTGAAGCCCGGGACCGTCCAGCGAACGAGCGTGTCATCCCTCCACCCTGACGAACCCGTCCCGGCCGGGCCAGCCGATTTCCGCCGGCCCGGGAATGGCCCCTCGCCCCGGAGCCCGCTACGGGGTCCCCGTGCCGATCCTGACCACCTCCCCCAGCTCCAGGGCGACATGGAGCGTCCCGTCCGGCCCCACGGTCAGGCCGTGCGGCTCCGATCCCGGTACGGGCAGCGGGTGCTCCGAGATATGGCCGGACGGGTCGCGGCGGGCGACCCGGTTCCCGGCCCACTCGGTGATCCAGCAGGTGCCGTCCGGCGCCACGGCCACCGCGTGCGGTCTGGACTCGCGGTCGGGCAGCGGGAATTCGTCGATACGGCCGTCCGGGGTGATCCGGCCCAGTTGCCCTGCGCCGATCTCCACGAACCACAGCTCCCGCTCACCACAGGCGATCCCCACCGGGGCAGCGCCCTTGGTGGGCAGGCGATGCAGGGTGACGCTGCCGTCGAGCGCCACCCGGGCGATCGCGTCGGCCTGGTTCAGCGTGCACCACAGTGCGCCGTCGGGTCCCGCCACCAGGGCGGAGGGGAAGCACTCGGCGACCGGCAGCGGGAACTCGGTGACCTCTCCCTCGATGGTGATACGGCCGACGCGGTGAGCGCTGGTCTCGGTGAACCAGAGCGCACCATCCGCGCCCGCCGCGATACCGAACGGGCCGCACTCCGGCGTCGGCAGCGCGAAGGACTCGGCCCGGCCCGCCACCGTGATCCGGCCGATACGGTGGTCCTTGGTGCGGGTGAACCACAGGGCGCCGTCCGGCCCCGGTGTGATCACCGTGGGGCCGCAGCCGGGGGCGTCCAGCGCATACGTCGTCGTCCTGCCGTCCGGGGCGACGCGGGCGATGGCGCCCGCCGCCACGAGCGTCACCCACAGCGCGCCGTCCGGTCCTGTGACGACGTCGTAGGGGCCCGCTTCGGAACCGAAGGCGGCCGCCGTGGTCACAGCCACTTCCGGCGCCTTCGGCGCTGCTTCACTCGGCGCCTTCGGCGCGGGCGCGGCTGTGGATGTCTCGGGGTCGTGTCGGTTCGGGTTCACAAACGGCTCCTCTCCTGGGCCGTCCCCTCGGTCTCGGGGAGCGACGCTTCCGGTGCCTCCAGGGCGAGCTGCGCGCCTCGCCAGCGCTGCCGCAGCCTGCGGTCGTGGCTGACGACGACCAACGCTCCGTCGTACGCCTCCAAAGCCGCCTCCAACTCCTCGACCAGGGCGGGCGAGAGGTGGTTGGTCGGCTCGTCCAGCAGCAGGACATCGGCCGGTTCGGTCACCAGCCGGGCCAGCGCGAGGCGCTGCCGCTGGCCTGTGGAGAGCCGCGAGACGGGAACGGCCAGCCGCTCGGCGGCGAACAGCCCCAATGACAGCAGCCGCTGGGCGTGCTCCTCCAGCGAGCCGGGACGGCCGTGTGCGTACGCCTCCAGCAGCGTCGCCCCGCCCTCGCCGACCTCGGCGGCGAACTCGGGCTCCTGGGACAGGTATCCGATACGCCCCCGGCGCGAGACCCGGCCGGTGTCGGGTGCCAGCTCTCCGGCCAGGACGCCCAGCAGGGTGCTCTTGCCCGCCCCGTTCGGCCCCGTCACCAGCAGTCGCTCGCCGGCCGCCACGGTCAGCCCCGTACGGGGCAGCCTGCCCCGGACCCCGATCCCCTCGGCGTCCAGCACCGTGCCGCGCAGCCCGGCGCCGCGCAGGGGCGGTGCGAAGCGCAGTGGTTCGGGCGGGGGCGGCACAGGCTCCGCCAGCATGCGGCGCAGCCGCTCCTCGGCGTTGCGCACCCGGCCGGCGAGGGACTGCTGGACGCGTCCGGCCGCCCGGTCGTACGCCATCTTGTTGCCGTCCTTCATCGCCCTGCCGGGCGCCACTCGCCGCGCCGTGGTGGCCGCGGTCTCGCGCAGCCGCTCCGTCTCGGCCCGCCAGCGCTCGTGCGCCTCGGCCCAGCGCCGGCGCGCCGCGGCCTTCTCGGCGAGATAGCCCGCGTACCCGTTGCCGTAGCGGACGATTTGGCGGCGGTCGGCATCCACCTCCAGCAGCGTCGTCGTCACGCGCTCCAGGAAGGTGCGGTCGTGCGAGACGGCGATCGTCGTGCCGCGACGGGACCGTAGATGCTCTTCGAGCCAGCGCAGTGCCGCACCGTCGAGATGGTTGGTCGGCTCGTCCAGCAGCAGGACCTCCGGGCTCGCGGCCAGCAGTGCGGCCAGCCGGAGCCGCACCCGTTCACCGCCGGAGAGGCCGCCCACCGTTCGTCCACGGGGAAGCAGCCCCAGCCCGAGGCCGTGCAGGGCGCGCTCGACGCGGGCCTCCGCGTCGTACCCCCCGCGCAGTTCGAAGGCGGTCAGCAACTCGCCGTACTCCCGCAGAGCCGAGGTGTCGCCTTCCGCCATCGCCGCTTCCAGCGCGCGGAGGCGCTGTTCCATGGCGCGCAGCTCGCTCATCGCACCGTCGACCACCTGCTGCACGGTCAGCTCGGGAAGCAGCGTCTCTTCCTGGGGGAGGTAGCCGACACCGCCCTCGGCGTGCAGGACGATCTCTCCGCTGTCCGGCTTCTCGTCCCCGGCGAACAGGCGCAACAGCGTCGTCTTGCCGGAGCCGTTCTCTCCGACGATCCCGGCCCGCTCACCTGCGGAGAGCGCGCAGCTCACGCCGTCCAGAACCGTCCGGCCTTCGTACGACTTCGTGACGGCCGCGGCCGTGATCTGGGTAGGCACAGGTGCTCTCCAAAGCGATCGAGGGTGAGGCGGTCAGGGACCGCAGGACCGGGTGAACGCTCTGGTTGAGCATCGGCAGTTCCTCTTCCACGTCGGTGCAACTTCTCTGCTGGGCGCGACCGGCGACCTTTACAGCGACGCCTGTCGCGTTAAGATAGTGACACGGTGCCGCCGCCACGGCAAGAGGGATTTCGCAGTGCGGGGACGAGGCGGGGTGGGGTGGGATCGGATGGGGTGGAAAGCGGAGAGGGACGGAACGTGACTGCGGTGAAGACCGGGCACAGCGAAGAGAGCGAAGACGGCCAAGACAGCGAAGACAGCCAAGAGGAGGCGGCCGGGCCCCCGCCGACCGGCTCGCGGCGGCCCGGCTCCCGGCGGCCCGGCTCGCGGCGGCCCGGCGGCCGTACGGCACGCGTCCGCGAGCAGGTGCTGGAGGCCGTCGGCCCGCTGCTGGTGGAACATGGCTACGACGGCCTGACCGTCGATGCCGTCGCCGCACGATCGGGCGTGCACCGCGCGACGGTCTACCGCCGCTGGCGGGACGTGGGCGGGCTGCTCGCCGACGTACTCGACGCGGCGGGCGACGACGACTGGCGCCCGGCCGACACCGGCTCCCTGGAGGGCGACCTGCTGGCGCTCAACGAAGAGGTGCAGCAGGCGCTGACGGAGGAGCCGTCCCTCGCGCTCGCCCTGATCGCGGCCTCCTTCCGCTCCGAGGAGGCAGCACGGGCGCTGCGCCGCTTCTGGGAGGAGCGGTACGCGCGCTGCGAGGTGGTCGTGGACCGGGCGGTGCGACGCGGCGAGCTGAGCCCTCCGGTGGACGCGCGGAAACTCGTGGTGAGTTCGACGGCACCCGTCTACCACCATCGGGTGCTGCTGCACGCCGAGCCCGACCCGGAACTGCCCGCCGAGGCGGCCCGCGCGGCCGCGCTCGCCGCACGGGCCGGAGCGTTCACCGGCGCGCGAGCCGAGCCGTAGCCCGGCCGGCAGGCCACGGACCGTCAGGCTCCCGAGGGGACCGAGCCGACGAGGCCGCCGTCCACGATCAGGTCCTGACCGGTGATGTACGCGGCGTCGTCGGAGGCGAGGAAGGCGACGGCCGCCGCCACGTCGTCCGGGTGGCCGAGGGTGCCCAGCGCCACCTCGGCCGAGTTGCGGACCTCGGCCTCCGGGTCGGTGTTGGCCTCCCGCCACATGCGGGTGTCGATGTAGCCGGGACTGACGGAGTTGACGCGGATGCCACGCGGGGCCAGATCGGAGCCCAGGGTCCGGGCCAGGTTGTGGACCGCGGCCTTGCTGGCCGAGTAGGCGGCCGCGACGGGCAGCCCGCGGTGCAGGGTCCAGGAGGCGTTGATGACGACGGCGCCGCCCTGCGGCATCAGCCGGAGCGCCTTCTGCACGGTGAAGAAGACGCCCTTGAAGTTGACGTCCACGGTCCGGTCGAAGTCGTCCTCGGTGATCTCGGTGGTCGGCTTGAAGACGCCGATCCCCGCGTTGGCGAAGACCGCGTCCAGGCTGCCGCGCCAGGTCTCGACACGGCGCATCAGCGCGTCGGTGTCGCTGAGCGAGGCGGCGTCGGCCGGAACAGCGAGAACCCTGCCGTCCGCCGCGCCGAGCCGCTCGACCGCCGCGTCCAGACGCGCCTTGTCACGTCCGGTGAGGACGACATAGGCGCCCTCGTCGAGCAGTCGTCGTGCCGCGGCGAACCCCATGCCGCTGGTGCCGCCGGTGATCAGGACTGTCCTGTTCGTGAATCGCTGCATGCCGACGATCCTCGACCGGCGCGCGCGTGCGCAGCAGTGCCGGCTGAGCCTGGGTCCGACACCACCACCCTCGCTGTCGGGCCCGGCGCGGGGCCGTGCCGAAGACATCGGCCGCGCCGGCTACGGCACCGGTTCGGGTTCCGGTTCGGGCTCCGATTCGTCCCGTGCCCCGGCCAGCAGCGCGGCCACCCGCTCCTGCGTCGGCGTCCCTTCGGCGGGGGTGTACAGCAGCAGCCGCGCGCCCGGCAGGTCGGCGACCGGCAGCATCGTGTAGTCGAAGGTCAGCTCCCCCGCCGCGGGGTGCACCAGGGACTTGACGCCCTCGGTCGCGCTCCCCACCGGGTGCTCGGCCCAGACGGTGGCGAAGGTGGGGCTGACGGCGCACATGTCCTCGGCGATCCGGCCGAACTCCGGGTCGTCGGGGTAGCGCGCCGCGTCGGCGCGGAAGAGGCCGACGATCTGCCGTGCCGCGTCCTCCCAGCCGCAGAGAGAGGCGCGGAAGTGGATGTTGGTGAAGAAGCTGACCAGGCAGCTGTGGTCGCGCTCCCCATAGCCGAACACCAACCCGGCCGCCCGGTTGACGGCCACCAGCTTCCAGTGCCGGTCGATGACGTAGGCGGGGCGCGGCAGCCAGCCGTCGATGACCCGGCGGATTCCGGCCGGGACCGACCGGTCGGCGGGCAGCGCCGTCGGCGGATTCAGCCCGGCCAGCAGATACAGGTGCTCGCGCTCGGCGGCGTCCAGCCGCAGCACCCGCGCGATCGCGTCCAGCACCTCGGCCGAGACGTTGATGTCCCGCCCCTGCTCCAGCCACGTGTACCAGGAGACCCCCACTCCGGCGAGCACCGCGACCTCCTCCCGCCGCAGGCCCGGCGTACGCCGCCCGCTCCCGGCCGCCATACCCACGTCCGCGGGCGTCACCCGGGCCCGCCGCGACCGCAGGAACGCCCGAATCTCCGCACTGCGCCGCTTCCGCGCCTCCGCGGGCAGCTTCGAGATCTCCATCCGTCCATGCTAGAACCGCCGCCCTCGGAGCCCCGTCCCGCCGACAGCGGGGGACGGGGCTCCCGGATACGGCCCGGCACGCGCGGCGGGCGCGGTTCAACGTGAGACTTCGTCGGCACCCACCACATCGGCGACCACGCAGCTCACGTTGTCCGGGCCGCCGGCCTGGTTGGCCAGGTCGACCAGCGCCCGTACCGCCTGCGCCGGATTGGCCACCGTGGTGACGGCCCGGCGGATCTCCGCCGTCGGCACGATCGCGGACAGGCCGTCGGAGCAGAGCAGGTACCGGTCCCCCGCGCGTGCTTCGCGCAGCTTCATATCGGCGGCGCCGCCGGCCGCCGTGCCCGCCCGCCTGCCGTGCGCTCGCGTGCCGCCCGCTCGCGTGCCGCCGCTGCCCGTCAACGCGCGGGCCAGCAGCGCGGGCTGCGGGTACGAGTCGGCCTCAGCGGGACTCAGCCGCCCCTCGTCGAGCAGCTTGCGCACCAGCGTGTGGTCGTCGGTGAGCTGAAAGAGTTCGCCGTCGCGGAGCAGATAGGCGCGGGAGTCCCCGACGTGGACGAGAGCGAGCCGGGAGCCGGTCCACAGCAGCGCGGTGAGGGTCGTGCCCGCCTCGTCCGCGTCCGCGAGGCCGCGGACGGCGCGCCCCGCCTCCTCGACGGCGTTCTCCAGGGCATTGAGGAGTTCACCGGCCGGCAGCGCTGCGATCCCGTCGGTCCGCAGCCGTCGGAGCGCGCCGACGGCCGCGGCGCTCGCGTCGCCTCCCGCGCGCCCGAACCCGTCGGCGACGGCCAGCAACCGCGCGTCGGCGTACGCGGTGTCCTGGTTGTTCTCGCGGATACGCCCCGTGTCGGAGTGGGCGGCGTAACGGATGCTCAAAGGTGCGTTCGGAGTGTGGGACACAGGGGCCACGTCCTCCCGTGAGAGATGGTCGACGAGGAAGGTGACCAGGTCCCGCCGCGCGGCGACCTCCGCCTCGGCCTCCGCCCAGTACGCCCTCACTTCCCGGGCGGCCGCCGCGCCCGGCGCCGACGACGCGAGGTCGCACACGTGCCGGATGCGGGCGAGCGGCATGCCCAGGCGGCGCAGCCAGGCCACCAGCCGGGCGCGGTCGAGCTGCTCGGGGGCGTAGTGGCGGTAGCCGCTCGCCGGATCGACGCGGGCGGGCGTCAGCAGACCGAGTTCGTCGTACAGCCGCAGGGCCTTGGGCGAGAGCCGCGACGCCTTCGCGAAGGCCCCGATGGTCAACCAGCCGTCACCCGTACGAGTACCGGCTTCCGCGCCGCCGGCACCCCGACCCGCGCCGTCCGCACTCGCGTTCGTGCCCACACCCATGCCCGGCCTCCCTCCTCACCGGGCTCTCCGCACGGCACCGCCGATGCTGCGGCTTCCCCGAAGGGGAAGGTCAACCGTGGGCCCGACGGCACGGTCACCATGCCCCGACGGCACGGTCACCGTGCCGTCGGGGCATGGCCGGCAAACGCTCGGCGGCACCGCGCGGGCCCCGGCTGGGCCGAGGGCAGTGCTCAGTGACGTCCCAGTACCTCCGCGACACGGATGAACCCCTCCGCGCCGTGCCCCAGCCCGATGGTGCGCCGCGCCCAGCCCTCGACCGCCCGCATCACTCCGGCGTCGATGCCGTGCTCCTCCGAGGCGTGCACGATGTGCGCCATGGAAGAGGCGCCCGAGGTGAGCGGGTTGATCCGGCCCGAGAAGGTGCCGTCGTCCGCGTCGCCCGCCCACTCCTCGAAGAGCGGCGGGAGAATGGCGGCGATCCCCTGGGCGAACGGCGCCAGTTCGCGCGCCCCGATGCCCTCCGCGCGGGCCAGCGCGACGGCGTGCGCGTAGCCGGCCATCGCCGTCCAGAAGATGTCGAGCAGGGCGACGTCGAAGGCCGCCGCGCGATTGATCTCGGAACCGACGTGGGTGTGGGTTCCGCCCAACGCCTCGAGCACGGGCAGGTGCCGCTCGTACAGCTCGCGCGGGCCGCTGTGCAGAAAGACGGCGTCGGGGGTGCCGATGGACGGGGCGGGTGTCATGATCGCGCCGTCCAGGTACTGGATGCCGTGCCGGTCCGCCCACTCCGCGGTGTCGCGGGCACGCGCCGGGGTGTCCGCGCTGAGGTTCACCACCGTCCGGCCCTTGAGCGCGTCGGTGACGGCGTCGCGGCGCAGGATCGCGTCCGAGGCGTCGTAGTTGACCACGCAGACGACGGTCAGTTCCGAGGCGGCGACGGCTTCCTCGGCCGAGGCCGCACGCACAGCGCCCCGTTCGACCAGTTCCTTCTCCTTGCCCGGGGTCCGGTTCCAGACGGTCGTCCGCACCCCTGCTGCCAGGAACGCACCGGCCAGCTCCTGCCCCATCGGGCCGAGCCCGAGCACGGTGACGGCATTGGCTTCTGCCTCCGGCCCGCCGTCGGAAGACAGCCGCGCGGTGGCGTGTTCGTGTTGGGTGGACGTGGACATGCTTCAACTCCCATGTGAATACGATGAACAGCAAAATGAAGCGACAATCGCCGATAAAAGGGGCACGACGATGACGCGCAGCCGTGCACAGGACACCAACGTCTGCGGAGTGACCGCCGCGATCGCCGTGATCGACGGCAAGTGGAAGACCGCCCTGCTCTGGCAGTTGGAGTCAGGCCCGCGCCGCCCCGGCGAACTCCGCAGAAACCTGCCGGGCCTCACCGAGAAGGTGCTGACTCATGCCCTCCGCGAAATGGCGACGGACGGCCTGGTGCACCGTGAGGTGTACGACGTGCTGCCGTTGAAGACCGAGTACTCGCTGACCCCGTTCGGCCGCGACCTCGCCGAGGCACTGGCCCCACTGTCGGACTGGGGCCATCGCCGTCTGGAACGGCTCACCGGAACGTCGGCGTCCGCGACGGTGGCGGTGACGGCACCGGCGGCACCGACGGCACCGGGAGCCGTCCGGCCGGAACCGGTCAACTGACTGTCCGCCCGCCCTTCGCACCCCCGCCACCTCCCCGGCTCACCTTCCGCTGCCCGCCCCTTCCGGGCCGACCCGGCCGGTCCCCCGACCGGCCACCAACAGACTCACCCGGCCCCCGCCCCCTGCCAAGTACCCACAAAAAAGTGGCCGTCGCCCACGCTCACACGCCCGGAGGGACACACTTGCAAGCGGGTTGCTTGCAATAGTTAGCAATCGGGTGCACTCTGGAGGCATGGCCTCGCTCAATGTCGGGAACCTCGGCGAGTTCCTGCGGGAACAACGGCGGACCGCGAAGCTGTCGCTGCGGCAGCTCGCGGAGGCCGCCGGGGTCTCGAACCCGTATCTGAGCCAGATCGAGCGCGGCCTGCGCAAGCCGAGCGCGGAGATCCTGCAGCAGCTGGCAAGGGCGCTGCGGATCTCGGCGGAGACGCTCTACGTGCAGGCCGGGATTCTCGACGAGCGGGACCGGCAGGACCTGCTGCAGGTCCCCGCCGCGATCCTCGCGGACCCCTCGATCAACGAGCAGCAGAAGCAGGCGCTGCTCCAGATCTACGAGTCGTTCCGCAAGGAGAACAACGCGCAGCGGGCGACCGACCACGACGCGGCGGACCCGCCGGCCGAGGACTCCCGGGCGGCGGAGCAAGGACGACAAGCGGAGTAAGGACAACAGGGGCCGCGGCGGTCCACGCCACCGGTACCGCGTCGCCGCACCGCGCCGGATGTGCCCGGCGCGCCGCGACAGGCGGCCCTGACAGGCGAGTTGAGCCACGAAAGGCGAACCCTCATGCCCATCGCGAACGACCTGCGCAAGACCCTCACCGACACCAAGCCCCTCTACGTCGCGGCGGGCGTCGTCGACAAGATCCGCGAAGAGGCGCCGCAGGCCCTCGCCGCGGTCCGGGAGGCGGACCCCAAGGAGGTCCAGGCGAGGCTCACCCAGCAGGCCAAGGAGACCCAGGCCAAGGTGAACGAGACCCTGACCGGGCTGGACACCGACATCAAGAAGCTCCGCGAGCAGGCGCAGCACCTGGCGCTGCAGAGCGTCGGCGTCGCGGCGGAGTACGCGATCAAGGCCCGGGAGGCGTACGACGAGCTGGCGGTGCGCGGCCGCGAGGCGGTCAAGAACTGGCGCGGCGAGAGCGACGACGACTCCCCCGAGGTGACCGTGGAGCGCGAGCCCGCCCAGCCGGTGAAGATCGCCGAGCCGCCGGCCGAGGAGACGGGCAAGGCCGACACCGGCGCAGCCGGCAAGAGCGGCGCCGGTAAGACCGCCGGTAAGACCGCCGGTACGACCAAGAGCGCCGGCGGCAACGGCACCAAGGCCACTTCCCGTACCGCCTCCAGCGCGTCCGGCACCTCCGGCGCCAAGAAGACGGCCGCCACGCGGAAGTCGACCAGCACCTCCTCCACCTCCTCCACCCGGAAGTCGGCTCCCAAGACCGACTCCTGATCCGCGTGCGACGCCACGGGGGAAGCAGAGCGGGGAACGGGCCGGGCACCCTTCGCGGGCCCGGCCCGTTCCACCAGTGCTGCGGTACGGTTGCGGCAAAGCCCCTGCCAGACCGCGTCACCCGACAAGGCGACACCCGAGGCACCAACCGAGGCGACCGAGCCACGGACCGACACCGACCGGGAGTGTGAGCACCATGCTGTTCGCGGGCTTTCAGGCCACAGTCATCGGGCTGATCACCGTTGCGCTGCTCGCCCTGGCCCTGTTCGCCTTCGTGGACGCCGCCCTGCGGCGGGAGGATGCCTACCGGGCCACCGACAAGCAGAACAAGCAGTTCTGGCTGATCATCCTTGGCATCACCGTGCTGGTGAATCTGCTGGTGCCGATGTTCCTGCTGAAGATCATCGGGCTCATCGCCACGATCGTCTACATCGTGGACGTCCGCCCGGCTCTCAAGGAGATCATGGGCAACGGCCGCGGCGGCCGCCGTCCGCGCGGTGGGAGCAGCAGCGACGGTCCGTACGGGCCGTTCAACGGCCGGTGACAGCTTCCTCCCCCGGCTCGTCCGTGTGACCTCTGGGACCCCTGGGCCCGCCCGTGGGCCCGGTTCAGCGGTCCCTGTCCAGGTCCTGCTCCAGGCCCCGGCCCAGGCCCCTGTCCAGCAGCAGGACCGCCACGTCGTCGGTCAGCTCGCCTCCGTTGAGGCGGCGCACCTCGTCCATCGTCTCGTCCAGCAGCCGCTCGCCCTGAGCGCCCTCGGCCATCCGGGCGGCGACGATGTCGAGCATGCCCTGCTGTCCGAGCCGCTCCCGGCTCGGCCTACGGCCCTTCTCCACGGGGCCCTCGTCGGCCCGGCCCTCATCCACGCGGCCCTCATCCACGCGGCCCTCGATCAGCCCGTCCGTGTACATCAGCAGGCTCCAGGACGGCCCCAGCGTGACCTGGCGGCGCGGCCAGCGTGCCTGCGGCAGCAGACCCAGCGCGGGGCCGCTCTCGTCCTCGGGCAGCAGCCGGGGCTCGGTCCCCGTCCTGTCGCCCGCGAACAGCGGGGAGGGGTGACCGGCCAGACAGACGCCCGCGCTGCGGCCGTCGGCGGCGATGTCGACGGTGCACAGCGTCGCGAAGATCTCCTCGCTGGCCCGCTCGTTCTCCAGCACCTTCTGCAGCGTGCTCAGCAGCGCGTCGCCGCTCAGCCCCGCGAAGGTCAGGGCGCGCCAGGCGATGCGCAGTTCCACGCCGAGGGCCGCCTCGTCGGGGCCGTGGCCGCACACGTCGCCGATCATGGCGTGGACCACACCGTCCGAGGTGCGGACGGTGTCGTAGAAGTCGCCGCCCAGCAGGGCGCGGGAGCGACCGGGCCGGTACCGCGCGGCGAACCGCAGCTCGCTGCCCTCCAGCAGGGGCCGGGGCAGAAGTCCGCGCTCCAGCCGGGCGTTCTCCTGGGCGCGCAGACGGGTCTCGGTGAGCTGGCGCTGGGCGAGGTCGGCGCGTTTTCGCTCGACGGCGTACCGGATGGCGCGCATCAGCAGCCTTCCGTCCAGCTCGTCGCGGAACAGATAGTCCTGTGCTCCGACGCGTACGGCTTCCGCGGCGCGCTCGGCGTCGCTGCCGTCGGTGAGCGCCAGCACGGCGTGCCGGGGCGCCATCCGCAGGACGCGGCGCAGGATCTGCAGTTCGTCGGAGCCGGGCGCCGGGACGGGCGCGGCTGCGGCGTCCGAAGCCGAGCCGGCACCGGAGCCCGATCCCGAACCGGAGCCGGACGCCGAACCGGAGCCCGAGCCGGAGCCCGAACCCGGACCGGCGAGGTCGCCGGAGCCCGGCTGGGGGACGGCACCGGCGGCGGGAGCCGCAGCAGCCGCGGTGCCCGGGACGCCGCCGATCCCGGGTATCGCACCCGGGGGCGCGACCTCCGGCAGCTCCGCGGGAAATCCCTCGGACGGTGCCTCCTCGCTGTCCCCCCGCACCTCGTACGGCAGTGCGAGGTCCAGCAGGATGCAGTGGACATCGTCCGTGAGCAGCCGTGCGGCCTCGGTGAGGTTGCGGGCCGTACGGACCCGCACCGGCCTGCCGTACGCGTCGAGCATGCGGGGCACGCTCAGCGCACCGGCCGGATCGTCCTCGATGACCAGCAGGGTCAGGCTGCTGCCGGGTCCCTGCGCGGCCTGCCGGGCCGGCGCGTCGGCGGACTGTGCCGCCGCCCCGGCCAGGGGCGCGCTTACGGGCATGCTGAAAACCTCTCCCTCCCCCGAGGGCGGGTGTGGTGTGCACGCCGAGCGGCGGACACCATGGCTGAGCCCGGAACGGCGCGCGGTGGTCGGGCGCTCGTCATCCCGGGCTTTCGGACAAGGACCTTAGCGCCCCTGTGCGGATGGACGGAATGGCCGACGATAATCCGCCCCTGTCATATGCCCACGCCAGAACGGGAATTCACGGCGTTATACGGCCCTTTTCTCCGGTCTTCACATGACCAAGCTCACGCGCGGGAAACCGGAAAAGCGCGCACGCGGGACGAAATCCGCCCGAGATTCCACCGATCGCCCCCGATCATCCTCGCGCACCCTCGCTCGCCCCCGCGGACGTGCCCGCTATGGGCCCGCCGCCTACTTGTCCGGGCGTACGACCCCCAGAATCGGCATCGTTCCCGCGCCCTCGACCGTGATCTGCCGACCGGTACGCGGGGCGTGCAGCAGCGCACCGTCGCCGATGTAGATCCCCACGTGGCTGGCGTCCTTCTTGTAAATGATCAGGTCACCCGGGCGCATCTTCCCGACCGGAACACGCGGCAGCCGTTTCCACTGCTCCTGCGAGGTGCGCGGAATGTGGTATCCAGCCGCCTCCCAGGCGCGCATCGTCAGCCCCGAGCAGTCGAAGGTCTCGGGGCCCTCGGCGCCCCACACGTAGTCCTTGCCGAGCTGCTCGGTGGCCCACTCGATGGCACGGCGGCCCTCTGGGGAAGCCTTGCCCTTGAGCCCCTTCAGTACGCCGGATTCGAGCCATTTGGCCTGCCGCGCCTTCGCCGCCTGCTCCTGCAGCTCGCGCAGCCGCTCCCGCTCCTCCGCCTTGAGACCGGATTCGATCTTCTTGGCCTGCTTCAGCTGCGCGGTGATCTTCTTCTTCGCCGCGGCCTTCTTCTTGCGGGTCTTCTCCAGCTTCTTCCACTCGGCGGTGGCGTCCTTGGCGTAACCCCGAAGCTCGGCACGCGTCCTGGTGAGGGAACCGATCAAGCCACGGGTGGCCTGCTGCCCCTTGCGCGCCAGCGAGACGCCGTGCAGGAACTTCTCCGGGTCGTCACCAAGCATCAGCTTGGCCGCGTCCGGCATGCCGCCGCTGCGGTACTGCGCACGGGCCATGGCACCGGCCGAGTTGTTGAGCGCGTCCAGCTTGTCCTGGGTGGTGTCGATACGCTTGGCGAGCTTGACGATGTGCTTCTGCTGCTTCTTGACGGCGTCCTCGGCCGCGTTGTAGGCGTCCGTCGCCGAACCGGCCCGGTCGTGCAGCCGCTCGATCTGCTTGCGGATCTGCTCGAGGCCGGGCTTGCGGGTTCCGGAGCTCTCGCCGGTTCCGGACCTGGTGCCGCCCGGGTCCGGCCTTCCCGGCTCGACGGCGTACGCCGTACCCAGCGCCGGCCCCGCGAGCAGCGCCATGGCGCAGACCATCACGAGCGTGCCGCGCCTGCCGGACGGGAGAGTCGAGCTGCTCTGCGGCCGTCGCACCCGGGCCACCCCCTGATTGTGGTCAACTTTGGCCGACGCAGCGGATAGTGCCATGCCTGACCGCAAGACAACAGAGGGACGTACTGACGAGTATCAACGGCGCCCACCCGGAAGTCTCCCCCGGACACTCCCCCTGGGGGAGCACCGGACACCGCCTCCCGGGAGCACCGGGCTGACGGCCGAGGTTCACTCCGCGTTCACTCAGCTCCGTCGGCCGCTTCACCTGATCTGTCTAATTTCAGCCTTACGAAGAGCGCGGCACCCCCCGAGACAGGGACTGCGCCCCATACGCCAGAGAATCCGACGGCCGGCCGGTCGTCGCTCCCGGGCCCAGGAAGGAACTGAACGAAAGTGAAGCTTCAGCGCACGATCCGGCTCCGCACCGCAGCTGTGGGCGCTCTCACGATCTGCGGCGCCCTGGCCCTGAGCGCCTGCGGCTCGGACGACAACTCCGGCGGTTCGGGCAGCGACACGTCCAAGGCAGCCAGCAAGATCAAGTGTGAGGGCGAGGAGAACCTGCTCGCCTCCGGCTCCAGCGCCCAGAAGAACGCGATGGACATCTGGACGCAGACCTACCAGTCGGCCTGCGGCAGCACGAAGATCAACTACAAGCCGACCGGCTCGGGCGCGGGCATCCAGGAGTTCCTCCAGGGCAAGACGGCCTTCGCCGGCTCCGACTCGGCGCTCAAGCCCGAAGAGGTCGCCAAGTCCAAGAAGGTGTGCAAGGGCGGTCAGGGCATCGACCTGCCGATGGTCGGCGGCCCGATCGCCGTCACCTACAACCTCGAGGGCGTCGACGACCTGGTGCTGGACGCCGACACGCTGGCCAAGATCTTCGACTCGAAGATCACCAAGTGGAACGACCCGGCGATCAAGAAGCTCAACCCGGACGCGAAGCTGCCGGGCAAGAAGATCCAGGCGTTCCACCGCTCCGACGAGTCGGGCACCACGGACAACTTCACCAAGTACCTCAACTCCGCCGCGCCCTCCTCCTGGAAGCACGAGCCGGAGAAGGCATGGGCGGGCAAGGGCGGCCAGGGCGCCGACGGCTCCTCCGGCATCGCCACGAACGTCAAGCAGAACGACGGCTCCATCGGCTACGCCGAGCTCTCCTACGCCACAGGCAACGACCTCGACACGGTCAAGCTGGACACCGGTGCCCAGGAGCCGGTCGAGGCCACCGCTGACAACGCCTCCAAGGCGATCGCGGACGCCAAGGTCGTCGGCCAGGGCAAGGACCTCTCCCTGGAGCTGAACTACAAGACCAAGTCCGCGGGTGCCTACCCGATCGTCCTGGTCACCTACGAGATCGCCTGCGACAAGGGCAACAAGAAGGAGTCGCTGGCCGCGACGAAGTCCTTCCTGAAGTTCACCGCGAGCGAGGACGGCCAGAAGGCCCTCAAGGAGAAGGGCTACGCCCCGATCCCCGACGAGATCATCACCAAGGTCCGCTCCACCATCGACGGCCTGAGCTGATCTTCTCGCCGCCGCGGCAGGCAGACGATGCCGGCCGCGGCGGCGAACATCCGGACGGCGTGGGCCGGCGGTGCCGAGCGCACCGCCACCCACCCCCATCTGTAAACGGCGCCCCGGACCTCACCGAGTGAGGGGCTGCCAGAACCTTCCGGTGCACCGCCAAAGGGCCGCCCGCGCACCGACGCCGAGCGCGCGGCGACCCGCACCGTCAGACCGGAGAAACCATGGCTATCGAAACCCCGTCCGCGACAGCGGGCCCCACCGGGCCCCCGGCCTCCCCGGCCTCCGCGAAGGGCGCCACTCGCAAGGGTGACCGAATATTCCTGGGCCTCTCCAGGGGTTCCGGGATCACCCTGCTGGTGATCATGGCGGCCATCGCCGTCTTCCTCACCTGGCGAGCAGCGCTCGCCATCAGCGCCGACGAGGCCAGCTTCCTCACCAGCTTCGAGTGGGACGCCAACGCGACACCGCCCCGTTTCGGCATCGCGGTCCTCGCCTTCGGCACCGTCGTCAGCTCCATCATCGCGATGGTGCTCGCGGTGCCGGTCGCCGTCGGTATCGCGCTGTTCATCTCGCACTACGCGCCGCGCAAGCTGGCGACCCCGCTCGGCTACGTCATCGACCTGCTGGCCGCCGTCCCCTCCATCGTGTACGGCCTGTGGGGTGCGCTCTTCCTCGTCCCGCACCTGACCGGGCTCTACACCTGGCTGGACGAATACCTCGGCTGGACGCACATCTTCAGGTACGAGGGCGGCGCCGCTCGCTCCCTGTTCACGGTCGGCATCCTGCTCGCAATCATGATTCTGCCGATCGTCACCAACGTCTCCCGCGAGGTCTTCCGGCAGTCGCCGAAGATGCAGGAGGAGGCGGCCCTCGCACTGGGCGCCACCCGCTGGGAGGTCATCCGCATGTCGGTGCTGCCCTTCGGCCGCTCCGGCGTCATCAGCGCCTCCATGCTGGGCCTGGGCCGCGCGCTGGGCGAGACGATGGCCGTCGCCACGGTCCTCTCCCCCAGCTTCCTGATCAAGGCCAGCCTGCTGCAGCCGGGCGGCGGCACGTTCGCGCAGAACATCGCCGCGGGCTTCAAGGAGGCCGGGGGCATGGGCCGGGACGCGCTGATCGCCTCCGGCCTGGTCCTCTTCGTCATCACCCTGCTGGTCAACGGCGCGGCCCGGCTGATCATCGCGCGCCGCAAGGAGTACTCGGGAGCGAACGCATGAGCCAGACAGCTGTGGCCGACGCCCCCGTCGAGGGCGCGGCGCCGCCCCTTCCGTCGCTGAAGCAGCCCCGGCTGCCGCGCTGGGCCCCGTTCGTCCTGGCCCTCGTCTCCGCCGCGCTGGGCAGCGGGATCGGTGTGGTGGCCGGACTGGACAGCCGTATCCAGTGGGGCCTGATCGCCGCCGTGCTCTACCTCGGCATCACCGCGGTGCTCGCCGGTTCCGTCGAGGGCACCAGGCAGGCCAAGGACCGGCTGGCGACCAGTGCCATCTGGGTCTGCTTCCTGCTGGCCGTCGTACCGCTGGCCTCCCTGCTGTGGGAGACGGCCGCGCGCGGGGTCAAGGTCCTCGACGGCTACTTCCTCACCCACTCCATGAGCGGCGTGATCACCATGGAGCCGGGCGGCGGTATCTACCACGCGCTGATCGGCACCCTGGAGCAGGTCGGCCTGGCCACCCTGATCGCGGCCCCGATCGGCCTGCTGACTGCGATCTACCTGGTCGAGTACGGCAGGGGCCGGCTCGCCAAGGCCGTCACCTTCTTCGTGGACGTGATGACCGGCATCCCCTCGATCGTCGCCGGTCTGTTCATCCTCTCGTTCTGGATCATCATTCTGGGCTTCGGCTACTCCGGATTCGCGGGCGCCATGGCGCTGGCGATCCTGATGATGCCGATCGTCGTGCGCTCGACGGAGGAGATGCTCAAGCTCGTCCCCAACGAGCTGCGGGAAGCGTCGCTGGCGCTGGGCGTGCCGAAGTGGAAGACGATCCTCAAGGTCGTCCTGCCGACCGCGGTCGGCGGTATCACCACCGGCATCATGCTCGCCGTCGCCCGCATCGCCGGTGAGTCGGCGCCCATCCTGCTGCTGGTCTTCGGCTCGGCCGAGATCAACAACAACCCCTTCGAAGGCGCGCAGTCCTCGCTGCCGTACTACATCTACGAGCAGTGGGCCCTCGGCAACGAGCCGTCCTACGACCGCGCCTGGGCAGCGGCCCTCGTACTGATCGCCTTCGTCATGATCCTCAACCTGGTCGCCCGCGGCATCGCCCGCTGGAAGGCCCCCAAGCACTAAGGGAGTGATTCCCATGGCCAAGCGGATCGACGTCAGCGGCCTGACCGCCTACTACGGCAACTTCCGCGCCATCGACGACATATCCATGACCGTCGAGCCCCGCTCCGTGACCGCCTTCATCGGCCCCTCCGGCTGCGGCAAGTCCACCTTCCTGCGCACCCTCAACCGGATGCACGAGGTGACCGCGGGCGGGCGCGTCGAGGGCAAGGTGATGCTGGACGACGAGGACCTGTACGGACCCGGTGTCGACCCCGTCTCCGTACGCCGCACCATCGGCATGGTCTTCCAGCGGCCCAACCCCTTCCCGACCATGTCGATCTACGACAACGTCGCGGCGGGGCTGCGGCTGAACGGCGAGCACCGCAAGAAGGACCTCGACGAGGTGGTCGAGCGCTCCCTCAAGGGCGCCAACCTGTGGAACGAGGTCAAGGACCGGCTCAACAGGCCCGGTTCCGGCCTCTCCGGCGGTCAGCAGCAGCGGCTGTGCATCGCCCGGGCCATCGCCGTCGAACCCCAGGTGCTGCTGATGGACGAGCCCTGCTCGGCGCTCGACCCGATCTCCACGCTCGCCATCGAGGACCTGATCGGCGAGCTGAAGTCGCGCTTCACCATTGTGATCGTGACGCACAACATGCAGCAGGCGGCGCGGGTTTCCGACCGCACCGCGTTCTTCAACCTCGCCGAGGTGGGTGCCCCCGGGAAGCTCGTCGAGATCGACGACACCGAGCGCATCTTCTCCAACCCGTCGGTCCAGGCCACCGAGGACTACATCTCGGGCCGCTTCGGCTGAGCCCTCGGGCCGAACCCCTGGGCCGGGCCGGCCTTTGACAGCCGGCCCATTGTGACCGCCCGCGGTGCTGCATGGCGGTGCCACCGCGGGCATCCTTGTTGCCCCCTCCCCTGTCATTTACGGGGAGGGGGTGCCGCTTACCGACTTCTGCGGGCTGCGGGTTGGTTTGTGGTTGTGGGGGCACCTCCCGGCCGGAGGCTGGGGGAGCGGTTCCCCGCGCCCCTGACGGGACGCGTCAGCCGAAGACCAGCTTGATGGCCCCGTAAACGAGCGCCGCCATAACGGCCGCGGCCGGCATGGTGATGAACCAGCCGAGGATGATGTTCTTGGCGACGCCCCACCGCACCGCGCTGACCCGCTTGGTGGCTCCGACGCCCATGATCGCGGAAGTGATCACATGGGTGGTCGAGATGGGCGCGTGGAACATGAAGGACGTGGTGTACATCACGGACGCCGCGGTCGTCTCGGCGGCGAACCCCTGCGGAGGGTCGAGTTCGATGATGCGCCGCCCCAGGGTGCGCATGATGCGCCAGCCACCCGCGTAGGTGCCGAGCGACAGCATGGCCGCGCTGGCCACCTTGACCCAGATGGGGATCTCGTTGTGCTGCTGCACATCGGCGATGGTCAGCGCCATGACGACGACACCCATGGTCTTCTGCGCGTCCTGGAGGCCGTGCCCGAGCGCCATTCCGGCCGCCGAGACGGTCTGCGCGATCCGGAAGCCCCGCTTGGCACGGTGCGGGTTCGACCTGCGGAAGAGCCACATGATGGCGCACATCACCAGATAGCCGAGCAGCATCCCCACCAGCGGCGAGAGGATCATCGGGATGACGATCTTCTCCAGCACTCCCCACCAGTGGACGGCGATGGCACCGGCCAGCGCCGCGCCCACCAGGCCGCCGAAGAGGGCGTGGCTGGAGGACGAGGGAAGCCCGAAGTACCAGGTGATGAGGTTCCACACGATGGCACCGACCAGCCCGGCGAACAGGACGGCCATGCCGCTTTGGCCGTGCGGGGTGGCGATCAGCCCCTCGCTCACGGTCTTGGCGACACCGCTGCCGAGGAACGCCCCGGCGAGGTTCATCACCGCGGCCATGGCCAGAGCCGCACGCGGAGTCAGCGCCCGGGTGGAGACCGACGTCGCGATGGCGTTCGCGGAGTCGTGGAAGCCGTTCGTATACGTGAAGAAGAGCGCGACACCGACGGTCACGATCAGCGCGAAGGTGTCCACGGAGCGTCAGGACTCCTTGACCGTGATGGTCTCGACGGTGTTGGCCACGTGCTCGAACGCGTCGGCGGCCTCCTCCAGCACGTCCACGACCTGCTTGAGCTTCATGACCTCGATGGCGTCGTACTTGCCGTTGAACAGGTGGGCCAGCAGCTTGCGGTGGATCTGGTCGGCCTGGTTCTCCAGCCGGTTGACCTCGATCCAGTACTCGGTGAGGTTGTCCATGGTCCGCAGGTTCGGCATGGCCTCGGCGGTCAGCTCGGCGGCCCGCGACAGCACCTCGATCTGCTGCTCCACTCCCTTGGGGAGCTCCTCGATCTGGTAGAGGACGACGAGGTCGACGGCCTCTTCCATGAAGTCCATGATGTCGTCGAGGGAGGACGCCAGGTTGTAGATGTCCTCGCGGTCGAACGGCGTGATGAAGGAGGAGTTGAGCTGGTGGAAGATCGCGTGCGTCGCGTCGTCCCCCGCGTGCTCGGCCGCGCGCATCCGTTCGGCGATCTCGGTCCGCGCGGAGGATTCGGCGCCGAGCAGTTCCATGAGGAGCTTCGAGCCGGTCACGATGTTGTCCGCGGAGGCCGCGAACATGTCGTAGAAGCTCGTCTCCCTGGGGGTCAGACGAAAGCGCACTGGGGGTCCTCGGGGTGCATCGATGACGGTCTCGTTGATGCTAGGCGCATCATCCGGCCACAGCGAACCGGCGTCCCCAGTGTCACCCATGGAGACTCGCCTGCTGAAGCGGGCTCCGAGAAGTCCGGTATCATATACCCGTCAGGGGTATCGAAGGCCCGGTACCACCGCCCCGACCGCCCCTCACCACCCACCCGGGAGGACCGCATGACGTCGCCGCAGACCACACCGGACACGCCGGAAACCGTGGCCCAGGCCACTTCGGAGTGCTGTTCGGCACACGCGGCCACCGGCGAGCACGGCTACACCAAGAACAAGGACGCTCACGTCAAGCGACTGCGCCGGATCGAGGGCCAGATCCGCGGCCTCCAGCGGATGGTGGACGAGGACGTCTACTGCATCGACATACTCACCCAGGTGTCTGCTTCCACCAAGGCCCTCCAGTCCTTCGCGCTCCAACTCCTGGAGGAGCATCTGCGGCACTGCGTGGCCCACGCCGCGCTGGACGGCGGTGCCGAGATGGACGCCAAGGTCGAGGAGGCCACCGCCGCCATCGCCCGCCTGCTGCGCACCTGACCCGGCCAAGAACTCCCCTCGGCGGACGAAGGACCGGGGACGTCAGCAGACGGCGGAGGACCGGGGCGTCAGCAGACGGAGGGGGACGGGGGACGTCAGCAGGCGGAGGACCGGGGAAGATCGTCCGGTTCGTCCGCCGCGCGCCGCAGCACCTCATCGATACGGGCCGCACTCAGCGGCCCCTCGGCGGCGGACGCGGCGATCATCAGTTCGCCGCACAGCTCGATCTCGGCGAGAGCGACGTGGTCCTGCATCTGCGAACGCCGCCGACAGCGGCCCCCACGGCCGTCGCCCCTGCCGTCACGCTTCGGTACGGGCACACGTATCACCTCCCGTGCTGCACGGATCCCCCGGGCGGAGCGCCGCGGTCGGGCCCTGGCCCAGCCTCCCAGCCTAGGGAGACCGCCGCCCGCGTGCACGGCACTTCCGAATCATTTACCGCACGAGACGGCGGTCGAACGCCGTTGAGGGCAGCATCGGGGGGCGCTACGGTGCGGCGATCTCCCCGGTCCAGATGTCGCCGGGCTCCGGCATCCTGATCCGCACCCGGGTACCGAAGGCGTACAGCCGCGTCGTCGAGGAGACCGTGTAGTCGGCGTCGGGCGGGCTGTCCGGGTCGGCGGCGAAGGTGAAGCGGTGCTGGACCTTGCGCAGCCGCCCCTGCCCGTCGAGGTAGGCGTCGAACGGCACCGTATGCCCGGAGAACCCTTTCTCCGCGGCCTCCAGCCGCCGCCGGGCCATCGGTGGGGCACCGGCCGCCGCGCGCTCGATGTCCACCACGCCGCTGTAGTGCCACACCCGGCTGCCGTCCAGCTCGGTGACGCCCTCGTACGCCACCTGCCGTGCCCCGCGCAACAGTTGCGCCGCGGTGACCGGGTCGGTGGCGCCGCCCGTCACCAGGTTTCCGTCCCGCAGCCCGGTGGTGTCCACCCGCACCCACTTGTCGGCCGGCACGCCCGCGCGGTTGCGCATGTACAGCGCGCCCGGCGTGACCAGCTCGCGCACCAGCCTGCGCTCCCCGGGAGGCGTCCCGTCGGCACCGGGCGGCAGTGTGACCCGCAGCCGCCCGGTGCCGGCCGCCAGATCGAAGGCCCCGCGCCCCTCGATGGTGACCCGCGTATGGCCGGTGACCATCTCCATGGCCGTACGCACCCGCGCGGTCCCGGCCCTGGCCAGTTCACCGGCCGCCGCGAGCACGGCAGCCCGGCCGGGGCCCGCGGACCCGGCGGGCGGCTGTGCGGTCACCACCCCGCTCTCGGCCGAGCACCCGGCCACCGACAGCAGCACCGCGCCGAGCGTCACCACCACGAGTGGGAAGGGCACCGTGCCGCCTCGGGACTGCCGCCGCACTGCCATCTCCAGCCGACCCCTCGCTGCCGGTCGCCGCCGGCCGGTGAGCGGGCCGGTGGCGGATTCGACGGTTCAACGAGGCCCCTGTGAACGCCGTCACGGCCCGAGTACGGTGGTCACGTGCGAGAGCGAGTTCCCGAACACCAGCCGGACCCGACGCACCCGACGCCCCATCCGTCCCAGGTGGCTCATGTGGCCCCGCCCGGAACGTCGTTGACGGAACGGGGCTCCTTCTGCTCCGCGATCTGCACCTGCGGCTGGCGAGGCCCGGCACGGCGCGCCCGCGACCGCGCCCGCGAGGACGGCCACGCCCATCACCAGCACGAGCACGGCGGCGGCCACACGGCGACGCCCCCGCCGGAGGGTACGGCGGGGGCGCTGTAGCTCTCGGAACCGGCCGTCACGCGGCCAGGTCGCGGTCCCCGGTCCGGCGCCGCGCCCCGCCGTCGCGCCCGCTCCTCGCCCCGCCGCCCGCGGCGGCCGCACCGACGGCGGCCGCGGCAGCGCCCGCCCACAGCAGCGCCTCCAGGCGTGCGTTGCCGGCCACGGCCCGCACCAGCGGCGTCAGCGCCCACATCGCGACGGGGGCCAGCAGCAGCGCCACCGCGGTGCCCAGCGCCAGCCCGCCGACGACATCGGTGGGGTAGTGCACTCCCATGTAGACGCGGCAGAAGCCCTCCAGCACGGCCAGGCCGATGGCGATGAGCCCCGGCTTGCGCTGGACCATGAAGATGCCGACCGCGATGGCCATGGTGAGCGTGGCGTGGTCGCTGACGAAGGAGAAGTCCGTCTTGCCTGCGACGAGGACCTCCAAGCCCTTGTGTTCCAGGAAGGGGCGCGGCCGCTCCACAAAGCCCCGGATGGGGATGTTGACGGCCAGTGCGATCAGCGCGGCCAGCGGGGCCCAGACCAGCCCGGCGAAACCGCTCAGCGCTTCGTCCCGGCTCTCCCTCTTACGGGTGACTCCCCACCAGGCCCACAGGGCCAGTACGACGAGCCCCACGGCGATGCCGTACTCCCCGATGTACTCCATGGCCCGGTCGGCCCAGGTGGGTGCGTCCTTGGCCAGCCCGTTGATCTCGTAGAGCAGTTCGACATCAGGGTTGTCCCAGAGTGCCATCGCGGTGCGGCCCCTCACTTCGGCTGTGTGCTCATCGCTGGATCTGCGCTGACGACCCCCCGTGGTCGCGGTGCGGAAGTCCCATTCCGTGGAGAAAAACGCGCTGCGTCAGGTGAACCGTTCCGTTCTTACCGAAAGATCACCAGGACGTTACCCAAGGGTGACCCGTAGCCGCAGCTCAGGGCCTACGCCTCACGGATTGTTGACGCAATCCCTGCGCTGCACGCACAAGCTCACCCGGGTCACTTGGCAGACGGCCGAGTCGCCCCGAAGTAGTCAGG
The DNA here is from genome assembly GCF_017676385.1 of Streptomyces spirodelae. GTDB lineage: Bacteria > Actinomycetota > Actinomycetes > Streptomycetales > Streptomycetaceae > Streptomyces > Streptomyces spirodelae. The sequence continues at coordinate 141,630 of NZ_JAFFZN010000020.1, forward strand.
GCTGTCGATGGGGTCGTAGCGGATCTTCGCTCCCGTGTAGGGAGCGTTGATCATTTTGCCACCCCCGACATAGATGCCCACATGGTGGATGGTCCGGGAGTTGGTGAGGTCGTGGGCGAAGAACACCAGATCCCCCGGCAGGAGTTCACCGCGCTTGGGATGCGGCCCGGTGTCGTACTGGTCGTTGGCCACCCGCGGCAGCTTGACGCCCACCTTCGCGTACGCCGCCTTCGTCAGACCCGAGCAGTCGAACCGGCCACCCTGCTCCGGCGTACCGTTGCCGCCCCACAGATACGGGGTGCCCAGCTTGCTCTGCGCGAAGGCGATGGCTCCCGCGCCCTGCTTGGTCGGGCTCAGCCGCCCGGTGGACGCGGCGAAGCTCTGCTCCATCCTGCGGATGGTGGCCACATAGTTCTTCGTCTCGCTGTAGGGCGGCACCCCGCCGTACTTGATGACGGCATAGGGGCCCGCGTTGTAGGCGGCGAGCATGTTGTCCGTGAGATTGCCCGGCACGCCCTTGACGTTCTCGGCCAGCTTGCAGTCGTAGCTCGCGGCGGACGGAATGGCGTCCTCCGGGTCGTGCACGTCCTTCTTGCCGTCGCCGTTCGCGTCGAGACCGTGCGTCGCCCAGGTGGCGGGGATGAACTGGGCTATGCCCTGCGCCTTGGCGGGACTCTGCGCCTTGGGGTTGAAGCCGCTCTCCTGCTTGAGCTGTGCGGCCAGCAGCGCGGGGTTGAGTGCCTTGCACATGTTGCCGGCCTTCTGGATGAGTCCCGCGTAGGCAGCGGGCACAGCGCCCTTGGCGAGCGCGACGGCCCCGCCGCCCACGCCCAGCAGGCTGGCGGACGCCACATACGTGCCCACCACGAGCAGCGCGACGAACAGGGAGAAGGCTCCCAGCCCGCCGCCGATCGCCAGCAGCCACGCTCTTCTACGGCGCACTCCCCAACCCTCCCCCACAGGACACCAGTTCGGTCACGCCGACCACACGGCACCATCATTCCAGGCCGCGCCCCGGAGCGGAACGGCGGACAGCGGGCGCGGGGGTGAACGCCGCCTCGCACCCTGCTCCACACCAGGCTCACCAGGGGCGCACAGAGGTACGACCGAGCAATGGATGCTCCGCGCCGCCGGCCCACGGACTCCAAGCCCGGGGCCTCATCGCACACAGCCTCATCACACCCATCAACCCACCCTGGCCGTCCACCAACCGGGGCCACTTCGGGCAAGCTGGACGCCCCCGTTGTCACCGGGCCGTGGCACAATCCGTCAGAGACAAACCTTGAAACTAGGCGGTGAGTTCACCATGTTCCTGGCGGCTGACAAAGGCGATATCACCACCATCATCGGCGGCATCGCGCCGGACTGGGGCCCGTTCGGCTCCCTCGGCCACGAGGCAAGAGTGATGATCGAGGTCATCATGGCCGTGGCCATCCTGCTGTGCCTCGGCATCGCCATCTGGGGCGCTGCCAAACAGCGGATCGGCGCCACGGCCCTCCGCGACACCTTCAGCGCCGAGCAGGGGAAAGGTTTGATCGTCGCCGGACTGACCGGCGTGTTCATCATCGGCTCGCTCGGCACCCTGTTCACCATCGTCTACGGCATGGCGGTCTAGCGACCTGCAACGGCAGGCCGCACCACGGGCTGCCGCCCCGCCGTCGACCCACGGACGCACCCGCGTCCACCCGCGCCCGCTCACCTGGAGCTCCATGGACATCGTGAACCCCGCCCTCGACGACTATCTGCTGGCCCACTGCACGCCGGCCGACGAGATCCTCCGCGACCTCGTCGAGGAGACCCACGAGCGCGTGCCGGAATTCCCCACCATGCAGATCACGCACGACGAGGGCGAGTTCCTCACGATGCTGGTCCGACTGACGGGTGCCAGGACCGCGGTCGAGGTCGGCGTGTTCACCGGATACTCCTCCATCTGCATCGCCCGCGGACTCCCCTCGGACGGGCGGCTGATCGCCTGCGACGTCTCGGAGGAGTGGACGTCCATCGCCCGCCGCTACTGGCAGCGCGCCGGCCTCACCGACCGCATCGACCTCCGCCTCGCGCCCGCCCTCACCACACTGGGCGAGCTGCCCCAGGAGGAGTTCGTGGACTTCGCGTTCATCGACGCGGACAAGGCCGGCTACCCGGCGTACTACGAAGCGCTGGTGCCCCGGCTGCGGCCCGGCGGGCTGATCGTGCTGGACAATGTGCTGCGCAGCGGCCGCGTCGTGGACCCGGCCGCGCAGGACGAGGCGGACATCGCCATCCGCCAGATCAACGACACCATCACCGCGGACCCCCGCATGCAATCCGTCATGCTGCCCCTCCGCGACGGCGTGACGCTGGCCCGCAAACGCGAATAGGCTCCGCCCGGCGCCGGGACGGTAACGATGGCCTCCGCCCGGCTCTGTGGCGCCGTGGCCGCGGTCCGTCTGCCAGAGGAGCCCAGCGGAGCCAGGGTCCCGTCCCGGGGCTCGAGGAAGAGCCGAGGACCCGTACGAGGCCCAGGAAGCAGGGCAACCACCGCAACCCACCCGGAGGCTCAAGAGCCCGCCACAGGGCCGCAGAAGCGCCCCTGAGGTCCGTCGTCGGCCGGTCGTCGGCCGGCCGGGAGGCCGGTCCCGCGAAGGGAAGGCCGTCAGAGGGACGCGCGGTGAGGCCACGGACCCACCGCGCTCGGGCCCCGGCTCGGGTTCCGGCTCGGGCTCGGGCTCACGCCTTGCCCTGGCCGAACGGGTCGACCTCCGTCAGCAGCTTGTCGATCCGTGCCTTGTCCACCCGGTTCGTCACCTCCGACACCTCCTGCCGGTCCCGCACGCACTTGGCCAGCGTGAACGCGGAGGAGACCACGAAGATGAGCCCGAGCCCGATATATCCGCGCTCCCACTGGCCCACCGGCAGCCGGGCGATCCCGACGAGCAGCGCGAGCAGCGACACCCCGAACGCAACCGCCGACTGCACGAAGAACGCCATGGTGGTAGGTCTCTGGACGGAAGGAGTCACATCAGTCATACCCGCAGCCTGCCGCGCCCCGGACACCCGCACATGGGTACGGATACTCAAATACCTGAACCTCCCCACGGGGACGGGGAGAAGCACCGGGGGCGCACCAGTGCGCGGCTGCCGCCCACCCCGGCCGCGTAATCCAGCGCTGAGCGGCAAGAACACAGACGGCGCACCAGCGCGACGTTCGAAATGCTGCCGGGCACCTGGCTTGCACACGGCACATGCGCGGTGTGACACCGCTACCGTCATCTGAGGAGACAATGCAGTGACGGCAGTTGAGCGACAGAGGTCGAGGGGGCCAGACGGGCATGAACATCGGCGGCGGCGACGAGTACGACGCGCGTACTCGTACCAGCGAAGGCGTGCCCGGCGCCCAGGACGGCGCACGGACAACGACTCGAACACGGCTACCCGGCAGCGAAGGGGGCAACCGTCCACCCACCCGGCCCGGCCGGAGCCTGGTGACGGTCGTCGCCGTGGTCGTCCTCCTCATCGCGGCCATCGCCTTCGCCAACCGCGGCGACGGTGATGGTGGCGGAGGCGGGGGTGGCGGCGCCGCCTCCTCCGGCAAGAACGATGCCGCCGCCCAGGCCCAGCCGACCGCCCCCACCGGTGAAAAACCCGTGAAGACCACCGGCGACACCCTCCCCTCCGGCTTCCCCCACACCAAGCAGGGCGCCCAAAGCGCCGCAGCCAACTACGCCGTCGCGTTGGTGTCCGCGGACATGATGAAGCCCGCTGCACGCCAGAAGATCGTCCGGCAGCTGTTCGCACCGGATCAGGTGGACTCGACCATCAAACGTCTGAAGAAGGCGTACTCGCCGAAGCTGCTCTCCAGCGTGGGACTCGACGAGGACGGCAACCCCCCGAAGGGTGCGACATTCATCTCCCGCACCGTTCCCGTGGGAACCAACGTCCGCAAGTACGACGACAACACAGCGAAGCTCGACGTGTGGTGCACGGGCGTCTTCGGCAACGCCGGTGAGAAGTCCACCAACCCCGTCAGAAATGATTGGTTCACACTCACTCTCGACCTCACGTGGACCGACGGGGACTGGAAGGTGCAGGACTTCACGCAGAAGCAAGGCCCTGCTCCCGTGAACGGCGACAACAGGGCCTCGGGGGCGGAGGAGATCTCCGACGCCGTGAAAAAGTTCGGAGGCTTCACGTATGCCCGCTGACCCCAAGCGCCGTCTCCTTGCCGTCGGTTCGCTCATGGCGGCCCTGCAGACTTCCGCTGTCCTCTTCGCGAGCCGGGCGCTTGCCGAGCCGAAGGACGAATGCAACAACGCTCCCGGCCCCTGGCAGGAGGACTGCGACCGAGGCGACGGCGAATCTCCCTCCAACCCGTTGGATGACCCGACCGCCGCCACCGACCCCCTCTCCTCCCTGGCCAAAGGCTGTGCCGAGGCGGCGAGTTGGACGGTTTCGAAGTTGGCGAAGCTCGTGGATACGACCACGAAGGTGGACTTCACCAACCCGGAGTTCCTGCGCCAGTACGCCGTCGTGTTCGCCGCTTCGACGATTCTGACGCTCACCCTGTGGCTGCTGGCCGTGGCGAAACGCGCCGTGCGCGGGGTGCCGTTCACGGAGGCGATCACCGAGGCGATCGGTTTCCTCTGGCTGACGGTGCTGGCGTCGGCCTTCACTCCGCTGATCCTCTACACGGTCGTCTCGGCGACCGACCAGGTCACGGAAGTCATCGCGTCGGGCACCTCCGACAAGACCGACGCGTTCTTCGGCACGTTCTCCAAGGCGCTGAAGAAGGGCGACGACATCGGCGGCGGGCCGATCATGCTGATCGTCGTCTCGCTGGTGTCGATCATCGCGGCGGGCGTGCTCTATCTCGAACTGGTGGTACGCGCCGCGCTGCTGTACGTCGGGGCACTCCTCGGCACCGCCGTCTACGCGGGCCTGGTGGACAAGAATCTGTGGGGACACGTCCGCCGCTGGGCGGGCATCATGATCGCTGTGATCCTCGTGAAGCCCGTGATCGTGATCGTGCTGGGCCTCGCGGGCGCGCTCGCGGGCGGCGACGGTCCGGACTCCGTCTCGGCGGTCGTCTCCGGGCTGGCCATCATTCTGTTGGCGATCTTCGCCAGCGCGATGATCTACCGCTTCGTTCCGGGCTTCGGTGACGACATCGCCTCCCACCGCAACGCTGCCCGTACGGCCTCCCGCGGCGCCGCCGCTGTGGTCTCCTCACCGGCGGCGCTCGTCCGCCAGGGCATCAACACCCACGGCGGCCGAGGGGGCGGCGGCCAGGGCGGCGCCGCCGCGACCGCCTCATCCAGCGACAGCGGCGGCGGCAAACCGGCCGGCTCGGCCGTGACCGGCGGCGTGGCGGCGCACAGCTCCCGCGCGGGCGGTGGGGGCGCCGACGAGGCGCCGCCACCCCGGCAGGCCGCACCGGCCGCGCCCGCCGCGACGACCCCCCACTCGGCCCGCCCGCCCCGCCGGACCGGCGCGGGTTCGGGCCGGACCCAACCCCGTCAGCCCGGCAGTCCGGGAGGTGACCGCGGATGACGACCCCGTCCCACACAGCAGGGTCCTCGATGGGCTCGCCCCGCCGTACGTACATGATCGGCAGGGCCCGGCCCAACGCCATCGTCGGGAAGAACCGCGAGACGGGCGAGATCGCCCTGATCGTCGTCGGTGCCTTCCTCGGCATGGTGAGCGGCCTGCTCATCCCCGTCCTCTCGTTCCGTATCCCCGCCCTGGTCGGCTTCCCGGCGCTCGCGCTGGCCGCCGTCTACGTGCCGTACAAGGGCCGGACGTTCTACAGGTGGTTCGAGATCAACCGCTCCTACAAGCGGCTGCTGCGCCGCGGTACGACATATCGTTCGGACGCTGTCGAGGCGGGCACCATGCTCGACGGTCGCGAGGTGGAGATCGGCCCGCCGCCCGGTGTGGGCCGTATCAACTGGCTGTCGGCGCCGTTCGGTCCGGACGAGATCGCGGTACTGCTGCACGCGGACCGCCGCACCGTGACCGCCGCCATCGAGATCGAGGGCCCAGGCGTCGGGCTGCGCGACAGCGAGGACCAGGAGGCCCTGGTCGAGCGCTTCGGCACCCTGCTGAAGCATGTGGCCAACGGCGACGGCTACGTGACGCGGCTGCAGATGCTGGCCCGTACGCTGCCCGCCGACCCGGACGCCCACGCCAAGGACGTGACCCAGCGCGGCAACGAGCGGGCCGCCGGCTGGCTGCGCTCCTCCTACGACCAGCTGCTGTCGATGGTCTCCACCTCCAGCGAGCAGCACCGCGCCTATCTGGTCGCCTGTATGCCCTACGGCCGCGAACTGGCCACCGAAGGCTCCACCATCGCCAAGGCGGCGCGGCGCACCGCAGGCCGCAAGCTGACCAGGGACGAGGGCCTGGCCATAGTGATGGCCCGCGAGCTGACGGACATCTGCGCCCGGCTCACCGAGGCCGACATCCGGGTGCGGCAGCCGCTCGGCCAGGCCCGGCTCGCCTCGCTGATCCACTCGATGTACGACCCGGACCACCCCATCGACCACATCCAGGCCATGTCCAAGCGCAACGCCTGGCCGGCCGAGCTGGACGCGGTCGAGCCCACGTATCTCCAGGCCAAGACCCGCGAGTCGACGACCCGCGAGCCCTGGTGTCACGCCACGGCGTGGGTCAAGGAGTGGCCGATGACCCCGGTGGGCGTCAACTTCCTGGCGCCGCTGCTGGTACACACCCCGGACGTGATCCGTACGGTCGCCGTGGTGATGGACCTGGAGCCGACCGAGCTGGCCATCGAGCGGATGCTGACGGAGAAGACGAACGACGAGGCCGAGGCGAGCCGTTCGGCGAAGATGAACCGCACCGTCGACCCGCGGGACATCGCCGCGCACGGCCGCGTCGACCAGCGCGGCGAGGACCTGGCCTCCGGCGCTGCGGGCGTCAACCTCGTCGGCTACCTCACCGTGTCGTCCCGCTCCCCCGAGGCGCTGGCCCGGGACAAGCGCACGATCCGCGCCTCGGCGGGCAAGAGCTATCTGAAGCTGGAGTGGTGCGACAGGGAGCACCACCGCGCCTTCGTGAACACGCTCCCCTTCGCCACCGGCATCCGGCACTGAGGAGATCCCCGTGACCCCCACCTGTTCCGTCGCCGTTCCGCCGCTCCGCCCCCGCACTGCCGCTCCAGGCCGGAGGTAGCCAGCATGGCCGCGCTCGACCCCCTGTCCGCGATCACCGAAGCGTTCACCAGCTTCCTGTTCGGCAAGACGGAGACGACCCGCCTGCCCGTCCGTACGTCCACGGGCCAGGCGCAGGCCGTCTACCTGCCGACGGCCGCACCCGGGCTCGGCGACTCCGGCGTCATCATCGGCCGCGAGGTCTACAGCGGGAAGGGCTACATCTACGACCCCTTCCAGCTCTACGGGCAGCAACTCCCCGCCCCGCACTGGCTGGTGCTCGGCGAATCCGGGAACGGCAAGTCGGCGCTGGAGAAGACGTATGTGCTGCGTCAACTGCGCTTCCGGGACCGCCAGGTCGTCGTCCTGGACGCGCAGGGCGAGGACGGCGTCGGCGAGTGGAACCTGATCGCGGAGGAGATGGGCATAACCCCGATCCGCCTCGACCCCACCGCAGCGCTCGACCAGGGCATCCGCCTCAACCCGCTGGACCCGGCCATCACCACCACCGGCCAGCTCGCACTGCTGCGCACCATCATCGAGGTCGCGATGGGCCACGGCCTCGACGAGCGCTCCGGCTTCGCCCTCAAGGTCGCGCACTCCTACGTCAACTCCACCATCACCGACCGCCAGCCGCAGCTCACCGACATCGTCGAGCAGCTCCGCCATCCCAAGCCGGAGTCGGCGGAGGCGATGAACGTCGCCCTGGACGACGTACGCGACTGGGGCCTGGACGTGGCTCTCGTGCTCGACCGGCTGGTCGACGGTGACCTGCGCGGCATGTTCGACGGCCCCACCACGGTCGGCATCGACCTGGACGCGCCGCTGATCGTCTTCGACCTCTCCCACATCGACCGCAACTCCATCGCCATGCCGATTCTGATGGCGATCGTCGGAGTCTGGCTCGAGCACACCTGGATCCGCCCCGACCGGCGCAAGCGCATCTTCCTGGTGGAAGAGGCGTGGCACATCATCAACAGCCCGTTCGTCGCCCAGCTCTTCCAGCGGCTGCTGAAGTTCGGCCGCCGCCTCGGCCTCTCCTTCGTCGCCGTCGTCCACCACCTCTCCGACGTGGTCGACGGCGCCGCGGCCCGCGAGGCCGCAGCGATCCTCAAGATGGCCTCCACCAGAACGATTTACGCCCAGAAAGCGGACGAGGCCCGCGCGACGGGCAAGGTCCTGGGCCTGCCACGCTGGGCGGTGGAGATCATCCCCACCCTCTCCCCCGGCATCGCCGTCTGGGACGTCAACGGGAATGTGCAGGTCGTCAAACACCTGGTGACCGAGGCCGAACGGCCGCTCGTCTTCACCGACCGCGCCATGACGGAGAGCTCCTTGGACGCCGACATGGCGGAGGCGGCGTCGTTCGAGGCGGCGCTGGAGGCCGACCTTGAAGCCGAGACCGAAGCGCGGGCCCTGGCGATGGAACGGGCACCGTCCGGCCCTGCCTCGCCCGGCTCGGGCGTCGCCTGACCTGGAGGGGATCTTGCCGCAACCGCCCGGCGTCGGTTGAATACCGGTACCGATGCCATACGACGACAGCGAGCGCCACCGTCACCCGGGCCACCACCCCGGCCGTGAACCGCACCCGCAGGGCCGCACCGCCGGTGGGGGCGGTGGCGGCATCCCCGACGGCCTCCTGGTGGGCGTGCTGGCCTTCTTGCTGGGCCTCACCGTCTTCGTCTGGACGGCGACGGGACTGGCCGGCCTCCTCACCCACGGTGCCTGGCCGGACGATGTCACCTTCGGCAAGACCCCGCTCGCCGTACGGGAACTGGTCACCGAGCCCCATGACATCACCGGCGCCTGGCCCTCGACCCCGTCGGAACAGCTGCCCGGCTACGGCCTGTTCTGGGGGATCTTCATCAGTCAGCTGATGGTCCTGATAGTGCTCACGATCTTTGTGATGGGCACGATCGCCCGCGCCAGGGCCGTACGAAGGGCCAGGCGCATCCTGCGCGAACGGGACGGGGGCTGGGGCCGGGACAGCGGACGGGAGGGCGAACGGCTTCGGAAGGGGGAACGGCGTCAGGAGGAGGATGCCGGACGTGGCGAGGCGCTGCGGGAGCACACGGGGGCGGAGACCGGACGCCCGGTGCACGGGGAGCCCGGGGGGCGAGTGGGCCGCGGCGAGCCGGAAGAGGCCCCCGCACCGGCGGAACAGCTGCCAAACAGCAACCCAGGCGGCCCCACCACTTCCGGCGGCCCCACCAGCGGCACTTCCCGCGGCCCCGGCGGTCCCGCCAGTTCCCTCAGTCCGCTGGCTCCCGGCTTTCTCGGCGCGGCCGGGGCAGCTGCCATGGCCGACCACGGCAGCGATAGGCGTGCCGACGGGACGACGTACGCTGGTCGGGTCGAACGGGACGAGGACGGCGACCCGGTGACGCACATTCTGGAGGCTCCGGGCGCCGCGCTCGTCAGCGCGCCCACACCCGCGCTGTGGGCAGCCACCAAGACGGCACGCGCCAAGCTCGGCCCCGTCCACCTCTTCGACCCGACGCACGCCTGCGACACCCCGGACCGGCTGCGCTGGTCCCCGCACCACGGCTGCGCCGACCGCGCCACGGCTGCGTCCCGCGCCGCGGCTCTTCTGGCGCCGCTGCGCTCGCCCCGTCCCATCGACGCCACCGTGCATACGACGGCCGAGACCGTGCTCCGCTGCTGGCTGCACGCCGCCGCGCTGGAGAAGCGGCCGTTCCGCGAGGTCCACCGCTGGGCGCTCGCCACCACGGGCCAGACGGCTGACGCCGTGCAGATCCTTCGTACGCACCCCAAGTCCAGCTCCGGCGCCGCCGGTGAACTGGAGGCCGCACTCGCCGGGCATCCCCAGGTCCGCGCCGACGCCGTCGCGTTGATCCGAGGCGCCCTGGCGCCGCTCGGCCGGCTCCATGTGCGCAACGCGTGCTCGGCCGAACGAGCCGATCGCCTCGCGCTGGAATCCTTCATCGCCGAAGCGGGCACGCTGTATGTAGTGGGCGAGGAACCGGATGTGCTGCCGCTCCTCAACGCGCTCACCCAGAGCGTGGTCGAGCACGGCCGCCGCATGGCCGCACGGTCATCTGACGGTCGGCTCGACCCACCACTGACGACGGTGCTCCACCTGCCGGCGAAGCTGTGAAGCTCCCTGACGAGTCAGGGCCCGAGGGGTGAGTGGCTATCCGGGATGATCGATTTCGGG
>NZ_JAFFZN010000021.1 GCF_017676385.1 Streptomyces spirodelae
TACCGGAAGGGGCCGGGGCGGGGCCGGGAGACCGGATCAGGCGCGCCGGGCCGCGCGCTCAGGAGTCGGCGTGGGCGCGCTCCTCCCGCTCGGCCTCCTCCTCGGCCGCGGCCTGCTTCCGGGAGGCGGCCAGCGAGGTGATCGTGGTGACGATCAGCACGGCGCAGATGACGCCCAGCGAGACCGGAATGCTGATCTCCGGCACATGCACCCCCGTCTCGTGCAGGGCGTGCAGCACCAGCTTGACGCCGATGAAGCCGAGGATGACCGACAGTCCGTAGGACAGGTGGACCAGCTTCTGCAGCAGGCCCCCGATCAAGAAGTAGAGCTGCCGCAGGCCCATCAACGCGAAGGCGTTGGCGGTGAAGACGATGTACGGGTCCTGGGTGAGGCCGAAGATCGCGGGTATGGAGTCCAGCGCGAAGAGCACATCGGTGGTGCCGATCGCCAGCATCACGATCAGCATGGGCGTCATCAGACGCTTGCCGTTCTCGACCACGAACAGCTTGGTGCCGTGGTACTTGTCCGTCGAGGGGAAGCGCCGCTCGACTGCCTTGAGCAGGCGGTTCTCCTCGAACTCCTCCTCCTGCTCGCCGGAGCGGGCCTCCTGGATGAGCTTCCACGCGGTCCAGATGAGGAAGGCGCCGAAGATGAAGAAGACCCAGGAAAAGGTCGAGATGATCGCCGCGCCCGCCGCGATGAAGATGCCCCGCAGCACCAGCGCTATCAGCACCCCCACCATCAGCACCCGCTGCTGGTAGACGGACGGCACGGCGAACTTCGCCATGATCAGGACGAAGACGAAGAGATTGTCGACGCTGAGCGACTTCTCGGTGATGAAGCCGGCGAAGAACTCGCCGGACGCCTGACCACCGCCGAAGAGGAAGAGGCCGAATCCGAAGAGCACGGCGAGGACGACCCAGACCGTGGTCCAGATGCCCGCTTCCTTGAGGGAGACGTCGTGCGGCTTGCGGCCGCCGATGAAGAAGTCGACCGCGATCAGGGCGCACAGACCGACGATGGTCAGCACCCAGGCGGTTGCAGAGATGTCCACGGGCGTTCCTCCGGCTTGCATATCAAGCATGGGCCGGAGGTCTCTTCCACCCGGCGCGCCGCCCATAGCGACCGGGCCGGTGCCCCGGGACCGTCCTGTCCGGCCCGTACTGACGGGGACACCGCATGGCTGGGAATACTCCCCTCCGTTGAAGAGACAGTAAAGTAATCCCATGAAAAGGTAAAGTGCGGGGCCCGGGAGGGCCCGCCCCTGGCCGGAGTCCGGGGGCCTGCCCCTCGCCGGAAGTGGTCAGCTCCCCGAGGAGTGGCGCGCGGCCACGACGCGCCGCAGCACCTGCGGCACGACCTGACTGCCGCTGGGCGCCAGCGGCGGCTCGTACGTCCAGGCGTGCCCCACCCAGGGGTCAGCGAGATGGTCGTCGGGCACCGGCGTCAGCCGCAGCAGCGAGCGCCACAGCGGGTCGAGAACCGGCCCGTAGGCCCGCGCCTCCTCCCGGTCGGCCACCATCAGCAGGCTGACCCCCACCGAGGGCCCCTCGTCCGCGAGGTAGCGCAGCTGGTTGACCGCCCGGTCGTCGAAGCCGTGCGGGAAGTCGTGCACGATCAGGAGCTGATCGGCCAGGTCCAGGTCGGGCGGTAGCGCGTCGGTGGCGCGGCTGCGGACCGCCATCTGCACCAGGTCCACCCGCTGCGTCAGCCGCTCCAGCGTGCGTGCCACCCCGGAGGCGCCCGCTGCGGGCGGCTCCCGCAGCACGCCCGACTCCACCAGCGGCAGCAGCGCCGTGGCGGCCGACCCCGCCGGGTCGATGACGTGCAGCGTCAGCTCGTCAGCCGGATGTACGGCGACGATCCGCGCGGCCAGCGCCGTGGCGGTCGCCTGCGCGAGGCGACGCAGCTCGTCCGCGTCCACCAAGGCGGACTCGCCGCCCCGCGGGCGGCCGCTGTCGATCCACAGCCCCCGCTCCAGCGGCAGCCGCACCAGCATCGGTATCCGCAGCCCCGCGCGCTCGGGGATGCTCAGATCACCCACCCGCAGCGCCATGGGGGGCTCGGCGGGTGGCTCGTACGCCTGCCATACGGGGTTGTCCCAGCGGGCCAGCGCGGGCGGCAGGGCCGGTTCGACCACCTCGGACTCGGCCTCGAGCCGGCCCGTATCCCGCTCCAGGGCCGCCTGGGCCTGCTCGATGAGCGCATCCCGCTTGGCCTGGGCCTGGGCACGGGCCGCCTCCGCCGCCGGGCCGACCCGGGCCCGCGGGTCGTCGAGCACGCTGTCGAGCTCCCGGTCCATCCGGGAATCGGCGAAGTCGACCGCCGAGCGGTAGGCCGCCACGCTGCGCGCCAAGTCCTCGAACATGCCCCACACCTGGTTGTAGAGCCGCTCCTCCATCGACCAGCCGGGGGCGTCCCCGGCGACGGGCTGCGAGCTGTCGGCACCGCCGGGCTGCCCCGGTACGGGGCCCGGCTGCGGGGCCGTACCGGGCTGGGCACCCGTACCGGACTGCGCGGGCGGACCGGCCTGCGACGGGACCGTGTCCGGCCGGGGCTGCCCGGCGGGGGCGGGCGGTGGGGTGGACGGTGAGGCGGGTGTGGCGCGGCGCGGGTGCCGGTAGTCGATCGGGCCGCCGCCATGGGTTCCGCCGGGCCCGTCGGCGGGCTGCTGTGCCCCGAGGGCCGGCCGGCCCTCGGGTGGCGGTGGCGGCGAGGTCGGCTGTGCCGGCTCCGTGCGGGCAGCCGTGGTGTGCCGGGTCGGCCCCTGGGGGGCGTGCCCGAACGAGCGGGCCATCCCGGCCGCGACCGCCTCGTTGATGGTGTCGGCGAGAGCGCCGGCCTCGGCCAGCCCCTGGTCGGCGAGCATCGCGGCGAGCCCTCCGGCGTACCCCTGTCCGACGGCACGCACCTTCCAGCCGCCCTGCCGCAGATACAGCTCCAGGGCGACCACGGCCGACTCGGCGCTCAGCCCCGTCGCCGTGTAGCTGGCGATCTCCTCGCCGTCCAGACCGGTGACGGCGAGGAAGGGGGCGGCGAGAGCGGAGAAGTCGGGCGGGAAGTCCGGTCCGGAGGGCAGGGCCAGCAGGATGTTGACCCGGTGCACGTCCTGCGGCAGCGCGTCCAGATCGACGGCGAGGTGGTGCACGGCCGCCGCCTGGCGGGAGACCTCAACCCCCGGCAGCTGGGGGGCTGCCGGGTGGGCTGTCCACCCCGCGTCACGCATCCGCCCCCGCTGGTCGTTGAGCGTCACCCCGGCGATGACCGGGGCACCTGCCGAGACCCGGATCTCCACCCGGGTCCCGGGCAGCGGGTGGTTCTGTCCCCGGACCAACTCGGCCGTCATCGTCGTGCCTCTCCCCTGGCTCGTCACACCTACGACGGATTCCGGCCTGCCACAGCTGGGGCAGCACCGGGGAACGCTACAGCCGGTTCAGACCGGGCCGTTCACAGCTTCGGCAGGATCGTCGGCATCAGGTCCTGGAAGGTGCGGCCGTTGGCGGGCTCCCCGATGGCGGTCATCTGCCAGCCGTTCCCCTGCCGGTGCACCTTGGCCATGATCTGCGCCGTGTACTGGCCGCCGCCGGTGAGGGTGTAGCGGGCCAGTTCCTCGCCGGTGGTCTCGTCGACGATGCGGCAGAAGGCGTTCTCGACCTCGGCGAAGGTCTGCCCGGTGAACGAGTTGACCGTGAAGACGATCTGGTCGATGTGGACCGGCACGCGCTGCAGGTCGACCATGATCGCCTCGTCGTCGCCGCCCTGGCCCGCGCCACCCACCAGGTTGTCACCGGTGTGCTTGACCGAGCCGTCGTCGCTCACCAGGTGCCGGAAGAAGACCACGTCGACCGGCTGCTTGTCCGCGAAGAGCACCGCCGAGGCGTCGAGGTCGATCTCCTTGGTGCGCTTGCCGAACAGCCCGCGACGCGGTGCGGCCCGCCAGCCCAGGCCCATGCGCACCGCCGTGAGCGCTGCCCCGTCGCTCTTCTGCAGGCTGATTCCCTGGCCCTTGGACAAGTTGACCGACACGTGCGTCCCCTCTCTGAACCGGTGCCGCCACCGGCCGACGGCCACCAGGCACAGCACCCTACGCAAGGGCACCGACAGCCTGGGTGGCCGCCCGGGACTTGTGTCGGTCTTGCAACACTCCGCCCGGCACCGCCACCGCAGGGCGCTACTTGAGCCCCGCCTCCTTCATCTGACGCAGCTCCTTCTTCAGCTCGCCGACCTCGTCCCGCAGCCGCGCTGCGACCTCGAACTGGAGCTCGGCCGCCGCGGCACGCATCCGCTCGGTCAGGTCCTCGATCGTCTGCGCCAGCTCGGCGGCGGGCCGGTCGGTCAGCTCCCCGGCCCCGGCCCCCTTGGCTGCCTTGCTCCTGGCGGGGGTGGGCGCCTTGCCCTTGGCCGCCTTGCCGCCCTTGCCCGTCTCGTCCCGCTGGCGGTAGCCCGTGTCCAGCAGCACCTCGGTGTCGATCTGCTCCCGTGCGATGTCCGCGACGATGTCGCCGATCTTCTTGCGCAGCGGCTCGGGATCGATGCCGTGTTCCTCGTTGTAGGCGATCTGCTTCTCGCGGCGCCGGTTGGTCTCGTCGATCGCCCGCTGCATCCCGGGGGTGACCTGGTCCGCGTACATATGGACCTGGCCTGAGACGTTACGGGCCGCACGGCCGATCGTCTGGATCAGCGAGGTGCCGGAGCGCAGGAAGCCCTCCTTGTCGGCGTCCAGGATGGCCACCAGCGAGACCTCGGGCAGGTCGAGGCCCTCGCGCAGCAGGTTGATGCCCACCAGGACGTCGTACTCACCCGAGCGCAGCTCGCGCAGCAGTTCGATGCGGCGCAGGGTGTCCACGTCGCTGTGCAGATACCGGACCCGGATGCCCAGCTCGAGGAAATAGTCCGTCAGGTCCTCGGCCATCTTCTTGGTGAGGGTGGTGACCAGCACCCGCTCGTCGCGCTCCTCGCGCAGCCGGATCTCGTGCACGAGGTCGTCGATCTGGCCCTCGGTGGGTTTGACGACGACCTCGGGGTCGACCAGCCCGGTGGGACGGATGACCTGCTCCACATAGCCGTCGGAGCGGGCCAGCTCGTAGGGGCCGGGGGTGGCCGACAGGTACACCGTCTGGCCGATGCGTCCGAGGAACTCCTCCCACTTCAGCGGGCGGTTGTCCAGCGCGGAGGGCAGCCGGAAGCCGTGCTCGATCAGGGTGCGCTTACGTGCCGCGTCGCCCTCGTACATGGCGCCGATCTGCGGCACCGTCTGGTGCGACTCGTCGATGACCAGCAGGAAGTCGTCGGGGAAGTAGTCCAGCAGGGTGTGCGGCGCCGAGCCGGGGTCGCGGCCGTCGATGTGCCGCGAGTAGTTCTCGATCCCGGAGCAGGTGCCGATCTGGCGCATCATCTCGATGTCGTACGTCGTACGCATCCGCAGCCGCTGGGCCTCCAGGAGCTTGCCCTGCTTCTCCATCGTCTCCAGCGTGCCGGCCAGCTCGGCCTCGATCGCGCTGATGGCGCGCTCCATGCGCTCGGGGCCCGCCACATAGTGCGAGGCGGGGAAGACGTACAGCTCCTGGTCGTCCGTGATCACCTCGCCGGTGAGCGGGTGCAGGGTGGAGAGCGCCTCGATCTCGTCACCGAACATCTCGATGCGGACGGCCAGCTCCTCGTAGACCGGGAAGATCTCGATGGTGTCGCCGCGCACTCGGAAGGTGCCCCTGGTGAACGACATGTCGTTGCGGGTGTACTGCACATCCACGAAGCGGCGCAGCAGCTCGTCCCTGTCGACCTCCTGGCCGACCTTCAGCGGCACCATGCGGTCCACGTACTCCTGCGGGGTGCCCAGGCCGTAGATGCAGGAGACGGAGGCGACCACGACCACGTCACGCCGGGTCAGCAGCGAATTCGTGGCACTGTGGCGCAGGCGTTCGACCTCCTCGTTGATCGAGGAGTCCTTCTCGATGTAGGTGTCCGTCTGCGGGACGTACGCCTCCGGCTGGTAGTAGTCGTAGTACGAGACGAAGTACTCGACCGCGTTGTTCGGCAGCAGCTCGCGGAACTCGTTGGCCAGCTGCGCAGCCAGTGTCTTGTTCGGCGCCATCACCAAGGTCGGGCGCTGGAGCTTCTCGATCATCCAGGCCGTGGTGGCCGACTTGCCGGTGCCCGTGGCACCCAGCAGCACGACATCCTTCTCACCCCCGGTGACCCGCTGCGCGAGCTCGGCGATCGCCGTCGGCTGGTCGCCGCTGGGCTGATAGGGGCTGACGACCTCGAAGGGCGCCACCTTGCGTTCGATCTCGGTGTTGGGCCGCATGTTCACCACGGTACGACTCACCACTGACAGCGGGCCCCGGGGTGCAAACTACCCCCCACTGGCAGATAGCTGCCAATTTCTTCCATCGCAGGTCAGCGGCTTGGGCACGCCGTATTCAGCACGACGCCACTTTGTCCCCGCTTGTTTGTATTGCGCATCGGGAACTGTTTCCGCAGTCCGTGCAGGCACAAGCGAGGAGACCCGCATGACGATACGCCCGCTGACCGCTACCGCAGCAGGGGCGCTGCTGGGTATGAGCGCGCTCTTCCTCACCGCCGCGCCGACCGCCGCCTCGGAACGCCCGGCGAGACAGATCCCGGAGCCGGTCGTAAACTTCCCCGGCTTCTCCGACCACGACCCCGACCCCGACCCCGATCTGCGGCCGCAGAGCGATGTGAGGAAACCGCACCGGCCGCCCCTGACCGTGGCGCACCGGGGAGCGTCGGCCTACGCGCCCGAGAACACCCTGGCCGCGGTCGACAAGGCACACGAGCTCGGCATCGACTGGGTCGAGAACGATGTGCAGCGCACCAAGGACGGCGAGCTGGTCGTCATCCACGACACCACGCTCTCGCGCACCACCGATGTCGAGGACCGCTTCCCAGACCGCAGCCCGTGGAAGGTCTCCGACTTCACCCTCAAGGAGATGAAGACGCTGGACGCGGGCAGCTGGTTCGACCCGCAGTTCAAGGGCGAGAAGATCCCCACCCTGGGCGAGTACCTGGACCGCCTCTCCCGGAACGGCCAGGAGCTCCTGCTGGAGCTGAAGTCGCCGTCGGCCTACCCCGGGATCGAGCGGGAGACCCTCGGCGAGCTGCGGCAGAAGGGCTGGCTGGACCGTCGGCACATCCGGAGCAGGCTGATCATCCAGAGCTTCGACAAGTCGTCGATCCAGGAGGTGCACCAGCAGAACCCCGAGGTGAAGACGGGCTTCCTGGGCACTCCCAAGGTCGGCGACCTGAAGGAGTACGCGAAATTCACCGACCAGATCAACCCCACGTACACGGACGCCACCAAGACCTATGTGGACGCCGTGCACGCGCTCAAGGGTCCGCACCACAAGACGCTGGAGGTCTTCACCTGGACCGTGAACGATGCCGACACCGCCCGTAAGGTCGCGGACGCGGGTGTGGACGGCATCATCACCAACAAGCCGGACGTGATCAGCAACGCCGTACAGCGGACAGCACGCGTCGGCTGATCCCTCCTCCCGCGAAGGCGCCGGCCGGCCGCCACCGGGCACTGTCAGTGGGGGCCTCTAGGGTGCCGGTATGACTGACACCCCGGCGCGGCCGCCGGCCTGGACCCCGCGGGAGACGCCCATCGGGCCCCTGCTCCTCGCGGCCACGGAAAAGGGCCTGGTCAACGTCGTCTTCCACGCGGAAGGACGCACCATCGACCGGGCTCTCGCCCGGCTCTCCGCCCGCCTGGGCGCCGAGCCGGAGCCCGCGGAGTCGCTGCCCGCGCAGCCCCCGCCCGACGAGCACGGCCCCACACCGGCCGGCCACCTCGCCACGGCCGTGGCCGCGCTCGACCGCTACTTCGCCGGCTCCCCCGGCCCCGTCACCGTCCCGCTGGACTGGTCGCTGTCGGGCGGTTTCAACGAGCGCGTGCTGCGCGCGCTGGCGGCCCATGTGCCGTACGGGGCGACCGTCGGCTACGAGGATCTCGCGCGGCGCGTCGGCGAACCGGGCGCGGCCCGCGCTGTGGGCGTCGCCATGGGCTCCAACCCGCTGCCGGTCGTGGTGCCCTGCCACCGGGTGCTGGAGAGTTCCGGCGGGATAGGCGGCTTCGGCGGCGGCCTGGAGACCAAACGGGCCCTCCTCGCCCTCGAAGGCGTACTCCCCCAGCCCCTGTTCTGATCCGCCGCAGACCGTCCCTGAGTCCGTGGTGGTGGCCGGGGCGGGGTGCCAGACTGCGCGGTGTGACTGACATTCATGAAACGGCCGACGGTGGTGACACGCCGGGGGACATAGCGGCGGGGAGCGCTGGGGGGACGGCGGGGAGAGCAGTGGAGAAGCCGGGGGAAACGGCGGAGAAGCCGGGGAAAGCACCGGAGAGAGCCGAGACGGCCGAGACGGCGGGGGAAGCGGCGGCGGGGAGGACGGGACAGGCGGCCGCCGGGCCGCGCGGGGAGGGCGTTCCCGGTGGGCTGCTCGCAGGACGCACGGCGCCCGGCGGGATCGATCTGCCGGCCACGCGGCGGCGGGTGCAGCTGGCCCTGGTGGTCAGCCAGATCCTCGGCGGCCTCGGGGTCTCCACGGCGGTGGCGCTGGCCGCCGTACTGGCCGAGGAGGTGGGCGGCTCGGAGGCCGTGGCCGGTCTGGCGTCCACGTCCTCCGTCATCGGCACGGCGCTGCTGTCGCTGCCGTTCGCTGCGCTGATGGCGCGGCGCGGGCGACGCGTCGGACTGACCTCCGCCTACGCGGTGGCCGCCGTCGGCGGGCTCGTCGTGGTGACCGGAGCCGCGATGCGCAACTTTCCGCTGCTGCTGGTGGGCATGGCCGCCTTCGGCGCCAGCAACACCGCCAACCTCCAGGCGCGCTTCGCCGCAGCCGACCTCGCAGAGCCGCTGCACCGGGCACGCGCCATCTCGACCGTGGTGTGGGCGACCACCATCGGCGCCGTGCTGGGTCCGAACATCGCGGCACCCGCGGGCAAGAGCGTGTCCGGCCTCGGCATACCGGAGGCGGCGGGGCCGTTCCTGTGGGGCACTGCCGTCTTCCTGGCGGCCGGCGCCGTGCTCCATCTGCTGCTGCGGCCCGACCCGCTGCTGACTGCCCGCGCGCTGGCACGCACGGAGGCACCGCGAGCTGCGGAGGAGGCCGTCACCGGCGCGGAGGCCGTCGTCGGCGCGGAGGGAGCAGCGCGAGAAGAGCACGGGCGGAGCGCGCATCAGAGCTCCGACAGTGAGCGCTCGCTGCGGGCCGGGATACGCGCTGTGGCCGCCTCGGCGCCCGCCCGCGTCGCCCTCGCCTCGATAGCCGGCTCGCACACGGTGATGGTCTCCGTCATGGTGATGACCCCCGTCGACCTGGGCGGACACGGCGCGGGCGTGGAACTGATCGGCCTGGTCATCAGCGGGCACATCACCGGGATGTACGCCTTCTCGCCCGTGATGGGCTGGCTCGCCGACCGGATCGGCCGGTTCAGCGTGATCCTGATCGGCGTGGCGCTGCTGGGGTGCGCCACGGCACTGGCCGGGACGGCGGACGGGAACCACGTACAGTCCGCCGTGGGACTGTTCTTGCTGGGGCTCGGCTGGTCGGCAGGACTGGTCTCCGGCTCCGCGCTGCTGACCGACTCGGTCCCACAGCAGGCCCGCGCCGCTGTGCAGGGCTTTTCCGACCTGATCATGAACTCGGCCGCGGGCGTCGGCGGCGCCCTCTCCGGCCTCGTCGTCGCGCAGGCGGGCTACGGCTGGCTCAACCTGCTCGCCGCCGCGCTGCTGGTGCCGGTGGCCGCGGTGACGGTGGCCGTCGCCGCCCGGCGCTGAGCCGCCACCGTCTCTCCCCGCCGCGGCGGGGAGAGACCCGCGGGGCACCACGTCCGGAGGCGGGCAGCGGACGCCAAGGAGGTCAGCGGGCGTGGAGTTCGAAGGCGACCGAGCGGCGGCCGCCGTTCAGGTGAACGTAGCGGTCCAGACCGCCGAAGACGACGGAGCGCGCGTACTCCTCGGGGTCCTGGTCGGTGAGCGCCTCGATGTAGGCCCGGTGCTCCAGCAGTGAGGCGAGCCCTTTGCGAGCCGCCTCCTCCCCCACCTGCACGGCGTGCGTCACGGCCGGTGCGGCTGCGACGGCGACCCACCGCACCCCGCCCCAGGGCAGGACGCCGTCGCTCTCCAGCTGGTCGCTGAAGATCCAGCGATTGCCCGCGTCCCCCACGGCGTCGAGGACGGAACGGCCCAGTGCCCGGTGGTCGGGGGTGTTCCATGGGCTGCCGGGGCCGCTGCCCCAGGTGTCGTAGTGGTTGATAGTGAGCACAAGTTCGGGCCGGTGCCGGCGGATCGCCGCCGCGATGTCCCTGCGCAGCGCCGGGCCCTCCGCCAGGACGCCGTCGCGGTGGTCGAGGAACTCGACCTCGGAGACCCCCACGACCCGCGCGCTGGCGCGCTGTTCGGCCTCACGGACGCGGGCGGCCTCGGCGGGGTCCATGGTGTCGATGCCTGCCTCGCCCCGGGTGGCGAGCACATAGACGACATCCTTGCCCCGCGCCGTCCACTCGGCGACCGCGGCGGCAGCGCCGTACTCCAGATCGTCCGGGTGTGCGACCACCGCCAGCGCCCTGGTCCAGTCCTCCGGCATCTCTGCCAACTGCGACACCGCGCCGTGCTCTTCCGTGCTCTGCGCCGTGGCCGTCATCCCGTTCCGCCCTTCGTGCGTATGCGCCCCGGTGGCGCTGGTCAACGATGCAACACCCGTGCTGCGGCGAACTGTTCCCACAGCACCGTTCAGCGTTCCAGCCCGGCAGTCCCGCCGCACGTCAGCACGCGTCCGGCGCGACGCCAGGCCGGCTCTCTGCGCCGAGCCGACTCCCTGCGCCAGGACGGCTCCCTGCGCCAGGACGGCTCAGTGCCACCCGTACACCTGCTGCAGGCGGTGCACCACGGCGTTGAAGCGTGCGCGGTCCAGGGCGCACGCCTCGCGCCGCATACCGCTCGTAGGGCACCCAGGTCCATACGATCTCTCCCGGGTCCGGCTCACCGTCCGGGTCGGGCGCGTACCTCGTCCGCACGGGACCGACCGAGCGGGAATCGAGCTCGACCGTCGCCGTCGCCCCGCCCCTGCCGGGAAAGCTCTCGTCCCGCTGGCCCCACTGGCCGACTGTCCCACTCTTGAGCTCAAGCTATCGGCCAGTGCGCAGCGTTGGTCCGCGGGGCCCGGCAGAGCCGTTGGAGCGGGCGGCCGGCGGCCCGGAGACACCGACGGCGCCGCACTCGGGGAGCGCGGCGCCGTGCGACAGAGGGGCGGCCGGCCGACGGGCGGCCGGCCGACGGTGTCACCCGTACGGGTTGTTGCGGGGGTCGGCGGGAGCGCCGCCCTGCTGGCCCGGGTTGCCGTAGTACGGACCCGGCTGCTGGGGCGGGGCCGCCGGCGCGCCGGGGGCCTGCGGGTTGCCGTAGGGCTGGCCGGGCTGCGGCTGCTGCTGGGGCTGCTGGTAGCCGCCGGGGGCCTGCGGCTGGGCGTACGGCTGCCCCTGGGGCTGACCCTGCGGAGGCTGCGGCTGACCCTGCGGAGGCTGCGGCTGGCCCTGCTGGGGCTGGGCCGCGTAGCCCTGCGGGGGCTGGGCCGCGTAGCCCTGCGGGGGCTGGGCCGCCGGGGCGTACCCCTGCTGCGGCGCGTACCCCTGGGGGGCGCCCTGCGCACCCGGCGCGCCCCCCACGACGGCGAGCAGCTCCTCCAGCTCGTTGCGCCACATGCGGTGGACGTTGATGCGCACCGGCTTGGCCTCGCCGGGCAGCGCCATGTAGTAGAAGCTCCACAGCGGGTTGAGCTGGATCTCGCCGAAGACGGAGCGCGCCTGGTCGCGCGGGATCGCGTGCACGATTTCCTTCGGCCGCTGCGAGAAGCGGGACATCCGCTGCACCAACAGGGCCTGCTCGGTGACCGTGATGAAGTAGTACTTGATCAGAAACTGGCCGATCAGACCGAGGAAACCGACACTCAGCCACGGTGTCGGCCCCGCTACGGCTCCGACCGAGACCAGCGGCCGGTCTCCGGGCGCCTGTTGTGCAATGGCCTCGGCCACCTGCTTCTTCATCGTCGCCTTACGAAAGGCCATCGGACCGCTCCTCGCTCCGTTCGCCGTGCTGTACGGCGCTTTCTCTGCGTTCGGCGCAGGGTACTCGCCACAGGTGACACAGCGCCCGGCTGGGGCGACCGGCCGACGGCATCTGACGGGCATGAGCCAAGAATCGGGCCGGGACAGGTCAAAGAGCGGTCATCAGCAGGCAATCTCCGCCCACTCGCCGCGGCCTCACCTTCCGGACTGCGCACAGGAGTTGGCCGGAGTCCACGCCCGGGCGACCGAACCGCACACGGATACGCGCGGCAAGGCCGTGATGACGGTCACATCGGCGGTCGCACCCGTCCGGTCACGCACCCACCACCTCAGCGGCCGCCCGCAGACAGGCGCGGACGAGCGGCCGGGCGTCGTCCGCGCGGCGGGCGACCGCCAGACGGCTCGGCGTCAGTCCCAGCACGCGGCGGGTGACCACTCCCCCGCGCATCAGCAGCGGCGCGTTGCCCTCCGCCAGCAAGCACACCCCCTGGTCGCCGACAAGGGCCTCATAGGTCTCCTCCGAACTGCTGACCTCGGCGCCGATCACCGGTTCCCGGCCACCGCGTGCCTCGATGGCCAGCCAGTAGTCGCGCAGCGGGCCGGCGCTCCTGGGCAGCGCCAGGAACGGCTCCTCCAGCAGGTCGGCGAAGTCGACAGCCGGGCGTCCGGCCAGCGGGTGGGTCTCGGGAAGCGCCACCAGCCGCGGCTCGCTCGCCACCACGGTCCAGCGGTAGCGCTCCGGTTCGGGCAGCGGCAGCCAGACGAAGGCCACGTCGCCGGTGCCGTCCGCCAGCCCCGCGGTCGAGTCCTCCCAGCCGAACTGCCGTATGGTCAGCACGGCTTCGGGGTGTGCGGCGGTGACGCGCGACCGGATGGCGGGCAGCAGGCCGCCCCGTCCGGGGCTGCTGCTCATCCCGACCACCAAGTCGGCCCGCTGCGCCGCCCTGACGGCCTCGACCGCCTCCCAGCCCGTCTGCCACTCGGCCAGCACCCGCCGGGCGTGCGGCAGCAACTCTGCCCCCGCACGCGTCAGTGCCACCCCTCGCCGGCCCCGCTCGAACAGGGTCACGCCCAGCGTCCGCTCCAGCGTGCGGACTTGTTTGCT
The DNA here is from genome assembly GCF_017676385.1 of Streptomyces spirodelae. Classification (GTDB taxonomy): domain Bacteria; phylum Actinomycetota; class Actinomycetes; order Streptomycetales; family Streptomycetaceae; genus Streptomyces; species Streptomyces spirodelae. Next base: position 13,191 of record NZ_JAFFZN010000021.1, read on the forward strand.
CAGCGCGGGCTGAGAGACGAACAGGCGCTCGGCGGCGCGGGTGAAGTGCAGCTCCTCCGCCACCGCGACGAAGTACCGCAGGTCCCGACCGTGCACATCCATAACCGTTGGCTATCACGAAAGGTCTTGGACGCGCGACGGAGTTGTCGAGGAGTCTCACAGGGCCGGGAACGGCAACAGGAACGGGACGGAGAACCGATGAGCAGAGTATGGCTGGTGACCGGCGCCAACAGCGGGTTCGGGCGGGCGATCACCGAGGCGGCCGTGGCCGCGGGGGACACCGTGGTGGCGGCCGTCCGCCGCACTTCCACCCTCGACGACCTCGTCGCCGCACACCCCGACCAGGTGGACCCCGTCCAGCTGGACGTCACCGACAGCGAGCAGGCGGCGGCAGTCGCCGCCGACGCGATCGCCCGGCACGGCCGGGTGGACGTGCTGGTCAACAACGCCGGACGCACCCACGTCGGCGCTCTGGAGGAGACCACCGAGGCCGAACTGCGCGCCCTGTTCGACGTGCACGTCTTCGGACCGGCCGCTCTCGTCCGCGCCGTCCTGCCGCACATGCGGGAGCGCAGGACGGGTGCCGTGGTGCAGCTCAGCAGCATGGGCGGCCAGCTGTCCTTCGCGGGGTTCGGGGCGTACAGCGCCACGAAGTTCGCACTGGAGGGGATGTCCGAGGCGCTGGCGGACGAAGTGGCGCCGTACGGCATCAGGGTGCTGATCGTCGAGCCCGGCTCGTTCCGTACCGGCCTCTTCACGGCCGGCACGTCCAGCGCGGAGACGGGACCGTACGCGGACACCGTCGGGCCCACCCGCCGCATGATCGAAGACAGCGACGGCAAGCAGCCCGGCGACCCGGCCAAGGCCGCGTCCGCCGTGCTCACCGCTCTCGCCGCCGAGCAGACCCCGCTGCGCCTCCCGCTGGGCGACGACGCTGTCGACGCCGTGCTCGGCCACCTGGACCGCGTCCGTAGCGAGATCGAACGCTGGGAGACGGTCGCCCGCGACACGGCGGTCGAGTAGCGCTCCTCCCGGAGCTGGACGCGGGGGCCCGGTGGTGCGGGCAGGCAGGTGCCGCGTCCCGCGCTCCGGGAAGCGCCGTTCACAGCTCACGGAGTCCGGTGAGGGCCTGCACCGGGTCGGGCGCCGCGCGGCCCTCGGGCCACCAGTCGAGGACTTCGGAATCGGAGGATGCAGGCCCGTCCGGCGCCGCCCGGTAGGGATACCAGCGGCCGTCCCGCCCGTAGCGGAGTTGGAGGGGGCGGGTGGCGTGGGTGAGGCGGTTGCGGTGGATGGTCATCGCGATGCCCAGGGCCGCCAGGGAGCTGCGCCCGCGGTCGAAGTCGCCCGCAGGCGGGTCCCAGGCGCCTTCCAGCACCGCGAGCCCGGCCGCACCGCCCTGCCGCCAGGCCGCAGCGGCCCGGGCCAGCTCCAGCGCGTCCCGGCCCGCCGACCGCGCCAGCGCCGCGAAGAGCGAGGAGAGGGTACGGCGTCCGGTCAGCTGCGGATGGGTGGCCGCGAGGCGGATGGTGTCGTGCCAGAGCGAGAGCTCGGCCAACGGGTCGCCGTCTCCGTCCGCCGTGGCCGACGCCGCCGCCAGAGCGCGCCGGGCCCGGTTGGCCGCGTCGGTCGCCAGGAAGGCGAGCGCGTCGGCGCTGGGCGCACCGGGCAGCTCCGGGAACGGGCCCGGCTCGCCCGCCGCCTCCGGCAGCGGCAGCGGCTCGGGCAGCGGGGGCCGCACGGTGTCGGCGAAGACCTGCCCGGCGGGCAGGGTGCTGCTCGACTGCCGCTGGGCGGGGAGGGAAAGGGCACCGCCCTCACCACCGTCCCCGCCGCTCCGGCTGCCCGGGGAGGCGTGCTGCTGTACGGCCTCCCGGCGTGTGCTCCTGCGTGCGATGTCCTCCCGCAGTTCCTCCGCCGCCCGGCCCCGCATCAACAGCAGCGCCCAGGGATCGGCGTCGAGCAGACGGGCGGTCTCGTATCCGAGCGCCGCCGCGTGCTTGCAGGGATGCCCCTGGTCCGGGCAGCTGCAGACCGGGACCAGCTCGTCCGCTTCCGGAAGGAGCCGCACGCCCGCCGACCCCGCCAGGGCCACCACGCTGTGCGGTATGTCCCCGTCCAGCAGCGCCGCCGCGGCCGTGGGCCGGGCCGCGACCGCCGACAGAAAGGTGTCCCACTCCTCCTGGGACAGCACGGGCAGCCGCCATTCGGCGCGGTAGGGGCGGGCACGGCTGCCGTGCACGTACGCCGTGACGCGGCCGGGCCCCACCCGTACAGCGGCCACGCCCCAGGAGGTCCCGAGTTCTCCCCCAGAGGCCCCGGGGTCCGACTCCGCGTACGCGCGGCCTCGCTCCAGCCGGGCGGTGTCCCGTGCCGTGCCCTCCATCGCGCGCAGCCATGCACCGCCCAAGCTCCCGCCGGTGCTGCCCGGTGCTCTCGTCCAGGTCCGTCCGCGGCCGGTCACGGCTGTCTCCGCAGCGCGACGAGATCGGCCAGCTCCGCGTCGGTCAACTCCGTCAGCGCGGCCTCGCCACCGCTGAGCACCGCGTCCGCCAACTGCTTCTTCGCGGCGAGCAGTTGGGCGATGCGGTCCTCGACGGTGCCCTGGGCCAGCAGCCGGTGCACCTGTACGGGCCGGGTCTGGCCGATGCGGTAGGCGCGGTCGGTGGCCTGCTCCTCGACGGCCGGGTTCCACCAGCGGTCGTAGTGGACGACGTGCCCGGCCCGGGTCAGATTGAGGCCAGTGCCCGCCGCCTTGAGCGACAGCAGGAAGACGGGAACCTCACCGGACTGGAAGGCGTCCACCATCTCCTCGCGGCGCACCACCGGCGTGCCCCCGTGCAGCAGTTGCGCGGGGACACGGCGCTCGGCCAGATGGGCCTGGAGCAGCCGCGCCATCTCCACGTACTGCGTGAAAACCAGCGCCGAGTCGCCCTCCGCGAGGATCGTGCCCAGCAGTTCGTCCAGCAGCTCCAGCTTGCCGGAGCGGCCGGTGAGCCGCCCGTCCGGTCCCTCGCGCAGATACTGCGCCGGGTGGTTGCAGATCTGCTTGAGCGAGGTCAGCAGCTTCAACACCAGGCCGCGCCGCTCGATGCCCTCCGCCGCCTCGATCCGCGCAAGGGCCTCGCGCACCACCGCCTCGTACAGCGACGCCTGCTCCCTGCTGAGCTCTACCGTGTGGTCGGTCTCCGTCTTGGGCGGCAGTTCGGGGACGATTCCCGGGTCGGACTTCTTACGGCGCAGCAGGAAGGGCCGCACGAGCCGTGCCAGCCGCTCCGTCGCCTGCGGGTCCTCGCCGCCCTCGACGGCCCGCGCGTGCCGGGCGCGGAAGGTCTTGAGCGGGCCGAGCAGTCCCGGTGTCGTCCAGTCGAGCAGCGCCCACAGCTCCGAGAGGTTGTTCTCGACGGGGGTGCCGGTCAGGGCGACCCGGGCGGCGGCCGGGAGCCCGCGCAAGGCGCGGGCCGTGGCGGAGTAGGCGTTCTTGACGTGCTGGGCCTCGTCCGCGACCACCAGCCCCCACGCCTGCGCGGCGAGTTGCTCCGCGCTGCTGCGGAGCGTGCCGTACGTCGTCAGCACGAACCCCGCCTCGCGCTCCGTTTCGGAGCCCGCCTCCTGCCGTGCGCCGGCGCCGTCCCCGCCCAGCCCCTCCAGGGTGCGGCCGGGGCCGTAGAAGCGGCGTACGGGAACACCGGGCGCGAACCGGGCCAGCTCCCGCTGCCAGTTGCCCAGCAGTGACGCCGGGCAGACCACCAGCGTGGGCGCTGTCTCGCCCTGCTCGGCACGGCGCAGGTGGAGCGCGATGAGCGTGACGGTCTTGCCCAGCCCCATGTCATCGGCCAGGCAACCGCCGAGCCCCAGCGAGGTCATCGACTCCAGCCAGGCGAGCCCTTGGCGCTGGTAGCCCCGCAACCGGGCGTGCAGCCGGGCGGGCGGGGCCGCCTCCTCGGCCGCGGGTCCTGCCGCGCCGATGAGGCGGTCCCGCAGCGCCGCCAGCGCGCCCTCCGGTACCGCCTCGACCAGTTCGCCGTCCACCTCGGCCTCGCCCGAGAGGGCAGCGGCCAGCGCGTCGCCGGGCGAGAGCAGCCCCAGATGCCGTTTGCGCGCCTTGCGCACCAGCTCAGGATCGACCAGCACCCACTGGTCGCGCAGCCGCACCAGCGGCCGGTGCGCCTCTGCCAGTTCGTCCATCTCGCCCTCGGTGAGCGGGTCGCCGTCGAGCGCCAACTGCCAGCGGAATTCCAGGAGCTGCTGTTCCTTGAAGAAGCCGAACCCGTCGGCGGCCGAGCCAGGTGCCTGCGGGCTCCGCACCACCGCGGTCGCGCTCAGCAGCTCGCGGGCCAGCGCGCGCGGCCAGTGCACGGCCACGTCTGCGGCGGCCAGTTCCCGGGCCGTACGCCCCAGCAGGTCGTTGAGCTCCTCCTCCGTCAGCGGGAGTACATCGGGTGCGGGCCGCTCCAGGAGCCGGCCGAGCGGCGGCCAGACGCGTGCGGCGCGGCGCACCGCCAGCACGGTGTCGACCCTGGCGCGGGGCCCGAGATACTCCGCCTCGCCCTGCCACAGCGTCGCCACGTCCGCGACGAGCGTGGCGTCGGCTGCGCTTGTCGCCTGGACGACCGCCGCCGCGACATACGGCTCGGCGGGCGCGGCTCCGTCCAGGGCGGGGGCCGAATCCAGGTCCGGGGCCGAATCCGGGGCCGAAGCCGGCTCCGCCTCCGGTCCGCCGTCGAAGATCCGGTCCGCCGAGAGGTCGAGACGGAGAGAGATCCGGATTCCGGCCTCCGTACCCGCCGCCACCTCGGCCGCCCACTCCCGCAGCCGCGGATACCGCTCGGACAGCCGCTGGGGCTCCCGTGCCGCGAACGCCGGCCCCGTGGCAGCGGGCCCGGCAGGCGTACGGGGCAGCACATCGGCGACCGCGTCCAGGAAGGCCCTCACCAGCCCCTCCGGCTCCGGAACCCGGACCGGAACGGCAGCCGGCCGCCGCGACCGGGCCTCGGCTGATTGCCGCTCTCGGGCACCGCCCGGTCCGTCCCCGCCCGGCCGGGCGGGCACCGAGTGGGCCTCCGGGGGCATGGCGGCGGCAACGGCGGCCAGCTGGGCCACTTCCTCGGCGTCGAGCGGACCGGCCCGCCACACGTCCGTGTCCCCCTCGCCCACCCCCGGCACCAGGCGGCCCCGGGCGACCAGCCGCAGCGCCAGCAGCGCCGCCGCGCCCCAACAGGCGGCGGCCGGGTGCGCGCTCCCGTCCGTCCGCGCCCTCATCAGGACGGGCAGCGCCTCCCGCACCGGCATCCAGCGCGCCGCCACGGTACGCCGCCGCACGGCCTTCCCGTACGGGCGCACCACGGTGAGCTCTCCGGGCTCCCCGGCCTCGGGAAGCCCACCGCCGCCCTGCCGCCAGAACGCCACTCTCCCCTGGCGGGGCACATCTCCCGGCAGGAACACCACGGCACACCGCAGGAGGTCCGCACCGCTCCCTGACCCCATCGCCGCACCGCTTCCCGCACACCTGACTGCAATCTCGCCGGCGAGTCTAGAAGCACCCACTGACAATCCCTCCGACGATCAAGGGGCCCGCTGGTCAGCCCATACTCAGCGGTGCAACCGGCCGAGCTCGGCCGGGACGGCACGGCAACGACGGCTCTCGGCGAGGGGCCGGGAGAACGCCGGCCGGTGACGGTCAGGGCGACGGCGGATGACAGCGGTCAGGAGGTGACGGCAGCCCGTAGCGGTCAGCCGAAGGTGATGCCGCCGTGGATGTCGCGGGCCTGGACGACGGGGCCGTGCACCTGCGCGTCCCCGGACACCGTGTTGTGGACCTCGGAGTGCTCGGCGCGCAGCGCGGGCGCGTGCCGTTCGGCCCATCCGCGCAGCAGTGCCGCGAACTCCTCGTCCGCCCGGGCCTGCTGACCGAGCCAGCCGGTCAGGACGCGCACCTGCTCGCCGTCCGCCGGGTCGACGGCAGTCAGCTCTCCCGCGCCTGGCCGGCTGTCCGGACGTCGACCGCCCACTCGCCTCACGAGTGACAGCAGGGACTCCCAGGCGGACTGCCCGGCAGCGCCGGCAGCACCGCCCGCGGCGGCCGTCGCGGCGGTGGAGACGAGAGTGAGGGCGGCGTCAACGTCCATACGGCATACGGTAGGTCGCCCACAGGCAGCACCGCCAGACCGCACCCGGTTGTACCGTTTCCACAGCACACATGACCTCGAACGCGCGAGCGCGCGGCACGGCTCGGACAGCGGCGCTTGGTCGGTGCGGGGTTGGACGACGGGGGGGGAGACGGGATGAGCCCGGTGCGCGGGAACAGCCTGGCCGTGCACGCGGCGTCAGGTCGCGAACCCCTGGACCCCGCCGCGTACAGCCGTCTGCCGGCGGGCGAGATCGCCAGGGAAGTGACAGCGGGCCGGCTGACCGCGCACGAGGTGACGGCGGCTGCCCTGGCCCGGATCGCCGAAGTCGACGCCTCCATACGGGCGTTCACCGAGGTATGGCCCGGGCGCGCCGCGGAGCACGCGGCAGCCGTCGACCGCGCCGTCCGGGCGGGCGGCCGACTGCCGCTCGCCGGGGTGCCGCTGGCGGTCAAGGCCACCCAGCGCCTCTCGGCCCCGCCGCTCGCCCGGCTGCTGGCGGCGGGCTGCGTACCGGTGGGCGCCACGGCAACGCCCGGCGCGGGCACCGAGTGGCAGACGTGGGGCGCCACCGACCGGGGTCCCACCAGAAACCCCCACGACCCCGGCTGGAGTCCGGGCGGCTCGTCCGCCGGCTCCGCCGCCGCCGTGGCCGCGGGGATGGTGCCGCTCGCCACCGGAAGCGACGGTGCGGGCTCCATCCGTATCCCGGCCGCGTGGTGCGGGGTCCTCGGCATGAAGCCGACGGGCGGCCTGCTGCCCCCACGGAACCGGTCCCGCGGTCGCGCCAGGCGGAGCGTGCCCGGGCCGCTGGCCCGTACGGCGGCTGACGCGGCCGCCTTTCTCGCCGTGCTCACCGGCACCGCCGTACCGCAGCCGACACCTCCGGCGCGCCCGCTGCGCACGGCGTGGTCGGCGACGTTGGGCTTCGCCGAGACACAGCAGCCTGTCGCGGCGACGGCACGGGCGTTTGTGGACCTCCTGGTCCGAGCCGGTGCCCTCGCCCCGAGCTCCCTGTCCGTCCGGCTGCCGGACCCGGCCGACTGCTGGTTCTCGCTCCGCGACGACCTCCGGAAAGCACCGCGAGAGACACCACAAGAGAGCTCGCAGGAAGCGCCCCAGGCGGCTCCGCAGGAGGCACGGCACGGGGCACGCCGTGGGCCCGCTGCCCGCACGGCAGCTGTCCTCGCCACCGGACTCGACCAGGTCTTCGCCGAGGTGGATCTGCTCGCCACCCCCACCACCCCCAATCCACCGCACGGCCACGACGGGCCGGGAGACACCATGAGCACCGCCCTCACCTGGGCGTTCAACATCACGGGGCACCCGGCGATCAGCGTCCCGGCGGGGCTGACCGCCACCGGTGAACCGGTCGGCCTGCACCTCGTGGCCCCGCACGGCCGGGAAGCCGACCTGCTGGCCGTCGCGGCGGCAGCCGAGACCGCGGCAACAGCCCAACGCGCGGCGGCCGACGCGACGGGGGCCGGCTGATGGCCGCCGACCCGCCGCAGCGCCCGCTGCTCATGCTGGACGTCGACGGTCCGCTCAACCCGTTCGCGGCGCGCGGGCCACGCCGTCCGCGCGGCTACCGCACCCACCGGATGCTGCCGCCCAGCTACGTGGCGCGGCGGGAGGCAGCCGGGCGCCGGGCGCGGCCGCTGCGCGTACGGCTGAACGCGGCTCACGGGGAACGGCTGCTGGGGCTGGGCTACGAGCTGGTCTGGGCGACGACCTGGGCGGCCGAGGCGAACGAGTACATCGCCCCGCTGCTGGGGCTACCACGGCTGCCGGTCGTCGAGTGGCCGGAGGACCTCGTGCCGGAGTTGGACGGGCTGCTGTTCAAGACCCGGCATGTGGTGGCGTGGGCTGCCGGACGGCCGTTCGCCTGGGTGGACGACGCGCTGACGGCGAAGGAGCGCCGGTTCGTGAGCGCCCACCACCCCGGACCCGCTCTCCTCCACCATGTGGACCCCAGGTGGGGGCTGCGCGAGGACGACTTCGCGACGCTCGCCCGCTGGGCCGGGCGGTGCGCGAAGGAGCAGTGAGCAGTACCCGTCGCTCAGTTGCCGAGATCCGTCGTACCGGGCTCGGGCGGCTCGAAGTTGTCGAACCCCGCGGCCTCCACGAAATCCGGCCGCGGGTTGAGCGCGGCGGCGAGCTTGAAGTGGGCCCGTGCCTCGTCGTCCCGGGAGGCGCGCTCCAGGGTGCGGGCCAGCGCGAAGTGCGCGAACGCGTTGTCGGGCTCACGCTCCAGCACCCACTGGAACTCCTGCTCGGCCGACTGGAGCCGGGCCTGAAGGAAGTAGGCACGCGCGCGCAGCAGCCGTGCGCCCCGGTGCTCGGGGTGTTCTTCGATCACATTGTCCAGGAGGTCGACCGCGCCGCGTGCGTCGCGGGCTTCCAGGAGCTGCTCCGCCGCGCGGAACTGGATGAGGTTCGTCTCGGGGCTCGTCACAGCACTGCCCTTCCTTCGGCTCTCGCCTCGGCACAACGTCGGGCTGTCCATGACCATTCCCTCAGGACCTCGAGGCATCCCCGGGGATCAGCCGTGCAGTTCCTCCCACACCTCGCGGACCCGGGGGGCCAGCTTCTCCAGCGGACCGTCGTTGTCGATCACGATGTCCGCGACCGCGAGACGCTCCTGCCGGCCGGCCTGGGCGGCCATCCGGGCGCGCGCCTCCTCCTCGGTCATACCGCGCAGCCGTACGAGCCGGTCGAGCTGGGTCTCGGGGCTGGCGTCCACGACCACGACCCGGTCGTAGAGCGGGGCGAGTCCGTTCTCCACCAGCAGCGGCACATCGTGGACGACGACCGCGTCCGCGTCGGCCGCCAGCGCCCTGCGTTCCAGCTCCGCCGAGCGCTCCCCCACCCTCGGGTGGATGAGCGCGTTCAGCGCGGCCAGCCGGTCGGGGTCGGCGAAGACGAGCGAGCCGAGCCGCGGCCGGTCGAGGCTGCCGTCCGGCGCCAGGATCTCCTCACCGAACTCGGCGACGACCTCGGCCAGCCCCGGCGTCCCGGGCGCCACCACTTCCCGTGCGATCCGGTCCGCGTCGACGACGACTGCTCCGCACTCGGCGAACAGCCGCGACACCTCGCTCTTGCCCGCGCCGATCCCGCCCGTCAGACCTACCTTCACCATGCGGCACACGGTATCCGGTGCTCCGGGTCGCGCCGAAGTCAGTCCTGGCGGCCGCGGTCGCCGTCGGAGCCGGGGCCCTGCTGGCCCTCACGGTCGGCGAGGAACTGCTCGAAGACGGCGCCCAGCTCCTCGGCCGAGGGCAGCTCGGCGGGCTCGGCCACCAGGTTGCCGCGGGTCTCGGCGCCCGCCACCGCGTCGTACTGCTGTTCAAGGCCGCGGACGACCGAGACCAGCTCCTCGTCGCCCTCGGCCAGCTGCCGCTCGATCTCGTTCTGCGTCCGCAGCGCCTCCGTACGCAGCGCGTGCGCGACCTGAGGGAGGACCAGACCCGTCGCCGAGGTGATCGCCTCGGTGACGACCAGCGCGGCGTCGGGGTAGGTGGAACGTGAGATGTAGTGCGGCACATGGGCGACGATACCCAGGACGTCGTGGCCGCTCTCGGCCAGCCGCAGCTCGGCGAGTGCCGCCGCGCTGCCGGGAACCTGCGCCTCGTCGAAGACGGAACCCTGCGCCGGCACCAGGTCGGTCCGGTTGCCGTGCGGGGTGAGTCCCACCGGACGGGTGTGCGGGACACCCATCGGAATGCCGTGGAAGGTGACGGCCAGCCGGGCGCGGACCCGGTCCACGATCTCGCCGAGGGCCGCCGTGAAACCCTCCCACTCGTTGTCCGGTTCGGGGCCGGACAGCAGCAGGAACGGGGCGTCCGTCGCATCCCGCATCAGCCGCAGCTCCAGCCGGGGCGTCTCGTACGCCACCCAGCGGTCGCGCCGGAACGTCATCATCGGGCGGCGCGCGCGGTAGTCGAGCAGGCGGTCGACGTCGAAACGCGCCACCGTGATGTAGGGCTGGGTCTCCAGCAGCCGCTCCACGATCTGCTCACCGGTGTCTCCGGCGTCCATGAAGCCCTCGAAGTGGTACAGCATCACCAGGCCGGCGCTGTCCGGTTCCCCGACGATCGCATCGACAGCGTCGAGGCCGGCCTGATCCCACGCGTACATAGCTTCTCGCCGCTTGTGTGCCATACCTTGCTCAACGCCGCCGCCTCACAAGGCATTCCCTCCCACTGACGGGGGCCGCCACCCCACGGCGGGGCAGCCCGTCACCAGTTCCGCCGCGACGGCGCCCGGCCCGAACGACGGCGATCGGCGGTGCCGAACAAGCAGAGCCTGAGGCCGGCTCGGCACCGCCGGCAATGTCGTGCTCGGCACCGCCGACTACGTCGTGGGGTGTGCCGCCGTCGCGGCGGAAGAGAGGTGGGGGTGGCGGCAGGGCGCGGCGGCAGACGGGAAGGGCCCGCAATGGACCCGTCAAACGGGGCGAGGCCCGCACCCCCCCGGGGGGGGTGCGGGCCTCGCTTTCGGCTTGCGCCTCAGCGGTGAGCGTTCAGCTCTGGCCGCCGGCCAGCTTCTCGCGGAGCGCGGCGAGCGCCTCGTCGGAGGCCAGCGCGCCCGAGTCCTCGTCCGAGCCCTCGGACGAGTAGGAGCCGCCACCCTGGCCGCCGCCACCGCCGCCGCCCTGCGGGGCACCGGCGCCGCCGCCGGTGGCACCCTCGGCCGCGGCCTGCTCGTCGGCCTCGCGGGACTTGATGACCTGCGCCTGGTGCTGCTCGAAGCGGGCCTGCGCCTCGGCGTACTGGCGCTCCCACTCCTCGCGCTGCTTCTCGTAACCGGGCAGCCAGTCGTTGGCCTCCGGGTCGAAGCCCTCGGGGTAGATGTAGTTGCCCTGGTCGTCGTAGGACGCGGCCATGCCGTAGAGCGTCGGGTCGAACTCGACCGCGGTCGGGTCCGCACCGAAGGACTCGTTGGCCTGCTTCAGCGAGAGGCTGATGCGGCGGCGCTCCAGGTCGATGTCGATGACCTTGACGAAGATCTCGTCGTTGACCTGGACGACCTGCTCCGGGATCTCCACGTGGCGCTCGGCCAGCTCGGAGATGTGGACCAGGCCCTCGATGCCCTCGTCGACGCGGACGAACGCACCGAACGGCACCAGCTTGGTGACCTTGCCGGGGACGACCTGGCCGATCTGGTGGGTCCGGGCGAACTGCTGCCACGGGTCTTCCTGGGTCGCCTTGAGCGACAGGGAGACGCGCTCGCGGTCCATGTCGACGTCCAGGACCTCGACCGTGACCTCCTGGCCGACCTCGACGACCTCGGAGGGGTGGTCGATGTGCTTCCAGGACAGCTCGGAGACGTGGACCAGACCGTCGACGCCGCCCAGGTCCACGAAGGCGCCGAAGTTGACGATGGAGGAGACGACGCCGGAGCGCACCTGGCCCTTCTGGAGGGTGGTGAGGAAGGTCTGGCGGACCTCGCTCTGGGTCTGCTCCAGCCAGGCGCGACGGGAGAGGACCACGTTGTTGCGGTTCTTGTCCAGCTCGATGATCTTGGCCTCGAGCTCCTTGCCGACGTACGGCTGGAGGTCGCGCACCCGGCGCATCTCGACCAGGGAGGCCGGGAGGAAGCCGCGCAGGCCGATGTCGAGGATGAGGCCGCCCTTGACGACCTCGATGACGGTACCGGTGACGATCCCGTCCTCTTCCTTGATCTTCTCGATGGTGCCCCAGGCACGCTCGTACTGGGCGCGCTTCTTCGAGAGGATCAGGCGCCCTTCCTTGTCCTCCTTCTGGAGGACCAGGGCCTCGATCTCGTCACCGACGGCGACGACCTCGTTGGGGTCGACGTCGTGCTTGATCGACAGCTCTCGGGAAGGGATGACACCTTCGGTCTTGTAACCGATGTCGAGCAGGACCTCGTCCCGGTCGACCTTCACGATGACGCCGTCGACGATGTCGCCGTCGTTGAAGTACTTGATCGTCTCGTCGATCGCGGCGAGGAAGGCTTCCTCGGAACCGATGTCGTTGACCGCAACCTGCGGGGTGGTGGCGGAAGTCTCGGTGCTGCTCGTCATGTGGGAAAGGGTCTCCGGTACGGACATGAAGTCGTAGGTACTGCTACGCCGAGGACCCTTTGATCGCACCACATGCAAGTCAGCCGGAGAGCCTGGAAAGCCGGGAACCCGAGGGGACATACAGCCGATGCGAGCGCGGCCTGCTCCGTCCGAGGCACGCAGGCCCGCAGCGCAACTTGTAGCATACGGGGGCCGCTGGGCATGGTCAATGCGCGAAAGAGCACACCTGGGATGCAACACCCCATAACCGGCAGAACTCGCCGCTCCGCGCGGCCGGATGGCCCCCGCCCGGTGTCCTCGACCGAGAGTACGGCTAACCGAGAGTACGGCTACTGGCGCAATGGAACAACAGCACGAGGTCGACAGGGGTACACCTCCCCTGACACAGGGTGATCACCAGGGCGATCCGGTCGACGGCGACGCCGTGCGGCGGCCGGCCGGGGGCCGGGAGAGCAGCCGGGCCAGCCGCGGCTGGTGGGACCGGAACGCCGACGAGTACCAGAACGACCACGGCGACTTCCTCGGTGACGCCCGCTTCGTCTGGGGCCCGGAGGGTCTGGACGAGTCCACCGCGTGTCTGCTCGGGCCCGCGGAGCAGCTGCACGGCCTGGACGTACTGGAGGTGGGCGCGGGAGCCGCGCAGTGCTCCCGCTGGCTGGCCGCGCGGGGCGCGCGGCCCGTCGCCCTCGACCTCTCCCACCGGCAGCTCCAGCACGCGCTGCGGATCGGCGACGGACAGGGGGGCGGGTTGGCGTTCCCGCTGGTCGAGGCGGACGCGCGGGCGCTGCCCTTCGCGGACGGCTCGTTCGACCTCGCCTGCTCGGCGTACGGCGCGATCCCCTTCGTGGCCGATCCCGAACGGGTGTTCGCGGAAGTGGCGCGGGTGCTGCGCCCGGGGGGCCGGTGGGTGTTCTCGCTGACCCACCCCCTGCGCTGGGCCCTGGCGGACGAGCCAGGAACCGAGGGACTGACCGTCCTCGCCTCCTATTTCGACCGCACGCCGTACGTGGAGCAGGACGCCGCGGGCCGCACGGTGTATGTGGAGCACCACCGCACGCTGGGTGACCGGGTGCGGGAGCTGGTCGGCGCCGGCTTCCGGCTCGACGACGTGGTCGAACCGGAGTGGCCGGAATGGAACCAGCAGGTGTGGGGCGGCTGGTCCCCGCTGCGCGGACGGCTGATCCCGGGCACCGCGATCTTCGTCTGCACGCGCGCGTGAGCAACGCCGTGCGTCAGGACGAGCAGCTGAACCGGCTCCCCATCGCCGAGGCCGTCCCCCGGTTGCGCGAAGCGCTCGCCGAGTGCGGCGCTGCCGTCGTACACGCCCCGCCGGGCATCGGCAAGACGACGCTGCTGCCGCTCGCCCTGGCCGGGCTGTACGGCGACGGCGCGCCCCCGGGCACCGTCCTGGTGGCCGAGCCGCGCCGGATGGCGGCGCGGTCGGCGGCACGCCGGATGGCGTGGCTGCTGGGTGAGAAGCCCGGCGAGAGCGTCGGCTTCACCGTGCGCGGCGAGCGCCGCGTCAGCGCCCGTACCCGCGTGGAGGTCGTCACCACGGGCGTGCTGCTCCAGCGCCTGCAGCGGGACCAGGAGCTGTCCGGCGTGGACGTCGTACTGATGGACGAGTGCCACGAGCGCCATCTGGACGCCGATACGGCGCTGGCGTTCCTGCTGGACGTACGGGCCACGCTCCGGCCCGAGCTGCGGCTGATCGCCGCTTCGGCGACGCAGGACAGCCAGGCGTGGGCGCGGCTGCTCTCGGCGCGTGTCGTACCCGGACGGGGGACAAGCCACCCGGTCGACATCCGGTACGCGCCCCCACCCGCGGGGGTGCGTCCGCCGCACGGCATGTGGGTGGACCCGGCGCTGCTGCGGCATGTGGCGGCGACCGTCCGGCAGGCGCTGGCGGCCGTGCCGGAGGGCGATGTGCTCTGCTTCCTGCCCGGCGGCGGCGAGATCGCCCGGGTGGCGGGGCTGCTCTCCGACGTCCCCGCGCGTGTCCTGCCGCTGCACGGCCGGGCGCCGGCGCGGGTGCAGGACGAGGTGCTGAGCGGAAGCCCCGGCGCCGGGCGCGGCGAGCGGCGGGTGATCCTCTCGACCTCGGTGGCCGAGTCGAGCCTGACCGTGCCCGGGGTGCGGGTGGTGGTGGACGCCGGACTGGCCCGCGAGCCCCGTACGGACCACGCGCGCGGTCTGGGCTCGCTCACCACCGTCCGCGTCTCGCGTGCGGCGGCCGAGCAGCGCCGCGGCCGGGCGGGGCGCGAGGCGCCGGGGGTCGCGTACGCGTGCTGGGCACGGGGCGAGGAGGCAGGACGGCCGCGGGAGCCGTCCCCCGAGATCGCGGTGGCCGATCTGACCGCGTTCGCGCTGCAGGCCGCCTGCTGGGGAGATCCGGACGCGGCGCGGCTCGCCCTGCTGGACGCGCCGCCCGCGGGTGCGATGAGCGCGGCCCGGAGCACGCTGCGTGCGCTCGGCGCGCTGGACGAGGCGGGCCGGGTGACCGCGCGTGGGCAGCGGATGGCCCGTCTGGGTGTGCATCCGAGGCTGGCCCGCGCCCTGCTGGACGGCGCAGCGGCGGTGGGCGGCGAACTGGCGTGCGAGACCGTGGCGCTGCTGAGCGAGGAGCCGCCGCGTGCGTACGGGGACGACGCCCTGGAGGCTCTGCGGCGGGCACGGACGGCACGCCCGGACGATCCGTACGGGGCCCGCTGGGCCGCCGAGGTGCGGCGGCTGCGGTCACTGCTGGGCGGGGACGGCGTGAAGGGCACGAGCAAGGCGCGGGCGCGCTGCGTCACCGACGAGCAGGGCGTCGGAGAGGTGGTCGCGCTGGCGCAGCCGGAACGGGTGGCGCGCGCACAGAGCGGGACCTCGTATCTGCTGGTCGGCGGGCCCCGCGCCGAACTGCCCATGGACAGTCCGCTGCGCGGCACGCCGTGGCTGGCCGTCGCCGTGGCCGACCGGCCGGTGGGCGCCGCCTCGGCCCGGGTGCGGCTGGCGGCACCGATCGACGAGGAGAGGGCCCTCGCGGCGGCGAGCGCGCTGCACGACGTACGCGAAGAGGTGCGCTGGGACCCGGGCCAGGGCCAGGGCGGGGACGTGGTGGCGCGTGAGGTGGAGTCCCTGGGTGCCGTGCGGCTGTCGGTACGCCCGCTGACGAATCCGCCGCCCGAGGCGCTGCGTGAGGCCGCGCTGGAAGGGCTGCGGCGTGCCGGGACGGGGCTGCTGCGGTGGTCCGGGGGTGCCGTGGCGCTGCGGCACCGGCTCGCCTTCCTCCACCGGACGCTGGGTGCGCCCTGGCCCGACGTGGGTGAGGAGGCGCTGCTGGAGAGGGCCGACGAGTGGCTGGGACAGCCGCGGTGCCGGGCCGACCTCGCGCGGATGGACGCCTGGCAGGTGCTGTCGGGGATGCTGCCGTGGGCCTCCGGCGAGGCGGCGCGCCTGGACGAGCTGGCCCCGGAGCGGATCGAGGTGCCGTCCGGGTCACGCGTCCGGATCGACTACGCGCCGGACCAGCCGGTGCTGGCCGTCAAGCTCCAGGAGATGTTCGGGGCGCGGGAGACACCGCGGGTGGCGGACGGGCGGGTGCCGGTGCTCCTGCATCTGCTCTCCCCCGCCGGGCGGCCGGCCGCCGTGACCGCCGATCTCGCGTCCTTCTGGGCGGAGGGTTACCGCGGCGTGCGGGCGGAGCTGCGGGGGCGGTACCCCAAGCACCCATGGCCCGAGGACCCGGCGTCGGCCGAGCCCACCCGGCGCACGAAGAGCCCGAGGAGCCCGCGCGTCTCGTGAGGGGGTGACTCCGTCCGCCGTCGCGGGCCGCGAGGCCGTCGTGGTCGAGCGCGCAGTTCCCCGCGTCCCTTCGGGGCGCGGGCCTCCAGGACCAGCGAGGCGGCGAGCAGGAGGCCGCCGAGGGCGAGGAAGCCCCAGGGGAGATAGCTGGTCATCATCAGCACGAGCTGCCGTTGGGAGGAGACCAGATCCACCGTCGCGTCCTGGAAGTCGGGCCGCATCTTCACATGCCCGGCGAAGGCGGTGAGCGGCTTCTTGCCAGGCTGGTCCTTCCAGCGCATCTCCTCCTTGTGGATCTCCTGCCCGTCGACGGGCGCTCCGGTGACCGGCTCCACCCAGAACATCCGCTTGGTGGTGTACCAGCGCTCCAGACCGATCTGTTCGACGGTCTCGGGGGTGGCGCCCAGCGGGAGCTTCTTGGGCACCTTCACCTTGGTCCAGGGGATGGTCTGCTCGAAGTAGTAGGTCTCGATGCCGCGTACGGTGCGGGTGCCCTTGTAGTGGATGGGACCCGAGGTCCGGGTCTGGAAGTCGAAATACGCGTAGTCGCGCTTCTCGGTGAGGAAGGGCCACTTGTACTCGATGCCCTGGCGCCGTACCGGGTCGCCGTCGACATGCTCGCCGCCCGCGTGCACGGGCTCCTGGGAATGGGCGTCGAAGACGTAGCGCTCGGGGATCTGCGAGACCATCTTCCCCTTGTCGTCGGCGACATAGCTGAGGGTGTCCCAGACGACGACGTCGCGGCCGGTGCGGTCCTTGATCTTCTCGGCGGCTGCCACATTGCCCTTGAGGGTCTGCACGATGCTGACCTTGGGCACCTTCTTCGACTTCATGGTGGCGTAGTCGAGGAGGGTGGCGTTCTTCGCCTCCAGGACCATGTCCTGGTACTGGCTGGGCGGGATCTTCGCCAGGCGGGGGAAGGCGTACCAGCGGATCAGGGGCGAGAGCGCGGCGAAGAACACCGCGAAGGCCAGGAGGACCAGGCTCGCTCTCCTGCGCATGCTGCCTCCTGTCTGCTGCCTGCTGCTAGGGGTGCGCGGGGACCGTGGTGTGCAGCGGCTTCTCCGAGGTCTCGCCGGGCGGGGCGCCGATCGCGGTGACCGCGAGGACGAGCGCGAGCGCGGCGGCCAGTCCGATCCCGGCGGCGATGAGGGCACGCATGCGCTGGCTTCACCCCTCTGTGGGTGGCCGACCCCGGTGGGAGCCGGCGTCGGCCGTGCTGAGCTGACGCCTCGTCAGTTGTCGGTACCGTAGCAACACGCGCGTGTGAGGGGAACCACGCGTCAAGGGGTGGGACAGCCGGGACCGCACACAGCGCACCGGGAACGGCTCCGCCCCCGGCACCACGGTGGCGCCGGGGGCGAAGGGAACGCGCGGCTGAGCGGCTCGCGGCCTCACTCCTTGATGGTGACCTTCACCTTCAGAACGGCGCCGCCCTCGGCCGTCAGCGTCAGCGTGTAGGTATCGACCTGGTCGTCGGCGAAGAGGTCGGGCAGCTTGACGACGCCGTTGGAGTCCGTCTTCAGACCCGCGAGGCTGCGGATCGGCTTGCCCTGCTCGTCCTTGCCGAAGTACGGGCCCACCGTGGCGGCGTCGCCGAAGGACGCCGTCAAGGTGGTGTTCGCGACCGCCTTGCCCTTGCGGGTGGCCTTGACCTCCACGGCCTGCGCGAACTTGGTGTTCTTGGCGGCCTCCAGCACCACATCGCTGGTGCGGGTCAGCTTGTCGGCCTGCGGCGCGGTGACCGAGGCGGCGAACTCCACGGTGCCCAGGTCCTTGCCCGGGGCCGTCGCGCGCACGGTGAAGGAGCCCGCCTTGCCACCCGCGCCCAGGGTGGGCGCCGTGGCGACGCCGTCCGCGCCGGTGGTGACGTCCACCGTCCTGACGCCGCCCTCGAACCTCGCTCCGGTGTCGCCGCGGATCTCGAAGCGGACCTTGACGCCCTTGACGCCCTTGCCCTTGGAGGTCTCGGCCTTGACCGCGGGGCGCGCCGTGAACTTCTCGCCCGCCACCGCGGTGAACTCTCCGGCGCCGACCCGCTCGATGGCGTGCGGCTTCGTCGGCTCCGGGCTGGGGCCGGGGTTGTCGTGCCCGCCGGGGTTGCCGCCCCCGCCAGGGCCGCCGCCCGGGTTGCCGGGCTTGCTCGGCTTGCTCGGCTTGTTGGGCTTGTGCGGCTTGTCGTGGCCCTCGCCGCCCTTGGCGGGACCCTTTCCGCCGCGCTCCGGCGCCCTCTTGTCCGAGCCGCCGGGCTCGCCCACGCCGGGCGTGGTGGGCAGCACCGACAGCTCGCGGTCCGGCACCGAGTGGGTGCCCTTGCGGTAGAACTCGTACCAGGCCAGCACGGTGCGCAGGTAGTCGCTGGAGTTGTTGTAGCTGAGGATGGCCCGGTCCAGGTCCGCGTCCGACGACAGGTCACGGCCACCCGCGCACAGGTAGTCGCCCGCCGCGAGTGCCGCGTCGTGCATGTTGTTGGGGTCCTTGCGGCCGTCGCCGCTGCCGTCGGCGCCCCAGCGGTTCCAGGTGCCGGGGATGAACTGCATCGGGCCGACCGCCCGGTCGTAGCCGGTGTCGCCGTCCCACTTGCCCCCGTCGGTGTCCTTGATGCTGGCGAAGCCCTGGCCGTTGAGCACCGGGCCGAGGATGGGCCGCAGCGTCGTGCCGTCCTGGTCGACGGCGCCGCCGCGGGCGTGGCCCGACTCGACCTTGCCGATGCCCGCCAGCAACTCCCAGCGCAGGCCGCAGCCGGGCGTGCGGGAGGCAAGCGACTCGGCGGCCTTCTTGTAGGCGGCCAGCACCGAGGCGGGAATGCCGGACTTGTCGCCGATACCGCCGGGCTCGGAGGTTCCGGGCGGGCGCGGGGACTCCAGCGGCGGCAGCTCCGTCTCATAGCTGTCGTCACCGGGTGCCGGGTCGCTCGCGGCGTCCGAGCGGCCCTTGCCGTGGTCGCCGCCGAGTTCCACACCGGGCGCCTGGGAGGCGGTCAGCGCCGCCATGACGACGGCCGCGATCGCGGTACCGCCCAGACCCCTGCGGTATCTGCTGCTGCGAAGCCCGCCGCGGCGCCGGTGTCCCGCCGCTGTGGTGGCCGCCCGCTGCGCGGCGTGCCTGCCCCGGTTTCGCGCCATAGGTCAGTCCCCGTCCTCTCCCCTTCGGACGCAATCACCGTGACCTTACGGCAGAGTCAGGCCCCAAGTCAGCGGCTCTCGGCCACTTCGGAGGCTTCTGACCCGCTTTCGTGGCCGGTTTTACCGGTGTTCGCCCCTTGTTTCCCCAACGTCCCTTGCGGGAACGCCCGCTGGGGGCACCCGGTCGGCCTTCCAGGTGCCCCGGCCCCGCACCGCTGCGGCGCTCAGTGCGCCGCCGACTCCCAGTCCAGGCCGACGCCCACGGACACATCCAGCGGTGCCCGCAGTCCGACGGCGGCGGACATCTCGGAGCGGACCAGCTTCTCGACCTGCTCCCGCTCCCCCGGAGCGACCTCCAGCACGATCTCGTCGTGCACCTGGAGCAGCATCCGGGAGCGCAGCTTGGCGGCGCGCAGCGCCGCGTCGACCTTGAGCATGGCGACCTTGACGATGTCGGCCGCGGTCCCCTGGATCGGCGCGTTGAGCGCCATCCGCTCGGCCATCTCACGGCGCTGCCGGTGGTCGCTGGTCAGATCGGGCAGATAGCGGCGCCGGCCCATGATCGTGTGGGTGTAGCCGGTGGCGCGGGCCTCCTCCACGGTGCGGTGCAGATAGTCGCGCACCCCGCCGAAGCGCTCGAAGTAGGTGTCCATCAGCTTCCGCGCCTCGTCCGGGGTGATCCCCAGCTGCTGCGAGAGCCCGAAGGCCGAGAGCCCGTACGCCAGCCCGTAGGACATCGCCTTGATCTTGCGGCGCATCTCCGCGTCGACGGCGCTCTTCTCGACGCCGAAGACCTGCGCCGCGACCGTGTCGTGCAGGTCCTCGCCCGAGGTGAACGCCTCGATCAGGCCCTCGTCCTCGGACAGGTGCGCCATCACCCGCAGCTCGATCTGGCTGTAGTCGGCCGTCATCAGCGACTCGAAGCCCTCGCCGACGCGGAAGCCCCGGCGGATGGCGCGGCCCTCGTCCGTGCGGACCGGGATGTTCTGCAGGTTCGGGTCCGTGGAGGAGAGCCGGCCGGTGGCGGCCACCGTCTGGTTGAAGGTGGTGTGGATACGGCCATCGGGTGCGATGGTCTTGATCAGGCCCTCGACCGTGGTGCGCAGCTTCTGCTGCTCGCGGTAGCGCAGCATGATCACCGGCAGCTCGTGCTCGGTCTGTGCCGCCAGCCAGGCCAGTGCGTCCGCGTCCGTCGTGTATCCCGTCTTGGTCTTCTTCGTCTTGGGCAGACCCAGCTCGCCGAAGAGCACCTCCTGGAGCTGCTTGGGCGAACCCAGGTTGAACTCGTGGCCCACCGAGGCGTGTGCCTCGGCGACGGCCTGCTGCACCGCGTCGGCGAACTGCTGCTCAAGGCCGGTGAGCCACTCGCGGTCCGCGCAGATGCCCGCGCGCTCCATCCGGGCCAGCACCTCGGAGGTGGGCAGTTCCAGCTCGCGCAGCAGATCGGCGGCGCCCACCTGCTCCAGGCGCTGCTCGAAGGCGCCGCCCAGGTCGAGGATGGTGCGCGCCTTGATCATCAGGGCCTGGGCCTCGGCCTGTTCGTCCACCCCGAGCGCGAGCTGTCCGTCGGCCTCGGCCGTGGGACCCAGCTCGCGGCCCAGATACTCGACGGACAGCGCGTCCATGGCGAAGGAGCGGCGGCCCGGCTTGTCCAGATAGGCGGCGAGCGCGGTGTCCATCCATACGCCGTCCACCTGCCAGCCGTGCTCGGCGAAGACCCGCATCAGCGCCTTGGCGTCGTGCATCACCTTGCGGCGGCCGGAGTCGGCGAGCCAGGCGGCGAAAGCGCGCTCGTCGCCCTCGGTCAGCTCGGCCGGGTCGAACCTGACGGCCGGGCCCGTGCCGGTGGCCAGCGCGATCTCGCTGACGCTGCCGCTGCCCTGCTTCCAGACGTCCACGGTGGCCACGCCGAGCGTCGCGGCGCCGTGCTGCTCCAGCCAGGGGGCGAGCTGACCGGGCCCGGCGACCGTGCCGTCCAGCTCGATGCCGTCCCCCTCGGGCGGCTCCTCGGCCTGCGCCGCCGCGCCCGGGTCGACGCCGAAGAGGCGGTCGCGGAAGTTCTGGTGGCGGAACTCCAGGGTGTCCAGGACGACGGCGAGCGCGTCACGGTCGTAGGGGGCGCGGATCAGGTCCTCGGGGCGGTCGGGCAGCGCCACGTCGCGGACCAGCTCGGTCAGCCGGCGGTTGAGCAGCACCGACTCCAGATGCGCTCGCAGGTTGTCGCCCGCTTTGCCCTTGACCTCGTCCACCCGCTCGGCCAGCTCGGCGAGGGAGCCGAACTGGTTGATCCACTTGGTCGCCGTCTTCTCCCCGACGCCGGGGATGCCCGGCAGGTTGTCCGAGGGGTCGCCGCGCAGCGCGGCGAAGTCCGGATACTGCTCCGGGGAGAGGCCGTACTTCTCCCGCACCTTCTCCGGGGTGAAGCGGGTGAGCTCCGAGACGCCTTTGGTCGGGTACAGCACCGTGACGTCGTCGCTGACGAGCTGGAAGGTGTCCCGGTCACCGGTGACGATGGAGACCTTGAAGCCCTCGGCCTCCGCCTGGGTGGCGAGCGTGGCGATGACGTCGTCCGCCTCGTAGCCGTCGACCGCGTAGCGGCGCACGCGCATGGCGTCGAGCAGCTCGCCGATCAGCTCCACCTGGCCCTTGAACTCGTCCGGGCTCTTGGATCTGTTCGCCTTGTACTCCGTGAACTGCTCCGAGCGCCAGGTCTTGCGGGAGACGTCGAAGGCGACGGCGAAGTGGGTGGGGGCCTCATCACGCAGGGTGTTCGCCAGCATCGACGTGAAGCCGTAGATCGCGTTGGTGGGCTGCCCCGTGGTGGTGTTGAAGTTCTCCGCGGGCAGCGCGTAGAACGCGCGGTACGCGAGGGAGTGCCCGTCCATGAGCATCAGGCGGGGCTGCTCCTCGCCGCCCTTGTCCTGCGGGGTTGCCTTGGGTGCCGTCTTCGGTGCTGCCTTCTTAGCCACGGTGCCGATCCTCGCATGCGGCACTGACAACGGTGCGGCGCGGCACCATGCCGGATACGGAGCGTCGCGGCCTGGGCACGATTCGGCCGGCGACCGGTGGGCGCCGCCCCCTGCCCGCGCAGCGGCACAGGTGGCACCATCAGGGGTTATGACGCGCAAGGCTCCCTCCAGTGACCCGGTTCAGGACGCGCCCCAGGTGGAACCGCCGAAGCATGCCGCGGCCGGGCTGCCCGCCGTCGCGCACTCGCTGCGGATGGCGCGGCAGCAGATGGGGGTCAAGCGGACCGCGCTGACGCTGCTGCGTGTCAACCAGAAGGACGGCTTCGACTGTCCGGGCTGCGCGTGGCCGGAGGGTGACAAACGGCACGCGGCGGAGTTCTGCGAGAACGGCGCGAAGGCCGTCGCCGAGGAGGCCACCACGCGCCGGGTCACCCGCGACTTCTTCACCGCGCACCCCGTGGCCGACCTCGCCGGGCGGTCCGGGTACTGGCTGGGCCAGCAGGGGCGGCTGACCGAGCCGATGTATCTGCCCGAGGGTGGGGAGCGGTACGAGCCGATCGGCTGGGACGACGCCTTCGCGCTGATCGCCGAGGAGCTCAACGCGCTCGCCTCGCCCGACGAGGCGGTGTTCTACACCTCGGGCCGCACCAGCAACGAGGCCGCCTTCCTCTACCAGCTCTTCGCCCGCGAGTTCGGGACCAACAACCTGCCGGACTGCTCCAACATGTGCCACGAGTCGTCGGGCTCCGCACTGACCGAGACCGTCGGCGTCGGCAAGGGCAGCGTGCTGCTGGAGGACCTGTACCAGGCCGAACTGATCATCGTCGCCGGCCAGAACCCGGGCACCAACCACCCGCGGATGCTCTCCGCGCTGGAGAAGGCCAAGGCGGGCGGCGCCAGGATCATCACCGTCAACCCGCTGCCCGAGGCCGGGATGGAGCGGTTCAAGAACCCGCAGACCCCCAGAGGGCTGGCCGCCGGCGGCACCCCGCTGACCGATCTGTTCCTGCAGGTCCGGCTCGGCGGCGACCAGGCGCTCTTCCGGGTGCTGAACCGGATGATCCTGGAGCGGGACGGCGCCGTCGACGAGGAGTTCGTCGGTCGGTACACATACGGCTTCGAGGAGTTCGCGAAGGCCGCCCGCACCACCGACTGGGACGCCGCACTGGCCGCCACCGGGCTGGAGCGCGACCAGATCGAGCGCGCCCTGGAAATGGTGCTGGCCTCCCGCCGCACCGTGGTGTGCTGGGCGATGGGCCTCACCCAGCACAAGCACGCGGTGCCCACCATCCGCGAGGTGGTCAACTTCCTGCTGCTGCGGGGCGACATCGGCCGCCCCGGCGCCGGGGTGTGCCCGGTGCGCGGCCACAGCAATGTGCAGGGCGACCGCACCATGGGCATCTTCGAGCGGCCGGCGCCGGCCTTCCTGGACGCGCTGGAGAGGGAGTTCGGCTTCGCCCCGCCGCGCGAGCACGGCTACGACGTCGTACGGGCCATCCGCGCGATGCGCGACGGGCAGGCGAAGGTGTTCTTCGCGATGGGCGGCAACTTCGTGGCCGCCTCGCCCGACACCGAGGTGACCGAGGCGGCGATGCGCCGTGCACGGCTGACCGTGCACGTGTCCACCAAGCTCAACCGCTCGCACTGTGTGACGGGCGCGCGTGCGCTGATCCTGCCGACGCTGGGCCGCACCGAGCGGGACACCCAGCGGGGCGGCGACCAGTTCGTCACCGTCGAGGACTCCATGGGCATGGTGCACGCCTCGCGGGGACGGCTCGCCCCCGCCAGCGGTCAGCTGCTGTCCGAGCCCGCCATCGTCGCGCGGCTGGCACGCGCCGTGCTGGGCGACTCCTCCACCACCCCCTGGGAGGAGTTCGAGGGCGACTACGGGCTGATCCGTGACCGGATCGCACGCGTGGTGCCGGGCTTCAAGGACTTCAACGCCAAGGTGGCGCGCCCCGGGGGATTCGCGCTGCCGCACGCGCCCCGCGACGAGCGGCGCTTCCCCACCGGGACCGGAAAGGCGAACTTCACCGCAGCGCCCGTGGAGTACCCCCGCGTGCCCGAAGGGCGGCTGCTGCTGCAGACGCTGCGCTCGCACGACCAGTACAACACCACCGTCTACGGGCTCGACGACCGCTACCGGGGCATCAAGAACGGCCGCCGTGTGGTGCTCGTCCACCCCGAGGACGCGACGGCACACGGGCTCGCCGACGGCTCCTTCGCCGACCTCACCAGCGAGTGGAGCGACGGCCGGGAGCGGGTGGCGCGCGGCTTCCGCGTCGTCCACTACCCCACGGCGCGCGGATGCGCCGCCGCGTACTACCCGGAGACCAACGTCCTGGTGCCGCTCGACGCGACAGCGGACACGAGCAACACCCCCGCCAGCAAGTCGATCGTGATCAGGCTCACTCCGTCGGAGGCCGACTGAAGCGCGTACGGGCTTAAGCTCGGACCGGCGGTTGAACAGCGCATGATCGGAGCAGCGGCGCATGGGTGAGCAGACCACGACCAAGTTCCCCCAGGAGATCCTGGACCAGTGGGCCGGGTCGGGCGTGGACCTGCCTTCGCTCTTCTCCGCCGGCAAACTCGGCGAGCGCATGGGCCTGGAGATCCTGGAGGCGGCGCCCGAGCGGGTCGTGGGCACCCTCCCCGTCGAGGGCAACACCCAGCCGTACGGGCTGCTGCACGGCGGGGCCTCCGCGGTGCTCGCCGAGACACTCGGCTCGGTGGGCGCCATGCTGCACGGCGGCCCCGGGAGGGCCGCCGTTGGGGTGGACCTCAACTGCACTCATCACCGCGGGCCGCGCTCCGGGCTGGTGACCGGCGTCGCCACGCCGGTGCACCGGGGGCGGACGATGACCAGCTACGAGATCGTCATCACCGACGAGGGCGGGCGCCGGGTGTGCACGGCCCGCCTCACCTGCCTGCTGCGGGACGCGTAGGCCGGCTGCCGGGTCCAGGGAGAGCACGGCGCGTGCGCGGGGCACCCGGTGGCGCCAACGTCCCCCTATGGGGGACATTCTCAGCAGCGGTCCTGAGCGGCCCCGGCTCTTCGAGCGGTGGGAGGCGCTGCCGCGGCGTGCCCGGCGGCTGATCGTCGCCCTCGTCTGCTGTGCCCTCCTCGCCTGTGCGGTGGTCTCGGTGCTGCCAACCCGCCGGCTCCGGCGGCGCGGCACAAGGTGCCCTACCCCTTGCACAGCACCCGGATCACTTTCGTCCAGCCGGTGACGGTGCGGCCAGGTCGGGCCGGGCCGGTGTGGGTGACGGCGCGGGTCACCTCCTGCCGCACGCTGCCGGTACGGGCCCGACTGCCTTTCCTGGGCGTCACGTTGCGTAACGCGCGCGCGTCGCAAGATCTCAGCTTCCTCCCCGGGGACCGCTACGCCCGGGCCCTCACCCGTGTCTTCCGTACGGTATGCGGACCCGCTGCGTGGTCCCGGCCGGCGACCCGCTGAGCCAACTGCTGCTTCCGGGCGGGAAATGCGTCCGCCATCTCGCCGTCATACCGGGCACGTTGAGGATCACCGGCCTCCGGTCTGCCGGTTCCGTGACGGTCATAACAAGAGAGTCACATCCTCGATCCGACCTCTGCCCGACTGCACCAGCAGCGCCATAGAGTCACCGCCAGTCACCGCGCCGCCGGGCGCGCACGACGAGCTCCGATCTGTACTACACGTACGGCCCGGCGCGCGATACGGCCACTCACTCCATGGGGGCCGCGCCTTGGGGAAAGGACTGATCGTGCGTCACCGTTCCTTGCTCATACTCACCACCACCGTCACGGTGGGAGCCCTCACCCTGTCAGCGTGCGGCTCGCGCGACGACAAGAGCGGCGGCGACAGCGGAGAGAAGACCACTGTCGTCATCGGCGTCGACGCCCCGCTCACCGGCGACCTGTCGGCGCTGGGCCAGGGCATCAAGAACTCCAGCGACCTCGCCATCAAGACGGCCAACAAGAACAACGAGGTCAAGGGCGTCACCTTCAAGCTGGAGACGCTGGACGACCAGGCGCAGGCAGGCACCGGCCAGCAGAACGCCACCAAGCTGGTGGGCAACGACAAGGTCGTCGGCGTGGTCGGCCCCCTCAACTCGCACGTCGGCCAGTCGATGCAGAAAGTCTTCGGCAACGCCAACCTGGTGCAGGTCTCCCCCGCCAACACGGCCCCCGAGCTCAGCCAGGGCCCCCACTGGCAGAAGGGCGAGAAGAAGCGGCTGTTCGACACCTACTTCCGCACCTCCACCACCGACGCCGTACAGGGCCCGTACGCGGCGCAGTACCTGTACAACAAGCGGAAGCTGAAGAAGGCGTACATCATCGACGACAAGAAGACCTACGGCGCGGGGCTGGCCGGCACCTTCACCGACGAGTTCAAGAAGCTCGGCGGCAAGGTCGTCGGCACCGACCACATCAACCCCGACGACCGCGACTTCTCCGCCGTCGGCACCAAGGTTGCCAAGTCCAAGGCCGACTTCGTCTACTACGGCGGCGAGTACCCGGCCGGCGCCCCGCTCAGCGCGCAGATCACCAAGGCCGGCTCCAAGGCCCCGGTCGTGGGCGGTGACGCGCTCTACAGCGAGGAGTACATCAAGCTCGGCAAGAAGAACGTCGAGGGCGACCTGGCCACCTCCGTCGGCGCGCCCCTGGAGACCCTGGACACCGCCAAGACGTTCATGAAGAACTACCAGGCGGCCGGCTACAAACTCCCCTACGAAGCCTACGGCGGCTACTCCTACGACAGCACCTGGGCGATCATCCAGGCGGTCAAGGCCGTGGTGGAGAAGAACGACGGCAAGCTGCCCGGCGACATCGACGACACCCGCGAGCAGGTCACCAAGGCCATGCAGGACGTCGCGTTCAAGGGCGTCACCGGTGACGTCGCCTTCGACAAGTACGGCGACACCACCAACAAGCAGCTCTCCGTCTACGAGGTCAAGGGCGGCAAGCACAAGCCCGTGCAGACCGGCACCTTCGACGAAGGCTGATCCGCACCGCTCGCCCCAACCCGAACCTCACAGCCGCGCGGGGGCGCCGAGCGCGCCCCCGCGCAGCCGTATCTGACACACCCAAGGAGTCCCGGTGCAAGATCTGCCGGATCAGCTGGCGAACGGACTCGCACTCGGCGCGTTGTACGGCCTCATCGCGATCGGGTACACGATGGTCTACGGCATCGTCCAGCTCATCAACTTCGCCCACGGCGAGATATTCATGATCGGCGGCTTCGGCGCGCTGACCGCCTACCTGTGGCTGCCCGACGGCACAGGGCTGGCCGTCGCACTCCCCCTGATGATCCTGCTCGGCGTCGTATGCGCCGTCCTGGTCGCCATCGGAGCCGAACGCTTCGCCTACCGGCCACTGCGCGGCGGCCCCAGGCTCTCCCCGCTGATCACCGCCATCGGGCTGTCCCTCGCTCTCCAGCAGGCGGTATGGGCCTTCTACCCCGACGCCAAGAAGGCCCGGCCCTTCCCGCAGATCGGCGGCAGCGACTTCGACCTCGGCTTCGTCACCCTCTCCCGCGAAGACCTGTTCATCTTCGTCTCCGCGCCCGTGTGCATGCTCGCACTGGGCCTGTTCGTCGCCAAGACCCGCACCGGACGCGCCATGCAGGCCACCTCGCAGGACCCCGACACCGCCAAGCTGATGGGCGTCAACACCGACCGCATCATCGTGATGGCCTTCGCCATCGGTGCCGCGTTCGCCGCGATCGCCGCCATCGCCCAGGGCTTCAAGACCGGCGAGGTCAACTTCCGGATGGGTTTCATCGCCGGGCTCAAGGCGTTCACCGCCGCCGTGCTCGGCGGCATCGGCAACATCTACGGCGCCATGGTCGGCGGCCTCGTCCTCGGCGTCGCCGAAGCCATGGCCACCGCCTACATCGGCGACATCCCAGGGCTCGAACAGTTCGGCGGCGGCTCCTGGAAGGACGTATGGGCGTTCATCCTGCTCATCCTCGTCCTCCTCGTACGGCCCCAAGGAATCCTCGGCGAACGCCTCGCGGATCGGGCGTGATACCCATGACGACTCAGCACACCACCGCAACCCGGGACAACGACGGGACCACCACCGACCCGGCGCACCACGCCGCCGGAGGCCCACCGCTCCTCCCGCTCGGCTCCGACCCGCTGACCAGCCGCGGACTCGGCCGCATCCTCACCGCAGCCGGAGCCGTCGTCGCGTTCGCGAGCACCATGCTCCCCTGGACCTGGACCTCCGCCTTCCCCGGCGATCTGACCATCGCCATGTACCCGGCCGGACTGCAGCTCATCACCCTCGCCGGCGCCGTACTCACCGCGGCCGTGCTGCTGGCCACCGCAGGCGTCCCCGGACTGCGCTGGCTCACCCCCGGCGGCAAACACAGCGCACTGCTGCTGCTGGCCGTCGGCAACCTCGCCGCGACCTGGTACACCGCCGGAGCCATCGCCGTCGACCTCGGCGGCCTCGTCAACTTCGAACCCGGCATGTGGATCGGCGTCGCCGGTACCCTGCTGGCCGTCGTCGGCGCCCTCGCCCTCCCCACCGACCTGCCGCCCGGGCCCGAAGCCGGCCCACAGCGGCCGGCCCCCTGGAAGCGGCTCCGCCACGCGCTCGACGCGCCCGCGCCCGGCACCGCTGCACCGCTGCCCGGCTGGGCCGAGATCCTGGTGATCTGCGCCGCCTGCGCCACCGGACTGTACGTCTTCGCCTACGGCATCGAAGCCGAGGACGGGCCCCCCTTCATCGGCTTCCTGCTGCTGGCCGCCTTCGCCTTCCCCGCACTCGGCAGGGCAGGACTGACCCGGCGGCTGTCCGTACTCGCAGGCCGCAACCGCAACACCACCCTCGCCGCCGCCTTCGTCGCGGCCCTGCTCTTCCCGATCACCCAGAGCAACGAGGCATACACCAATATCGCGGTCAGCGTGCTGATCTTCGCCACCGTCGCGCTCGGCCTCAACATGGTCGTCGGCCTCGCCGGCATCCTCGACCTCGGATACGTCGCGTTCCTCGGCGTCGGCGCCTACACCGCGGCACTCGTCTCCGGCGCCGAGACCTCCTCGATCGGTCTGCACGTCCCCTTCTGGGCCGCCGTGCTCATCGGCGCCGCCGTCGCCCTCGTCTTCGGCCTGGTCATCGGCTTCCCCTCGCTGCGGCTGCACGGCGACTACCTCGCCATCGTCACACTCGGCTTCGGGGAGATCTTCCGGATCTCCGTCCAGAACCTCGACGGCGACTCAGGGCCCAACGTCACCAACGGCCCCAACGGCATCCCCAACATCCCCGACCTGAAGATCCTCGGCTTCGACCTCGGACAGACCCACACCGTCCTCGGCTTCGAACTCGGCCGCTTCGCCAACTACTACCTGCTGATGCTGGTCTTCACCGCCATCGTCGTCACCGTCTTCCGGCGATCCGACAACTCCCGCATCGGCCGCGCCTGGATCGCCATCCGCGAGGACGAGACCGCGGCACGCGCCATGGGCGTCAACGCCTTCCGGCTCAAGCTGATGGCCTTCGCTCTCGGCGCCACCCTCGCCGGAATGGCCGGCACCGTCCTCGCCCACGTCGAGTTCTCCGTCACCCCCGAGTCGTACAAGTTCGTCCACACCGCGCCACCCAACTCCGCGTTCCTGCTCATCGCCGTCATCCTCGGCGGCATGGGCACCGTCAGCGGACCCCTCATCGGCGCCGCACTGCTCTACCTCATCCCGGCCAAGCTCCAGTTCATGGCCGACTACCAGCTGCTGCTCTTCGGTATCGCGCTCATCCTGCTGATGCGCTTCAGGCCCGAGGGCCTCATCGCCGACCGCCGCAAACAGCTCGAGTTCCACGAGACGGGACAACTCGACACCCCCACAGCAGCGGCCCCCGGCCTCGGCAAGACGGAGGCGTGAGACGAGATGACGACCACCACACCAGCCGACGCGCCCGCGCCCGGATCCGGACCCGCCCTGGGCGACGTCGTACTCGACGCCTCCGGAGTCACCATGCGGTTCGGCGGCCTCACCGCCGTACGCGACGTGAACCTCGACGTGCGCGCCGGAGAAATCGTCGGCCTCATCGGACCCAACGGCGCCGGCAAGACCACCTTCTTCAACTGCCTCACCGGCCTCTACATCCCCACCGAAGGAACAGTGCGCTACAGGGGCACCGTCCTGCCCCACCGCTCCCACCTGGTCACCCAGGCAGGCATAGCCCGCACCTTCCAGAACATCCGGCTCTTCGCCAACATGACCGTCCTGGAGAACGTCCTCGTCGGCCGGCACACCCGCACCCACGAGGGCCTCTTCTCCGCCCTCATCCGCGGCCCCCGCTTCCGCAGAGCCGAACAGGAATCCGAAGAACGCGCCATGGAACTGCTGCGCTTCACCGGACTCGAGGACAAACGCGAACACCTGGCGCGCAACCTCCCCTACGGCGAACAGCGCAAACTGGAGATCGCCCGCGCCCTCGCCAGCGAACCCGGACTGCTGCTCCTGGACGAGCCCACAGCGGGTATGACGGCCGGCGAGACCACCGCCACCCGCGAACTCGTCCTGGCCATCCGCCAACAGGGCACCGCCGTACTCGTCATCGAGCACGACATGCGGTTCATCTTCAACCTCTGCGACCGCGTCGCCGTCCTCGTCCAGGGCGAGAAACTCGTCGAAGGCACCCCCGAGACCGTGCAGCGCGACGAACGCGTCATCGCCGCCTACCTCGGCACCCCCTTCGAAGGCGAACCAGGCGAGGAGGAGGCGGCCGAGGTACGAGCGGCGGAAGCGGCCACCCCACGGGACGGGCAACACGCCCCACAGGACGGGCAGCAGGAAGGGAGGACGGACTGATGGCCCTGCTCGAAGTCGAGGACCTGCGCGTCGCCTACGGCAAGATCGAAGCCGTCAAAGGCATCTCCTTCACCGTCGACGCAGGCGAAGTCGTCACCCTCATCGGCACCAACGGCGCCGGAAAGACCACCACCCTGCGCACCCTGTCCGGACTGCTCAAACCCGTCACCGGGAAGATCACCTTCGAAGGGCAGGTACTCAACGGAGTCGGCGCCCACAAGATCGTCTCCATGGGCCTCGCCCACTCACCCGAAGGCCGCCGCATCTTCCCCCGGCTCAGCATCGAGGAGAACCTCCGGCTCGGCGCCTTCCTCCGGAAGGACACCGACGGCGTCGCCAAGGACATCGACAGCGCCTACGAACGGTTCCCCATCCTCGGAGAACGCCGCCGCCAAGCCGCCGGCACCCTCTCCGGCGGCGAACAGCAGATGCTCGCCATGGCCCGCGCGCTGATGTCCCGCCCCAAGCTGCTCATGCTCGACGAACCCTCCATGGGGCTCTCACCGATCATGATGCAGAAGATCATGTCCACCATCGGCGAGCTCAAGGAACAGGGCACCACCATCCTGCTCGTCGAACAGAACGCCCAGGCCGCGCTCTCCCTGGCCGACCAGGGGCATGTGATGGAGACCGGCAGCATCACCCTGTCGGGGACGGGGGAGGAACTGATGCACGACGAGTCGGTACGCAAGGCGTACCTCGGCGAGGACTGAGCACCGACAACAGCGGGAGGGGGCGCCCGGAACCTCCGGGCGCCCCCTCCCCCGTGCTGCTCACTGCTGCTTCTTGCGCTCCTCGGCGTCGGCGATGACCGCCTCCGCCACCTGCTGCATCGACAGCCGCCGGTCCATCGACGTCTTCTGGATCCACCGGAACGCGGCCGGCTCGGTCAGCCCGTACTGCGTCTGCAGCACGCTCTTGGCCCGGTCCACCAGCTTCCGCGTCTCCAGCCGCTGGGCGAGGTCGGCGACCTCCTTCTCCAGCGTCTTCAGCTCCGTGAAGCGGGAGACCGCCATCTCGATGGCCGGCACCACATCGGTCTTGCTGAACGGCTTCACCAGGTAGGCCATCGCCCCGGCGTCCCGGGCCCGCTCGACCAGCTCCCGCTGGGAGAAGGCCGTCAGCATCAGCACCGGCGCGATGCTCTCCTCTGCGATCTTCTCCGCCGCGGAGATGCCGTCCAGCACCGGCATCTTCACATCCAGGATGCACAGGTCGGGGCGGTGCTCGCGGGCCAGCTCCACGGCCCGCTGCCCGTCGCCGGCCTCGCCGACGACGGTGTAGCCCTCCTCCTCCAGCATCTCCTTGAGGTCCATCCGGATCAGCGCCTCGTCCTCCGCGATCACGACCCGCGTCGTGGCCGGAGGCACATGCGCACTCCCACTCGTCTCGGCCGCCGCCGCCTCGCTGGGCTCGGCACTCTGGTCACTCACAGGCTCGGGGACGTCCGCGGTGCTCACTGGGCTCCTCGTTTCCGCACAGGTGGACCTTGAGCCTACCTAGCTGTTGTAAAGTGAGAACTCAGCGGGTAGGCGTAAGCCTTTGATTCCGTTGGCCCCGGTAGTCCAATTGGCAGCAGACAATGGATTCAAAACCCATACAGTGTCGGTTCGAGTCCGACCCGGGGCACTTTCCCCTTCGATTCCAAGGTCACAAGCGGAATCGACTAACTTCGCTCAGATGAGCTAGCGACGCCGCATTGAGCCACGCGAGCCGTGCAAGTCGGCGAATGCTACTCACGTGTACGACCTCCACACGAGGCGGCGCGCCCTCGCTCTAGTCGCGCAGGGCCACAGTCTCAACTCCGTGAGCAAGCAGACCGGCATCTCCCGGTGGTGTCTCCGCGCATGGCAGCAGAGACTCCACCCGGCCCAGCGGCGGAGCACCGCCCCTTGCGAGCGGTGCTCCTCGCTTCCCCAGCCACCTGCCGATCCCGCCGCCTACACCTACCTGCTGGGCCTCTACCTGGGCGATGGCTGTATCAGCGCGGTGGGCCGCACGCACAGCCTCCGGATCGCCTGCGCGGATGCCTGGCCGGGGCTCATCGGCGCATGTGAGCGAGCTATGCGCCTCGTACGCCCGCAGAACAAGGTCTTCCGCGTCCAGCGCCCCGGCTGCACGTATGTCACCGCCTTCTCGAACCACTGGCTGTGCCTCTTCCCGCAGCACGGTCCCGGCAGGAAGCATCAGCGTCGTATCGCGTTAACACCCTGGCAGCAGGAGATCGTCGAAGTGCACCCTTGGGAGCTGGTCCGCGGCCTCGTCCACTCCGACGGTTGCCGCATCACCAACTGGGCGACCCGCATGGTCGGCGGACAGCGGAAGCGGTACGAGTATCCGCGCTACTTCTTCGCCAACAAGTCCGAGGACATCCTGAACCTCTACTGCCGAACTCTCGACGCCCTCGGCGTTCAGTGGAAGGCCGCTCGGCAGAGCAACCGTGCTCACAACATCTCCGTCGCCCGCCGTGCCTCCGTCGCGCTCATGGACGCGCACGTCGGGCCCAAGTGGTGAGGCCCCGGGATGCTGTAACCGGACAACGGTGCGCCCGGTACCCGTGTGGGGCACCATGGCGCGCATGGTCGTGTTGACGCGTGCGGAGGCGCAGGGGCGGGCTCGGACCCTCAGGGTCGAGCAGTACGCCGTGGATCTTGATCTGACGCGGGGGGAGGAGGTGTTCGGGTCCACGACCGTGGTGCGGTTCGCCGCGCTGGAGGCGGGCGTGGACACGTTCGTGGAGCTGCGGCCGAGTCGGCTGGTGCGGGCCGAGCTGGACGGGGTGGCTCTCGATCCGGGCTCGCTGCACGAGGGGCGGCTGCCGTTGCGCGGGCTGGCGGCCGGGGAGCACGAGCTGCGGGTCGAGGCGCTGATGCCGTACTCGCGGGTGGGTGAGGGGATGCACCGCTTCACCGATCCGGAGGACGGCAACACATATGTGTACACACAGTGCTGTGTCGCTGACGCTCCGCTGGTGTTCGCCTGTTTCGACCAGCCGGATCTGAAGGCGGTCTTCCAAGTGTCGGTGACGGCGCCGGAAGAGTGGACGGTGCTGGGCAACGGTGTCGCTGCGCGCTCCGGTGCGGGCGGCGGCCGGTGGGTGTGTGCTGAGACGCCGCCGATCAGCACGTATCTGATGGCGGTGGCGGCGGGCCCGTTCCACTCGGTGCGTACGGAGCACGCGGGGCTGCCGTTCGGGCTGCATGTGCGCAGGTCGCTGGGGCGGTTCCTGGACGCTGACGCGGCGGAGCTGCTGGAGGTGACGCGGCGCTGTTTCGACCGCTATCACGAGCTGTTCGACGAGCCGTATCCGTTCGACTCCTACGATCAGGCGTTCGTGCCGGAGTTCAACGCGGGGGCGATGGAGAATCCGGGTCTGGTGACGTTCCGGGACGAGTACATCCACCGTTCGGCGGTCACGGAGACCGAGCGGATGTCGCGGGCCACGACGATCGCGCACGAGATGGCGCACATGTGGTTCGGGGATCTGGTGACGCTGCGCTGGTGGGACGACATCTGGCTGAACGAGTCGTTCGCGGAGTACATGGGCTATCAGGTGCTGAGCGAGGCGACCCGGTTCGTGGACGCCTGGACGGACTTCGCGGTGGCGCGGAAGAGCTGGGGGTACGACGCGGACGATCGGCCCTCGACGCATCCGGTGGCGCCGGCCGCTGAGGCGGTGCCGGACACGGCGGCTGCGATGGGCAATTTCGACGGCATCTCGTATGCGAAGGGTGCTTCGGCGCTGCGGCAGTTGGTCGTGTGGCTGGGTGAGAAGAGTTTCCTGGCGGGGATCAACGAGCATTTCGCGCGGCACAGGTTCGGCAACGCGACGCTTGCCGACTTCCTGGACTCGCTGGCGCGGGCCTCGGAGCGTGATGTGCGCGGCTGGGCGGAGAGCTGGCTGCTGACCACGGGTGCGGACGCGCTGGTGCCGCGGGTGGGCGAGTCGGCGGCGCGGCAGTGGTACGTGGATGTGGAGCACCGTGGAGAGCGTCCGCACCGGTTGGCGGTGGGGCTGTACGACCGGGCTCCGGCGGACGAGTCGCGGCTGGTGCTGCGTGAGCGGCTGGAGCGGGATGTGCCGCCGGGCGGTGGCCGGCTGACGGTGACGCTGGACGGTCCGCGTCCTGATCTTGTGCTGGTCAACGATCTGGACTGGACGTACGCGAGGGTGCGGCTCGATCCGGTCTCGTGGGGCACGGTGCGTTCGGCGCTGTCGGGGCTGCCGGGGCAGTTGTCGCGTGCTGTGGTGTGGAACGCGGCGCGGGACATGGTGCGTGAGGGTGAGCTGGGGCCGCTGGAGTACGTGCGTACGGTGCGGGATCATCTGCCGTCCGAGACGGACAACGCGGTGGTGCAGGGGGTGTTGGCGTTCGCGCGGGGGCACGCTGCCGACCGGTATCTGGCGGGTGCGGAGCGGCTGGAGGCGCTGGGGCTGCTGGGTGCGGTGTGCCGTGAGCTGCTGGAGTGTGACGAGGGGGCTGGTGCGGGGCGCGGTGCGGCCCCCGGCGGTTCGGGGGTGCGGCTGACGGCTGCGCGGTATTTCATCGACTGTGCAACCGACCCGGAGGAGTTGCTGGCGTGGCGGGCCGTGGGCGAGGTGCCGGGTGGTCCGGTGCTGGACGCGGAGCTGCGGTGGCGGCTGCTGCTGCGGCTGTCGGTGCTGGGCGCGGTGAGCGGCGCTGACATCGAGAAGGCCGTGGTGGCCGACCGGAGCGCCCGGGGAGAGGAGGCGGCGGCCCGCTGCCGTGCCGCGCTGCCGGAGGCCGCGGCGAAGGAGGCGGCGTGGGAAGCGATGTTCGGTCCTGCGGACGCCCTGTCGAACTATCTGTTCACCGCGACGGCGCAGGGCTTCTGGCAGCCGGAGCAGGCTGGGCTGCTGCGCGGCTACGTGGAACGGTATTTCACCGATGTGCTGCCCGTGGCGGCGCGCCGTGGTCCGGCTCTGGCGGATGCTGCGGGCCGGCACGCGTTCCCTGCGGTGTTCGTGGACGAGGCGACGCTGACGTACGGCGAGGAGTGTCTGGCCTCGGGTGAAGCGGTGCCGGCGCTGCGACGGCGGCTGGAGGACCAGGTGGACGACCTGCGGCGGGCGTTGGGGGTACGCGCGGCGGTGGCGTGACCCGGGGGCCGGGGGCCTCAGGGGACTGCCGGCGGGCCGTTGGGGGCCTCGGGGGGGCCTTCGGAGGGCTGCCGACGGGTCTTTTATCAGATCCGTCGGCCCGATCCGGGGCCGGCTACCTCCTTCGGGCGAAGTAGCGCGGAGATCGTCAGGTGGCGGGTCGCACGGCCCCTAAGTTAGGTCGCCCTAACCAGCCGTGGCCGCCGCTGTGTCCGGCCGCCGTGACGAGGGAGCCGCCATGTCCGCGTTCACCGTCGATGGTCTGCAGGAGCCCGCCCCAGGCCCGGAGGGGAGGGCGGGGCCTGGCCCTGGGCCGCAAACGAGCGCGGAGGCGGACACCGGAACAGGCACGGAAACGGGCGCGGAAACGGGCGCGGGGGTGGCGCCGGATGCGGGCCGGCTGCTGGCGGGCGGGGCCGCCGGGCCGGCAGCGCTGCGTCCGCTGCTGGGCACGGTGGTGGGGGCGTTGTCGCGGGGCGCGCTGGAGCGCGGCGGGCCGCTGCCGCCGGGCGGCCCCGAGGCGGTGGCCGAGCGGGTGCGGGAGGCGCTCGGCGCGGTGCTGCCGGAGCGGGGCGTGGGCGCCTCGGAGGCACTGGATGTGCTGGTCGGCGCAGTGGCGCGGGGAGCGGCTGATCCGGCGGAGCCGCTGTGCGCCGCGCATCTGCACTGTCCGCCGCTGGCGGTGGCGGCTGCCGCTGATCTGGCGGCCAGTGCGCTCAACCCGTCGCTGGACTCGTGGGACCAGGCACCCGCCGCTTCGGAGGTGGAGCTGCTGGTGTGCCGCGCGCTGGCGCGGCTGGTGTTTCCGCAGTCCGGGCCCGAGGGAAGCGGGGAGGCCGCGGCGGGCGCGGGGCCGGACGCGCTGGTGACGGCCGGTGGTACGGAGGCCAATCAGCTCGCTGTGCTGCTGGCCCGGGAGGGGGTCGGGGCCGGTGGGTGCAGTGACCGGGTGCGGCTGGTGTGCGGCTCCAACGCGCATCACAGCGTGCACCGTGCGGCGTGGCTGCTCGGGGTGGAGCCGCCGCTGGTGGTGCCGACGCCGCGCGGGGTGCTGGACCCGGCGGCGCTCGAGACGGCGCTGGATGATCTGTCCGCGCGCGCCGACGGTTCGGGGGCGCGGGCCGTGCCGCTGGTGGTGGCGACCGCGGGGACGACGGACACCGGTGCGGTCGATCCGTTGCCGCGCCTGGCCGAGGTGGCGCACCGTCATGGCGCCCGGCTGCACGTGGACGCGGCCTACGGCGGTCCGCTGCTGTTCAGTGCGGCGCTGCGGGGACGGCTGGCGGGGGTTGAGCTCGCGGACAGCGTGACGTTCGATCTGCACAAGCTGGGCTGGCAGCCGGTCGCCGCCGGTTTTCTGGCCGTCCCTCGGGGTTCGGCGCTGCGGGCGCTCGACCACCGTGCCGACTATCTCAATGCCGACGACGACATCGAGGCGGGCCTGCCCGATCTGCTGGGGCGGTCGCTGCGCACCACCCGGCGCCCGGATGTGCTGAAGGTGGCCGTGGCGCTGCGGGCGCTGGGGCGAGCGGGGATGGCCCGGCTGGTGGAGCGCACGTGTGCGGCGGCGGTGGAGCTGGCCGAACGGGTGGCGCGGGACGAGCGGTTCGAGCTGTATGCGCGCCCGGCGATCTCCACGGTGGTGTTCCGCCCGGCGGGTGGCGGTGACGCATTGGTGGCACGGGTGCGGCGGCTGTTGCTGGAGCGCGGGCAGGTGGTGCTGGGCCGGGCCGCGCTGGAGGGCCGGCTGTGGTGGAAGGTGACGCTGCTCAACCCGGCGGTGCGGGGCAGCGACCTGGCCGCTCTGCTCAAGCTCGTCGCGGAGGCGGCCTCGGAGGCGGCCGCACAGACGGCCGCACAGACGGCCGCGCAGACGGCCGCGCAGACGGCGCGTGCCGAGGCGGCGGGAGCGGAGGCATGGAGAGAGGCAACGGGACCGGTATGCGAGGGAGCGGGCACATGAGTGATGTCGAGGGCACGCGCGCTGCGGCCGCCGAGGCGGCCGAACCGCTGGACCTGGTGGGTGTCGGGATCGGCCCGTTCAACCTCTCGCTGGCGGCGCTCGGGGACGGAGTGCCGGGCCTGCGGTGCGCGTTCTACGAGCAGCGGCCCGCCTTCCGGTGGCATCCGGGACTGCTGATCGAGGGGGCGACGCTGCAGGTGCCGTTCCTGGCGGATCTGGTGACGCTGGCGGACCCGGCGAGCCCGTGGTCGTTCCTGCGGTTCCTGCGGGAGCGCGAGCGGCTGTTCCCGTTCTACTTCGCCGAGCGGTTCCACATCGAGCGGGCCGAGTACGACGCCTACTGCCGGTGGGTGAGCGAGGGCGTTCCGGGACTGCACTTCGGGCACCAGGTGGACGCGGTGCGCTGGAACGCCGAACGGGGGCTGTTCGAGGTCGACTTCACGCAGCTGGACGCGCACGGTGAGGCGGAGGCGCTGGGCCGGTCGTACGCGCGCAATGTGGTGCTGGGGATCGGTACGGCGCCGTATGTGCCGCAGGCGCTGCGGCCGCTGGCCGAGTCGCCGTCGGTTCCGGTCCACCACTCGTCGGAGTATCTGGAGCGGCGCGAGGAGCTGTTGGCCGCGGGACATGTGACGGTGGTCGGCTCGGGCCAGTCGGGCGCCGAGGTGTTCCTGGATCTGCTGCGCGGGCGCCCGGTGGGGCGCGAGCGGCTGCACTGGCTGACGCGCAGCGCCGCGTTCGCTCCGATGGAGTACAGCAAGCTGGGGCTGGAGCACTTCACTCCGGACTACACCCGCTACTTCCACGCCCTGCCGGAGCGGGTGCGGGACGGGCTGCTGCCGCGCCAGTGGCAGCTGCACAAGGCGGTGGACGCCGAGACGCTGGCGGCGGTGCACGACGAGCTGTACCGCAGATCGCTGCTGCTGGACACCGGCGCGGCGGAGGGCGACGGCGGCTCGTGGCCGGACGTGGTGCTCACTCCCGGGGTGCGGGTGCGCGCGGCGGGGCGGGGCGGCGGGTCACGCCTGGAGCTGCATCTCGAGCACGCCGAGCAGCAGGAGCGCGGGGTGCTGACGACGGATGCGGTGGTGCTGGCGACGGGGTACGCCGAGCGCCCGGCGGACGGGATGCTGACGGCGCTGGACCCGTATCTGCGGCGGGACGCCTCGCGGCGTCCGGTGGTGGACGAGGAGTACCGGCTGGTGCTGGATCGGGCGGTGGCCGGCGCGGTGTTCGTGCAGAACGGGGAACGGCACACGCACGGGGTGGGGGCGCCCGATCTGGGACTGGCAGCGCACCGCAGCGCGGTGATCCTCAACGCGGTGACGGGACGGGAGTGTTACCCACTGCCACGGCGTACGGCCTTCACCCGTTTCGGGCTCGGGGCGCAGCGGTCGGGGGCTTCGGCGGCTGGGCGGTCTGCCACAGTTGGCGTATGACGCAGATACCCGATGAAGCGCCGCCGTCCTCCCCTCCGCTGCCCGACGGTCCGGGCGCCGTGCCCTACGGCACGCCTGACGCGCCGCGGGTGGCGGTGCGCGGGGAGGCGACCTTGGAGTTCGATCCGGAGTACGCGCGGATCGAGATCTCGGTCTCCGCGCGCGGGACGGACCGGCGCGCCGCGCTGGAGGACCTGACGCAGCGCAACGCGAGTGCGCTGGAGTTGGTCAAGAGCTACGGCGATGCCGTGCGGAAGCTTTCGACGGGGACGTTCAGTGTGCAGCCCCGGATGCGGGACGGTAAGCGGGAGCGGGTGCACGCTTATGACGGGCGGGTGCGGCTGAATGCGACGGTCACGGATTTCACGGTGCTGGGCGAATTGACCACGCGGCTCGCCGATCTGGAGCTGACCGAGGTGCGGGGTCCGTGGTGGGGGCTGTGGCGGAACTCGGAGGCGCACCGTACGGCGCGGCAGCAGGCGGTGCGGGAGGCGGTGACGCGCGCCCGGGAGTACGTGGAGGCGCTGGGGGCCCGCCTGGTGGCGCTGGTGGAGCTGGCGGATCTGGGCGCCGAGGTCAGCACCCCGCCACCGCCGTATCCGGCAGCGCCCGGAGGTGTGAGGTACGGCAGGGCGGCCGGGCCGCCTCCGGAGCTGGATCTGGAGCCGCAGTCGCAGACGGTGTCCGCTCAGGTGAATGCGCGATTCGTGATGAGTCCGCCGCAGCTGGACTGATCCGCAAGGAGGACGCGAGGGCGTCGCGCTGTTCCGTCTCATTCGGCGAGACGGAACAGCCCCGGGGTGCGCTCATCCGAGCAAATCGCTGCCCACTTTATTAGTTGTCCTCGGGATTGAATGGCTTTTCGGTAAAGGCCGGTTGGACAATTGTCCGGCAGCGGTTCTTTACGCGCCGGTAAGTCTTAGGCTCAGGCCATGCGCCGAGCAAAAATCGTCAGCACCCTGGGCCCGTCCACCGACTCGTACGAGCAGATCAAGACGCTCGTGGAGGCCGGAATGGATGTCGCCCGGTTCAACATGAGCCATGGCACGCACGCCGAGCACAAGGAGCGCTACCACCGGGTGCGCGCCGCCTCGGAGGAGACGAAGCGCAGCGTGGGGGTGCTCGCGGACCTTCAAGGCCCGAAGATCCGGCTGGGCCGTTTCCGGGAGGGGCCTGTACTCCTTGAACGGGGCGACGAGTTCGCGATCACCGTGGAGGACCGGGAGGGTGACCGCGCGATGTGCGGCACCACCTACCCGGGCCTCGCCGCCGACGTGACCGCGGGCGAGCGCATCCTGGTGGACGACGGACGGGTCACCCTGGAAGTCACCCGCGTCGAGGGCTCCGTGGTGCACACGATGGTCATCGAGGGCGGCATGGTCTCCGACCACAAGGGCCTCAACCTGCCGGGCGTCGCCGTGTCGGTGCCCGCGCTGTCCGAGAAGGACGTCGAGGACCTGCGGTGGGCGCTGCGCATGGGCGCGGACATGATCGCGCTGTCGTTCGTGCGCAGCGGGCACGACATCAAGGAGGTCCACCGCGTCATGGCGGAGGAGGGCCGCTATCTGCCCGTCCTCGCCAAGCTGGAGAAGCCGCAGGCGGTGGCGAACCTGGAGTCGATCGTGGACGCCTTCGACGGCGTCATGGTCGCCCGCGGCGACCTGGGCGTGGAGATGCCGCTGGAGCAGGTGCCGCTGGTGCAGAAGCGGGCCATCAAGCTGTGCCGGCGCAACGCCAAGCCGGTGATCGTGGCCACTCAGATGCTGGACTCGATGATCGACGCCTCCCGCCCCACCCGGGCCGAGGCGTCCGACGTCGCCAACGCGGTGATGGACGGCACGGACGCGGTGATGCTCTCCGGCGAGACCAGCGTGGGCAAGTACCCGATCGAGACGGTGCGCACGATGAGCCGGATCGTGGAGGCCGCCGAGGAGGACGTGCTCGCCAAGGGCCTGCCGCCGCTGACGCAGAGCAGCAAGCCGCGTACCCAGGGCGGTGCGGTGGCCCGCGCCGCCGCCGAGATGGGGGACTTCCTGGGCGCCAAGTACCTGGTGGCCTTCACCCAGTCCGGCGACACGGTCCGCCGGCTGTCCCGCTACCGCTCCCCCATCCCCGTGCTGGCCTTCACCCCGGACCCGGCGACCCGCTCGCAGCTCAACCTCACCTGGGGCGTGGAGACCTTCCTCGGCCCGATGGTGCAGACCACGGACGAGATGGTGGACCAGGTGGACGAGATGCTGCTGAAGCTTGGCCGCTGCGAGCGGGGTGACCTGGTCATCATCACCGCCGGCTCGCCGCCCGGCGTCCCCGGCTCGACCAACCTGGTGCGGGTGCACCGGCTGGGCGAGGAGGACTCCTGAGTCCGCTCGGCGGATGAGCGGGCTGCGTGGATGCGTAAGCTCCGCGGATGAGCACGCCCTGCGGATGAGCACGCCACGCGGATGACCGGCCCGGGCCGTTCGGCGGCCCGGGCCGGTGGCGTCACTTCCCGGCCGCGCCGGCGATCTGCTCGTGGTGGCGGATGACCTCCGCGATGATGAAGTTCAGCAGCTTCTCGGCGAAGGCCGGGTCCAGTTTGGCGTCCTGGGCGAGTTCGCGCAGGCGGGCGATCTGCCGGGCCTCGCGGTCCGGGTCGGCCGGGGGCAGGTCGTGGTCGGCCTTGAGACGGCCGACGCGCTGGGTGCACTTGAAGCGCTCGGCGAGCATGTGCACCACAGCCGCATCGATGTTGTCGATGCTGTCGCGCAGCGCGGTCAGCTCCGCGCGTACGGACTCGTCGGGCTGCTGGATGTCGCTGCTGGTCATCGCCCGACCTTATCCGCTGAGGCGGCTGCATGGGATGGTCGGCGGGTGGTCCGGGTCGGGGACGCGGCCGGCGTAGCCGCCGGGGACCTTGCGGGACTGGGTGGCGCGGAAGTGCACGGGCGGGGTGCCCACCCGGCGGGTGAAGAGGCGGGAGAAGTAGGCCGGGTCGTCGTAGCCGACGCGCCGGGCCACGGTCGAGACGGGCAGATCTGTGCCGGCCAGCAGTTCCTTGGCGCGGCCCAGCCGGATGCCCAGCAGATAGTCCTTGGGGCTGCACCCCGCGCTGCGGCGTACGGCGGCGCGCAGCTCGGCCGGGGTCATTCCGTGCCGCGCCGCGTGGTCGGCGACCGAGAGCGGGAGGAAGGCGTCGCGGGCGAGGGCCTCCAGTACCGGGGCGCCGTCGGCCGTGGTGTCGGCGCGGGCCCGGCGCAGCGCGACGAGGAGTTCGTGGACGGCGGCCGCCGCCTCCACCTCCAGCAGCGGGTTGCCGGGGCGGGCCGCGCGAGCGACCCGGGCGATGGCCGTGCGGGCCGGGCCGGCGTCGGTGAGAGGGACCAGGGGCCGGTCCGGCTGGATGCAGCCCAGCTCGGTGTAGGCGGTCACGGCGGAGCCGGTGAAGTCGACGAAGCTCTCGTCCCAGCCCTCCTCGGCGTCGGCGCCGAAGTGGTGCCTGACCCCCGGGACGAGCCACAGCAGCGCGGGGGCCACCACAGCGCGACGGCGGCCTTCGGGGTCGGTGTACCAGCCGCGGCCGGCGCTGACGACGACGGCGACGTGGTGGTCGAGGACGCGCGGGCCGACCGGGGGCAGCGCGCCGTGCTGCATGCCGACGCCGAGACAGACCAGGCCGAGCCTGTGGTGCACGGGGCCCGGGGTGAAGTACCGCATCCAGGACTGGTACCGGTGCTCGGCCACCGAGGCACGCTCCCCTCGTTCGTTCCGGGCAGCAGCGTACGGTGATCACCCCGGCCGGGTCACCGGGGCGGGCGCCGGTTGACGCCTATTGTCCGGCACCTCGGTCACCGTGTTCCGGCACCTCGGTCACCGTGAAGGTGTCCAGTACGAACTCGGCCTTGCCGTCGTCGCCCACCTTGCGCAGTCCTACCCATGCCTCGCCGTTCCGCGGCGCTGTGAACTCATAGGTGTGGGTGGCGGGTTCGGTCGCCACCGGGAGCGGGGTGCGCTCCAGCTCCCGCGCGGCGGGCTCGT
The DNA here is from genome assembly GCF_017676385.1 of Streptomyces spirodelae. Classification (GTDB taxonomy): domain Bacteria; phylum Actinomycetota; class Actinomycetes; order Streptomycetales; family Streptomycetaceae; genus Streptomyces; species Streptomyces spirodelae. The sequence goes on from NZ_JAFFZN010000021.1 coordinate 56,585, forward strand.
CCACGCCGGTGACCCAGGCGTACTGGCCGGCCTTCTCGTTCTCGTACCGGAAGGAGACCCGGTAGGTCCTCCCCGGCTCGAAGCGGACGGTGTGCGGCACGGTGCGGTGAACCAGGCCGGTGTTCTCGCCGCGGGACTTGAGGGACTCGCTGCCGTCGATGACGTCGTCGACGGCCTTGCCGTTCCAGCCGCGCTGGGTGTAGGGCGCGTGCCGCTGGGCGATATGGGTGCGCGGATCGGTTGAGCCGCCCGCGTCGCCCTTGACGAACGGGCCCCAGCCGTGCGGCACGTGCTCGAAGTCCTCGTGCACCAGCGCCCCGCGGCTGCCGGAGCGCGTGCCGGGGACGACGCGTACGTGGTCGAAGCGGACCGGTACCTCGCCCTTCCCCGCCGTGAGGGCGAGGGTGACCGGTCCGCCTCCCTCGGGCACGGTGAACCAGGTCGTCATCCGCTGGAACCGGGTGCCCTGCTTGAGGTCGGCGGCGACGTAGTTGGTGGCGGTGGAGGTTTCCGTCCAGTTCTCGGCGCTGACGCCGTCGGCGGTGCGGACGGTGAGCGCGGCGCGGCGCCGGTGTGCTGTCCGGGTGCCGACCTGGACCTGTACGGAGGCTGCGTAGGTGCCGGGCGCGAGGCGGGAGAGCCGCTGGCTGACGGAGGCCGCTCCGCCGGGCGCGAGGACCAGTTCGTTGTCGCCGCGCTCGCTCACCTCGACGCTCGCCGCGCCCTCGACGGTCCATGCCGCCAGGTCACCCGCGTGGAAGCCGGGGTCGGCCAGCGGGGTGCCCTCGCCCCAGCGGGGGTCGGGCGGCGCGGGAGCGGGGGCGCGGTAGAGGACGTAGGGCTGTCCGGGTTCGGCGGTCAGGGTGACCTTGCCGCCCGAGACGGTGACCTGCCGGGGTCTGCCGCGGCCCTGGGCGGTCAGCGGGTGGAGGTGGACCGTGCGCCCACCGGACCAGCCGGCGGGCAGCCGCCAGGTCGTGCGTCCACCGCGCGGGTTGAAGTGGTAGAGCTTCGGCGGGTCGGTGGCCTTGCGGGGCTCCCAGGGCAGCAGGTAGGCGCCGTCCTCGTAGACCAGCCGGCCGTCGGTGGTGATGCGGCGCTTGCCGTCGGTGTCGGTGACGGCGGTGGCCTCGGGGCCCTCGAAGGTGATCTCGTGCTCGGTCCAGGTGCGGATGGGCCTGGCCTGCAGGTACTTCGCCGGCAGGCTGTGGCTCCAGATCAGCCGGTAGAAGGCGTGCCAGTCGGTCTTGCCGCGCCAGCCCTCGTAGTTGCCCATCCGGGGCGCGCCCAGGAGGGTGGGCCACTTGTCGGCGAAGACGTCCTTCTGGTGGTTGCGCAGGAAACGGATGAGGCGGGAGTTGATGCCGCGCGAGGTGTCGGGGCCGTAGTCGGTCTCGGTCGCCCAGTGGGACCACAGCGCGGAGCGCTCCAGCCCGTGGCCCCACTCGGTGGTGACCTGCCAGCCCTGTTCGCGGAAGATCCGCTGGAGGCGGTCGGAGGTCCAGCCGGACTCGCGGAAGACGTCGATGTAGAGGGAGTTGAGGCCGTCGTCGGTGTCGTCGCGCAGGTTCCGCAGCCGGGTCGCGATGTCGCCGGAGACCAGGTCGCGGCGCTGGTCGATCCGGTAGGACTGGTCGAGCCAGTCCCACTGTTCGTTCGTCTTGTCGACGAGGGTCTCGGAGAAGGCGTGGGCGACCGGGTACGACTCGGTGGCGTTGAGGTGTACCGCGAAGTCGCAGTTCCACCGCTTGCCCCTGGACAGCAGGGTGTTGAGGTCGGCGAGGCCGCCCGCGCGCTCGTTGTAGTTGCCCGCGTAGTCGGGGTGCGCGGAGTCGTGACCCTCGGACTGGTAGCCCTTGAGCAGGGTGAACTGGCGCAGCCCGTCGGTCGCCAGGTGGATGCGCTTGACCTGGTCGAGGGTGGCCAGGAAGGGGTTGGTGGCCTGGCTGGCGAAGTTGAACGGGATGTGCGGCACGACCCGCAGATGCTGCTCATCGGCGCCGTGCGGGTCGACCATGATGTCGCGCATCGCGATGGCCGCGTCCTGCCAGTCGGCGACCCCGTCGCCGTTGCGGTCCCGGGTGACGACGACGGTGACGTACGGCAGCGGCTCGGTCTGGTCCGGCCCCGCGGTGGCGGCGCGGTAGGTCCACTGGCCGCACGTCAGCCGGGCGGCGACAGCGCCGTCCGCGGTGACGTTCTGCCGCCAGAGTCTGCCGTTCTCCCAGGCGGCGCCCTTGGTGCCGGCCGGTTTGTCGTAGCTGGTGTTGGTCTCCATCGCCGCTGCGAGGTCGCCGGTGGCGACGACCGCGTACGCGCAGCCCACCGGCTGGGGGTCGGGCTCGGTGGCACCGGTGAGCTCGACCAGGGTGTCACCGCTCGCGGCCTTGTCCAGCTCCACGCGGGCCGCGTACAGCACGGGCTCGGGCCGCTGGTCGGAGCGTACGGACAGGAAGGCCAGCTGTGGCAGCTGAAGCGTTCCGACGCGGCCGGTGGCGCTCTCCTCGATCCGGGTGACACGCCAGTGCACCTGGTCGTCCTCGGCCTCGATACGGACGGTCAGTTCGGTGCCGGTTCGCAGGGCGAGGGTGTAGGTGATGCCGCGGTTGTCGCCGCTCGGTTCGCTGCGTACCTCGGGGGTGTGTTCCTCACCGTCGATGAGGAGGGCGCGGACGGGGTCCTGCTGGGCGTGCAGGGTGGCACCCGTCTTCCGGTCGGTGTAGCCGACGATGCGGGGGAAGGCGGTGTCGACGGTGACGTCGAGCGCGCTGGTGCGCAGGGTGCGTACGCGGGGTGCCGCGCCCGCCGGTGCGGGGAGGGCGAGGCTGGTCAGTGCGGTTGCCGCACCGGCCGCCACCACCGTCCTGCGGGGCACGCCACGGGCTCCGGGAGGTTGCCCCGGTCCGCGGTGTGCGGTCAGCGGGTCGGCTGCGGTGGCTCGCTCCGTACCTCGCGCCCCTTCCGGCCGCGACTCGCGGTGCGGAGCTCGGGTCGTCTTCCGCTCGCCGCTCGCCATGGTTCCGCCTCCGCCCGGCTGTCGACCTCGGTCCGACGCCCAGCCTTGGCGAGCAGGCACGCGGCTGCCCATGGACAAGTGTGCGTGGTTGTTGGACTTCCTCACCCGTCCAGTTCGTCTTGTTCGAACCGCAGCGCCGCTTCCTGTTCGAGCTGCTGGATCAGCACGCCCTCGCGCAGCGCCCAGGGGCACAACGTCAGGGTCCGCAGGTCCAGCAGCTGCATGGTGGTGTGCGCGACGAGGGCGCCGGCCAGCGCCTGGCCGGCGCGGGCGGGCGAGATGCCGGGCAGGTCCGCGCGCTGCTCCGCGGGCAGCCGCGCCAGTCTGCCCAGCTCTTTTCGCAGCCTGCCCCGCTTCAGGTAGCGCGGGGTGAAGGGCCCCTCCCGGCCCGGCGGTGCCCCGCAGAGCCGGGCGAGCTGGTGCAGGGTGCGGGAGGTGGCCACCGCGGTGTGCGGCTGCTCCCAGCGGACGCGGGCTGTGACATCGCGCAGTTGGTGCCGTACCTGTCGCCGTACGGCGCGCAGCTGCTCGGGCGGTGGCGGGTCGGCGGTGCCGAAGTGCTCGCGGGTGAGCAGTCCGGCTCCCAGCGGGACGGAGACCGCCAGGTCCGGCACGCCGGAGCGGCCGAAGGCCACCTCGACCGAGCCGCCGCCGATGTCGAGCAGCACCATCGGTCCGGCCCGCCATCCCATCCAGCGGCGGGCCGCGAGGAAGGTCAGCTCGGCCTCCCGGCGCCCGGACATGATCGCGAGGTCCAGCCCGGAGTGTTTGCGTACGGTCTCCACGATCCGGGTGCGGTTGGGCGCCTCCCGAACGATCGCCGTGGCGAAGGCGGTCAGCCGGGTCACTCCCCAGGAGCGGGCCTCCTCGTCGGCCGCCGTGGCAGCCTCCGCCAACCGCTCCACCGCGTATTCGGGCAGTCGACCGTCGCCGTCCACGTCGTCGGCGAGCCGCAGCCGGTATTTGACGGTGTGCACGGGGAGCGGCACGGCGCCTTCGGCGTCGGCAATCTCCAGCCGTACGGTGTTCGAGCCGACGTCCAGGACACCCACCCGCAAGCCGAACCTCCCGCCGACAGCCGCTCCTTGGCTTCGCCTGCCCGTAGGACCCCTGGCCGGCACCTGGCCCGAGGAGTGTACGGGGGCCGCGGGCCGGTGCCCCGCGGCCGCGGCCGTCAGGCGGGGAGCACGCGTCCGGTCGCGTGCGCGCGAACGGTGTGGTGTCCGGGCCCGGCGGACCGGTGCCGCCCCATCACACAGCAGTTGTTCATCGCCTCCAGCCCGGTCCGCACATCGTCTCCGGCCAGCCCGGTGTGCTGGGCGATCCGTTCGACGGTGGGAGCCTGGGGCCGGGTGGCGCGGGTCAGTTCTCGGACAGCGGCGCGCACCTTCTCACGCAGCTCGCCGACCCGATGGGACGTGTGGACGCCCAGGGCGTGGTCGCGAACGTGACGGTGGCGTGCGGCGCACATAGGAACTCGCTCCTCCCGGTCTCGTGCATTCCCGGCAACCGCGGGAGGCGGCTCGGGTGACACACCCGGGGTGACCTTCGCGGTCACCTCCCGCGGATGTGCCTGTCCTCCCAAGCACCTGGCGTTTCGTATTACCGGCAGCACCGGCCGCGAAACCCTGATGATCCAACTTTTCGCGGACGACAAGAATCCGGCCCCCGGTGCCGTGGCGCCGGTGGAGGCTGTTGCCCGGCGAGGTGCCGGTGGCGGCGTTATCGTGGCGGTAGGCCGCGCGCTGGGGGTGTGGGATGGGTGGTTCGGTGGCTGACCCGGTGGAGCGGGGCTTTCCGCACCTGGAGACGGTGCGCGAGGCGATCACCGCGCTCTACCGGCGGATGTCGGCCGACTCGGTGCGGGGCTTCGACACCAGCGTGGCGCCCGGCGATGTGGCCTTCGCGGACGCGGACGACCTGTATCTGGGCGCGCAGCGTGTCGCGGGGGTGATGGTGCGGCATCTGCGGCTGCCCGAGGCACGGGTGATCGTCAGCTTCCGCGAGATGACACACGCGGCGAACGTCGAGCTGACGGCCGGCCCTGAGTACTTCGTCGAGCTGAACGCCCGCTTCAAACGCCACCGTCACGACATCGGCGCGGCTCTCGCCCACGAGGTCACCCATGTGTGGCTGCACCGTCTCGGCCTGGCGTTCGACGGCACCCGGGCCAACGAGATCCTCACCGACACCGCCGCCACCTACCTCGGCGCCGGATGGCTCCTGCTGGACGCGTTCCGGCAGGACGCCCTCACCTCGCAGAAGCTGGGCTACCTCACCCCCGAGGAGTTCGGCTATGTACTGGCCAAGCGGGCGCGGCTCTTCGGCGAGGACCCGGCGATCTGGTTCACCAGCCCGCAGGCGTACGAGGCATACGAGCGGGGGCGCAAGGTGGCCGACCGGGAGGAGGAGGTGCCGCCGCTGGCCGCCGCGCCGTGGCTGGAGCGGCGCCGCTATGTGCGGGACCGGCGGCACGGTGCCGGTCCCGGCGGCGCCGCGGGGTACGCCTTCGAGCACGGCGACGGCGCGGGACTGCGGGTTTCGTTCCCCTGCCCCACCTGCCGGGTACGGCTGCGGGTTCCCGTGCGGGGGCATGTGCGGGCGCGGTGCGGGCTGTGCGAGTCGGTCTGGCCGTGTGACACGTAGGTCGCTGCCGATAGGCCGTGGCCGGTGAGGGGTGTGTCGTGGCGGGGCGCGGTAGGTTCGGGGTATGGCTCCTTCGATCGCTACCAACACCCGGGTCGGACTCGATGAACTGCTGGAGTTCGTACGGCCCCGGCACCGGGCCATCCTGCTGACGCGGCGGGAGGACGGCACACCGCAGGCGTCACCGCTGACGTGCGGTGTCGACTCAGCGGGGCGGATCGTCATCGCGACGTACCCGGAGCGCGCCAAGACACACAACGCGCGCCGCGAGGCCGAGGTGAGCGTGCTGGTGCTGTCGGACGAGTGGAACGGGCCCTGGGTGCAGATCGACGGCCAGGCCGAGGTGCTGGATGTGCCGGAGGCGGTGGAGCCGCTGGTCGAGTACTACCGTGTCATCTCCGGCGAGCACCCCGACTGGGACGAGTACCGGTCGGCCATGCTCAAGCAGGGCAAGTCGCTGATCAGGGTCACCCCGCGCCGCTGGGGTCCCGTCGCCACGGGCGGCTTCCCAGCTCGGCTGGCCTCCTGAAGCGCAGGAGCCGGGCTTTCAGCAAGGGCACCCCTCTCACCGGGGCAGATGCCCGGCCAGCTCCCGTGCGGCCTCGGCGCCGTAGGCACCACGCAGGCGGGTCAGGAACTCATCCCGTTCCAGGGTGTAGGTCTGCGTACCGGTCACCTCCAGCGCCGTGGTGGCCAGGGCACCGCCCAGCTGGGCCGCACGCTGATGGCCGAGCCCCCGGGCGAGGCCCGCGAGAAAGCCCGCGCGGAAGGCGTCACCCGCACCGGTGGGATCGACGGCAGCGCCCGGCGCCAGTGGCACGGCCGCCACATCGACGGGGCAGACACCCACTTGCTCGATGTGCACCCCGCCGGCGCCCCTGGTCGTGACCCAGGTGCCGACACGGCCGAGGATCTGCTGCTCCGTCCAGCCGGTGCGCTCCTGGAGCAGCACCGCCTCGTACGCGTTGGTGAACAGATACGCGGGCCCGGCCAGCAGCGCCCTTACGCCGTCGCGGTCCAGCACGGCGAGCTGCTGGGAGATGTCGGCGGCGAACGGGAGGCCCAGCTCCGCGCATTCGCGGGTGTGGCGCAGCATCGCCTCGGGGTCGTCGGGCGCGACGACGACCAGGTCGAGGCCGCCGGTGCGCCTGGCCACCTCGTGCAGCGAGATGTCGCGGGCCTCGCTCATGGCGCCCGGGTAGAAGGAGCCGATCTGGTTGTGGTCGGCGTCGGTCGTGCAGACGAAGCGTGCGGTGTGCCGGCTGCTGCTGACGTGCACCGAGTCGGTGTCGACGCCGTGCTCCTTGAGCCACAGCTGGTAGTCCGACCAGTCGCTGCCCGCGGCACCGACCAGCACGGGGGTCAGTCCGAGCGCGCCGAGCCCGAAGGCGATGTTGGCCGCGACGCCGCCGCGCCGGATCTCCAGCTCTTCCACCAGGAAGGAGAGCGACACCGTGTGCAGGCTCTCGGGCAGCAGCTGTTCGCTGAAGCGGCCGGGGAACGTCATCAGGTGGTCCGTGGCGATCGAACCTGTCACGGCTATGCGCACGGGAACTCTCCTTGCTCGGAATCGGAGGCGGTGCCGGAGCCGGGCGGGCGGCCGCTGCGTGCGCCGAACCACTCGATCCAGTTCATCGCGAAGAACGCGTCGCCCGAGATCTTCAGCCGGCCGCTGACGAACGCGTCCGTGCCCTTGAGCTCGCCCACCGCCAGCGCCACCAGATCGGGCAGTGCCACGCCGATGGTGGCGTCGGGCGCGTGGTCGAGCGTCGCGGACGTGGCACAGGTGCCCTGGGCCACGGCGACATAGCGGTGGCGGACACCGAGCGGGGTGTCGATCTCGTAGTGGAAGACGCCGGAGGCCGGCGCGGCACGCTCGGGGCTGAAGCGGGCCCGGAACCACTCGAAGACCAGGTCGAGCAGCGCCTCCACCTCGTCGGGCGGGGGCGCGGCGGCGCTGGAGCGGGCGATGCTGCGCAGCTGGTGGAACATCGCTTCGGGCGCGGTCACGAAGCGGCTCCCGTACGCCCGCCGCCGACCGTGTGTTCCAGCAGCACGGAGGCGTCCTTGTCACCGTCGCCCGCCGCGCCGACGTCGGCGAAACGCTCCCGTACGGACTCCAGGACGGGCAGCGGCACCCCGGCGACCGCCGCGTCGCCGAGGGCGAGGCGCAGGTCCTTCTCCATCAGCGTGGAGCGGAAGAACGCCGGCTCGTAGCTGCCCTTGCGCATCAACTCGGCGCGGAAGCGCAGCACAACGGAGCTGAAGCCGCTCTCCGCGACGGAGGTCAGCAGCCGGTCCCGGTCGAGTCCCGCGGCCACACCGTAGGCGACCGCCTCGGCGAGGGAAGCCACCTGGGCGCCGAGCAGCAGGTTGAAGATGAGCTTGAGGGTGGCGGCGGTGCCGGGAGCTCCGAGGTGGACGACCTGCGCACCGAGGGTGTCCAGGATGTCCGCGACCCGGGCGATGTCCGCCTCGTCGCCGCTGGTGTAGACGCGCAGCTTGCCTTCGCGGGCCTGGAAGGGGTTGCCGACGACACATGCCTCCACCCGGCGCAGCCCGAGCCGGGCGAGCCGCCGCGCACAGGCGCGGGCGTACGCGGGCGAGACGGTCGAGGTGTCGATGACGACCGCGCCCGGCGCCAGCACCTCGGCCACCTGGCCGAACAGCACCTCTTCCACGGCCACCTCGTCGGCGAGGCTGAGCAGGACGACCGAGCGGCCCCTGGCTGCCTCGGCGGGGCTCGCGGCGACCGTGGCACCCGCCTCGGCCAGCGGCGCGGCCTTGGCGGCCGTGCGGTTGTGGACGGTCAGCGCGCACCCCGCGTCCAGGAGCCGGTGCGCCATGCCGCCACCCATGTTGCCCAGCCCGATGAAGGCCAGCGGTTCGGCGGGGGCGGAAGCCGTCGTGTCGGCCCCGGAGGCAGCGGCCTGGGACACGTCAGCCACGGACGCGGGTGGCACGTCGAACACCGTCTCGGTGACGACCATCTCGCCGCCCCGTCGGAACGGCTGGAGCCTGCGCCGGTTCTCGACGTGGGCCTCGCTCAGCTCGAACGCGCGGAAGGAGGGCTCGTCGGCCCAGTCGGTGAGCACGTAGTAGACGTTCTCGTCCTCGGCGGAACGCACCAGCGACTGGCCCCGGTTGGCGGGCTCGCGTGCGATACCGGTGGCCACCTGGCGCCAGGTGCGCTCGAACTCCTGCCGCCTGCCCGGGTGGATCTCCATCCGCAGCAGGACGCGGAACGGTGGCCGGGAGTCAGCTTCCATGGTGCGCGCCTCCAATGCGTGGGAACGCCCCTACGGTCACCATCCGCGCTCGACATCCGATCGAGCCACGCTCCGGACCCGGTCGGCGGGCGGCTGCGGAACGACGGCTCAAGTCCTGCTCGAGGACGCCTCCCTACGCTCGGTCGAGACCCCGACACCGGAGACCACGCCATGGCACACAATCCCGACGGGGGCCTCGCCGGCGCCCCGGAAGCCGCTCGCGGGCCCGCCCCGGGAGAGACCCTGCCACCCACCGCCACCAGGGTGGACGGCCCCGCCGCGACGCGTACGGTGCGCCGCTGGCCGATCGTGCTGCTGCGGTGCGTGGCGACGCTGTTCTTCGTACTGCTGCTGATCCAGCCGGTGCTGGCGGGCATGTTCATCAGCGGCGATGTGGACCTGCTCGACCTGCACGAGGCCAACTCGTTCGTCATCAGCATCACCAGCTGGTTCCAGGTGCTGGCCACGGTGCTGGTGTGGCGGCCGGGACGCGGACCGCTGTGGCCGGTCGGCGTGGCGGTGCTGCTGAGCTTCGCCATCGTCATGCAGGACGGCTGGGGGTACGCGCGCGAACTCCAGCTGCACATCCCCCTCGGCGTGCTCCTCGTCGCCGCCTCCACCGCTCTCCTCTACTGGTCGTACGGCCACCGCCCCGGACGCGGGAGGCGTGGATGAGCGCGGCACGCCGCAGGGTGGGCGCCGTGCGCGCGGAGCTCGACCGGCGCCGCTTCCTGGCCCTCGCCGGGGGTGCGGGGGCCGCGGCCGCGCTGGGCGGGACTGCCGGATGCGGCTCGTCCGGCGCCGGTGACGAGGTCTCCGGCGAGCTGCTGCGCAGCACAGCGCGGCTGCCCGAGCCGTTCCAGGTGCCGCTGCCGGTGCCGCCGGTGGCCGAACCGGTGCGCACCCGGGGCGGCGCCGTCGTCCACGAGGTGGAGCAGCGCGCGGCCCGCCTGGAGATCCTGCCGGGCCTGAGGACGGAGGTGTGGGGCTACGACGGGCGGTTCCCCGGGCCCACCTTCGTCGGCGAGTCGGGCCGCGAGCTGCGGCTTCGGGTGCGCAACACCCTCGCGGTGCCGACCTCGACCCATCTGCACGGCGGCGTGCAGAAGCCCGAGTTCGACGGGCACCCGACCGACCTGGTGCTGCCCTCCGGCTTCCCGGACCCGCGGAAGCGCCGCGGGCACGGGAAGCACAGCGAGCACAGCATGGTGAAGCCGTCGGAGTGGACGGTCTCGCGCGGCCACAAGGAGTACGTCTATCCGCTCGAACAGGCCGCCACCACGCTGTGGTACCACGATCACCGGATGGACTTCAGCGCTCCGCAGGTGTGGCGGGGGCTGGCGGGGATGTTCCTGATACACGACGACGAGGAGAGCGGGCTGCCGCTCCCCGAGGACACCCGGGACATCCCGCTGATGATCTGCGACCGGGCCTTCGAGGAGGACGGCTCGTTCCGCTACCCGTCGCTGGACCCCTCGCTGACCGGCGAGCCCGGAGTACGCGAGAAGTACATGGAGGGGGTCACCGGAGACGTCGTCCTGGTCAACGGCGCGCCCTGGCCGGAGCTGGAGGTGAGCGCCGAGCGGTACCGCTTCCGCATCCTGAACGCCTCCAACGCGCGCCGCTTCCGGCTCGTCCTCGACCCGGGCCCGCGGGAGGGTGCCGCGTTCGTCCAGGTCGGCAGCGACAGCGGGCTGCTGGCAGCGCCTCGTTCGCACGAGGCGCTGCCGGTCTCGCCGGCCGAACGGTTCGATGTCGTCGTCGACTTCGGGGCCTACCCGGTGGGCTCGACGGTGCGGCTCGTCAACACGCTGGGCAGCGGCGGCACCCGGGACGTCATGCGGTTCCGGGTGGCCCGGCGGCCGAAGCGCGGCGGCGGCGCGCCGCAGGTGCCCCGGCGGCTGGCGGACGTACGGAAGCTGCGGGCTGCACAGGCCGTCGCCGAGCGGCAGTTCGACTTCCGGCTCAAGCAGGTCGACGGTGCGCGGATGTGGACCGTCAACGGAAAGCCGTACGACCCGGGCTCGCCGCTCGCCTCGCCCCGGCTGGACACCGTCGAACGGTGGCGCTTCACCAGCGACTTCCACCATCCCGTCCACGTCCACCTGGCGCACTTCCAAGTGCTGGCGCGGGGCGGCAAGTCGCCGCTTTCGACCGACGCGGGGTGGAAGGACACGGTGGATGTGCGGCCGTACGAGGTCGTGGACGTCCTCGTACGGTTCTCCGGCTACCGGGGTCGCTACATGCTCCACTGCCACAACCTGGAGCACGAGGACATGGCGATGATGGCGGACTTCCGGGTGGTGTGAGGCCCCCGCTGAGGCTGGTGGCCAGGGCCGTGGCCGTCGGTTGTTCCGCCGGACTGTCGGTGGGTTGTTGCGCGCCGTCGCGACGGAGGCCGCGAGGCTCTAGCGAAGGGCGACCCGGCTCCTAGCCGGGTGCGCCACCGTCTTCCTCGTCATGTTGGCGGCGGAAGGGGTTGGGGCTGCGATGCGGGTACTGTTCACGACCTGGGCCTGGCCCTCTCATCTGTACGCGCTGGTCCCGCTGGCGTGGGCCTGCCGGAGTGCGGGGCACGAGGTGCTGGTCGTCAGCCAGCCGGAGCTGCTCCCTCTGATCGAGCGGACCGGGCTGCCGGGTGCCGCCGTCGGCAAGGACGTCGACGGGGTCGGCATGGTGCGCGGCTATGTGCTGCCCAGCAAGGACGACCCGACGGGCGACCAGCGGGCGCCGCGCGGCGGCAAGGGTCCGCGGGCGCTGCGGATGTTCACCGCGCACGCCGACTCGATGGTCGACGGGGTGGCCGAGACGGCCCGCGGGTGGGGCGCCGATGTGGTGGTGTCCGAACCGACGGCGCTGGCGGGACCGCTGGCCGCGGCCGCTGCCGGGGTACCGGCGGTACGGCTGCTGTACGGCGCCGACCTGATGGCGCGAGCCCGCACGCTGCTGCCGGACGCGCTGGCGCCGCTGGCCGAGCGGGTGGGCGTCGACCCGGCGGGCTACCACCCGTTCGGGGACTTCACCATCGACCCGTGCCCGCCGGGGTTCCAGGCTCCGGCTCCGGCCGAGCACCCCCGGGTGCCGATGCGGTACGTGCCGTTCAACGGGCCGGGAACGCCGCCCGATCCGCCGCTGCCACCGCCGACCGGCGGGCGCCGCAGGATCGTGGTCACCTGGGGGCACACCATGGCGCGGCTCGACCCTGCGCTGTTCCTGGCCGGGCACGCCGCGCGGGCGCTGGCCGCGCTGCCGGACGCGGAGCTGGTGCTGGCGGTGACCTCGGCGCAGCGTCCCCTGCTGGGCCAGGTGCCGGAGGGCGGCAACGTGCGGGTGGTGCTCGACGCTCCGCTGCACACGCTGCTGGGCGGCGCCGACCTGGTGGTCGCGCACGGCGGTGCGGGCACCGTGCTCACCTCGCTGCGCGCGGGGCTGCCGCTGCTGCTCGTACCGCAGTTGCCGGATCACGCAGGGCACGCGGCGCGGGTGCTGGCGGCCGGTGCCGGTGAGGTGCTCACCAGGGACGAGGCGAGCGCGGAACGGCTGCGCGAGGAGGCGGCCGGGCTGCTGGACCGTACGGCGGGCGCAGCGCGGCGCGAGGCGGCGCGGGCGCTGCGGGACGCGATGCTGGAGCAGCCCGCGCCCGCCCTGGTCGTCGGTGAGCTGGAGAAGCGGGTGGTCGCATGTGCGGCATAGCGGGCTGGATCGACTTCGCGCGGGGGATGCGCGAGGAGGGCAGCACCGTACGGGCGATGGCGGGCACGCTGGCCAACCGCGGTCCGGACGACGAGGCGGTGTGGACGGACCGGGACGCCGCGCTGGGGCACCGCAGGCTCGCCGTGATCGATGTGGACGACTCCACCCAGCCGATGACCGCCGAGCACGACGGGCGCACCCTCGCGGTCCTGGTGCACAACGGCGAGATCTACAACTACCGCGAGGTGCGGGCTCGACTGACGTCGCTGGGTCACCGGTTCCGTACCGCCGGGGACACCGAGGTGGTGCTGCGCGCTTATCTGGAGTGGGGCGCGGAGTGTGTCACGCGGCTGGACGGGATGTTCGCGTTCGCCGTGTGGGACCCGCGCAGCAGGCAGCTGCTCCTGGCGCGGGACCGGCTGGGCATCAAACCGCTGTACTACGCGCGCACGGCGCACGGTCTCCTCTTCGGCTCGGAGCCCAAGGCACTGCTGGCGCATCCCTCGCTGGAGTGCGTGGTCGACGCGGAGGGGCTGGCGGAACTGCTGGCCTACATCGCGACACCGGGGCACGCCGTCTACCGGGGCATCCGGGAGCTGCCCGCCGGGCACACAGCGGTGCTGCGGGAGGGCGCGGGCGGTGCGGTGCTGAGCGAGTCGCGGTACTGGTCGCTCCCCAACCACGAGCACCCCGACACCCTTGAGCACACGATCGAGACGGTGCGCGGGCTGCTGCAGGAGTCGGTCGGCTCCCATCTGGTGGCCGACGTACCGCTGTGCACGCTGCTGTCGGGCGGTGTGGACTCCAGCGCGCTGGCGGCCTTCGCGGCCCGCGCGGGGGCCGGGCGGCCGCGTACCTTCGCCGTGGACTTCGAGGGGCACACGGAGCGGTTCCGCAAGGACTTCTGGCACGAGGACCCGGACGCCCCGTACGCGGCCGAGGTCGCCCGCCACGTGGGCACCGACCACGAGCCGGTGGTGCTGCGTACCGCCGAGCTGGCCGACCATGTGGTGGACGCGGCCGCACTGCGGGCCCAGGATCTGCCCCGGCCGATCCCCGACATGGACCGCTCGCTGTATCTGCTGCTGCGCGCGGTACGGCAGCGCTCCACGGTGGCGCTGATGGGCGAGGTCGCCGACGAGCTGTTCGGCGGCTACCAGTCCTTCCGCGACCCGACACTGGTGGACACCGCGAACTTCCCCTGGGTGACGATGGGGCTGCGGGTGGCTCCGCACGGGATGAGCACCGGGCTGCTGGACCCGGGGCTGCTGCGCAAGATCGACGTACCCGGCTACTCGGCGCAGCGCTGGTCGGAGACGGTGGCCGAAGTGGCAGACGTGCCCGGCGAGTCGGAGACCGAGCGGGTCATGCGGCGGGTCGGGCACGCGCATCTGACGCGCTGGCTGCCGCTGCTGCTCTCCCGCGACGACCGGCTGAGCATGGCCGTGGGGCTCGAACTGCGGGTGCCGTACTGCGACCACCGGCTGGTGGAGTACGTCTACAACATCCCATGGGCGATGAAGACGGCCGACGGCCGCGAGAAGAGCGTGCTGCGCTCGGCCGTCGCCGACCTGCTCCCCGAGTCGGTCACCCAGCGCCGCAAGAGCCCCTTCCCCATCACCCAGGACCCGGACTACGGGCAGGTGCTGCGGCGGCGCTTCAACGCGGTCGTCGCCGACCCGGCCAGCCCCGTACGGCCGCTGCTGGACGGGCCGGCCTGCGCCGAGCTGGCGGCCGAGGACCGGCCGGTCGCGGTGGACGGATGGGGCGAGCGCCGCAACGTCGAGATGGTCCTCCAGCTCGACGCCTGGCTGCGCCACTACCGCGTCCGGCTGGACCTGTGAGAGCGAGATGCCGCGAGAGCGAACGGAGAGGGCGAGATGAAGCTGAGTGATCAGCTCAAGGAACTGGCCGCGCCGGTGCTGGAGAAGGTGCTGGCACACCCGTTCTGGTCGGGGCTGCGGGACGGCTCCCTGCCGGGCGAGTCGCTGGCGTACTTCGTCGAGCAGGACACCGGGCAGCTGCTGCCCGCCTACGCGAGGGCGCTGGCCCGTACAGCGGCCGCCGCCGAGCGGGACGCGCACACGGCGCTGCTGGGCCGCTCGATCACCGGCACCCTGGAGGCCCGCGACCGGCTGCGGGAGAAGTACGCTCAGCTGGCCGGGGGCATGGGCCTGCCCGAGCCGCCGACCCAGCCGCCGGAGGCGGGCCCGGTCACCCATGCGCACTGCGCGTTCTTCAACGCCTCCAGCGCCGCTTCCTTCGCCGCGGGCGTCGGGGCGCTGCTGCCGATGGTGTGGTTCAACCACCAGGTCTCCGACGACCTGCTGGAGCGCCGTACGCCCGGCTCCCGGTACGCCGAGTGGATCGGGATCTACCACCCGGGCGAGGGCTACCGCTACGCGGTGCGCGCGTTCCTGGGGCTGGCCGACGAGCTGGGCGAGACGGCCTCACCGGCCGAACGGGACCGGCTGATCGAGCACTTCCGTACCGGTGTCCGCCACGAGTGGGCGTTCGCCGAAGCCTCCTGGACCCGCCCCGAGTGGCCCGTATGACGGCCGCGGCAGCAGGAACTCCATCACCGACCGACCCCGGAGGGACAACCGTGAGCACTCAGACCCCGCCCAGGTATCCGTTCGCCTGGACCCCGCCCATGCAGGTGCCCGAAGCGCTGCGGCACGTGCACGGCAGCTCCGCGATGGAGGTGACGCTGCCGAGCGGGGACGTGGCGACGCTCGTGACCCGGTACAAGGACGTGCGCGCCCTGTTCGCCGACAAGCGTCTGTCCCGGAACATCGCGCGGCCCGACTGTGCGCGCATCTCCAAGGACAACGACCTGTTCATGGACCCGGAGATCGACCCCGACCCGCCCAAGCACACCCAGGTGCGCTCCCTGGTGACCAAGGCGTTCACCGCGCGCCGGATCGAGGCGCTGCGGCCCTATGTGCAGCAGGTCGCCGACGAGCTGCTGGACGAGATGGCGGCCGGGCCGCAGCCGGTGGAGCTGAACGAGGCGCTGGCGTTCCCGCTGCCGATCAAGGTGATCTGCAAGCTGCTGGGCGTTCCGGCCGAGGACCGCGACCAGTTCCGCGCCTATGTGGACGGCTTCCTGTCCGTCACCAAGCTGCCGCCCGAGGAGGTCGGGCAGTGCCGGCAGAACCTGTGGAAGTACCTGGGCGACCTGATCGACGCCAAGCGCGAGAAGCCCGGTGACGACCTGGTCAGCGAGCTGATCCGGGTCCGCGACGAGGAGGACAACCGGCTCAACGACCACGAGTTGCACTTCTGGTGCCAGGGGCTGCTGATCGCCGGCTATGTGACCACCGCCAGCCAGATCGGCACCGGAACCGCCGTACTGCTGCACCACCCGGAACTGGTGCGGCAGATCCAGGAGGACTGGTCGCTGGTGCCCTCCACCGTGGAGGAGCTGCTGCGCACCCAGATCATGGGCTCCTCGGTGGGCACCATGCGGTACGCGGTGGAGGACATCCCGCTCTCGGACGGTTCCGTCATCAAGAAGGGCACCAGCGTGCTGCTGTCGGAGGAGGGGGCCAATATGGACCCCGAGGTCTTCGACAACCCCTTCGAGCTGGACATCCGCCGCCAGGAGAACCACCACATGACCTTCGGCGCCGGCATCCACTACTGCGTGGGCGCCGCGCTGGCCCGGATGGAGCTCCAGGTGGCCACCGAGTCGCTGCTGCGGCGCTTCCCCGACATCCGGCTCGCCGCACCCGCCGAGGAACTGCCGCGGGCGCTGGGCGGGTTCATGGAGGGCTTCACCGAGATACCCGTGGAGTGGTGATGCTCCGAGTGACGGCGAACTCCGAGACCTGCGCGGTCAGCAGTCTGTGCGTCTACCGGCTGCCCGGCGTCTTCGACCAGGACGAGGACGGGCTGGTCGTCGTGCTGGACGAGACCCCTTCGGGGGAGTTCCACGAGGAGGTGCGGCGCGCTGCCCGTGGGTGCCCCACCAAGTCCATCCGCGTCACGGAGGACTGACCTTCGGCCGGTTCCGCCTCACCGCCTCCCCGCGGAGCACGAACCGGCCCCCGCGACGCAAGGGTCCCGGCAGCTGCCGGGACCCTTGCGTCGCGGCTGCGGTACTGCGTGTCGCCGCCGGTTCCGGCTAGCGGATCACGTGCGGAAGGAAGCGCGCGTACTCGTCGGTGACGAGCCCCGCGGACTCCCGGATACCCAGTCCCGCCGCCTCGCCGTCCACCACCCAGGTGCCCAGCACCGTGCGGTTGCCGTCGAAGTCCGGCAGCGGGCACAGGGCCTGGTAGCAGCACGGCTCGTCCCGTACCGAAGCGTCGGTGCCCGGGTCGTGCAGGGTGACGCCCGCGCCCTCGCGGCCCAGCAGCGGCTTGGCCGCCCAGCCGGTGGTCCGGGCCAGCTCACGCGGGCCGTCCAGATAGGCGGGAAGCAGGTTGGGGTGGCCGGGGAACAGCTCCCACAGGATGGCCAGCAGCGCCTTGTTGGACAGCAGCATCTTCCAGGCCGGCTCGATCCACATGGTGGTGCCTGTGCCGCCCCCGTTGTCGAGGGTCTCCAGCACATGCGGGCCGAACCGGTCGGAGGCCAGCCACTCCCACGGGTAGAGCTTGAAGCAGGCGCGGACGAACTTCAGCCGCTGGTCGACGAACCGGCCCGAGAGCCGGTCCCAGCCGATCTCCTCCACGGGTATCGCGACCGTCTCCAGACCGGCCTGCTCGGCCGTCTCCTGGAGGTAGGCGACGGTCATCAGATCCTCGCCCAGCTCGTCGCGCGCCGAGTGGGCGAAGTGCACGGGCGCGCCCGGCGGCAGCAGCGCCGCCTGCTTCTTCCACACCTCGACCAGCCGCTCGTGCAGCGAGTTCCACTGGTCGGCGCCGGGAAAGCGCTCCTCCATCCAGAACCACTGCGGGGAAGCGGCCTCGACCAGTGAGGTGGGGGTGTCGGCGTTGTACTCCAGCAGCTTGGCAGGGCCGCCGCGCCCGTCGTAGTGCAGGTCGAACCTGCCGTAGAGGCTGGGCAGTTCATCGCGACGCCGCCAGCTCTCGGCGACGCGGTCCACCAGCGCCCGGTCGGTGATGCCCAGGTCGGCGAACCTGTTCTCCGCCACGATGTGCGCGGCGGCGCGCAGGCACATGCCGTGCAGCTCCTCCACGACCTCCTCGAGGGCTTCCACCTCGGGCAGGGTGAAGGAGTAGTAGGCGCTCTCGTCCCAGTACGGGCGCAGCGAGCCGTCGGGGTACCGGGTCAGCGGGTAGATGCAGCCCTGCTCCTCGACGGTCTCCTGCCAGCCGGGGCGCGGGTCGATGGTGTGGCGTTCCACGCGGTCCCTCCTCTCGTCGGCCGCGCCCGCTCAGCCGCCGTAGCTGCCACCGCCGCTGCTGCCGTTCCCGTCGTCATCGTCGTCGCAGCCGAAGCCCGCCCGCTCGACGGCCGCCGCGTGGACGAACGTGCCGCCCTTCGCCCGGCCCTTCGCCTCGTTGCCGCCGTAGTACCAGACGTTCTCACGCGCTTCGGCGCCCCCGGCGGCGGGGAAGGCGGCGTTCCTGGCCGCGGCCGCGGTGCCGCCGGTTTCGCACTGGCTGGGGGGCAGGATGCGGTAGCCGCGCACCGCGTCGTAGCTGTCGGGGTCCACGCACCGACGGTCCGGCTCCGACGAGTAGCCGGACAGCGCCACCGCGAGGGCGCCCATGCCGCCGAGTACGACGGTCGAGGAGCGGAGCTTGCGCCGCGGAGCACGTACGGCTTCCTTGTCGGTGCTGTGCGCTTTCGGCGTACTGGCCATGCGAGTTCCCCCTGAGTACGACTGAGATCGGCCTGCCGCAGCACACCCTAGTGGGTGAGTGCGACGCTCTCGATCAGACGTTCACAGCTGGCGATGTGGTTCCGGGCCGCGTCTCGGCCTCGAACTCGATGGCTCCTGCCGGGATTTCGATCCGCGTCATACGGGCGAAAGCCTCACGCAGGTACGCGCGCAGGCACCAGGCCACCGTGAGCGTCACCAGCGGCCAGATCACGGCCTCGACGTACTTGAGAACGAGCTCGGCCACATCCATGGGGGCATCCTGGCCCACGGCGTACCCGGCCGCATGCGGACGGTCCGGCAGCGTCCTTGCTGCCGGACCGTCCGAACCGCGCTCCGCGAGAGCTCAGCTGCGCGGATACTGCTCGCGCAGCGCCTGGCCCAGGGCCGCCTTCGGGTCGGCTGTCGCGCCGTCGGAGCGCCAGGCCACGAACCCGTCGGGACGGATGAGAACGGCGCCGTCGGCGCCGATGCCGTACGCCTCGGCAAGGGACCGCCCGTCGGCGGCCACCAGCGTGGCGCCGGGCCCGCCGACCCGGTGGGCGTCCAGCCGCACACCGGTGTCAGCGGTGACCGCCGCTGCGGCGTCGACCCACACCTGCCCCTGCTCGGCGGTCAGGAGCACGGGCGCCCGGCCGTACAGGTCGAGGGTGGAGATCCGCTCGCCCGCGCGGTCGAGTTCCACGTGCGGGGCGCGTGTGCCCGGCTCGCCGCACAGGGCCTGCGGCGGCACCGGCGGTCCTTCGCCGTAGCGGTAGCCGAAGACGGTGGTGCTGTACGCCTCGGCGGGGTCGGGGCCCTCGCCTTCGCCGTCGCCGTCCGGGCCGGTGCGTTCCTGCATCATGCCGAGGGCCTGCTGGAGCGTCATCCAGGCGACCGGGTGGCGCTCGGTCTGGTAGGTGTCCAGCAGTTCGGGCCCCGACTCGCCGTCGAGCACCGCGGCCAGCTTCCAGGCCAGGTTGTTGGCGTCCTGGATGCCGAGGCTGGCGCCGAACCCGCCGGTGGGCGGAACCAGGTGGGCGGCGTCGCCGACGAGGAAGACCCGCCCCCTGCGGTACTCGCGTGCGACCTGCGCTCCGATGATGAAGCTCAGCCACTTGGCGCCGCCCGCCGGCAGTTGGGAAACGATGCGCACGTCCAGATCGGGCTGGCCGATGGCGGCGCGCACCAGCTCGACCGCCTGCTGTTCGGTGATGGTCTCCAGTGTCTCGCCCTCGGGCATGGCGGTGGCGAAGATCCAGCGCTGCTTGCCGTCGTGCGCGAACAGGATGGTGGAGGGCGCGGGCTTGTCCAGGTAGCAGACACCGACGTCGCGGCCCCGTGCCGCCTGGCTCAGGTCCGCCTCGAAGAGCACCGAGAGCGTGGTGGCGAACTCGCCGGGCCCGTCCGCCACGATGCCCAGCTCCTGGCGGATGGGGCTGCGGCTGCCGTCGGCGGCTACGAGGTAGGCGGCGTGTACCGTGCGCTCCTGCCCGCTCGCGGTGTCCCTCAGGACGGCGGTGACCCCGTCCTCGGACTGGGTGAAGGAGACCAGTTCGGTGCCGAAGGCCAGCTCGGCGCCCAGTTCGGCGGCGCGGCCGCGCAGCAGGTGTTCGAGCCGGTCCTGGTCGATCGGTGCCCACTCGCAGGGGCTGACGCCGCCGGTGGGATCGGGCTGGTCGGTGGGGCCGCTGAACATCTCGGGGCCGGCCAGCGTCTCGGCACGGATCATCAGCAGCTTGCTGAAGTCGGTGGCCAGGCTGGCCTCGGACCAGATGGGGTCCTCCAGCCCGACCTGCCGGTACAGCTCGACCGTGCGCGGGTTGACGCCGCGCGAGCGCGGGTGGCTGAGGGTGTCGGGGTGGCGTTCGACGACGAGCGAGCGGATGCCGTGCCAGCCGAGGAACACCGCGGTGGACAGCCCTGTCACCGCGCCTCCCACGACCAGTACCGGAACCTGCTGCGGGGCCTGCGGGGTATCGCTCATGGGTTGGGACTCCTCTTCTCGGGCGGCCCGCTCAGCCGGCCTTGCGGCAGATCACGAGCGTGTCGTAGTCGCTCAGCGGCAGCACCTCGGTCGAGGCGAACCCGGCGCGCTCGGCGTGCGCGACGGCCTCCGAGACCGGGTATTCCGAACCGCCGTCGGTGACCAGCAGCATGTCCAGGCTGATGACGAGGTTCTCCACGTGGTCGGGCTCGTCGTCCAGCATCCGGTCGTAGATCAGCAGCGCGCCGCCGGGGTTGACGGCCTGGTACGCCTTGGCGATCAGTTCGCCGCGCTGCTTCTCGTCCCAGTCGTGCAGCACGTGCCCGAGGTTGACGACATCGGCGCTGGGCAGCGGGTCGGTGAAGAAGCTGCCGCCGTGGAAGGTGACCTTGCCGGTCAGCCCGTACTCGGCGACCTTCTCGTCGAACAGCGGCTCCATCGGCGGCAGGTCGAAGACGTGCCCTGCCAGGTGCGGCTGGGCCTTGACGATGATGGAGCACAGGTTGCCGCGGGCGCCGCCGACGTCCAGGACTGAGCTGTAGCCGCTCCAGTCGAACTTCCCCACCAGCTCGGGGCCCACGACATGGGTGAGAGCGTCCATCATGCCGACGAACTGCCGCAGGATGTGCGGGTTCCTGGTGACTTCCTCGAAGTCGCTGCCGGACTGCTGCTGACCGGTGCGCAGCGCCTCGGACAGCCTGCCCCAGGCGGGGTAGAGGTTGCGGTTGGAGCGCTCCAGGAAGCCGCCGACGTAGGTGTGCTTGCCGCGCACCAGGTAGGTGCCGGCGCCCTCGGCGTTGCCGAACCTGCCGCCCTCCTCGCGGGTGAGCAGGCCCAGGGCAGCCAGCAGGTTGAGCCAGTCGCTCAGCCCGCGGCCGTGCAGGCCCAGCTCCTTGCGGATCTCCTCCTGGGTCGAGGGGCCCTTCTCGTCGAGGGTGGTGAACAGGCCCAGTTCGACGGCGGTCAGCAGCGCCTTCGCGTCGCAGAACGCGTTGCTCAGCCGGATGATTCCGGCCGGGGTGCTGACATCCAGGCTGGTGTGCGTCATGCGCAGGACTCCTTCCGAAACGGCACATGGCCTGGCGCCAGGGCCGCCCCGCGAGGGTCACACCGGAAAGTTGAGCACCCCTCGAACGGCGGTGGGGACCTGCCTGGGCGCGCCGGCCCCCGCCGGATCTCCAGCCGCCCTCAAGGGGCCGTGGCTACTCATCAGGGGTGCCGAAACCGACCGAGCCCAGCCGTTCCAAGGTCCGTTCAGAGGGGACATGCATGTATGACGTGAAGATCCCGGTGCTGATCGTCGGCGGTGGTCCCGTCGGACTGTCCACCGCGCTGTTCAGCGGCCGGCGTGGCGTCCGCACGATGCTGCTGGAGAAGCGGGACAGCACCTCCATGCTTCCCCGCGCCCCCGGCCTGCAGGCCCGCACGATGGAGCTGTTCCGCGCAGCGGGGCTCGGGAAGGACATCCGCGCCCTGGAGAAGGGCAACTCGCACGCCTACTTCGAGGGCGGGATCATCAAGGTCGACACCTTCTCCGACATCGACAACGCCGAGCTGCTGGAGTCCCCGTCGCTGGACGGTCCCACCGTCAGCCCGGAGCGGGTGATGGGCTGCGGCCAGGACCGCTACGAGAAGGTGCTGGTCGCCAAGGCGCGCGAGTACGGCGCCGATGTACGGTTCAACACCAAGCTGATCTCCTTCCAGGCCGACGAGGAGGGGGTCACCGCCATCGCGGAGGAGTCGGCGACGGGCAACCGGCTCACCATCCGCGCCGACTACCTGGTGGGGGCCGACGGCGCGGGCAGCCGCATCCGGCGGGCGCTGGGCGTCGAGCGGGTCGGCCGCGGCACCGTCTTCAACGCGCTGAGCATCTACTTCCGGGCGCCCGAGCTGGAGACGCTGCTCAAGGACCGCAAGTTCATCCTGTGCTACGCCTCGGCGGGCGGCTCCCTGATGGGGCTCTCCCGGCTGCACGGCTGCGACCCGTGGCTGGCCGCGCCGATCTACTACCCGGAGAAGGGCGAGAAGCCCGAGGACTACACCGACGAGCGGTGTGTGGAGATCGTCCGCCGAGCGGCGGGCAAGGACATCGACGTCGAGATCATGGACAAGGTGCCCTGGCAGGGCGCCCAGCTGGTCTCCGAGACCTTCCGCGTCGGACGGGTCTTCCTCGCGGGCGACGCGGCGCATGTACACCCGCCGGCCGGCGGCTTCGGCGCCAACACCGGCATCCACGACGCGCACAACCTGTCCTGGAAGCTGGCCGCCGTGCAGGACGGCTGGGGCACCGACGCGCTGCTGGACACCTACGACGCGGAGCGCCGCCCGCTGGGCACCGCCATGTCCGAGCAGGCTCTGGTGCGCAACCGTATCCGGCACGGCTACGCCACCGAGCAGGACCGGGAGGACTTCGTCGACGACGTGATCATCACGCTCGGCTACCGCTACCGGTCCTCGTCCATCGTCGGTGCCGAGGGCTCCAAGGTCCTCACCCCGGACCTGGAGCTGACCGGCGAGCCGGGCACCCGAGCGCCGCACGTGTGGCTGAACCGTTCGGGCAAGGAGGGCGACGAACGGATCTCCACCATCGACCTGTTCTGGGACGACTTCGTACTGCTGCACGGTCCCGACGGCGGCGCCTGGGCGAAGGCCGCGGTCAAGGCGGCCGAGCGGCTGGGAGTGCCGCTGCGCACCCACGCCGTGGGGCCCGACGAGGAGCTGCGGCCCGAGGACCGGGACTGGGCGACCGCCTACGGGGTGGGCGCGGGCGGCGCCGTGCTGGTGCGCCCTGACGCGTTCGTCTCCTGGCGCTCCGCGGGCGACACCTCGGCCGTCGCCGACCCGGACGCGGTCCTGGACGACGTACTGGCGCGCGCCTCGGCCGCGGCCGGCGCGAAGGCCGGCTCATGACCCGGAGGTGGCCCCGTGGCTGACGATGTGACGGCACACGCCGGACAGGTGCTCGGCCAGGCCATGGCCTTCCAGCCGGCGAAGCTGGTGCTGGCCGGGGTTCGGCTCGGCCTGTTCGCGACGCTGTCCGAGGGCCCGCTGCCCGAGGACCGGCTGCGCGAGCGGCTGGGCCTGCACCCGCGCGGCTGCGACCACTTCCTCGCGGCGCTGGCCGAGCTCGGCTTCCTGGAGCGCCGCCAGGACGGCACGTGGGCCAACTCGCAGGTCGCGGCGCAGCTCCTGGTGCCCGGCGACCCCGCCTCGCTCAGCGGCTTCCTGCAACTGGCCGACCGGGTGATGTACCCGGCGTGGGAGCGGCTGGCCGACGGGCTGCGGACCGGCGAGCCACAGGCCGCGACGTACTCCGGCGAGGACATGTTCGACCAGCTCTACGACAGCGAGGAGAAGAAGGACGGACTGGTCGGTATGGCGGAGGACGCCAGCCGGCCGCTCATTCCGGCGCTGACCCAGGTCTTCGACTGGGCGTCGTACGGCTCCGTGCTGGAACTCGGCGGCTGCCGCGGCAACGTGCTGGCCGGTCTGGTGGCGGCCCATCCGCACCTGGAAGCGCGGGTATTCGACCTGCCGCAGCTCGAGGGCGACTTCGAGGCGCACATGGCGACGCTGGGGATGACGGGCAAGCTCGGTTTCCACGGCGGCGACTTCTTCGCCGGGCCGCTGCCCGAGGCCGATGTGCTGATGCTGGGGCACGCGCTGGTCGACTGGAACGACGACCAGCGCGCCCAGCTCGTCAAGAACGCCTTCGCCGGAGTGCGGCCCGGCGGCGCCTTCCTGGTGTGGGACCCGGTCATCGTGCCCGAGGACGAGAGCTACCTGCGCAATCTGCTGCGCAGCCTCAACCTGCAGTTGATGACCCCGCACGGGAAGGGGTACACGCTCGCGCAGTGCGCGGCGTGGATGCGCGATGCGGGCTTCGCCTCCGTCGAACACCGCTCCCTGGGGCACGATGTGACCCTGGTGATCGCGCACAAGTCGGTGTGAGCGCCGCGCCGCCCCCTCCCCCGGCGGGGAGGGGGCGGCGCAGTGGCCTCAGGCCGCAGCCGAGCTCTGGGCCACGGCGGGAGCGGGCGTTCCGGCCGTGGCGGACTCCCGGTCGAAGGCGTCGATGGTCCTGGTGAAGTCCCGGGTGGACAGCAGCAGTTTGTAGACGATGGCGAGTTCGAAGACGAGCAGCAGCGCGCCGGAGACGACGGTGACGGCCAGTACCTGGTCGAGCAGCGGGCCGACGATGAACACGCCCATCTGGAACTCGATACCGCTGACCAGGTGCGTACGGATGCGGTGCCGCAGCAGGAAGGAGCGCATCCGCAGGTACCACGGGAACCGGCTGCGGAACTCCTGGTGCAGGTCGATGACCGGCCGCCGGACCCGGGTGGCCTCCTCGGCGGACCCGGTGGGGTCGGCCGGTGCGGGATCGGCGGGCTCGGTGACGCCCTCCGCGGGAGTCCGCACCGCCGTCTGTGCCGCGAGCGTGCCCGCCTGAGCGCCGGCGGTCTCCTGCTGGGCCGTGCGCAGGTCCTGCTCGACGTCGGCCTCGGGGTTCTCGCGCAACAGGTCTTCCATGAAGGTGAGTTCCACCTGGTTCTCCGCGCGGCGGGCCGCACGGATCCTGGACTTGAGCTGCTTGCGCATGGTGTGCCGGGTCTTGAAGATCTCCAGCGAGTTGATGTAGCGCAGCCCGTCCAGGAAGATGACGGCCGCCGCGAGCCATACGTACCGGATGTCGTCGGTGCGGTGGTACTGACCGGCCATCAGGGCCAGGGAGCAGAACATGACGCGGACGCGGTCGAAGATGTAGTCGAGCCAGGCGCCGAAGACGGAGCCGGTGCCGGTGAGGCGGGCCGTCTTCCCGTCCATGCAGTCCAGGATGAAGCTCAGGTGGTAGACGACGGCTCCGGCGACGAGCCAGCGCCAGTCGCCCATCGCGAAGCACGCGGCCGAGCCCAGCCCCAGCAGCAGGGCGCCCCAGGTGATCTGGTTGGGGGTGATACGCGTGCGGGCCGCGGTCAGCCGCACCAGGGGGGTGGCCACCGGGTCCACCAACATCACCGTCCACCACGCGTCGCGCTTCTTCTGCGTTATGCGACGCACTTCGGACAGGGGGGGTATCTCTGCAGGCATGCTGGTCTTCCTCGCGTTCACCAAACGTTCATGCGAAGTCAAAGTCCAGACCAGCCAAAGGACAAGAGTCCAGTCGTACAACCTTTCACAACAGGTAAAGGTCACAGTGGGGCAAGGGGTCTGTAGTGGCCGCTTACCCATACGCCGTTGAGGCGCGCGCCCCTCAACAGGCAGCCCCCCGCCCGGTCGGGCGGAGGGGACAGGGTCAGGTGGTGAGGACCAGCTTGGCGTCGAGTCCGCCGGCCTCGCCGAGCCGGTGGGCCCGTGCCGCTTCGGCGAGCGGCACCGGCTCGTGCACCGGCACCACGAGCGTGCCGCGCCGGTGGAGGGCGAGGGCCTGGTCGAGTGCGGGGCCGGTGCGGTCGAGGCCGGACTCGCCCGCGGATCCCGCGGAGAACCGCACCCCGTGCGCCTGCGCGGCCTGCGGATCGGCGAGGGTGAGCACTCTCGCCGCGCCGCCGCTCGCCAGCCGTGCCGAGTCGCCCAGTACGTCGGCGCCCGAGGTGTCCAGCACGGCGTCCACCCCTCGCGGTGCCACGGCCCGCACCCGCTCCGGCCAGCC
Source organism: Streptomyces spirodelae (assembly GCF_017676385.1). Classification (GTDB taxonomy): domain Bacteria; phylum Actinomycetota; class Actinomycetes; order Streptomycetales; family Streptomycetaceae; genus Streptomyces; species Streptomyces spirodelae. Next base: position 82,625 of record NZ_JAFFZN010000021.1, read on the forward strand.
GTCCCCGTAGGTGACGGGGGTGGCCCCGAGATCGGCCAGCCGCCGGTGCACCCGCTCGGCGGCCGTACCGACGACATGGGTGCCGCGTGCCACGGCGAACTGGACGGCGAGGTTGCCGACGGCGCCGCCCGCACCGTGGACGAGCAGGGTCTCCCCCGCGGCGACGGCCAGCTCGTCCAGCGCGCGATAGGCGGCCTCAGCAGCGACGGGCAGCCCGGCGGCGCGGTGGACGTCGAGATCGTGCGGCCGCAGCCGCAGCCGCGCGGTGTCGGCGACGAGGAGAGTGGCGTACGCGTACGAGGCGCGGCCGAAGACCTCGTCGCCCGGCTCCAGGGCGCTGACGCCGTCGCCCACCGCGTCGACCGTGCCGGCGAATTCCAGCCCCGGGATGTGCGGGAGCGTGACGGGCATGGCGGCGGACAGTGCGCCGCTGCGCAGCTTCCAGTCGAGCGGGTTGACGCCCGCGGCCCGTACGGCGACGCGCACCTGGTCGGGGTCCGGCTCGGGGATGTCGATACCGGTCGGCTGGAGCACCTCGGGCCCGCCGTACGTGGCGTAGGCGACGGCCTCGGGCATGGCGAACACCTGCTTCCTGTACGGGGTGCCGGCTCCCGTCCCGCGTTCCCTGCGGGCGCCCTCCCATGCGCACCCAGCTCAGCTCACGCCTGGCGCTCCTCTTCCCGCAGCCGGAGCAGGTGCCGCTCCTGGATCTCGCGGCTGCGCCTGGCGAAGTCCAGCAAGAGCTCCAGCTCGGGCAGCGAGTAGCGCTCCAAGAGTGCCGCGCCCTCCTCCGCGAGAGGGCCGTAGAGCTCGTCTGCACCGCGCTGGATGGCGGGCGTGGCGCGGACGACGGACTTGCGACGGTCGTGCGGGTCGGGCTCGCGGGTGAGGTAGCCGAGGCGGGCCAGCCGGTCGAGCATCGCCGTGACGCTTCCCGTGGTCAGGCCGAGTGCCGCGCCCAGCTGGCTGGGGGTGGCGCTCTCGCGCTGGGTGAGGACGTCGAGGCAGTGCAGGTCGGTGCGGTTGATACCGAGCCGATCGGCGGTGGCGGCGTCCACCGCGTCGGTCGCGCTCTGCAGGGCGCGTACCTCCTCGGCGAGTCGTCGGCGCAGCTCGGTTTCCTTCGGCTCCTGCGGTGGTGAGAACTTTTCACTTGACATACAAGTATCTCGACTCTCAAAATAAGAAGCAACAGTTAGCTTGGCTACCAAGATAGCCGGTTGCCAAGGGATTCTCGCCATCGGGTTGTTGCCCGGGTTCCAGGAAGGAACACTGCGATGAGCAACCAGCACACCGAGCACATGCCGGACCTCCACACCGAACGGGTCGAAGCCTTCTACACCAGTGTGAAACGGCTGGGCCACTGGACGCGGTCCCGCACGATCGACGTACGCACCCGGCGCTCCTCCGTCCACCTCGACCTGCGCTCGGCGCAGCTGCCCGACGGCGACATCGAGCTGCGGCTGCTGAGCGAGCGGAGCATGCTCAAGCTCCTGCTCCCCCAGGACGCCGTCCTCGACGAGACCGAACTGACCCTCGTGGGACGCTGCAAGATCAAGGACCGCGAGCGGCACGTCCCGCACCACGGCCGCGTCATCCGGCTCACCGGCACGCTCCAGCGGGGCGAGATCCGCGTCGCACGCGGCGGTGTCGCCACCCTCAGCGCGATGTTCTCCCGTGAGTTCATCGACGACTGCCGCACCGCGCACCGGAACGGCACTCACCCGGTGCTGCCCGACCCCGGCGGCGTGTACGGGCGCCCCGAGACCGAGCAGCTCCGCAAGGCGGGCGCGAGCCGCTCCCGCTGAGTCTCGACGCCCCGTCGAGTGCGCCCCCCTACCCTCGTCGTCCGACGCCGGAGCCTGCCCGGCCGCGGCGTGGCAGCCGGCCGTCCCGGGCCGGCCGCGCGACCCGGCCGCGCCGCTCGGCACCGTCCGGTACCGCGCAGGGGGCGCACTCATGACTCCGGAGCAGCTCCAGTCCTTCTTTCTGGGACTCGCCGCCATCCTGGCACTCAGCCGTCTGCTCGGCGCCGCGGCCCGCAGAATCGGGCAGCCGCCCGTGGTGGGCGAGCTGCTCGCCGGGGTGCTCGTGGGACCCACCCTGTTCGGCGGCGCCCTCGCCGGCCACCTCTTCCCCACCGACATCCGGCCCATGCTCGGCGCGCTGGCCGACCTCGGCCTCGTGCTGTTCATGTTCGTGGTGGGCTACGAGCTGGACCTGACCCGGCTCCGCGGCAGGGAACGCGTCGCGGTGAGCGTGTCGCTGTGCTCCGTACTGGTGCCGCTGACCCTCGGCGGGCTGCTCGCGCTGTATCTCGCCGAGCGGCACGCGACCGGCAGCCGCGCCGCGTTCGTGCTCTTCCTCGGCGCCGCCATGGCGGTCACCGCGTTCCCCGTGCTGGCCCGCATCCTCGCCGACAGCGGGCTGGGCCGCACCCGGATCGGCGGAATCGCGCTGGCCGCGGCGGCACTCGACGACATCCTCGCCTGGTCGCTGCTGGCCGTTGTCGTCACCGTCGCGGGCGGCGACGGCCAGTGGCGGCTGCTGCTGGCGCCCGCCTACCTCGCGGTGATGCTGCTCGCCGTACGGCCCTGCCTGCGCCGGCTGTTCGAGGGGCGGCGCACGGCCCCGCCACGGGCCGGCTGGGAGGGCTGGGCGCGCGAGCATGTGACCGCCGACCAGTTGATCGTCGTACTGGGCGGGCTGCTGCTCTCCTGCCTGGCGACGGCCTGGATGGGCGCCCACTTCGTCTTCGGCGCCTTCCTGTTCGGCGCCGTGATGCCGCGCGACACCTCACGCCGGCTGCGGCACCAGATCACCGACCGGCTGGAGTACGTGACCCGGCTGTTGCTGCTGCCCTCCTTCTTCGTCATCGCCGGCCTCCAGGTCGACCTCTCCCGCCTCGGCGCCCGCGGACTGGGCGAACTCGGCCTGATCCTGCTGACCGCCATCACCGCCAAGTTCGCCGGCGCGTACGCGGGCGCCCGGCTCAACCGGGTGCCCCACGCGCAGAGCGGAGTGCTCGCAGCGCTGATGAACACCCGCGGTCTGACGGAACTGGTCATCCTGACCGTCGGCCTCCAACTGAACGTCATCGACCGCGACTTGTACGCCCTCATGGTCGTCATGGCCCTGGCGACCACCGCCATGACCGGCCCCCTGCTGTCGCTGCTGGGCCGCCGCCACGGGGGCCCGGCAGCTCTGGGCGACTTCACCTTCCCAGCGGAGCCCGTTGAAAGCGCCCCACTGACGCGGACTCCCTCCGGCAAGAGCTGAACTCCTGCGACCCCTGATCGCCATTGCGACCATCAGATCCGTTCGAGGCCGGTCAGAGCCTGTTCATGTGTGGAGAACGCCGACGGCGGGCGGCGAGTCCACGAAGGTCGGCTGTGGTACGTCCGGAGAGCAGCAAGCCAGAGACGAGCGCTTGGACGGCGGGACGTGCGTGAACCTCTTGCGGGGCGCAGCGTTCGGCTGCCATGAGACTGGCAATGCAGGCGTCACGGTGCCCCCACCGGTTGTGGGCATGCGCCATGTCCGTATACAGCCGGGCGCGGCGGCGCTCGATGCTGGGCAGGTGACCCGCTGGGCGGCTACGCCTCAGCTCACCGGCTGGCCGCAACGCTGGAGTGGAAGCCATCCATCACTGTCGCTGGCGGAGTGGCCCGCTATGTGCGGTGGCTTGGCAAGACCCCGGGGGCGGTGCCGGACTGGCTGCTGGCCGAGCGGTCCACCGTCACCTAGAGCACCGGAGGCCGACCGAGGCGGGTCATGCGCCAAACCGTGGCCCACCGCATCGGCCGACGCGGTGCGCACGAGGTGCGCATGCCTTCGGTGAATCCGCCGAACCAGGCGCGGAGCCCGCCCCAAGAGCGGGTGCGTGCCAGGGTGAGGAGGGTCCAAGCGCCCAGGTAGACGGGGACGAGTGGCGCCGGCAGGTGGCGTTTGGCCAGCCAGACCCGGTTGCGGGCGACCATGCGGTGGAAGACCGCGTGCCGGGTCGGTGACGTCCATGGGTGCTGGAGCACGACGTCCGGCTCGTAGAGCACCTTCCAGCCCGCGTCCAGAGCGCGCCAGGCCAGGTCGGTCTCCTCATGGGCGTAGAAGAAGGCATCCGGCCAACCGCCGGTCTGCTCCAGCATCCGGGCCGCGAGGGCATGGCCGCCGCCGAGGAAGGTGGTGACCGGTCCGCCGCGCATCGGGTCACCGGCCCGCAGCCGGGGCACATGGCGGCGCTGGGTGCGCCCGCGCTCGTCGCAGATCCGGAAGCTGACGATGCCCAGCCGCTCGTCCTGCTCGTAGAGGCGGGCCAGGCGGGTGAAGACATCGCGGCTGATCAGCAGTCCGTCATCGTCCAGGTCCACCACCACATCGACGTCCCCGAACTCCGCCAGACGGGCGAGGGCCGCGTTCCGGCCGCCTGTCACGCCCAGGTTCTCCGGCAGTTCGAGACCCGTCACCCTCTTGGGCAGTGACGGAAGCGGTGCCCCGTTCCCGATGACCACCACCCGCTGCGCAGGCGTCTCCTGCGAGGCGACCGACTCCAGCAGCTCCATCAGCTCGGCAGGCCGGTTGCCCATTGTCAGGATGGCGACGCCGATACGCGGGTGACTCACAGATGAACGCTCCGTTCCTCGGGACTGAGGCAGATGCTAACGGTCCGCGTGACGGGGCCGACCACAGGAGAGCATGGCCCGTGATCCTCAGCGCAGGGCGGCCTCGGCCAGGAGGTTCAGCTGGCCGGGGGCTGCCGTGCAGGGGAAGACGAGGAGTTCGTCGCAGCCGGCTTCGGCGTAGGCCGTGGCCGTCTCGCGGAGCGACTCCGCGTCGGTGATGACGGCCTTGGCGGCCATCTCCGCCTTGGGGCCGATGAAGGCGTAGTAGGCACGCAGATAGTGCTCCGCCGTGGTGCGCGCTTCGGGGCCCAGGCAGGCGTAGACGAGGGCGACCAGGCGCGGGCTGTCGGTGCGGCCCTCGGTGCGCCAGGCCGCGCGGGCCTGCTGCGCCAGGTCGGCGTAGGCCGTGGCGGAGCTGCCGCCGGCGATCCAGCCGTTCGCATGGCGGGCGGCGCGGCGCATGGCTGCGGGGGTGTGGCCGCCGACGATCAGTTCGGGGCCGGGTGGGGTCGGGCGGGGGCCGACGCCCGTGACGCCGGTGTCGGTCTGCTTGCCGTCCCAGATGTTGCGGAGTTCGGTCAGGAGGGAGTCCAGGCGGCGGCCCCGGTTGCGGTAGGGCGCACCCGTTGCCTGGAAGTCGTCCTCCCTGCCGCCCGCCGCGGTGCCGACGGTCAGCCGGCCGCCGGAGATCTCGTGCAGGGTGGCCAGTTGTTTGGCCAACAGCGGGGTGCCGGGGCGGTAGGCCGCCAGGAGGATGCTGGTGGCCAGCCGGATGCGCGTGGTGACTGCTGCCGCCGCGGTGAGCGCTGTGAGGGGTTCGTAGCTGTCGTAGACGAGGCGGTCGAGTACGCCCAGCGTCGAGAAGCCGTGCTCCTCGGCGCGGACCGCCCAGTCGACGAGCCGCCGCCCGTCGACGTCGGGCACGGTGGTGGGCAGGCCCACTCCGATCTCCACGGTCGGTCTCCTTAACGTCGGGCGGCCCGTTTGCGGGCGATCAGCAGGGTGTTGCCGAGCGGCAGCGGATGGCTGGTCACGTCGGTGAAGCCGGCCTGCTCCATCCAGCCGGTGCAGTGGCCGGGGTGGTATCCGGCGCCTGCCGGGGTCATCACCAGCATGTGGAGGCTGGCGATCAGCGAGGCGAGTTCCGGCTTGTCGCCGTTCATCGGGTCGTAGACGAGCAGCGCGCCGCCCTCGTTGACGGCCGCGTACGCCTTCTCGATGAGCGTGCGGCGCTCGTCGCGGGAGAAGTCGGCGAGTACGTGGCCGATGACGACGACGTCCGCGGGTGGCAGGGGGTCGGTGAAGAAGTCACCCCCTGAGAAGGTGACGTTTTCCGGTACCCCGAGATCCTTGGTGTGCTCCGCGCAGGGTTCGGCGTTCTGCGGGCGGTCGAAGACGGTTGCCGTCAGGCCGGGGCGCTCGCGGACGATGCGCGCCGCGAGGTTGCCGCGCGCTCCGCCCACGTCGGTGAGGGTGTTGTATCCGGACCAGTCCAGTGCCTCCAGGAGGTGGGGGATCAGCGGCTGGCTGAGGGAGTCCTGCATGGCCAGGAACATCCGCCGCGCGTGCGGATCGCTGAGCATGGCCTCGAAGTCGCCCTCGGCCTGCGGCTTTCCGGTGCGCAGCGCCTCGGTGAGCCGGCCCCAGGCCGGGTAGAGGACGAAGCCCGCGCCCTCCAGGAAGCCGCCCTGGTAGTCGGGGCCGCGCACCAGATGCCGCTGGGCCGCCTCGCTGTTGCGGTAGCGGCCGTACTGCCGTTCCAGCAGCCCGACGGCGGTCAGCGCGTCGAAGAAGTCCGACGCGGCGCGCGGGTGCAGACCCAGCGCGGCCCGTAGTTCCTCGGCCTCCGCCGTGCCGTCGGCCGTCTCGGCGAGCGCTGTGAACACGCCCAGTTCCAGCGCGCTGAGCAGCAGCTTGGAGGCGGCGAAGCCGAGGCCGAGCTGGGCGATCCCGGCCGCCTGTGGCGAGTCCAGGACGGTGGATTCCGGTACCGGGGAAACGGAGGTCATGCGGGGTCACCTTCCTGGACAGGCGTGGGCGCGGGCTCGGACGCGGAGCCGGAAGCGGCCCCGGTCTCGTCGGCCTCCGGGGCCAGTCCGCGCGCCACCGTGTGCCGGCGCAGCGCGAGCGTGCCACCGACAGTGAGGGCGAGTACCGCCAGCAGCAGGTAGTACAGCGCCTCGGGAATGACGTCGATCAGCCGGACGAGGCCGCTGCCCGCGCCGCCGCCGAGCGCGGCGAACAGCCACAGCAGCCCGAGCATGTGCGCGATGAAGCGGCGCGGCAGCACATCTGCGACAGCGGCGATACCCACGGCGGCGACGATGAGTTCACCGCAGGCGTGCATCAGGTAGACCACCAGCAGCCACAGCGGGGAGACCTTCTCGTCGCCGGATGCCAGCCCGGCGGCCAGCGCCATGACCAGGAAGCTGACTCCGGTCAGCAGCAGTCCGGCGGAGAACTTGGCCGGGACGCCGGCGCGCCCGCCGCCGTGCTTGAGCAGCATCCACGCGAAGACCGGCGCCAGCACGAGAATGAACAGCGGGGTGGCCGACTGCAGCCAGCTGACGGGCACTTCGAAGCCGAGTACGTCACGGTCGGTGGAATTCTTGGCGAACAGGGTCAGGGACGAGCCGTCCTGGGCGATCAGCGACCAGAACAGGGTCGAGCCGAGAAAGATCCACAGGAACGAGCGCAACCGCCTGCGGTCGCCGGGCCCCAGCTCACGGCTGCGGTAGAGCACGGTGTAGGCGACGACGGGTGCGACGATCGAGGCCATGCCGACCAAGGCGATGCCACTGCCGGCCGTCAGGGCTCCGGCCGCTGCCATACCGCCCAGCAGCAGCGTGAGCACACCCGCGACAGTTCCCACCCGCCGTTTGACACGGCGCGCCTCCTCCACTTCCAGCGGCCGACCGGGCTTCTCGCCCACGCCCTGGAACTGCGGCTTGGCCAGAGCGACCTGGATGGTACCGATGAGCATGGCGGTGCCCGATACGCCGAAGCCGAGCCGCCAGTCGACTCGTTCGCCGAGGAACCCGGCGATCAGCGGCGAGGTCAGCGCGCTGACCTGGATGCCCACATAGATCAACGAGATGCCCGCCTCGCGGCGCCCGTTGTCCTTGAACATCAGGTTGAGCAGGGCCTGGTGGTTGGGCTTGTACAGGCCCATGCCGACGGCCAGCAGGACGAGCGCGAGCGGGGTGAGCCACAGCAGCGGCGTGGCCAGCGCGAAGTGGCCCGCGGTGGTGACGGCGGCGCCGAGCAGCAGCGTGCGGCGGGGGCCGAGCAGCCGGTCGGCGATCCAGCCGCCGGGCAGGCACAACATGAAGGCCAGCCCGATCCAGGCGCCGAACAGCGCGGCGGCGTCCGCCTTGGCGAGCCCGAGCCCTCCCTCGTCGCGGGGCGCGACGGCGAACAGTACGAGGATCGCCTGCATCCCGAAGAAGCCGAAGCGCTCCCACAGGTCGCTCATGAACAGGGTGCGGAACCAGTTGGGCCAGGGGCGCAGCGAGGCTGAGGCGCTGTCCTTCCCCGGCGCCGGGGAGGCGGAGTCGGCGGCGGTCACGCGGGGCCTCCTTCAGCGCCCGTGGCCTTCGTCCTGGCCAGGTGCAGCTGCGGGCGGAAGGCGAGGTACAGCCCGCCGACGGCGTTCTGCTCGCTCATGGGGGCCTGCTTCTGCTCGTGGACCTTGTTGAGGTTGGCGAGCGGGTTGGGGTCGCCGCTCTCGGCGCCGTTGAGGTGGGCGTGCACGCTGGCGTACACGTCCTGTGCGTCCTCCATGTCGGCGATTCCGGTGATGATGCGGTCGAAGGCGTCCTGGAGGTTGAGGTTCTCGCGCTGCGAGGAGGTGAGCTTCTGGGCGTTGTAGAAGTGGTGCTCCTTGCCGCGGTAGCTCTCGTAGAAGACGGAGACCAGCACCAGCAGCCGCTCGTAGGCGTGCCGGTAGACCGTGTTGAAGAAGTGCCAGGCTTCCTCTTCCTCGACCTCACCGCGGATGACGCTGCCGAGGGAGGCGCTGGCCAGCATGGCGCTGTAGGTGGCCAGGTGTACGCCGGTGGACAGCAGCGGGTCGAGGAAGCAGGCGGCGTCGCCGCACATCAGATAGCCGGGGCGGCCGAAGTTCTCGGCCGTGTAGGAGTAGTCCTGCTCGACCTTCATTCCGCTGACCTGTTCGGCGCCGCCCAGCAGCTTGGTGACGGCGGGGCACTCGGCCAGCACCTGGTCGTAGACCTGCTGGATGCCGCCGAGGCGGTTGCGCTTCTCGTTGAAGATGTCCCGCCCGGTGACCAGGCCGATGCTGGTGGTGCCGTCGTGCAGCGGGATCACCCAGAACCAGCCGTCGGGTGCCGAGCAGACGGCGATGGCGCCCTCGGGGCCGCGGTCCAGCGGTTTGACGTTCTTCCAGTAGGTCCAGGCCGCCACATTGCGGAAGATCTCGTGGTACTGGCGGTTCTTGACGTGCCGGGCCGCCATGACGCCGCCGCGCCCGGAGGCGTCGATGACGTAGTCGAAGCTGATGCGCCCGTTCTCGGCGGGGTCCTTGGTGCCGGCCCACTGGGCGGCGACGGGACGCTCGCCGTCGAACTCCAGCTCCTTGACGGTGATGTTCTCCACGACCTCGACACCCAGCGACTCGGCGTGCCGCAGCAGCAGCTCGTCGAACTCGGAGCGGATGACCTGCCAGGCATTGGTGCCGTCGTCGCCCAGGTTGTCGAACTTGACCTCCCACTCCTCAGGCCCCCAGAAGAAGTAGGCGCCGCCCTTGGGCTGGAAGCCGTGGGCCTGCACCTTGTCCCACACGCCGAGCAGTTCGAGGATCGGCCGGCACGAGGGGAGGATCGACTCGCCGATGTGGTAGCGCGGGAACGTGTCGCGTTCCAGCAGGGTGACCTCGAATCCCTGCTTGGCCAGCAGTCCGGCCGCCGTGGACCCGGCAGGCCCGCCCCCGATGACGAGGATCTGGGTGGAACCACGCATGAACTTCTCCATTCCTCCGGGGTCCTGGACAGGTCGGTCGGAAGACTCGGACCCTCCCCGGCACGGTGCGCCGGACTGCCGGAGGAGCGGTGGAGACAGCCTTGAAACGTCAGCCCCCCACATACGGTCAGGGGCGCGCCCGGATGGGCGCGCCCCTGCTGGGTGGAGCTGGTTCAGACGCGGGCGGTCGTCACCGGGTCCTCCCAGGGGACGCGGTAGGAGTAGACCGGCTCGGTGGCCTTCACGCCGAGCTTGAGGAAGAAGGGCAGCACCAGATCGCGCACGGCACGCTGGAAGCCGTTGCTGGCGGCCTTCTGGTTGCCGGTCTTGCGCCCCTCCTTGATGATTTTCTCGACGCGGCCCTTGCGAATGCCCTGGAACGCGGCGAAGGCCCGCTCCGGCTCGCCCAGATCCCGCAGGCACTTGGCCAGCACGATCGCGTCCTCCATCGCCATCGAGGCACCCTGCCCGACGTGCGGCGAGGTGGCGTGCGCCGCGTCCCCCACCAGGCAGACCCGCCCCTTGTACCAGGTGGGCAGGGAGGGCATGTCGTAGATCGGGTAGCCGATGATCCCGGACGGGGTGTCCTCGATCAGCTGCGGCACCGGGTAGTGGTCCTTGCGGTGCTTGGCCAACAGCCGCCGCTGCCACTCCTCGTGGGTGACGGCCTCGATCTCGCCCCGGGCGGGCTCCCGGGACTGGTGGTAGTTCTCGAACCAGTAGATCTCCCCGCCGGGCGTGGTCTGGTGACCGAAGAACCCGTCGAGGCAGAACGACATCCGCATCGTGCCGTCCTCGGGAGCGCCGTACCGGGAGCGGGTGTAGCCGGCTGTCCCGATGACACCCGTGTACGTCGGCCTGGGGGCGTCCGGCAGCACCGAGTACCGCGTCCTGGAGTGGATACCGTCGCAGCCGACCATGAAGTCGCCCTCGGCGGTGGAGCCGTCGCGGAACCGTACGGTGACGCCGTCGCCGGTCTCGGTGACGCTCTCGAAGAACTTCCCGAACTCGATACGCACCCCCCGCTCCACTGCGGCCTCGCGCAGCCCCTTGTTCAGCAGGCCGCGCTTGAGCAGCAGCGTCTCCGCCGGGTTCTCGCCGAGCTGCTTGCCCCGGTGGTTGAGGAAGGCGGTGCTGGTGGTGGGCGACCCGTACTGCTCGACGTTCTGCCTGATGCCCAGGGTCTCCAGCACCGCCAGCCCGTTGGGCGCGAGGTTGAGAAAGGCGCCCACGTCGTCGCGCGGCGCCTCGCTCGCCTCGTGGATGACGGCCTCCACACCGATCCGCTGGAGGTAGAGAGCCAGCACCGGACCGGCGATCCCGCAGCCGATGAGCAGCGCCCTGCGCGACGGTGCCGGCGCTTGTGGGTTACCCATGCTTTTCCTCGCCTCTCGTCAAGACAGCGGTTCTGCTGCCGCCGTGTCGGGAGCGTAGGCAAGGGCACTTGCGGACCACTCGAATGACTGACCCCGCGTGCCCCTCAGTGGTGGCCCCCTCGTACGCGGCGGGGAGCGGAGCCCTCGGTTCCGGGTTTCACCACGGTGAACTGCCCCATCATCCCCTGGTCCTCGTGCTTGAGCATGTGGCAGTGGAACATGTAAGGGGTGGCCGGATCGACATGCTCCGGCATCGGTACGGCCAGCCGCACCGTCTCCTGCGGGCGCAGATAGACGGTGTCCTTCAGCCCCCGCAGCCGCGCGGGGACGGGCCGCCCGCCGTACGAGACGACGCTGAAGCTGGTGCCGTGCACATGGAAGGAGTGCGGCACCCCGTCGATGCCCTGCACGTCCCACAGTTCGACGGCGCGCGCGGGTGCCACCTGGTCGATACGGTTCATGTCCATCGAGCGGCCGTTGATCTGGATGCCGGACAGCTCGAAGTACCTCCGGTGCGCGGAACCGGGGGCCGTAGGCGGTTCCGGTGCGCCGGGCAGCTTGCCGGGCACTTCGCCGGAGCCGCGCAGCGTCTTCCCGGCGCGGAACTGGATGAGGTCGAAGGTGTCCTCGCCGCCGTCCAGCCGCCCGTTGGGGAAGCCGACGCCGAGGTCGGGCGGGTAGCTGCGCAGCACCACCTTCTCGCCCGGTTCGAAGGGCACAACGATCTCGGCGCGTTCGGCGGGCGCGAGCTGCAGGCGGCGCATCCGCAGGGGGTTCGACAGCAGGCCGCTCTCCTGCGCTACGAGGTGGAAGGAGCGGCCGTCGGTGAGTCCGAGGTTGTAGACGCGCGCGTTGGACCCGTTCAGCACGCGCAGCCGCAGCAGCCGGGTGGTGACCTTCAGATGCGGGTTGTGGGTGCCGTTGACGAAGATGTTGTCGCCGAGGACGCCGAGGGAGCCGGCGCCGGCCAGCTCCTCCATGAAGGAGACGCCGCGCAGCGACAGCGAGCCGTCGTCGTGGAAGGCCCGGTCCTGCAGGATGAGCGGCACATCGTCCACGCCGTAGGTGTGCGGCAGGCCGGCGTCCTGGGAGTGCTCGTCCTCGATCAGGAACAGCCCGGCGATGCCGCGGGTGACGTGGTCGGCGGTCTTGCCGTGCGGGTGCGGGTGGTACCAGAGCGTCGCCGCCGGCTGGTCGAGGCGCCAGCTGGGCCGCCACACCTCGCCCGGTGCGACCGCCTGATGCGGACCCCCGTCGAACTCGGCGGGCAGGTGCATACCGTGCCAGTGCAGGGTGGTGGTCTCCGGGAGCCCGTTGGTGAACGCGACCGAGACGGTGTCCCCGCGCCGGGCGCGCAGCGTGGGGCCGAGGAACGGCCCGTTGATGCCCCAGGTGGGGGTCTTCTTGCCGGGGATCAGGGTGCTGGTGCCGGTGCGGGCCTTGAGGGTGAAGTGCCGTCGGCCGCGGTCGTCCTTCTCCGGCTCCAGCAGTCGGGGTACGGCCACCGGGTTGCGGAAGTCCAGCTCGCCGACGTTGGACAGCTTGCGGTCGCGGTAGACCATCGCGAAGGTGACGCCGTAGGCGCCGCCGGTCAGCGCGCCCAGACCCAGCAGCGAGCCCGCGGTGATCAGGATGCGGCGGCGGACGACCCGCTTGCGGCTGCGGGCGGGCGGCCCGGCCTGTGAGCCGTTGCGCCCGCCCGCGCCGGAGGGATCGGCACCTGCGGGGTCGGGGGTCGCGCTGTGCGGCGGTCTGGTCATCGCTCCATCATGCCGGAGGTTCGGCAACGCCCGCTGCATTCCCGGTCGTTGGGGACGGCGCGGTCGAGTGGGACTCCACCGGGACGCGGCATGCTGCCGCCGCGGCCTGCTGCTGCCGCGTTCCGACGACACGCGGGAGGGCGATCCCATGGCGGAGGTCTCCAGGACTGCTCTGGTCACCGGCGGCAATCGCGGCATCGGACACGCGGTCGCCGCGCTGCTGCACGGACGCGGACACCGCGTGATCGTCGCCTCGCGGGACGGTGACCAGGCCCGGGCGGCGGCCGAGCGGCTGGGCGCGGGGGCGCGGGGCGCCCGGCTGGACGTCACGGACGCCGCGGCGGTGGCCGAGCTGCACGCCTCGGTGGGCGAGGTCGACATCCTGGTCAACAACGCCGGAGTGCAGCTCGACTGGGGCGAGGAGCCGACGGGGATCGACCTGGCGCTGGTGCACAGCACGCTGGAGGTCAATCTGCTGGGCGCGTGGCGGATGGCGCAGGCGTTCGTACCTGACATGGTGCGCCGGGGCTGGGGGCGGGTCGTCAACATCTCCAGCGGCACCGCCTCGTTCGACCTCGGCCTGCCCGGCCGGTGTCCGGCCTACTCCGTCTCCAAGTCCTCCCTCAACGCGCTGACGGTGCTGCTCGCCCGCGAGACCGAGGGCACCGGGGTGCTGGTGAACGCCATCAACCCCGGGCTGGTCCGCTCCCGGATGCGGCCGGATGCCGAGCAGTCGCCGCAGGAGGCCGCCGAGCACATCGTGCGTGCGGCCACGCTGCCCGACGACGGCCCTTCGGGGGCCTTCCTGCGCCGGGACGCCGTCATCGGCTGGTGAGAGCGGCCCGCGGCGGTCCCCCGACCGCGTCCCCAGACATCTTCGAGGGCCGCTGGCTACTCCTGGGAGCGACAGCGCATCCCAGCCCTGCGGAGGTACTCCCAGTGATCAACGGCGTGAACAAGATCTTCATCTTCGTCGACGACCAGCAGAAGGCCAAGGAGTTCTGGACCCAGACCATGGGCTTCGGTCTCCACCTGGACTCCGAGGAATGCCCGGGCGCGGGATGGGTCGAGGTGGTGACGCCGGACAAGCGGGCCATCCTCATCCTGGCGCAGCGCCCCGAGGGCATGCCCAGCACCGCAGGACAGCGCTCCCACACGGCGTTCTACTGCGACGACATCCACAAGACCGTGGCCGAGCTGCGGTCGCGCGGGGTCGAGATCGCGAACGACATCACCGAGGAGCACTGGGGCCTGTCGGCGGACTTCAAGGACCCGCTGGGCACCCTGTTCAACATCGGTGAGCGCACCCCCGAGGTCCAGCCCCCGCCGCCCGGCGACTGACGCCCGGCAACTGACGCACCGCACGCGGTCGTCGCGGCTCCCGACGATTCCGCCGGACCCGGGCCGTCGTGGCTGACCACCGTTGCGGCGGAATCCGTTTCCGCCGCAACGGCGCAGCCGCAACAGGGAGGGTCCGGCGGAATCGTCTGCGGGCGCGACCCGCCACGCACCGGCCCACTCACCACACCCGCAGGAGGTATCCACCGTGCCAGGGGAGAACACAGCGGCCGCCGGCGACGACATCCGGGCCGGCCAGCCGACCCTCTTCACCGGTGACATCGAGGCGATGGCGGCGTTCTACCGCACCATCGGCTTCGTGGAGACCTACCGGTTCCCCACCAAGGAGGAGCCGGTCTTCATCACGCTCAAGTGGAGCGCCTTTCATCTCACGCTTGCCGACGAGGCCGCCGTACGGGCCTCGACCGGGCTGGACGGCATCGGTGCCTCCACCGGCCGCCGGTTCGACATCACCGTCATCGTCGAGGACGTCGACAAAACCGTCGGCGCGCTGCGCGAGGCCGGTGCCCCGGTGGTGCTGGACCCCCGCGACCAGCCCTGGGGCGACCGGCACGCCTATGTGACCGACCCCGAGGGCAACTACGTGCAGATCACCACGCACAGCAACCACGACTTCGGGTGGAGCGGCGCATGAACGTCTCCTGCCGCACTCGAGCTGGACTCGAGGCGCTGCTGGGACCCTGGCCGGTGCGTCCGGTCACATCGCTGCGACCTCCGCACGAACGAACAGCCTCCGAAGGGAGCCAGGTGTGACCACGACAGGTCCACGGCCGGCCGCGCCCCGTCAGGAACAGCCGCCCCTCGCCTATCCGTTGGGCGAGCCCACCCGCCTCGATCTGCACCCCGGCTACGCCCGGCTGCTCGCCGAGGCGCCGCTCACCCGGGTGACCATGCCGCACGGCGGCACCGCCTGGCTGGCGACCGGGTACGAGGCGGTGCGCGAGGTGATGTCCTCACCCGCGGTCAGCCGCGCGGCCGCCGCTGAGAACCCGGCGATACCCCGGCTGATGCCCGAGCCCCCGCCCGCCGGGACGATCATGACGCTCGACCCGCCGGAGCACTCCCGGCTGCGCCGCCTGGTCAGCAAGGCGTTCACGGCCCGCCGGGTGGAGGCCATGCGGCCCCGTATCCAGAAGGCCGTCGACGAACTGCTGGACGAGATGGTGGCGCACGGCGCCCCCGCCGATCTGGTGCGGCATCTGGCCGTGCCGCTGCCGGTGCGGGTGATCTGCGAGGTGATGGGCGTACCCGTCGAGGACGAGAAGCACTTCCGCGCCTTCACCGAGGGCATCATGGGCACCACGGCCTTCGACTCGGACGAGGTCAAGGCCGCGATGGGCAACTTCTTCGGCTACTTCGCCCAGTTGGTCGCCGAGCGCCGCGCCAACCCCACCGACGACCTGCTCGGTGCGCTGGTCACGGCGCGGGACGACGACGACAAGCTCAGCGAGCAGGAGCTGGTGTGGCTGGGGGTGGCGCTGCTCATCGGGGGCCACGAGACCACCCTGAACCAGATCACCAACTTCACCTATGTGCTGCTGAACAACCCGGCGCGCGCCCAGGAGCTGCGCGAGCACCCCGAGCTGTGGCCCAGGGCCGTGGAGGAGCTGCTGCGGTACGTGCCCACCGGCGCGGGCTCCGCGTTCGCCAGCCTGGTCACCGAGGACACGGTGCTGCACGGGGTACCGGTGGCCGCGGGTGAGGCGGTGATCGTGGACCTGGGTGCCGCCAACCGCGACCCGGCCGCCTTCGACCACCCCGATGAGCTGGACTTCCACCGGGAGCCCAACCACCACTTGGCCATGGGCCACGGAGCCCACTTCTGCCTGGGCGCCCAACTCGCCAGGATGGAACTGCACATCGCGCTGGGCACGCTCCTCGACCGCTTCCCCGGCCTGCGGCCGGCGGTGCCCGAAGAGAACCTCACCTGGCGCACGGGGTCGCTGATCCGTGGTCTGGACGAGCTGCCCGTCACCTGGTGACGGCCCGCCCGTGATCGGCTCGAGACCCCGGACCGCCCACAACCACATAGCACCGACAGTGCGGAGTTGGAGACATGACCACCACAGCGGACAACTCGGTGACCCCGGCGGCCGAGCCGTACCCCAAGCGCTGGATGGCGCTCGGGGTGCTGCTCGCCGCGGCCTTCATGGACCTGCTGGACGTCACGATCGTCAACATCGCCTTACCCGACATCCGCAGTGACCTGGACGCCGGCTACGCGGCCTCCCAGTGGGTGGTGACGGCCTACACCCTGGCCTTCGGTCTGGGGCTGATCACGGGCGGCCGGATGGGGGACCGCTACGGCCGCAAGCGGATCTTCCTGCTGGGCATCGGCTTGTTCACGCTCTCCTCGCTGCTGTGCGGTATCGCGCCCGACGTCGAGGTGCTGGTGACGGCGCGTGCGGTGCAGGGCATCGCGTCGGCGCTGATGGTGCCGCAGATCATGGCGACGGTGTACGCGATCTTCCCGGGGAACGAACGGGGCGGCGCCAGCGGCGCCTACGGCGCGGTGACCGGGCTGGCCGCGGTGGCGGGACCGCTGCTGGGTGGCGTGTTCGTCGCCTACGACGTGCTGGGCCTCGGCTGGCGCGCGGTCTTCCTCGTCAACGTACCCATCGGCATCGCCGCGCTGTTCGCGGCCTCCGTACTGGTGCCGGAGACCAAGTCGGACTTCCCGCTGCGGATGGACATCCTCGGCGTGGTCCTGGTCAGCGCCAGCCTGCTGCTCCTGCTGTATCCACTGGTGCAGGGGCGCACCAGCGGGTGGCCCGCCTGGATGGTCGTGGCGGTGATCGCGGCGCCGCTGGTCATGGTCGGCTACGCGCTGCACGCACGGGCCAAGGAGCGACGGGACCACTCCGCGCTGGTGCCGCTGCGGCTGTTCGGGCAGCCCGGGTTCAGCGCGGGCACCGTCGTGCTGTTCGTCTTCGACGCGACGATGATCGGCTTCTTCCTGGCCATCTCGCTCACCCTGCAGATCGGTCTGGGCTACAGCGCCATGCGCACCGGTCTGCTCTTCCTGCCGTGGGCGATCGGCGCCGGTCTCACCTCCGGTGCTGCCGACGGTCTTGTCGGCAAGCTGGGGCGGCATCTGCTCACCGCCGGGGCGCTGGTGATGGCCGCCGGCATGCTGTGGTTCGCGCTGGCACTTGAGCCGGGCGCGGGCTGGTGGGAGCTGGCGCCTGGGCTGTTCCTGGCGGGCATCGGCATGGGCGGCGTCATCGGCCCGGCCTTCACCGTCGCGGGCGCCCATGTGGAGGGCAGGGACGCGGGTGCCGCCTCCGGTTCGCTGAGCGCCGCTGTCCAGCTCGGCAATGCCACGGGTGCCGCGCTGCTGGGTGTCCTGCTGTTCACACCGCTCGCCAACGCCGCGCCCGACGCGTACGACGGTCACGACAAGCAGCTGCGGACCGAGCTGAGGGCCGCCGGTATTCCGGCCTCCGAGGCGCGCGAGCTCTCGGCGCAGCTGCGGCCCTGCTTCGTCGACTACGCCGAGGAGGAGAACCCCGACAAACAACCGAAGAGCTGTGGTCCGGTGTTCGAGCGGGCCGGCAGCGACCCCAGGGTGCAGCAGGCGGTGGACAAGGCGGTGGACGCGGGCCGAGCGGACATGTTCACCGACACCTTCGGCCGCTTCGTGTGGTTCACGGTCGGCGGCCTGGTCGTCGTCGCGCTGCTCGCCCAGACGATGCCGCGCGAGGTGCGGGGCTACGAGAGCTGGGGCGAGGAGAGCGAGGCCCAGGAGGCCAAGGGCTGACCCGCCCGGCCCCTACGCGGTGGAGCCCCGGCCCTGGGAACAGGGCCGGGGCTCCACCGCGTGCGGGGAGATGCCGTACGGCAGGTCATCCGCGGGTGTCGAGGAAGGAGGTGATGTGCCGGCCCTCCTGGAAGACGGGGTCGGCGACGATCTCGCGCAGCAGCGGGATGGTGGTGTGCACCCCGGGCCCGGCGATACGGAACTCGGCCAGCGCCCGGTCCATCCTCTCCAGCGCCTCGTCGCGTTCGGGTGCCCAGCAGATGACCTTCGCCAGCAGCGAGTCGTACTGCGGCGGCACCTTCCAGCCGGCCCGGCCATGGGTGTCCACCCGCACGAACGGGCCGCCCGGCGGGACGAACTCCTCCAGGGTGCCCGGTGCCGGGGCGAAGTCCCGTGCCGGGTCCTCCGCGTTGACGCGGCACTCCACCGCGACACCGCGCGGCACCAGGTCCTCCTGGGCCATCCGCAGCGCCTCACCGGAAGCGACCCGGATCTGCTCGCGTACCAGATCGACCCCGTAGACCGCTTCGGTGACCGGATGCTCCACCTGGATACGGCAGTTCATCTCCATGAAGGAGAAACCCTCGTCGTGCACCAGGAACTCGAAGGTGCCGGCGCCGGTGTAGCCGATGGCGCGGGCGCCGCGCACCGCGGCGCGGGCCATGGCCGAGCGCAGCTGCGGGTGCAGCCCCGGTCCCGGGCTCTCCTCGATGAGCTTCTGGTGCCTGCGCTGCACGGAGCAGTCACGCTCGCCCAGGTGCAGCACGGTGCCGTGTCCGTCTGCGAGGACCTGCACCTCGATATGGCGGGCGCTGTCGCAGTACCGCTCCATGTAGACGCGGTTGTCGCCGAAGACGGCCTGCGCGGTCGCCCGGGTCTGCCGGTAGGCGGGCAGCAGGTCGGAGGCGTGCCGTACGACGGTCATGCCCCGGCCGCCGCCCCCGGCCGCCGCCTTGATGATGAGCGGATAGCCGATCCGGGATGCCAGATCCGCGGCCTCGGCGGCGCTGTCCACGGTGCCGGGGCTGCCGGGCAGCACCGGCAGCCCCGCGTCCGTCATCAGCGACCGGGCGACCGCCTTGTCGCCCAGCCTGGAGAGCACTTCGGGGCGCGGCCCGATGAACGTCAGCCCGTTCTCCGCGCAGATCTCGGCGAAGTCCGGGTCCTCGGACAGAAAGCCGTAGCCCGGGTGCACGGCGTCGGCCCCGGTGCGCAGCGCCGCCTCGATCACGGCCGGCGCCGAGAGATACGACTTGCGGGGTGCTCCGGGCCCTATCTGCACCGCGGCGTCCGCGGCGTGCACATGGCTGCTGTCCTTGTCGGCCGTCGAGTGCACGGCCACGGTGCGGATGCCCAGTTCGCGGCAGGTCCGCATCACGCGTATCGCGATCTCGCCCCGGTTGGCCACCAGGACGGTGCCGAAGCCCATCTCACGCCCCCTCGTCCTGGCCGCCGCCGGCGGTTTCGTCGGGGTCGATCAGCACCAGCGGCTCGCCGTACTCGACGGGCTCGCCGTCGCCGACCAGCACCTCGACCACGCGCCCGGGCCGGGTGGCCTCCAGCGGGTTCATCAGCTTCATCGCCTCGATGATGCCGAGCTGCTGGCCCTTCTCCACGTGGTCGCCCGGCTGTACGAAGGGGGGTGCACCGGGGGCGGGGGCAGCGTAGAAGGTGCCGACGAGGGGCGCGCATTCGCGGTGCCCCTCCAGGATTTCCTCCCCGGCGCCCCCCGCGGCGCCGGTTCCCTCCTGGGGGGCCGGGCCGACGAGGGCGGCCGGCCCTCGGTCGCCCTCCCATTCGACCTCGATGCTCGCCGCACCGAGTGCGATGCGGACCCTGCGGGGCTTGTCAGGGCCTACCCGGACAACCTCCGCGATGCTGCGGCAGATGTCCGCGAGGGCCAGCCCGCTGTTGTCGTAGTCGAGCCCGGCGAGTGTGTCGTCGGAGCCCTGCGTCTGGGTGAGCTCACTCATGAGTGCCTCTCGATCGGTAATGCGTACCCGGCATGGGGAGTTGCGCTTGTCGGCCCTGCGCCCTGGGGGAACCTCCCGGCCGAAGGCTGGGGGAAGGCGGGCAGCCCGCGAACAACAGCCAGGGGCAGCCCCTCACCGGCCGTCACGAGCCCTCCGCGAGTCCGAAGGACCGGAAACGGCGCCGACGCGCAACCACCGACTCCGCGTCCGGCGCGGAGCGCAACTCGCGCAAGGCTGCGACAACAGCCCTCCGCACGGAGTCGCTGAGGGCGGCCGTATCCACATGGCCGCCGCCCTCGGGCTCGGGGATCACCCCGTCCACCACGCCGAGCCTCAGCAATGAGGCGGCGTCAAGGGCCAGTTCGTCCGCAGCGACAGCGGCCTCCGCGGCGTTCTTCCACAGGATCGCCGCGCAGCCCTCCGGGCTGATCACCGAATAGGTCGCATTCGCACAGATCAGCACCCGGTCGGCGACACCCAGCGCGAGCGCGCCCCCGCTGCCGCCCTCGCCGGTCACGACGGCGACCACCGGCACCGGCAGCGAGCCCATCAGCCGCAGGTTCTCGGCGATGGCGCCGGACTGGCCGCTCTCCTCCGCGCTGAGTCCCGGGTAGGCGCCGGGCGTGTCGATCAGGGTGACGACGGGAATCCGCAGCTTGGCCGCCAGCCGCATCAGCCGGGCCGCCTTGCGGTAGCCGGCGGGCGAGGGCATCCCGAAGTTACGGGCCACCAGTTCGGCGGTGGTGTGGCCCTTCTGGTGGCCGATGACCATCACCGGCAGGTTGTCCAGGCAGCCGATGCCGCCGACGACGGCCGGGCACTCCTCGCCGGCCCGGTCGCCGTGCAGTTCGACGAAGCCGTCCAGCCAGAACCCGATGTGCTCCAGGGTGGTGGGCCGGCCGGCCTCCCGGGCGAGCTGGACGCAGTCCCAGGCGGGCAGCTGGTCCAGCAGCTGGCTGTCGCGGACGACCGGGTCCTCCTCGCTGCCGCCCCAGTCCGGTGCCGGGCGGTCGGAGACGGCGAGCAGCCGGGCGAGCCTGGCGCGCAGTTCGCCGCGCTCCCATACGTCGTCCACGAGGCCGTGGCCGCGCAGGAACTCGGCGGTCTGGAAGCCGTCGGGGAGCTGCTGGCGGATGGTCTGCTCGATGACGCGCGGCCCGGCGAAGCCCATCCGGGCTCCGGGTTCGGCGACCACCACGTCGGAGAGGGTGGCGAAGGAGGCGGCGACGCCGCCGTAGGTGGGGTCGGTGACCAGCGTGACGGTCAGCAGTCCGGCCTCGTCCAGCTCGGCCAGCGCGTTGCTGGTCTTGGCCATCTGCATCAGGGACAGCGCCCCCTCCTGCATACGCGCACCGCCTGAAGCGGTGACGAGCAGCAGGGGGGTACGGTCCCGCAGTGCGTGCTCGGCGGCCGTGGTGACCGCCTCGCCCGCCGCGACGCCGAGGCTGCCACCGAAGAAGCGGAAGTCCATCACGGCCGCCGTGAGGGGGCGCCCTTCGATGCGGCCACGCACCGCGAGGACCGCGTCCTGCTGGCCGGTCTTGTGGCGGGCCTGCTGGAGACGCTCCGCGTACGGCCGCTGGTCCACGAAGTCGAGGGGGTTGTGCTGGGTGGGGGGTACGTCGAGGTAGGTGACGCTGCCCTCGTCGAAGAGCTGGGCTATCCGGGCCGGTGCGTCCAGGCGGGCGTGTGCCCCGCACTCGGGGCACACGTGCAACAGCCTCTTGTACCGCTTGCCGTAGACCAGGGAGCGGCAGTTGGTGCACGAGACCCAGGAGGGTTGTTCCGTTGTCAGCGTTGCTGGGGTTGTCATGTCGGTCCCTTGGGTTCGCGGTGCGCGGCCGTCAGTAGGTGGCGTCCACCTCGTAGATGCCGAACGGCACCTTCAGCCGGGTGTCCCGGTACGGGCGCAGCGGCGCGGTGTCGTCCTTGTGCGCTGCGCCCTCCTCCCACGCGCGGAAGGCCGCCATGTCGGACCAGCGGCTGACGACGACGAGCGCGGTGGGGTCGGCAGGTGAGCGCAGCAGCTCGTTGCCGAGCATCCCGGGCACCCGCGCCATCCGCTTGCTGACCTGGTGGTACGCGTCGCGCACCGCGGCCAGCTGCTCGTCGTCGTAAGCCGCCTGGTAGACCAGTACCCGGACCTCAGCGGGCATCTGCGCCCGCCTTGCCGGGTACGTGCGCGACGACCGTCATGGTGTTGAACGAGCCCTGGGAGCGGTAGGGGTGCAGCCGCTCGCGGTGGGCGAGGTGCGCTTCGCTGGTCTCGAACTCGCGGAAGCCGGGTTCGTCCACCCAGTCGCTGACGATGTAGTACGTGGACTCCTCGTCGGCCGACTTGGACAGCCACTGGCCCAGGCAGGCGGGGTGGCCGGTGACGGCCTCGGTGCTGCCGCGCCACACCTTCTCGAAGTCGGCTTCCATGCCGGGGTTGATCTGCATCCGCAGCAGCACCCGGAACTGGCCCTCGCTCTTCGCTTCGGTGGTCACGAGATTCCTCCGTCCACGCCGATGGTGGCGCCGGTGACATAGCGGGACAGGTCGCTGGCCAGCCACAGGATGGCGCCCGCGACCTCGTCGGGGGTGCCGAGCCGGGCCAGCGCGGTCTTGGCGCTGTACCGCTCGATCATGAGTTTCTGCTGGTCCTCGGGCATCTTGTGCAGGTTCTCGGTCTCGATGACACCGAGCGCGACGATGTTGAAGCGGATGCCCTTGGCTCCGAACTCCTTGGCCAGCGAGCGGTTCAGGCCGACCAGCGCCGCCTTGGTCGCGGTGTAGTGGGAGCGCAGCGGAATTCCCGCCTCCACCGCCTTGGAGCCGATGCTGACGACGGAGGAGCCCTCGCCCAGCAGCGGCAGCGCCGCCTGGATGACGAGGTGGACGCCGGTGAGGTTGGTGTCGACGATGCGGCGCCACTCCTCCAGGGGCAGCTCGGCGTAGGGGATATGGCTGATGGCACCCGCGTTGTTGACGACCAGGTCGAGCCGGCCCCAGCGGGTGCGGGCCTCCTCGATCAGGGCGGTGACGCTGTCGGGGTCCGAGACATCGGCGCACACCACATGGTGGTCGCCGTCGGTCTCCTTGAGGGCCGCCTCCAGCGAGGCGACGGCCTCGCTCTCCTTCTGGTAGCAGGTCAGCACGTCGGCGCCGGCCTCGGCCAGGGCGAGCGCGATGCCCCGGCCCACTCCCCTGGTACCGCCGGTGACCAGGGCCTTCTTGCCCTTGAGGCCGAGATCCATGAGTTCCTCCGTAAGGGGTCGTATGTCACAGCAGGTCACAGCAGCAGCGCGAGCGCCGCACAGTTGGCGACCAGGGCGAGGACGGTCAGCGCGCTGCGGCGCTGGTTCCAGGCGCCCCAGCGCCACCGCGGGTCCCGGTCGGCGAAGTCGGCGGGCAGGTTGTCCGGGTCGAGGGAGCGCACCCACTTGTTGACCGGGACGTTCTTGGTGAGCGAGATGACCACGGTGACCGCCGCCAGCACGGCGCCCGCGACGAACAGGCCGCGGGCCCCCGCGTGCGGGCTGACAGTCGCCAGCCAGATGTCTCCGGCCAGGGTGCCGAGCAGACAGACCGGCATGGCCGGGTCGTAACGGGTGGCGAAGAACGCGTGCGCGTGCACGTACCGGTCGGCGGGCAGCGCCGCCAGCAGCGGCCAGCCGCCCAACTGGGTGCCGAACAGCACACCGGCGGCCAGCCCGTTGAACAGCAGGACGAGCGGGGCGATATACGCGATCACTGGGCCGCCGCTGCCTTCGCTGCCGCCTCGACCTTCTCCTTGATGAGCTTCATCTGCACCGCGGTGTTGCGGTTCAGGTGCGCGGTCATCCCGTCGTCGGTGACCGGTGCGACGTCCTTCATATGGAAGTCCTGCACCCAGCGCATCCTGGTGCCGTCGCCCTCGGGGAGGTACTCCCAGTAGATGTTCATGTATTCGAACGGCCCGGTCTCCACACGGTGGGCGCGCACCTGGCGCTTGACGGGGTCGGGGACCCGCTTGGAGACCCAGCTCCAGACGTTGCCGTCCTCGTCGGGGTGCATGGTGAGCCGGAAGACGATCTCCCTGCCGTCCGCCCCTTCGTTGTCCTCCAGCACCTCGACGGCCGCGTACTCGCTGAACAGGTTCGGCCAGGACTTCAGGTCGTTGGTCATGTCCCAGACCAGGTCCAGCGGCGCGTCGATGACGATGCTGTTGTCGGTGTGGCCCGCCATGGCGGTTCCCTCCTCAGTTCTCCGGTTGTCCGTGCGGATGCCCCAGCACGAGCGCGGCGTTGAAGCCCCCGTGGCCGCGCGCGACGACCAGCGCCGTGCGCAGTCCGGCCTGGCGCGGCTCGCCGAGTACGAGGTCGATCTCGTATCCGGGAGCGGGCGCCGCGGGTCCCGCGGTGTGCGGGACGACCTGGTCGCGCAGCGCCAGCAGCGCGGTGGCGACGTCCAGCGCCGCTCCCCCGCCGTAGAGCCGGCCGGTCAGCGTCTTGGGCGCGGTGACCGGCACTCCGCGCGGCCCGAACACCTCGGCCAGCGCCTCGGCCTCGGCACGGTCGGCCTCCGGGACGCCGAGCGCGTCGGCGAACACCACATCCACCTCGGCGGCGTCCAGCCGGGCGTCGGCCAGCGCGGTGCGGACCGTACGGGCCAGCACCGGGCCGCGATCCGATCCCGGCGGGGGGTCGAAGGCGGCGGCGTAGCCCAGCACCCGGCCGTAGAGCTGGCCGGCGCCACGGGCCTCGGCCGCCTCGGCGTCCTCGACGACGAGCAGCGCGCCGCCCTCGCCTGGCAGATAGCCGGAGGCGTCCGCGTCGAACGGCAGATAGGCGCGTGCCGGGTCCTGCACGGTGGACAGCTGCCCGGTGGTCAGCTGCGCCGTCAGCCCGTAGGGGCACAGGGAGGCGTCGGTACCGCCGGTCATCACCAGCTTGGCGCCGGTACGGATCAGCCGCCGCGCCTGGCCGATGGCGTCGAGTCCGCCGGCCTGTTCGCAGCACAGCACACCGCAGGGGCCGCGCATCCCGTGCCGGATGGAGATCTGGCCCGTGGTGGCCGCGTAGAACCAGGCGATCGACTGGTAGGCGCCCACCCAGTCGGGGGCGTGCTGGTAGAGGTTCTCCATCTCGTGCTGGCCGAACTCGGTGCCGCCCGAGGAGCTGGAGGTGACCACCGCCATCTCGTACTCGGGCAGTTCGGCGGGGATCACGCCCGCGTCGGCGATGGCGGCCTCGGCCGCGGCCAGCCCCAGATGGGTCCAGCGGTCGGTCTGCTGGATGAGCCGGCTGGGCACCCGCCCCTTGGCCACGAAGCCGGGCACCTGGCCGGCGAGCCGCACCGGGTAGGGCGCCGGGTCGAACAGGGTGATCCGGTCGATGGCCGAGCGGCCCGCCAGCACCGAGCGCCAGTGCTCCTCGGTGCCGATGCCGGTGGGCGCCAGGACGCCGAGTCCGGTGATCACGGGGGCGCGGGTCGGGTTGGTGACGCCGGTCGCGGAGACGGGCGCGGTGCTCGTCGCGGTGGGGCTCATACGGCGGCCCCCTCGTACGCCACGGCCCCCGCGCGTGCCAGCACAGTGGCGCTCTGGAAGCCGCCGAAGCCGCTGCCGACGCTGAGCACCACGTCCATGGCGTGCTCGCGCGCGGTGCGCGGTACGTAGTCCAGATCGCACTCGGGGTCGGCGTTGTGCAGATTGGCGGTGGGCGGGACGACCTGCCGGTCGAGCGCCAGGGCGCAGGCCGCCACCTCGATGGAGCCGATGGCCCCCAGCGAGTGGCCCACCATGGACTTGATGGAGCTGACCGGCACCCGGTAGGCGTGCTCGCCCAGGCTGCGTTTGAACGCGGCCGTCTCATGGCGGTCGTTCTGCTTGGTCCCTGAGCCGTGCGCGTTGATGTAGTCGACCGCTGTGGGGTCGAGCCGGGCGCGGTTCAGGCAGACCCGGATGGCCTCGGCCATCTCCCGTCCGTTGGCCTTCAGTCCGGTCATGTGGAAGGCGTTGCTGCGGCCCGCGTAGCCGACGATCTCCCCGTAGATCCGTGCCCCGCGTGCCTCGGCCGCCGCCTTCTCCTCCAGCACGAGCACGGCGGCGCCCTCGCCGAGGACGAAGCCGTCGCGCTCCGCGTCGAAGGGCCGGGAGGCGTGCTCGGGGTCGTCGTTGTTGGGCGAGGTGGCCTTGATGGCGTCGAAACAGGCGGAGGTGATCGGCGAGAGCGGCGCGTCGGTTGCGCCCGCCAGCACCACGTCCGAGCTGCCCTCCTCGATGAGCTGTACGCCGTGCCCGATGGAGTCCAGGCCCGAGGTGCAGCCGGTGGAGATCAGCGCGACCGGGCCCTCGGCGCCGACCTCCCAGGCGACCTCGACGGCGAGGGTGGAGGGCACCATGTAGCCGTACAGGTGCGGCACGCCGTAGGTGTGGTCCACCAGCCAGTGCTTGCCGGCGTCGCTGAGCAGGACGTACTCCTCCTCCAGGCCCATGGTGCAGCCCACGGCGCTGCCGATGCTCACACCGGTGCGGGCCGGGTCGGCGGCGGCGAAGTCGTAGCCGCTGTCTTCGACCGCCTCCCTGGCGCTGACGACGGCGAACTGCGCGGCCCGGTCCATCCGCCGGATCTGCCGCGGGGTGAGCCCGGCGGCGACCGGGTCGAAGTCGGCCTCTGCCGCCATCCGGGAGCGGAACCCGGTGGGGTCGAACAGCGAGATGCGGCGGGTGGCGGTACGGCCGTCGGACAGCAGCTTCCAGAACGCCTCCCGGCCCACGCCGCCGGGCGCGACCACGCCGACGCCGGTGACCACGGCGCGGCGCCCTGCGGCTGCCTGAGCGGTCACGAGGCACCGCCGACGGAAGGGTTGGGCTGCTCGGCCCGTGCCACCTTCTCGGTGTCCACGTGGCCCAGATCGGGGCGGGGCGCCAGCGGCGAGAGGTGGAAGGCGGCGTGCGCGGGCTCGGTGCCGGTGTTCACCAGCCGGTGCCGTACGCCGATGGGCACCAGCAGCGAGTCACCGGGGCCGAGCTGGACTGCCTGCCCGTCCATCGTCATCTCCAGCCGACCGGTGACGATGTGCAGGAACTCCTCGGAGTAGGGGTGGTAGTGCTCGGTGACGTGCTCGCCCGGGGCCAGGCTCAGCACCCCGCCGAAACCGCTGGTGCATCCCGTGGTCCTCGGGCTGAGCGTGGTCCTGATGTCGCCGCCGCGCCGGGTGTTGGCCTCGACGTCGTCGGCGTGCACCCGGACGGTGCGCGTGATCTCGGTGGTCACTGACCCCCGCCTCCTTCGGCTTCCTTGGCTGGTGCCGCCCTGTGCTGGTGCCGCCGAGTGGATGCGGCCTCGCCCAGCGCCCCGCACCGTCGCAGCCGCGCCTACAAGTCCGCTCGAACCGCCGTTGATGGCCCCCTCCCGATGCCGATAGCTGGGGGAGCAGTTCCCGGCGCCCCTGCGGGGCGCCCCAGCGTGGCTCGACCCGTGGGCGAGCGGCGTGGGGCCAGATGGGCGGCCCTGTCCGCGACAGCGAGGAGCAGCCATGCCGTTCGCCGCCATCACCTACGACATCAAGGCGGGGTACGAGAAGGAGATCTCCGAGATCTTCGGCAACTTCCGGCGGGTGGGCTCGCCTGTCGTGCAGGACCAGGCGGGCGGCGAGGCTGCGCGCATCCTGTCGACCGCGGTCTTCATCCGGGACGCCACGATGGTCCGGGTCATCGAGTACGAGGGCGACCTGGACGCCATCGCCCGCCATATGGCGACCCAGCCGGGGGTGCGCGAGGTCGAGGAGAAGCTGGCCCCGTATCTCTCCCGGCCCCGGGCGACCGACACCGTGGAGGGTTTCGCCGCCACGTTCCGCCGCTCACTGCTGACCTGCATGGCGCAGATGTCGGTCCGGGACGCCGCCTGAGCGGCCGGAAGGAGTGCTCCGTGCTCACCCGCAGAAGCGTGCTCAGGGCCGGTACCTCGGCCGCCGCACTGGCCGCCGTTCCGGCCGGTCTCGTCACCGGCAGCCGGTCCGGCGTCGCGCGGGCGGCCGCGTCGCCGTTCACCACACCGCTGACGGTCCCCGCCCCACTGCGCCCCTGGCGGCTGGCGGGCCACGACTTCTACCGGCTCACCACCGAGGAGGCCGACGTCGGTCTGCTTCCGGGCACGACGACGCGAATCCGGTCCTTCAACGGCCGGATGAGCCCGGTGATCAGGGCCGAGCGGGGCAGGCCCGTGATCATCGAGCAGGTCAACAGGCTCGATGTGCCCTTCTCCATGCATCTGCACGGCGGCCACACTCCGCAGACCTCGGACGGCCACCCGATGCACCAGGTCGAGCCCGGGGGCAGCCGGCTGTTCCGCTACCCCAACGAGCAGCGCGCCGCCACCTTGTGGCTGCACGACCACTCGCACGAGAACCACGCGGAGAACATCTACCGCGGGCTGGCCGCGACCTACATCCTCACCGACGACGTCGAGGAGCGTCTCCCGCTGCCCAAGGGCCGGTACGACGTGCCCCTCCAGCTGCGCGACGCCAAGTTCCACGACAACGGCCGGCTCGACTGGGATCTGCACGGCTTCGACGATCGGCACACCGTCCTCGTCAACGGCAGGCCGCGGCCCTACTTCGAGGTGGCGGCCCGCAAGTACCGGCTGAGGCTGGTCAACACGGCCAACGAGCGGCCGTTCGTGCTCCGGCTCGGCGACGGCGAGGAGTTCACCCACATCGGGACGGACGGCGGCCTGCTGCCCGAGCCAGTACCCACCCGGGTCCTCCAGCTGTGGCCCGGTGAACGGCAGGAGATCGTGGTCGACTTCTCCCGCTACGGCGTCGGCCGGAGACTGGTCCTCGACAACACCTATCTGTTCGACGGCGAGACGCCCGGGATCATGCGCTTCGACGTGGTGCGTGAGGCGCGCGACCCCAGCAGGGTCCCCGACCGGCTTCGGCCCGTCCCCGACCTGGGCACGTCAGCCGTGGAGCGCGAGTTCACCATGTCCTTCGACCCGGGGACCGGCCGGCACCTGATCAACGGCAGGCCGTTCGACATGCACCGGGTCGACATCCGGCCCCGGCTCGGCGTGCCGGAGACCTGGAAGATCGTCAACGGTGACGGCCAGTACGGCATTCCGCACTCGATGCACCCGCACCTCGACGCGTTCAAGATCCTGGACCGCAACGGGAAGCCGCCGGCGGCCGGCGAGGCCGGGCTCAAGGACACGGTGACGGTGCCGGCGGGCGAGTACGCCCGCATCCAGGTCCGTTTCACGGAGCACACGGGTCTGTACATGTACCACTGCCACATGCTCAGCCATGTGCAGATGGGCATGATGGGCCAGATGGAGGTCAGTCGGTGACCGCGTGGCACTCCCTCTCGTCCCGCTCGGGCAGCGCCCCGGCGGCGGTCCGCAGGAGGTCGAGGGCCTGGGTGAGGAAGGGGTTGGGGTCGGTGGTGCGCCGGGTGGCGTAGATCCGCCGGGTGTGGGCGGGGTCGGTGAGCCGGAAGAGGCGCGTCCCTGAGGTGTCCGCCGAGGCCGGCGCCTCCACCACGGCGAGCTCCGGCTCACCGCCTGGCCGAGGCGGGTGTCGCCGTCACCGTGCTCGACGCCGGCGGCCGCACCCCGGGCACCTCCAGCGCCACCTTCTCCATCGACGTCACCCATCTGAAGACCCCGCACTCCTACTTCCTGCTCAACCGGCGCAGCGCCGCGCTCCACCGCGAGTTGGAGGAAGAGGTCCGCGCGGACGGTGCGAGCGGCACCGGCTGGCGGCATTCGGCGCCGCTCGTCCAGTGGGGCCACACCGAGGAGGAACAGCGCACTCTGCGTGCCCGTGCCGAGCGCCTCGCCGAGTGGGGGCACCCCTGCCGCACCGCCGACCCGGCGGAACCGGCCGGACTGGCGCCCGGAGTGGACCCCGGCGTCCTGCCGCGCCAGGCTGCTTCGTCGTGCACGACGAAGCAGCCTGGTACGACGCGCCCTTGCTGGCACGCACCCTGCTCGACCGTGCTCCAGAGCCCGTGCGGGGTACGCGTTACAGCGCCGTCACCGCTGCGGCGTTCAGCAGCAGGGCGGCCAGCGCCAGGATGGTGCGCAGCAGATGCCAGCGGCGCCAGAGGGGGCGGGGGTCCTGCCAGTCGTCGGGCAGCACGGCGGGGTCCGCCACCGCCTTGACCCGCCGGTTGATGGGCACGTTGCACAGGTGGGAGACGGCGGAGACGCCCAGTAGCAGGACCGCCGCAACGGCGAACAGCACGCGGGCCGGGGTGCCGTCGGCGACGAAGGCGAGGACCACGGCGAGCACGGTCGACGTCAGAACGACCACGGGCATGGTCGGGTCCCAGTTGCGGCCCAGCAGTTTGTGGGCGTACACATATGTGCCGGTCTCCATGGCGAACAGCGCGGGCAGCACGCTGAGCGCCACGGCGAAGAGGACCCCCGCCGTGACGCCGCTGCCGAGGAGAACGGCCACCCCGAGGACAGCGTCCACCCTCATCGGTTCAGCTCCCGGCGGGGTGCGTGTCCACGGTCAGCTGTGCGATGGACCGCATGGTGGCGTCGCGGAAGTAGGCGGCGAACGCCTCAGGGGATGCGGTGTCGCGCTTCTCGGCGAGGTAGGGCTGCAGCTTCTCCTCCAGGATGTGCACGCCCTTCTGCTGGGCCATGTGCTTGCCGACGGCCGCGAAGTCGCCCTCGTAGTGGATGACGCGCACCATCACGTCGTCCTTGATGAAGACGCCGGTGCCCAGCAGCCGTCCGGCCTGCTCGCCGTCGTCCCCGGCCAGGTCGGGGGTGTCGACGCGTTTGAAGTTGGCGAAGATCTCCGCGATCTCGTCCTCGTGGCCGGGCTTGACCCGGTAGGTGATCGCCGCGTAGGGCATCAGATTCCTCCATCGACTGTGAGCGTGACGCCGGTGACGTAGCGGGAGGTGTCGCCCGCGAGGTAGAGGACCGCGCCGGCCACGTCGGCGCCGGTGCCCAGCCGGCCCAGCGCCGTCATCCCGGCGAGGCGTTCGACGAGCTGCGGCGGCAGGCCGGCCCCCGGCTCGTCGTCGGTCGCCGTGACCCCGGGCGCCACGGTGTTGACGCGGATGCCACGGCTGCCGACCTCCTTGCACAGCGCCCGGCCGAAGCCGACGAGTGCCGCTTTGGAGGCGGAGTAGTGGGTGCCGAGCGCGCGCCCCCGCAGAGCGACCGAGGCGCCGATGTTGACGATCGAGGCGCCGTCCACGAGCAGTTCGTCGACGGCGCGGGTGACCAGGAACGCGGAGGTGACATTGGAGTCGAGCAGCCGGTGCCACTCGCTCTCGTCCAGGTCCGCGAACTTGCTGTGGCCGTCCACACCGACGTTGTTGACGAGCACGTCCAGACCGCCCAGCCGGGCCCGGCACTCCTCGGCGAGCCGGGCTGTGTCCTGGGAGCTGGTGACATCGGCGCGTACCAGATGGTGCTCGGCGCCCGTGGCCGCCAGCGCCTCGGCCAGGGTGCGCGCGTGGTCACCGGGACTGCGGTGGCCGACGACGAGCCGAGCACCCGCCTGCGCGAAGGCCAGCGCCGTGGTGCGGCCGATGCCCCGGGTGCCGCCGGTGACCAGGACGCGCTTGCCCGCCAGCCCCGGCCCGGGCAGCACACCGGTTTCCGTGCCGGCGGCGCTCATGCCGCATCGGTCAGGTTGGCATTGATCATCTTGAGCAGGAGCCGGGGCGTCTCCGCCTCCACCACGGCGTCGTCGGACAGCTCGACGCCCAACTCGCGCTTGATGACGCCGGTCACCTGGAGCAGCGCCAGCGAGTCGTAGCCGAGTTCGAGGAACGGCACATCCAGCGCCGCCTCATCGGCGATGTCCACATCCTCGGCCTCGCCCGCACACTCCAGCAGCTTCTCGGCCAGCTCACGCTGGGTGAACTCGCTCACTGGATCCTCCCTGAGTCCTTCGTCCATACGTAGAACGGGTTCGCCATCGCGTCCTTGGGCTCCTGCCAGTTCGGGTCGTAGGGCGACACGCACTGCGCGAGGCGGGTGTTGATGTCGTCGTAGAGGGGGTGGCTGCGGGCGCGGTACAGATTGGGGGTGATGTCCTCGTCCGCCTCGACGAGGTGGAAGTACAGGTCGTGGAAGGTGAAGAGCGTCCGCCGCGCCACGCCCACCATGTGGGGCAGTTCGGTCCCGTCCGACTCCTCGAAGATCCGCGCGATGGAGTCGGCCTTGCCCGGCTCCATCCGCGCCACTATGAGCGTCCGGTGTGCCACCGTCGGCCTCCTTCGGGAAGGTGTTCGCCTCCCGCGCACCGTGGCAGCACCCTCTACAGCCCGACTCGACCCGCGCCCCAATGGCGCGGGGCTACCGGAGGGGCCCGGTGATCACGGGGTACCGTTGCGCGGCCTCCCGCGAGAGCAACTGCGGCCTCCCCAGCAGCACTCCCTCCCGGCGTACGCCGCTGGCAAGCGCGCCGTACCCGCCGCACGGCTGGTTGCCGTCCTCCACATCGAACGGCGTGGCATCCCGCAGCACGACGGCGGTACCGAGGGTGCGCCCGCTCAACCGCGGCTCCCCGAGGACGGCGGCGTACATACCGCGTTCCACTTCCAGCGGATCCCGCGCCCACTCACGCAGCAGTTCGGGGTCCTCGTAGGGGACGACGCAGAACAGCGGCCCGGCCAGCTGGGGCGGGTGAAAGCCCGGGTCCTCGTCGAAGACCAGCAAAGAGGGCTCGACCTGCATCCGCTCCAGATCGGTACCGCCGCCGGCCACCACCCGGTCGGCGTGCGCGGAGAGGAACCGCGCGGCACCCTGCACCGCCTCTCCGTAGGTGAGCGCGGTCAGTACCGCGTCCGGCCAGCCGCGGGCGCCAACCGTCAGCACGGACAGCTCGGCGCGCAACTGCTCGACCAGTGCGTTCAGCCGCAGCCGGTGGACGAACAGCACATCGGGGCAGAGCCGGTCCTGCCCCGAGTTGTGCAGTCTGGCGCGGAGTACGGCGCGGCAGGCGGCGGCCGGTTCGGCACGCGGGCCGACGATCAGCGGGTTGGGCGCGGGCCCGGAGAGGAGGAAGAGCGGCCCGTCGCCGACCTCGGTCGTCAAGCTGGTGCCGGCCTCGGCGCTGCCGGTGAAGACGACGGCATCCGACTCGGCGCACATGGGTGCGAAGTCGCGCTGTGCGGCGTCGGTGAACCGGATACGGGCCGCCAATCGCGGGGCGAGCCCGCGGCTGATGACCTGGTGCAGCTCGTACGCGGTCTCCCGGATGCGGGGCGCGGGCCGGACCACGACCTCGTCGCAGTAGAGCGCGGGCACCAGGCAGTGGCGGACGTAGGAGTAGAGCGCAGTGTGCTGCGGGAGGACGACGGAGAGCCGGGCCAGCTGCGGAACTCCCGTGCGGGCCAGCTCCCAGGGCGCTCCGGCCAGCGTGCGCAGGGAGCGCAGCAGTTCGTCGCGGGCGCTGGCGTAGGTGGCGAGCCGGGTGAGGGCGCCCAGCAGTTCGTCACGGCTGCGCAGCAGTGCGGCACCGGCGCCCGCGGCGCTCTCGTGCGCCGCCTCGATGTCGGGCCACGTGCGGGTGAGGGATTCCAGCACGGGCATGGAGGGGTGGGTCATGGACGGCTCCTCGGGCGCGGGTGGGGTCGGGTCCGGCCGGCTTCGACCGGCACTCGACCCGGCAGGGCTACCTTTCCCTGCGGCTCACCGCCGCATTTCCGAGGAATCACCGATATCGTTCATGTCATATCTGTGACGGTGATTCGAGCTTAAAGGGGGGAACGGCGGGGTGTCGAGAGGGCCGGCCCGGGCAGCGGGCGGCCGGACCAGGAGGGGACCGTCCATGACTCTCACCGCGCGCACCGGCCCTGCCTCCTCCCGGCAGCGTGCGGCGCCGCCGGACCACGCGGCGCCGCCGGACCACTCGGCACCCGCCGGAAGCCGGCCGTTGACCGACCACTGGGACACCGTCCGTACCCTGGTACGTGCCCTGCACGAACGCGCGGCCACCCCGGCTCCCCCTCCACCGCAGGACGCCGCCGTCTTCACCCCGGACGGTGAACTCCCCCCGCTGGACGGGCCGCTGCGCGCCTACCTGTCCGCCGCTGCGGCACGAGTCGTACGGCTGCCGGACCACCGCAGCACCCGGCTGCACCTGCTCGACCTGTGCGCCGCCCCAAAGGCGCGCTCGGCGCAGTCGGCCGGTGCGCTGCTCGTCGTGGCGCGAGCGGTGCACCATGCGCGGTGCACGGGAGAGCGGATCGTGCTGCTGGCACCCTCCTCGGGCAATGCGGCGACCGCGCTGCGGGACGCCGTACTGCGCGCCCAGCGGTGCGGACTGGCCCACCCGGACCAGGTGCGGGTGGTCGCGCTGGTGCCCGCCTGCTCCCGGTACAAGGTGGCGGACTCGGCGCTGGCCCGCCACCCCGAGCTGCGCCGCCGCAATCCGCTGGTCCTCTACCACGGTTCGGAGCCGGGCGCGGTGCACGAACTGGCCGCCGCGTACTGCCGGGAGCGCGCACACGCGCTGCGCACCGGTACGGGAGCCGCGCTGTGGTACGTACGCGACCCGGTCGACCACCGGGCCGCCGACGCGCTGCGCGCCTTCGTGGAGCAGGATGCGCTGGGTGCGGCCGGAGCGGGCGGCCGGGTGCACGCCCAGGCGGTCGGCACCGGATCGGGGCTGCTGGGCCACCGGCTTGGCAGCACCCTGGTGGAACCGGACGGGACGGACGGGGCGGGCGAGAGGGGTGGGACAGCCGGAAGGAACGGGACGCCCGCCGCGCGCTATCTGCTGGTGCAGCAGTTGCACACACCCGATCTGGTGCTCCACCTGCTGACCGGCTCATTCAGCCGTGAAGGGGTACCGCCGTACGCCTACGACCGGGCCCGCCGCCTCCACCACCAGCCCGCCGGAGGCACCCCCGACCCGCACTTCCCGCGCACCGCCCACCACCCCCAGGAGATCCTGGAGCCCACCTTCTTCACACGCGCCCCCGCCACGGCGCCCGAACTGAGCGCACTGGTGCACACCCACGGCGGGGACGGGATCGTCGTCTCGCGCTACGAGTGCCTGGCCCGCTATCCGTCCTTGCGGGCCATGCTGCGCGCGGCAGGTGTCGAACTCCCCGCCGATCCGGCACGGCTGGGCGAGTGGTCACTGGTGATGGCGCTGACCGGCGTGCTGAACGCGCTCGACCGGGGCCTGCTCACCGAGTCGGAAGTGGTGGTGCACGGTACGGGCTCGTACGGCGTGGACGACCGCCCCCCGGTGCCGGGCCCGCTGGCCCGGTACGCGGACTCCGTCGACGAACTGCACGCCGTTCTCACCCGGGCTCTCTCGCCGCGCGGACGGCGGTCATGACGGCGGCACAGGAGCGGCCCGGAGAGCGGCCGCCGCCCGCCCGCCCTCACGTGCTGCCGCACGGCCGCTACGACGAACTCTTCGAGACCACGGCCGCCTTGCTCGCGCTGGTGCGCCGGGCGGTGCTGGCGCTGGGCCCCACCTGGCCCGAGCGGCTGGTCGCACTGGGCGCCGACCCCGCCGACCATCCGCCCTACTCGGGTCTGGAGAGCACGGAGACGGACTGCTGCACCATGCTGGCCAGTGGCGAGTTCGTGGTCGGCGAGACGGGGCCGCGGCTCGTGGCCCTGGGCGCCGGGGCCTCCCTCGACAGCGCGGAGGACGTAACGGCGCTCTCCTCCGCGAGTCAGGGGCAGGCCGGTGGGACGCTGTTCGCGCACGACCCGCGGGCCGCCCGCGCCGCCGCGCTCGCCGACCTGTGCGCACACCGGGGGCTGCCGCGCTCCGTGGCCCTGGTCGGCCCCGGCTTCGCCCCCGACGACGCACACGACCTGCGGCAGCGCGGTTTCACCACCGCCCTGCTCGGCCCCGACCGGCTGCCCGGCGCGCTGGGCCGCCCCGGCAGGCCGCGCTACGCGCTGGGGCTGCTGAGCGGTGCCCGGCCGGCAGCCGACCAGGACCGCGCACGGCTGCGGGACGCGCAGCGCGCGGGGCTGTTGCTGCTGCCGCCGCTCAGCAGCACGCTGCTCGCCGACAGGCGGGCACTCGCCCTCGTCTCCGAGGGGCTGCCCTGGATGACCCACGGTGAGCGGTCCTTGGTGGAACGCCGACTGCCGTGGACACGGCTCGCCCTGGCGGGCCGCACCTGGTGGCACGGCACCGAGCAGGAACTCCCCGAGCTGCTGCTGGCCCAGCGCGAACGGTTCGTCGTCAAGCACGCGGTCGCGGGCGCGGGTCCGCTCGTGGCGGGCCACGAGACGGACGAGCGCACCTGGACGGCCGCGGTGCGGCGGGCCTTCCGGAACGCCGACAGCGTGGTGCAGGAGTATGTGCGCCCGGCTCCTGCCCCGCTCACCCTGAGCGCCCGCCTCTTCGCCGACCGCCCGGGCGGCTGCCGCGTCCGGTATCCCCTCGCCGGCGTCAGCCGCCGCGCAGCGCCCTCAGCGGCCCCCCGCTGCCGCTGAAGGCCGCCTCGCGCGCCGCGCCGGTCAGCTCCAGCTCGACCGCCGAGTCGAGCACGGCGCACTGCAGACGCTGGAGGTCGGGTGAGGGGTCCAGGCCCAGTTCGCGGGAGAGTACGCCGCGCAGCCGCTGGTAGACCTCCAGCGCGTTGCCGCGTCTGCCCGAACGGTAGAGGGCGAGCATGAGCTGGGCCTGGATGCCCTCGTGCAGCGGATGCTGGGCCGCCAGCCCGGACAGTTCGCCGACCAGTTCGTGGTGGCGGCCCAGGCTGAGGTCCACCTCGATGCGCTGGTTGAGGATGCCCAGGCGTGACTCCTCCAGCCTGGTCGCCTCGATCTCCAGCAGCGGCCCGCACTGCACGTCCACCAGCGCCGGACCTCGCCACAGCTCCAGCGCGCGGCGGAAGGAGGCGGAGGCGCCCACGAAGTCGCCCGCCTCCAGCGCCCGGTGCCCGGCGCCGGAGAGCCGTTCGAACTCCGAGACGTCGACCATTCCGCCCTGGGTGTCCAGCAGGTAGCCGCCTGACTCGGTGACCAGCACGCTCTTGGCGCCGTGCGGCAGATCGGCGGGAAGCCGGTCGCCCAGCGCCGCCGCGATGAGGTTGCGCAGCTGCAGTACGTAGGTCTGCAGCGTGGTCTGGACGCTGCGCGGCGGGGACTCCCCCCACAGCTCCTCCACCAGTGAGGCGACGGAGACCACCTGGTCCGGGTAGAGGGCCAGCAGTGCCAGCACCTTTCTCGGTTTGACCGCGGTCGGGACGACGGAGACCCCCGATTGGACGACCCGGCAGGGCCCCAGCACGCTGATGTCCATCTCTCGCTCCCTTCGGGTGCGTTGTATGTGCTCGTTCGGAATGGCTGTGCTCGTTCGGAACAGTGAGTGCGTCGGAACGGGAGGTGCGTCGGAACTAGAGGGGTGACTCGGACAGGTGCGAGGCGCGCCGCACCGGTGCGCTGCTGCGCAGCTGTGCCGCGAGCAGCTCGGGCAGCGCGGTGTCGCGTACGAAGAAGTGGCCGCCGGGGACGGCGTGCGCGGCGAACGGGCCGCGCGTCCAGTCGCGCCACTGGGCGACGGCGGCGAGCGGTGCCGCCTCGTCCCGGGTGCCGGCGAAGGCGTGCACGGGGCAGTCGAGCGGCTCGTCCCGGCCGGTGTCCGCCGCACCGCCGACCGCGCGCAGGCTGGCGGCGAGCCGCAGGTCGTCACGCATGGTGGACAGCAGGGTGCGCAGCCAGTGCGGGCGCTCGAACAGGTAGGAGGGCAGCGTGCCGTAGCGGTTCAGCGCGGCCAGCAGCGCGGCGTCGGGCAGTTCGCTCTGGTCGGTCAGGGGCGTCGGCAGATGCGGCGGCGGGCAGGCGCCCAACCCCACCAGCACCGGTGCGGGGCGGCCGGCGTGCCGGACCCGCTGCGCGAAGCGGTAGGCCACCAGGGCGCCGAGGCTGTGCCCGTACAGGGCGTAGGGCTGCTCCAGCAGCGGGCCCAGCTGCGCTTCGAGGTCGTCCAGCAGCCGGCGCGCGTCGGTGATGCGGGGCTCGCGCAGCCGCGTCTCCCGGCCGGGGAGCCGGACCGGCAGCACACATACGCCGGGTTCGAAGCCACGGCGCCAGCGTGCGAAGGTGAGCGCGCCGGCGCCCGCGTGGTGGAAGCAGAACAGCCGTAATCCGTCACCGTCGGGCACCCCGCCCGGTGCGGGCGGTGCGTCCGTCGGCCGCTTTCCGGGAGGTGCCGCGAGATACGCGTTCATCCCTCCCCCCTTCCCCCGTCCCCATGACGGGGCCGGTCGCCGAGGGCCAGATCCTCACGACCGGCACTGGACGACAGCTCGAAGTGGGGTGGACCGGGCTCGTGGAGCGCTCATCACCCCGCGAGACCGGCCGCCTCGCCCGTTCCGGAGCCGCGCCAGGCGTCCAGGGCATCCTCGCCCCGGAGAATGGCCTGGTGGAGGCGGTCGATCCGGGGCGAGGGCTCCAGGCCCAACTCCTCCACGAGCGTGCCGCGCAGCCGCCGGAAGGCGATCAGCGCGTCCGAGGAGCGGCCGTCCTGGTGGAAGGCGACCATCAGCAGCGCGTGCAGGTTCTCGTAGAGCGGGTAGCGGCCGCGCAGCGCGCACAGCTCGCCCAGCACCTCGCGGTGCCGCCCCATCCGCAGGTCGGCGTCGATACGCCGCTCCAGCGCGCCCAGCCTGCTCTCCTCCAGCCGGGTGGCCTCGATGGACAGGTGCTTGCCGTGCGGGAGGTCGGCCAGCGCTGGGCCGCGCCACAGAGCGAGGGCCGAGTTCAGCAGCCGTGCCGACTTGGCCATGTCGCCCGCCTCGTACGCGGCGTGCCCGGTGCGGGTCAGCCGTGCGAACTCCAGCGCGTCGACGTCGCAGTCGGCGACCTCCAGCTGGTAGCCGCCGTGCCGGGTGGCGAGGATGTCCTTGTCACTGAGCGCGTGCGGGTCGCACGGCCCGGTGGTGCCGGTGCCCGGCAGGGGACCCGGTGCCCCGAGCGCGGCGCGCAGCCTGCGGCGCAGCTGCAGGATGTAGGTCTGGAGCGTGGTGGGGGCACTGCGCGGGGGACCGGCCCCCCACACCTCCTCCATCAGGTCGGACACCGGCACGATGTGCCGGCTCTGGAGAGCGAGCAGGGCCAGGATCTGCCGCGGCTTGGCCGCGCTCGGTGCGATCGAGACGCCCGCCGTCTCGGCGTGCAGAGTTCCCAGCACCCTGATACGCATCTGGGGCCTCCCCGTTGGCGGTTCTGGCTGAAAGTGCCGCTGAAGGCGACTTGCACCGAGAGCGACGTGTAGCCGGGGCGACGTG
This sequence comes from Streptomyces spirodelae, assembly GCF_017676385.1. GTDB lineage: Bacteria > Actinomycetota > Actinomycetes > Streptomycetales > Streptomycetaceae > Streptomyces > Streptomyces spirodelae. The sequence goes on from NZ_JAFFZN010000021.1 coordinate 121,668, forward strand.
CCGCCGAGGCCGTGCCGGAAGACATGTCACCGGATACGAGAGGGAGAATCGCACCCGTCGCTGCCGGTGGAACAGTGAGCAACTCACGATCTTGGGGCGGATATCCGGCGGAGGCAGCCATGAGTTTTTCACATGAAGGGTCGTGAAGCCCCCACTGGCCCTCGCACCGGGTGCCACTCACACTGCTGTCCTGCGCATCGGACCCACACGATCGGGCCACTCCCCACACCACAGCGTCGCCCCATGAGTCCACGGGGGGCCATGGGTTCCTCTCTCCAGACGGGAGACGTCACGATGTCAGGTCACGCGCTCGCCAAGGTCACCGTCAGCAGCGCGCAGGGCGCCGCGGACTCGGTGGACCAGGACTGGCGCTTCGCCGAACTGACCGCGCAGTGCTGCCTCGACCCGGCGCTCGCGGTGCGCTACGCGGTCGAGCCGCGCAGTGTGCTGGCGGAGTTCGGAATCGCAACCGACGAGCGGACGCACATCCCGGCGCTGCCCAGCGGGCCCGGGGCCGAGGTGACCATCACCAGCCTCAACCCGCGCGACACCGTGGGCCACTCCGCCGCGTGCAGCAGCTGGACGTTCGCGCACCCGGCCGAGCCGGGTCTTCCCTGCGCATCCCTCGCGCCTGCCGAGACAGCCTTCTGACTTCGCACCAGCGCGACAGAAAGCGGGGGACACGGAATGGAGCTGAACACCGCACTGCCCCTCCTGGGGTTCCGCAAGCATCTGCGCCCGGCCGTGGTGCCGGGTGATGCCACCTACCTCGTCTCCGAGCAGGGCGTCACGGCAGTCGAGGGAACCGAGGTGGCCACGCTGGCACCGCTGCTGGACGGCAGCCGGGACATGGCCGCGCTGGCCAGGGAGACCCGCGGCGTGCTCTCGCCGGGCCGGCTGGGCCGCATCCTGGGCCAGTTGTCGAAGGCCAATCTGCTCACCGACTTCTCGCCGCCCTCCGGCTCCGCAGCGAGGGGCGGTGCCGAACGGGGCCGCGGTACCCCGGACGCCACCGCGGCGTTCTGGGAGTCCGCCGGGCTCGACGGTGTCCGGGCCGACGCCGATCTGTCGGCTGGACGGGTGCGGCTGCTGTCCGTCGGCGGGAGCGAGGGCGTCGACGCCGCACGGGAGGCGTTCCGGGCCGCCGGGGTCGGACTCGTCGAGCCGGAGGAGTGCACCGCGCACACCCTCACCGTCGTCCTGTGCGAGGACTATCTCTCGCCCGCCCTGGCCGATATCGACGCCGCTCAGCGGCGCACCGGCCGGCCCTGGCTGCTGGCCAAGCCGTACGGCGTCGAGCCGTGGCTCGGGCCGTTCTTCCAGCCGGGCGAGGGCGCCTGCTGGCACTGCCTGGAACACCGGCTGCGGCACAACAGGAGCGCGCACAGCTATCTGGGCCGGGCGCTGGGCCTGGCCGCGCCGATCAGCCCGCCGCGCGCCCACATCCCCGCCAGCCACGCGTGCGCGCTGCACCTGCTGGCGCTCCAGGCCGCCGCCTGGCTGGGCGGGTTCCGCGACCGGCGCCAGTCGTCCGTGTGGACCCTCGACAGCCTGCGCGGCGAAGGGCGGCACCACCCGGTCGAACGAAGACCGCAGTGCCCGGCCTGTGGCGACCCCGCGCTGTTCGCAGCGCGTACGCGACAGCCCGTGGTGCTCACCTCGCGGCCCAAGGTGGCCACCGGCGGCGGGCACCGCTCGCGCTCCAGCAGCGAGATGCTTCAGCGCTACGAGCACCTGGTGGGCGACGTCACCGGGGTGGTGCGACTGCTGCGACGCGATCCACGCTGTCCCGCCGGCCTCAACGCGTACGTCTCCGGCAGCAATCCGGCGCTGCGCGGCAACGGGGTGCACACCCTGCGGTCCGCGCTGCGCAGCCACAGCGCGGGCAAGGGCGTCACCGAGCTGGACGCCAGGGTCGGGGCGCTGTGCGAGGCGCTGGAGCGGTACTCGGGCACCTTCCAGGGCGACGAGGAGCGCGTCCCCGGGCGGTACGCCGAGCTGGGCGAGGCGGCCGTGCACCCGAACGCCTGCCAGCTTTACGACGAGCGGCAGTTCGCCCGGAGGCGGGAGTGGAACGCCTTCCACTCCCCGTTCCAGTTCGTCTGCGACCCGTTCGACGAGACGGCGGTCATCGACTGGACCCCGGTGTGGTCGCTGACCGAGCGGCGGCACCGGCTGCTGCCCACCTCGATGCTCTACTTCGCCACCCCGCACCAGGCCGGCGCCCCGGTCTTCGCCCGTGCCGACTCCAACGGCAACGCGGCGGGCAGCAGCCTGGAGGACGCGATCCTCCAGGGCTTCCTCGAACTGGTGGAACGGGACGCGGTTGCGCTGTGGTGGTACAACCGCACCCGGCAGCCGCAGGTGGACCCGGAGTCCTTCGGCGAGGAGTGGATCGCGCGGATGCGCTCCTCGTACGCCGCCATCGGGCGCGAGTTGTGGGTGCTGGACCTCACCTCGGACCTGGGCATCCCGGTGATGTGCGCGCTCTCCCGGCGCACCGGCGGCGCCCGCGAGGACATCGTCTTCGGCTTCGGCTGCCATCTGGACCCGGCGCTGGCGCTGCGCAGGGCGATGACCGAGATGACGCAGATGCTGCCCGCCGTGCTGGACACCCGGCACAGCTTCGAGGACCCGGTCTTCCGCGACTGGTGCACCCGGCACACCGTCTCCGACCAGTTCTACCTGGCACCGGATGCGGACGCCCCTCTTCGGCGCGCCGTCGACTTCGCCTACACACCCCGTACGGATCTGCGCACGGACGTGGCGGACGCGGTCGAACTGCTGCGCCGGCACGGTATGGAGCTGTTGGTGCTGGACCAGACGCGGCCCGATCTGGACATTCCGGTCGTGAAGGTCCTGGTTCCCGGGCTTAGGCACTTCTGGGCACGTTTCGCGCCCGGCAGGCTCTACGATGTGCCGGTCCGGCTCGGACGCCGCGCCGAACCCGTCGACTACGACGGACTGAACCCCGTCCCGGTGTTCGTCTAGCCAATGGTGGCACCCGATCCCCTCGCCTATGCTGAGCAGACCTTCGGCGGGGCGAGGGGAGAGCACGCAGTGAGCTCAGGGGGAAAGCGTATCTCTTTACACAGGCAACGACACCGGACGCGGCAGCCGCTGGGGTACGGAGTCGATGTCGCGATGGCCCCCCGTATCGTGCTGACGGTCTTCGTCGTGGCGCTCAGTGGAATCCTGGGCGCTGCCGTGCTGCATCTGCTCACCATCGGCGACTCGTTGAAGCAGATCCTCGTCGGCGGCACGGCCATCGCGGTGATGTTCGGCACCCAGGTGGCCCGTACCACCCAGCGGGGGATGCGACTGAGCCGCGCCTACCAGCACTGGGTGCTGGCGGTGCAGGCGATCTGCACCTTCCTGCCGATGCTGGTGCTGGGAACGGCCTGGGTCGGGCTGCCGGGGCTGCTGGCGGGGTCGCTGCTGCTCACCTTACGGGCGCCCTGGTCGTGGCTGGGGATGGCCGGGTGTCTGGCCAGCGTCGTACTCGTCACCTCGCTCTCGGGCTGGCCGACGCTGGAGGTGGCCTACAACGCCGTCTCCACGCTCACCACCTGCGCGGTGGTCTACGGACTCACCAAGCTGGCCGAGATCGTCATCCAACTGCGCGCGGCACAGCAGGAGATCGCCCGGCTGGCCGTCGAGGAGGAACGGTTGCGCTTCGCACGCGACCTGCACGACCTGCTGGGGTACAGCCTCTCCGCGATCACGCTGCGCAGCGAGCTGGCGCACCGGCTGGTGGACGCCGACCCGCCGCGCGCCAAGGACGAGGTGACCCACGTGCTGGAGATCTCCCGGCAGGCGCTGGCCGATGTGCGTGCGGTCGCCCGCAGCTACCGCAACATCTCGCTGCCCGCCGAGATCTCCTCGGCCGTCTCGGTGTTCGAGGCGGCGGGCATCGAGGCGGAGGTCGACACGACGCTGGAGAACATCCCGGATTCGGTGGGCACGGTGCTGGCCACCGTGCTGCGCGAGGGGGTCACCAACCTCCTGCGGCACAGCAAGGTGCGCCGCTGCCAGATCACCGTGTGCGGCGACGCGGACTGCGCCATGCTGCGGCTGGTCAACGACGGCGTCCAGCCGCTCCTGGATCCGCAGGACCCGACCACACCGCGGCCGGACAGCGACGGGGGCAGCGGCATCGGCAACCTGGCAGCGCGGGTGGCCGCGATCGGGGGCAGTCTGGAGGCCGATGTGCGCGAGGACGGCTGCTTCCACCTGGAGGCCCGGATACCGCACCCGGCATCCGGCCGCACGGCTGCCTCAGGGCCCGCCCCCGGACAGCGACGGCCGGCGCCCCCGAGCGCCCCGGCCCCGGCCCCGGCCTCCGGTACGGCTACAGCCAGCCCTGTTCCCGGGCGATGCGCAGAGCATCCACCCGATTACGGGCCCCGAGCTTGATGACGATGGCCGTCAGATAGTTGCGGACCGTCCCCACGGACAGGAACAGCCGTCCCGCGATGTCCGCGGCCTCCGCGCCCTCGGCCGCCAGCCGCAGCACCTCCGTCTCCCGCGCCGTGAGCGGGTTCTCCCGCGCCGACCAGGCGTCCAGCGCCAGTTCGGGATCGATGACGCGCTCCCCGGCGCGCACCCGGCGGATGGCGTCCGCCAGTCTGCTCGGCGGCGCGTCCTTGAGCAGGAAGCCGGAGACATGGGCTTCCAGGGCGCGGCGCAGATTACCGGGCTGGCCCAGGCTGGTGAGGATCAGCGTGCGGCAGGACGGCAGCTTCTCGTGCACCTCGGCGGCCGCGGTCAGCCCGTCCACGCCCGGCAGATCGATGTCGATGACCGCCACATCGGGGCGGTGCGCGAAGACGGTGGGCAGGATGTCGTAGCCCGAGTCGACCTCGGCGACGATCTCGATGTCCGTCTCGATGCCCAACAGCGCCACCAGAGCACCGCGCACCATGTGCATGTCCTCGGCGAGCACCACTGAGATCATCGTCGAGTTCCCCCGCGGACTCGGGCTGCCTTACGTGCTGTTGGAGACGTGAGGATACCGCGTCGCGCCCTTCACAACACCGGCTCGACCACGATTCGAGGCCAAAGTTCAACAGTGCGTACATGGCCCAGCATTCCGCCGCCCGCCTCCGCGCCCTCTCCTACCCGCCGCCGCGCAGCTCGGCCACCGAGATCCCCGACGCGTACGCCCGGCTGCGTGCGGAGGAACCGGTCACCGAGGTCACGCTGCCCAGCGGCGACACCGGACACCTGGTCAGCCGCTACGACGACGTACGCGCCGTACTCGCCGACCCACGCTGTTCACGGGCCGCCACCGTGCTGCCCGGGGCGCCGAAACTGACGGCCGTCCCCTTCGACGCGGGCGGTCTGTTCACCATGGATCCGCCCGAGCACACCCGGCTGCGCGGTATGGTCTCCCGCGCCTTCACCCCACGCCGGGTCGCGGACCTGCGGCCCCGCATCACCGCTCTGGCGGGTGAACTGGCCGACTCCATGGCGGCGGCAGGCGGCAGCGCCGACCTGAACGCGGCGTTCGCCTTCCCCTTCCCGGTGGCCGTCATCTGCGAGCTGCTCGGTGTCCCCTACGCGGACCGCGAGCGCTTCCGCACCTGGTCCGACGCCGTACTGTCGCTGACAGCCCACGCGCCGGAGGAGATGCTGCGGCACAAGCAGGCGCTGCTGGGCTACCTGGGAAACCTGGTGGCCGAAAAGCGAAGGGAGCCGGGTGAGGACCTGCTCAGCGCGCTGGTCGCGGTACGCGACGAGGAGGGCGGGCTCAGCGAGCGGGAACTGCTCACCCTCGCCATGACGTTGCTCATCGCGGGGCACGAGACGACGGTCGGAGTGCTGGGCACCTCCGTCTTCACCCTGCTGCGGCACCCGGGCCGGCTGGGTCTGGTGCCGAAGGACGACGACGGAGTCGGCGAACTCGACGAGCTCGTCGAGGAGTTGCTGCGGATCAACCCGATCGGTGACGGCGGGCCGCTGCGGGTCACCACGGAACCGGTCCAGATCGCGGGGCGGGTGCTGCCCGCCAACAGCGCGGTGATCGCCTCGATCTGCTCGGCGAACCAGGACGGTGCCCGCTTCGCCGCCCCCGGCCGCTTCGACCCGAGGCGCTCCGCCGACTCCGCCCAGCCGCCGAATCTGGCCTTCGGCCACGGCCCGCACTACTGCCTGGGAGCGCCACTGGCCCGCGCCGAACTCGCCATCGCGCTGCGTGTACTGGCGACCCGCTTTCCCGATATGCGGCTGGCCGCGCCCGTCGGAGCGATCAGCATGCACACGGGCCTCCTGGTCAACCGCCTCACTCAGCTGCCGGTGAGGTGGGACTGAGCGCTCCCTCGGACCGGGGGCGGCGACGGGTCACCCGGCCGCTGCCTTGAGTTTCTTGAGGTCCGCCTTGAGCTTGTCCTCCTGCTCGGAGCTGAGCGGGATGAACCGGGTGCTCGCCGCGATCTGAGCGTGGTGCCCGACGAAGTACTCGACGAAGCCCTCCACCTCCGGCCGCTTGAGCGCCTTCGCGGCCGGATAGATGAACAGCGGACGGGACAGCGGCTTGTACGAGCCGTCCTGCACGCTCGAGGCGCTGGGAACGACACAGCCGTCCCCACTGTCGATCATGAGAGATTTGAGGCTGCTCTCGTTCTCCTCGAAGTAGGAGAATCCGAAGTAGCCCATTCCACCCCGGTTTTCGGCCACGCCACGTGCCGTGTCGTTGTCGTTCACGGCGTCGCGGTAGTCGGTGCGGGAGGCACCCGCTTTGCCGGTGACAGCCTCGGTGAAGTAATCGAAAGTGCCCGATTCCGTGTCCGGGCCGAACAGCTTGAGGGGCACGTCGGGGTATTTCGGGTCGACCTGCTGCCAGCTGTCGATCTCGGAGCCCGGTTCCCAGATCTTCTTCAACTGCGCGGTCGACAGGCAGTCCACCCAGTGCACGTTCTTGTTGACCACGACGGTCAGGGCGTCATTCGCGACGGCGAGTTCGTCGTACCTGACGTTGTTCTCCTCGCACGCCGCCTTCTCCGTGTCTTTGATCACACGAGAGGCATCAGCGACGTCCGTGGCGCCCGAACAGAACTTCTTGAAGCCCCCGCCGGTCCCGGAGGTCTCCACGGTGACCCGGACATCGGGCTGCTTGTAGCCGTAGAACTGCGCTGCGGCCTTGGACAGCGGAGCGACAGTGCTGGAGCCGTCCACCCGCACACTGCCCACGAGTTTCTCTTCTACGGCCGACCCGCGCCAGACATCGGTGACCCCGCATGCGCTCAGGGCGAGTGCGCCGACAAGGGCCGGCACGGTGCCTCCGATGATCGCTCTCGGCCTCCTGGATGCGTCCATGATTCCCGATCCTTGGTAATGGCCTGCTGCGTGCGGCTGGCGAGGAGGGAGCTTCTCAGGCGATTCCGGCCAGCCACTCGATAGAAGAGTGGCCAAGCGAATTCCAGGTGCACGGAGTGTGGCCCATGAGTGAACCGCGGACATGGAGACATTCGCCCGTACTGGTCAGCGCGGGCGGATCACCGTCGCCGCCTGGTCGATCACCGACCAGGCGGCGATCCGAGGAATTCTTTCATCACCCACTGTGAGGCGATACCCAAACCCTTTACGCGCAGTCCGGATGCGGTTTCCAGAATTCCGATTCAGGCGGGTACGGACCGCGTGGGCTGGGCTGCGCGGGCCGGGCCGCCCAGCCCATGCGGCCCTGCCGTGGGCTACAGGCGGGAGCCGTCCGGGGCGCGGGGACCGTAGCCGCAGGCGCGGTCGGTGGCGATGTGGGCCAGCCAGCCGCAGGCGGCCACATGGAGAGGCCGGCTGCCCAGCAGGCGGGCCGCGCCGAAGAGGGCGAGGGGGACGCCGGGCGAGTGGAGGACGTTGTAGGGGCGGACCGCGTAAGCAGGGAGGGGGTCGAAGGCGGAGGGTGCCGCTGCGATCCCGTACAGCAGGGCGACGTCAGGCAGCACGGCGCAGGTCCACAGCACGCGGCTGCGGGGCCCGCCCAGCCTGGCGCCCGCGCAGAGTGCCGCCGCGCCCACGGTGCCGCTGCAGACCCGGCCCCAGGGGCTGCGCCAGCTCCAGCCGGTCATGTCCGCACCCTCCCCCGACGGGTCCTGAGCGCTCCGGCGACAGCGCACAGGGCTGCGCTGCGCACCGGGTGGACTCGCAGGTCGCGCAGGGCCGAGCCGAGCAGCAGGGGGCGGACGCGGGCCAGATGTGCGGGGGCGCCGTGCTCGTCGTCCACCACGAGGAACCGCCGCCGCGCTGCCGGGTCCGCAGCCAGTGCGGCGGCGTCGCTGAGCGGCACGATGTCGTCCCGCAGCGCGGCGACATAGGTGACGGGCAGGTCCCTCAGCCGGGCCAGTTCGTCGGCCGTCAGCGCCCACTCCCCCAGTTCGGCCGGGGGGCGGCCGGTGAGCCGTCTCAGCGTGTGCGCCGTGGTCGTCGGGAGCCCGGTGCGCCAGTCGTGGTCGAGGAAGAAGTGCCGTACGGGAGCGCCCACGGTGGAGACGCCCACCAGGCGGCGGTCCTCCAGCGCGGCCCGCAGCGCGAGGTGGCCGCCGAAGCTGAGCGCTATGGCGTGGGTGCGGCGGACGTCGGCGCTGTCCGCGAGGCGGTCGAGGAGCGCGCCGATCATGGCGGGTGCCGCGGTGTCGTACGGCAGCGTGTTCTCACCCACGCCGGGCAGTTCGGTGACCGCGAGGGCTGTACCCAGCGCGGCGGCGCGGGCCAGCAGCGGAGCCCACTGCTCCTTGACGGAGACGATGCCGCCGCACACCAGGATCAGCGGGCGGGGCGCCTGCCGGGAAAGACCGGCTGTCCACGCCGCGAACCGCCCTCCGCCCGAGGGGGCTTCGACCTCCAGTCGGCCGATGCCGGGGCGGGTGGCGCGCCAGCGGTCGAAGGAGCGGACGCACAGCCGCTGGGCGCGCTCGCGTGCCGGTCCGTCCACGGAGGGGAAGCGGGCCAGCGCGTAGTGGCGGGCCGCGTCGAGGTGGTGGCCGCGCGCCGCGAGGGCGTCTCCCGCGCGGTTCCAGACGGCGGGCCAGGAGTCGGCGTCGTCGCCGTACGCGGTGCGGATGCGGGAGAGGACGGCACGGCAGCGGGCGGCCGGGATGCCCTGCGCGCGGGCGTGCAGGGGCGCGAGGGCGCGGAGTTCGCCGAGCGGCGGTGCCTCGGTGACGCTCATACGAGCCTCACCTCCGGTGTGCGTGCCGCCTGTCTCAGCGGGGTGTGGCCCGGGAAGTAGGCGGGGGCCAGCACCCGCCTCCGCAGCGCCGGGCTGGCGTCGAGGGCGCGGTAGACGGTACGGCGCAGCGCGGTGGCCGCGGGCGCGGTGAGCGTGAACATCCGCTCCTGCCGCAGCTGGAGCGCGCGCGAGCGGCGTACGTGGGGCTCCCGGCGGCGCTGGAAGAGCTGCAGTGCCGCCAGGAGGGCGCGGCTGTGTGCCCGTCGGTCGCGGCCCAGCGCCTCGGCGGCCAGCGTGGCCAACTCCACCGCGTCGGCCAGTGCGTGGTTGACGCCTTGGCCGAGGACGGGCGAGAGGGTGTGCGCGGCGTCGCCGATCAGGACGACCCCGGGCGCCGACCAGCGCGGTACCTCGGCGGTGAAGATGTCCAGCAGCGCCGTGTCCGACCAGCTGTGCAGGCTCGTGCGGGCGGCGGCCCCCGCCTGCGGGGCCAGCCGGTCGAGGCGGGTGTGCAGTCCGCCGAGGCCACCGGAGCGCAGCGTCCGCAGCCCGCCCTTGGGGATGTTGAGGCCCACCCGGAGCGTGCCGTCCGTGCTGGGCAGGAAGAGGCCGTGGCTGTCCCCCGCGATCCGCACCCGGTAGGCGCGCCGGTCCCAGTCCGCCGGGAAGGGCAGCTTCAGCCACACCACGTCGCGCTGCAGCGGTGTGTGGCGTGCGTGCTCGGCCAGTCCGCTCAGTCTGCGTACGGCGCTGTAGCGGCCGTCGGCGCCGACGGTCAGCGCCGCCGTCACCCGTACCGGGCCTGTGGGGGTGTTCGCCCGTACACCGGTCACCGCGGGGCCGTCCACCAGCAGTCCGGTCACGGTGGCGGGCTCCAGTACGGTACAGCCGCCCGGCTGCCTGCCGGTCTGTTCGGCGAGCGCTGTCAGCAGGGTGTGCTGTGCCAGCTCGACCGGGTGCCGGTAGCGGTAGGGGAAGTCGGCGAACCGCACGTCGAGCACCCGCTGTCCTGCGTCCTCGATCTCCAGCCGGTCCACCCGGTGTGCCGCCTGCCGTACCCGTTCCCCGACGCCGAGCAGATCCAGCAGCCGTACGCCGTCAGGGGAGACGGACTCGCCCCGGAAGGCCGGGCCCGCGCCGCGCGCCGGGTCGCGCTTCTCCAGCAGGACGACGTCGCAGCCCAGCCGGGTCAGCGCCAGCGCGAGGGCCCGGCCGCCGGGTCCGCCGCCGACCACGCACACGTCCGCGCTCAGCGCGCTCGCTTCCGCACTCGGCGCTTCCCCGCCGTGCCTCTCATTCCGCTCATTCCGCACGGTCTCCCGCCTCCCCCGTCTCCTCCACCAGTGCGGCGATCAGCCCCGCGTCCAGCATGGTGGCCGCCGCCGTGTCGTCCGTATCGCCGAAGCCCGCGTCGAAGAGGGCGACGCTGACGGTGTACGCCCGGTCCACCAGGCAGGTGTGGAACGCCCATTCGGCGCCGGTGCCGGGCGCCCCGTCGGGCCGCAGCACCTGCACATTGCGGTCCTGCGGGCTGAACCCGAACTCGGTGAAGCGGAACCGCATCCCTTGCCCGATGGCCTTGCTGTACGCCTCCTTCAGCGTCCACAGCCGCACCAGCGCCGCGTTCCGCCGCTCCTCGGCGATCTGCGCCAGGGTGCGGCGCTCGTAGGGCGTACAGACCTGGTTCTCGGTGCCCAGCCCCAGCATGGGACGGTCCTTGGCCTCCGCGTCGACGCCGATCCAGCCGCGCCGGGTGAGGCCGACGAGCAGCAGGTTCTCGGTGTGGCTGAGGCTGATGTCGATCTGGTCGAGGCCGCGCAGATAGGGCCGCCCGCCGGGCTTGTAGGCCAGCTCGACGCTCTCGGGCGACGCTTCGATCACGGCGCAGGCCACATGTTTGAGCAGCAGCCGGGAAGCGACGAAGCGGGACCTGACCTGCGGGTGGGTCATCGCCTGGAAGCGGGCGTGGTCCCGGCCCAGCAGCGGGCGCAGCCGTGGGTCGTCCAGGTCAGCCGGCAGCCACTCCTCCAGCCGCCCGTGCACGACGACGCTGCCGTGGCGCTCGACCGCCACGCGGACCCGCTCCCAGGGTCCCTCCGGTCCGCTCATCCGCACCGGGTGGGCGAACGCCTCCGCCGTCCGGCCGTCCGTCGCGGGGCCCAAGGTGATCGCCATGCCAGCCCTCCAGGCGTGTGACCACGCCGTCGAGTACGTCCGCCCGGCGGCGGCCCGGCGAGCCCACCGCGAGCGTGCCCGGCAGCGCCTGCCGGGCGGTCGGGGCGCGGGCGGTCATGCGCCCACCGCCACGGCCCAGATGTCGCGCAGGCTGCGGGCCTGGAGCACGGCGTCCACCGGCACCGGGCGGCCCAGTTCGTGCTCCAGCAGCGCGACCAGCCGCAACAGGTGTACGGAGTCCCACTCGGCCAGCTCGGTCAGCTCCGCTGCCGCGTCGGCTGGTGCGAGCGCCGTTCCGAGATGGGTGTTGGCCAGTTCGATCAGTTCTTCGACGGTGCGCATACCCTCACCTCCCTCCCCGCGGGACCGCCGGCTGCCGCTCGTCGGGCAGCCGCAGTCGCAGCCTGAGGTGACCGGGCACCGGGCCGAGCCGCCGGAGCGAGTGACGGAAGCGGATCTCGGTGGCCGTCCCGGGGCCGCCGATGGTGGTGAAGCCGTGCTGGGGCCACAGCGTCCGCAGCGCCCCGTTGGCACGGGTGGGACTCCAGCGCGCGTGCACGGCGGTGAACCCGGCCTCCCGTGCGGCCCGCAGCAGCCCGCTCACCGTGGCATCCTCGATGCCCCGGCCCAGCACCCGGCAGCTGAGCACCAGGTTGTCCACCGACAGCCGGCCGGCTCCTGCCCGGGCGAAGACGGCACCGACCACCCCGTCGTCACCGAACCTGTCGGCCGCACGGACGGCCAGCACCACGGCGCCGGGCGCTGCGGCGCGCTGCCGCACCTGCTCGGTGCTCAGCCGCTCGCCGGTCAGGTTGAACCTGTTGGTGCGCAGGCTGAGCTGCGCCAGCCTGGCCAGTTCGTGCTCGTACGGGGGAGAGATCTCCACTCGCAGGTCCAGGCTGTCGAGGAACGCGCGGTAGTCGGCGGAGCCGGCCTCGAACCGCTCGCGGGCCGCCCGCTGGGCGTAGCGCACCGGCCGCAGCCGGTCCTCGTCGGTGAGCGCCGGGGTGTCGAACCAGCCGTCCGCGAGCAGGCGTTCGGCGTGCAGCGCGGGCTCGCTGTCCAGCGGGACCACGGCGGCACCGGGCACGCCGGCCCGGACGGTCTCCCGCTCGAAGGGTGTGTCGTCGGCGAAGACCACCGCCTCCGGCGCGATGCCCAGCCGTTCGGCGATGGTGTGCACGCCCTCGGCCTTGGAGCCCCAGTCGGCCACGACGGTCACGAAGTCGTCGGCGCTCAGGGGGAACTCGGGATGCTCCGCCAGGGCGCGGGCCACGTCCTGAGGGTCGTTCTTGCTGCAGACGGCGAGCAGCACGCCCTGTGCGGCGAGCTGTTTGACGGTGTGCTGGAAGGCGCCGAAAGCGGCACCGCGCAGGGAGCCGGCCGCGGTGACGCCCTCGGGCCCGTCCTCGGCCAGCACGCCGTCCCACAGGGTGCCGTCCAGATCGAGCACCAGGCACTTCTTGGCCTGGCCGCGCAGTCCGCGGATCAGGTGGGCGGCCTCGCGGGCGTAGCCGGTAAGCAGTTGGGCTGTGCAGTGCGCGTCGGCGTAGGCGCCGAGCCTCGGCTCGTCCGCGCGGGCCCCGGCGCTGGTGACCGGCTCCAGATCGAGGACGGCCAGCCCGTCGGAGGGGCGTGCCATGTAGAGCAGGTCGGCGTTGAACTGCCGCCACAGTCCGCCCAGTTCCGCGCGCTGTGCCAGAGAGGTGAGCTGGTGGGTGAAGCGGTGCAGCAGGGGCACGGTGTTCAGCACGAGGGTGGCGCCGGGCGGTGCGCAGGCGGCGTGTGTGGCGGCCAGTTCGCCGAGCGCCTTGCGCTGCCTCTCGGCCGCGACGCTCACCTCGATCGGCTGCCAGGGCGCCGCCACCTTGTCCCATACGGTGAGCGGGTCCAGGACGCACAGGGTGACGTCGGGCGCGTGGGTGTAGAGCGGGGAGCCGGGGTCGGCCAGGTCGCCCAGGTAGCCGCCTGCACCGCACACCCGGGTGCGGGCCAGGATGCCGTGCCGGGCCAGCTGACCGGTGAGTGCGGGCACCACGTCGCCGACGGTGCCGCGTCCCGTGACGGCGATCCGGACGGTGGGCGTCTCCGGGTGGTGGCCGAGCACCTCGTCCGGGTCGAGCGGGGCGAGCACCCGTCCGGCGAAGTCGAGCTCATCGGGGCCCGCGTCGGCGAGCAGCTCCCGCAGGTCCGGGTAGCCGGTGGCGAGCCGGCCCTGGGCGTGCAGGGTGCGCAGTCGGGCTCCCGGCGAGGAGCGCCGCACGAGGTCTCGGTCACGCATCGGGGGCCTCCTGGGGTGCCTCCACGGTGAAGCCGGCCCGGATCCACTTGCTGGACTCGACGGCGAGGGCCAGGGCTCGCTGGGTGGGGGTGAGGCGGGGTAGCAGTCGGTCGAGCTGGAGGAAGACCAGCGCGTTGCCGTTGTTGCCGGTCTCCGCGACACAGGAAACCGGCTCCCACTCGAATCCGTGGCCCAGCTCGCTCGTGATCCGCTCGGTCATCCGGCCGCTGAGCTGCGGCGGCAGGAGGTAGTCGACGGTCTCGGGCCGCCAGCCCGAGGCGGTCAGCAGGGTGTCGCGCAGCTCGCGGGCCAGTACGGGCACCCGGTGCTCGACGGCCTTGTAGTCCTCGGTCACCGCGGGAGGCCGGGAGTCCGGGGAGCGCAGGTCGGCGGCGCCGAACCATTCGACGCGCTGACCCGGCGGCAGCCCGAGGCCCGCCAGCCGGTGTTCGAGATGGGTGAGCACCGCCTGGGTGCCGGGGCGTCGCGTGCCGCTGACCACGGCGGCTCCCGCGCCGTCGCCGAAGAGTACGTAGTTGACGAGGGCGCCGGGCGGCAGCTCGCGGAAGTCCTGGGACAGATCGAGGTGTTTGCTGCACACGTCGCCGCCGACCACCAGCCCGAGACCGGACGGGGTGACGGACAGCAGGGCGCGCGCCACGGCGAACGCCTGCACGGCGCCGCCGCAGCCGGACTGCAGCTGGTACGCGGCGGCGCCCTCGATGCCGAGGCGGTCGGCCAGCAGCGCGGCGGTGGTCGGCATCAGCGCGTCCGGGGTGGCCGTGGCCAGCACGATGAAGCCGACCTCGGAGGGCTCGGCCCCGGCGTCGGCCAGTGCCCGGTCCGCGGCGTCGGTGCACAGGTCCTCCAGCGTCCAGCGCACCCGGCCGCTGTCCAGGTCGACGGCGAAGTGCCGGGTCCTGGTGCCGATGAACGTCTCGACCCACGCCGAAGGGATGCCCAGGCGGTGGGAGAGCCGGTCGTTGCCGACCGGCTCTCCAGGAAGCGCGGTGCCCGTGCCCAGCAGATGGACGGCTGCGGCTCCCGCCGTGGTGCCTGCCCCGGCGCCGGCGCGGGGCATCAGACGGCCGCCGGTGTCGTCAGCAGGCCGCGCAGATAGGTGGCGAGGGTGCCGATGCTCACCAGGCTGGCGAGCATCTCGGGCAGTGACAGCTCGCCCAGGTCGGGAAAGCGCACTTCCAGCCGGTGTTTGAGTTCCATGAGCATCACGGAGTCGAAGCCGAGGTCGTCGTAGAAGCGCGACTCTTCGTGCAGATCGCTGGGGGCTCCACCGATGATCTCGGCGACGACGGTGCGGATGCCGGCGAGGGGCTGCCCCTGTCCGTTGGTTGCGGGCTGTGGGTTGGCTGTGGCTGGTCGCGCAGTTCCCCTCGCCCCTGAAGGGGCGCCCTTTTGCGCTTGGGAGGTCTGCTCCCCCGGACTCCGTCCGGTCCGCTCCCCCGGACTCCGTCCGGGAGGTGCCCCCAGAGGCGCAGGGCCGGCAAGCGCAGCCCCCATTGCGGGGGACGCAGGTTGCCAGGAGCGCCATTGGGTGGCGAAGACATGGGAGGGCATCCGCACGGTGCGGCGGTCCGCGTGGGCGTACAGCCGCTCCCACTCCGGGTCGAGGCCGTCCTCGTACAGCCGGGCCACCACTTCGGCAAGCTGCTCGATTCCGGAGGAGACATCGCGGCAAGGCGCCAGCGCAGCGACTCCGCGTGCGGCGTTGATCCGGCGCAGCAGCCCGCACAGCACCGGCTTGGGGCCGATCTCCACGATGTGCGTGGGAGGTTCGGCGCACAGCGAGCTGACGGCCTCCTCGAACCGTACGGTCGCAGGTATCTGCGCCGTCCAGTAGGCGGTGTCCAGCGCGGTGCCCTCCGGTAGCGGCCCGCCGCGCACCGTGGAGTGGAACGGAATCCTCGGCGGCGCGGCGCGCACTCCGTCGGCGGCCTCGGCGAACGCCGCGAGCACCGGCTCCATCAGCGGGGAGTGGAAGGCGTGCGAGACGGTCAGCTCGGTGCAGCCGAAGCCGCTCCGCTCCAGCTGTTCCCGGATGCGGGCCAGTCCAGCGCGGTCGCCGGAGAGCACGGTCGCGCCGGGCGCGTTGACGGCGGCGACCGCGCACAGCGGCTCCGCCTCGGCCAGCGCTCGCGCCTCTCGCTCGCGGGCCCGGGTGGCGAGCATGCCGCCGCCCTCGGGCAGCGCCTCCATCAGCGCGCCGCGCCGCGCCACCAGCCGGGCGGCGTCCGACAGCTCCAGCCCGCCGGCGATGACCGCGGCAGCGAACTCGCCGACGCTGTGCCCGATCACCGCACTCGGCCGCAGCCCCAGTTCCGTCAGGGTCCTGGCCAGGGCGTACTCGACGGCGAAGAGCGCGGGCTGCGTGAGGCCCGTACGGTGCACCCGTTCGCTGCCGCCCAGGATCAGCTCGTGCACCGGTTCGCCTGTCCACTCCAGCAGCGCGGCCGACGCGTCCTGGAGGAAGCCGCGGTAGAGCGGCGAGCTCTCGTACAGCGCGGCCGTCATCCCCGGGTACTGGGCGCCCTGTCCGGTGAACGCGAAGGCCACGGTGGGCTCCTCGGCCGCCGCGACCGGCTCCGGCATCGTCTCGGCCGCCGTCGCCAGCGCCTGGGCCAGCTCCCCGGCTGTACCGGCGACGGCGGCGAAACGGCAGGGCTGCGCCGCCCGCACCCGGTTGCTCGTGCGGCACAGCGCCGCCAGGTCCCGCTCCCCGGTACGCGCGGCGGCGGCGGCCTGGACGCGGAGGTTGGAGCGCAGCGCTTCGGGGGTGTCGGCGGAGAGGGTGAACACCCCGAGGGCACCCTCGGATTCGGCAGGGGGGAGCGGGGGCGGCGGGCCCAGGACGAGGTGTGCGTTGGTGCCGCCCATGCCGAAGCTGGAGACCCCGACCCGGCAGTCGGGCCCCTGCTCCGCCAGCTTGAGCGGCTCGTCCACCAGCCGCATCCGCCGCCTGTGCAGGCCCAGTTGACCGTTCTCGGTGCCCGCGGGCGGCCCCGGCGGCACGGCGCCGTTGTGCACCGCCAGTACCGCTTTGACCAGCCCCGCCATGCCCGAGGCGCCCTCCGTGTGCCCGATGGCGGCCTTGACCGAACCCAGCGCGAGCGGCACCGTGCGCGGGCCCTGCCGGGCGCCCAGCGCGTCGTCGAGGGCGAGGACCTCGATCAGGTCGCCGAGCGCTGTGCCGGTGCCGTGTGCCTCGACGTAGCGGATCTGGCCGGGCTCGGCGCCCGCGCGTACGCGCGCGGCGGTGACGACCTCCCGCTGCGCCGCGCGGTGCGGCGCCATGATGCCGTTGCTGCGCCCGTCCTGGTTGACGGCGCTGCCGTGGATGACGGCGTAGACCGGATCGCCGTGCCGCACCGCCTCGTCCAGTCTGCGCAGTGCCACCACGCCCACGCCCTCACCGCGACCGATACCGTCGGCCTCCGCGGCGAACGGCTTGCACCTCCCGTCGGCGGCGGCCAGTCCGGCCTGCTGGTAGATCTGGTCCAGCGCGGTGCCGATGACCACGTTGACACCACAGGCCAGCGCCAGGTCGCACTCGCCGGTCAGCAGCGCGTTGCAGGCCAGGTGCACCGCCACCAGCGACGAGGAGCAGGCGGTGTCCACGGTGAGGCTGGGGCCGCGCAGGTCGAACTGGTAGGCGAGCCGGTTGGCGAGCATCGAGCGCCCGCTGCCGGTTCCGGTGCGCGGGGTGATGGCGGCCGGGTCGGCCAGCGCCAGCCGCGCCCAGTCGTCCGACATGGCGCCGACGTACGTCCCGGTGCGGCTGCCCGCCAGCTCGGACGGCGGCACCCCGCAGTCCTCCACGGCCCGCCAGGCGCACTGCAGCAGCAGCCGCTGCTGCGGGTCCATGGCGCTCGCCTCGGCGGTGGAGATGCCCAGGAAGCCGGGGTCGAAGGCGTCGGCGTCGGCGAGGAAGGCGCCCTTGGCCCCGGCGCGGAAGCGGGACGGCGGCGGGGCGCCGACCGCGTGCTCGGCGCCGTTCAGCAGCCGCCAGAACGCGGCCGGGTCGGGCGCCCCGGGAAAGGCGCAGTCCAGGCCGACGACGGCGACGGCACGCGGACCCGCCTGCGGCGTCGAAGTGTCGGCGGCGTCGGCGCTCGGCATCGTCACACCTCCGCCGGTGTGTCCGGGTCGGGCCGGCCGCCCCGGCTCGCGTACTCCTCGGCCAGGCAACGGGCCAGCGCCTCCACGGTGGGGTGGTCCCAAGCGACGGTGGGCTCCAGGAAGAGCGCGAACTCGTCCTCGATGTCCCCGTAGAGGCTCAGCGCGGCCACGGAGTCCAGTCCGTACTCGGCGAACGGCGTGCGCGGGTCGATGTCCTCGGCCGGGCGGCCCAGGAACTCCGCCAGCCGCGCCTTCAGCCACCGGGTGAACTCGCGCTCTCCCATCGGCGCTTGCGTCCCCGGCGGATCGGGGACGTGGGCTCCGGTCGGTTGCGGCACCATGGCATGCTCCTCGTCCTGCTGCTCGTCGTGGCTCTTCAGCCGGCGAGCGGGGTGTCGTAGAGGTCGTAGCTGCGGGCCTCGTGGTAGCGCGACAGCACCTCGTCCAGCAGGTGTTCCTCCCAGCCTGCGGGCAGCTTGGGCAGCGGGCGGCCGAGCCGCTTGGCGAGCCGGGTGAGGGCGACGGCCGGCCACACCGGGGAGGCGAGGAAGCCGGCCCGGGCCCCGTGCGGGTCCGCGGCGCGGTCCGCGCCCTGCCCGGCGCCCGGGCCGGTGCCCTGCCCCGCGCCCTGGTTGCGCCATACGCCCAGGCAGGCGGCGGCGGCCAGCAGCAGTGCGTAGCGGTCGGCCGCCGCGTAGGAGCGCGGGCTGGCCAGCACCGTGCGGTCCTTGGCGGGCATGGCGGCGCACTCCTCCTGGAGGCCGCGCAGCTCCGCCTCCAGCTCGCCGGCCAGTGCGACCAGCGCCTCCCCGTACTCGCCGGTGCGGGCGGAAAGGCCGCTGCCGCCGTCCCCGGCCAGCTCCTCCGCTGCCCCGGCCAGGGAGCACGCCAGTCCGTCCGACGTCGCCACCAGCTCCAGCAGCCCCGGGTCCAGCGGCGGGAGGGGGTCCCGGATGCGGAACAGCCCGTCAGGGGCAGGGGGTCCGGTGAACCAGGCCGCGCGGGCGAGCCGGGGCAGCTGCGGAATGATCGTCGCCTGGCAGGCGGCGGTGCCCGCGTGGCCGAGGCTGATCATCGGCAGGTCGCGTACGTGCTTCTGGAACGCGCCGTACTCGCCGCCGCGCACATAGAAGTTGGCGCCGAGCACCACCGACAGGTCGTAGGTGGTGTCCGTCAGCAGCTTGGGCAGCAGGTACTTCACGGCCGCCGCGTACACACTCGTCTCGGCGGGCAGCAGATGGACGGCGCGGGTGGCCGCCAGCGCCAGGCAGTCGCAGATCAGCAGATCGGTGAAGGCGCCCACCAGGGTGGCACGGGCGTGCGGAATCTCCAGAACCGAGCGGTTGTACAGCTGCCGGTTCAGGGCGAAGCTCACGGCCGTACGAAGCGCCGTGTCGCCCCCGCCCAGGATCATCGACGGTACGACGCTGCGGGTGATCTGGAAGGAGCGCAGCGCCAGTTCGACACCGTCGCCCAGCTCGCCGACGAGCGCGTCACCGGCCACCGGACAGTCGGTGAACTCGATGCCCGCGTTCTGGCAGCCACGCACCCCGACGGTGGCATAGCGCGGCAGATAGCGCAGTCGGCCCTCGGGGAGCCGGTCCTTCTCGGCCAGCAGCACCGAGTGGCTGCGGCTTCCCGCGGCGTCGTCGGTACGGCAGAAGAGGACGAGCGCCTCGGCGCGTACGACATTGTTGATGACCTGCTTGACGCCGTCGAGCCGGAAGCCGCCCCCTGGTTCCTCAGTCGCGCGGAACTCGTTGCGTACGAAGTCGTTGCCGTGCGCCAGTTCGTGGTAGGCGATCGCCAGCCGGCCGCCGCCCAGCAACAGTTCGGCCACCCGCCGCTGCTGCTCCTGTGTCCCGGCCGCCCACACGGCCACCGCGGCGAGGAAGGAGGTGGCGCCGTACCCCAGCCCCAGACTGGCGTCCCGCCGGAAGACGGCACGCAGCACCCGGCCCATGGTGTCGACCCGGTCCAGCCTGCCGCCCCACCTGCGGGGCACGAACTCGGCGTTGAGCTGGAAGTCGGCCAGCACGTCCTCCGCCTCGGCGAGCAGTTCGCCGCGCTCGTCGGCGGCCAGCAGCGCGTCGATGCCCAGCGGGTTGTCCGGGTCCACCGGGTCGCCGAACCGGCGCTCCAGGTCCGCGATCCGGTACTGGATGCGGAGCTCTTCTTCGGCCCCGGTATCCGCGGTTCGCCCGGTGCCCTCGGTGTGCCCGGTGCCCTCGGTGTGCCCGGTGCCCTCGGTCGGAGTCAGCATGGCGGTCCCTCCGCTATGCGGCACGGGAGCAAGGAGAACAGCTCCCCCGCCGCGTACTGTGCGGCCATCCGTTCCAGCAGCCGCTCGTACAGCGGCTCCCGCGCCTCCTCCTCCACCCCCCAGGGCCGCGGCAACGGCCCGGTACTGCCTGGTACAGCCTCCTCCAGACCGCTCGAGAGCCGGTCCAGCACCGCATGGAGCCACAGCGGCGGCACCTCGCTGTTGTGCCGCCACAGCCCCACGGCGCAGGCGGCGGCGAAGCAGTTGCTGTAGCCGCGCGCCAGCTCGAAGCTCTCGGCTGGTGCTCCGCCCGGCACCAGCCGCGCTGCCCCCATCCGGGCGTGCAACTCGCCGCAGGCCACCGTCAGGGTGCGCGCCGACCGCGCCGCTGCCGCCAGCCCGGCGTCCCGCGCCGCTGCGCTCTCGAGCGCCGCCGTGTTCCGGGGCAGCGAGCCCAGCAGCGTGCTGCCGTGCCGCGCCAGCAGGCTGAGCCGGTCAGGGCACAGATCCGGCAGCCCGCGCGCGAGGCAGAAGGTGGCGGACCGGCTCTCGGGCTGCCCGCCGAGCGCCCGATACGCGCGGGCCAGGGTGCGGAACTGCGCGGTGAGCGCGTAGAGGTTCACCATCGTGTTGCCGTCGAAGATGCCCACGATGCGGTGGTCGCGCTCCAGCTTCTGGAACCGTCCGTGCTCGTGGTGGTCGCTGAGGAACGCGCGCGCCCCCAGCACCCCGCGCAGCCGCAGCAGCACCCGGTCGACCATGGTGGGCACCAGGTACTTGGCGACGGCCGAGGTGACGCTCAGCTCGCCCGGCAGCGTGTGGATGCTGCGCGCCGCGACCGCGCTCAGCGCCTCGCCGGCCAGCAGATCGCCGTAGCACTCGGCCAGCGTCCGCCGCACCTGCGGCAGATCCAGCATCCGCCGCCCGTACAGCTCACGCGCGGCCGCGAACCCGTAGGCGAGCCGCAGCCCGTGGTCGGCCGCGCCGAGCGAGAGCGCGGTGCACAGCGAGCGCGTGATCTGCAGGGCCTTCAGCACGGTTTCGGGGCCCTCACCCTCCCTGCCGACGAGACAGTCCCGGCCGACCGGCGCGCCCTCGAAGGCGATACCGCTGATGTCGGCGCCCCGGATGCCCAGGGTGGGCACCTTGGGCAAGGTGCGGTAGGTGCCCGGCGGCAGCTCCGCCTTGTCGACCAGCAACAGGCTGAAGCCGCGCGGTCCGCCCTCGGGCGCGGTGCGGGCCAGCAGGCAGACGAGGCGGCCGCGGGTGGCGTTGTTGATGAGCCACTTCTCACCGGTGATGCGGTAGCCCTCCGGCGACCGTTCGGCGACGACCTCGCCGGCCATCAGGTCGCTGCCGTGTGCGCGTTCGGTCAGCCCCAGCGAGACGGGCTCACCCGCACGCACCAGACCGGCCAGCCGCTCGGCACCGGCGCCCTCCTCGGCGACCCAGATGCACACCGCGCCGAGAAAGGTCTTCCCGTGGCCGACGGCACAGGTCAGATCGCGGCGCGCCAGCGTACGGACCAGCTCCAGCAGTTGCGGCAGCCCGGTGAGCTTCCCGCCGTACTGGACGGGGACGTAGTAGTGCTGGGCGCCGAGCGCGTCGAGCGCGGCACAGGCCGCTGCGGGGAACTCCTCGTCCGCGTCCTGCCGTGCCGCGGGGGCGTAGGCGAGCGGGCTGCTGCCGTCCCCGGGGTCGCCGAGCCGGGCTTCCAGCCGTTCGGCCAGCGGCCAGCGCACGGCCCGCGCACCGCCGGGCACCGTCACCCCCGCTCCCGTGCGCCTTTACGGCTGCCCCCGCGCGCGTCAGCGCCGGCCTCCACGAGCTTGCGCACCTCCGGCGCGACCACCTCGTGCAGCGGCTGTATCTGGCCCTCCAGGAACATCTGCCGCATGGCGCGCCGCTGCAGCTTGCCGCTGGTGGTCCTGCGCACCGTGCCGGGGCGCACCAGCAGCACGTTCTCCGCGGCGACCTCGAACTCGCGGGCCACGCACTGCTGCACGTCAGCGGCCAGCGACGCCAGCTGGGTGTCGTAGTTGCGGCTGGTGCGCACCTCCTGGACGACGACCACATGGTCGCGGTCCGACTCGACCGAGAACGCCGCGCTGGAGCCGAAGAGCGCACTGACCTGCTGCACGCTGCGCTCGATGTCCTGCGGGTACAGATTGCGGCCGGCGACGATCATGATGTCCTTGAGCCGCCCTGTGACGAACAGCTCCCCGCACTCCAGCACTCCGAGGTCCCCGGTACGCAGATATCCGTCGGTGCCGTCGGCCATGGTGGCCTGGAAGGCGTGCGCGTTGTCCAGCGGCCGGTTCCAGTAGCCGTGCGCCACGCTGTCCCCGCGCACCCACACCTCGCCGACCCGGCCGTGCGGCAGTTGCGTATGGCTCTCCGGGTCGACGATGCGCACCTCGCAGCCGCGCGGGATGCCCGAGCTGACCAGGGTGCGGCTCGGGCTGCCGGGCCGCGCCTCGGAGACCATGTGGTGCTCCAGGTCGGTCTTGTCGACGGTGCGCTCCAGCGCCGGTGCTCCGGGCGATCCCCCGGAGACCAGCAAGGTCGCCTCGGCCAGCCCGTAGCAGGGGTAGAACGCGGAGCGGCGGAACCCGGCGGGCGCGAACCGCTCGGCGAAGGCGTCCATCGTCTCCACGCGCACCGGCTCGGCCCCGTTGACGGCCGTCGTCCAGCCGGAGAGATCCAGCCCGGCCAGCTGCTCGTCGGTGACGCGGCGCAGACACAGGTCGTAGCCGAGGTTCGGGCCGCCGCCCGTGGTGATGCCATAGGTGCCGATCATGCGCAGCCAGTTGACCGGGCGTTTGACAAAGCTGACCGGCGGCATCAGTACACCTCTGCTGCCCAGCCACAGCGGGTGCAGCAGGTGGCCCGCCAGACCCATGTCGTGGTGGAACGGCAGCCAGCCGCCGACCACCGACTCCCGGGTCGTCCGCATCCCCTGCCGGACGGCCTCCTGGTTGGCGAGCATGTTGCGGTGCGTCACCATGACGCCCTTGGGCTCGCTGACCGACCCGGAGGTGTACTGGAGGTAGGCCACGTCGTCCGGGAAGAGTCCCGGCTCGCTCCACTCCGGGGCGCCGCCCGGGCCCGCTCCGCCCGTCATCCGGTCGGTCGCCAGACAGACGACCTCGGGATGGCCGATGGTGGCGAGCAGTTGGGAGACGGCGGAGGCGTTGTGCGAGTCCGTCATCAGATAGCTGACGGCGGCGTCCTTGATGATGTTCGCGACGCGCTCCACATTCTGCCGGGCACCGCTGGGAGGCGGTGCGGGGACGGCCACGGCTCCGGCCAGCAGGCAGCCCAGGAAGCTGGTGACGAACTGAGTGCCGTCGGTGTGCAGGATCAGCACCCGCTGTCCGTGGCAGCCGCGCTCCTGCAGCCAGCCGGCCAGGTGCAGGGAGCGCGCGCCCAGCTCGCCGTAGCTGAGGGAATCGGCTTCGAGACCTTCACCGGGGCCCGGCCGGACGAACTGGTAGGCGGTCGCCTCGGGCCGCTCGTGGATTCTCCGCAGTGCGAGTTCCGTGAAGTTCCTGGGCACAGCCATCATCGCCCCCATAGCCCCGTTGGCGACCCGCCCGACGGGCGGGCCGTTGCAGACGACCGCGAACGCGTCATCTCTGGCCAGAGCTTGACTCGGCCCTCTCGAGCCCCCCTTTATTCACCGTGGACCCTTGCGGATCCGGGGCCGTCGGCTCCTCCTTCCGCACCTGCACGTGCGGCACCATCCAGAGCATTCCGTACGTGGAGAGGGACTCCCATATCGCCGCCAGTGCTTTCCGCCACACAGTGCCCTCCGGGGTTCGCCGACTGGACCCCCAGCGTGAGTGCGCCCACTCGTGGACGGCTCGGATTCCGCCCAGGGACGGGCGGCACGGCCTTCCGGGGTGACAGCCGGGGACAGCAGGGGGACAGCGGGGGACAGCAGGGGAACAGCGGCGGCGTCAGCCCGCACGGCCGGTGGGCCCACCCAGCCGGAGCGCTGCGTCGATCAGCGGGACATGGCTGAATGCCTGCGGGAAGTTGCCGACCAGGCGCCGGCGCCCGGTGTCCCACTCCTCCGCGAGGAGGCCCACGTCGTTGCGGAGTTCCAGAAGGCGCTCGAAGAGTCTGCGGCCCTCCGCCGCACGGCCGATGAGGCCGAGGTCGTGCGCCAGCCAGAAGGAGCAGGCGAGGAAGACGCCCTCCCCGCCGGGCAGCCCGTCGCCCTCCCCGACGCCGGGGTCGTAGCGCCGTACGAACCCGTCCTCGCACAGCTCCCGCTGCACCGCCTCCACCGTGCCGACGACCCGGGGGTCGTCCGGAGGCAGAAAGCCGACCTGCGGTATCAGCAGCAGCGCGGCGTCCAGTTCTCGCGAACCGTAGGACTGGGTGAAGGTGTTGCGGTCAGCGTCGTACCCCTTGGCACACACCTCGCGATGCACGTCGTCCCGCAGGGCGCGCCACCGCGCCACCGGCCCGTCGAGGCCGAGCCGGGACAGCCGGCGCACCGTACGGTCGGCGGCCACCCACGTCATCACCTTGGAGTGGGTGAAGTGCCGGCGCGGCCCGCGTACCTCCCAGATGCCCTCGTCGGGCTCGCGCCAGTTGGACTCCAGGTAGTTCATCAGCTTCATCTGCAGGATGTGCGTACTGTCCTCACGGACGTCGGGTGTCAGCCCGGAGGTCTGGCCGAGCCACAGCGCGTCGACGACCTCCCCGTACACATCCAGCTGGAGCTGGTCGGCCGCGCCGTTGCCGATCCGGACCGGGCGCGAGCCCTCGTATCCCGGCAGCCAGGCCAGTTCCGACTCGGCCAGTTCCCGCTCGCCGGCGACGCCGTACATGATCTGGAGGTTCTGCGCGTCCCCGGCCACCGCGCGCAGCAGCCACTCGCGCCAGCGCCTGGCCTCCTCCCGGTATCCGGTGCGCAGCAGTGCGCCCAGGGTGATGGCGGCGTCCCGCAGCCAGGTGTAGCGGTAGTCCCAGTTGCGCACCCCGCCCAGCTCCTCGGGCAGCGATGTGGTGGGCGCGGCGACGATACCGCCCGTGGGCGCGTAGGTGAGGGCCTTCAGGGTGATGAGGGAGCGCATCACCGCCTCCCGCCAGCGCCCGGTGTAGCTGCACTGCGCCGTCCACTCGGCCCAGAACCGCTCGGTGCCGCACAGCAGTTCCTCCGCGTCGGGCCTGGGCGGCGCTGACAGGTGCGAGGGCTGCCAGCTGAGGGCGAGCGTCACCCGCTGCCCCGCCGAGACGGTGAAGTCGGCGTGGGTGGTCAGATCGCTGCCGTACGTCTCGGCCTCGGTGTCCAGCCACAGCGAGTCGGGGCCGGCGACGGCCACTGTGCGGTCGGCTAGGGGCACCGTGCCGTCGGCGGGCGGCATCGTGCGGTCGGCGAGGAGCACCGTGCCGTCGGGCAGGGGCACCGTGTGGTCGGCGAGCCCGGTGGCGCGCTGTCCGCCCTCCCGCCGTACCCACGGCACGACCCGGCCGTAGCTGAACCGCATCCGTAGCGCGGAACTCATCCGGACCCGCCCGGTCACGCCCTCCACGATCCGCACCAGGCAGGGCGCGGCATGGCGGCGGGGCGGCATGAAGTCGGTGACACGTACGGTGCCCTCCGGGGTGTCCCACTCGGACTCCAGGATCAGCGACTCACCCCGGTAGCGGCGCCGCGCGGCGGCCGGGCGCGCGGGGCCGCGGGCGGCGGGTGCCAGCCGCCAGAACCCGTGGTCGTCGGTGCCCAGCAGGCCCGCGAAGACCGCGGGTGAGTCGAACCGCGGCAGGCACAGCCAGTCCACCGAGCCGTCCCTGGCCACCAGCGCGGCCGTCTGCATGTCCCCGATCAGGGCGTAGTCCTCGATGCGCGTCGCCACCACCCGGCCTCCCCGAAAGCGCCGGCCACCAGCACAAGTTGCCGCTGTGGAGGCCCACTAGAGCGCGGCTGGGGAGGGGCGCTCGCCGGTAGGCTTCAGCGCAGGCCCAGGCAGGGGAGCCAGGTACGGTCGCCGCCCGTCGCGGTCAGCATCGCGGCGAGTACGCCGCCCGCACCCGAGAGGAGCCCGCAGCGTTCCTCGGCGAGCGCCGCCAACTCCTCCACATGCGCCACCAGATGGGCCAGCATCCGGGCCCGCAACCGGGCCGCGGCCGGCAGCCGCCCGTGCCGGTGCAGCGCGTCGGCCACCGCCAGCACCCCCGCCGCCCCATGGCACAGTCCGAGCCGGTCGCCGGGGTGGTCGCCGAAGAGGTGGTAGCCCTCGTGGAAGCCCTCAGCGAGCGAGGTGAAAGCGGACGCGGCCCAGGCCGCCGCCACCCCGTCCCCCAGTACGTCCGCCGCCTCCCACAGCGCCCAGGAGACACCGGGTGTGCCGTAGCACCAGCCTTGGCGGGCGTTTCCGGCAGGCAGCCGGGGCGCGCCGTCGGAACCGCAGCCGTTCCAGGAGCGGATGTCCCGGGCGTCGTCGAAGGACTCCCCCGCCAGCCAGTGGCAGGTGTGGCTGAGCGCGGCGATCAGCTCCGGCTGCGGGCCGAGCGTGCGGACGGCTGCGCTCAGCGCCGTCGTGACACCCGCGACACCGTGCCCCATACCGGTGTTGATGCGCCCGTGCAGCCAGCCCAGCAGCGGGTGGTCGGGGTAGTGCGCGCGCAGCCCTGGAAGGTCCGGGGCGTCGCAGAGGGCGGCGAGATGCGCGGCATAGGCGAGAAGCCCGGCCTCGACGGCAAGGGTCTCGGCGCCGCGCGTGGTCCCGCGGGCGGGCGGGGCACCGGTTCCGTTGGGGGGTGCGCCGCTGGCTCCGGGTGCGGCGCTGGCTCCGGGTGCGCCGCTGGCTCCGGGTGCGCCGCTGGCTCCGCGTGCGGCACCGGGGCCCCGTGCGGGGTCCAGCCCCTTCCCGAACCCCCGCGGGGCCCGCCTGACGTCGTCGGTACCGTTCGCCGTGTTTCTCGGGTCGGCCACCCCGCCGCCCGCGTTCCCCGCCCCCGGCAGGTCGGCGATCAGTGCGAGAAGTACCCCGGAGGGGCCGAGGATCAGGTCGTAGTCAGGAAAGGTGACGGCCCCGTACCGCACCCCGTCACGGACGGAACGGTCCAGCAGCCTCTCCCGCACCCGGTCGGCCACCGGCTGCAGCGCGGGGTGCAGTACGGAGCACTGCCGCAGCCCCACCAGTGTTCCGGCGAGTCCGCCGTCGTACAGCCCCCGATGGCTGGGGCCGCGCCCGGCCCCGCGCGCCCAGACGGCTCCCGCGCGGGCCGCCACCTGCGCCGCCTCCGCGTCGCCCGCAGCGGCCACCAGCCGCGCCAGCACGGGGACTCCGGGGTCATTGAAGTGCTCGTGCGGAGGCGCGGACGCCGCGGCGGGACCGGCCTCGGGCCGGGTGTCGGGCGGGCGTTGACTGGCGGCTCGTCTAGCCCGGTCGGTCCAGCGGGCGAGCGCGGCGACGGCGAGCCGTACGGCCAGCGCACGGGTCCCGTCCTCGGTGAGGGTCGGATGGGCCATGGTCGTCCTCC
>NZ_JAFFZN010000022.1 GCF_017676385.1 Streptomyces spirodelae
GTCAGCCCGACCCCTTCCATTCAATGCTCTCGGCCTCGACTACTCCGCGGACAGTGCCCGCATGGCGCGTTCCGTGACCTCGCTCACCGCGCCCAGCGCGGAGATCGTGGTCACCAGGCCCTGCGCCTTGTAGTGGTCGATGATCGGCTCGGTCTCGCTGTGGTAGACCTCCAGCCGCTTGCGCACGGTCTCCTCGCGGTCGTCCTCGCGCTGGTAGAGCTCCCCGCCGCACACGTCGCAGACACCCTCCCGCTTGGCGGGGCTGTACTCGACGTGGAAGACGTGGCTGCTGTCGTTGCGGCAGATGCGGCGGCCCGCGATCCGCTTGACGACCTCGTCCTCGGGGACCTCCAGGTCGAGGACCGCGTCCAGCTTCTGGCCGGTCTCGTCCAGGTAGCCGTCCAGCGCCTGGGCCTGCGCGATGTTCCTCGGGAAGCCGTCCAGCAGGAAGCCCGCTGCCGCGTCCGGCTCCTCCATGCGGCTCTTGGCCATCCCGATGGTGACCTCGTCGGGTACCAGCTGGCCGGCCCTCATGTACTCCTGCGCCTTCTGGCCGAGCGGGGTGCCCTGGCTGATGTTGGCGCGGAAGAGGTCGCCGGTGGCGATGTGCGGGATCGCGAGGTTCTTGGCGAGGAACGCCGCCTGTGTTCCCTTGCCCGCACCAGGCGGCCCGACGAGGACGATACGCATCAGCGGAGGAACCCTTCGTAATGGCGCTGCTGAAGCTGGCTCTCGATCTGCTTCACGGTCTCGAGACCGACGCCCACGATGATCAGAATGCTCGTGCCGCCGAACGGGAAGTTCTGGTTGGCGTTGAACATGATCAGCGCGACGGTCGGCACCAGTGCGATCAGACCCAGGTACAGAGAGCCGGGCCACGTGATGCGGTTCAGCACGTAGCTCAGGTACTCCGCTGTGGGACGACCAGCCCGGATGCCCGGGATGAAGCCACCATACTTCTTCATGTTGTCGGCAACTTCTTCGGGGTTGAAGGAGATGGCCACGTAGAAGAACGCGAAGAAGACGATCAGCAGGAAGTAGGTCGCAATGTAAAGAGGATGGTCACCCTTCACGAAGTGGGCCTGAATCCACTGCGCCCAGCCCGCCTGGGAACCACTGAACTGGACAATCAGGGCGGGAATGTAGAGCAGCGACGAGGCGAAGATGACGGGAATCACACCCGCCTGATTGACCTTGAGCGGAATGTAGGTCGAGGTTCCGCCGTAACTCCGGCGGCCGATCATCCGCTTCGCGTACTGCACCGGAATACGGCGCTGGGCCTGCTCGACGAAGACCACGAGCGCGACCATCGCCAGTCCGCAGACGATGACGGCGCCGAACTCGATCCAGCCGTCGGCCAGCTTGCCCTGCTTCTTGATGGCCCACAGCGCGCCGGGGAAGCCGGCCGCGATGGAGACGAACATCAGGATGGACATGCCGTTGCCGATACCGCGGTCGGTGATCAGCTCACCCAGCCACATGATCAGACCGGTACCTGCGGTCATCGTGATGACCATCACGGAGGTGGCGAAGATGGACTGGTCGGGAATGATCTGGCTGCCGACGCTGCAGTTCTGGAACAGGGTGCCGCTGCGCGCGGTGGCGACCAGACCGGTGGCCTGGAGGATGGCGAGGGCGACGGTCAGATAACGCGTGTACTGCGTGATCTTCGCCTGTCCGGCCTGCCCCTCCTTCTTCAGCGCCTCCAGCCGCGGAATGACCACGACAAGAAGTTGCAGGATGATGCTCGCCGTGATGTACGGCATGATCCCGAGCGCGAAGATGGTGATCTGCAGCAGCGCGCCACCGCTGAACATGTTGACCAGGCCGAACAGGCCCTGCGCGCCCTTGGCCTCGTCCATACAGGCTTGGACGTTCTCGTAGCTGACGCCCGGCACGGGAACGTGCGCTCCGATACGGAAGAGCACCATGATGCCGAGCGTGAAGAGCAGCTTCTTGCGCAGGTCGGGCGTCTGGAACGCCCGGGCGAACGCGGTGAGCACGGTGCCTCCTGCGCCCCCCGCGATCTACTGGCGCGAGAGGTGACGGTCTTGAGGATCGACAGTTATCAACGTGGTGCCACCTTACCGGCCGGTGCACCACCGAGAAACGACCAACTGTGCAAACGACCAGCCGGGGATGTCCCGTTGGGACATCCCCGGCCTGTCGTTCACCTGGTCAACGAACTCAGAGAAGTTCGGTGACGGTGCCGCCGGCAGCGGTGATCTTCTCCTTGGCGGAGCCGGAGACCTTGTCGACGGTCACCGTCAGCGCCACCGAGACGTCGCCGTCACCGAGCACCTTGACCAGCTCGTTCTTGCGCACAGCGCCCTTGGCGACCAGGTCGGCCACCGTGACCTCGCCGCCCTCGGGGTAGAGCGCGGCCAGCTTCTCCAGGTTGACGACCTGGAACTGCTTGTGGGCCGGGTTGTTGAAGCCCTTGAGCTTGGGCAGCCGCATGTGCAGCGGCATCTGCCCGCCCTCGAAGCGCTCCGGAACCTGGTACCGGGCCTTGGTGCCCTTGGTGCCACGACCCGCGGTCTTGCCCTTGGACGCCTCACCACGACCCACGCGGGTCTTGGCGGTCTTGGCGCCGGGAGCAGGACGGAGGTTGTGGACCTTCAGCGGGTTTTCGCCCTGAGAGTCAGCCATCTCAGTCGACCTCCTCGACCGTCACGAGGTGGCGCACGGTGTGCACCTGACCGCGAACGATGTCGCTGGCCTCGCGGACGGTCACATCGTTGACGCGCTTGAGACCGAGGGTCCGCAGCGTGTCACGGTGGTTCTGCTTGGTCCCGATAACGGAACGGGTCTGCGTGATCTTCAGGCGAGCCATTACGCGCTCACCCCTGCACGCGCCCGCAGCAGAGCGGCGGGTGCCACGTCCTCGAGCGGCAGACCACGACGGGCCGCGATCTCCTCCGGGCGCTGCAGGCCCCGGAGCGCAGCCACCGTGGCGTGCACGATGTTGATCGGGTTCGACGAGCCGAGCGACTTGCTGAGCACGTCGTGGATGCCCGCGCACTCCAGCACGGCACGCACCGGGCCACCGGCGATCACACCGGTACCGGGCGAGGCCGGCTTGAGCAGCACGACACCCGCTGCTTCCTCACCCTGGATCGGGTGCGGAATGGTGCCCTGGATACGCGGGACCTTGAAGAAGTGCTTCTTGGCCTCCTCAACGCCCTTGGCGATGGCGGCCGGCACCTCCTTGGCCTTGCCGTATCCGACACCCACGGTGCCGTCACCGTCGCCCACCACGACCAGCGCGGTGAAGCTGAAGCGACGACCACCCTTCACAACCTTGGCGACGCGGTTGATCGCGACAACGCGCTCAACGTACGCGGTCTTCTCGGCGGCAGCGCCGCCGTCCCGGCCCTTACGGTCCCGCCGCTCGCCGCCACCGGCGCCGCCACCGCGGCGCTGGGGTCCAGCCATTGGAATTACCTCTCTCTTTGTCCGCTAGCTCACGGAACCGGGGCTCAGAACTTGAGCCCGGCCTCGCGGGCGGCGTCAGCCAGAGCGGCAATCCGCCCTGCGTACTTGTTGCCACCGCGGTCGAACACGACGGCCTCGATGCCCGCGGCCTTGGCGCGCTCGGCGACCAGGGCGCCGACCTGCTTGGCCTGGGCGCTCTTGTCACCCTCACCACCGCGGACCGAACCGTCCAGGTGCGAAGCGGAGGCCAGCGTGTGGCCCGCGATGTCGTCGATCACCTGTGCGGTGATACCACGGTTGGTGCGCGTCACCACAAGACGGGGGCGCTCGGGGGTTCCCGAGACCTTCTTGCGGATACGGATGTGACGGCGCTTGGTGGCGGTGCGCTTGTAGGCGTCGCCCTTGGCGATCTTCACGCCGTATGCCATGGCTTACTTACCAGCCTTTCCGACCTTGCGGCGGATGACCTCGCCCGCGTACTTCACGCCCTTGGCCTTGTAGGGGTCGGGCCTGCGCAGCTTGCGAATCTTCGCGGCGACCTCGCCGACCCGCTGCTTGTCGATGCCCTCGACCGTGAACTTGGTCGGGGACTCGACCTTGAAGGAGATGCCCTCGGGCGCCTCCACCAGGATCGGGTGGCTGTAGCCCAGCGAGAACTCCAGGTTGGAGCCCTTGGCCTGGACCCGGTAGCCGACACCGCTGATCTCGAGGTCCTTGGTGAACCCCTGGGTCACGCCAGTGATCATGTTCGCCACCAGCGTGCGGGACAGACCGTGCAGGGCCCTGTTCCGGCTCTCGTCGTTCGGACGGGTGACGACGAGCGCGCCGTCCTCGCCCTTGGCGATCTCGATGGGCGCGGCAACGGTGTGCGAGAGAGAGCCCTTGGGGCCCTTCACCGCGACCGTCTGGCCATCGATGGTGACGTCCACACCGGCGGGAACCTGGATGGGGAGCTTGCCGATACGCGACATTGCTTTACCTCCGTTCCCTTCCGTTACCAGACGTAGGCGAGGACTTCCCCGCCCACACCCTTCTTGCTGGCCTGCTTGTCGGTGAGGAGACCGTGCGACGTGGAGATGATCGCCACGCCCAGGCCGCCGAGCACCTTCGGCAGGTTGGTGGACTTTGCGTAGACCCGCAGACCCGGCTTCGAGATCCGCTTGATGCCGGCGATCGAGCGCTCGCGGTTCGGGCCGAACTTCAGCTCGAGAACGAGGTTCTTGCCGACCTTGGCGTCCTCGGTCTTCCAGCCGGTGATGTAACCCTCCTGCTGGAGGATCTCCGCGATGTGCGACTTGATCTTGCTGTGCGGCATCTCCACGGTGTCGTGGTACGCCGAGTTCGCGTTACGCAGACGCGTCAGCATGTCTGCGATGGGATCGGTCATGGTCATGTGATGGCCTTCGGCCTCTCTCGCCGGGGTTTCCCTGTATGCGTCGTCCCTCTCCCCATCCGCCGGCCGACTGGCCGACGACAGGACGGGTGCGTCGCGGGGGACCTACGGCGTAGTAAGCGACTTTTCAGCTTACCGAGAGTCCCAGCTGGTCCCCGAGGGGATTACCAGGAGCTCTTGGTCACGCCCGGCAGCTCGCCACGGTGCGCCATCTGGCGAAGGCACACGCGGCACAGGCCGAACTTGCGGTAGACGGAGTGCGGACGGCCGCAGCGCTGGCAGCGTGTGTAAGCACGCACCGAGAACTTCGGCTTCCGGCTGGCCTTCGAGATCAGAGCCTTCTTCGCCATGATCAGTTCTCCTTGAACGGGAAGCCGAGGTGACGAAGCAGGGCACGGCCCTCGTCGTCGGTGGTCGCCGTGGTGACCACGGTGATGTCCATGCCCCGGACCCGGTCGATCTTGTCCTGGTCGATCTCGTGGAACATGACCTGCTCCGTGAGACCGAAGGTGTAGTTGCCGCGGCCGTCGAACTGCTTGGGCGACAGTCCGCGGAAGTCGCGGATACGCGGCAGTGCGAGCGACAGCAGGCGGTCCAGGAACTCCCACATCCGGTCGCCGCGCAGCGTCACGTGGGCGCCGATCGGCTGACCCTCACGCAGCTTGAACTGCGCGATGGACTTGCGGGCCTTGGTGACGGCGGGCTTCTGGCCGGTGATCGTGGCGAGGTCCTTGATGGCACCCTCGATCAGCTTGGAGTCGCGGGCGGCGTCGCCCACACCCATGTTGACCACGATCTTGGTCAGGCCGGGGATGCGCATGACGTTGTCGTAGGCGAACTCGTCCTGCAGCTTGCCCTGGATCTCGGCGCGGTAGCGCTGCTTGAGGCGGGGGGCCTCAGTGGTGGTGGCAGTCATCAGATGTCCTCACCGGTCCGCTTGGCAAC
Source organism: Streptomyces spirodelae (assembly GCF_017676385.1). Classification (GTDB taxonomy): domain Bacteria; phylum Actinomycetota; class Actinomycetes; order Streptomycetales; family Streptomycetaceae; genus Streptomyces; species Streptomyces spirodelae. The sequence continues at coordinate 5,777 of NZ_JAFFZN010000022.1, forward strand.
GCGGATCTTGTTGCCTTCGTCGTCGAAGCGGTACCCGACGCGGGTCACGACCTTGTTGCCGTCCTTCTCCACGACCAGCTGAACATTGCTGACGTGGATCGGGGCCTCGGTCGTCACGATGCCGCCGGTCTTCGAACCGCGGGCCGTCTGACCGGCCTTCGTGTGCTTCTTGACCCGGTTGACACCCTCGACCAGGACCCGGTCCTCGCGGGGGTAGGCCACGATGACCTTGCCCTGCTTGCCCTTGTCCTTGCCGGTGATGACCTGAACCAGGTCGCCCTTCTTGATCTTCATGGTCACAGCACCTCCGGCGCGAGCGAGATGATCTTCATGAACTTCTTCTCGCGCAGCTCGCGGCCCACGGGACCGAAGATGCGGGTGCCGCGAGGGTCGCCGTCGTTCTTGAGGATGACGGCGGCGTTTTCGTCGAACCGGATGTACGAGCCGTCCGGGCGGCGGCGCTCCTTGACGGTGCGCACGATGACGGCCTTGACGATGTCGCCCTTCTTCACGTTCCCGCCGGGGATCGCGTCCTTGACGGTAGCGACGACGACGTCACCGATGCCCGCGTAGCGCCGGCCCGAGCCGCCGAGGACACGGATGGTGAGGATCTCCTTCGCACCCGTGTTGTCGGCGACGCGAAGCCGGGACTCCTGCTGGATCACGTCTATCTCCTGTATGTCTGCCGGTTCCCGGCAGGGATCTCGCGATCCCTGCCGAGCCTGGCGGAACGAACCTTTGAGCCCAGGACGGGCTCGAAGGAGTTACTTGGCCTTCTCGAGGATCTCGACGATGCGCCAGCGCTTGGTGGCGGACAGCGGCCGGGTCTCCATCAGGAGGACGCGGTCGCCGACACCCGCAGCGTTCTGCTCGTCGTGCGCCTTGAGCTTGTTGGTACGGCGGATGACCTTGCCGTACAGCGCGTGCGTGACGCGGTCCTCGACGGCGACGACGACGGTCTTGTCCATCTTGTCGCTGACGACAAGACCCTGCCGGGTCTTGCGGAAGCCGCGCTCAGTGTTCTTCTGGGTCACATTCGTCTCGCTCATCAGGCGCTCTCCACCGTCTCGATGCCCAGCTCACGCTCACGCATCAGGGTGTAGATCCGGGCGATGTCCTTGCGGACGGCCTTGAGCCGGCCGTGGTTCTCGAGCTGCCCGGTCGCCGCCTGGAAGCGGAGGTTGAACAGCTCTTCCTTGGCTTCGCGGAGCTTGGAGACAAGCTCCTCGTCACCCAGCTCGCGCAGCTCGGACGCCTTGGTTCCGGCCGCCATCACGCGTCACCTGCCTCGCGCCGCACGATGCGGCACTTCATCGGAAGCTTGTGAGCAGCGCGGGTGAGCGCCTCACGAGCAATCTTCTCGTTCGGGTAGGACAGCTCGAACATCACGCGCCCCGGCTTGACGTTCGCGACCCACCACTCGGGCGAACCCTTACCGGAACCCATGCGGGTCTCGGCGGGCTTCTTGGTCAGCGGACGGTCCGGGTAGATGTTGATCCACACCTTGCCGCCACGCTTGATGTGACGGGTCATGGAGATACGAGCTGCCTCGATCTGCCGGTTCGTCACGTAGGCACCGGTCACAGCCTGGATGCCGAACTCACCGAACGCGACCTCGGTACCGCCCTTGGCCATACCCGTGCGCTTCGGGTGGTGCTGCTTACGGTGCTTGACCCTGCGCGGGATCAGCATGGGTCAGCTCTCCTTTCCTGAAGCGCTCGGCTCGGCAGCGGCACCGGCGGGCTGCACGGACTCCGGCTTCGGAGTCTCGCCGCCACCCTGGCCCTGCTGCTGCGGCTTGCGGCCGCGGCGCTCGCCGCCCCGACCACGGGGACGGTCGTTGCCACCACCGCGCGACGGGCGGTTGCCCGCGCGGGCCGCAGCGTTCTCGGCGCGCACCTCGGCGATGTTCTTGACGTCGCCCTTGTAGATCCACACCTTCACGCCGATGCGGCCGAAGGTCGTACGGGCCTCGAAGAAGCCGTAGTCGACGTTGGCGCGCAGCGTGTGCAGCGGAACCCGGCCCTCGCGGTAGAACTCCGAGCGCGACATCTCGGCACCGCCGAGACGGCCGCCGCACTGGATCTTGATGCCCTTGGCACCGGCCTTCATCGCCGTCTGCATGCTCTTGCGCATGGCGCGGCGGAAGGAGACCCGGGAGGAGAGCTGCTCGGCGACCGCCTGGGCGACGAGCTGCGCGTCCGTCTCGGGGTTCTTCACCTCGAGGATGTTGAACTGGATCTGCTTGCCGGTGAGCTTCTCCAGGTTGCCGCGCAGCCGGTCGGCCTCGGCGCCGCGGCGGCCGATGACGATGCCCGGACGGGCGGTGTGGACGTCGACGCGGACGCGGTCACGCGTGCGCTCGATCTCCACCTTGGAGATGCCCGCCCGCTCCATGCCCTGGGTGAGCATGCGGCGGATCGAGACGTCTTCCTTGACGTAGTCCTTGTACAGCTTGTCGGCGTACCAGCGCGACTTGAAGTCGGTGGTCACACCGAGCCGGAACCCGTGCGGGTTTACCTTCTGGCCCATTACCGGGTTCCTTCCTTGCTGCTCACGACCACGGTGATGTGGCTCGTCCGCTTACGGATCCGGTAGGCGCGGCCCTGGGCGCGCGGCCGGAACCGCTTCAGGGTCGGGCCCTCGTCGACGTATGCCTCGGAGATGTAGAGGCTGTCGACGTCCGTGTGGTCGTAGTTGTGCGCGGCGTTGGCGATGGCGCTGTCGAGCACCTTGCCCACCGGCACGCTCGCGGCCTGCGGGGCGAAACGCAGGACCGCCTGAGCCTCCGTGGCGTTCATGCCACGAACAAGGTCCACCACCCGGCGGGCCTTCATGGGCGTGACGCGCACATAGCGCGCTGAGGCCCTGGCTTCCATGGTTGTCCCTTCGGTGTCAGTCATGATCTACACACCCCGCCCGTCAGCGACGACGCGACTTGCGGTCGTCCTTGACGTGGCCGCGGAAGGTGCGGGTCGGCGCGAACTCGCCGAGCTTGTGGCCGACCATCGACTCGGTGACGAACACCGGGACGTGCTTGCGGCCGTCGTGCACCGCGATCGTGTGGCCCAGCATGGCCGGGACGATCATCGAGCGGCGAGACCAGGTCTTGATGACGTTCTTGGTGCCCGCGTCGTTCTGGCTGTCCACCTTCTTGGCGAGGTGGTCGTCGACGAAGGGCCCCTTCTTGAGACTGCGCGGCATCTAAACCCGCCTCCTAGCGCTTCTTGTTCGTCTTGCGGCGGCGGACGATGTACTTGTTGCTGGCCTTCTTCGGCGAGCGCGTACGCCCCTCCTTCTGACCCCACGGCGAGACCGGGTGGCGGCCACCGGAGGTACGACCCTCACCACCACCGTGCGGGTGGTCGATCGGGTTCATGACCACACCGCGGACGGTCGGGCGGACGCCCTTCCAGCGCATACGGCCGGCCTTGCCCCAGTTGATGTTCGACTGCTCGGCGTTGCCGACCTCGCCGACGGTGGCGCGGCAGCGGACGTCGACCAGCCGGATCTCACCGGACGGCATACGCAGGTGGGCCATCCGGCCCTCCTTCGCCAGCAGCTGCACCGAGGCACCGGCGGAGCGGGCGAACTTGGCGCCGCCGCCCGGCTTCAGCTCGATCGCGTGGATCGTGGTACCGACGGGGATGTAGCGCAGCGGCAGGTTGTTGCCCGGCTTGATGTCGGCGCCCTGGCCGTTCTCGACGCGGTCGCCCTGCTGGATGCCACGGGGGGCGAGGATGTAACGCTTCTCGCCATCCACGTAGTGCAGCAGCGCGATACGCGCGGTGCGGTTCGGGTCGTACTCGATGTGCGCGACCTTCGCCGGCACGCCGTCCTTGTCGTGCCGACGGAAGTCGATCACGCGGTAGGCGCGCTTGTGGCCACCGCCCTGGTGGCGTGCAGTCACACGACCGGCGTTGTTACGGCCGCCCTTGCTGTGCAGCGGGCGGACCAGCGACTTCTCCGGCGTGTCCCGCGTGATCTCGACGAAGTCGGCGACGGATGAGCCGCGACGGCCCGGAGTCGTCGGCTTGTACTTGCGGATACCCATTTCTCAGTCCTCGGAAGATTCAGGACTTCTGAACGACCTGGCCCCCGTCAGGAGGCCGGGCCGCCGAAGATGTCGATACGGTCGCCCTCGACAAGGGTCACGATGGCGCGCTTGGTGTCGGCGCGCTTGCCGTAACCGGTGCGGGTGCGCTTGCGCTTGCCCTGGCGGTTGATCGTGTTGACCCCGGCGACCTTGACCGAGAAGACCTCTTCGACGGCCTGCTTGATCTGGGTCTTGTTCGCACGCGGGTCGACGATGAACGTGTACTTGTTCTCATCCAGCAGCGCGTAGCTCTTCTCCGAGACGACCGGCCGCAGCAGCAGGTCGCGCGGGTCCGAGAAGGTCTTGCTCGGGTCGGCCGGCGCGACCGGGCCCGGACCGTCGGCGGCCCTGCGGGCGGCCTTGGCGACGCGGGCGGCCTTCGCGGCCTTCGCTGCCTTGGAGGCAATGCTCGGGTGTCGCGTAGCCATCAGGCGTCGCTCCCTTCGGTGTGGGCCTGCGGGCCAGCAACGAAGGACTCGAGCGCGGCCCGGGTGAAGACCACGTCGTCCGAGACGAGCACGTCGTAGGTGTTGAGCTGGCCCGGCTCCAGGATGTGCACCTGGGGCAGGTTGCGGGCGGACAGCCAGGCGGCCTCGTCGGTGCGCTCGGCGACGAGCAGCAGGTTCTTCCGCTCGCTGATCTTGCCGAACAGGTTCTTCGCGGCCTTGGTCGAGATCTCGCCCTCGACCACGCCGGAGACGACGTGGACGCGGCCGTGGCGGGCCCGGTCGGAGAGGGCACCGCGCAGCGCGGCGGCCTTCATCTTCTTCGGGGTCCGCTGCGAGTAGTCGCGCGGCACGGGGCCGTGCACGACGCCACCGCCGGCGAACTGCGGCGCACGGGTCGAGCCCTGGCGGGCGCGTCCGGTGCCCTTCTGGCGGTACGGCTTCTTGCCGCCGCCGCGGACCTCGCCGCGGGTCTTGGTCTTGTGCGTGCCCTGGCGGGCCGCGGCCAGCTGGGCGACGACGACCTGGTGGATCAGCGGAACGCTGACCTGCGCGTCGAAGATCTCCGCGGGGAGCTCGACGGTCCCGGTCTTGTCGCCGGCCGGCGAAAGGATGTCAATGGTGCTCATCGGTTCCTCAGGCCCCCTTGGCCGCGGTACGGACCAGGACGAGGCCGCCGTTCGGACCGGGGACTGCGCCCTTGATGAGCAGCAGGCCCTTCTCCGCGTCAACGGCGTGGACGGTCAGGTTCTGGGTGGTGACCCGCTCGTTGCCCATCCGGCCGGCCATGCGGGTGCCCTTGAAGACACGGCCCGGCGTGGCGCAGCCACCGATGGCGCCCGGCTTGCGGTGCACACGGTGGGCACCGTGCGATGCCTTGCCACCGTGGAAGCCGTGGCGCTTCATACCGCCGGCGAAGCCCTTGCCCTTCGACTTGCCGGTCACATCCACCTTGACGCCGGCCTCGAAGGTGTCCGCGTTCAGCTCCTGGCCCGGGGTGTACTCGGACGCGTCGGAGGTGCGGATCTCCACCAGGTGGCGGCGGGGGGTGACGTCGGCCTTGGCGAAGTGGCCCTTGAGGGGCTTGTTCACCTTGCGCGGGTCGATCTCGCCGAAGGCGATCTGGACGGCCTCGTAGCCGTCCTTGTCTGCGGTGCGGACCTGGGTCACGACGTTCGGCCCGGCCTTGACGACGGTCACGGGGACAACGCGGTTGTTGTCGTCCCAGACCTGGGTCATGCCGAGCTTCTCGCCCAGGACGCCCTTGATCTGCTTAGCCATCTCTACGACACCCCTCAGAGCTTGATCTCGATGTCGACGCCGGCCGGAAGGTCCAGGCGCATCAGCGAGTCAACGGTCTTGGGGGTCGGGTCGAGGATGTCGATCAGACGCTTGTGCGTGCGCATCTCGAAGTGCTCGCGCGAGTCCTTGTACTTGTGCGGCGACTTGATGACGCAGTACACGTTCTTCTCTGTGGGCAGCGGCACCGGGCCGGCGACCGACGCGCCAGTACGCGTCACCGTCTCGACGATCTTCTTCGCCGAGTTGTCGATGACCTCGTGGTCGTAGGCCTTGAGCCTGATGCGGATCTTCTGTCCCGCCATGGCTACTTCGTAGTCCTGTCTCTCGTAACGCTCTGGTACCCCGTTGGCCTCACAGCCCCCAGCCCTCTACTCGACCCACGCGGTCGGGCGTGTCGGCTTCCTTCTCATACGGATGCGGACGCGCAAAAGTGCGCCCCCTCAGGGCCGTGGCGGACCTCAGGGGTTCCGTGAGAGGAGGAGCCGGGGAGGAAACCCACCGGGTGCCTGGTTGGAAGCCCCTCCTACGCTTCCCGGAAGATTCCCGTACTTCCGCCCCTGATGAGGGGCGACGAATACCTGGGACTCGCTTCCGGTCCTCCCGGCGGGAGGCGCGCAGCATCGGCACTCAACCGAGCAACCTGGACAGTGTGCCATAGAGGTGAGAGCGGTCGCCAATCGGGCCCCTAGCACATGGGGCGCTCCCGCGCACGGACCGATGTGCGGATATTCGCACTCCGCCCCTTTATCACAGACGCCAGGGCTGACGTGCGCAAATAAGAGAAGGATCACTTACCGGCGCCGCTGTGTGGCGTTGCGTGACGACCCCGGCTCCTGCTTCAGTGAAAAGACCGGTCGGTAACGAGGGGAAGCGCACACCACGAGGGGGGACCGGGGATGGAGCTTCGGGAAGAGATTGCCGCGATGCGTGCGGGGGACGGGGACCCCGGCGCGCTGCTGGGCGAGTTCCGGCGGGCGGCGGTGCTGGTGCCGCAGATGGCGGGGGATCGCCTGCTGACACGCAGCTTCGGCGGAGTGCGCTGGATTCTCGCGTTCACGGACGAGGCGGCGCTGGCACGGTTCGCCCGCGAGGCGCCGGGCGGCGACCCCGGCGGGGAGTGGGAGTACGCCTCCGTACTGGGCGCCCGGCTGCTGGACGCCGTCGTTCCCACGCTCGACGGACCGACGGGCGTCGCCGTCGACATCGCGGACGAGGACGGCTCCATGCTCTTCCCGCCCGCGCCCGGCATCGTCCCGGACGAGGTGGCCGTGCACGGCACCGAGCAGGCCGTGCACGGCACCAAGAGGGGGGAGGACGCCTGATGGGGGACGGCAAGAGCGCGGACGGCATCAAATGGAACAAGGAGTCCCTCGATCTGATCGAGAAAGGACTCAAAGGTGCCATCAACGAACTGAAGGAGTCGGGCAGCTCGGCGACATCGTCGCTCCAGGGCGCCGGCTTCGAGGAGCTGTCCCTGACCGGGATGGAGATGGGCCACCACGGCCTGTCCGTCGACTTCGAGGACTTCTGCGAGAAGTGGGAGTGGGGTGTACGGGCCCTGGTGCAGAACGCCAACGCGCTGGCCCAGAAGCTCGGCCTGTCGGCGGGCATGGCCTACGAGGAGGACCAGTACGCGGCCGGGTCGCTGAAAGTCGGCCTGAACTCGCTGGTGGGCAACCCGCACGCCACCGAGGAGGAGATCACCAAGCAGGGCTGGGGCGACATCGTGAAGCCGGATGCGCCGGACTACAGCTCCGAGTCCTGGGACAAGGCCGGTCAGGACATCAAACAGGACTGGCAGGACACCGGTCGCGAGCTGACCACCAAGGGCCGCGGCGGCATGTACACGGACCTGGCGCAGAGCGCCACCGGAATGAGTGACGAGCAGATCGAGGCCCAGCGGGACAAGTGGTTCGGCCCGTCACCGGAAGAGCGCGCGGCGGCCCAGCAACAAGGCAATGAGGGGGCCGAGGGGGGCCAGGGCTGATGGGCTGGCGGGATTTCGTACCCGACTCCATCGAGGAGAAGGGCGAGGACCTCGTCGAGGGTGCCGGCGACGTTGTGGAGGGTGCCGGCAACTGGGGTGCGGACCGGCTGGATGACGCCGGATGGGACGGCGGAGCCGACTGGGTTCGGGACAAGTCCCGCTCCGCGGCGAACGCGATGGGCGCCGAGACGGCCGAGTTCCAGCTGGACGAGACCGAGGACCCCAAGAAGCTGGTCTTCGGCAGCCCCGGCAAGATCCGCTCCACGGCCAAGCACCTGAACGACTTCAAGACCGCTTTCGACAACGTCGCCAAGGGCCTGAAGAAGCTGCCCGAAGGCACGTTGCAGGGCAAGGCGGCCGACGCGTTCTGGGAGAAGGTCGGCCTGGAACCGGCCAAGTGGAGCAAGGCTGCCGACGCCTGCGAGAAGGCCGCCGGGGCCCTGGAGGACTTCGCCCACACGGTGGAGCGCGCCCAGTCCCAGGCCGGCGAGGCGGTCGCCAAATACAAGGAAGACAAGAAGGACGAGGCCCAGGAACAGCTCTCCCGCGCCCGCTCACAGCGCGACACGGCCGCGTCCCAGGCCCAGACCGCCGTCAAGGCAGCGCGCGACGCGGCCCCGCCCAAGCCCGACTACTGGGACCAGGCCGGCGACGGCCTCACCGGGCTGCGCCTGGACGCCGTCCACGTCTCCGGCGGCATCGTCAAAGGCACGGCAGGGCTGGTCAGCTTCGTCCGCAGCGTCAACCCGACCGACCCCTACAACATCACCCACCCCGCCGAGTACGTCACCAACCTCAACTCCACCGTCACCGGCATCATGCGCGCCGCCAACGACCCCGTCGGCACCGGCAAAGCCATGGTGGACGCCTTCAAGAAGGACCCGGCGGAGGGCCTGGGCCGCCTCATCCCGGAGCTGCTGGGTACGAAGGGTGTGGGCGCGGCGACGAAGGGGGCTCGGGCCGGCAGGGTGGCGAAGGAGGCCGCCGAGGCGCGCAGGGCACTGAACGAGAAGGGGCCCCATCCTTCAGCGCAGAAGGGCGAGGAGATCCCGTCCGGCAGGACCGACCCCGTCGATCTGGGCACCGGGAAGATGTACCTCCCGCAAACCGATCTGACCTTGCCGGGCACCCTGCCCCTCAGCTTCACCCGCCGTGTCGAGTCCGGCTACCGGCTGGGCCACTGGTTCGGCCCCTCTTGGTCATCGACGGTGGACCAGCGGCTGGAGATCGACGCGGAGGGCGTCGTCTTCATCGCTGAGGACGGCCGCCTGCTGTCGTACGCGCATCCAGCCCCCGGCGTCCCCACCCTGCCGTCCGCGGGCTCGTCCCGTATGCCGCTGGAACGCACTCCGGACGGCGGCTACACGCTGACGGACCCGGAGACGGGGCGGGTACGGCACTTCGCACCGCCGGAGGGCGGCGCTTCCGACAACGGCGCGGCCCGGCTCGAACAGCTCACCGACCGCAACGGCAACAGCATCACCTTCGAATACGACGCAGAGACGGGCGCGCCCGAACGCCTCGTCCACAGCGGCGGCTACGTGGTGCGTCTGACGGTCGAGCACGACCGGGTCACAGCGCTGGCCGTCGCCGACGCGGAGGGCGACACCACCACGGTGCTGCGCTACGGCTACACGGACGGCAATCTGACGCAAGTCACCAACTCGTCGGGCCTCCCCCTCCGCTTCGAGTACGACGACGAGCAGCGCGTGGTGTCCTGGACCGACACCAACGACCGTCGCTACGACTACGTCTACGACAATCTGCACCGCGTCATCGCCGAAGGCGGCACGGCAGGCCATGTGCAGGTCCGTATCGACTACGACGGCGTCGACGCCGCAACCGGCCACAAGGTCACGACGGTCACGAGCGCGGCGGGACACGCGACCCGCACCCTGTTCGACGACCGCGGCTTGGTCGTCGGCGAGATCGATCCCCTCGGCCACCGCACGTCGACCGAACGGGACGCCTGCAACCGTCCGCTGTCCCACACCGACGCACTGGGCCGGCGGACGACGTTCAGCTACGACGAAGGGGGACGGCTGACGCGCGTCGTCCGACCGGACGGCACCACGCTCGCGGTCACCCGCAACGAGATCGGTCTCCCCCTCATCACCACGGACCCCGACGGCGCACGCTGGCGTCAGGAGTGGGACGAGTACGGCAACCGGATCGCCCTCACGGACCCCGCAGGCCACACCACGCGCTTCACGTACGACGGCCGCGGTCACCTGACGGCAGTGACGGACGCCCTCGGCACGACGACACGGGTCCTCTGCAACGAGGCCGGCCTCCCGGTCGAGATCACCGACCCCTTGGGCGGCATCACCCGCTACGAACGCGACCCGTTCGGCCGCCCGGTGCGCGTGACCGACCCGCTGGGCGCGGTGACGACACTGAACTGGACCATCGAGGGCCGCCTGGCTTCCCGCACCACCCCCGACGGCGCCACCGAACGCTGGGAGTGGGACGGCGAGGGCAACTGCACCCGCCACCTCGACGCCGCGGGCGGCGAGACCCGCTACGAGTACACCCACTTCGACATGCTGGCGGCCCGTACGGGCCCGGACGGCGTGCGCTACGAGTTCTCCTACGACGCCGAACTGCGCATGACGCGGGTGACCAACCCGCAGGGCCTGACGTGGGACTACACCTACGACCCCGCAGGCCGCCTGGTCGCGGAGAGGGACTTCGACGAGCGCACGCAGCGGTACGAGCTGAACGCGGCCGGGGAACTCATCGGCCGCACCACGCCGCTCGGCGACGAGATCACCTACGAGCGCGACGCCCTCGGCCGCACGACGCGCAAGAACGCTGCGGGTGCGGTGACGACATACGGCTACGACCCGGCAGGCCGCCTCTTGGAGGCCATCGGCCCCGACGCCGACCTCCGCTACCAACGGGACAAGCTCGGCCGCGTCAAAACGGAACTGGTCAACGGCCGCGCCCTCACCCACACCTACGACGCCCTCGGCCGCCGCACGCGCCGCGTCACCCCGACGGGAGCCGTCTCCACCAGCACCTACGACGCGGCGGGCAACCGCATCTCGCTGACGGCCTCCGGTCACACACTGGACTTCACCCACGACGCCGCAGGCCGCGAAACGGAACGCCGCATCGGCGCCGACGGACTCACTCTGGCGCAGGTATGGGACCCGGCAGGCCGCTTGCAGACCCAGTCGCTCACCGCCACGCAAGCGACCGTCCAGCACCGCGCATACACCTACCGCCCCGACGGCTACCTCACGGAGGTCGACGACCTGCTGTCGGGCCGGGCCACCTTCGACCTGGACGCGATCGGCCGCGTCACAGCGGTCCACGCCCGCGGCTGGACGGAGCGCTACGCCTACGACGAGGCGGGCAACCAGACGGAAGCGTCGTGGCCCACCACCCACGCTTCTGCGGAGGCGATCGGCCCGCGTACGTACGAGGGCACACGGATCACCTCGGCCGGCAAGGTCCGCTACGAACACGACGAGGCCGGCCGCATCACCGTCCGCCAGAAATCGCGCCTCTCGAAGAAGCCGGACACCTGGCGCTATACCTGGGACGCCGAAGACCGCCTCACCGAGGTCACCACTCCGGACGGAACGGTGTGGCGCTACGAGTACGACCCCTTGGGTCGCCGGGTGGCCAAACACCGCATGGCAGGCGATGAGCCGGCGGAAACCGTCACGTTCACCTGGGACGGCCCGATCCTCATCGAGCAGACAACGGTCGCCCCGAACCTGCCCCACCCGGTCACCCTGACCTGGGACCACAAGGGCTTCACCCCCCTGACCCAGACCGAACGCCTCACCAACGCATCAACCCAACAGGAAATCGACTCCCGCTTCTACGCGATCGTCACCGACCTGGTCGGCACCCCCACGGAACTGGTCGACGAGTCCGGCGCCATCGCCTGGCGCACCCGCTCCACCCTCTGGGGCACCACCACCTGGCCCACCACCAGCACCACCTACACCCCCCTCCGCTTCCCCGGCCAGTACCACGACCCCGAAACGGGCCTCCACTACAACTACTTCCGCCACTACGACCCTGAAACCGCCCGCTACGCGGCTCAAGACCCTCTGGGCATCAGCCCGTCGCCGAATCCTCGCTCTTATGTCGAGCACCCGCACCAATGGGCCGATCCACTCGGCCTGGCACCCTACGAAAACCAACTGCCAGACGAATTGCCCAATGAGCTGGCAGACGCTGAAAGGCTCGGTGTAAAACCGATCAAGGTCGGCGAGGAAGGATTCGACGAGGCCGTCAACAGCGGCACGATCAAGTGGGCAGTGACAGAAGACGGCGACCTTGTCGTGATGCCCAAAACAGTGGGGGGCGTTGAGCTCAAGCATCCCGTATTGACCGGTGGCCGTCCGGTACAGACGGCAGGCGAAGCGGAAATCGCGGGCAGCGAAGGTAACTACTTCGGGCTTGAGCTGAACAACAACAGCGGACACTTCAAACCATCATTGGAAAGCTTGCAGATCGGCAGGGACGCTTTCGAGCGGGCTGGCATCACTTTCATGGATTGAATGGGTAGAATCAAAGACCCAGGGAGCGAGTGTTGAGCAAACCAGATATGCACGGAGAGGAAGAGTCCTTTCTGTCCGCTGCCCGCAAAAGCTGCGATCCCGCCGAGTTGGAAAGTTTGCGCGACCGGAGTGTCGGGCGCATGCAAAGCCCCGAGTTTCCCACTGCCGACAGACTGCGCTGGGCCCAAGTAGCCCTGTCCATTTGTCGCGCGAAGCATGCTTGTGGAGCAGTGGATGATCTGACAGCAGCCACTGAGGTGGCAAGAGTGAGGTCATACACCATCCGCCAGTTCGGTCCGGCACGAGGAGACCACCTCAGAGATCCATTTCAGCTCTACACGGATGTCACGGAAGCCATCGGCGAAACCTCTGAGGAAATCAGGCGAAAATCCGCTCACTGGCAGCACCGCACGCGCGAGGAAATCCTGCACCTCCGGAGAGTCAAGAACTTGCTGAATACCCTCGAAGGCGTGCAAGAACAACTCCGCGATCAATCTGGCTTTCCGGAAAGAGACATGCAGGCGTGGCTCGACCTCTTGCCGCTCTTGCCGTGATCCACGGCTGCTCTCCCGCCTGGAGCGGCGGGCCCTGTCACAAGAATCTCTCAGTGCTCAACGTCCAACAGATGCGGAGCATACTGAACGGCTCGGTGCAGCGCTGACTCGCCTGAAGTTCAACAAGTACCTCCAGAGCCGTTCTTCGGCAGCCCACATTCCACCGCCATCCATGGACACTTTTGCGCTGTCTGATCGAGGCAGGCGAGCCAGGAGGAAGACGTTAGCCTGGCTGCGCAATGAGTGGGGCGACGAGCAAAAGACCGAGTTTCTGGTGATCCGCACCGCGCTGTTCACGCCGAGCGACGCCGAACTACACTCACTCGGTGAGGAGATCGACTCCTCTGCGCACCGGAACATTAAGAGTCAGGAGGCGGATGACCGACAGGAAGAGCGATCAGGACACAAAGGCGGAGGCCACGTCCGCGCCAATCACCCTACCGCGATCAGTCGAAGAAGGAGTGACCCTGGAACGATCGGGCCATCGCCTGCGTTTTCTGTTTTTCTGGGGCAATCAGCGTGAACGAGATGGCAGTGTCGGGCGCGGGTGCCTCAGCCAGTGGTGGGAGAGTCCGTTTCCCGCAGAGGGGCACACGTTCCGGTCCGCAGAGCATTACATGATGGCTCATAAAGCGTGGCTGTTCGGTGACGACGAGACGGCGGAGCGCATTCTGGCGACCCTCCATCCCGGTGAGGCCAAAGCACTCGGCCGACAGGTGCGGGGTTTCGAGGAGGACGCCTGGCGCGAGCACCGGTACGGCATCGTGGTCCGTGGAAACATCGCGAAGTTCTCAGCCGACCCAGAGCTGCGGAGCTTCCTGCTGAAATCCCGGGATCGCGTGCTGGTCGAAGCGAGTCCGCTGGACAGGGTTTGGGGCATCGGCTTGGCCGCAACCGACGAACGAGCGCACTCACCATCTTCGTGGCGAGGTCTCAACCTGCTGGGCTTCGCCCTCATGGAAGCCCGAAACATGCTGGCCTCCCGATGAGCAGGAGGAACAGTCGTGCAGGGGAGGACATATTGGAGAGTTCACTGGCATCACGGCTTCGACGACGAGCCGGTGGTCATCCACAGCGAGATCGGAGGCGACGGCTACGAGGTCCGGAAGGTGGAGACGTTCCGGGACGGGCGACTTGGGTGGGCCGACGAGGCGGAGTCGTGCGGGGGTACCGGTCTCGGTGAGATCCCCGTGGGGCCGATCGAGGATGTGCAGGCTCAGGCGGAGTTCACGGCCTGTGTGATCTCGGCGGAGGAGTTCGACGCTGTGTGGGACCGGGCGACCGGTCGCCGCCGTCCGGAGTGACGTCCGCGCACTGGCCCGCGGCGTGCCCATCGGGCTGCCGACCGACGCGGGGTACGTCACCTCATACGACGCTCGTACGCCGCCGAACGCGGAGTCGACTGCATCCGAGGGGCGGGAACTGGGTGTCAGCGGTGGGGAGTCGGAGAAGCATGAGGCTTTTGGACCGCACCGAGATGCAAGTCACCGTCGACTACGGCACCTTCGGCATCATGGACATGAAACCTGTCCGGGATGACCGTGGTCTGGTCGCGCCCACGGAAGGTAGTTGGCTTCGGACCAGGCGGGGGATGGTCTACCCCGACCTGGTGTCGAACGTCGCCTTCATTCGGCTGCGACTGGAGAGCTGGGGCCCCAAGGGCGCAGGTGCCGGGCCGCCGTTGGAGGGAAACTGGGCTCGGGTCGACGAGGCCGAGGTCGAGATGCCCAGCGGCGTGCTCGGGATCGAGGTCATCGCCGCCGGTCTGGACGAGAACGTCTTCTCGCTTCCCGGCCCCGGGCAGTACCGGATACGGGTCGCGTTCTGCGTGGCTCCCGAGGTCGATCCGGTTCCCCTACGAGTGAGTCACGCGCCGATCGAGCGAGCTTGGCAAGGGCATGAGAAGGAGCTGGAAGGCGTGGACGAGTTCTTCCTCGTCCAGTTCTGGGGCGTGGAGGACCGCTTCCACGCCCACGAAGTCGACGCGCATACGCATCCGGGCCTCCAATCGGCCTACGAGTAGGGACTGCGGAAGAGCAGTAAGGGGTCCGGTGAATCAGGAATACTCGGCAGCTTTTCTGTGGCAGACGACGTGGGGTGAATACCGGGAACTGGACGGCGGCGGGTGGGAAGCCGTGTGGCGGATCACCTTCCGTCCCGGCGGCGGCTCGCCTCAGGAGAACGTCGAGATCCTCGACGATCCGTCCATCGGGTTTCGCTCCTTCCTGCGAAGCGGGGCGGGAGTGGAGCCGGCGGCGGAGCTCGTGGTGATCAGCCGGGAGCCCTCTATGTCTGCGGTGAATTATCCGGCGACCTACTCCTCGTTCCGCATCGTGAATGACGAAGTCGCGGAGATCCAGCAGATCCAAGGTCTGGTGAGAGACTGGTACCCGCCCTTCCGATAGTGCAGGGAAGGTTCGCGGGTTCCGGGTTGCCCACGAGGGTAGGGGACAGCTGTGACTGCCGGGTATGTCTTCGTCCTCGTCCTGCTCGGCTTCTTTCTGGCCTGCTGCGCATGGGCGGTTCCCGCCGAGCGGCGGTCCAGGGCGGCGCAGAGGCGCGTCCGGGAGAAGGAGCGCGCGCAGGCGGAGCAGCTAGGGTGGCGCCCGTTGGCCGAGTGCAGTGTTCCGGTTCCTCGCGTGGTGGCCGTCGCAGCCCGGCGCTCGGAGCTCGCCATGGTGAAGCGGGTCCGGGGGGCCGAGGTGTGGGTGATCTGGCACCACTGCTGGACCTCCCGCGGGATGGGTGACAACTACCTGGTCAACGAGACCCGCTACTTCACCGCCGTGCCGCCCGGTGTCCCGGACGTCACCGAACGCCGGGCCCGCACGCTGCGGTTGACCCGGCCCGTCCCGATGAACCCCCGCGCCCGTCGCTCCATCCCCGGGGGACGCCCGAGCCGCTGGCTGATCAAGAAGGGCATCCTCGTCCTCCGGTTCGACGCCCCCTTCGACTACAACCGGGCCGACTCCCAAGCGAGACAGGCGCGGGAGTTCGCGAGATTGCTCCCGGACTACATGCCCTGACGTCCCGGACCGGTCATCACCGTCCCTCCCCTGCCATCGCCGCCCTAGCTTCGCGCACGGCGGTACCCGGCCAATGCCAGCAGAATGAGGGCAAGGAGAACGGCGCCGACGCCGAAGGGGAGGATCAGCTGTTGCCAACCCCTGTCCCAGTCGTATGCCTGGGTGTTGCCGGCCGCGGTCAGCACCAGGCCGACCTGAGCCAGCGTCGGGCCGGCGTCGAGGGCGACCTGGGCTTTGGGGGAGCCGATCCTCTCGTTCGTTTCGCGCTCGTCGCCTGCGAAGAGGACGATCACGGCCACGGTGAAGATCGCCGGGGCCCAGAGCACGTAGTAGTAGCCGAGAAACAGGGCGGTCGCGAAAAGTATCCGGTCAGAGGTGTCGTATGCCGCGGCTTCCTCCGGGAACAGCGTCGACTCGGGAGCTGCCGTTGCACTGGCCACCGCGAAGACCGCGTTCAACCCGAGCACCACGATGCTGGTGCCAAGGTGCCAGGACCGACGCCTCCGCAACACGTAGATCTCGAACGGGAGGGACAGCAGTGCCGCGAAGAGCACCAGCATGGTGAAGAGACCAATGCCCAGCTCCGAGAACACAGCGAACCCGTCATGGTCGATCCCGCGGAGCAACTCGCCCCTGCGCTGCCCCCACATCACCATTACGCCGATGGTCCCGATGGCTGCCAGCAATCGAAAATAGACCCAGAATCGCACGCGCTTTCCCCCTCCCCCGTTTCGCACGGCGATCAAGTTGATAATCGCCCTGCTTTCACGAGGGTACGTAGGAACCGGTTTTGGCGTAAGAGGATCTGTGTCTTCTGCGCCTTCGATGAGCGATTCCGCGATTCCGCGATTCCGTCGGGATCTTGGGTGCCGGGGACTCCCGAACATCGCAGTGCCGAGCTCCGCCTTGCGGACGGCCCTCTTCCGCGGGTTGGTGGTAAACGTCACCGCCCAAGGGGGTGACGTTTCTGGAGGGGGTACCGGTGGACCCTTGTCTCGGCCGGAGGGCGGTCGTCACGCCTCAAATGTGTGGACGGACCGACCCCGGGCCCCCGCCTGGTCGAGACGGGGCCCGGGAGGATGCACGTCAGTTGGTGGTGGCGGCGTACGAGACGAAGGTGGCCCAGGTCGCCGAGGTGACGGCCAGCTGCGGGCCCGGTGTGTTCTTGGAGTCGCGGACATGGACCGTGCCGAGGGTGGCAGCTACCTCGACGCAGGCGGGGCCGTCGTCGCCGCTGTAGCTGCTCTTCACCCACTCCAGCGCGGGGCCGAGTTTCGGGCGCACGTCAGCGGGTGGCCGCGTACATGACGAAAGCCGCCCAGGTGGTCGGCGCGACGGCGAGCCGGGGCCCCGGCTTGTTCTTGGAGTCGCGGATGTGGACCGTGCCGGGCGTGGCAGCCACCTCGACACATGACGGGCCATCGTTGCTGCTGTAGCTACTCTTCACCCACTCCAGCGCGGAGCCGTCTTTGGTGGAAAGCTTCAACGTCATGTTTCTCCCAGCACTTTCTCGATGAAGGCCAGTGACTCACGTGGCGTGAGCGCCTGGGAACGGATGATCCCATAGCGCAGCTCGAACACTTGGACCTCTTTGGGGTCCGAGACCAGGCGGCTGAACAACTGGGCCTCCCAGTGGGCCAACGTCTCCCCGGAGTGCATCTTGAGGACTTCGAACTGGCCACCCATACTGCCGTGGTCCTCACACTCCGTCGGCACCACCTGAATCACGACGTGCCGCAACTGGCCGACCTCAAGCAGGTGTTCGAGCTGGCGCCGCAACACCATTCTGCCGCCAAGCGGCCGCCGCAGGGTCACCTCTTCCTGGACAAATGTGAGCGTGGGAGTGGGCTGGCGCCTCAGCAGCTCTTGCCGCGCCATGCGGGCAGCCACATGACGGTCGATCTGTTCCTCGCTGAACGCAGGGCGCCGCATGGCGAACAGCGCTCGTGCGTACTCCTCCGTCTGCAGCAGCCCGTCGATGTTGTGGTCGCCATAGGCACCGCGTTCCACGGCCTTCGCTTCCAACTTCGCGAGGTCGCGGACCTTCTTCGGGTACCGCGCCTGCTTGACGTCCTCCTTCATCGCGGAGATCTTTCCATCCGCGCCCAGTGCTACATCCGTACCGTCGAGGAACTCCGGCTTGGGAAGACGCTTGCAGCGCTCGACGGCGGAGACCATCTCCTCGCCGTAGCCGATCGCCGCGCCCAACTCGCCCTGGGTCATTCCCGCTGCCTCGCGCCAGAGCTTGATCTGGCGGCTGACCGCCCGGAGTACGGCGCTGGAGTCGTCCTCCAACCCCGCCTCCCATTCGTCGTCGTGTTCGGCCATGCGTACTGCCTCCGTCCGAAGTCGGTACGCATACCGTAGGAGCGGCTCGCCATGCTTTGTCACAGAATTCGTAAAACTGCTCCGGTTACGGCGTACAACCCGTACTATCCCGCCTGCGCCTCCGGACAGCCTCCGTTCGTTCGCTCGTCTCATCTGTCCAGAGCGCGCACAGGCGGCCACGCTGGGTGAGGTGATCAACGAGACCACCACCCCCATTGCCTGGCTGGACTTCACCGTCCTGCTGTCCCCCACCCGGCGTGGGGCGCGCCTCGCGCGCCTCCTCACCGTTGCCGAGCTCGGTTCGCGCGGGCTGCCGACGGAGTCCGTCGCGCAGGTCGTCGGGGAACTGGCCGCCAACGCGGCGCTTCACGGTCGCGTACCGGGGCGCAGTTTCCGGCTCAGGGTCCGTACCGCCGACGCGTCGGGCCTCGTCCGCGTCGAGGTGTCGGACACCCGGAGCGAGCGGGCGCCGGACGCCGCGTCGCCTCCCGAGCCGTCCGCCGCCGAGGCGGAGTCGGGGCGCGGGCTGCTGCTCGTCGCGGCGCTGAGCGAACGGTGGGGCGTGACGTACGGGCCGTCGCCCTGCAAGACGGCGTGGGCCGAGATCGCATTGCCGGCCGGCACCGCGCTCACCGGGTCGCGGTCCGCCGCGACCCGGTGGCCCGCCACATCAAGGGCGTAAAGGAACCGGCGAAGCACCTCACCAAGCCCCACCAGCCTCCCGTCACCCACACGAGTGAATGAGGCCAAGTTGGCTGGCCTTTACGCCCGTTGGCTGGCATAGGCTCCAGCACGACAACCGCACACATGCGACGGCCCCCGGCCGGGACGGCAATCCCGATCGAGGGCCTGACCATCAAGGAAGAAACGGCTTCCCGATGGCTGTTCAGCAGCTTAGCGCGTCCGCGCCACGCTCCGGCGTCGTCCACATCAAGTTCCGTCACCGCGACCGCTTCACGGTCGTCGGCAACCACCTCGCCCAGCACCGGGAGCTGTCGCTCCTCGCGATCGGGCTCGCCGTCCACATCCAGTCCGTGCCGGACGGCACGAGGGTGGACATCAAATCGCTGACCGCCCGCTTCCCCGAGGGCGAAGCCCGAATCGCCGCAGCACTACGCGAGTTGGAGGCGTACGGGTACCTGGCGCGAACGGTGAGCCGCACTCCCAGCGGACGGGTCGTCACCCGTACGGTGTCGTACGCGCACCCGGCGGTGGAAGCCCACACGCGGCAGTCACCCGCCGCACCACAGGAGGCAAGGCCCCCGGCGCAGGAACCGACACAGAAACCGGCACCGGCCCCGCCACCGGCGCCGCCCGCCTCGGCGCCGCCCGCCCCGCCGCCGGAGTCCACACCTCCCGCGCCCAGGCCCCCACTCCCCGCGCCCGAGGGCGCCGACCCCGCGCGGGACGCCACGGCCGTCGCGCTCCTCGCCGGCCTGCGCCGCGACGACGACCGCCTGCTGCTGTCCGAGCGGGAGACGGCCCGCCTCTCCCCCTCCGTGGCGGCCTGGCTGGAGCGCGGGGTGCGGCCCGAGGCGGTACGCCGCACGCTGACCGCGCACCTCCCGCCGGTCGCCGAGCTGCGCCGCCCGGCGGCACTACTGGCGCACCGGCTCACCGCGCTGCTGCCACCGCCGCTTCCCGCCTCCCGGCCGTCAGGCCCCCGCCCGGACCCGCTCCAGGAGTGCCCCGACTGCGGGCGCCCCTTCCGCGCACCCGCCCCCGGCCGCTGCCGGGAGTGCCGCGACGGGCCATGTGGAAGGGGCTCGCACGCGGCTAGCATGAGTGCCACTGACCTCCGGCGATCGCAGGCAGAAGGGAGCGCGCGCCGTGACGATCACCTCGCACCACTCGGAGCACGACGCCGTCCAGTACCAAGCGATGCGGGACATCGTCGAGCGCATACAGAGCAGCGTGCCCGGCAAGCTGGAGATCACGAGAGAAGGAATCGTTCACGACATGGTGTCGCCGGGGGGACCGCACGAGCTGACGGCGGCGCGTGTCAGCCGTCGCCTGGAGAAGGTGATGCCGGAGGGCTTGCTCGCCCATACCGGTACCCCTGACGTGGAGGACGCACAGCATGGCGTCGTCCGCCATCCCGACATCATCGTCATCGCCGAGGCCGATATGGAGGTCGAGGGGCCCTTCGATCCACGCAGCCTGGTCGCTGCCGTCGAGGTCGTCTCCCGGTCCAACCCGGACAACGACTGGACGGGCAAGATGCGGGACTATCCGCTGCTCGGAATCCCGGTGTACGTGGTCTTCGACCCGCGTACGGGCGAGGGAGCCGTTCTGTCGGACATCCACCCCACCCCAGCGGGCCCCCGCTACGCCACGCGCAAGGACTTCGTCTACGGCGAGGACATCACCGTCGGCGAGTGGACCATCTCCACGGACGGGCTCCCCCGCTACACAGCCTGAACAGCCGCCCGGCACGCCTACTGGGAACCGACTGCCCCCCGCCCGCGCGCGGCAGGCTGCGACGTACTCCCTGGTTGCTCGCGCAGTTCCCCCGCGCCCCTCCGGGGCGCGCCCGGTTCAGGGGTGCGGCACCGCGTACGGCGGCCGTTCCGCGTCGGAGCCGAGCGTCGGCTCGCTCGCGTCGGCGCCCAGGGCCACGATGCGGTTGTCCGCGTCCACATGGACGACGCGGGGCTTCACCTGACGCGCCTCGGCTTCGTCCACCTGGGCGTAGCTGATCAGAATCACCAGGTCCCCGGGGTGGACGAGATGGGCCGCCGCGCCATTGATGCCGAGGACGCCGCTGCCCCGCTGACCCTCGATGACGTAGGTCTCCAGCCGGGCGCCGTTGGTGATGTCGACGATGTGGACCAACTCGCCGGCCAACAGGTCGGCAGCCGCCATCAGGTCGGCGTCGATGGTCACCGAGCCGACGTAATGGAGGTCGGCCTGGGTGACAGTGGCCCGGTGGATCTTGGACTTGAACATGGTACGGAACATGACGAATCTCCCGTTTTGTCTGCTCCCTGCCTGCTGCTGCAGGTCAAGGGCGGTCTCCGGAGGCTACATCGATTCGCGCGTCCGGTCATCTGTCGCCGGGTGTCCAGGGCTCGGGTCGGCCCCGCAGGCTGCCCCCTCCGAACAGCCCGCCACGTACCTGGCGAGTGGAGCCATGTGCACGACGAGTGGAGTCACGTGCTCGACAAGTGGAGTCACGCGCCCGACAGAACGAGTCACGTGCCGGTTCTGGCCGCTTCGACCGCCGCCCGCACGGTCGGATACACGCGCCTCACCTCCGCCCTGGCCTCGGCGGTGCGCAGCACGTCCCGCACCTGACCCACGTCTCGGGCGAGCAGGAGCCGGACTCCGCGGGCCGCCAGGTCCTCGGCCAGCTCGTCGAGCATGCGCACTGCGCTGACGTCGACGAAGGGGATCGTCTCGGCGTCGATCACGACGGCCGCAACGCCTTCTCGGTCGGCGGCCTTCCGTACCGTGGACCGGATGCGCTCGGCGTTGGCGAAGTAGATGCCAGCCTCGACACGCAGCACGACCACGCCCGGGATTCTGCGGCTGTCCACGTGCCTGTCGAGCGCGATGAAGTGTCTGTTCCCGGACGCCTGGCCCAGTTCGCTGACGACCGGACGCGAGGAGCGGTGGAGGAGCAGAAGCAAGGAGACACCGATGCCGATGAACAGGCCGGGCAACGTGTCGAAGGTCATCACCCCGAGCATCGCCGCGACCGCCGCGAGGAAGTCGGGCCGCGCGGCGACACCGTATGCCTGACCGAGCCTGCGGGTGAAGACGCGGTAGAGGGAGACCAGCGAGGGGATGTCGACCAGCTCGACCACCGCCGCGATCACCACCCCGGCGAGCACTGCCTCGGGAAGCTGCTCGAAAAGGCCGGTGAGGAAGAGGAGCGTGATCACGGTCAGGGCGGCCGCGAAGACCCCGGAGAGCTGGGTGCGCGCACCCGCCGACCAGTTGACGGCTGTCTTCGACAGACTGCCGTTGACGACCATGCCACTGGACAGACCGGCGCCCAGGCCGGCGGCCCCGAGTCCGATCAGCTCGCGGTTGGCATCGACCTCGTAGTGGTCACGGGCGGCGTAGGTCTTCGCCGCCCCGAGCCCCTCGGCGAAGGCGACGAGCATCACGCCGACGCTGCCCGCGACCAGGTCGCCGAGGTCGTCGAGCGTGACATCGGGGAAGCCGACCGAGGGCAGACCGGTCCGGACGCTGCCGACGACGTCGACACCGTGGTCCTCCAGGCCGAAGGCCGCGGCTGCGGCGATGCCCAGCGCCACCGCGACAAGTGAGCCGGGTACGACCGGAGCGACACGCTTGAGGACGAGAATCAGGACGAGGCTGCCGACGCCTACCAGGGCGGTGAGGCCGCTGGCTGCTCCGATGTCGCCGATCAGAGCCCAGACCTTCTCGAAGAAGTCCCCCGACCCGCCCCCGACGCCGAACAGCTTCGGCAGTTGGCCCGCGATGATCGTCAGCGCCAGGCCGACGATGAAGCCCTTCAGCACGGGCTCGGAGATGAAACTGGCGACAAAGCCGAGGCGCAGGAGCCCGGCGAGGAGCGCAGCGATACCCACCGTGACGGCCAGTGCGGCCGTCATGGCGGTGAAGGCCGCGTTCGAACCGCCCGCTGACTCACCGACGATCGCCGCCGAGAGCGCCGCCGTCGCCGCCATCGGCCCGGCCACCAGGTGCTTGGAAGTGCCGAGGGCGGCGTAGAGGATCAGGGCCGCCGGCGCGGCGTAGAGGCCAACCACCGGCGAGACGCCGGCGATCGTCGCGTAGGCGAGCGCCTCGGGCACCAGAACCGCCCACACGGTCATCCCGGCCAGCGCGTCCCGCCCCAGCCATCGCCGTCGGTAGCCCCGCAGCGAAGGGAACAGCCCGTACATGTTCCGCCCTCAGGAGCAGAGATCGCTGATGGCGTCGCCGATCAGCTTCGCGGCGATGAGCAGGCAGATCACGGCCACGATCGCCGAGTTGTTCTTCTCCATCCAGCGTTTGAGGCCGTCGAGGAGGTGCTTCGAGCGCTCCTTGAGGGCGAAGTAGAGCACAACCGGCGTTCCCGTTCCGAGCGCCCCGAGCACCACGAAGACCGCGAGCGCCACGGCTTGGGCGCCGGAGGAGGTGCCCGTGCGCGCGATCGTCGCCGCCGCGGCGATCACGAGCAGGAGGTTCTTCGGATTGAGCGCGGACAGCGCGATCCCGAGAGCTCCTGCCTTGAGGGGGGTGAACGAGTCGACCGCGTGCATCCACTTCGGCAGCGCCACCTCCTCGTCCTCGCCGCCGCGCGGCCGTTGGCGCCAGTGCGTCACCGCCACCCACAACAGCAGTACGCCGAGCGCCAGGTCGAGCGCGCTGACCCAGTCGGCCGGTTGCCCCTGCTGACTCGGGCCCGCACCGCCGGAGACCAGCAGCACGAGCGTGCCGACCAGGGCCAGGCCCAGGGCCCATCCCACCAGCAGCGCCGGCCCGTTGGACCGCGCCCTGGGAGTCGCGAGCATCAGCACCACACCGATGATCGGGAAAGGGCTCAGCGCCACGCCGACGCCGTACGACAGAATCTGACCGATCGCCTCACCCACGACCGGCTACCTCACGCCGGTTCGATCTCGCCCGGCCGCCAGCTCTGATCGAACCAGCTTTCGAGCGGACCGTAGAGCCGCAGGATGACGAACCATCCCCTGCCGGGCACCGTCTGGATCCAGTTCGCCTCCCTGCCCCGCGGCGGGGTCGGACCGAAGTGAATGATCGTGTCGCCGTTGTGCAGGGTCTGCACAGCGTTCGAGAGGCTGTTCACGCTCGGGTAGGGGTTGTCCGTGCGCAGCAGCGACCGAGTCTGGGGGTCGTAGGCGTTGACCGCCCAGAAGTCCTTCGCCGGGATGCCGCGCGGCAGCCTGAGCGTGTAACTCCTCGCGCCGTCGAGCCACGCGCCCGTGGAGTCCTCCGCCGTGTAGGCGTACTGCGATCCGGCACCGACAGCCGCCGCCGCCATCGCCGGCGAGGAGGCCGTCCCGAAGTAGTAGAACACCGCCCGCGCGTCCAGCAATCGGGCGCCCTCCGGGGACAGGAACTCGTAGCTGCGCGACGGCCACGGGTTCTTCCAGGAGCTGCCGCGGTACCAGTAGAAGGCTGGGTCGCGCGGTTTGAAAGCCAGCGTCCGTACGATGCCCGCCGCGATTCTGGCGGCGGTGTCCAGGACCGAGCGCATACGGTTGTCCGGCCGGAACGGCTTGCCGTGCACGATCCCGATCGAGGCCAGTTGCCCGGAGAGCTCGCTTTCGAGTGCCTCGGGCGGTTCCCCCTGGACGAGGGTGTCGATCTCCTCGAAGAACGAGAAGTCGTTCGCGTGGATCGTGTTGAAGTCCGACTCGGCGAAGTTGACGAAGTGCTGCTCGGGCGGGTTCGCAGCAGCCGACAGCGGATAGATCCGCGCCTGGAGCAGACTCTCCGCACCACCCAGCGCACGCATCAGCACCCAGGAGGAGAAGGTCGCCGGCCGCACGACGAAGTATCCGTCCGGCACGTCACCGTCGAAGCCCGGGGGCAGGAAGAGGTACTTGCCTCCTCCACCCTTGTCCGGCCCGGCGATGCCCATGTCTACGACGTAGCGCTGCCACAGGTCGCTGACGACGCACAGGGAGTTCGGCGGCGACTCGATGACGGTGGGTCCGTCCTGGTCGAGTGCCAGGCAGGCCATCCCGTACGTGGTCTCCGTATTGGCTGTCAGCAACATCGGCGCCGAGCTGCAGCGCGGGGTCGTGTAGCCGATCGTGTGGGAGTCGATGCCGAGGCTGCGCAGCCCCCGTCGCATCGCCACCATCGAACCGCCGGGCACGCAGTTGAGGAACACCTCGATCCCGCGCAGCAGATCGAGTGCGTCATAGCTGCGGGTGACGGTGTCGGGCAGGGGCAGCCCGTCGAAGAAGTCCAGCGCACCGAAGACCGTCTCCAGCCGGTCCGGGACGCTGATCGACGCGAGGGTTCCGGCTGCGGTGCCCGGACTGGGCGCGTCGCTCACATGAGACACGCGTTCCTCCTGGTGGGGTCGTTGCTTCTGGGCCGCGGGCGGTCAGTCCACCGCCTCGATCTCGCCCGGTCGCCAGGTCCTGTCGAAGAACGGCCGCAGGGGGCTGTAGAGCCGCAGTACCACGAACCACCCCCGGCCCGGCGTGGTCCGGATCCAGTTGCCCTCCGGCACGCCGTCGGGCCGGTCGGGCCCGAAGTGCACGGTGGTCGTGCCGTCCGCGTCGGTGACCGCTGCCGGGCCGGGGTATCCCTGGCTGCCGACACGTGGGAACCGCTGTGGAGTGTCGATCATCGACCGCGTCTGGTTGTCGTAGCCGGTGACCGACCAGAACCGGGCCGCCGGAATGTCCGGCGGAAGCGCCAGCCGGTAGTTCCCGCCGCCGTCGAGGGGCCGGCCCTCCTGGTCCGCGAACGAGAACAGGTACTGCGAGCCGACGTCGGTCAGATGTGTGGCGAACGTCGGACTGATGCCCACGGCCAGGTACCACCACCAGGATCGGAGGTTCAGCTTCCGGGCGCCGCTGCCCGGGCGAGGCTGGACGCCGCTGTCGGTGATGTCCGCGGGCGGGGTCATGAAGTCGTAGCCGGACGCGAGCAGGCCGTTGACCCACTGGGAGGACGGGCCGTAGAAGTGCGCCCCCTCGACGGGGCGCGGACGGCAGGCCAGAGTGCGGGCCGTGGCGTTGCCGACCGCAGCCGCCTCGGTGAGGATCTTCCGCATCCGCGCGTCCGGCTCGAAGGGCCTGCCCCGGACGATCCCGACCGCGGCAAGCGGCCCGGCGATCTCCGGGTCGAGCGCCTCGGGCGGCTGATCCTGCACCAGCTCGTTCGCGAAGTCGAAGTACGTCACATCCGCGGGCGGAACCATGTTCAGGGGCAGCCCGGATGCCTCGATGAAGCGGGGCGGGTCGGGCTCACGCAGCGCGGCTGTCCAGGTCTGCGCGGTCCACGGCAACGGCGGGGCGGTGCCCCCGGTGACGATCTCCGCGACACTCGTTCCGTACAGGCCCGGCACATAGCGGTGGATGCGCAGCCGCTCCTTGATGCGCTCGACCGCCGGCTTGGGGTCGTCATCCTCCAGGAACGCCCGCCCGGCCAGGATGAGCCGTGTGGTGCGGACCCGGTGAGTGAAGAACCCGCCTTCGGGGAGCGGGCCGTCATGACCAGGCGGTACGAAGAGGTAGGCGCCACCGGTTCCGCGGTCGGGTCCTGGCATGCCGGGGTCGGTGACATAGCGGAACCACATGTCATTGACGAAGCTGAGGGTGAGGGGCGGCATCTCCACCACCACGGGCCCCTCGGTCAGGTCGAGGAACGTCATGAAGTAGACGGTGTCCGCGTTCCCGGTCAGCACCAGCGTCTTGGAGTCCATGAACTCCGAGAAGAGCAGGACATCGTGGTCCTCCACCCCCGCCGCCAGGAAGCCCTCGCGGGCAGCCCACAGGTTGACGCCGGAGTAGGCGTCGAGGAACCCGCGGACGGCGTGCAGGTGGTCCAGGTGGTCGTAGAGACGGTCGGCGGTCTCCTCGGTGGGCATGCCCAGCGGGAATTCCAGAGTGCCCAGGTGCGTCTCGACCTGCTCAGGGGTCGAGATCGACTCCATGACCTGCGGTGAGATCTTCGCGGCTCGCTGCACGGAATCGCTCCGTTCCCGGGAAACGGTCGTCCTGTCGACCATGAGCCGTGCCGCCCGCACGCCACCACTGCACCTAGGCCATTGGAGGGCCTTCGAAGTCGAGCGAGGTGGCCCGGCTCGCGGCCCGGCACGGCGGAACGACACCGGGTGACAAGCCCGGGACGGCACACGAAAGAGGGCCCGTACGGCAGCTGCCGTACGGGCCCTCTTGTCAGCCGAGGCCGACGCGCGAGCGATCGCGCGCGGGTCGCGTCAGGTCACTTGACGATCTTGGTGACCTGGCCGGCGCCCACGGTCCGGCCACCCTCACGGATGGCGAACTTGAGGCCCTCTTCCATGGCGACGGGCTGGATGAGCTGGACGCTCATCTCGGTGTTGTCGCCCGGCATGACCATCTCGGTGCCCTCGGGGAGGGTCACCACGCCGGTCACGTCGGTGGTGCGGAAGTAGAACTGCGGGCGGTAGTTGTTGAAGAACGGGGTGTGGCGGCCACCCTCGTCCTTCGACAGGATGTACGCCTGCGCCTCGAACTCCGTGTGCGGGGTGACCGAGCCCGGCTTGATGATGACCTGGCCGCGCTCGACGTCCTCGCGCTTGATACCACGGAGCAGCAGACCGACGTTCTCACCGGCCTGGCCCTCGTCGAGGAGCTTGCGGAACATCTCGATACCGGTGACGGTGGTCGAGGTCTTGGTGTCCTTGATGCCGATGATGTCGACGGACTCGTTGACCTTGAGGGTACCGCGCTCGATACGGCCGGTGACGACCGTACCGCGACCGGTGATCGTGAAGACGTCCTCGATCGGCATCAGGAACGGCTTGTCGGTGTCGCGCTCCGGGGCCGGGATGGCCTCGTCGACAGCCTTCATCAGCTCGACGACCGACTGGCCCCACTTCTCGTCGCCCTCGAGGGCCTTGAGCGCGGAGACCTTGACGACCGGAACCTCGTCGCCCGGGAACTCGTACTCGGAGAGCAGCTCACGGACCTCGAGCTCGACGAGCTCCATGATCTCCTCGTCGTCCACCATGTCGGCCTTGTTCAGGGCGACGACGATGTACGGAACGCCGACCTGGCGGGCCAGGAGCACGTGCTCCTTGGTCTGCGGCATCGGACCGTCGGTGGCGGCGACCACGAGGATGGCGCCGTCCATCTGAGCGGCACCGGTGATCATGTTCTTGATGTAGTCCGCGTGACCCGGGCAGTCAACGTGGGCGTAGTGACGGTTCTCCGTCTGGTACTCGACGTGCGCGATGGAGATGGTGATACCGCGCTGGCGCTCCTCGGGAGCCTTGTCGATGTTCTCGAACGCCGAAGCCTCGTTCAGGTCCGGGTACGCGTCGTGCAGCACCTTGGTGATCGCCGCGGTAAGAGTGGTCTTGCCGTGGTCGATGTGACCGATGGTGCCGATGTTGACGTGCGGCTTAGTCCGCTCGAACTTCGCCTTCGCCACTGGGGTCCTCCTGTGGACTGGTGCTGTACACCCTCCACATTTTGCGGAGGGGTTCAGGTGGTCGTACCGAACCGGTCAGGACCCCGAGGGGGACGCCCTTGACCTGTTCGCTTGGGTGGGCCGGCGGACGGGGCGCCCCCGGCACAGAGCGTACGGATGACCGAGCGATCTGTGCCGGAGTGCCCCGAATGCCTTTTGCTCCAGCCTAAGGGGTGAGCACGGGTCCCATACTCGCCCCTGAGCGAGTGGATGAACTACTCGCCCTTGGCCTTCGCGATGATCTCCTCGGCGACGTTCTTGGGAACCTCGCCGTAGGAGTCGAACTGCATGGAGTACGTCGCACGACCGGAGGTCTTGCTGCGCAGGTCCCCGACGTAGCCGAACATCTCCGACAGCGGTACCAGGCCGGTGACGAGCTTCGCGTTGCCGCGCTCCTCCATCGACTGGACCTGGCCGCGCCGCGAGTTGATGTCGCCGATCACGTCGCCCATGTAGTCCTCGGGCGTCGTCACCTCGACCTTCATCAGCGGCTCCAGCAGGGCCGGGCTCGCCCGCCGAGCGGCCTCCTTGAACGCCATGGAACCGGCGATCTTGAACGCCATCTCGGAGGAGTCGACGTCGTGGTAGGCACCGTCGAGCAGCGTCACGCGGACGCCGGTCAGCGGGTAGCCCGCCAGCACGCCGAACTCCATGGCCTCCTGGCAGCCCGCGTCCACGGACGGGATGTACTCCCGCGGGATGCGGCCACCGGTGACCTGGTTGACGAACTCGTAGCCGTCGCCCTCGAGCGGCTCGACGTCGATCTGCACCTTCGCGAACTGACCGGAACCACCGGTCTGCTTCTTGTGGGTGTAGTCGACCTTCTCGACCTTCTTGCGGAGCGACTCGCGGTAGGCCACCTGCGGCTTACCGACGTTGGCCTCGACCTTGAACTCGCGCTTCATACGGTCGACCAGCACGTCCAGGTGCAGCTCGCCCATGCCCGCGATGATCGTCTGGCCGGTGTCCTCGTTGGTCTTGACCTGGAAGGACGGGTCCTCCTCGGCCAGCCGCTGGATCGCGACGCCCAGCTTCTCCTGGTCGCCCTTCGACTTCGGCTCGATGGCGACCTCGATGACCGGGGCCGGGAAGTCCATCGACTCCAGGATCACCGGGTTGCTCGCGTCGCAGAGGGTCTCACCGGTGGTGGTCTGCTTGAGACCCATGACAGCGACGATGTCGCCGGCACCCACCGACTCGATCTCCTCACGCTTGTTCGCGTGCATCCGGTAGATCTTGCCGATGCGCTCCTTGCGGCCCTTCACCGAGTTCAGCACCTGGGTGCCGGTGTGCAGGCGGCCGGAGTAGACGCGCAGGAAGGTCAGCTTGCCGAGGTGCGGGTCGCTGGCGATCTTGAACGCCAGCGCCGACATCGGCTCCTCCTCGGAGGGACGACGCTTGATGATCTCCTCGGCGTCCTTCGGGGACTGGCCCTCGATGGCCTCCACGTCCAGCGGGGAGGGCAGGTACCGCGCGATCGCGTCGAGCAGCGGCTGCACACCCTTGTTCTTGAACGCGGTGCCGCAGAAGACCGGCGTCACCGTCACGGCGCCCTCGCCACCGGTGGAGGCAAGGGTGACCCGGCGGATCGCCGCGATGAGCTGCTCCTCGGTGGGCTCCTGGCCCTCCAGGTACAGCTCCATCATCTCTTCGTCGTTCTCCGCGACGCCCTCGAGCAGCTTGCCGCGCCACTCCTCGGCCGCCTCGGCGTGGGTGTCCGGGATGTCGACGGTGTCGTACATCTCGCCCATCTTGGCCTCGGGCGACCAGACGAGGGCCTTCATCGACACCAGGTCGACGACACCCTTGAAGTCCGCCTCGGTGCCGATCGGCAGCTGCATGACCAGCGGGATCGCGCCCAGGCGGTCGCTGATCATGTCGACGCAGCGGTGGAACTCGGCGCCCGTGCGGTCGAGCTTGTTGACGAAGCAGATGCGCGGAACGCCGTAGCGGTCGGCCTGCCGCCACACCGTCTCGGACTGCGGCTCCACACCGGCGACACCGTCGAACACCGTCACGGCACCGTCCAGGACGCGCAGCGCACGCTCCACCTCGACGGTGAAGTCGACGTGGCCCGGGGTGTCGATGATGTTGATGGTGTAGTCGACGCCGTTGAGCGGCCAGTGAGTGGTCGTCGCGGCGGACGTGATCGTGATGCCGCGCTCCTGCTCCTGCTCCATCCAGTCCATCGTGGCAGCGCCGTCGTGGACCTCACCGATCTTGTAGCTGCGACCGGTGTAGAAGAGGATCCGCTCGGTGGTCGTCGTCTTGCCCGCGTCGATGTGCGCCATGATCCCGATGTTGCGGACCTTGGCAAGGTCAAGTGAAGTGGTAGCCATAAGGCTTCAGTCTTCTCTCGGTCTCGATGGGGGTAGCGACTACCAGCGGTAGTGCGCGAAGGCCTTGTTGGACTCGGCCATCTTGTGCGTGTCCTCGCGCTTCTTCACGGCGGCGCCGAGCCCGTTGGAGGCATCGAGCAGCTCGTTCATCAGACGCTCGGTCATGGTCTTCTCGCGGCGGGCGCGGGAGTACCCCACGATCCAGCGCAGCGCGAGAGTGGAGGAACGGCCGGGGCGGACCTCGACCGGAACCTGGTAGGTGGCGCCACCGACACGGCGGGAGCGGACCTCAAGGGTGGGCTTGACGTTCTCCAGCGCACGCTTGAGGGTGATGACCGGGTCGTTGCCGGTCTTCTCGCGCAGCCCCTCCATGGCGCCGTAGACGATGCGCTCGGCGGTGGAGCGCTTGCCGTTCAGCAGCACCTTGTTGATGAGGGAGGTCACCAGAGGAGAGCCGTAGACCGGGTCGATGATGACCGGGCGCTTCGGGGCGGGGCCCTTACGAGGCATTCTTACTTCTCCTTCTTGGCGCCGTAGCGGCTGCGAGCCTGCTTGCGGTTCTTGACGCCCTGCGTGTCGAGGGAGCCGCGGATGATCTTGTAGCGAACACCCGGCAGGTCCTTCACACGGCCACCGCGCACGAGCACGATGGAGTGCTCCTGCAGGTTGTGACCCTCACCCGGAATGTAGGCGGTCACCTCGATCCCGCTGGTCAGGCGCACACGGGCGACCTTGCGCAGGGCCGAGTTCGGCTTCTTCGGGGTGGTCGTGAACACGCGCGTGCAGACGCCGCGGCGCTGGGGCGAACCCTCGAGTGCGGGCGTCTTGTTCTTCTCGACCTTGTCCTGCCGGCCCTTGCGGACCAGCTGCTGGATCGTAGGCACCGTTTCTCCGGTTTCTGTGTGCCAGTCTCGGTAAAGCTAACCTGGGCCACGCCCGACCCACGAGGTCGGGTGTGTCGAAGACTGCAGATCTCCGCACAGGGCGGAAGACTTCTCCATGGTGAGAAGCATGCAGATCCCGGCGTCTCAAGCTGCGCGCACCGTCACCGCGGCTGCGGATACCGCATCCGCGGGGGACAACAGCGCAGGGGACACCCCAGGCACAGGGATTGAGGGTACCTACCTCATCGGCTGGGGTCAAAACAAATGGACCGGCCACGATAGCGCCCCCGACCTGCGAGAAGGAAGCACCCGCAGCCTGCAGCGCACCGCAAGGGGCAGCCCCTTCCCAGCGGCACCCGGCAGCAGGCCGTATCAGGCCGTATCAGGCCGCGGCGACCAGGATCAGAATCAGGGCGAGGATTCCGCCGATCGCGAGCCATCCCAGCACCAGACCGGCCATCGCCAGCCCGTCCCCCTGCTCCCCCGTCCGCCGGATCTCCGCCCTCGCCTTATGGCCGAGAATCACCGCCGGAATCGCCGTGAGCCCGTACATCGGCGTCAGCACCCCGCACACCAGCGCACCGACCGCCGACCCGTTGGTACGCGGCGGAGGCGCGGGCAGGAACGTGCGGGGCACCACCGGATACGCCGGCTGCGGCGCCGGCATCGGCACCGGCCCCTGCGGCAGATCCGCGATGAGCATGTTCAGCTCCGCGTACGTCTGCGCCTGCGAGGCCCGCGCCAGCCGCTGCTCGTACTCCTCCTGACCCAGCCGGCCCTCGCTGAAGCCCGCTTTGAGCACATCGATCGCCCGCTCGCGGTCCGTGTGCGAGGCGCGCATCCCCGCGATCTGTGGCTGCAGCTGGCCCTGGCTCTGCACCTGGCCCTGTCCCTGGATCTGCCCCGGCCCCAGGCCCGGAACCGGGCTCGGACCCGGACCCGGGCCCGGGCTCGGAAAGCCGCCCTGCCCCTGCCCCGGGACACCCCCGGTGTTCCACGGTCCGTACGCCACCGGCCCCCACCTCCCAGCTCACTTGCCGTCACCCTCCATCATCCATGACGCGGGCCGTCTGTGACCGGTTCGCCCCCCTGCGAATACGACCGCGGGGCGGTCACCCGTACTGGGTGACCGCCCCGTGGCTCAGGTGCGGGACTCAGGCGTTGTACGGCCCGTAGTCGTAGTCCTCCAGGGGGACCGCCTGCCCTGAACCGGTGCCGAAGGGCGAGTAGTCGATGTCGTCGTAGCCGACAGCCGAGTACATCGCGGCCTTCGCCTCCTCGGTGGGCTCGACCCGGATGTTGCGGTAGCGGGACAGGCCCGTACCGGCCGGGATGAGCTTACCGATGATGACGTTCTCCTTGAGGCCGATCAGGGAGTCCGACTTGGCGTTGATCGCCGCGTCGGTCAGGACCCTGGTCGTCTCCTGGAAGGACGCCGCCGACAGCCAGGACTCGGTGGCCAGCGATGCCTTGGTGATGCCCATCAGCTGCGGACGGCCCGAGGCCGGGTGGCCGCCCTCCTGCACCACGCGCCGGTTCTCCGACTCGAACTTGGTGCGCTCCACCAGCTCGCCCGGCAGCAGCTCGGCGTCGCCGGACTCGATGATCGTCACACGGCGCAGCATCTGCCGGATGATGATCTCGATGTGCTTGTCGTGGATCGACACACCCTGCGAGTTGTAGACCTTCTGGACCTCGCCCACCAGGTGCACCTGGACCGCGCGCTGGCCGAGGATACGGAGCACGTCGTGCGGGTTCTCCGTACCGACGGTCAGCCTCTGGCCGACGGCGACGTGGTCGCCCTCGCCCACCAGCAGCCGGGCGCGCTTGGAGACGCTGTAGGAGGTCTCGTCCGAGCCGTCGTCGGGGGTGACGACGACCTTCTTGGTCTTCTCCGTCTCCTCGATCCGGACCCGGCCCGCCGACTCGGAGATCGGCGCGACGCCCTTGGGCGTACGGGCCTCGAACAGCTCGACCACACGCGGCAGACCCTGGGTGATGTCGTCACCGGCCACACCACCGGTGTGGAAGGTACGCATCGTCAGCTGGGTGCCGGGCTCACCGATCGACTGCGCGGCGATGATGCCGACGGCCTCGCCGATGTCGACCAGCTTGCCGGTGGCCAGCGAGCGGCCGTAGCACATGGCGCAAGTGCCCACGTGCGACTCACAGGTGAGGATCGACCGCGTCTTGACCGTCTCCACACCGTGCCGGACCAGCTCGTCGATGAGCACGTCGCCCAGGTCGGTACCGGCCGGGGCCAGCACCATGCCGTCGACGACGATGTCCTCGGCGAGGCAGCGCGCGTACACGCTGGTCTCGACGTCCTCCGCCTTGCGCAGCACGCCGTCCTCGCCCTTGGAGGCGATCGACAGCTTGAGGCCGCGGTCGGTGCCGCAGTCCTCCTCGCGGATGATCACGTCCTGCGAGACGTCGACCAGACGACGGGTGAGGTAACCCGAGTCCGCGGTACGCAGCGCTGTGTCGGCGAGACCCTTACGGGCACCGTGCGTGGAGATGAAGTACTCCAGCACGGAGAGACCCTCGCGGAACGACGCCTTGATGGGCCGCGGGATGGTCTCGTTCTTCGCGTTCGACACCAGACCGCGCATACCGGCGATCTGACGCATCTGCATCATGTTCCCTCGGGCGCCCGAGTCCACCATCATGAAGATCGGGTTCGTCTTCGGGAAGTTCTCGTTCATCGCCTCGGAGACCTCGTTGGTCGCCTTGGTCCAAATGGCGATGAGCTCCTGCGTGCGCTCGTCCTTGGTGATCAGACCGCGCTCGTACTGCTTCTGGACCTTCTCGTCCTGCGCCTCGTAACCGGCGATGATCTCCGGCTTGGCATCCGGAACGACGACGTCCGTGATCGCGATGGTCACACCCGAACGGGTGGCCCAGTAGTAACCGGCCGACTTCAGGTTGTCGAGCGCCGCGGCGACGACGACCTTGGGGTAGCGCTCGGCCAGGTCGTTGACGATCTGGGAGAGCTGCTTCTTGCCCACCGTGTAGTCGACGAACGGGTACTCCTCGGGCAGCAGCTCGTTGAAGAGCGCACGGCCCAGGGAGGTCCGCAGCCGGAACGGGTCGCCCGGCTGCCACTCCGGCTGCCCCTCCTCCGGCGCCGGCGGGGTCCAGCCCAGCGGCGGGGTGGTGCCGACCGGGAAACGGATGTCGATCTTCGCCTGGAGCGACAGCTCCCCGGCGTCGAACGCCATGATCGCTTCCGCTGTGGAGTTGAACGAGCGGCCGTCGCCCTTGGTGACGCGCTGCTCCTCATCCGTGGTGAGGAAGAACAGACCCAGGACCATGTCCTGCGTCGGCATCGTCACCGGCCGGCCGTCGGCCGGCTTGAGGATGTTGTTCGAGGACAGCATCAGGATGCGGGCCTCGGCCTGCGCCTCAGCGGACAGCGGCAGGTGCACGGCCATCTGGTCACCGTCGAAGTCCGCGTTGAACGCGGTGCACACGAGCGGGTGGATCTGAATGGCCTTGCCCTCGACCAGCTGCGGCTCGAATGCCTGGATGCCGAGGCGGTGCAGCGTGGGCGCACGGTTCAGCAGAACCGGGTGCTCCGCGATGACCTCTTCCAGCACGTCGTAGACGACCGTGCGGCCGCGCTCGACCATCCGCTTGGCGCTCTTGATGTTCTGCGCGTGGTTGAGGTCGACCAGCCGCTTCATCACGAACGGCTTGAACAGCTCCAGCGCCATCGCCTTGGGCAGACCGCACTGGTGCAGCTTGAGCTGCGGGCCGACGACGATCACGGAACGGGCCGAGTAGTCGACGCGCTTACCCAGCAGGTTCTGCCGGAAGCGGCCCTGCTTGCCCTTGAGCATGTCGCTGAGGGACTTCAGCGGGCGGTTGCCGGGGCCGGTCACCGGACGGCCGCGACGGCCGTTGTCGAAGAGGGCGTCAACAGCCTCCTGAAGCATGCGCTTCTCGTTGTTGACGATGATCTCCGGGGCACCGAGGTCCAGGAGCCTCTTGAGACGGTTGTTGCGGTTGATGACGCGGCGGTACAGGTCGTTCAGGTCGGAGGTCGCGAAGCGGCCACCGTCCAGCTGCACCATCGGACGCAGGTCCGGCGGGATCACCGGCACGCAGTCCAGCACCATGCCCTTGGGGCTGTTGCTGGTCTGCAGGAACGCCGAGACGACCTTGAGCCGCTTCAGCGCACGGGTCTTCTTCTGGCCCTTGCCGGTGCGGATGACCTCGCGGAGCCTCTCCGCCTCCTCCTCCAGGTCGAAGGTCTCCAGGCGCTTCTGCAGGGCAGCGGCGCCCATGGAGCCGTCGAAGTAGGTCCCGAAGCGGTCGCGCAGCTCGCGGTAGAGCAGCTCGTCGCCCTCCAGGTCCTGCACCTTGAGGTTCTTGAAGCGGCTCCAGACCTCGTCCAGCCGGTCCAGCTCACGCTGGGCGCGGTCACGGATCTGCTTCATCTCGCGCTCGGCGCCCTCGCGCACCTTGCGGCGCACATCCGCCTTGGCGCCCTCGGCCTCCAGCTCGGCCAGGTCGCTCTCCTGCTTCTTGGCGCGGGCTTCCAGGTCGGCGTCGCGGCGCTGCTCGATCTGCTGGCGCTCCACACCGACGTGCGCCTCCAGGGAGGGCAGGTCGCGGGTGCGGCGCTCCTCGTCGACGTACGTGATCATGTACGCCGCGAAGTAGATGACCTTCTCCAGGTCCTTGGGCGCCAGGTCGAGCAGGTAGCCCAGGCGGGAGGGGACACCCTTGAAGTACCAGATGTGGGTCACGGGAGCGGCGAGCTCGATGTGGCCCATCCGCTCACGGCGCACCTTGGCGCGGGTCACCTCGACGCCGCAGCGCTCACAGATGATGCCCTTGAAGCGGACGCGCTTGTACTTGCCGCAGTAGCACTCCCAGTCCCGGGTCGGACCGAAGATCTTCTCGCAGAAGAGTCCGTCCTTCTCGGGCTTGAGGGTGCGGTAGTTGATGGTCTCCGGCTTCTTGACCTCGCCGTGCGACCACTGACGGATGTCGTCAGCGGTGGCAAGGCCGATTCGCAGTTCGTCGAAGAAGTTGACGTCGAGCACTCTCGTCAATCCCTCTCAGGGTCGTATGTCAATGGTCTGAACGGGTCGCGGGGCTGGCCGGGGCGGACGCGGGACGCTCGCCCCGGCCGACTCCGTCAGACCTCTTCGACGCTGCTCGGCTCGCGCCGGGACAGGTCGATTCCGAGCTCCTCCGCAGCGCGGAAGACGTCCTCGTCGGTGTCGCGCATCTCGATCGACATACCGTCCGAGGACAGCACCTCGACGTTGAGACAGAGCGACTGCATCTCCTTGATCAGCACCTTGAAGGACTCGGGGATGCCCGGCTCGGGGATGTTCTCGCCCTTGACGATGGCCTCGTAGACCTTCACGCGGCCGGTGACGTCGTCGGACTTGATGGTGAGCAGCTCCTGCAGTGCGTACGCGGCGCCGTACGCCTCCAGGGCCCACACCTCCATCTCGCCGAAGCGCTGGCCACCGAACTGGGCCTTACCACCCAGCGGCTGCTGGGTGATCATGCTGTACGGGCCGGTCGAACGGGCGTGCAGCTTGTCGTCGACCAGGTGGTGCAGCTTGAGGATGTACATGTACCCGACCGAGATCGGGTCCGGGAACGGCTCGCCGGAACGGCCGTCGAACAGCTTCGCCTTGCCGGAGGGCTGGACCATGCGGTCGCCGTCCCGGTTGGGCAGCGTGGCCTCGAACAGACCGGCGATCTCGTCCTCACGGGCACCGTCGAAGACCGGCGTGGCCACGTTGGTCTTCGGCGCCACGTCGTCCGCGCCGATCGCCTGGAGGCGCTGCATCCACTCCTCGGAGCCCTCGACCTTCCAGCCCTGGGAGGCCAGCCAGCCCAGGTGGATCTCCAGGACCTGGCCGGGGTTCATCCGGGAGGGGACACCCAGCGGGTTGAGGATCACGTCGACCGGGGTGCCGTCCTCCAGGAACGGCATGTCCTCGACCGGCAGGATCTTCGAGATGACGCCCTTGTTGCCGTGCCGACCGGCGAGCTTGTCACCGTCGGTGATCTTGCGCTTCTGCGCGACGTAGACGCGCACCAGCTGGTTGACGCCCGGAGGCAGCTCGTCGCCCTCCTCGCGGTCGAAGACGCGGACGCCGATGACCTTGCCGGTCTCGCCGTGCGGCACCTTCAGCGAGGTGTCACGGACCTCACGCGCCTTCTCACCGAAGATCGCGCGCAGCAGCCGCTCCTCGGGGGTCAGCTCGGTCTCACCCTTCGGGGTGACCTTGCCGACCAGGATGTCGCCCGCCTCGACCTCGGCGCCGATGCGGATGATGCCGCGCTCGTCGAGGTCGGCCAGGACCTCCTCGGAGACGTTCGGGATGTCCCGGGTGATCTCCTCGGGGCCGAGCTTGGTGTCACGGGCGTCGACCTCGTGCTCCTCGATGTGGATCGAGGAGAGGACGTCGTCCTGCACCAAGCGCTGGGACAGGATGATCGCGTCCTCGTAGTTGTAGCCCTCCCACGGCATGAAGGCCACGAGCAGGTTCTTGCCGAGCGCCATCTCACCTTCGTCGGTGGACGGGCCGTCGGCCAGCACCTGGCCCTCGATGACGCGCGCTCCCTCGTCCACGAGCACCTTCTGGTTGAAGGAGGTGCCCTGGTTGGAGCGGGTGAACTTGGCGACGCGGTAGGTGGTGTACGTGCCGTCGTCGTTGGCCACCGTGATGTAGTCGGCGGAGACCTCCTGGA
The DNA here is from genome assembly GCF_017676385.1 of Streptomyces spirodelae. Lineage (GTDB taxonomy): Bacteria > Actinomycetota > Actinomycetes > Streptomycetales > Streptomycetaceae > Streptomyces > Streptomyces spirodelae. The sequence continues at coordinate 44,128 of NZ_JAFFZN010000022.1, forward strand.
CGACACCGTCCTTCTCGGCCTTGATGACGTCACCGGCGTCGACCGCGCAGCGGTACTCCATACCGGTGCCGACCAGCGGCGCCTCGGCCTTGATGAGCGGCACTGCCTGCCGCATCATGTTCGACCCCATCAGCGCGCGGTTGGCGTCGTCGTGCTCCAGGAACGGAATCATGGCCGTGGCCACCGACACCATCTGGCGCGGCGAGACGTCCATGTAGTCCACGTCGTCGCCCGGGATCAGGTCGACCTCGCCGCCACGGCGGCGGACCAGCACCCGGTCCTCGGCGAACCGCATCTCCTCGGTGAGGGGCGCGTTCGCCTGGGCGATCACGAAGCGGTCTTCCTCGTCGGCCGTGAGGTAGTGCACCTCGTCGGTGACGGTGCCGTCGACGACCTTGCGGTAGGGCGTCTCGACGAAGCCGAAGGGGTTCACCCGGCCGTAGGAGGCCAGCGAACCGATCAGACCGATGTTCGGTCCTTCCGGCGTCTCGATCGGGCACATCCGGCCGTAGTGCGAGGGGTGCACGTCACGGACCTCGAAGCCGGCCCGCTCACGGCTCAGACCACCCGGGCCCAGCGCGTTGAGGCGGCGCTTGTGGGTGAGACCCGAGATCGGGTTCGTCTGGTCCATGAACTGGGACAGCTGGCTGGTGCCGAAGAACTCCTTGATGGAGGCGACGACCGGCCGGATGTTGATCAGCGTCTGCGGCGTGATCGCCTCGACGTCCTGCGTGGTCATCCGCTCGCGGACGACACGCTCCATACGCGCAAGACCGGTGCGCACCTGGTTCTGGATCAGCTCGCCGACGTTGCGCAGACGGCGGTTGCCGAAGTGGTCGATGTCGTCGGTCTCGATGACGATCGTGTCGCCCTCGGCGGAGGTCGACTCGGTCTCACCCGCGTGCAGCTTCACCAGGTACTTGATCGTGGCGATGATGTCGGCGTTGGTCAGCACGCCGGAGTCCAGCGGCTCGTTGCCGCCGAGCTTCTTGTTGATCTTGTACCGGCCGACCTTGGCGAGGTCGTAGCGCTTCGGGTTGAAGTAGAGGTTCTCCAGCAGCGTCTGCGCGGCCTCACGCGTCGGCGGCTCGCCCGGACGCAGCTTGCGGTAGATGTCCAGCAGCGCGTCGTCCTGGCCCTGGGTGTGGTCCTTCTCCAGGGTGGCGCGCATCGACTCGTACTGGCCGAACTCCTCGAGGATCTGGTCGTTCGTCCAGCCGAGGGCCTTGAGCAGCACGGTCACGGACTGCTTGCGCTTGCGGTCGATACGGACACCGACCATGTCGCGCTTGTCGATCTCCATCTCCAGCCAGGCACCCCGGGAGGGGATGATCTTGGCGGAGTAGATGTCCTTGTCGGACGTCTTGTCGATGGAGCTGTCGAAGTAGACACCCGGCGAGCGGACGAGCTGCGTGACGACGACACGCTCGGTGCCGTTGATCACGAAGGTGCCCTTGTCGGTCATGAGCGGGAAGTCGCCCATGAAGACCGTCTGGGACTTGATCTCACCGGTCTCGTTGTTGGTGAACTCGGCCGTGACGAAGAGCGGAGCCGCGTACGTGAAGTCGCGCTCCTTGCACTCGTCGATCGAGTTCTTGGGGGGCTCGAAGCGGTGATCGCGGAAGGTCAGCGACATCGACCCGGAGAAGTCCTCGATCGGGGAGATCTCCTCGAAGATCTCCTCCAGACCGGACTTGGTGGGGACGTCCTGTCCACTGTCCAGCGCGGCCTCGACGCGAGCCTTCCAGGCGTCGTTGCCGAGCAGCCAGTCAAAGCTCTCGGTCTGGAGCGCGAGAAGGTTCGGAACCTCAAGGGGCTCCTTGATCTTCGCAAAAGAGATACGCAGCGGGGCAGTGCTGGCGCCGTTGTTCGAATTGGCAGTCGAGGCAGTGCGCGAGGCGGCCAAGAGGGGGTCCTTCCGAGGGCTCGGACTCTCTACACGCATACCGGTGCCCCTGGTGACGGGCAGGGGGCAGCTAATAGGCAGCGCAAAGGGTCAGTGTAGCCACAAGGCCCACTGATGTCCAGAAAGGATTACGGGAAACCGGCTCACGCCCCGGTCTCCACCTCCTGCGATTGTTCTTCTCGTTTCCGCCCCCGTCCCCAGCGGCCTCGATACGCCGGGGAGGACGTGTGTGCTGCGGCCCGTCGTGTCTGCCGCAACCATTCCCGCTTCGTCGCCGATCCATGCCTCGGAGTCCGGATCGATGTGACGACGCGTCCCGAGAATTGCGCGCTGTGTGCCGTTCGTCAAGGCCCCCAGGAGCAACGAAGATCACCATACCCGCCGTCGCCCACTCAGGGCGCGACCGTCCAGCAACGGCGAAGGGCGACCACCCGTCTGGGTGATCGCCCTTCGCGGTACGGCTACCCGCGCGGGGTAGCCCGCGGTTCACCGCGATGACTCCGCGGCCCGGCGGCCCTACGAGGAAGCCGCCGTACCGGGAGCCGATGACTCATCGAGTCAGGGTCACTTGACCTCGACCGAGGCGCCGGCGCCCTCGAGGGACTCCTTGGCCTTGTCGGCGGCGTCCTTGGCGACCTTCTCGAGGACCGGCTTCGGGGTGCCGTCCACGAGCTCCTTGGCCTCCTTCAGACCCAGCGAGGTCAGCTCACGCACGACCTTGATGACCTGGATCTTCTTGTCGCCGGCGCCGGTCAGGATGACGTCGAACTCGTCCTGCTCGGGCTCGGCCTCGGCGGCGGCAGCGCCGCCACCCGGGGCTGCGACGACGGCGGCGGCCGGGGCAGCGGCCTCGACGTCGAACTTCTCCTCGAACTTCTTCACGAAGTCCGACAGCTCGATGAGGGTCATCTCCTCGAACTGGGCAAGCAGTTCGTCCTGGCTGAGCTTCGCCATGGTTGTGGTCCTTCCACTTCAGTCGGCTGGTGCCGGATCAATATGTCGGCGGGCTTACGGCCCGCTGTGACCGAGTACCGTCGGTTACCGGTCCGGCCGGTCACCCGCGCCTGCGGGCCACCGGGGACGGCACTTACTCGGACTCGGTCTCGGCGGGAGCCGTGGTGTCGGCACCGCCCTGCTCTTCGACCTTGCTGCGAAGCGCGTCCGCGGTGCGGACGAACTTCGAGAGCGGGGCCTGGAAGGTCGCCGCGGCCTTGGCCATGGACGCCTTCATGCCACCGGCCAGCTTGGCGAGCAGCACCTCACGGGACTCGAGGTCCGCGAGCTTCTTGAGGTCGTCGGCGCCGTACAGCGCGCCGTCGACGATGCCGCCCTTGATCACGAGGGCGGGGTTCTCCTTGGCGAAGTCACGGAGACCCTTCGCCGCCTCGACCGGGTCACCGGTCACGAAGGCGACAGCCGAGGAGCCCGTCAGGAACTCGTCGAGCTCGTTGATCCCGGCCTCCTTGGCCGCGATCTTGGTCAGCGTGTTCTTCACCACTCGGTACTGAGCGTTGTCACCGAGCGCACGGCGCAGCTCCTTGAGCTGGGCCACGGAGAGTCCGGTGTACGCGGTGACCACAGCGGCGTTCGAGCCACGGAACTTGTCCGTGATCTCGTTGACGGCTGCGATCTTGTCGGGAGCGATCTGGTCCCTCGCCATGGGCCTCGGCCTCCTTCCGGGTGATGAGGACCGCTCGGAAGGGGCGAACACAACAAACGCCCCAGCGCAGGCGCATGGGGCGTGGACTCGACCGGAGTGCATGCCGCACCTCGGGAGTTCTTCCTCATTCACCTGCGCGGGTCGTCCGCAGCGAGCGGATCCTTCGGCCGTCGGCGCTCTGTGTGCGCACGACGACGACCAGCGGTCTTTGGCTTCGTAAGGAGATTACGCGAAGGGGCCCGGGACCGGCAAATCCGGTCCCGGGCCCTGGAGCCTGTGCGGGCGCAACGCGCCAGTGCGACTGCGCGGGTGCGCGGGTGCGCCGGTGCAACACGCCTGCGGCGCGCTCGCGGGGCGCGGCTCGCGGCTCAGCTGAGGCTGTTGCCACCCATCGCGGCAGCGGCGTCCGTCGTCTCCCCGGCGGGCGGAGCCTCAACCGTCACCGTGGTGCCGTAGTCGGTGTAGAAGTTGGTGGCGTCCACGCTCGTCGCACCGTCGGTGCTCTTGGCCACCTCGCGCTTCTTGACCAGCAGGTCGTCCTGATCGATCCACAGATCGATCTTCTCCTTCTTCAGACCCTGCTGCTTGAACTGCCGCTCCAGCGCCTGCAGGTCGCTCTCGGAGAGGTCCTTCGACTGCATCCGGGTCAGCTCGGAGACGGATATCGTGCCCGAGTAGTGCGTGGTCTTCTTGCCGCGGACCGTCTCGGTGCCGAGCGCCTTGACCTTGCCCGAGGCCAGTACCAGCTGGACCGAGCGCGCCGGGTTGTTGTTCTGCATCTGGTCCTTGAGCATGGCGCCCGAGGCGCCGCCCTTCTCGGCCAGTGTGTCGTAGTCGTACTTCATCCACTTCTTGCCGCCGGGGGCACCGGTGGCGGGCGCGACGTACATCGCGTCGGGCAGGTAGATCGCCTTCGCCTGGCCGCCCGTGCCCATGGTGAGGTCGGCCTGGCCCTTCATACCGCCACCGGACCAGTCGAAGGCGCCCTTCATGCTGGTGTTCATGGTGCGGCCCTGGGCCGTCTGCTTGTTGACGCCCTCGACCTTGGCAGAGTTCTGCTTGTCCGTGGCCGTCGACGCCTTCTTCAGGGCCGCGAGGGCGCTCTGGACGGGCGAGTCGCCGCCCTTGGCGCTGTTGTCGCCACCGCCCCCCGACTTCTCGCTGCCGCACGCCGTCAGGCCCGCCATCAGCGCGATTCCCGCCGCAGCCGCGGCCAACCTGGTGTTCCGCATGGGACTCCCCCTCGTTGTGGGCGGGCCCACCCTGGGCCCCCGTGTTCACCGGCACCTTATGCAACGTCGTAGACGACGCAACCACTGGGAGGGGTTCCCGAGCGGTAGCGGCGAAACCCCCGTACGGAAACGGCGAAGGCCGGTGCCCACCCCGTGCGGGGCGGGCACCGGCCTTCGGGCGCCTGCGGGCCGGTCGCGGATCAGGCCGCGGCCGGGTCCTCCTCGACCAGGAGGTTGCGGGTGCGGTTCGGGTCGACCGGGATGCCGGGGCCCATGGTGGTGGTGAAGGAAGCCTTCTTGATGTACCGGCCCTTCGCCGCCGCGGGCTTCAGCCTGGTGATCTCCTCAAGGGCCGCGGCGTAGTTCTCGACGAGCTGCTGCTCGTCGAAGGACGCCTTGCCGATGATGAAGTGCAGGTTGGCGTGCTTGTCGACACGGAACTCGATCTTGCCGCCCTTGATGTCGCCGACGGCCTTGGCGACATCGGGGGTGACGGTGCCGGTCTTCGGGTTCGGCATCAGACCACGCGGACCGAGCACCCGGCCGAGGCGGCCGACCTTGCCCATCAGGTCCGGGGTGGCGACGACGGCGTCGAAGTCGAGACGGCCGCCGGCGACCTCCTCGATGAGTTCGTCGGAGCCGACGATGTCGGCCCCAGCGGCCTCCGCCGCCGCAGCACGGTCGCCGGTCGCGAAGACCAGGACCCGGGCGGTCTTACCGGTGCCGTGCGGGAGGTTGACGGTGCCGCGGACCATCTGGTCGGCCTTGCGCGGGTCGACGCCCAGGCGCATGGCGACCTCGACGGTCGCGTCGAAGTTCTTCGTGGAGGTCTCCTTGGCGAGGCGGACGGCCTCCAGGGGCGCGTACTGCCGCGTCCTGTCGATCTTCGAGTCCGCTTCGCGGAGAGTCTTGCTGCGCTTCACTGCTGCTCCTGATGGTATGGAGTCGTGGTGCGGGCCAGCGCTTGGCCCTGCCACGGGGATGGGGTCAGATGCCGGTGCCGGGGGCTCAGCCCTCGACGGTCACACCCATGGAACGGGCGGTACCGGCGATGATCTTCTCCGCCTGGTCCAGGTCGTTCGCGTTGAGGTCGGGCATCTTGGTCGTGGCGATCTCGCGCACCTGGTCGCGGGTGATCTTGGCGACCTTGGTGCTGTGCGGGGTGCCGGAGCCCTTCTCCACACCCGCGGCCTTGAGGATCATCTTCGAGGCCGGCGGCGTCTTGGTGATGAAGGTGAAGGAGCGGTCCTCGTAGACCGTGATCTCCACCGGGATCACCCAGCCACGCTGCGACTCGGTCGCGGCGTTGTACGCCTTGCAGAACTCCATGATGTTGACGCCGTGCTGACCCAGCGCCGGACCGACCGGCGGAGCCGGGTTGGCGGCGCCGGCCTGGATCTGGAGCTTGATCAGCCCCGCGACCTTCTTCTTCTTGGGAGGCATGTTCTCTCCGGGTCCTGGTGAGTTGCGACTCCCCCACCCTTCACCCGGGCGGAGGCATACCGCACAACGATAGCCCGTACCGTTCCGCGGCTTGAAACCGAGCAGGTCAGGAAGGGCGCGAGCGCCTTCCTGACCTGACCGGAAGCTGTTTTCCCGCCCCTGGGCTCCCGCCGGGGCCGGTGAGTCAGTTCTTCTGGATCTGGTCGAAGCTCAGCTCGACCGGGGTCTCGCGGCCGAAGATCTCGACAAGGCCCTTGACCTTCTTCGAGTCGGCGTTGATCTCGTTGATGGTCGCCTGGAGGGTGGCGAACGGGCCGTCGGTGACGGTGACCGAGTCGCCGACCTCGAAGTCGAGCACCTGGACCTCGACCTTGCGGCCGGGACCACCCGCGGGCTTGCCCTCCTCGTCGGCCGCGGCGGCCTTGGCGGCCTTCTCCTCGGCCTCCGGCGCGAGCATCTTGACGATCTCGTCGAGGGTCAGCGGGTACGGGTCGTAGGCGTTGCCGACGAAGCCGGTGACACCGGGGGTGTTGCGGACGACGCCCCACGACTCGTTGGTCAGATCCATCCGGACCAGCACATAGCCGGGCAGCTTGTTCTGGCGCACGGTGCGGCGGTCGCCGTTCTTGATCTGGACGACCTCTTCCTGCGGCACCTCGGCCTGGAAGATGAAGTCCTCGACGTTGAGCGAGACGGCGCGCTGCTCCAGGTTGGTCTTCACGCGGTTCTCGTAGCCGGCGTACGTGTGGATCACGTACCACTCGCCGGGCAGGTGGCGCAGCTCGTCGCGGAGCTGGGCGACGGGGTCGACCTGCTCCTCCTCGGCCTGAGCCGCTTCCTCGGCCCCTGCGGCCTCCGCCTCGGCAGCCTCTTCGGCTGCGGCCTCGTCGGTCTCCTCGTCCGAGGCGTCGGAGGGGGCCGTGGCCTCGGCCTCGCCCTCCTCGCGGACGGCGGCCTCCTCGGCGGGCTCACCGGCAGCGCTCTCGGCGGCTTCCGCACGGTCGACGCTGCTGTCCGCTGCCTCGACGATGTCGCGCGCCGTGTCGTCGCCCTCCGCGGGCTCGACGGCATCGTTCATGTTCGGCTCAGACACGGTGGCTGCTTCTTCCTGGCTTCAAGGGGTCGAACACGCGGAAAGCCCCGCGGAGGGGGCTCTTCGCGGAGGGTCAGCCGAAGACGTGTTTCATGACTTCGGTCAGCCCATAGTCAATCACGAACACCAAAGCGATGATGATGATGACAAAGACGATCACCACGCTCGTGTACGTGGAGAGCTGCTGCCGCGTCGGCCAGACGACCTTCCGGAGCTCCGCGACGATCTGGCGGTAGAAAAGCGCGAGCCGGGCCACCGGCCCCTTCTTCGCCCGCTTTCCGCCCTTGCGGGGCTTCTTGCCTTCGGACGACCCTCCGGGCTCGGGGACCTCGGTGGTATCCGTGATCTCCGTCACTCGTCCTCACCTGATCCGGGTCGTTGCCCTGCGGCGTCCGGCCCGGCCGCACGGCGGTGCAATTCAGTGCATTCCATGTACACAGTACGCAAGCACACACCTCGGCGACGTGTGTGTAGCAGGGCCGGAGGGACTCGAACCCCCAACCGCTGGTTTTGGAGACCAGTGCTCTACCAATTGAGCTACGACCCTTTGTGTCTCCCTCAACCTACCGCATCCACGCGGTCGCATGGAGTGCGCTCCACGCGCAGACGGTGAGTGACGGTTGAAGGCCAACGACGTGAGATTGTACGTGCTCTGCGGCCGGGCGTCGAACAGGATGTGCCGCTGTCGCCCTCCTTCGCCGTGTTGCCCACGTGCCGCCGATGTGCCGCCGATGTGATCCAGCCGCCGCCGAACCCCGGTGCCCCGCCGCCGCCCGGTCTGGGAACATGCCTGTATGAGCGCAGCGACTCCCCCTGCACAGTCCCCGTCCGAGCGACGTCTTTCGGCCCGTATCAGCGCGATCTCCGAGTCCGCGACGCTGGCCGTGGACGCCAAGGCAAAGGCGCTGAAGGCCGCCGGCCGACCGGTGATCGGCTTCGGCGCCGGCGAACCCGACTTCCCGACGCCCGACTACATCGTCGAGGCGGCCGTGAACGCGGCGCGCGACCCGAAGAACCACCGCTACTCCCCCGCCGGCGGACTTCCCGAACTGAAGTCCGCGCTGGCCGACAAGACGCTCCGCGACTCCGGTTACGAGATCGACGCGTCCCAGGTGCTGGTCACCAACGGCGGCAAGCAGGCCATCTACGAGGCGTTCGCCGCGCTGCTCGACCCGGGCGACGAGGTCATCGTGCCCGCTCCGTACTGGACCACCTACCCCGAGTCCATCCGGCTCGCGGGCGGCGTCCCGGTCGAGGTGACCGCGGACGAGACGACCGGCTACCGGGTCTCGGTCGACCAGCTGGAGGCAGCCCGCACCGAGAAGACGAAGGTGCTGCTGTTCGTCTCGCCCTCCAACCCGACCGGCGCCGTCTACCCGCGCGAGCAGGTCGAGGAGATCGGCCGCTGGGCGGTCGAGCACGGGCTGTGGGTGCTCACCGACGAGATCTACGAGCACCTGGTCTACGGCGACGCGCAGTTCACCTCGCTCCCGGCGATCGTGCCCGAGCTGCGCGACAAGTGCGTGGTCGTCAACGGCGTGGCCAAGACGTACGCCATGACGGGCTGGCGCGTGGGCTGGCTGATCGGCCCGAAGGACGTGATCAAGGCCGCGACCAACCTGCAGTCGCACGCCACCTCCAACGTCAGCAACGTCTCGCAGGCCGCCGCACTGGCCGCCGTCTCCGGCGACCTGGACGCCGTATCCGCGATGCGCGAGGCGTTCGACCGGCGCCGTCGCACCATCGTGCGGATGCTGAACGAGATCGACGGTGTGCTGTGCCCGGAGCCCGAGGGCGCGTTCTACGCCTACCCGTCGGTCAAGGCGCTGCTCGGCAAGGAGATCCGCGGCAAGCGGCCCGCCACCACCGTCGAGCTGGCCGCGCTGATCCTGGAAGAGGTCGAGGTCGCGGTCGTACCGGGTGAAGCCTTCGGCACCCCCGGCTACCTGCGGCTGTCCTACGCGCTGGGCGACGAGGACCTGGTGGAGGGCGTCTCCAGAATCCAGAAGCTGCTGGCCGAGGCCCAGGACTGAGACAGCTGGGGCAGCTGGGACAACTGAGACAGCGGTCTCCTGCGGGCGGGCCCGGGCGGATGCCCCGGGCCCGCTCGCGTATTCGGACCGTCCCCTTGACGGGAACCGGCTACCTTCCCGGCGGTCGGATGCGGCAGGATCTTGGGATGTTGCACTCTTCCGGAGAGCGGGATCTGCGTACGCTGCCGAAAGCCCACCTGCACCTGCACTTCACGGGGTCGATGCGACCCTCCACGCTGCTGGAGCTGGCCGACAAGTACGGCGTGCACCTGCCGGACGCGCTCAGCGGTGGCGAGCCTCCCAAGCTGCGCGCGACCGACGAGCGCGGCTGGTTCCGGTTCCAGCGGCTCTACGACATCGCGCGGTCCTGTCTGCGGGAACCGGAGGACATCCAGCGCCTGGTGCGCGAGGCGGCCCAGGAGGACGTACGGGACGGCTCCCGCTGGCTGGAGATCCAGGTCGACCCCACCTCCTACGCGCCCCGGCTCGGCGGTCTCATCCCCGCGCTGGAGATCATCCTGGACGCGGTCGAGTCGGCCTCCCGGCAGACCGGGCTCCGCATCCGCGTACTGGTGGCGGCGAACCGGATGAAGCACCCGCTGGACGCCCGCACACTGGCCCGGCTCGCGGTGCGCTACCGGGACCGCGGCATCGTCGGCTTCGGGCTTTCCAACGACGAACGGCGCGGCTTCGCACGCGACTTCGACCGCGCCTTCGCCATCGCCAGGGAGGGCGGGCTGCTCGCGGCACCGCACGGGGGCGAGCTGTCGGGGCCCGGCAGCGTACGGGACTGCCTGGACGATCTGCGCGCCACCCGCGTCGGGCACGGGGTGCGCGCCGCCGAGGACCCCTGGCTGCTGGCGCGGCTGGCTGAACGGCAGGTGACCTGCGAGGTGTGCCCCGCCTCCAATGTGGCGCTGGGCGTCTACGACAAGGTCGAGGACGTACCCGTACGGGCGCTGTGGGACGCGGGCGTGCCGATGGCGCTGGGCGCCGACGACCCGCTGCTGTTCGGCTCGCGGCTGGCTGCGCAGTACGAACTGGTGCGCCGCGAGCACGGGTTCTCCGACGCGGAGCTGGCCGAGCTGGCCCGGCAGTCGGTACGCGGCGCCTCGATGCCTCCGGACGTGCGGGACGCGGTGCTGGCCGACATCGACGCCTGGCTGGCCGCCGAGCCCGGCTAGCGCGCGGCTCTCATCGCGGGGCCAGGCCGTGCAGCAGGGTGCTCACCAGGCCGCGCACGAAGTCGGCGAGCGGTTGGTCGGGGCGCTCACCCGCGGCGAAGTCGTAGAGGAAGGCGCGCTGTGAGCAGGCGCCCAGCAAGAGCGCGGCGGCGGCGTCCACGTCGGCGTCGGACCGTACCGCGCCGCGTGCGCGCTCGGCGCGCAGATAGGCGGCGAGGGCCACCAGCGGAGTGCGGGGTCCCGCACCGAGTTCGCGTACGCCCTCGAAGTGGCGGCGCTTGAGGACCGGTTCGGCGAACAGCGAGGCGGCGATGGGGACGCTCTGCTCGTAGAAGAGGGCCGCGTGCTCGGCGATCTCGGTCAGATTGCGCTCCAGCCCGCGCTCTCCGGGGTCCTGCGCCAGCTCGCTCAGCAGCGGGTTGAGGCGGGGCAGCCGGTCGTGCAGCACGCGGACGAAGATCTCCTCCTTGCCGGAGAAGTGCTTGTAGAGCGCGGCCTCCGAGCAGCCGGCCTCGCGGGCGATCTCCTTGGTCGTGGTGCGGGCCAGGCCGATGGTGCGCAGCAGGTGGTCGGCGGCGTCCAGGATGCGCTCCCGGGTGGGCCGGGCCCGCTGGGTTGACTCGCGAGTGGACATTCACCCACTCTAGCGGTAAGTGAATACTCACCCACCCTCGGCGGAACGCCGCGGAGTGGCACAGGAGAGGCACAACGGCATGCGCTACACGATCTTCGGCGCCACCGGCGGCACCGGCCGGCAACTGGTACGACGGGCGCTGGACGCGGGCCACAAGGTGACAGCGGTGGTACGGAACCCCGAGCGGCTCCCCGTACGGCACGACCTGCTGGAGGTCGCCGCCGCCGACGTACGGGACCCCGAGGCGCTGCGTCCCCTGGTCGCGGGCGCGGACGCCGCGCTCTCGGCGCTCGGCTCCCCCACCAACAAGGGTGCGGGCATCGCCTCGACCGGGACCCGCGCGATCCTGAGCGCCCTCCAGGCGGAGGGCGTGGAGCGCTGCATCGCCGTCAGCGCGGCACCTGTGGGCACCCAGCCGCACGACGAGGGTCGGTTCCACCGCGCTGTGGTGCTGCCCTTGGTGCGCCGCGCGTTCCAGAACATCTACGCGGACCTGGCCGTGATGGAGGAGGAGATCAGGTCCAGCGCACTGCGGTGGACAGTGGTGCGACCGCCGCAGCTGACCGACCGGCCCGCCACCGGTCAGTGGCAGCAGCGCGAGGGCTCCGCCGTACCGGGGCGCCTCCGCGTCACCCGCGCGGACCTCGCGGCCGCGATGCTGACGATGGTCGACAACCCGGACACCGAGCGGAAGGTCATCGGGGTGGCCAACTGAGCCCCGGTATGCGCGGCGCCGTCTACAGCGCGCAGCCGACCATCACCGGCTCGTTGGTGAGGGTGACACCGAATGCGGCCTGAACCCCCTCGCGCACCTCGCGGGCCAGCGCGAGCAGGTCGGCCGTGGTGGCCGAGCCGCGGTTGGTGAGCGCCAGGGTGTGCTTGGTGGAGATCCGGGCCGGTCCCTGGCCGTACCCCTTGGTGAAGCCCGCCTTGTCGATGAGCCAGGCCGCCGAGGTCTTGGTGCGCCCCTCCCCGGCAGGGAACGCGGGCGGCGCCACCTCGGGTCCGAGCCGGTCGCGCACCCGTTCGACGAAGACGGCGAAGTCGGCGTCGTCCAGGATCGGATTGGTGAAGAAGGAGCCGGCCGACCAGGTGTCGTGGTCCTCCGGGTCGAGCACCATGCCCTTCCCCGCGCGCAGCCGCAGCACGGCCTTCCGCGCGGCGTCGGCCGGTACGCGGTCGCCCGGCTCGACGCCGAGGAGGCGTGCCGTCTCCGCGTACTTGATGGGCGCGGACAGCCCTTCCGCGTCCTCCAGGGCGAAGCGGACCCGCAGCACAACATGGCGCGAGTGGTCGGCCTTGAACCGGCTGTGCCGGTAGGAGAAGCCGCACTCGGCGTTGGTGAGCGTGACCGTCTCGCGGGTCAGCCGGTCGTAGGCGACGACCTCGGTGAGCGTGCTGGAGACCTCCTGGCCGTACGCTCCCACGTTCTGGATGGGCGTGGCGCCTGCGGAGCCCGGAATACCGGCCAGGCACTCGACACCGGCCAGCCCCGCCTCGACCGTACGCGCCACGGCGTCCGACCAGTTCTCGCCCGCCGCCAGCTCCAGGCTCGTGCCGGAGAGCGAGAAGCCGCTGGTCGCGATGTGCAGAACGGTGCCGGGGAAGCCCTCGTCGGCGATGACGAGGTTGCTGCCGCCCGCGATGATCAACAGCGGTGTGCCGCTGTCGTCGGCCTCGCGGACCGCCGCGATCACCTCGTCGTCGGTGGTCGCCGTGACCAGCCGCTGGGCCGGCCCACCCAGGCGCAGCGTCGTCAGCGGGGCGAGCGAGACCAGAGGGACACCGGAGTCAACGTAGAGTTCCTGCACGCGCTCCAGAGTACGGGGGCGTACGCGCCACGGCGCACCGGCCGCCGCCGAGGGGCGGCCGGTGCGAGGTGGGTACGGGTCTCAGGCGACCTGGGGGGTTGGGGCGGGGTCGGGTGCCTCAGGCGAGCCGGACGACAGCGCGGGACATGCCCAGCACCTTGGCGCCGGCGCTGGTGACCGTCAGGTCCACCCGCACCGTACGGGCCTCGTCGTCCAGCTTCTTGGCCACCTTGGCGGTCACCTCGATGGCCGCACCCGCGTCGTCGTCCGGTACGACGACCGGCTTGGTGAAGCGCGCGCCGTACTCCACCAGCGCGCCGGGGTCGCCCGTCCAGTCGGTCACCACCCGCGCGGCCTCGGCCATGGTGAACATGCCGTGCGCGATGACATCGGGCAGGCCGACGTCCTTGGCGAACCGTTCATTCCAGTGGATGGGGTTGAAGTCCCCGGAGGCACCGGCGTATCTGACCAGCCGGGCGCGGTCAACCGGGAAGGTGCGGGAAGGCAGTTCGGTGCCCACCTCGACGTCGGCGTAGGCGATCTTCGCGGTCATCCCGGTCACTCCCCCTCGGCGGCTTCCGCCGCACGTGCCACCAGCTTGGTGAAGACGGTCACCACCGGTTCGCCCGCCGCGTCCGAGACCTCGCCCCGGATGTCGAGGATCTCGTTGCCGGCCAGGGACTTGATCCCCTCGATGGTGGAGGTGACGGAGAGCCGGTCCCCGGCGCGGACGGGACGGTGGTAGGCGAACCGCTGGTCCCCGTGCACCACTCGGTCGTAGTCCAGGCCCAGCTTCGGGTCGCGGATCACATTCGCCGCCTCCTGGAAGGTGACGGTGAACACAAAAGTGGGAGGGGCGATCACGTCCGGGTGACCGAGCGCCTTGGCCGCCTCGGCGTCCGTGTAGGCGGGATTGTCGTCACCGATGGCCTCGGCGAACTCGCGGATCTTCTCCCGGGCGACCTCGTACGGCCTGCTGGGCGGGTACGTCCGCCCGACGAAAGACTGATCGAGTGCCATCGGCGGCGCCTCCTGCGGCAGTGTGGCGGTTACACAGCGGATGCGGCTTCTTCTACACGGCGGGCACGGGTTCGCGGACGTCGGGCGCCCGGGGCGGTCCCGTACCGGAGCGGCGTCCCGTACCGGAGCGGTGTCCGGAGCCCGGAGCCGTGGCCAGGGGTCCGGACGCAGGCACGAGGCGGCATCCGGACACAGCACGAGGCCGACCCCGACGAGCGGGGACGGCCTCAGAGCATGAGAGGAATCAGCGCGTCTCGCGGTGCACCGTGTGCCGGTTGTCGCGCGGGCAGAACTTCTTCATCTCAAGCCTGTCCGGGTTGTTGCGCCGGTTCTTCTTCGTGATGTAGTTCCGCTCCTTGCACTCCACGCAGGCCAGCGTGATCTTCGGGCGGACGTCTGTGGCAGCCACGTTGAGTGCTCCTTGACGAACGGACGGGTTTTAACGCAGAAAGAGTAGCCGATCGGAGGACCGACCCCACAATCGGCTACTGTCGGTGAAGTAGCGGTGACCGGACTTGAACCGGTGACACAGCGATTATGAGCCGCTTGCTCTACCGACTGAGCTACACCGCCACGATGCGGCGACCTCCCGACGGAAGATCTCTCACATCAGAGCCCCAAAACGGAATCGAACCGTTGACCTTCTCCTTACCATGGAGACGCTCTGCCGACTGAGCTATTGGGGCGAGCGGTGAAGACATTACACGTCCCGCCGCCAAACGTGAAATCGGTATTCGCGCCGCCGCCGCGCCACGATCTTGTCCCGGATCGTGCCGGTACGTGCTCCCTCCCGTGTACCCGGTACCGGCTGCCTCAGGCGGCCGGTTTCAGCCCCCTCAGGCGCCGATACCGCACTCCCTCAGCACCCGGTACCGCCTCCCGCCCGCGCCCCTCACCACCCGCCCCGACCGGCTCCGGCACCACACCGGTACGACTATTCGTCTCCTCCCCGCCGCCGCTCACGGCGCGTCATACGCTCATCTCCAGATGCGACGTGGGAGCCAGATGACCGACAGCGAGCCGCAGGAGCCGGAAAAGGCGGGCCGGGATTTCCGCGACGCCGCCGCCCGGCATTCCGCCCGCCCGGCACGCTCCCTCGTGCTGTGCGGCGCACGGCTCGCGGACGGCCGCACCGTCGACGTACGGCTCGTCGGCGAACGCATCGAAGCCGTCGGCACAGCCGGCAGCCTCGGAACCGGGCAGGACAGCGCCACCCGTATCGATCTGTCGGGCTACCTGCTGCTCCCCGCCCCCGCCGAACCCCACGCGCACTACGACACCGCACTGACCGCCGAACCCCCCGCACCCCCCACGGAGCTCGCCGCCGAGGACGTACAGCGGCGCACCACCGAAGCCGCCCTCCTCCAGCTCAGCCAGGGCGCGACCGCGCTGCGCACCCATGTGCACATCGGGGACGTCGCCGGACTCCGCTCCCTGGCCGCGGTGCTGCAGGCCCGCAGAGCGCTGCGCGGCCTGGTGGACCTGAGCGCCGTCGCCGTGCCCCGGCTGCTGACCGGTGCGGCGGGCGCCGAGGGACTCTCGATGCTGCGGGACGCGGTCAAGATGGGCGCTGCTGCGGTCGGCGGCTGTCCCGACCTGGACCCGGACCCCGGCGGCTACGTGGAAGCGGTGCTGGAGGTCGCCGCCGAGCACGGCTGCCCGGTGGACCTGCACACCGACGGCAGCGACCCGGCGCGCCTCGCCCGACTGGCGGCGGCGGTCGGCGGACTGCGGCCCGGCGTCACCATCGGCCCGTGCGGCGGACTCGCCCGGCTGCCGCACCAGGTGGCGCAGCGCTCCGCGGGCCAACTGGCCGCCGCCGGAGTGACCGTGGTCTGCCTTCCGCAGGGCAACTGCGGCGTCCTGGAGCGCCCCACCCCCACCGTGCCCTACCGGACGGCCCCCGTACGGGTGCTGACGGCGGCCGGAGTCACGGTCGCCGCGGGCAGCGGTGCCCTGCGGGACGCCGCCAACCAGGTCGCGAGGGGCGACCCGTTGGAGGCCGCCTACCTGCTCGCCTCCCACGGCGAGGCACGCCCGCACGGCGCCTACGAGGCCGTCAGCACCCGCGCACGCGCCGCGATGGGGCTGCCCGAGGTACGTGTCGAAGCCGGCTTCCCCGCCGAACTGCTCGCGGTCCGCGGCACCGAACTGACCGGAGCACTGTCGCTCGCCTACAGCCGGATCGTCGTCCACCGGGGGCGCGTGGTGGCACGCACCAGCGCCGTACGCGAGTACTGCGACCTGGTGGGGGCACGCGAATTGGGACTCCCCCGTCAATCGCAGGGCTGACCCACCGGGTGCGCCGATGGCTCCCACGAGAGGCGTACGGTCGAGACATGCGCACAGTCATCGCTGGTGGACACGGTCAGATCGCACTGCGGCTGGAGCGGCTGCTCGCCGGGCGCGGGGACGGAGTGGCGGGCATCGTACGCCGCCCGGAACAGGCGAGCGCCCTCTTGGCAGCGGGCGCCGAACCCGTCGTGTGCGACCTCGAGACGGCGAGCGTCGAAGAGGTCGCCCGGCACCTGGAGGGCGCCGACGCGGCCGTCTTCGCAGCCGGAGCCGGACCCGGCAGCGGCAGCGCACGCAAGGAGACGGTCGACCACAAGGCAGCCGTACTGTTCGCGGACGCCGCCGAGGCAGCCGGCGTACGGCGCTATCTCATGGTCTCCGCGATGCGCGCCGACGCCGCACTGCGCGGCACCCCCGAGGGCATGGACCCCGTCTTCGCCGACTACCTGCGCGCCAAGGGCGCCGCCGACGACGACCTGCGGGCCCGCGACCGCCTCGACTGGACCGTCCTGCGCCCCGGCCGCCTGACCGACGACCCGGGCACCGGCCGTGTCCACCTCGCCCCCGAGACCGGCCGCTCCGAGGTGACCAGGGACGACGTCGCAGCCGTCCTCATGGCGCTCCTCGACGAACCCCGCACCGCCGGCCTGACCCTGGAACTGGTGGGCGGCCGCATGCCGATCCCTGAGGCGATCGACGAAATCGCCGGAGTAGAAGCCGGCTGACCCAGCCGAGACCCCCACCCGACCGACACAGCCACCAACGAAAAGCGGCCCCCTCGCGCTGACGCGAGGGGGCCGCTCCCTGCTGTGGCGGCGCTAGGATTCGAACCTAGGAAGGCTGAGCCGGCAGATTTACAGTCTGCTCCCTTTGGCCGCTCGGGCACACCGCCTGGGATTGCTGCCCGACACCCCGCTCGGGGCGGTGCGCCTTGGCAACGGTGTAAACCATACCCGATGGCCGGGGGTGGTTCGCCACCCGGTTGATCAGTCGGGGGAGAGCCGCTGGACGCGTCCGCCCAACGGCCCCTCGGGTGCTGCTCGCGACGCCCCTCGCCAGCCGGAGCCGGGCCGCCGATGCGGGTGGCTAGGCTTTGCGCACGGCCCTCGTGGGCCGTTTTCTGCCGGATCTATGTACGAGGAGCCAACTCACCATGGCCGACTCCAGTTTCGACATCGTCTCGAAGGTCGAGCGGCAGGAGGTCGACAACGCGCTGAACCAGGCCGCGAAGGAGATCTCCCAGCGCTACGACTTCAAGGGTGTGGACGCCTCCATCGCGTGGTCGGGCGAGCGGATCGAGATGCGGGCGAACTCGGAGGAGCGAGTGAAGGCCGTGCTCGACATCTTCCAGTCCAAGCTGATCAAGCGCGGCATCTCGCTGAAGGCGCTGGACACCGGGGAACCGCAGGCATCCGGGAAGGAGTACCGCATCTCCGCGTCGCTCCAGGAGGGCATCTCCCAGGAGAACGCGAAAAAGGTCGCGAAGGTGATCCGGGACGAGGGGCCCAAGGGCGTCAAGGCCCAGGTGCAGGGCGACGAACTGCGGGTGACGTCCAAGAGCCGGGACAGCCTTCAGGAAGTCATCGCCCTGCTCAAGGGCAAGGACTTCGACTTCGCCCTGCAGTACGTGAACTTCCGCTGAGGTTCGCGCACCACTTGGTGTGTCTCGGTGCGCCTCGGTGCCCCTCGAGGCGTCTCGGTGCTCCCCGGGGCGTCTCGGTGCACCCGGTGCGTCTCGGTGCACCCGGTGCGTCCTTTTGCACTTCAGGGCGTCTCCGTGCACCTCGGTGCGGCCTCGGTGGAGCGCGCGGGCCCGCCATCGGCGGGCGTACGCGTCGTCGATCGGGCGCGTGAGCCCTCACCGGGGGTGTGGAGCGTCACCGGGTGCCCAGAGCGTCACCGGCCCGCTCGGCTACGGCCTGCGCCGCGGCCGAGCGGGGGGGTGTGAGCCCTACCAGCGGTATCCCGGGTAGGCCGCCTGGGCGCCGCTGGGGACGATCTCGCGGCCCAGGGGCATCAGTGAGACCGGGATCATCTTGAAGTGGGCCAGCCCGAAGGGGATGCCGATGATGGTCACGCAGAGCGCCGCGCCCATGGTGATGTGGCCGATCGCGAGCCAGATGCCCGCGAAGACGAGCCAGACGATGTTCCCCGCACCGGACGCGGCCCCCGCGTCCGGGCGCTGCACGACCGTCCTGCCGAACGGCCACAGCGCGTAGGCGGCGATACGGAAGCACGCCAGGCCCCAGGGGATCGTGATGATCAGAATGCAGCAGACGACTCCCGCCAGGACGTAGCCGAGGGCCATCCACAGCCCGGACAGGATCAGCCAGATGAGGTTGAGGAGAGTTCTCACTCTCGCCAGCCTGCCATCTTCTCCAGCCGGGCGACACGCTCCGCCATCGGCGGGTGGGTGGAGAAAAGTTTCGTCATCCCGCCCTCGCCCCTGCGGAAGGGGTTGGCGATCATCATATGGCTCGCGGTCTCCAGCCGGGGCTCCGGCGGCAGGGGCAGCTGCGCCGTGCCCGCCTCCAGCTTGCGCAGCGCGGAGGCGAGCGCCAAGGGATCGCCGGTGAGCTGTGCGCCGGAGGCGTCCGCCTCGTACTCGCGGGAGCGGGAGACGGCGAGCTGGATGAGGGAGGCGGCGAGCGGGCCCAGCAGCATGATCAGCAGCATGCCGAACAGGCCCGGCCCCTCGTCGTCGTCGGAGCGCCCGAAGGGGATCAGCCAGGCGAAGTTGACCAGGAACAGCACCACGGAGGCCAGGGCGCCCGCGATGGAGGAGATGAGGATGTCGCGGTTGTAGACGTGGCTGAGCTCATGGCCCAGGACGCCGCGCAGCTCGCGCTCGTCCAGCAGGCGCAGGATGCCGTCCGTACAGCACACCGCGGCGTTGCGCGGATTGCGGCCGGTGGCGAAGGCGTTGGGTGCCTGGGTGGGCGAGATGTAGAGCCGCGGCATGGGCTGCCGCGCGGCCGTGGACAGCTCCCGGACCATGCGGTACAACTGCGGGGCCTCGAACTCGCTGACCGGGCGGGCCCGCATGGCGCGCAGTGCGAGCTTGTCGCTGTTCCAGTACGCGTAGGCGTTGGTGCCAAGCGCGACCAGCAGTGCGATCACCAGGCCGGTGGTGCCGAAGAAGCTCCCGATGACGACGATGAGAGCGGACAGCCCTCCGAGGAGCAGAGCTGTCCTCAGCCCGTTGTGCCGGCGGTGCACGGTACGCCCTCCAGATGGTGCCGCGGAGCCCTGAGCCGGGCAGACCTTCCGCCCTCAGCAGCCCCGTCCAGTGGACCCTCCCGTTTTCGTCAACGGAGAGTGGGCGTTCTCAGTTCCCCCGGTGTGCTTCCGGTGTGGTTCCGCTGTGCCCTGCCGGCGCGAGCGCTCAGAACAGCGCGGTACCGGCGAACCTGAGCACCAGCTGCGGCGCCCCCGAGGCGGCCAGGGCGAGCGCCCCGGTCAGCGCGACAGTCACCGCGAGGGGCACGGAAAGGCGTGGGAGAGCGGGGACCGCTGCCGCTGCCGGCCCGGCGGCCGCCCCGCCGACCACCTCTCCGGCCACCCCGCCGGGGGCCTCAGCAGCCGGCTCGGCGGCGACGGGGCGGAAGAGCAGCGCCGTCCATGTGAGGTAGTACACAAGGGCGATGACCACGTTGAGGGCCATCACGACGGCGAGCCAGCCCAGGCCCGCGTCCACGGCCGCCTGGAAGACGGTGACCTTCGCGAACAGCCCGACGACACCCGGCGGCAGTCCGGCCAGGCACAGCAGGAAGAAGGCCAGCGCCGCGGCGGCGAGCGGGTGCGTCCTGGCCAGGCCGCGGTAGTCCGCCAGACGGCCGTTTGAACCGTACGGCTGGACGGCGGCGACGACGGCGAAGGCGCCCAGGTTCACGACGGCGTACATCAGCGCATAGGCGAGCGTCGCGCCCACCGCGCGGTCCGGCTCGTCCGCGTACCCTGCGGCGGCGATCGGGACGAGCAGATAGCCCGCCTGTCCGACCGACGACCAGGCGAGCAGCCGGACGGCTCCATGGGCGCGGTCGGCGCGCTGACGCAGTGCGCCCAGGTTGCCGACGCTCATCGTCAGTGCGGCGAGCACCGCAAGCACGGGCCCCCAGGCGTCCGCGTACGAGGGGAAGGCTCGTACGGCGACCAGGATCAGCCCGGAGAACCCCGCCGCCTTGCCGATGACCGACAGATAGGCGGCAACCGGCACCGGGGCGCCCACATAGGTGTCCGGCACCCAGAAGTGGAACGGTGCGGCGGCGGTCTTGAAGGCGAAGCCCACCAGTGTGAGTGCCACACCGGTCGCCGCGAGGGTGCTCAGCCGGCTGTCGACCTCGGGCAGCGCCTGCGCGACGGTGCCCAGATGCATGCTGCCGGTGGCGGCGTAGACGAAGCTGACGCCGAGCAGCATCACGGCTGTGGCCGTGACGGAGGACAGGAAGAACTTCAGCGCCGCCTCGGACGAGAGCCGCTCGCCGCGCCGGAGGCCGACCAGGGCGAACGCCGGGAGCGAGGCGACCTCCAGGGCGACGACGAGGGTCGCCAGGTCGCGTGAGGCGGGCAGCAGCGCGGCGCCGGACGCCGAGGAGAGCAGCAGGAACCAGAACTCCCCCGCGGGCAGCTGTTCCTGGCGTACGGCTGTGATGGACAGCAGCGCGGTCACAAAGGCGCCGCCCAGGACGAGAAGCTGCACGGTGAGGGCGAAGGTGTCCGCGACGTAGCTGCAGTCACGGCTCGCCGAGGTGAGGCAGAAGGTGGTGCGGTCGTCACCGATCAACGGCAGCAGCGTCAGCCCGGCACTGCCCAGCGCGAGGGCCGACAGCCATCCGAGCAGCCCCTTGTGGCGCTCGGCCAGGAACAGATCGGCCACGAGGACGACCAGCGCGGCGAGCGCGACGATGACGGGCGGTGCGACGGCCGCCCAGTCGATGCTCTGCACGAGGTGACCGCCGGCGGCGAGATCGACACCGTGCGCGTGGGCGTCCTGTGGTGCGGTGAGCGCTGTCATCGGGTCACTCCTGGCAGCAGGCTCTGGACGGCCGGGTCCATCAGCCCGAGGAGGGCCCCGGGCCACAGGCCGGCGACGACGGTGAGGACGACCAGGGGCGTCCAGGCTGCGTACTCGTAACCACGCACATCCGGCACGGTGGCCAGGCCCTCCGCGCGCGCCTCGGCAGGGTCTCCCATGCATACGCGGCGCACCACGAGGAGCAGGTACGCGGCGGTCAGCAGGGTGCCCAGGGCGCCGAGGGCCAGGAACACCAGGAAGGCGGGCCTGCTGAGTCCCGCCGCCGGGTGATAGGCGCCCAGCAGTGCCAGCAACTCGCCCCAGAAGCCGGCCAGCCCGGGCAGCCCCAGGGAGGCCACCGCACCGAAGGCGAGCAGCCCGCCGAGGCGTGGCGCCCTCCCGTAGAGAGCGCCCCCGGTGATGCCGGCCAGGGTGTCGAGGTCGCTGGTGCCCGTGCGGTCCTTGAGCGCGCCGACGAGGAAGAACAGCAGGCCGGTGACGAGGCCGTGCGCGAGGTTCGCGTAGAGGGCGCCGTTCACACCCGTGTGGGTGAGCGTGGCGATGCCCAGCAGGACGAAGCCCATGTGGCCGACGGAGGAGTACGCGATCAGCCGCTTGAGGTCGCCCTTGGCGCCCTTTCTCGCAAGAGCGAGGCAGGCGAGCGACCCGTAGATGATGCCCGCGACGGCGAACGCGGCCAGGTAGGGAGCGAACGTGTGCGCACCGTCCGGCACGCCCGGCAGCACGATCCGTACGAACCCGTAGGTGCCCATTTTCAGCAGCACGCCCGCCAGCAGGACGGAGCCCACGGTGGGCGCCGCCGTGTGCGCGTCGGGGAGCCAGCTGTGCAGGGGCCACATGGGCGCCTTGACGGCCAGGCCGAGGCCGATGGCCAGGGCTGCGATCACCTGGGTGGTGTGGCCCAGGCCCGACCCGTGCGCTTCGGCGAGTCGCACCATGTCGAACGTACCGGCGTTCAGGCCGAGAACCAGCAGCCCGAGCAGCATCACCACGGAGCCGAGGAGCGTGTACAGGACGAACTTCCACGCCGCCGGGCCCCTTCCCTCGCCGCCCCATCGGGCGATGAGGAAGTACATCGGGACGAGCACCGTCTCGAACGCCAGGAAGAAGAGCATCAGGTCGAGCACGGCGAACGTGGCGAGCGTTCCGCACTCCAGCAGGAGCAGCAGTGCGACGAACGCCTTGGGGCTCGGCCCCTGCGGCATTTTGGCGTAACTGTAGAGCGCGCACAGGAACGTCAGCAGTGCGGTGAGGACGAGCAGCGGCAGCGACACGCCGTCGGTGCCCAGGTGCAGCCGCACGCCCAGGGCGGGAATCCAGCTGACGTCCGACTCGGCCTGCATGGTGCCCGGCCGGTCGTGGTCGAAGCCGACAGCCAGCAGGACGGTGAGAACGAGTACGGCGCCGGTGACGGTCACCCCGTGCCGCAGTACCGCCTGGTCCGGGCCGCGGCCGCGCAGGCCGGGCGGCGCCGGCAGCAGTGCGGCGAGCGCACCGAGCAGCGGCAGGACGACGACGGCGATCAGGAGCCCCCGCAGGGCGGTGTCGTCGAGCGGGATCACGTCACGCCCCTCCGTTTCCGGTCATGGCCAGCACGGTGATGACGGCGAGCACCAGGGAACCCGTCAGCAGCGCTCCGAGGTAGGTCTGCACATTGCCCGTCTGGGCGCGCCGGACGGCGGCCCCGAGCAGTTGCGAACCGCGCCCGGCACCGGCCACATAGGTGTCGACCACCTCGCGGTCCAAGAAGCGCACCAGTCGTGCGGCGCCCTGGACGGGGCGTACGACTGCGGCGCTGTAGAGCGCGTCCAGGTGGAAGCCGGCCGCCGCGTGCCTGTGGAGCGGTCCGAGGAGCAGTACCCCGGGGTCGGCGTCGTGTTCCGGATGGAGTGCGGCCAGCGCGCTGCTGTGCCGCCAGGTCGCGTAGGTGAGGAGGCCGCCCACCAGTGCCACTCCGGTGGCGAGCACGGAGGTGGTCAACGTGGGCTTGAGGGACGCGTCGTCGAACCAGTCGGGCAGTACGAGAAAAGCCAGCCCGAGGACGAGGGAAGGCAGCGCCAGCACCCATAGGACGGCGGTCATGACGGCGGGTGCGGGCCGGTGGGCGTGCCCGTCGCGCTCGGCGGGTCCGTGCGCCGGTCCCGGGGTGGCGAGCTCGGTCTCGGGCGCCTGCTGCGGCACCTCTTCGGGGACGTGTTCGGCTGCCTTCTCGCTCTTGACGGCGAGCGGGGCCACGGCGGACGCGCCCCGGAAGGCCAGCAGCCACAGCCGCGCCGCGTAGGCGGCGGTGAGCAAGGCGGTGACCAGACCCGCGACGAGGACGATCCAGCCCGCGCTCGCCGGGATCGCGTGCGCTCCCCCGAATGGCGGGTGAGCCTCGCCGAAGGCAGCGTGCTCGGCCGCGGCCAGTACGGCCTCCTTGGAGAAGAAGCCGGAGAACGGCGGGACGGCCGCCAGCGCCAGCAGCGCGATGGTCATCGTCCAGAA
Organism: Streptomyces spirodelae; assembly: GCF_017676385.1. Taxonomy (GTDB): domain Bacteria; phylum Actinomycetota; class Actinomycetes; order Streptomycetales; family Streptomycetaceae; genus Streptomyces; species Streptomyces spirodelae. The sequence goes on from NZ_JAFFZN010000022.1 coordinate 67,961, forward strand.
GGCGTCCGGCGCCCGCTTGGCGAGGCCGCTGGTACGGGCCATCACGGTCAGCGAGTTGGTGCCCGCGGCGTGGATGACGACTCCGGCCGCGAGGAAGAGCAGCGCCTTGAACGCACCGTGGGTGAGCAGGTGGAAGACGGCGGCACCCCGGTCGGCGACGGCCAGCGCGGCTGCCATGTAGGCGAGCTGGCTGATGGTCGAGTAGGCGAGTACGCGTTTGATGTCGTCCTGGGCGAGCGCGGCCAGTGCCGAGCCGGTCATGGTGAGCGCCGCCAGCACCGCGAGGACGACCAGCGCCGCTGTGGAGGAGGTGAAGACGGGCAGCAGCCTGGCCACGAAGTAGATACCCGCCGCGACCATGGTGGCCGCGTGGATCAGCGCCGAGACCGGTGTCGGGCCCGCCATCGCGTCCGGCAGCCAGGAGTGCAGTGGCAGCTGCGCCGACTTGCCCGCGACGCCGGCCAGCAGCAGCAGCGCGATCAGCGTGGGGTGTGTCAGCTCGAAGCCGGAGAGGCTGGAGGTGAGACGGGTGACGACCGTGCTGATGCGGAAGCTGCCCATCTCGGAGGCCAGCGCCAGAATGCCGATGAGGAAGGGAACGTCACCCAGTTTGGTGACGAGGAACGCCTTGAGGGAGGCGGCCCGCGCGGCCGGGGTCTCCCAGTAGTGCCCGACCAGGAAGTACGAGCAGATGCCCATGACCTCCCAGCCGACGAGCAGCACGATCAGATCGTCGCTGTAGACGACGAGGAACATCGCGGCTGTGAAGAGCGAGACCAGCGCGGCGTACGAGGAGTAGCGCGGGTCGTCGTGCAGATAGCCGGTGGAGTAGAGCTGCACGCAGGTGGCGACGACGCCGATGAGGACGGCGACCAGGACGGCGAAGCCGTCGAGGTTGAGCGCGAGCTGGATCGGGAGCGCTTCGTTGCCGGTTGGCGCCAGCTCGGTGGCCGCCCGGACCGGGGTGCCTCCGCCCTGCCGGGCCGCGACCACGACCGCGAGGGCCGCGGCGGCGAGGGTGGGCAGCACGGCGAGCGGGCGGACGAAGCCGGGGGCGCGACGGCCCAGCAGCAGCCCGGCGAGGGCTCCGAGTGCCGGGAGAACGGGGACGAGCGCTGCGAGTGTCGTGGTGCTCACGCGTGCCGCCTCCCTGCGGCCGGCCCCTGAACCCGCTGGTCGGAGCCGTTCTCGGCGTCGTTGTCAGTGGCCGGTGCCACACTCTTCTCATCGCGTGATCCGCCGCTGGGCTCGCCCCCTGATGGGCCGCCGCTCTCGCGGAGGTCCCGAAGTCTGTCGATGTCGGAGCTGCCGCGGTTGCGGTAGACCAGCAGGACGATCGCCAGACCGATGCCGATCTCGGCCGCGGCGATCGCGATGGTGAAGAGGGTGAGCGCCTGGCCCGCGTGCAGGGTGTCGCGGAGCCAGACGTCGAAGGCGACGAGGTTGAGGTTGACGGCGTTGAGCATCAGCTCGACGGCCATCAGGACGAGGATGGCGTTCCTGCGCGCGAGGACGCCGTAGAGGCCGACGCAGAAGAGGAGGACGGCGAGGACGGCGGGATAGGCGAGGTGCATCAGCGCTCACCGGCCCGGGGGGCCTTGGGCCCGGACTGCTGGGCGGACTGTGGGGACTGTGGGGAGGGCTGTTCGGTGGTCCGCCGGGTGGCGCGTTCGGAGGCGTTCTCCCGCCGGGAGAGGACGATGGCGCCGACGAGCGCGGCCAGGAGGAGGACGGAGAGCGCTTCGAAGGGCAGCACCCAGTGCCGGAAGAGGGCAGCTCCGGTCACCTCGGAGGAGCCACGGCCCGCTCCGGCGACCGCGTCCAGATCGATCCAGGTGGCGCGGAAGGCGTCGACGACCACGGTGACGAGGGTGGCCGCGGCCGCGAGGGAGACGGTGAGCGCGATCCAGCGATTGCCGGAGTCGGCGTCGGGCGAGCGCCCGATCGGCGCCTTGGTGAGCATCAGGCCGAAGAGGATGAGGACGACGACGGAACCGACGTAGATCAACACCTGCACCCAGGCGATGAACTCGGCGGTCAGCAGGAGGTATTCGACGGCGACCCCGCCGAGCGCCACCACCAGCCACAGTGCGGCGTGCACGAGCTGCCTGGTGACCACGGTGATCAGCGCCGCGCCGAGGGTGACGAGCCCGACGAGGAGGAAGACGATCTCGACCCCGGTGGGTGAGAGGAAGCCGGGGTGGCCTGCGGCCAGCGGTGCGGTGGGGAGCGACGCCGTGGGGGCGGACAGTGCGGAGAGGGTGATCACTGGGCACCTCCCTGCGAGTCCTCGCCGGAGGGCTCGGCGGTCGCCTGGGGCGGGTGCTCCCGGTGGGCGGCGAGCCGGTCGGCCTCGGCGGCCTGGGCTGCCTTGTCGGCGGCCTTGCGGGCCGCCGCCAGCTCCTTGGCCTCCTCGGCCGCCTCGTCCAGCGGCGGCGGTTCGGGCACGGTCCACATCCACTCGCGGAGCTTGTCCCGCTCGTGGGTCAGCTCGTGGATATCGGTCTCCGCGTATTCGAACTCGGGCGACCAGAACAGGGCGTCGAAAGGACAGACCTCGATGCAGATACCGCAGTACATGCACAGGGCGAAGTCGATGGCGAACCGGTCGAGGACGTTGCGGCTGCGCTCACGGCCACCAGGCGCGGCGGGAGGCACCGTCTCCTTGTGGGAGTCGATGTAGATGCACCAGTCCGGGCACTCGCGGGCGCAGAGCATGCAGACTGTGCAGTTCTCCTCGAACAGGCCGATGACGCCCCGGCTGCGGGGCGGCAGTTCGGGCTGCACGTCCGGGTAGTGCTCGGTGACCGAGCGACGGGTCATCGTCCGGAGGGTGACGGCCAGGCCCTTGGCCAGTCCGGAGCCGAACATTCCGCGCTTGGCGCCGGACCGCGTGGCCCCGGTCGGCGTGCCCTCGGAACGAGCGCCCTCGGAGTGGGCGTGGGACACGGCTACATCACCACCTTGACGACGCCGGTGAGGGCGATCTGGAAGAGGGCGAGCGGGACGAGAGCCGTCCAGGCCAGCCGCTGGATCTGGTCCTCGCGCAACCGGGGGTAGCTGACCCGCAGCCAGATCACCCCGAAGGCCAGCACGCCGGTCTTGAGCAGCATCCACAGCCAGCCCAGGCCGTCGGCGAAGGGCCCGTGCCAGCCGCCGAGGAAGAGCACGGCGGTGAGCGCGGAGAGGACGACGATGCCCGCGTACTCGGCGAGCAGGAAGAGCGCGAAGCGCAGCCCGGTGTACTCGGTGTACGCGCCGAAGATGATCTCCGAGTCGGCGATCGGCGCGTCGAAGGGCGGACGCTGCAGCTCGGCGAGGCCCGCTGTGAAGAAGACGACGGCCCCCACCAGCTGCCAGGGCAGCCACCACCACTCCCACACCCCGAGGATGCCGGGCAGCGAGAGAGTGCCGGCCGCCATCGCGACGGAGGCGGCGGCGAGCAGCATCGGCAGCTCATAGGCCATCAGCTGAGCGGCGGTGCGCAGCCCGCCCAGGAGGGAGAACTTGTTGGCCGACGCCCAGCCGCCCATCAGGGAGCCCAGAATCCCGACGCCCAGCACGGCCAGCACGAAGAAGATCCCGGCGTCCAGCACCTGCGCGACGCCCCCACCGGGTGCGACCGGGATCGCGACCAGGACGAGCAGGTACGGGATCAGCGCGAGCGCGGGTGCGAGCTGGAAGACCCGGCGGTCGGCGCCGTCAGGGACGACGTCCTCCTTCTGGGCGAACTTCACCCCGTCGGCCACGAGCTGGGCCCACCCGTGGAAGCCGCCCGCGTACATCGGGCCGACGCGTCCTTGCATATGGGCCATGACCTTGTGCTCGGTCTGGCCCACCAGGAGGGGCAGCAGGAGGAAGGCGAGCAGTACGGCGAGGATGCGGACGGTGACATCGAGGGCGTCCATCAGGCTCCCTCCCCCGGCTCGCCGGTCTGCTCGTCGCTGGTCTGCTCGTCGCCGGTCCGTGGCCCGTCGTCGCCGCGCTGCCGCTCGTCGCCGGGCTGCCCGTTCTCGTGCCGCTCGTCGCCGTCCTGGCCCTGCCCGCCGTTCCGCTCCTCCTCCTGGGCGTGGTGCCAGGGAGCGTCGGTGGAGCGGGGCGTTTGCTGCTCAGCGGGTGCGGTCTCGCCCGTCTCCGCCGCGCGCTGCGAGGCCGAACCGGCGGCGGCGCTGCGCGCACGGCGCGGCCTGCGCGGTGCGGTGTCCGCAGCCCGCTCCGCTGCACCGGCGTCCTGCTGAGAAGCCGAGCCGGCGCTCGCACTGCGGCTGCGGCGCGGCGCCTCACCGGCGGCGCGGCGGGAGCGCTCGCGGGTGGGTGCCGGCGGGAGCTGGCCCTTGAGCGGACCCCACTCGTTGGGGTCGGGAACGCCGGGGGGCAGCATCTGGCGGCGCTTGGGGCCGCCGTGCCCCGACTCGCCGGGCTCCTTCGCGCCGGGCCACGCCTTGACGACGCGGGCCGCCAGCACGAAATCCTTACGGAGCGGATGTCCCTCGAAGGTGTCGGGCAGCAGCAGCGTCACCAGGTGCGGATGTCCGGGGAAGTCGACGCCGAACATCTCGTGGGTCTCGCGCTCGTGCCAGGCGGCACCGGCGTAGACACCGGTGGCGGTCGGCAGCGCAGGAGCCTCGTGCGGGACGGTCGTACGCAGGACGAAGCGGCGCACGCCGGGGGAGCCCGCAGCTGGCAGTGCCGCCAGGTGTGCGCAGATCCGGATGCCGGTGCCCGGCTCGTCGACGGCGCTGAGCCAGTCGAAGTAGGTGCAGCCCAGCTCGTCGCGGGCCGCGGTCAGCGCGGGAATCCAGGAGTCGGCGGGTACGTCGACGGTCAGCAGGCCGTAGGCGTCCTCGGCCGTCGCGCCCTGGCCGAACAGTTCACCGGCCGGGCGTGGCAGCCAGCCGGGGTGCTGGGGCGGCTCGGTCACCGTCCGTCCTCCTCGGTTTCACCGTCCGGAGCCGCCTCGGGCGCGGACGGCGCCTTCGGCGGTGCGACCAGGCCACTGGTGAGAGCGCCGGCGGAGGCGGCGCCGTTCGCGCCGCGCCCGGTGTAGGCGCCGCGCCCGGTGTAGCGGTCCGCTGTGGACTCGGCGGCGATCTTCTCCTGGAGCTTCAGTACGCCTTGCAGCAGCGCCTCGGGACGGGGCGGGCAGCCGGGCACATAGACGTCGACGGGGATGATCTGGTCGACGCCCTTGGTGACGGCGTAGGAGTCCCAGTAGGGCCCGCCGCAGTTGGAGCAGGCGCCGAAGGAGATGACGTACTTGGGCTCGGGCATCTGCTCGTACAGCCGTTTGACGGCGGGGGCCATCTTGTCGGTGACCGTCCCGGAGACGACCATCAGATCTGCCTGCCGCGGCCCCGGTGCGAAGGGGATGACGCCGAGCCGGATGAAGTCGTGCCGGGCCATGGAGGCGGCGATGAACTCGATGGCGCAGCAGGCCAGCCCGAAGTTGAAGACCCAGAGGCTGTAGCGGCGTCCCCAGTTGAGGACCACCTTCATCGGTTCGGGCGCCAGCCGCGAGAGCAGGCCGAGCTGGGGGCGTCCCTCGGCTCGCGCAGTTCCGTCAGAAGCGGGAGTCGGGGTGTTCGTTACGTCCATTCCAGGACGCCCTTCTTGTACGCGTACAGCAGGCCGACGGCCAGGAAGCCGATGAAGACGAACATCTCCGCGAGCGTGGTGGCGCCGTAGCCGGGCGCGGCGAACACGGTCGACCAGGGGAAGAGGAACACCGCGTCAACGGCGAAGATGACGTACAGGAACGCGTAGACGTAGTAGCGGATCTGCGTGTGCGCCCAGCCCTCGCCGACGGGGTCGACCCCGCACTCGTAGGTCAGCATCTTCTCGGGCGTGGGAACCACCGGCCGCAGCAGGCGACCCGCCGCGAAGGCCACGCAGACGAAGAGCACACCGACGACGGCTACCAGCCCGACGACTGCATAGCCGTGGAAGTAGTCCGGCACGCCTGCCCCGTCCTGTGTCGGTGTGTACGTTCGACGATCTGTACGCACGGAGTGTAGGCCCTGGCGGACTCGCTGAGGACAGTCGCGTCACACTCGCGGGCTTCGCGAGCGGAGTCCTCAGCGGGCGCAAGTGACGTCTCTCACGTCACCGTGGCGCCGGGGAGGGCCGGTGCTGGGGATAACCCCCGTATGAAGACTCCAGCTCGCACGATTACCGGCGGCGATTGGGCGGGCGATGCTTGATTCATGACTGGCGAAGGGTTCTCCCCTACTCCCGCTATGTGTCCGGCTCCTGCCCCGTGGCGCCCTCGGTGGCTCGTCATGCTGCGGGCTCCGGTGGACAGGCGCTCGATGCGTGAGCTGGCGTATGTCGTGACAGGGCTGCCGCTGGCGGTCATCGCCTTCTGTTACGCGTTCGGCGGGCTCCTGCTCGGCACCACGCTACTGATCACTTTTGTCGGGCTCCCGGTGCTGGCGGCAGGGCTGGCCGGGTGCCGGGCGCTGGGGCACCTGGAGCGGGGCCGCGCGCGGGCGCTGCTGGGGCTGGCGGTGGGCGAGCCCGACCCGGTGCGGACACTGCGACGGTCGAGTGGGCTGATGTCCTGGATATGGGCGCTGCTACGCAGCGGGGCCACCTGGCGACACCTGTTCTACGCGCTGTTGCACCTGCCTTGGTCATTTTTCAGCTGCGGCGTGGGGCTGCTGGCCTGGTGTGCCGGCTGGTCGATGATCGCCTATCCGCTGTGGGAGTGGCTGTCCCCCGACTCCGTGGGCACTCCCCCGATCCGGATCGGTCGCGACGGCCTCACCTCCGCCTCGACCCCGCAGCAGAGCAGCACGGTGCTGGAAGGCGGGTTCGCGCTGGCGTTCGTCTCGGCACTGGGCGTATTGATCGTCCTGCTGACACCGTGGCTGATACGCGGGCTGGTGCAAGTGGACAAGCTGCTGGTCAGTGGGTTGCTGGGGCCGTCATGGCTGGCGACGCGGGTGTCTCAGCTGGAGACGGACCGCGGGGTGGTCGTGGACACGGCAGCAGCCGACCTGCGCCGGATCGAGCGGAATCTGCACGACGGCGCGCAGGCGCGCCTGGTCTCGCTGGCCATGGAACTGGGGCTGGCGAAGGAGAAGCTGCTGGACGATCCGGAGCCGGACCCCCAGGCCGTGGCGGCGTTGATCGACGGAGCGCACGGCGAGGTGAAGCTCGCCCTCCAGGAGCTGCGGGATCTGGCCCGGGGCATCCACCCGGCGATACTGACCGACCGGGGTCTGGGGCCGGCGCTCTCCGCGCTCGCCGCCCGCTGCACCGTACCGGTCTCGGTCACGGTCGAATTGGAGGAGCGGCCGGTCGCCGCTATCGAGGGAATCGCCTATTTCACCGTCTCCGAGCTGCTGCAGAACATCAGCAAGCACAGTGCGGCGCGGCGCGGATCGATCGACATATGGCGCAGCGAGCAGCGACTGCTCATACAGGTGACGGACGACGGCAAGGGAGGGGCCCAGGTCGAGGAGGGCTCCGGACTTGCCGGGCTCGCCGACCGGCTGCGGGCGGTCGACGGACTGCTGGCCGTGTACTCCCCGGTGGGGGGCCCGACGACAGTGACGGGGGAGCTGCCCTGGCGGTGAGTGCTCCAAGTGGTGACCGCTCTGGGATGCTGACGGCTCGGACGAAGGGCGGTACAGGTGGGGGAGCAAGTGGGGGAGAACGTGAAGCGCGGGGAGCCCGGGGTACGGGTGGTGATCGCTGAGGACTCCGTTCTGTTGCGCGAGGGACTGACCCGGCTGCTGGCTGACCGGGGGTACGAGGTGGTCGCCGGGGTCGGGGACGGGGAAGCGCTCGTGCGGGCCGTGGGGGAGCTGGCCGCCCGGGGCGAGGCCCCGGATGTGGTGGTGGCGGATGTCCGGATGCCCCCGACGCACACCGACGAGGGAGTGCGGGCTGCGGTACGGCTGCGCGCGGAGCACCCGGCGGTAGGGGTTCTGGTGCTGTCGCAGTACGTGGAGGAGCAGTACGCGACGGAGCTGCTGGCCGGGTCGAGCCGAGGAGTGGGCTATCTGCTCAAGGACCGCGTGGCGGAAGTACGGGAGTTCGTGGAGGCGGTGGCCCGGGTGGCGGCGGGCGGCACGGCGCTGGATCCGGAGGTGGTGACTCAGCTGCTGGGGCGCAGCCGGAAGCAGGATGTGCTGTCGGGCCTCACCCCACGGGAGCGGGAGGTATTGGCCCTGATGGCGGAGGGGCGCACCAATTCTGCGATCGCCGGACGGCTGGTGATCGGTCCGGGGGCTGTGGAGAAGCACGTCAGCAGCATCTTCGTGAAGCTGGGGCTGTCCCAGAGTGATGCTGATCACCGCAGGGTGCTCGCAGTGCTCAGGTATCTGGACTCCTGAAGAGGGCTCGACGGGCCCAACCCCCTTCGAGGAGCCCTCCAGCAGGGGGGCGGAACGTAGCAGGGACGGCGTGCACCGTGGCGGAAGCAGCGCCCCAGATGTCTCAAAAATCTGTCCACTATGGGAACAGCCACGGGAAGGCAACCCTTAGCAACGTACGATGGCAAGCGAGCCGCCGCCTTGAGGGAGGTCCGATCCAACGTGACCAGTCAGGTCAGTAGCCCAGCCGGGCAGTCCGGCCCCGCACAGGGCCAGGACAGCGGACGGGACGCCGGCAACAAGGAGGTCCGGCGCCTGGACCGGGTGATCATCCGGTTCGCGGGGGACTCCGGCGACGGTATGCAGCTCACCGGAGACCGCTTCACATCCGAGACGGCTTCGTTCGGCAACGATCTGTCGACGCTGCCGAACTTCCCGGCCGAGATCCGTGCCCCCGCGGGCACCCTGCCGGGAGTTTCCAGCTTCCAGCTCCACTTCGCCGATCACGACATCCTCACTCCGGGTGACGCACCCAATGTGCTGGTCGCGATGAATCCGGCGGCGCTGAAGGCGAACATGGCGGATCTGCCGCGTGGCGCCGAGATCATCGTGAACACGGACGAGTTCACCAAGCGGGCGATGGCCAAGGTCGGCTACGACGCCAGCCCGCTGGAGGACGGCTCGCTGGACGGCTACCACGTCCACCCCGTGCCGCTGACCACGCTGACGGTCGAGGCGCTCAAGGAGTACGACCTGGGCCGCAAAGAGGCCGGGCGGTCGAAGAACATGTTCGCGCTGGGCCTGCTGTCGTGGATGTACAACAGGCCGACCGAGCAGACCGAGGCGTTCCTGCGGTCGAAGTTCGCGAAGAAGCCGACGGTCGCCGAGGCGAACATCGCGGCGTTCCGTGCCGGGTGGAACTTCGGCGAGACGACGGAGGACTTCGCGATCTCCTACGAGGTCGCGCCCGCTTCCAGCGCCTTCCCGCCGGGGACGTACCGGAACATTTCCGGCAACCTGGCCTTGTCCTACGGGTTGATCGCCGCGTCTCAGCAGGCGGACCTGCCGCTCTTCCTCGGCTCGTACCCGATCACCCCGGCCTCCGACGTGCTGCACGAGCTGAGCAAGCACAAGAACTTCGGGGTGCGCTCCTTCCAGGCGGAGGACGAGATCGCGGGCATCGGTGCGGCCCTGGGCGCGGCGTTCGGCGGCTCGCTGGCGGTCACCACGACCTCGGGGCCCGGTGTGGCGCTGAAGTCGGAGACCATCGGTCTCGCGGTCTCGCTGGAGCTGCCGCTGCTGATCATCGACATCCAGCGCGGTGGCCCCTCGACCGGTCTGCCGACCAAGACCGAGCAGGCCGACCTGCTCCAGGCGATGTACGGGCGCAACGGCGAGGCGCCGGTGCCGATCGTGGCGCCGGCCACCCCGGCCGACTGCTTCACGGCAGCGCTGGACGCGGCCCGAATCGCTCTCACATACCGGACGCCGGTATTCCTCTTGTCGGACGGCTATCTGGCCAACGGCTCCGAGCCGTGGCGGGTCCCCGATGTGGACGAGCTGCCCGACCTGCGGACCCAGTTCGCCTCCGGGCCCAACCACGAGCTGGACGACGGCACCGAGGTCTTCTGGCCGTACAAGCGCGACCCGCACACCCTGGCCCGCCCCTGGGCGGTGCCGGGCACACCGGGGCTCGAACACCGCATCGGCGGTATCGAGAAGCAGGACGGCACCGGCAACATCTCCTACGACCCGGCCAACCACGACTTCATGGTCCGCACCCGCCAGGCCAAGGTGGACGGCATCGAGGTACCGGACGTGGAGGTCAGCGACCCGGACGGAAACGCCCGGCTGCTCGTGCTCGGCTGGGGCTCGACGTACGGCCCGATCACCGCAGCGGTGCGCCGGGTCCGAGGCGCCGGGGGCGAGATCGCGCAGGCCCATCTGCGCCACCTCAACCCGTTCCCGCGGAATCTCGGTGAGGTGCTGCGGCGCTACGAGAAGGTCGTCATCCCCGAGATGAACCTCGGCCAGCTCGCCACCCTGATCCGCGCCGAGTACCTGGTCGACGCACAGTCGTATACGCAGGTCCGCGGTCTGCCCTTCAAGGCCGAGCAGCTCGCGACCGCACTCAAGGAGGCCATCGCACATGGCTGAGACGTCCGCACCCGCACCTTCGGCTCCCGCTTCCGAGGCGCTGTCGCTGGTGCCGAAGGCCGACGGCAAGCAGTCGATGAAGGACTTCAAGTCCGACCAAGAGGTGCGCTGGTGCCCCGGCTGCGGTGACTACGCCGTGCTCGCGGCTGTCCAGGGCTTCATGCCGGAGCTCGGACTGGCGAAGGAGAACATCGTCTTCGTCTCCGGTATCGGCTGCTCGTCCCGCTTCCCGTACTACATGAACACCTACGGGATGCACTCCATCCACGGCCGCGCCCCGGCCATCGCCACCGGGCTGGCGGCCTCGCGCCGCGACCTGAGCGTGTGGGTGGTCACCGGTGACGGCGACGCGCTCTCCATCGGCGGCAACCATCTGATCCACGCGCTCCGGCGCAATGTGAACCTGAAGATCCTGCTGTTCAACAACCGGATCTACGGACTGACCAAGGGCCAGTACAGCCCGACGTCGGAGGCCGGGAAGATCACCAAGTCCACACCGATGGGCTCGCTGGACGCGCCGTTCAACCCGGTGTCGCTGGCGCTGGGCGCCGAGGCGTCGTTCGTGGCCCGTACGGTCGACTCGGACCGCAAGCACCTCACCAGCGTGCTGCGGGCCGCCGCCGACCACCCGGGCTCGGCGCTGGTGGAGATCTACCAGAACTGCAACATCTTCAACGACGGCGCCTTCGAGGTCCTGAAGGACAAGGAACAGGCGCAGGAGGCCGTCATCCGGCTGGAGCACGGGGAGCCGATCCGCTTCGGCGCCCCGGCCGAGGACGGTCTGGGCTCCCAGGGCGTCGTCCGCGACCGGGCGACCGGCGACCTGCGGATCGTGGACGTCCGCGAGGAGGGCACCGCCGAGGTGCTGGTGCACGACGCCCACACCGCCTCGCCGACCACCGCGTTCGCCCTCTCCCGGCTCGCCGACCCGGACACGCTGCACCACACCCCCATCGGTGTGCTGCGTGATGTACGGCGTCCGGTCTACGACACGGAGATGGCGAACCAGCTCGAACGCGCCGTCGAGCAGAACGGCAAGGGCGACCTGTCCGCGCTGCTGCACGGCAACGACACCTGGACGGTCGTCGGCTGACGCTGATTCCCCGCCTGCGACAGGGCCCGGCACCTTGGGGTGCCGGGCCCTGTCGGGTGCCGGGGCCTTTGGAGGGCCGGGGTTGTGTGCCGGGCGCGACAGGACCATAGAGCGGAACGGGAATGACAAGAGGGGGCGCCTCCCGTTACATTCCGAGAAGTCGGCACGCCGGACACCGGGCAGCCGGGGCAGAGGGCAGGGAGGGTCATGCAGACACCGAGTTCACAGCGCACGGGGCTGCTGTTCGGCTTCGCGGCGTACGGAATGTGGGGGCTGCTGCCCCTGTACTGGCACGCTCTCGCCGACATCGGCGCCACCGAGGTGCTCGCCCACCGCATGGTCTGGTCACTGCCGACCGCACTGGTGATCGTCGCGCTGCTGCGCCGCTGGTCCTGGGTGAGCGCGCTGGTGCGCCAGCCGAAGAAGCTGGGCCTGGTGGTACTCGCCTCGGCCGTGATCTCCCTCAACTGGGGGCTGTTCATCTGGGCCGTCAGCTCCGACCGGGTCCTCGAATCCTCCCTCGGCTACTTCATCAACCCGCTGGTCTCCATAGCCTTCGGCGTCCTGCTGCTGCGCGAGCGGCTGCGCGTCGCCCAGTGGACCGCCGTCGCCATCGGCGCGGCCGCCGTGGTGGTGATGACCGTCGCCTACGGCAAGCTGCCCTGGCTCTCCCTCTGCCTGGCGTTCAGCTTCGCGTCGTACGGGCTGATCAAGAAGCACGTCAAGCTGGACGGTGTCGAGGGCTTCAGCGCGGAGACCGCGGTGCAGTTCCTGCCCGCGCTCGGCTTCCTGATCTACCTCGGCTCACAGGGCGAGTCCTCGTTCACCTCCGACGGGGTGGGCAACGCGCTGCTGCTCGCCTGCGCCGGGGTGGCGACCGCGCTGCCGCTGATCTTTTTCGGCAGCGCGGCGGTGCGGCTGCCGCTGTCCACCATCGGGTTGCTGCAGTATCTGGCCCCTGCCTTCATGTTCGTCCTGGGCCTGACCGTCTTCCACGAGGCGATGCCGCCGGAGCGCTTCGCCGGGTTCGGGCTGGTGTGGGTGGCGCTGACGATTCTGACGTGGGACGCGTTGCGGAACGCGAGGCGCGGGCGCGCGGAATTGCGGGCTGCGGCTGCGGCGGCCGCTGTTGCGGAGGCCGCCGATGAGGCCGCCACCGCTGAGGCCGCCACCACGGAGTCCCCCGTCGCGGGGGCAGCCGACCGGTGAGGGGGTGCCCCTGCTGGGGCACGCCCCCTACGCCGTCACGTCCCGGTTGTTGAAGCGGGCCCAGGCTGCGGAGCCGAAGACCGCGGTGTAGAGGGCCTGCAGGCCCAGGTTCTTCAGGAGGTCGTCCCAGTAGACCGGGTCCCGCAGCAGGTCGGCGAAGCTCAGCCAGTAGTTGGGGAACAGAAACGGATGCACACCGTCCAGCTGCGGGATCGAGTTGACGATCTGCACCGTGATCAGCAGCCCGACCGTGGCGGCCATGGCGGCGATACCGCTGTTGGTGAGGGTGGAGACGAACACGCCCAGCGCCGCGAGACCGAGCAGGCTGAGCGCGACCGCCGCGGCGATGGCCAGGGCGCGGAGCAGCCCCTCGCCGAAGGAGACGGTGGTGCCCGAGAGCAGGGTGACCTCCCCGGTGGGGAAGAGCAGTGCTCCGGTCACCAGCGCTGCCATGGCCACCGTCAGGGTCGCCGCCAGGCAGAAGGTCAGCACCGCGGTCAGCTTCGCCAGCAGCAGCCGGGTCCGGCCGGCCGGGGCCACCAGCAGATAGCGCAGGGTGCCCGCGCCGGCCTCGCCCGCCACGGAGTCCCCGGCCACCACGCCGACCGCCATCGGCAGGAAGAACGGCAGGGTGGCGGCCAGCGAGGTGAAGACCAGGAACAGCCCGTTGTTGGTGATCTGGGAGATGAAGGCCGGACCCTCTCCCCCGCCGCCCCCGACGGTGCCGCCGTCGCTGGTCTCGATCTTCACGGCGATGCCGACGAGGACCGGTACGGCCGCCAGTACGGCCAGCAGCGCCAGGGTGCGCCAGCGCCGGAAGGTGATCAGCAGCTCGCTGCGGAACAGCCCCAGCGACCAGAGGGGGCTGACGGCACGGGGCGCCGTCCGCGCTCGTTCGCCGTGCACCGGCCCGGCTGCCTCAGCCTGCGACATCGAAGCCCTCCCCGGTGAGCGAGACGAACACGTCCTCAAGCGAAGCCCGCCGCAGTCCGAAGGCGCGGACCCGGACGTCGGCCCGTACGAGGGCCGCGTTGAGTTCGGCGAGGTCGCCGGGCGGTGGATCGCCGCTCAGCTCCTCCCCGTCGGTGACCAGGTCGGACACCCCTTGCTCCTTCAGAACCCGCGCCGCCTCGACCGGGTCGGGGGTGGTCACGGCCAGCCTGCCCCGGGCGCCCGCCGCCATCTCGGCAACGGTTCCCTGGACGACGAGGCGACCGCGGTGCATGACGGCCGTATGGGTGCAGACCTGTTCGATCTCGTCCAGCAGGTGCGAGGAGAGGAAGACGGTGATGCCGTCGCCCGCCAACTCCCGTACCAGCGAGCGGATCTCCCGCATGCCCTGCGGGTCGAGCCCGTTGGTCGGCTCGTCCAGGACGAGCAGCTCGCGCGGCTGGAGCAGCGCCGCCGCCAGGCCCAGCCGCTGCTTCATGCCCAGCGAGTAGGCCCGCGCCTTCTTCCGCGCCGCGGCCGAGAGCCCCACCCGCTCCAGCGCCCGGTCCACCCTGGCAGCGCGGGTCCGCGGATCGGCTGTGGGGTCGGCCGCGTCGTAGCGCAGCAGGTTCTCCCGTCCGGAGAGGAAACCGTAGAGCGCGGGTCCCTCGATGAGGGCGCCCACCCGGGGCAGCACCCGCCGCACCGCTTCGGGCATCGGCTCGCCCAGCAGTCGCGCGGTGCCGCCGGTTGGCTCGATCAGGCCGAGCAGCATCCGGATGGTGGTCGTCTTGCCGGAGCCGTTCGGCCCGAGGAAGCCGAAGACGCTGCCCCGGGGCACGGAGAGGTCGAGGGCTTCGACCGCGAGCTGACCACCGCGGTAGCGCTTGGTGAGCCCCTGGGTCGAGATCACCGCGCTGTCTTCCCCCGCCACGGCGGTCGGCTCGGTCATATGCCCCCTTCCTTGTTCTTTCTCGTCACTTCTCGTTGTTGCTCGTTGTTGCTGGTTCTTACCGGCTCTTGCTGGTTCTTCGCGGCCCGGCCGTCCTACTTGGCCGAGTGGTCCTGGTTCGCCGCCTTGACCAGGCCGTCCTTGGTGACGGCACCGACGTAGACCTTGCCGTCGTCGGTCATCAGGGCGTTCACCAGGCGGGTGCTGAAGACGCGGCCGGTGCCGAAGTCGCCCTTGACCTCGTCGGTGAAGTTGTCCAGCAGCTTCCCGGCGTCCGCGTCGCCCTTGCCGCCGGACTCCGGGCCGCCGAGTCCGCCGGGCATCCCGGTGTCGAGCTTGGCGACCTTGCCCCAGTCGTTCGCCGACTTGTTGACGATCTCCAGGCCGGAGCGGGTGAGCCCGTCGAGGCCCTGCGGGCCGCGCAGCTCGCCGCCGGCCGACTTGTGCGGTTTCGCCTCGGTGACCTCGGTGCCCTTGGGCGGGGTGAAGTCGAAGCTGCTCGCGGCGGGCTTGCCGAAGTCCACCTTTGTGTACGCCACATCGACGGCGGGCTTGTCGCCGTCCTTCGGCGTGAGGGTGAACCTGAGCGGCACCCCGTTGTCGGCGTCCACGCCTATGCGGACCGACTCGATGGTGGAGTCCGGCGCACCCTTGGGCTTGATGACCAGCTGGTAGGCATCGCGCCCGGCGATCTTCGCAGTGCCGTCCACGGTCACGGAAGTGGACTTGTCGAGGGCCTTCAGCGCCTGCTTCGCCGCCTTCTGCGGCGTCACCGCGTCGGGCTCGCCGCCCTGCCACCGCTTGGCGGACCCGCCGTGCGCGCCCTTGGCGTCCTCGGGCGCCTTCGCGTGCCACGCCGCGTTGCTGCCGCTGTCGTACGCCCACAGATCGCGGCCGTTGTGGATGAGGCTGTACTCGGCCGCGTCCTCCATGACCGAGACGCGCTGCTTGTCGGGGCCGTCCGCGGCGAAGCGGAGGGTGTGCTCTCCGGAGGCCAGCTCGGACAGCTTCTTGCTCGGTGCGGCGTCGCCCCCGCTGCCCTTGCCGTCCTTGCCGTCCTTGCCCGCGCCCTCGCCCGAGTCGTGCGGACCGCCCCCGAAGCCGCCGCCCCCACCGCCTCCGGGGAGGGAGGGCAGGCCGAGGTCGGTGCTCACCTTGACGGTGCCCGACATGTGGTCGACATCGGACTTGGCCACCTTGGCCACCAGCTCTTCGGCGCTGACCTTGGGCAGGTCGGGATCGCCGGAACTGGCGAGCGCGGGCACCAGGCCGACGGTCGCGGCGGCGACCCCGGCCACAGCGACCGGTACGCCGTAGCGGACCGCCTTGCGCCGGGGGTTCCTCGGTTGGATCTGTGCCATCTGTCTGTCCTACCTCCGTGCTCGGCGGCGGCTCCATGGGTCGCACTCGTCCACCCCTTGCCGCCATTCTCACCCGAATCGGTGCGGGGTGGGTGCTTCCAATGGCACCAAATCCCGCGCTGTGGCGCGTCAGCCGACGGAGGCACATTCGGCTACTCCCGCGGGATGACAGGGCCTCCGCCTGCGGGTTGGCACGGAGCGAGAAAGGTCAGGGTTCATCTCACCGCGATGCCGCCGCAGTTCGGCAGCCGAAGACAGCGGAAGAGAGCGGAGGACCACGGAAGGCAGCCAACGGTTGCGGAAGGCGGCGCAAAGCAGCAGAGGGCCGCGGGAGAGGCAGCGGAAGGCTGGCAAAGACCGGCGGAAGACCACGAAAGGCCGCGGAGGACCGCGGAAGGCGGTCGCGGTCAGCCCGCCCGGTCCACCACGGCGGTGCACAGCCCGGCCAGCGCGGCCTTGGCGGCGTTGTCGGGCAGCGGCGCGAGCATCTCGCGGGCCTCGTCGGCGTACCGCACGGTCGCGCGGCGGGCCTGCTCCAGCGCTGGGTGGACCCGCAGCGCGGCCAGCGCCTCGGTGAGCCGCCCGTCGTCGCCCAGGTCCCCGTCGAGCAGCGCACACAGTTCGCGGTCCTCGGGGGTCGCGTCCCGGCTCGCCGCACGGGCGCGCAGGTAGAGCACGGGCAGGGTCGCGATGCCCTCCCGCAGGTCGGTACCGGGCGTCTTGCCGGACTCGTGTTCGTCGCTGGCGATGTCGAGAACGTCGTCGGCGAGCTGGAAGGCGACACCGATGCGCTCGCCGTACTGGGTGAGCACCGAGACGGTCCGCTCGTCGGCGCCGGACATCATGGCTCCGAAGCGGCCGGCGACGGCGATCAGCGAGCCGGTCTTGCCCGCGATCACCTCGAGGTAGTGGTCGATGGCGTCGTGGCCCTCGGCGGGCCCGGCCGTCTCCAAGATCTGTCCGGTCACGAGCCGTTCGAATGCCTGCGCCTGGATACGGACGGCCTCCGGGCCGAGGTCGGCCAGTATGTGCGAGGCACGCGAGAAGAGGAAGTCACCGGTGAGGACGGCGACGGAGTTGTCCCAGTTGGCGTTGGCGCTGGGCACCCCGCGGCGCACATCCGCCTCGTCCATCACGTCGTCGTGGTAGAGCGTGGCGAGGTGTGTCAGTTCGACGACCACCGCGGAGGGCACGACCCCGGGCGCGTGCGGGTCGCCGAACTGGGCGCCGAGCATCGCCAACAGCGGCCGGAACCGTTTACCACCGGCCCGCACCAGGTGCTGCGCCGCCTCCGTTATGAAGGGCACGTCGCTCTTGGTGGCCTCGATGAGGCCCTCCTCGACGGCCGCCAACCCGGCCAGGACATCGGCTTCGACGGCCTTGTCCCGCACGCTCAGCCCGAAGGGCCCGACGACGGTCACGAGGGGTACTCCTGTCTGCGTACGTGGAACGAACGGGTAACGGGTCTTCTCGGCGTCTGCGCTTGCGTCTGCTGCTGTCTGCTGCGGTCCGCTGGTGTTCGTACCGGACTGCTGCTGGTACTGCTGCTGGTGTCTGCTTCGGTTCGTTCTGGCCGGATGTCACCCGTCTCCCGGGTGCACCTTCCTGTGGCAGCGTAACCGGTCACATAACGATCACGGTCGGCGCCTGCCCAGCAGACCACGCTTGGCGCACCATGCCGGTATTTTCCGGATAGCGGACAGGTCGCGCACTGCCGTCCCCTGTGCCGTCCGCGTACGGCTCCACCAGCGGCTCCGAGCGCGGAAACGGAAGCGGAACCGAGCGCGGGAACGCGGGCGGCTCCAAAGGCGCAAATGAGCAGCCGTGGCAGGCCCACGACAGGCTCACGGCACATAACCTGACCCTCATGAGTGACAGTGCCCTTTTCGGCCCGGACAACCTTCCGTACGGCCTCTTCAGCACGCCGGACCGGCCCGGCCACCGCCGGCTCGGCGTCCGGTTCGGTGACGACGTGCTCGACCTGGGCGCGGCCGCCGCCGCCTTCGGCTCAGCCCACGCCGATGTGCTGGGAGCGCCCTCGCTCAACCCGCTGCTGGCCGCCGGACGCGCCGTCTGGCAGGCGGTGCGCGGCGAGGTGCGCGACTGGCTCACCGACGAAGCGCACCGCGAGACCGCGGCACGCCATCTGCTGCCGCTGTCCGGCGTCCAACTGCACCTTCCCTTCGAGGTCGCCGACTACGTCGACTTCTACGCAAGCGAGCACCACGCAACCAACGTCGGCCGGATCTTCCGCCCCGACGGGGACGCGCTGACCCCCAACTGGAAACATCTGCCGATCGGTTACCACGGGCGCGCGGGCACCGTCGTCGTCTCCGGCACACCCGTGGTGCGCCCCCAGGGTCAGCGCAAGCCCCCGAACGAGCCGCTGCCCGTCTTCGGTCCCTCCCGGCGGCTCGACATCGAGGCCGAGGTCGGCTTCGTCGTCGGCGCCCCGAGCGAGCTGGGCCGCCCGGTGGGGCTGGACGGATTCCGCGACCATGTGTTCGGGGTGACGCTGCTGAACGACTGGTCGGCGCGTGACCTCCAGGCGTGGGAGTACGTCCCGCTCGGCCCCTTCCTGGGCAAGTCGTTCGCCACTTCCGTATCGCCGTGGATCACCCCGCTGGATGCATTGGACGCCGCGCGGGTGGCGCCGCCGGAGCGCGACTTCCCGCTGCTGCCGTATCTGGACGACTCGGCCGAGCAGGTCGAACCCGGCGGGCTCGATCTGCGCATCACCGTGGAGCTGAACGGGCACGTCATCGCCGAGCCCCCGTTCGCCACCATGTACTGGACGGCGGCGCAGCAGCTCGCCCATATGACGGTGAACGGCGCTTCGCTGCGTACGGGTGATCTGTACGCGTCCGGGACCGTGAGCGGCCCCGAGCACAAGCAGCGCGGCTCGCTGCTGGAGCTCACCTGGGGTGGGCGCGAACCGCTGGCGCTCCCCGAGGGGGAGCGTGCCTTCCTCGAAGACGGTGACGAAGTCGTCCTCAGCGCTTGGGCGCCGGGGCCTGGCGGGGGCCGGATCGGGATGGGCGAGGTACGGGGCCGGGTGGAACCGAGCGCGTAAGTGCCCTCCGGGGAGGGGGTGCCCCTTGCTGCGCATCGCGGACTGCTGCCCGGCTTGTGGTTGCTCGCGCAGTTCCCCGCGCCCCTGACGGGGCGCGTCCCTCCCGAGGGTTCACCCCGCGAGAGCGGCCAGCACTCCCTCCCCGTAATTGGAGAGCTTCTTCTCGCCGACGCCTGGGATGGCGCTCAGCTCTTCCAAGGTGGCGGGGCGCTGAAGCGCAATCTCGCGGAGGGTCGCATCGTGGAAGACGAAGTACGGCGGCACACCCTGTTCGCGGGCCTGCTCGGTGCGCCACGTCCGCAGCGCCTCGAAGAGCGGCTGGGCCTCCGCCGGCAGGTCCACCGGGGCCGCGCTCTTCGCGCCGCGGGAGCCCGCGGCAGCGGTCTGGCGGGGCGCCTTCACCGGAGCCGGGTCCTTGCGCAGTGGCACCTCCCGCTCGCCGCGCAGCACCGTGGCGCTGGTGTCGGTGAGGACGAGCGTGCCGTGCTCGCCCTCGATCTCCAGCAGCCCTTGGGCGATCAACTGGCGAATGACGCTGCGCCATTCGGCCTCGCCCAGCTCGGTGCCGATGCCGAAGACGGACAGCGCGTCGTGGTCGAACTGGATGACCTTGGCCGTCTTGCGGCCCAGCAGGATGTCCACGATCTGGCCCGAGCCGAACTTCTGGCCGCGCTCCCGCTTGAGCCGCACGACGGTGGAGAGCACCTTCTGCGCGGGGACCGTGCCGTCCCACGCCTGAGGCGGGGTGAGGCAGGTGTCGCAGTTGCCGCACGAGGTCCCGGCGGCTCCCTCCGCCGGCTCCTGGCCGAAGTAGGCGAGCAGCTGGCCGCGCCGGCAGCGGACGGTCTCGCACAGCGAGAGCATGGCGTCCAGGTGCATCCGGGCCCGGCGCTGGAAGGCCGGGTCGCCCTCGCCGTTCTCGATCAGCTTGCGCTGCTGGACCACGTCCTGGAGGCCGTAGGCGAGCCAGGCCGTCGAGGGCAGACCGTCCCGTCCGGCGCGGCCGGTCTCCTGGTAGTAGCCCTCGACGGACTTGGGCAGGTCCAGGTGGGCGACGAAGCGTACGTCCGGCTTGTCGATGCCCATGCCGAAGGCGATGGTGGCCACCACGACCAGGCCCTCCTCACGCAGAAAGCGCGACTGGTGCGCGGCACGGGTACCGGCGTCCAGCCCTGCGTGGTAGGGCACCGCTTCGATGCCGTTGGCGCACAGGAACTCGGCGGTGCGCTCGACCGCGTTCCGCGACAGGCAGTAGACGATGCCGGCGTCGCCCTGGTGCTCCTCCTTGAGAAAGCGCAGCAGCTGTTTCCTCGGGTCGCGTTTGGGGACGATGCGGTACTGGATGTTGGGCCGGTCGAAGCTGGCGACGAAGTCGCGCGCCCCCGTCAGGCCGAGCCGCTGGACGATCTCCCGATGGGTCGCGCGGGTGGCGGTGGCCGTCAGCGCGATACGCGGCACTTCGGGCCAGCGCTCGCCGAGCATCGACAGATTCAGGTAGTCGGGCCGGAAGTCGTGACCCCATTGGGCGACGCAGTGCGCCTCGTCGATGGCGAAGACCGACACCTTGCCGCGCTCCAGCAGGGCCGTCGTCGCCTCCAGGCGCAGCCGCTCGGGGGCGATGTAGAGCAGATCGAGCTCGCCGGCCAGGAACTCGGCCTCCGCCACGCGGCGCTGGTCGAAGTCGAGGGTGGAGTTGATGAACCCCGCGCGTACGCCGAGCGCCCGCAGCGCGTCCACCTGGTCCTGCATCAGTGCGATGAGTGGCGAGATCACCACGCCGGTACCCGGTCTGACCAGCGCCGGGATCTGGTAGCACAGCGACTTTCCGCCGCCGGTCGGCATCAGCACGACCGCGTCGCCGCCGCGCGTGACGTGTTCGATGGCGGCTTCCTGCTGTCCGCGGAACGCGTCGTAGCCGAAGACCCTGCGCAGTACACGCAGCGTCGCCGACTCGGACGCCCCGCCGGATCCCTCGGCGCTCTCCTGAAGCATGCCCGCCACCCTAGGCTGCTCCGCCGACATCGGTGGCCGGGCCTGTGGACAGCCCCGACGGCACTTCGCACCCAGCGCCAACCTGCGCCCGGTTCGCCCCTGTACGCCCCGTATGACCTGCCCCCTCCTTGCTAGCTTGACGTGGCCCTGCTGGTCCGTACGGCAGGGGCCGGGAGAGCGACGGAGGGGGATGTACGTGCGCACGTCAGCGCGGATTCCGGGGGCGGTCGCCACAGCAGCGGCAATCGCGCTGCTGGTGGGCGGCTGCGGCAGTGACGGCGGCGGGGACGGCGGCGGGAGCGGCGTCGAGGTCCCCGACCCGGGGGACAAGCGGCCCGACCTGGACGACGAGCCCGGCGGCGACGGGCCGCCCACCGGCAAGGACAGCGGCGGCTCCGACGGAAGCGGCTCCGGCGGGGGCGGCCCCGTTGGCCCCTCCTCGATGACAGGCTCCTGGGCCACGGCGCCCGATGCCGAAGGGGACTCGGTCGCCTTCCGGATCAGCTCGGACAAGAGCGTCGACATGTTCATCCCGGGTCGCTGCGAAGGCAGCCTGCACGGCAAGACCATCGACCTGACCTGCACCGAAGGCAAGAAGAGCTACAGCCACGGAACGGTGGAGAGCGCGTCCGGCGAGAACATGTCCGTCTCCTGGAGCAACGGCCGGACCACACAGCTGCACAAGTACGACGGGCTGCCCGAGCGGAAGAAGCCGGACTCCCCCTCGGACTGGCCCACCGCGAAGGACCCCTTCTGACCGTCCCGGCACCTGCCTGGGACCGGCTCGCCACACTCCCCTGCTAGGTTGTCGTGACCCTGCTCAAACGGCCAGGGTTCGACGATCGAGGAGGGGAAGTGCGCACGTCAGCGCGGATTTCGGGGGCAATGGCCGCGGCGGCGGCGATCACGTTCCTGGTGGGCGGCTGCGGCAGCGGCGGCGACGGCGGCAAGGACGACAAGCCCAAGGCGGACAGTGAGAAGTCCGCCGAGCCCACCCCGACCCCGAGCGAGCAGCCCGCGGGCAAGGCGGAGCTGCCCGGCGTGTGGTCCACGCAGGCGGACGGCGGCAAGCTGACGCTGACCGTCGTCGGGGACGCCGTCTCCCTGCTCCGGGACAAGAAGATGTGCAACGGCCGGGTCATGAGCTCCGGCGCCGAGAAGTCACTCGTCATCAAGTGCCCCGGCGGCGCCGGCGAGGACCGCACCAACGGCACCGTCGAGAAAGTGACGGCCAAGTCGCTCGAGGTCTCCTGGAACGGCGGCGCCACCGACACCTACGCCAAGGTCGCCAAGGCCCCGGCGAAGCTGCCCAAGGACCCCGGCGAACTGGGTGACGTGCCCGGCCTCCCGGACAAGCTGAAGAAGATCACCGAGGAACCCGGCAAGGTGCGCGAGTACCCGGCGAACTGAGCTCTCTTCAGGGATCGCGCGGCGAGAGCAGGTGCACCGACTCCTGTTCGCGGGGGTCGGTGCGGGCCACCACGACGGTGACGGGCTCCTCGCCGGTGACCGGCATGTGCGGCATGTTCGCCGGTACGTAGACCATGTCGCCCGGATGGAGGGTGTCGCGGTTCGAGAGGTCCTCCCCGTGCCAGATCTCGTGCGCGCCACTGACGACGTATATCGCCGATTCGTGGCCCGCGTGCAGATGGGGCTCTCCACGGGAGTTCGCCGGGATGTGCAGGACGTGCAGACACAGCCCCTTGGCACCCACCGACTCGGCCGAGACCCCCTCGGTGAAGATCCCGCCCTGCTTCCCCTCGTAACCGCCGTTCTCACGGCGGAGAATCACACAACCCATGCCAGAAATTCCTACCGTTTCAGCGCACTTGTTGTCACCGATACCTCACAAGAGGCCGCCAGAGGCCCGGTCAGGGGCCTCTGGCGGCGTCCCGGAGTCATGACGACCGACACCTACGACGCGGAACGGCGGGCCGGCCGGGGCCGTTGCATGGTCACTCTCCTCGTCACCGTACGAACACCCCCGCTTGCCCCGCCAGATCCAGGAAGTACTGCGGTGCCACACCGAGCACGACCGTGACCACCACGCCCAGCGCGATGGCCGAGGTCGTCATGACGCTCGGCACGGCCACGCTCGGCCCGTCGGCCTGCGGCTCGCTGAAGAACATCAGGACGATGACCCGCAGGTAGAAGAAGGCCGCGATGGCCGAGGCGATCACACCCACCACGACCAGCGCGCCCGCTCCGCCCTCGGCCGCCGCCTTGAACACCGCGAACTTCCCCGCGAAACCGGACGTGAGAGGAATACCCGCGAACGCCAGCAAGAAGACAGCGAATACGGCGGCGAGTAGCGGGGAACGCCGCCCCAGCCCCGCCCACTTGGACAGATGCGTCGCCTCGCCCCCCGCGTCCCGCACCAGCGTGACCACCGCGAAGGCGCCCAGCGTCACGAACGAGTAGGCGGCCAGATAGAACAGGACGGAGGAGATGCCGTCCTCGGAGGTGGCGATGACACCCGCGAGCAGGAAGCCCGCGTGCGCGATGGAGGAGTAGGCCAGCAGCCGCTTGATGTCCGTCTGCGTGATGGCCACGATGGCGCCCCCGAGCATCGTCAGGATCGCCACGCCCCACATCACGGGCCGCCAGTCCCAGCGCAGTCCCGGCAGCACCACGTACAGCAGCCGCAGCAGCGCGCCGAAGGCCGCCACCTTGGTCGCCGCCGCCATGAAGCCGGTCACCGGCGTTGGCGCGCCCTGGTACACGTCCGGGGTCCACATGTGGAAGGGGACGGCACCGACCTTGAAGAGCAGCCCCATCACCACCAGCGCGCCGCCGATCAGCAGCAGCGCGTCGTTGCCCGTGGTGTCGGCCAGCACCGGGTCGCTGACGGCGTCGGCACCCGAGATCACCCGGGCGATGGCCGAGTAGTTGACCGTACCCGCGTAGCCGTACAGCAGCGCGGTGCCGAACAGCAGGAACGCCGAGGAGAAGGCGCCCAGCAGGAAGTACTTGACCGCCGCCTCCTGGGAGAGCAGCCGCCTGCGGCGGGCCAGCGCGCACAGCAGATACAGCGGGAGGGAGAAGACCTCCAGTGCGATGAAGAGGGTCAGCAGGTCGTTGGCCGCGGGGAAGAGCAGCATGCCGCCGACCGCGAACAGCAGCAGCGGGAAGACCTCGGTGGTCGTCCAGCCCGCCTTGACGGCCTGCTGCTCGCCCTCGCCGCCCGGCACCGCTGCGGGCTGCGCGGCGAAGGAGTCCACGCGGCCGCCGCGCCCGGCCGGCTCCAGCCTGCGCTCCGCGAAGGTGAAGACGCCCACGATGCCCACCAGCAGCAGGGTGCCCTGCAGGAAGAGCGTCGGCCCGTCGACGGCGAGCGCTCCCATGCCGGCGATCTGCGCCTTGGTGGTGCCCGCGCCGCTGGCCGCCAGCCCGATCACGGCGGCGAAAGCGGCGGCCAGCCCGGCCAGCGCGACGAACAGCTGGGCGCTGTAGCGGGCCTTGCGCGGTGCGAACGCGTCGATGAGGACGCCGACCGCGGCCGCGCCCAGGACGATCAGCACCGGGGAGAGCTTGCCGTACTCGATGCTGGGGGCCTGGAGCTTGTCGCCCGCTGCCGCGATTGTCCACAGGCTGGGGACAGCGTCGGACGTGCCGCCTGCCGACGCCACCTGGGTCATACCGGTCACTCCGGTCACTCGTGGTCACCTCCGCCGTGTCCAGCCGGCTTGTAGTCGAACCACTTGTTGTGGTCGGCGACGGGATGCTGCGGCTTGGGGTCCTTCTTCTGTACGTCCGAAAGGGTGTGCTCCACCGCGGGGTTCACGATCTCGCTGAGCGGCTTGGGGAAGACGCCGAGGAAGAGCAGCAGCGCCACCAGCGGCGCCACCACGGCCAGCTCCCGCACCTTCAGATCCGGCATCCCCTCGATCTCCGGCTTGCGCACCGGGCCCGTCATGGTGCGCTGGTAGAGCACCAGCACGTACAGCGCGGCCAGGATGATGCCCGCGGTGGCGATGATCCCCGCGACCGGGTAGCGGCTGTACGTACCGACCAGCACCAGGAACTCGCTGACGAACGGTGCGAGCCCCGGCAGCGAGAGCGTCGCCAGGCCGCCCACCAGGAAGGTGCCGGCCAGCACGGGGGCGACCTTCTGCACCCCGCCGTAGTCCGCGATCAGACGCGAGCCCCGGCGGGAGATCAGGAAGCCGGCCACCAGCATCAGCGCCGCTGTCGAGATGCCGTGGAAGACCATGTACAGCGTGGCGCCGCTCTGGCCCTGGCTGGTCATCGCGAAGACGCCCAGGATGATGAAGCCGAAGTGCGAGATCGAGGCGTACGCCACCAGCCGCTTGATGTCCCGCTGGCCCACGGCCAGCAGCGCGCCGTACAAGACGCTCACCAGCGCCAGGCCGATGACCACCGGAGTGGCCCAGGAGCTGGCGTTCGGGAAGAGGCCCAGGCAGAAGCGGAGCATCGCGAAGGTGCCGACCTTGTCGACGACCGCCGTGATGAGCACAGCGACCGGCGCGGTCGCCTCGCCCATGGCGTTGGGCAGCCAGGTGTGCAGGGGCCACAGCGGGGCCTTGATGGCGAAGGCGACGAAGAAGCCGAGGAACAGCAGCCGCTCGGTGCTGGTCGACATCGTCAGATCGCCGTTGGCGCGGGCCCTGAGCAGCTCGGGCAGCGAGAAGGTGCCCTCGCCCAGACTGTCGGAGCTGACGACGAACAGCCCGATGACGGCGGCCAGCATGATCAGCCCGCCGGCCAGGTTGTAGAGCAGGAACTTCACCGCCGCGTACGACCGCTGCTTGGCGCCCTCTTCCTCACCGGCCGCGTGCGCCCGGTCCCCGAAGCCGCCGATGAGGAAGTACATCGGGATGAGCATGGCCTCGAAGAAGATGTAGAAGAGGAAGACGTCGGTGGCGGCGAAGGAGACCAGCACCATCGCCTCGACCGCGAGGATCAGCGCGAAGAACCCCTGGGTGGGCCGCCACCTGCGGTGGGTGGGCTCGCCCTCGACCTGATCGGCGTCGTGCCAGCCGGCGCCGATCACGAACGGGATCAGCAGCGCCGTCAGCGCCATCAGCGCCGCGCCGATCCCGTCGACGCCCAGTTCGTAGCGGACCCCGAAGTCGGAGATCCAGGCGTGTGACTCGGTCAGTTGGTAGCGGGCGCCGTCCGGGTCGAAGCGGGCCAGCACCACGGCGGCCAGCACCAGCGTGGCCAGCGAGAAGACCAGCGCCAGCCACTTGGCGGCGGTGCGCTTGGCCGCGGGCACGGCGGCGGTGGCCACCGCCCCGACGGCGGGCAGCGCTGCCGTGACCGTCAGCAGAGGAAAAGACATATCTCAGACCGCCCTCATCAGCAGGGTCGCGGCGATCAGCACTGCCGCGCCGCCGAACATCGAGACCGCGTAGGAGCGGGCGAAACCGTTCTGGAGCCGCCGCAGCCGCCCGGACAGACCACCGAAGGTGGCGGCGGTTCCGTTGACGGCGCCGTCGACGACCTTGTGGTCGACGTAGACCAGGCTGCGGGTCAGATGCGTACCGCCGCTGACCAGCACCACGTGGTTGAAGTCGTCCTGGAGCAGGTCGCGGCGGGCCGCCCTGGTGAGCAGGTTGCCGCGCGGTGCGACCACGGGCACCGGCTTGCGCCCGTACTGGAACCAGGCGGCTCCCACGCCGATGACCAGCGAGACGACGGTCGCGGCCGTCACGGTGGTGGCCGAGACCGGGGAGTGCCCGTGCTCGAAGGCGGTCACCGGCTCCAGCCAGTTGACGAAGGAGTCGCCCGCCTTGAAGATGCCGCCCGCGAAGACGGAACCGAAGGCCAGCACGATCATCGGGATCGTCATGACCTTCGGGGACTCGTGCGGATGCGGTTCAGCGTGCTCGCCCCGCGTCTCGGCGGCCGGCTCCACGTCCGGCTCGGCCGGTGAGGGGGTGGGCGCCTGGCGCCAGCGCTCCTCGCCGAAGAAGGTCATCAGCATCACCCGCGTCATGTAGTACGCGGTGATCGCCGCGCCCAGCAGGGTGACAGCGCCCAGAATCCAGCCCTCGGTTCCGCCCTTGGCGAAGGCCGCCTCGATGATCTGGTCCTTGGAGAAGAATCCGGACAGCCCGGGGAAGCCGATGATGGCCAGGTAGCCGAGTCCGAACGTGACGAAGGTGACGGGCATGTACTTGCGCAGCCCGCCGTAACGGCGCATGTCGACCTCGTCGTTCATGCCGTGCATCACCGAGCCGGCACCGAGGAACAGCCCGGCCTTGAAGAAGCCGTGGGTGACCAGGTGCATGATCGCGAAGGCGTAGCCGATCGGGCCGAGCCCGGCGGCCAGGATCATGTAGCCGATCTGCGACATGGTCGAGCCCGCCAGGGCCTTCTTGATGTCGTCCTTGGCACAACCGACGATCGCACCGAACAGCAGCGTGACTGCGCCGACGACCACCACGACCAACTGAGCGTCCGGGGCCCCGTTGAAGATGGCGCCGGAACGGGTGATCAGGTAGACGCCCGCTGTCACCATCGTCGCCGCGTGGATGAGGGCCGAGACCGGGGTCGGGCCCTCCATGGCGTCGCCGAGCCAGGACTGCAGCGGCACCTGCGCCGACTTGCCGCAGGCCGCCAGCAGCAGCATCAGCCCGATGGCCGTCAGCTGGCCCTCGCTCGCGTCGCCCGCCGAGGAGAGGACGGGCGCGAAGGCGAAGGTGCCGAAGGTGGTGAACATCAGGAAGATGGCGATGGCCAGGCCCGCGTCACCGACCCGGTTGACGATGAACGCCTTCTTCGCCGCGGTCGCCGCCGTCGGCTTGTGCTGCCAGAAGCCGATGAGCAGGTACGAGGCGAGACCCACGCCCTCCCAGCCGACGTACAGAAGCAGGTAGTTGTCGGCGAGGACGAGCAGCAGCATCGCCGCGAGGAACAGATTGAGATAGCCGAAGAAGCGCCGCCTGCCCGGGTCGTGCTCCATGTAGCCGACCGAGTAGAGGTGGATGAGCGTGCCCACGCCGGTGATCAGCAGGACGAACGTCATCGACAACTGGTCGAGCTGGAAGGCGACATCGGCCTGGAAGCCCTCCACAGGCACCCAGGAGAACAGCTTGCTGTGCATGGCCCGGCTCTCGGCGTCCTCCCCCAGCATGGAGGCGAACAGCGCCGCGCCGATCGCGAAGGAGACCGCGGCCAGCAGCGTGCCCAGCCAGTGCCCCGTACGGTCCAGGCGCCGGCCGCCGCACAGCAGCACGGCGGCACCGAGCAGGGGCACCCCGACGAGCAGTCCGATCATTGACTCCACTGGTTCGTACCCCTTACAGCTTCATCAGGCTGGCGTCGTCGACCGAGGCCGAGTGGCGGGCGCGGTAGAGCATGACGATGATCGCGAGACCGACCACGACCTCGGCGGCGGCGACGACCATGACGAAGAACGCCATGATCTGGCCGTCGAGGTTGCCGTGCATCCGGGAGAAGGCGACCAGCGTGAGGTTGGCGGCGTTCAGCATCAGCTCGATGCACATGAACACCACGATGGCGTTGCGCCGGATCAGCACCCCGGCGGCGCCGATGGTGAACAGCAGCGCTGCCAGATAGACGTAGTTGATCGGGCTCACTTGGCGGCCTCCTCCTCGCGCTCGGTCCCGCGCTCGGTGGCGTCGTCGTCACGCTCTTCCGCACGGTCTGCCGCGGCCCGCTCCAGCGCGCGTTCGCCGGGGTCCTTGGGTCCTGGATAGGCGGACCGGCCGTGGTACTCGGCCGTGCGCTGCTCCACGGCCGCCAGCCGGGCCAGCTGTTCGGCGCTGACCTCGCGGATCTGGCCGCGGCTGCGCAGCGTGGGGTTGACGCTGAGCTCGGCGGGCGAGCCGTCGGGCAGCAGCGCGGGACGGTCGACCGCGTTGTGGCGGGCGTAGACGCCGGGCGCGGGCAGCGGCGGGAGCTGCTTGCCGCCGCGCACCCGCTCGATGGCCTGCTCGCGCTGCGACTTGTTCTTCTCGACGCGCTCGCGGTGGGTCAGCAGTGTGGCGCCGACGGCGGCGACGGTCAGCAACGCGCCGACCACCTCGAAGGCGACCACGTACTTGGTGAACAGCAGCGAGGCCAGCGCCGGAACGTTGCCCTGCGCATTGGCGGCCGCCAGGCCGTTGAAGCTGCCCACCGAGACCTGGCCGATCCCGGCGATCAGCAGGATGCCGAGCCCGAGCCCGCAGCCGGCTGCCAGCCAGCGCTGGCCCTTGAGGGTCTCCTTGAGGGAGTCGGCCGCGCTGACACCGACCAGCATCAGCACGAACAGGAACAGCATCATGACCGCGCCGGTGTAGACGACGATCTGGACGACGCCCAGGAAATAGGCGCCGTTGGCGAGGTAGAACAGCGCCAGGATGATCATGGTGCCGGCCAGGCACAGCGCACTGTGCACGGCTCGCCGCATCAGCACGGTGCCCAGCCCGCCCAGCACCGCGATGGTGCCCAGCACCCAGAACTGCAGTGCCTCACCGGTGGAGGTGGCCGTTGCCGCCAGCTCGGTCATCGGTACGGGGAGCCCGCTCATCGCTCACCCTCCCCGCTGGCGGTGACGGTGCCGTGCGTCATCCGGCCGTGCGGTGCCGCCTCGAAGGTGGCGTCCCCGGCGGCGGCCGGTTCGTCGGCGCCGAAGGTGTCGGCCGACTTCTGCGGCGCCCCGGTGTCGGTGGGCGTCTGCCGCACCGTGCCGGGTGCGGCCTCGGTGACCAGGCCCCGGTAGTAGTCCTTCTCCGTCATCCCGGGGTAGATCGCGTGCGGCGAGTCGACCATGCCCTCCTCCAGCCCCGCGAGCAGTTCCTCCTTGGTGTAGATGAGGGACTCGCGGCTGTCGTCGGCCAGTTCGTACTCGTTCGTCATGGTCAGCGCCCGGGTGGGGCACGCCTCGACGCACAGGCCGCACAGGATGCAGCGCAGATAGTTGATCTGGTAGACGCGGCCGTAGCGCTCGCCGGGCGAGTAGCGCTCCTCGTCGGTGTTGTCGGCGCCCTCCACATAGATGGCGTCGGCGGGACAGGCCCAGGCGCACAGCTCGCAGCCCACACACTTCTCCAGCCCGTCCGGATGGCGGTTGAGCTGGTGGCGGCCGTGGAAGCGGGGGGCCGTCGGCTTCTTGTACTCGGGGTACTGCTCGGTCAGCCGCTTCTTGAACATGTCCTTGAAGGTCACGCCGAAGCCGGCCACGGGGTTCTCAGGCACCGTCAGCCCCCTTGCTCTCGGTGGTCGGGTCAGTAGCGGTGGCCGCGCCGCCCGCCTGGGCGCCGACCGGCTCCCGGTCCCGGTCGGCACGCGAGGGCCGACGTGGCACCGGTGGCAGCGTCTGCCCTGGCAGCGGCGGTACGGGGAAGCCGCCGGCCATCGGGTCGAACGACTGCTGCTCCGCGGGCGGTACTTCTTCCTCCTCCTCGCCGCCGCGGAAGAAGTCCACGACGAAGGTGATCAGCAGCAGCACCAGCGCGGTCCCGGCGACCCAGTAGACGACCTCGCTGTAGTCCCAGCCCTCGTTGCGCATGGCGCGGACGGTGGCCACGAGCATCAGCCACACCAGCGCGATGGGGATGAGCACCTTCCAGCCGAGCTTCATGAACTGGTCGTAGCGGGTACGCGGCAGCGTGCCGCGGATCCAGATGAAGAAGAAGATGATCACTGCGAGCTTGGCGGCGAACCACAGCATCGGCCACCAGCCGTGGTTGGCGCCCTCCCACCAGGTGGAGATCGGCGCCGGAGCGCGCCAGCCGCCCAGGAAGAGGGTGACCGCGAGCGCGGAGACCGTCACCACGTGGATGTACTCGGTCAGCATGAACATCGCGAACTTGATCGAGCTGTACTCGGTCTGGAAGCCCGCGACCAGATCGCCCTCGGACTCCGGCATGTCGAAGGGCGCCCGGTGCGCCTCGCCGACCATCGAGACCAGGTAGATCAGGAAGGAGACCGGCAGCAGATAGGCGAACCAGCCGTCTGCCTGTTCCCCGACGATGGTCGAGGTGGACATGGAGCCGGAGTAGAGGAAGACCGCGGCGAAGCTGAGGCCCATCGCGATCTCGTAGCTGACGATCTGCGCCGTGGCCCGCACCCCGCCCAGCAGCGGATAGGTCGAACCCGACGACCAGCCGGCCAGCACCACGCCGTAGGCGGCGATGGAGGACGTGGCCAGGATGTAGAGGACGGCCACGGGCATGTCCGTCAACTGCATCGCCGTACGGTGCCCGAAGATCGAGATCTCGTTGTCCGCGGGGCCGAACGGGATGACCGCGATCGCCATGAAGGCGGGCACCGCGCCGACCACCGGGGCCAGCAGATAGACGATCTTGTCGCTGCCCTTGACGGTGATGTCCTCCTTGAGCATCAGCTTCACACCGTCGGCGAGCGACTGGAGCATGCCCCAGGGGCCGTGCCTGTTGGGCCCGACGCGCAGCTGCATCCAGCCGACGATCTTCCGCTCGAAGACGATGGAGATCAGCACCGTCACCATCAGGAACGCGAAGCAGAAGACCGCCTTCAGCGCGACCAGCCAGAAGGGGTCCGTGCCGAACATCGACAGGTCCTCGGCGGCGAGGCCAAGCGTTCCGGAGCTCATGCGCCCACCTCCTGCGGGTCTTCCTGGACGGCCGCGGTCGCGGGAGAGATCCGCACCACATCGCCGGGCAGTGCGCCGGTGTCCGCCTGGACGCCGGAGCCCACCGAGTGGAGAGGCAGCCAGACGACGCGGTCGGGCATCTCGGTCACCTGGAGCGGCAGCCGCACCTCGCCCCGGGGGCCGCCGACGGCCAGCACATCGCCGTCCTTGACGCCGGCCTCGCCCGCCGTGGCGGCGGACAGCCGCGCCACCGCGGCGTGCCGGGTGCCGGCCAGTGCCTCGTCGCCCTCCTGGAGCCGGCCCAGGTCGAGCAGCAGCCGGTGCCCGGCCAGCACCGCCTCGCCCGCCTCCGGCTGCGGCACGGTACGCGCCGCCGGGACGGCCGGGGCCGTTCCGGAACCGCCGCGGCCGTGGCCCAGCCGGTCGATCTCGCCGCGCACCATACGGACGTCGGGCAGCCCGAGGTGCACATCGAGCGCGTCCGCCAGCATGTGCAGCACCCGGGTGTCGGGCTGGGCGTGGCGGCGTGTCATCTGGTCGGGCTTGAGCGCGGCCTCGAACGTCCGCAGTCTGCCCTCCCAGTTGAGGAAGGTGCCGGACTTCTCCGCCACCGCCGAGACGGGGAAGACCACATCGGCCAGTTCGGTCACCGCGCCGGGCCTCAGCTCCAGGCTGACCAGGAAGCCGACGGCCGCCAGCGCCTCGCGCGCCCGGACCGGGTCCGGCAGGTCGTCGATCTCGACCCCGCCGACGACCAGCGCGGCGAGCTCGCCCGCGGCGGCGGCCTCGATGATCTGGGAGGTGTCACGCCCGGGCAGCGCCGGGAGTTCGGCCACGCCCCAGGCGCGGGCGACCTCCGCACGCGCCTCGGCACTGGCCACAGGCCGCGCCCCGGGCAGCAGCCCAGGCAGACAGCCGGCCTCCACGGCACCCCGCTCGCCCGCGCGGCGCGGCACCCACACCAGCGAGGCGCCGGTCGCGGTCGCGGTCCGTACGGCAGCGGTCAACGCGCCCGGCACGGTGGCGAGCCGCTCGCCGACCAGGATCACCGAGCCCTCGCCGCGCAGCGCCTCGGCCGCCGCGGCACCGGTCTCGTCCAGCCCGACACCGCCCGCGAGCGCGTCCAGCCACTCGGTCTCGGTGCCGGGCGCGGCGGGCAGCAGCGTGCCGCCCGCCTTCTCCAGGCCGCGCGTCGCGTGGCTCGCCAACGAGAAGGTGCGCTGCCCGTGGTTGCGCCAGCCCTTGCGCAGCCGCAGGAAGACGCCGGGCGCCTCCTCCTCGGCTTCGAGCCCGGCCAGCAGTACGGCGGGCGCGGCCTCCACCGCCGCGTAGGTGACTCCGGTGGAGTCCAGGTCGCGGCCGTGGCCCGCCACCTGGGAGGTGAGGAAGTCGGCTTCCTCGGCCGAGTGCTGCCGGGCACGGAAGTCGATGTCGTTGGTGCGCAGCGCGACCCGTGCGAACTTGGCGTACGCGTAGGCGTCCTCGACGGTGACCCGGCCGCCGGTCAGCACCCCGGCCCGGCCGGGGGCCGTGGCCAGGCCACGCGCGGCGGCTTCCAGCGCCTCGGGCCAGCTCGCGGGGGCGAGCTCGCCGTCCTCGCCGCGGACCAGCGGGGTGTGCAGCCGGTCGGGCCGCTGCGCGTAGCGGAACGCGAAGCGGCCCTTGTCGCACAGCCACTCCTCGTTGACCTCGGGGTCGTTCTCGGCCAGCCGCCGCATCACCTTGCCGCGCCGGTGGTCGTGCCTGAGCGAGCAGCCACCGGAGCAGTGCTCGCAGACGCCTGGTGAGGAGACCAGGTCGAAGGGGCGGGAGCGGAACCGGTAGGCGGCCGAGGTGAGCGCGCCGACCGGGCAGATCTGGATGGTGTTGCCCGAGAAGTACGACTGGAAGGGCTGGTCCTCGCCGGTGCCGACCTGCTGCAGCGCACCCCGTTCCAGCAGCTCGATCATCGGGTCGCCCGCGATCTGGTTGGAGAAGCGGGTGCAGCGCGCGCACAGCACACAGCGTTCCCGGTCCAGCAGCACCTGGGTGGAGACGGCGACCGGCTTCGCGAAGGTGCGCTTCCTGCCCTCGAACCGGGACTCGGCGTCGCCGTGCGACATGGCCTGGTTCTGCAGCGGGCACTCGCCGCCCTTGTCGCAGACGGGGCAGTCCAGCGGGTGGTTGATGAGCAGCAGCTCCATCACGCCGCGCTGCGCCTTGCTCGCCACCTGGGAGGTGAGGTGGGTCTTGACGACCATGCCGTCGGTGCACTGGATGGTGCAGGACGCCATCGGCTTGCGCTGGCCCTCCACCTCGACGATGCACTGCCGGCAGGCACCGGCCGGGTCGAGCAGCGGGTGGTCGCAGAAGCGCGGGATCTCGATGCCGAGCTGCTCGGCCGCACGGATGACCAGCGTGCCCTTGGGGACGGAGATCTGGGTGCCGTCGATGGTCAGCGACACCAGGTCCTCGGGCGGCGGGGCAACCTCCCCTCCTCCTTGGGAGGTGCCAGCAGTGGTGACGGTCACGCGTTCACCTCCAGGTGAGCGGAGTTGGGTCCATCAGCCCACGCGGTGGACTTCTCTGGGTCGAAGGGACAGCCGCGGCCCGCGAGATGGGCTTCGTACTCGTCGCGGAAGTACTTGAGCGAGGAGAAGATCGGGGACGCGGCGCCGTCACCGAGTGCGCAGAAGGACTTGCCGTTGATGTTGTCGGCGATGTCGGCGATCTTGTCCAGGTCGGCGGAGGTCGCCTTCCCGGCCTCGATGTCCCTCATCAGCTGGACGAGCCAGTAGGTGCCCTCGCGGCAGGGGGTGCACTTGCCGCAGGACTCGTGCGCGTAGAACTCGGTCCAGCGGGTGACGGCCCGCACCACACAGGTCGTCTCGTCGAAGCACTGGAGAGCCTTGGTGCCGAGCATGGAGCCGGCGTTGCCGACCCCTTCGTAGTCGAGGGGGACGTCCAGGTGCTCGTCGGTGAGCAGCGGAGTGGAGGAGCCCCCCGGGGTCCAGAACTTCAGCCGGTGTCCTGGCCGCATGCCGCCGCTCATGTCGAGGAGCTGGCGCAGCGTGATGCCCAGCGGTGCCTCGTACTGGCCGGGGCGTGCCACGTGGCCGCTGAGCGAGTAGAGCGTGAAGCCGGGTGACTTGTCGCTGCCCAGGGCCAGCGAGCGGAACCAGTCCTTGCCCTTGTCGACGAGGGCGGGAACCGAGGCGATGGACTCGACGTTGTTCACCACCGTGGGGCACGCGTACAGACCGGCGACGGCCGGGAAGGGCGGCCGCAGCCGGGGCTGGCCGCGGCGTCCTTCGAGCGAGTCGAGGAGCGCCGTCTCCTCGCCGCAGATGTAGGCGCCGGCGCCCGCGTGCACGGTGAGCTCCAGGCCCTTGCCGGGCCCGAGCGCGTCAGGCCCGAGGTAGCCCGCCTCGTACGCCTCGCGCACGGCCAGGTGGAGGCGGCGCAGCACGGGCACGACCTCGCCGCGCAGATAGATGAAGGCGTGGCTGGAGCGGATCGCATGGCAGGCGATCACGATGCCCTCGATGAGGGAGTGCGGGTTGGCGAAGAGGAGGGGGATGTCCTTGCAGGTGCCGGGCTCCGATTCGTCGGCGTTGACGACGAGATAGTGCGGCTTGCCGTCGCCCTGCGGGATGAACTGCCACTTCATCCCGGTGGGGAAGCCGGCGCCGCCCCGGCCGCGCAGGCCCGCGTCCTTGACGTAGGCGATCAGGTCGTCGGGGTCCATGGCCAGCGCCTTGCCCAGCGCCCGGTAGCCGCCGTGCCGCCGGTAGCCGGCCAGCGTGTAGGAGTCGGGCTCGTCCCAGTGCGCGGACAATACGGGGCTCAGCAGCTTCTGCGGATCGGTGGCGCCTCCCGCCGGGTGCGGGGAGGTCTCGTCCTGTCCGCCGTCGTGTGTCACCGTCGTCACTTCCCCTCCTCGTCGGATGCCGCTCCGCGCGGGGCGACGACGCCGGGGGTGGACTCCCCCTTGGCCAGTCGCAGCCCGGCCAGCGAGGCGGGACCTGCGCTGCCGGACGCGTCCACCGCGTCGGGCCGCTCGTCGGGGAAGCCCGCCAGCAACCGCGCGGTCTGCTTGAAGGTGCACAGCGGCGCACCACGGGTGGGGGCGACCTCGCGGCCCGCGCGCAGGTCGTCGACGAGGGCGCGGGCGCTGTCGGGGGTCTGGTTGTCGAAGAACTCCCAGTTGACCATCACGACCGGTGCGAAGTCGCAGGCCGCGTTGCACTCGACGTGTTCGAGGGTGATCTTGCCGTCCTCGGTGGTCTCCCCGTCGCCGACGCCCAGGTGTTCGCGCAGCGAGGCGTAGATGGCGTCGCCACCCATCACCGCGCACAGCGTGTTGGTGCACACCCCCACCTGGTAGTCGCCCGAAGCCTTGCGGCGGTACATGGAGTAGAAGGTGGCCACGGCGTTGACCTCGGCCGTGGTCAGCTCCAGCATCTCCGCGCAGAACCGCTGCCCGGTGCGGGTCACGTGGCCCTCCTCGGACTGCACCAGGTGCAGCAGCGGCAGCAGCGCCGACCGGCTGCCCGGGTAGCGGGCGATGATCTCGCGCGCGTCCGCCTCCAGCCGCTCGCGTACCTCGGCGGGGTAGTCGGGCGCGGGCATCTCGGGGATGCCCATCTCGACGTTCGTCACCGGTCGACGCCTCCCATCACGGGGTCGATGGACGCGACGGCGACGATGACGTCGGCGACCTGGCC
Organism: Streptomyces spirodelae; assembly: GCF_017676385.1. Lineage (GTDB taxonomy): Bacteria > Actinomycetota > Actinomycetes > Streptomycetales > Streptomycetaceae > Streptomyces > Streptomyces spirodelae. The sequence goes on from NZ_JAFFZN010000022.1 coordinate 104,304, forward strand.
GCCCTCGCACATCGCCGCCATGGATTGCAGGTTGGTGAAGGAGGGGTCGCGGAAGTGCACCCGGTAGGGGCGGGTGCCGCCGTCGCTGACGGCGTGCACGCCCAGCTCGCCCTTGGGCGACTCGACGGCCGCGTACGTCTCGCCCGGCGGCACCCGGAAGCCCTCGGTCACCAGCTTGAAGTGGTGGATCAGCGCCTCCATGGAGGTGCCCATGATGTTCTTGATGTGGTCGAGGGAGTTACCGAGCCCGTCCGGGCCGAGGGCGAGCTGGGCCGGCCAGGCGATCTTCTTGTCGGCGACCATCACGGGGCCGGGCTCCAGCCGGTCCACGCACTGCTCGATGATCCGCAGCGACTGGCGCATCTCCTCGAGACGGACCAGGAACCGCCCGTAGGAGTCGCAGGTGTCCACGGTCGGGACCTCGAAGTCGTAGGTCTCGTAGCCGCAGTAGGGCTGGGCCTTGCGCAGGTCGTGCGGCAGCCCGGCGGAGCGAAGGATCGGCCCTGTGGCGCCCAGCGCCATGCAGCCGGCCAGATCGAGGTAGCCGATGTCCTGCAGCCGGGCCTTGAAGACGGGGTTGCCGGTGGCCAGCGCGTCGTACTCGGGCAAGTTCTTGCGCATCTTCTTGAGGAACTCGCGCAGCGCGTCCACGGTCCCCGGCGGAATGTCCTGGGAGAGCCCGCCGGGCCGGATGTAGGCGTGGTTCATCCGCAGCCCGGTGATCAGCTCGTAGAGGTCGAGGATCAGTTCGCGGTCGCGGAAGCCGAAGATCATCACCGTGGTGGCGCCCAGCTCCATACCGCCGGTGGCGATGGCCACCAGGTGCGAGGAGAGCCGGTTGAGCTCCATCAGCAGCACCCGGATGACGTTGGCGCGGTCGGGCACCTCGTCCTCGATGCCCAGCATCCGCTCCACCGCCAGGCAGTACGCCGTCTCGTTGAAGAACGGCGTCAGATAGTCCATGCGGGTGACGAACGTGGTGCCCTGGGTCCAGGTCCGGTACTCGAGGTTCTTCTCGATGCCGGTGTGCAGGTAGCCGATGCCGCAGCGGGCCTCGGTGACCGTCTCGCCGTCGATCTCCAGGATCAGCCTCAGCACCCCGTGTGTGGAGGGGTGCTGGGGACCCATGTTGACGATGATCCGCTCGTCGTCGCTCTTGGCGGCGTGGGCGGCCAGCTCGTCCCAGTCCCCTCCGGTGACGTCGTAGACGGTGCCTTCGGTTGTCTCCCGAATGCCTGCGGGTGCGTGGGTTGTAGAGGACATTTAGGTGTACGACCTCCGCTGGTCAGGAGCGGGAATCTGGGCGCCCTTGTACTCGACGGGAATACCGCCGAGCGGATAGTCCTTGCGCTGCGGAAAGCCCTGCCAGTCGTCCGGCATTATGATCCGCGTCAGCGCCGGGTGACCGTCGAAGATCAGCCCGAAGAAGTCGTATGTCTCGCGCTCGTGCCAGTCGTTCGTCGGATAGATGTCGACGATCGAGGGCACGTGCGGGTCCGCGTCGGGCGCGCTGACCTCCATGCGGATCAGCCGGTTGTGGGTGATCGAGCGCAGGTGGTAGACGGCGTGCAGCTCGCGCCCCTTGTCGCCCGGGTAGTGGACGCCGCTCACCCCGGTGCACAGCTCGAAGCGGAGCGCGGGGTCGTCGCGCAGGGTGCGGGCCACGGTGGGCAGCTGCTCGCGGGCGATGTGGAAGGTCAGCTCACCGCGGTCGACCACCGTGCGCTCGATGACCTGGTCGGGGTCGAGGCCCTGCTCCTCCAGCGCGCCTTCGAGCTCGTCGGCCACCTCGTCGAAGGGCCCATATGCGGCTCCGCCGCGTGGTCCGCCGTACGGGCGGGGCGTCGCACCGGGCAGCCGTACGGTGCGCACCAGGCCGCCGTAGCCGGAGGTGTCGCCGCCGTTGCGGGCGCCGAACATGCCGCGCCGGACGTCGATGACCTCACCCGGGTCCCCCTGCGGTACGGGCAGGGACTCCTCACCCCGCTGGGTGGGGTCGTTCTCGTTGGGGCCCTTGGGACGCGGCGAGTCCTTGGGACCGTTCCCATTCGATGTACTCATCGCAGCAGCCCCTTCATCTCGATCGTCGGCACGGCCTTCATGGCCGCCTCCTCCGCCTCGCGGGCCGCTTCCTTCTGATTGACGCCGAGCTTCGTATTCAGGATCTTCTCGTGCAGTTTGAGAATGGCGTCCAGCAACATCTCGGGCCGCGGCGGGCAGCCGGGCAGGTAAATATCGACCGGAACGACGTGGTCGACGCCCTGCACAATGGCGTAGTTGTTGAACATTCCGCCGGAAGAGGCACACACACCCATGGAGATGACCCATTTGGGGTTCGGCATCTGGTCGTACACCTGCCGCAGCACCGGCGCCATCTTCTGGCTCACCCGGCCCGCCACGATCATCAGGTCGGCCTGGCGCGGTGAACCGCGGAAGACCTCCATGCCGAACCGAGCGAGGTCGTAACGGCCCGCGCCGGTCGTCATCATCTCGATGGCGCAGCAGGCGAGCCCGAACGTCGCCGGGAACATGGATGATTTACGCGCCGCGCCTGCCATCTTCTCAACAGTCGTGAGCAGAAAACCGCTCGGCAGTTTCTCTTCAAGTCCCATTGCTTATCCTGCCCCTAGTCCCATTCCAGGCCGCCGCGCCGCCAGTCGTAGGCGTACGCGATACCGATGAGGGCGACGAAGACCAGCATTTCGACGAGCCCGAACATCCCGAGTGAGTCGAAATGGACGGCCCACGGGTAGAGGAAGACGATTTCGATGTCGAAGATGATGAAGAGCATCGCCGTCAGGTAGTACTTCACCGGGAATCGGCCGCCTCCGGCCGGCTGCGGCGTGGGCTCGATGCCGCACTCGTACGCCTCCAGCTTTGCCCGGTTGTAGCGCTTGGGGCCGACGATCGAGGCCACGACCACGGAGAAGACCGTGAACGCGGCCGCGATCGCTCCCAGTACGAGGATTGGTGTGTAGACGTTCACCGCTCCCGTCTCCTTCCAGGCGTCGACTCTGACTGCCGGCAGACCGCTGGGCCGCTGCGCACCCCCACGAAGATCGCTCCTATGTGAGGCAGTTCACAAGCCCTGTTCGCAGGCATCTTAAGCCCGCCCCTCTGTGATCTGCGACACGGGGGCCGACAACGAGTTTGTGATCTCCACCACCTGATGGCCAATCATCCGATCAGATGGGCGGCAATCTACATACGCAAAGCCCCCGAATGGTCACCTGAGGTGACATTCGACCGTGCTCACAGCCGTTGGAGACGGGTCGCTGTACCAAGCACGGGGGTGCAGAGGCAAATTCGCGATGGACGGTTTCACCTGCTATGCGCGAACCACTGGAGATCGTGCGCTCGTGAAGCCCGGCACAAGCACCGAGACCCCCGCGCGACCCCGCCGAGTCCGGCCCGTTACCGAGCAGGATGGGCGATAGGGGGCCAACGTCCGCTTTGCACGAAGAGTTGAGATGGGTTGAGTTCGCGGGTCCGCGAGAAATGTGAGCTGCGCCACGCCCATTATCGGCAGCCGCTGCCTTCTTTGCGCTCACCTTTTCTCCGTGGTAAGCGGAGCAGGTATTCCGGCAATGCGGACAACTCCGTGGTCACGGCCCCGTAGTTGGGCAATGATCACGTCGGGGAAGCCGCCCCGGGCAACGCCCGTAGGGCTCAAGTGGCCGTGATCGCGGCGACTGTGGCGCATCGCACGATTGTTGAGACAAGGGATTGGAGCCTGCTAGGCATTCCTTCATGTCCCCGAAAGCTCAGATTCCCAGCCACCGAAAGCCCCGCTCCAGCAAGATGAATACGGCGCTGCGTGCGGGTATGACGGGCGGCGTCATGGGCACCATTGCCCTCACCGCGGCGGCGGCGCCGGCCCAGGCGGCCGACAAGAACGCACCGGCCGAGACAGTGGAGATGCCCACCCTCTCCACGGCCGACACCACCACGCTCGCGGCCGAGTCCCTGCGCGAGTCCGCCCAGCAGTACAGCCTCCAGCAGGCCCAGGACCACGCGGCCACCGAAGCCAAGAAGCAGGCCAAGGAGAACAAGCAGAAGGCCGAGGCCGAGGCCAAGCGCAAGGCCGAGGCCAAGCGCAAGGCGGCGGCCGCCCGTGAGGCGGCTCAGCAGGCGAAGGAGCGCGCCTCCCGCTCCACCGACCGCGCCTCCCTCTCCACCAAGGCCACCGCGCCGCAGGGCGGCAATGTGGCCACCCTTCTCAGCTTCCTGCGGGCCCAGGTCGGCAAGTCCTACGTCCTGGGCGCCACCGGCCCCTCGGCCTACGACTGCTCGGGGCTGACCCAGGCGGCCTTCAAGCAGATCGGCGTCAACCTGCCGCGCACCTCGCAGCCGCAGTCCACGGCCGGCACCCCCGTCTCCCTGAGCAACCTCCAGCCGGGCGACATCCTCTACTGGGGCAGCGCGGGCAACGCCTACCACGTGGCCGTCTACGTCGGCGGCGGCAAGTTCATCGGCGCCCAGAACTCCTCCACCGGCATCGTGGAGCGCCCGCTGAGCTACGACCAGCCCACCGGCGCGGTCCGGGTGCTCTGAGCCCGAGTGCTCTGAGCGCGAGCCGTACAACAGGAAGGGCCCCGCCTCCGGCGGGGCCCTTCTGGTGTCACGGGCGTCGGGCCCCGCCGTCAGGCTTTGGGTGTCACCTTGGCGAGGCCGTTGATGGTGCGGTCCATGGCGTCGCCGCCGGTGGGGTCGGTGAGGTTGGCGAGCATCTTGAGGGTGAAGCGCATCAGGACCGGGTGCGTGAGGCCGCGTTCGGTGGCGAGCTTCATGACCTTGGGGTTGCCGATGAGCTTCACAAAGGCGCGGCCCATCGTGTAGTAACCGCCGTAGGTGTCCTTGAGGAGCTTCGGGTAGCGGCGCAGGGCCAGCTCCCGCTGCGCCGGGGTGGCCCGCGCGTGTGCCTGGACGATGGTCTCGGCGGCGATGGCACCGGACTCCATGGCGTAGGCGATGCCCTCCCCGTTGAACGGGTTCACCAGTCCGCCCGCGTCACCGACCAGCAGCAGGCCCTTGGTGTAGTGGGGCTGGCGGTTGAAGGCCATGGGGAGCGCGGCACCGCGGATGGGGCCCGTCATGTTCTCCGGGGTGTAACCCCACTCCTCGGGCATCGAGGCGCACCACGCCTTGAGCACCTCGCGCCAGTCGAGCTCCTTGAAGGCCGCGGAGGTGTTGAGGACGCCGAGGCCGACGTTGGAGGTGCCGTCGCCCATGCCGAAGATCCAGCCGTAGCCGGGCAGCAGCCGGTCCTCGGGGCCCCGCCGGTCCCACAGCTCCAGCCAGGACTCGAGGTAGTCGTCGTCGTGCCGCGGCGAGGTGAAGTACGTACGGACCGCGACGCCCATCGGCCGGTCCTCGCGGCGGTGCAGGCCCATCTTCAGCGACAGCCGGGTCGAGTTGCCGTCGGCCGCGACGACGACCGGGGCATGGAACGTGACCGGGGTCTTCTCCTCGCCCAGCTTGGCGTGCACCCCGGTGACACGGCCGGTCCGCTCGTCCAGGACCGGTTCGGTGACGTTGCAGCGCTCGTGCAGCCGTGCGCCTGCCTTCTGCGCCTGGCGGGCGAGCTGCTCGTCGAAGTCGTCGCGCTTGCGGACCAGGCCGTAGTCCGGGTAGCTGGCCAGCTCCGGCCAGGGGAGCTGGAGGCGGTGCCCGCCGCCGATGATGCGCAGGCCCTTGTTGCGCAGCCAGCCCGCCTCTTCGGAGATGTCGATCCCCATCGCCACGAGCTGCTTGGTGGCGCGCGGGGTGAGGCCGTCGCCGCACACCTTCTCGCGCGGGAACGCCGTCTTCTCCAGCAGCAGCACGTCCAGACCGCTGCGCGCCAGGTGGTACGCGGTCGTGGAGCCCGCGGGCCCGGCACCGACGACGATCACATCGGCGGTCCGCTCGGAAGCTGTTGCCTTCGACTGGGGATCGGCCACTGGGACTCCCGCGTGCTGGCTGATTCGGCTGACCGCGCCAGTCTATGCGGGCGCGCGGACCCCGTCGTTGTGCGGCCCCCGCCCTCGGGGGCCGCACGGTTCACGCCCTCGGCTCCGTCAGTTCCCGTCCTCGTCCCAGGTGCTCAGCGCGGTACTGAAGACCTGTTCGCGGTCCGGGTCCCACTCGTCGTAGCGGTTCTCCACATAGATGCTGTACTCGGTGCCGTCCTCGCTGACATACGCCTGGTCGATGGCGTGGATGGTGCGGCCCGAGTCGTCCGAGGTGTAGACGAACTCCCAGCGGGCGCCGGGCCGCCCCCGGAAGGTGTTCTTCGTCAGTTCGAGCCGCCGGTACCCGTCCCGCTTGCGCGCGCCGTTCTCCAGGGTGCGGAAGTTCTCGTACGAGGACTGGCCGGCGTTCTCGATGATGCCGATCCGCAGGTAGTCGCCCCCGGTGGGCGCCTCGTAGTCGACCTGGGTGCCCTTCGTACGGCGCTGCCAGCCCTCCATGACGCCGACGGAGAACCCCTTGGGGTCGTCCATCCGCTCGAAGCCCTCGGGCAGCTCGGTGGTCTGCGGGCTGCCCGGTGAGCCGCCCGCGCCGACGTCCTCGCCGGTTCCGGTGTCGTCGTCGGGGACAGGAGCACCAAAGCTGTCGGACGGTGCGGGCTTCGGCCCCTGCTGCTCCTCGTCGGCGGGCTGCTGCTTCTTGGAGGAGTCCTTGGTGGTTCCCTTCGTGGGCTTCCCGGCGGCCGACTTGCTGTCACTCTTGCCATCGTCACCCGCCAGGTAGAAGGCACCCCCGGCCGCGATGCCGCCCACCAGGAACACGGCCAGGACGAGCCCCGCCCACATCAGTCCCCGCCTGCGCTGCGGCGGCGGCACGGGACCGCCGCCCCCACCCGGGCCAAGGACTTCGGGGCCGTCCCCGGTCTCGGTGGCCGGGTACGCGGCCCCCGGCTCGTCCCCCTGACCGGGTGCCGGCGCCGGGGCGGGCGGCGGCCCGGCGGGCGCGGCCGGTGCCCCCGTGGCGGTTGGGGCGTAGCTGCCCGGTCCATAACTCCCGGCACCGTAGCCGCCGTACGTCCCCGCTCCGTAAGTCCCGGCGCCGTACGCCCCGGCGCCGTACGCTCCGGCGCCGTACGCGCCCGGGCCCGTCCCGCCCGGGCCGCCCTTGCCGAACTGGGCCCGCACGAACGGAACCAGCAGCGTGCCGCCGTACGACCACAGCAGCGCGAACAGCAGCAGCTCGGCGATGCCGATCGCGACTTCTCCGTTCGCGTAGAGGCGGTCGCCGGACCCGAAGTCGCCGTAATCCTCACCGTAGTTGCCGTCGTAGTCGCTGCCGAGACCGCTGCTTCCGTCGTGCACGGCAGCGGTCGACTCGCGGAAGTCGGCCGTGTAGCCCGCTCCGGCCAGACCGGCGATCACCAGCAGGCCGAGGACGAACAACCCGGCCGCGAGCAGCTGTTCGCGGCGGTCGGCACTGCGCCGGGCCACCAACGTGCCCAGCAGCAGCGCGCACGCCAGCCCCCCGGCCAGCGCGCCCACCACAGCCCAGCCGTCGGCGAGGTCGCTCAACTCCCCGTAGCCGAACGACTCGCGCCCCGAGCTCAACTCGCTGACGTTCCACTTGATGTCGGTCGGCGCGCCCCAGGCCAGGGCGAGGCCGAAGGCACCGACGTTGGGCAGCAGCGCCACCAGTGCCCACACGGAGCCGGTGTCGGCGCCGTCCTGGGAGACCAGGACGATGAACATCACGACGGCGGCCAGCGCGCTCACGCACACCAGCGCGAGCCCCGCCGTCCGCAGCGCACCCACCACCACGCGGGGGCCGGGGCGCGCGGCCAACCAGGCGTCGGTCGCTCCCCGGCCCAGCACCACCGCGGCGACGAACGTGGAGAGCAGGAAGCTCCACAGCAGGGTGAGTCCGGGCGCGGACTCCAACTCCAACCCCTCGTACGAGGGAGAGGCGTACAGCCCCAGCGCGAGCCCCCCGAGTCCGCACACTGCGCCGATCCGCAGCGCCGCCTCGAAGCCGGCCGAGGGCGGCGCCGTTGCCAGCCGGCGCCGCTCGCGGCGGGCCGCGACGACGAGAGCGCCGATCCAGACGGCGGTCACCAGCAGCGGCATCCCGGAGAGCTCCGCGTCTCCGGCGACACGCGAGCCCTGGGTGAGGGTGCCGGCGTCGGCCGAGACGCCGAATCCGCCGCCGACCCCCTGGAGCAGCGCGGCCAGCGCGACCCGCATCCGGGTGCCCCAGCCGATGTCCAGGTCGTCGATCTCGTCGTTGGACCAGATGCCGATGGCGCAGGCCGCGACGAACACCAGTGCCAGCGGCCACCCGGCGACACGCAGCGCGCCGAGCCAGTCGCCCTTGACGGTGCGTGCCAGGAACATGCCGACCGGGCTGGGCCGGGCGGGCCCGGTGAGTTGGCCGGGCGGCGGAGGCGGCGCGTACGCGGGCTGTGGAGGCTGCGTGGGCGGCGGCGTGGGCTGTGCCGGCTGCGAGACCTGGGTGGGTGCATGGGTCGGCGGCGCCGCGGGAGGGGGCGGGGCCGCCGGTGCCGCCGGGGCGCCGCACGACATGCAGAAGCGTGCCTCGGCGGGGGATTCGGCACCGCACTGCGAGCAGCGCGACGATGACGGCGGCGGCGGGGACGACATGGCGCTCCGATGCGGTTGCGTACGGGAGGGGATGAAGCGGCACACAGGGGCACCGCTCGTGCGCGTACGGTATGTAGGGACGGGGTTACATCGTTCCGCCGAACGCCCTTGGAGGGAAGAAGATTTATCCAAGCGCAACCGGACTTGGCCGGCAGCGCCTCGGTCCGACTCCGCGTCAGTCCGCGACACCGTGTCGGTTCTCCGGCGCCGTGTCGGTTCTCCGGCGCCGTGTCGGTTCTCCGGCGCCGCGTCGGTTCCCCTGCCCCGCGATCAGTCCCGTGCGCGGAACCCGCGGTGCAGCGCCACGATGCCGCCCGTCAGATTGCGCCACGCCACCCGGGTCCATCCCGCGTCCTGGAGACGGGCCGCGAGCGCCGGCTGGTCGGGCCACTCGCGGATGGACTCCGCGAGGTAGACATAGGCGTCCGGGCTGCTGCTGACCCGCCGGGCGATCGGCGGCAGCGCGCGCATCAGGTACTCGGTGTAGACGGTGCGGAAGGGCGCCCAGGTCGGGTGGCTGAACTCGCAGATCAGCACGCGCCCGCCGGGCTTGGTGACCCGGCGCATCTCCGCGAGCGCCTCCTGAACGGCGCTGACGTTGCGCAGTCCGAAGGAGATGGTCACCGCGTCGAACGTGGCGTCCGCGAAGGGCAGTCGGGTCGCATCCCCGGCGGTGAAGGGCATCCAGGGGTGGCGCTGCTTGCCCTCGCGCAGCATGCCGAGCGAGAAGTCGCACGGCACCGTGAAGGCCCCGGCCTCCACGAAGGGCAGCGACGAGGTGCCGGTACCCGCCGCCAGGTCCAGCACCCGCTCGCCGGGGCGCGCGTCGACGGCGTCGGCGACGGCGCGCCGCCACAGCCGGGCCTGGCCCAGCGAGAGCACGTCGTTGGTGAGGTCGTACTTGGCCGCCACGTCGTCGAACATGGCCGCGACCTCGTGCGGCTTCTTGTCCAGGGATGCCCGCGTCACGTCGTCTGTTGTCCGTCCGGTCGTCAGTTCACGTCGCCAGTCCGCGACGTCAGTTCGCGTCGATGAGCGCCAGTTCGGGGTGGGCGGTTCCCCCGTCGATGGCGGTGGAGGAGAAGTGCGAGACGACCTTGTCGTCCACCGGGTCGTTCGCCGGGTCGTCGTGCACCACCAGGTGCTCGTACGTCGTGGCCCGCTGCGCCGGGACGCGGCCCGCCTTGCGGATGAGGTCGATCAGCTCCATCCGGTTGGAGCGGTGCTTGGCGCCCGCCGAGGAGACGACGTTCTCCTCCAGCATCACCGAGCCGAGGTCGTCGGCGCCGTAGTGCAGCGAGAGCTGGCCGATGTCCTTGCCGGTGGTCAGCCAGGAGCCCTGGATGTGGGCGACGTTGTCGAGGAAGATCCGCGCGATGGCGATCATCCGCAGGTACTCGAAGACGGTCGCCTGCGTCTGCCCCTTCAGGTGGTTGTTCTCCGGCTGGTAGGTGTACGGGATGAAGGCGCGGAAGCCGCCGGTGCGGTCCTGCACGTCCCGGATCATCCGCAGATGTTCGATCCGCTCGGCGTTGGTCTCGCCGGTGCCCATCAGCATGGTGGAGGTGGACTCCACCCCCAGGCCGTGGGCGATCTCCATGATCTCCAGCCAGCGCTCGCCCGACTCCTTGAGCGGAGCGATGGCCTTGCGGGGCCGCGCCGGCAGCAGTTCGGCCCCGGCACCCGCGAAGGAGTCGAGCCCGGCCGCGTGGATGCGCTCGATCGCCTCCTTCGGCGTCACCCCGGAGATCCGCGCCATGTGCTCGACCTCGCTGGCACCGAGGGAGTGGATGACCAGCTGCGGGAACGCCTTCTTGATCGCGGCGAAGTGCTCCTCGTAGTACTCCACCCCGAAGTCCGGGTGGTGGCCGCCCTGGAACATGATCTGGGTGCCGCCCAGCTCCACCGTCTCCGCGCAGCGGCGCAGGATGTCGTCCAGGTCGCGGATCCACACCTTGTCGCTCTTGGGCGAGGCGTAGAAAGCGCAGAACTTGCACGCCGTCACGCACGAGTTGGTGTAGTTGATGTTGCGCTCGATGATGTACGTCGCGATGTGCTCGGTCCCCGCGTAGCGGCGGCGCCGCGCCTTGTCGGCGGCGGCGCCCAGCGCGTGCAGAGGCGCGTACCGGTAGAGGTCGAGCGCCTCCTCGGGAGTGACGCGCCCCCCGGCGGCGGCGCGGTCGAGGGCGGAGAGCAGGTCGGCTTCCGACACGTGCGCTGTCACCGTGGCGTCCCTCCAAAGGTCGCACATTCGCACATTCGATACAGCTGGCCGCTCACCACAGCACAGCGGCGCCGGACCAGCCTACGCCAGCCGTACTCAGGGCATTCGGGGGCACTCAACCGCGCAGCATCTCCACCCGGACGTCCGGCGGGAAACCGGTCGTCGCGCCCGTACGGCGGGCGAACTCGGCGACACCCTCCAGCTGCCGCTCACCGAACCGGAAGTCGAGCGTGGTGAAGTACCGCTCCAGCACCTTCGGCTCGAAGATCTCGTAGCGCGCGGCGTGCTCGGCCACCTGGTCGACCTGTTCCATGGCCAGATCGCGCGAGGCCAGGAAGGCCCGGTGCGTCTCGTGCACCGTCTCCGGGGCGCGCTGGAGGAAGTCGCGGCGCACCGCCCAGACGGCGAAGACGAACGGCAGCCCCGTCCACTCCTTCCACAGCCGCCCCAGGTCGTGCACCTGGAGGTCCTGCTCGGGCAGCTGCCGCAGATAGGCGCGCAGCCCCACGTCGCCGATGACGACGGCGGCGTCCGCCTCCTTCATCATCCGCTCCAGATCGGGCGGACAGCTGTAGTACTCCGGCTGGACGCCGTACCGCTCGGCGAGGAGCAGCTCGGCCAGCCGTACCGAGGTGCGCGACGTCGAGCCGAGTGCCACCCGTGCGCCGTCCAGCTGGTCGAGCGGGACGCGGGAGACGATCTCGCAGGACATCACGTCGCCGTCGCACCCCACGGCGATGTCCGGCAGCGCGACGAGGTCGTCGGCGTTGCGCAGGAACTCGACCAGAGTGACGGGCCCCATGTCGAGGCGTCCGTCGATGATCATCTCGCTCAGCTTCTCGGGGGTGTCCCGGGTGAGGTCCAGGTCCAGCAGGGTGTGGGTGTGGACCAGGCCCCAGTACAGCGGCAGACAGTTGAGGAACTGGATGTGCGCGACGCGGGGTCGGGTGCGCACCTGCCTCGGTTTCGCAGTCACTCTCCGGAGAGTACGCCCCGCTCCCGGCCCCGCCACGCGGGGTCCCTCGGCCGGCGCACGGCACATGATCCGCAGCCCTTCCACGCCGGGCACCACCGTGCTAGGCTCGAAGCCAAGTTGCAGTTTGGTTTCCCTTGCAGTACAGAGCCTGCGGAGCATGTGACCGCGGGCTCTCGTCGTTTTCAGGCTTCTTTGTGGGTTCTGGGAGCAGGGACACCCTTATAGGCCCAAGGAGGGCTTATGGCTACCGGAACCGTTAAGTGGTTCAACGCCGAAAAGGGCTTCGGATTCATCGCCCAGGACGGCGGCGGTCCCGATGTCTTCGTCCACTACTCCGCGATCAACGCATCCGGTTTCCGCTCTCTCGAGGAGAACCAGATGGTGTCGTTCGATGTCACGCAGGGCCCCAAGGGCCCGCAGGCGGAGAATGTCACCGCGCAGTAGTCCCTGACTCTGCAGTATCCAGCAGTACCCAAGGAGCCCCCGCCTCGGCGGGGGCTCCTGCCTTTTGAAGGGGCACCCCCTCAGCAGCCCCGCTCGTAGTCGGCTATCGCGGCGACCTTCTCCGCCGAGGCCGAGCCCTCGTCGAAGCGCTGGTCCAGCCACTCGTCCACCAATGTGCGGGCCAGTTCCAGACCGATCACGCGCTGCCCGAAACACAGCACCTGTGCGTTGTTGCTGAGCACGGAGCGCTGTACGGAGTAGCTGTCGTGCGCGGTGACGGCCCGGATACCGGGGACCTTGTTGGCGCTGATGGCCACGCCGAGCCCGGTGCCGCAGATCAGCAGCGCACGATCGGCCTCCCCGTCGGCGACACGGCGGGCCGCCTCCACGGCGACGTGCGGATAGGCCCGGTCGATGTCCGAGCCGGCGCCGTCGACCCCGACATCGGTGACCTCGGCCACGCGGGCGTCGCCCAGCAGGTCCTTCTTGAGGGCTTCCTTGTAGTCGAGACCCGCGTTGTCGCAGCCCACCACGATCCGGAAGGGCCGGCGGGGCGCTGCGGGGGTGCTGCTCATGGTGCGTTCCTCCTGGTGACGACGGGGTGGCGGGGCGGCGGGGCGAGAGGGTCAGCGGGGGCGTACGGTCTCGGCCAGCGCGCCCAGGACCAGCGCCAGCGACATGGCGCCCGGGTCCGGGGTGCCGACGCTGCGCTCGGCGAGCGGCCTGGCGCGGCCCAGCTTCGGGCGCAGCCCAGCGGTGGCCTCGGCGGCGGTACGGGCCGCTCCGGCCGCCGCTGTGAGCGCCTCGGCGGGCGGAGCCCCCGCCTCCAGCCGCTCCTCGAAGGCGGTCACGAACGGGGCGAGCGCGTCCACGAGGGTCTTGTCGCCGGGTGCGGCCTTGCCGAGCGAGGTGACGGCCTCCAGCGCGGCACGGGCGCCGGCCGCCAGCTCGGCGGGCGCGGGGGCGCGGTCGGCGGGGAGCGCGGTACCGAAGGCGCGCAGGCCGGCGCCCCACAGCGCCCCCGAGGTGCCGCCCGCCTCGGCGGCCCAGGCGTCCGCGGCCGCGCCCAGCAACGCGCCCGGTGCCGCGCTGGTGACCTGCGCTTTCTCGGCGGCGGCGAGCGCCGCGTCCACGCCCTTGCACATGCCGCGCCCGTGGTCCCCGTCCCCGGCGACGGCGTCGAGGCGACCGAGGTCCTCCTCGTGCTCGTGCAGCAGCGTGTGGGCCGCTTGGAGGGCACGCACGACGGTGTCGGCGGTGGTGACCGCCTCGCCGGTTGCGGCGGCGGGCTCGTCGGCCGTCCGGGTGGCGGCTGCCGGGGTGGCGGCCGTCCGGGCGGTCGTCGTCGCCGTGGCGCCCACCGGGGCCGAGGCCGTGCGCTGGGCAGGCACCGATCCGACGGTGCCCTGGCCCTCGGGGGCGAGGACGCCGCGGCGGAACGCGGGGGTGTCGGCAGGGGCGAGCCAGAGCCGTTCCAGCTCGTCGTCCAGCCAGGTGACGGTCAGCGAGCAGCCCGCCATGTCCAGCGAGGTGACCAGCTCGCCCACCTCGGGGCGTACCAGCTCCAGCCCCGCCTCGGTGAGCAGCCGCTGCACCGACGCCCACAGGACGTACAGCTCCTCGTACTTGGTGGCGCCCAGGCCGTTGAGCAGTACCGCGACCCGGCGGTCCGCCGCTGCTTGTTCGGGCCGCTCGGCCAGCAGCCCCTCCACCAGGGTGCGGGCCAGCTCCTCGGCGCTGGTCAGCTCGCTCTCGCTGACGCCGGGTTCGCCGTGGATGCCCAGGCCGAGACCCAGCTTGCCCTCCGGGACGGTGAACAGCGGCTCCCGCTGACCGGGCAGGGTGCACCCCGCGAAGGCCACACCGAGCGAGCGGGTACGGGCGTTGGTGTGCTCGGCGATGCGGACCACCTCGTCCAGGTCCGCGCCCTCCTCGGCCGCCGCGGAGGCCGTCTTGTAGACGGTGAAGCCGCCCGCGATCCCGCGCCGCCGGTCCGCCTCAGCCGTGGGCGCGCTGGCGATGTCGTCGGTGACGGCGAAGCAGCGGGCCGGTATGCCCTCGGCGGTCAGCCGCTGCGCCGCCTGGCCGAAGTTGATGACGTCGCCCGCGTAGTTGCCGAACAGGAACAGTACGCCCGCGCCGGTCTCGGCCTCCGTCGCCACGGAGTGCGCCTGTGCGGCGGAAGGTGAGGTGAAGACATTGCCGATCACCGAGCCGTCGGCGAACCCGTCACCGACCACCCCGCAGAAGGCGGGGTAGTGGCCGGAGCCGCCGCCGGTGAGCACGGCGACCTTCGCGGTGCCGGGCCGGCGGGCCCGTACGACGCCGCCTCCGCCCGGGACGGCGCGGACGTGCTCGGGGTGGGCCGCGACGAAGCCTTGGACCATGTCCTCGGTGAAGCGGGCCGGGTCGTTGCAGATGCGGGTCATATGGGCTCCAGCAGTGTGTTGTCACCCCGGGCGCGGGTCACCAGGAGCGGCGGGCTGTTTCCAAGGTGTCGAGGTAGCGGTGGTAGCCGTCTTCGTAGAAGGCGACCGCCTCGTCGTCGGCGCGGGCGACCCGGCCCTCGGCGGCGGCGCCGAAGCCCTCGGCCGCGACGCCCAGCGCACGCCAGGCGACCCGTGCGGCGCCGCGGATGCCCACGGCGTCCTCCCGCACATGGACGTCCCGACCGAGTACGCCGGCGAAGATGCGCCCCCACTCGCCGGAGCGGGCTCCCCCGCCGCAGGCGGTGACGGCGCCGTCGACGCCGAGGGTCTCCAGGCAGTGCCGCGCCGAGTACGCGACGGCCTCGCACAGGGCGCGCACCAGGTCGGCGCGGCCGGTCAGGGGCGAGAGCCCGTCGAGGCGGCCGCGGGCGCGGGCGTCCACGAAGGGCGCACGCTCGCCGCTGGTGGACAGGAAGGGCAGGGCAGTGACCCCGGCGGCGCCGTACGGGGACTGGGCCAGCAGCGCGTCGAGTTCCTCGATGCGCACGCCGAGCATGCCCAGCAGCCAGTCGAGTCCTGCGGTGCCGATCATCGCGGGCATCACCCGCAGATACCGGTCCTGGTAGGGGGTGGCCAGGATCATGCCTGCCGCCTCGTCCCCCGCGCCCGGCGCCGGGTCGTCGCTGAGCACCTGGCAGGCCAGGGTGGTGCCGATGATGAGGTTGCCCTCGCCCACCCGCTCCAGGCCCGAGCCGAAGCCACAGGCCGGGATGTCGAACGGGCCGGCGCTGACCGGCAGCCCGGCGGGCAGCCCCAGCTCAGCCGCTACCTTGGGCAGCAGGCCGAACAGCGCCCCGGGCGGCGCGGGTTCGGCCAGCAGCCCCCGCCAGCGGCCCAGCCCGCACAGCTCCAGCGCCTCGTCGTCGTAGGTACGCCGTGCCACGTCCAGGAACGGCACCGAGGCGTCGGAGGCGTCCACGGTCCGCTCGCCGGTGAAGCGCTGGGCGATGGCGTCGACGCAGTACCCGGCCACATCGGCGGCTTCCAGCCGCTCGGGCTCGTGTGCGGCCAGATGGGCGAGAAGCGGCCCGGCGGCGCCCGGGAACATGCCCGCTCCGGTGCGCCGGTGCACCTCCTGCGCTGTGCCGTCGGCGGCCCACTTGTCCAGGACGGGGGCCGCGCGGCCGTCCATCCAGGACAGTGCGCGGCCCACCGGGCGGCCGTGCGCGTCCCGCAGCCACAGGCCGTCGCCCTGGCCGGTCAGCGCCAGCGCCTCGATCGGCTCGTGGGGGTCGAGCTGCGCGGCGTCGGCGACCGCTGCCCGTACGACGGTGACGACCGTGCCGATGACCTCGTCCATGTCCTGCTCGACGCGGTTGCCCGGCAGCGTGTACAGCGTGCTGCGGGCCTCGTGCGCGGGGGTGGTGCGCCCGTCGCGCGCGATGAGCTGGGCCTTGGTGACCGAGGTACCGACGTCGACCCCGACGATCACGACTGCCGCCCTCCCCCGGCGCCCCCGGTGGTCTCGAACACCTCCGGGTTAACGACGAACTCGGGGCGCTCGCCGCGCAGGTGGGCGGCCGCCTGTGCCGCGGTGATGGCAGCGGCGCGGTCGGCGGTCTGCCGGGTGGCGCCCGCCAGGTGCGGGGTGGTGATGACGTTCGGCGCGCGGTGCAGCGGCCAGTCGGCGGGCGGCGGCTCGACGTCGTAGACGTCCAGTGCCAGCGCGCCCAGGTGGCCGGACTCCAGCATCGCGGGCAGCGGACCGTAGTCCATCAGTTCGCCGCGCGCCGAGTTGACGAGCACCGCGCCCTTGGGCAGCAGCTTGAGGTTGTCGGCGTTCAGCATGTGCCGGGTCTCGTCGGTGACGCGGGCGTGCAGGCTGACGACCGAGCTGCGGCGCAGCAGCTCCTCCAGCGCCACCAGTTCCACGCCGTCGGCGGCCGCCTTGGCCTGGTCGGCGTAGGGATCGGCGACCAGCACCTTCGAGCCGAAGGCGCGCAGCACCCGGGCGACGATCGCTCCGATGGCTCCGTAGCCGACGAGCCCGACCGTGGTGCCGTCCAGCTCGATCCCGGCGTTCTCGATGGCGTAGTAGTCGCCGCGCCAGGTGCCCTTCTTCAGCTCCGCGTCGGAGGCGGGGATACGGCGCAGCGCGGCCAGCATCAGCCCGAGCGCGAACTCGGCGGCGGCCGCCGCGTTGCGGCCGGGGGTGAAGGTGACCGGGATACCGGCGCGGGTGGCCGCCGCCACGTCCACGTTCACCGGGCCGCCGCGGGCCACCGCGATCAGCTTCAGGTGCGGGGCCTCGCGGATGACGCGGTCGGTGAACGGCGCCATCTGGATCAGCGCTACCTCGGCGTCGCCGAGCGCTTCGAGCAGCTCGTCCTCGGTGCCGCTGGCCTCCTTGACGTTGCCGACGGGGCCGAAGGGGGTGTGCGGCCAGGGCGTGGTCTGGGTACGGAAGTCCAGCGCGGTGCCCGGCGCCGCACCCTTGAGCGCGTCGACGAAGAGCTGGGGGGCGATGAAGTGGTCGCCCGAGGCCAGCACCTTGACCGGGTCCGCTGTCGGGTCCGTCATGCCGGGTCACCTTCCTTGAGGCCGTCCTTGCGCTGGGCACCGTCGCCGAGCCGCGAGAGCAGGAAACGGCGTACGTCGTCGTGGTCGCTCGCCGAGTGCGCGGCACCCGCCAGCGCGTCCGCGGCCGGCGGATAGCCGGGGTTGGGGATGGCGACGACCGTCATCCCGGCCGCCGCGGCGGCACGCAGCCCGTTGCTGGAGTCCTCGACCGCCAGGCAGTCGGCCGCGGGGACGCCGAGCTTCTCGGCGGCCGCGAGGTAGACGTCCGGGCTGGGCTTCCCGCGCGGGACCTCGGCGCTGGAGACGGTGGCCTTGAAGTGGTGGTCGACTCCATGGTGCGCGAGGACGGCGTCGATCACGCGGCGCGGCGCGGACGAGGCGAGCGCGATGGGGCCGCGTGCGGCCGTCTGGGCGATCATCTCGCGCGCTCCGGGCAGCAGCCCGATCTCACCGTCCTCCAGAGCCTTGATCATGCCGTCCACGACGGTGCGCTCGGTGTCGGCGGCGCTGTCGCCGGCCCCGGCGAACCCGGTGAGGAAGGCGGCCCACTCGGGCGCGCTCATACCCTGGCAGCTCTTGGTCTGCTCTGGCCCCCACTGCTTGCCGCGCTCCGCGGCGAACGCGGTCCACAGCCGCTCCCAGAGATGCTCGCTCTCGACGAGCACTCCGTCCATGTCAAACACCACTGCATCGGCCACGGCCGGAACTCCTCACCTTCGGCTCCCAGCAAATTAACACTGGTTTTGTTATCTGTCACTCATGGACTGATACGCACACCAGCAGCGATGTGAGACTTCCGCCCTCCGGGGGCCGGGAGGCGCCGTACGGGGTGCAGGATGGTCCGTATGACCGCCCACTCAGCAGCGCGCCTCACGCGCCAGAAGCGTCAGCAGCAGATCGTCGACCACGTGCTGGCCAAGGGCGACGCCTCGGTGGCGGAGCTGACGGAGCTGACCGGCGTCAGCGTGATGACCGTGCACCGGGACATCGCCGAGCTCGCCGACCGCGGCATCCTGCGCAAGTACCACGGAGGCGTCTCGGCGCAGCCCTCCACCGTCTTCGAGTCCAGCTCCGACTTCCGGCTGCACGCGCACACCGGCGAGAAGGAGGCGCTGGCCAGGGCCGCGCTGGAGTTCGTGACGCCAGGAATGTCGCTGATGCTGGACGACTCGACCACCGCGCTGGCCTTCGCGAAGCTGCTGCCACAGGTGGGGCCGCTGACCGTGGTGACCAACTACCGGCTGATCACCGAGGAGCTGCGGCCCGTCGAGGACGTACGGCTGATCAGCATCGGCGGCGAGTACTCGCGCACCCACGACTCGTGGATCGGGCTCTCGGCCCTGGAGATGATCAAGAGCTTCTCGGTGGACCTGACCGTCGTCTCCACCTCCGCCATCACCGGCACCATGACCTACCACCAGGAACAGGAGATCGTCGCCCTCAAGCGCGCGATGCGGGAGGCCGGCTCGGTGAGCGTGCTGCTGATGGACCACAGCAAGGTCGGCCGCAGCGCCCTGCACCGGCTGGACCCGGTGAGCGCCTTCGACCATGTGCTGCTCAGCGGGCCGGTGGAGGACGAGCTGGTGGCGGAGATGGGGAAGCTGACGCAGGTGCGGGTGGTGCAGCCGTAACCCTTCCCGGCGGGGCAGCCCCTCAGCGGCCGCGCGGCGTCCCGCCCGGCGGCAAGCGCGGCGCACGGTGCAGCGCACGGCGCAGCCGTCCTGTTACCGCCTAACGACCCAGGCCGTTATTTTTAACAAAGCTCTTGATATTTCTCGCAGTCGGGCTGAGTATCTGCGGTGCACCAACTGGTTACCTCAGAGCGGAGGCCCCCCGATGACGGATCCAGCGACCCGAGCCCCTGACAGAGGGCTACTCGATCGCATAGGGCTGCCGAAACCCCTGGTTCTCGGATACATCGGCGTACTGCTGTTCATGATCGGTGACGGGGTCGAGAGCGGATTCATCGCGCCGTACATGGCCGACCACGGAGCGGGCACCGACGTCAAGGCCGGCTATGTCATCACCGTCTACGGCGTCGCCGTGATGCTGGCCTCCTGGTTCTCCGGCGCGCTCTCCGAGGTGTGGGGTCCGCGCACGGTGATGTGGGTGGGCCTGGGCATCTGGGCGGTCTTCGACGCGCTCTACCTGGTCTTCGCGCTCGGCACCGAGAACTACCCGATGATGCTGATCCTCTACGGCATCCGCGGCTTCGGCTATCCGCTCTTCGCCTTCGGCTTCCTCGTGTGGATCACCGGCAGCGCTCCCAAGGCCCGGCTCGGCACTGCCGTGGGCTGGTTCTACTTCGCCTTCACCGGCGGCCTGCCCACCCTCGGTTCCCTGTGGTCCAGCTTCACCATCCCCGCCATCGGTGAGATGGGCACCCTGTGGACCGCGCTCGGCCTCATTCTGCTCGGGGGAGCCGTCGCGCTGGTCGGCGCCAAGGGACGGGAGGGCGGCGACCGGCTGGCCGACCCCGACGTCACCACCGGTCAGTCGCTCTTCAACAGCGTCTCGATCATCTGGACCCACCCGCGCGTCCTGGTCGGCTGCCTGGTGCGGATCATCAACACCGCACCCGAGTTCGGCATGCTCGTCTATCTGCCGCGGATCTTCTCCGACGACGTCGGCTTCGGCACCGACAAGTGGCTCCAATTGCTGGCGATCATCTACGGCACCAACATCTTCTTCAACCTGATCTTCGGGGCCGTCTCCGACAAGATCGGCTGGCGGACCACCATCGCCACGTTCGGCGCCTTCGGCTGTGCCGTCAGCGTGACAGTGCTCTACTTCGTGCCCACCTGGCTCGGCCCGGACTACTACTGGGTCGCCGTGCTCGCCGGCATGCTGTACGGCGCCACGCTGGCCGGTTTCGTCCCCATCTCCGCGCTGATCCCGAACATGGCACCCGAGAACAAGGGCGGCGCGATGGCCCTCCTCAACCTCGGTGCGGGCGGGGCCGCCTTCGTCGGCCCGGCCGTCGCCTCGCTGTTCCTCCCGCTGGTGGGAGCGGGCGGCGTGACCATCGTCTTCCTGGTGCTGTACCTGGTCGCCATGGTGCTGACGTTCTTCCTCAAGATGCCGGAGGAACAGGGCGGCTCCGCTGCTCCGGCCAGCCCCTCCCCCACCGGTAAGAGCTCGGCCCCCACACCGGCTTAGCCCCTTCTCGCGGGGGCCTGCGGGAGGGAGCACGACGGCGGTCGGCGGGAGCGAAACGCCCACTGACCGCCGTCGTGTTCGTGTGTCGCGCGGGGCCGCCGGGCCTCAGCCCCGCAGCTCGTAGGAGAAGGTCACCTTCACCTCGTTCTCCCCCTCACGCACTTCGAACCCTCCCGTACCGGACAGACCGGCGAGGTCGCCCGTACCCGAGCCCGGAACCACCTCGAAGGTGCAGCGGATGACGCCCTCCTCGTCGAAGGTGCCCTTCTGGTGGACGACGAAGGTGCCCGCGTGGCCGTCGACCGACCCGGTCAGCAGCTCCATTCCGCAGAAGGAGCCGTACTTCCCGGTGGTGTAGGTCAACAGGTACTGGCAGGTGGTGCCCTCAGCCTCGATGCCGCCGCTGTAGTTGTTGACGATGGCTGCGTGCGCCAGCCGGGGGCCGCGGTCGGCTTCGGTGACGTTCTCCTCGTCCCAGGACGAGACGGTGAAAGCGGCGTCGGTGGACTGCTGGGTCATGTGAGGTGGCCTTTCACTGCGCTTGCTGTTCGACTGCGGACCGGCAATCCTTCCGGCTGTACCTGACACCTTGTGCGGTCGCCGTCTCGGATCTGCTCAGCCTGGGCGCGGAGACGGAGGTGCTGGGCCCGCCCGCGCTGCGGAAGGCCGTGATCGAAGCCGTCCGCGCCCTGGCAGCCCGCTATCCACCGGCCGTCTGACGGCCTGCGCGGGATCGGCCGACGCACATGTGGCCGTCGGCGCCTGCCCCTGCGCACCGGCGGGGCCGGCCTCAGCGCTTGAGATAGGCCAGCACAGCAAGCACTCTGCGGTTGGCGTCCGCCGACGGGCTGATCCCCAGCTTGGCGAAAATGCTCGCGACATGCTTGGCGACCGCACTCTCGCTCAGGTACAGACAGCTCGCGACGGAGGAGTTCGACCGGCCTTCGGCCATCAGTTCCAGCACATCGCGTTCACGGGGCGTGAGAGAGCCGATCGTGCCGCGGGCGTCCCCACGGGAGAGCAGCCGTGAGACGACCTGCGGGTCCATCACCGTCCCTCCGGCGGCGACCCGCCGGACCGCGTCGAGGAACTGCTCGGTGTGTGTGATCCGGTCCTTGAGCAGATAGCCGACGGCCCCGTCGCCTCCGGCGAGCAGTTCGTTGGCGTACAGGGTCTCGACGTACTGGGAGAGGACGAGAACGGGCAGACCGGGTCGTCGGCGGCGGGCTTCGAGTGCGGCCTGGAGCCCCTCGTCGGAGTAGGTCGGCGGGAGCCGGACATCCACGACGGCGAGGTCGGGTGCCTCCTCGTCTTCTTCCAGCAGTGCGCGCAGCAGCGACGGGCCGTTGTCCACCGCGACGACCTCGTCGCCGTGCTCCCGCAGTGTGCGGGTCAGCCCGTCCCTCAGCAGGAAGAGGTCTTCGGCGAGGACGACACGCACGGAATCTCCATCGTCAGAGTGGTGGGCCCGCCCTCCGGGCTGTGCAGGGCGAGGGTGCCGTCGAAGGCGTCCAACCGCTCCCGTACGCCGCTGAGTCCGGTACCGCGCGACGGGTCGGCACCGCCTCGGCCGTCGTCGGTGACGGTGGCACGCAGCAGACCGGCCTCGTAGCTCAGGCCGACGCGTACCTCGCGGGCGGCGGAGTGCTTCGCGGCGTTCGCCAGCGCCTCGCTCACCGCGAAGTAGGCGGCGGACTCGACCGGCGCCGGGAAGCGGCCCGGCAGCCGGGCCTCGACGTGGACGTCGAGGAAACTGTCGAGCGCCAGCGCGCGGACGGCATCACCCAGGCCCCGGTCGGCGAGGACGGGCGGATGGATGCCGTGGACCAACGACCGCAGGTCCGCCAGTGCCTGCTCGGAGGTGGTGCGGACATCCAGCAACAGCTCGCGCGATGCGCGCGGGTCCGTCTCCAGCAGCCGCGTCGCCCGGTCCACCGTCATCCCGAGCGCGACCAGCCGGGCCTGGGCCCCGTCGTGCAGGTCCCGCTCGATGCGGCGGAGTTCGGCGGCCAGGGTGTCCAGCGCCCGGGCGCGGGTGTCGGCGAGATGCTCGACCCGCCGGGCGAGCCGGGCGCCGCGCGAGGCGGAGAGCAGCGGACGTCCCAACCGGGCGTGCAGCCGCAGCGTGGCGGGGGCGATGACCAGCCCGGCGCCCATGAGGGCCAGGCCGAGTGCGAGCGCGGCCAGCATGGTCGGTGTGCTGTGCACCGGGACGAACGCGTACCAGTTGCCGTCGCCGAGAAGCCGCCAGACGAACGGCTGCACCAGTACGCCGAACGCTCCGTACTCGACCAGCGCGAGGGGCGCTGCGACCACGAGCCCGCCCGCGACCGGCTCCAGCCAGGCCCACGTCAGGTCGCGCCAGAACCCCTCGTCGCCGAGGACAGCCGTCGAGCGGGCGCGGGCGTTCCGGTGCCGGTCGCCGTGCAGCGGCTCAGGACTGCTGACCGGCGTACCCGTCCACCTGGCAGCACGGGCTCGCGAGCGGTCGGACAGCGCACGCAGCCAGCGTGCGGCCCGCGGCAGCAGCCAGAAGCCGACCCCCACGGGCAACAGCAGCAGGGCGAGGACCACCAGCGAGCCGGTCGCCGACACCGCGAGGGCATGCAGGCTCGCCACCTGGCACCGGCCCAAGGCCACACAGGCGCGGGAGACGGGCGCGCGCGACTTATCGAACATCTCTCATGATCGAGGGCAGCCTAGTCGGCGCGGGCGTGGACGACTGCGCCGCACTGCCCCGGCCCGGACCTGCCGCCCGGACCCACCACACCGCCGCCACCAGGCACGACGAGCCGAAGAGCACCATGGGGAGCACCGCACCGGACTCCTCGTCCATGGCCAGCAGCATGCCGAGGTTGATCAGGGCGTGGAAGCCTCCCGCCAGCAGCAGCCTGGACCCGCCCGCACCGTCGAGAGCCCAACCCAGCACCACCGACATGGATACGGCCGCCAGCAGGAACGAGGCCGCGTACAACGGGTGCTGTGCGAAGACCTGCACATGCCAGACACCCCACACCACGCCTACCACCATCGAGGCGCCCAGCCGGCCGAACCGGGGGCGCAGCAGGGGCTGCAGCAGGCAGCGCCATCCGATCTCCTCTCCACACGCCCCGATCAACTGCGCCACCGCGACCAGTACGAACGGGGCGGCAGGGCGCATCAGCCGGACCTCCCCGGTGACCGCCGCGTACCCGGCGGCGGCAACGATGGTGATCAGCGGCGCCGTGACGAGCAGCAGTGCCCCACGCACCCGGACCGACCGGCCCCCGGCGAACAGTTCACGCACCCGTCCGGGCCACAGCAGCGCGACGATTCCCACGCCGAGAGCGGGGCCGAACTGTGTCAGCTGAACGACTTCGGCGGGTATCCGGGTCACGGGCTGCACGGCGCCCAGCGCGCCGGCCGCCAGAAACGCGACGGCGAGGTACAGCACCGTCATCTTGATCTCAACAGGTCTCCTTCGCATGGCGCCGACGATGCCGCGCCGCCGGGTGGCCGCCATTGCACCTGGCTGTCGGACAGGGGTGTACCTAGGTACACCCCTGCCGTGATCGCGTCGGACGATGCACATCGGACGGTGTCGCGACGGATGAGCGTTGCGCTGCTGACTGACGCATCAGTCAAGCAGCGCAACAGATTGTTTCCTACGCTCTCACCTGGGGAAATGAAAAGCAGCCGAACAACGTCATTGCGATAATCTCAACAGAGTCGTACGGTGGCGCCATGCAGCACACAGCAGGCGGCCACGGGGCGGTCGGCCGCACCCCCGGCAGCCACGCGGCGAGTGACAGGCTTCAGGACAGCGCCGGTGAGATCGCCGAGCGCGTGCGCAAGGTCGTCGAGGCCACCGGATGCAGCCAGCGGGAGTTCGCCCGACGCGTCGTGATGGACCCCTCGAAACTCTCCCGCTCCCTCAGCGGTACGCGCCGCTTCACCGTCGCCGAACTGGCCCGGATCGCCGACGCCGGCGAGGTGGACGCAGGCTGGCTGCTCGGCTCTGGTGGTGCGGAACCGACCACCCCCGCTGCCGCTGTGCACAGCTCGTCCACCACCGGGGCGGACTCCACAGGGACGGACTCCACCGGGACTGAAGGGCCGAATGCCACCGCACCGTCACCCGCACCCCGGACGCCCGTACTCCCCTCAGCGGGGCGTCCGTTGCAGATCGTGCGGGAGACGGTGCGGTTGATCGCGGAACACGGCTTCCACGCCGTACGGGTCGCGGACATCGCGGCCGCCTGCGACACCAGTACAGCCGCCATCCACTACCACTTCCCCGGCCGGGCCGAGCTGCTGGAGGCAGCCGTGCGCTGGTGCATGGACGAGGACACCGCCAGCCGTGCGGCGCGGATCGCCGAGGCCGGTGCGGACGAGGACGCCGCGGCCGAACTCCGGGAACTCCTCGCCCTGCAGACGCCGCGGACCGAACAGCAGCGGCGGCAGTGGCTGGTGTGGCTCGACCTGTGGGCCGAGGCGGCACGCTCGACCGCCATCGGTCGCCTGCACGTCGACTACTACCGGCAGTGGCGTACCACCGTCGCCGACGTCATCCGGCGCGGTATCGCCCAGGGCGTCTTCCGCGCGGTGGACCCCGAGTTCAGCGCGCTGCGGCTGACCGCGCTCATCGACGGGCTGGCCTCCCAGGTGCTGGCCGGCGCCGCCGGAGCGGAGGACGGCACCGGCCCCGACGACATGTACGCGGCGCTGCTCGCTCATATGCGTACCGAGTTGTTGCCGACGAACGTGGACTGAGCGACCACCCGGCCCTTCCCCTGCCGTTTCCTCGCCCCTGACGAGCCCCTTTCCGCCGCCGGCCCCGGGCCGGCACCCTCCCCTTCCCTACCGGAGGTATCGCCATGTCCATGACCGAGAATGTGATCATCACCTGCGCCCTCACCGGCGCCGGTGACACCGTCGGGCGCAGCCCGCATGTGCCGGTGACGCCCGAGCAGATAGCCGTCTCGGCAGTCGAGGCCGCTCAGGCCGGTGCGGCTGTTGTGCACATCCACGTACGGGACCCGGAGACCGGTGCGCCCTCGCGGGACCGGAAGCTGTACCGCGAGGTCGTGGAGCGGATCAAGGAGACGGGCACCGACGTCGTCATCAACCTGACCGCCGGCATGGGCGGTGACCTGGTGCTCGACGCCGACCAGCCGTTGGAGAAGGGCGCGCTGGACGGCACGGATCTGGTGGGCGGACTCGACCGGTTGCCGCACGTCGAGGACCTGCTCCCGGACATCTGCACCCTGGACTGCGGGTCGCTCAACTTCGGCGACCAGCTGTATGTCTCCACCACGGAAATGCTGCGGAAGGGGGCCCGGCGCATTCAGGAGCTCGGCGTCAAGCCGGAGTTGGAGATCTTCGACACCGGGCAGCTGTGGTTCGCCAAGCAGTTGCTGGACGAGGGGCTGCTGGACGAGCCGACCCTCTTCCAGCTGTGCATGGGCATCCCGTGGGGGGCTCCAGCGGACCCGGGGGTGTTGCAGTCGATGGTCAACTTCCTGCCGCCTGGCGCGCAGTGGGCCTCTTTCGCGCTGGGACGGATGCAGATGCCGTGGGTGGCGCAGTCGATTCTGCTCGGGGGGAATGTGCGGGTGGGGCTGGAGGACAACCTGTATCTGAGTCGGGGGGTGAAGGCGACGAACGGGCAGCTTGTGGAGCGCGCCGTGCGTATCACCGAGGACCTTGGGGCCTCGGTGGCTTCTCCCGATGAGGCCCGCACCCGCCTGGGCCTCCGGCCCCGGTAACCCCCCTGCCGCCTGACGCCTCGCCGACGAAAGAGGGTCAGAGGGCTCGGCCCTCAGTCAATGGAAGCGATCAAGGAGGAGATATGGAAATCCCTCACGATGAGGTGCGGCGCGTCACCTGTGTGGGCGCCGGAGTCATAGGCGGCGGCTGGGTCGCCCATTTCCTGGCCCGCGGCTACGACGTAACCGCGTGGGACCCGGCCCCGGACGCCCCCGGAAAACTGCGCCGTCTGGTGGATGCCGCATGGCCGGCGCTCACTCAGTTGGGACTGGCGGAGGGAGCCGCAAAGGAGCGGCTCACCATCGCGACGACTCTCGAAGAGGCGTGCGCGGAGGCACAGTTCGTGCAGGAGAGCGCACCCGAGAAGCTGGAGCTGAAAAGGCAGCTGCTGGCGCAGTTGGACGCGGCGACGCCGAAGGATGTCGTCATCGCCTCGTCGACGTCCGGGTATCCGATGACGGACATGCAGACCGAGGCGGCCGATCCCGAGCGGCTGCTCGTAGGGCACCCCTTCAATCCGCCGTACCTGATCCCTCTCGTGGAGGTGGCCGGAGGCAACCGCACCGCGCAGCGAGCCGTGGAGTGGGCGTCGCGGTTCTACGAGGTGGCGGGCAAGTCGGTGATCACGATGAACCAGGAGCTGCCGGGGTTCATCGCCAACCGGCTGCAAGAGGCCCTGTGGCGTGAGGCCCTGCACATGGTGGCCAATGGTGAGGCCACAGTGAAGGAGATCGACGACTCGATCACCGAGGGGCCGGGGCTGCGATGGGCGTTCATGGGCCCGTGCCTGACATTCGCGCTGGCAGGCGGCGAAGGGGGGATGGCCCATATGCTCGACCACTTCGGCCCGTCGCTGAAGTCGCCGTGGACCCGCCTTGAGGCGCCGGAGCTGGACGCGGCGCTGCGGGACGCCATGGTGGCGGGCTGCGAGGAAGCGGCCGGCGGCCGCAGCATCGCCGAGCTGGTCGCCGAGCGGGACCAGGGGGTCATCGACGTGCTGAGGGCAACCGGCCGAGTGCCCGGCAACGGCCGACTGCCCGGCGGGAAGGGGGCCGGAGAATGACGCGGCTGCCGACTTTCGAGCAGACGGTGCGGCCGGAGTGGATCGACTACAACGGCCATATGAGCGAAGCGTTCTACGTGCTGGTCTTCGGCCACGCGACGGACGCGATGATGGACGAGGTGGGTCTGGGGCCGATGTACCGGGAGCGCACGGGCTGCTCGCTGTACACGGTCGAGGCGCATGTGCGGTATCTGGAGGAGGTGGCGGAAGGTGCGTCGCTCGCGGTGCGTACGCGGGTTCTCGGCGCTGCCGGGCAGAAGCTCCGGTTCGTCCATGAGATGCGTGTCGGGGAGCGGCTGGTCGCCACCACTGAGCTGTTCGCACTGCATGTGGGCGCCGAGGGCAGCGTCCCGTTCCCCGAGGAGGTGACGGAGCGGCTGGCGGCGCTCGTCGAAGAGGCGCCCCGGTGGGCGGGGCGGGCCATCGCGCCGGTGGGCTGACCTGGGCGATGTTGACGATTCAGCCGACTGATCCCACAATGAGCGGCATGGTCGCGCACTCCACTTCTCCGCTCGGACGCCATGGCGTCCCGTGGCGGCGTGGGTGCGAGCGATCCGGTCTCTAGGTGCGATTCCGGCTCCCGGAGGGAGCCATGGAGCCGCCGCGCGGTCGCGCGGCAGGTGCGTTGTCCACCGTTGACCGGATTCGCTGGAGGATTTTCCGTGAGCGTCACCACCACCTCTGAGACCACCCCTGAGTTCACCCCTGAGACGACTGCCACCGTGCGGGACGCCCGCGTTCCGGAGGGCGGTCTGTACGAAGGCGTGCGCATTCTGCGGCCGTTCCCCGAGAGCTGGGAGCAGCGGCCCTACGAGCTGATCGAGGTCGTGCCGCAGACCCGCGTCATCGGCGCGGAGATCCGCGGTGCCGATCTGTCCGGGCCGCTGAGCCCCGCGCTGCGCGAGGAGCTGAACCGGGCGCTGCTGGAGTGGAAGGTGCTCTTCTTCCGGGGAGCGAACCTCACCCCCGAGCAGCAGGCGGCTTTCGCGCGGAACTGGGGCGAGCTGGAGACCAATCCGCTGCTGGCGCGCGGCTCCAGCGACGAGATCGTCCGCTTCGAGAAGGACGCATCGACCAAGCCGACGTACGAGAACGTGTGGCACACCGATGTCACCTTCCGCGAGCGCCCCGCCATGGGCGCGGTGCTCCAGCTGCGGGAGGTCCCGCCGCTGGGTGGGCACACCATGTGGGCCGACATGGCAGCCGCGTACGACAATCTGCCGTCTCAGGTCCGGGAGCGGATCGACGGGGCGAAGGCGGTGCACGACTTCATCCCCGGTTTCGCGCGGTTCACCCCGGCGGAGCGGCTGGCCGAACTCCAGGAGCAGTTCCCGCCGGTGGAGCACCCGGTGGTGCGTACGCACCCGGAGTCGGGCCGCAAGATGCTGTTCGTGAACACCTCGTTCACCACCCACATCGTGGGGATGGAGCGCGAGGAGAGCGACCGGCTGCTGGCCGAGCTGGTCCGCCAGGCGCATGTGCCCGAGTACCAGGTGCGGTTCGCCTGGCAGCCCGGTGACATCGCGTTCTGGGACAACCGCGCCACCCAGCACTACGCCCTGTTCGACTACGCGCCGCACCGGCGGGTGGCCGAGCGGGTCGCCATCGTCGGCGACCGGCCCTTCTGAGGCCGTCGGCCGCCGGCCACCAGCCGCTTCGCCCGCCCCCTCTTCCCCCGGGAGGGGGCGGGCGAAGCGTCTCCCCTTTTTCTCCCCGCGGCTGCCGGCGGGCTTCGCCGGGTGGCTTCACTCCACGCTCAGCAGTGTCTTACCCAGCGTTTCGCGGGCTTCGATGGCGCTGTGTGCCTTGGCGGCGTCCGCCAGCGGGAAGGTCTGGCCGATCACCGGACGCAGCCGGCCCGCCGCCGCCTCGAACAGGGCGCGGTCCAGCAGCGGTTTGGCCTCGGCCGGGGTGAGCTGGACCTGTTCGATGCCGGCCAGCGTGACCTCGCGGGCCGCCGCGGCCTCCGGGTCGAGTTCGGCGAAGCCGCCGGAGGGTGCGCCGTGTGCGGAGAACCGTCCTCCGCGTGCTGTCAGCTCGAAGGCGGCGCGGCCGATGGCGCCGCCCGCGCCGTCGAAGACGACGTGGACGCCGGGCTCGCCGACGGTCTCGCGTACCCGGTCGGTCCAGCCGGGCAGCGCGTAGTCGACGACCGCGTCGGCGCCCAGTTCCCGCTGGGCGAGGGCGAGTTTCCGCTCCCCCCGGGCCGCCGCGACGACCCGGGCTCCGGCGGCCCTGGCCAGCTGGACCAGCAGCGCGCCGAGGCCGCCGGCCGCCGCCAGGACGAGCACCCAGGCGCCGGGGCGCAGATTGCCGCCGCTGACGGCGTCGTCGAAGAGTCGCACGGCGGTGGGTCCGTCGTGCACCAGCGCGGTCGCCGTGGGCAGGTCGAGCCCCTGCGGCACGACGCTGACCGTCTCGATCGCGGCGAGCGCGCGCTGTGCGTACGCGCCCTGCGCGGGCGAGGCGGTCTTGGTGACGACCTGCCTGCCCTGCCAGGCGGCGCCGATGTCCGGGCCCAGCCGGCCGATCCGGCCGCCGACCGCGCCGCCGGGGACGTAGGGCAGTGCCGGCGGGAAGAAGGCGCCGTCGCGCCGGATCTGGGTCTCGAGGAAGATCACGTCGGCGTAGGCCACCTCGACGACGGCCTGCCCCGGGCCGGGTACGGGGTCGGGGAGGTCGACCACCTTTAGGACGTCGGGCTCGCCGAACTGCCGGACCTGGATTCCACGCATCTCCACCACTCTCCTCGTGCCGACGCCCCGATGACGTCGGCCGGATGGAGAGCAGTCTTCAACTTGAACGAAGGTTCAAGTCAATCCGTGCCGGTGCGCTCGTCAGCCGGCGGGCGAGCGCACCTCTTCCCGGATGCGGTCGACGCGTTCCGCCCACGCCTGGAGGTCCACGCTCTTGGGGTCGACCGAGTAGGTGTCGGCGCTGTCCTTGGCGACATAGGCGGCGGTGCCCGGGTCGCTCCAGGCGCAGACCGGGATCGTCAGCTTGCGCCCGGCCTGGTTCTTGACCAGCACCTCGCAGGTCAGCGGGTCACTACCGGAGGGGATGATGTCCCGGCGTTTGACGGCCACGTCCATGGCCGGGCCCGACTCCATGCCGTTCATCATCTGGTTCTTGGACAGTTCCGGGTTGCCGTAGTCCTCGCCGGTGGCCGCGCCGTAGAGCAGGCGGGAGGTGTCGGAGGAGTTGGAGTAGGAGCCCAGGTACGCGGTCTCGCCCGGCTGGGTGGGCTTGATCGAGTCGCTGAGGTCCTTACGGAGCCGGTAGCGGCCGTCCTCCAGCGTCTTGGGGAAGCTCAGCTTGTAGGTGGTCCGCGACTTGCTGGGGCTCGGCGTCGGCTCCTCCTCGCTCGCGGAGGGCTCGGCCGAGGGTGACTCCGACTCCTCGGAGGCCGCCTTGTTGTCGGCGGAGTCCTTCTTGTCGTCGTCTCCGCCCGAGAGCACCACCAGCGTTCCCGCGACCGCTATCGCGACCACCAGCACGGCCGCCACCACGATGCCGACCACCTTGTTGCCGCGGTTCGGGGGCGGGGGCGGCGGGCCGCCGTACGGGCCGGAGAAGCCGGACTGCCCGAAGCCGCCACCGGGAGGCTGCCCGAAGCCGCCACCGGGAGGCTGGGCGAAGCCGCCGCTCTGCGGCTGCCCGTAGCCGCCACCTTGCGGCGGCGGGCCGAAGCCACCGCCGCCCGGGGGCTGGACAGGGGGCTGGTTCGGTGGCTGCGGGGGTGTCGTCATCCCGTGTTCCCTCCCGGCGAGGGAGGCGTACCCCATCCCCCGACCGTGCTCTACTGGCGCTTATGTCACGGTACCGCCGTTTGGCCAAAGGATGACTCTCGGGATACCCGCTCAGCGCACGTAGAGCTTGTCGATCTCCGTGGCGAAGTCCCGCACGATCGCGGCGCGCCGCAGCTTCATCGACGGCGTGAGATGTCCGTCCTCCTCGGTGAAGTCGCGCTGGAGCACGGCGAACCTGCGGATCGACTCGGCCCGCGACACCAGCGAGTTGGCCTCGTCCACGGCCTGCTGGAGATTGCGCAGCAGATCCCCGTCGACGACCAGCTCGGCCATGCTCAGATGCTCCTTCTTGTGCATCCGCTGCCAGTGTGCGAGCCCGTCCGGCTCCAGCGTCACCAGCGCAGAGACGAACGGCCGGTTGTCACCGATCACCAGGCACTGGCTGACCAGCGGATGCGCGCGCAGCCAGTCCTCCAGCGGGGCCGGCGCCAGGTTCTTGCCCGCGGAGGTGATGATGACGTCCTTCTTGCGCCCGGTGATGCTCAGATACCCCTCCGAGTCGAGCGCGCCCAGGTCCCCGGTGGGCAGCCAGCCCTCAGCGTCGCGGTGCGGGACCACGCTCTCGCTGCGCGCTTCCCAGTAGCCCGCGAAGACGTGATCGCCCTTGATGAGCACCTCGCCGTCGTCCGCGATCCGCACAGCCGTCCCCGGCACCGGCCAGCCCACCGTGCCCAGCCGGGGCTTCAGGGGCGGGGTCGCGGTCGTCGCAGCGGTCGTCTCGGTGAGGCCGTAGCCCTCGTAGACGGTGACACCGGCGCCCTCGAAGAACGCCGCGAGCCGGTGCCCCAGCGGGGAGCCGCCGCAGATGACGTAGCGGCAGCGGCCGCCCAGTACGGCCCGGATGCGCCGGTAGATCAGCGAGTCGTACAGCCCGCGCGCGGCCCGCAGCCCGAAACCCGGGCCGCGGCCGAAACCGTGCTCCTGCGCCTCGACGGCCTCTCCGTACCGCTGTGCGATACGGGCACCCCGGTCGAACGACGAGGCGCGGCCCAGCTGCTCGGCCGTGGCCCGGCCGGTGTTGTAGATCTTCTCCAGGATGTAGGGGATGCCCAGCAGGAACGTCGGCGCGAACGCCGCCAGGTCGGGGAGGAGGTCATCGGTCTTGACGCTGGGCGCGTGCCCGAGTCGCACCCGGGCGCGCAGACAGCCGATGGCCACCATCCGGCCGAACACGTGCGACAGCGGCAGGAACAGCAGCGTCGCCGCCGGCTCGGAGTACCGTGCTTTGAAGACCGGGTGGAGCAGCTCGATGGCGTTGTCCACCTCGGCGAAGAAGTTGCCGTGCGTCAGCACGCATCCCTTGGGCCGGCCGGTGGTGCCCGAGGTGTAGATGAGCGTCGCGACATGGCCCGGACCCAGCTGTGCCCGGCGCTCGGTGACCAGCGCGTCCGGTATCTCGCGGCCGGCGTCCACCACATGGCCCACGGCGCCCGAGGAGAACTGCCACAGGTGGTCCAGCGCGGGCAGGTTGCCGCGCTCGGCGCTGAGCAGCCGGGTCTGCTCGACGTCCTCGACGAAGCAGGCCCGGGCCCGCGAGTCCTGCAGGATGTGCCGGGCCTGCGAAGCGGAGGAGGTGGGGTAGACGGGCACCGTGATCAGTCCGGCCGCCCAGGCGGCGAAATCCGTGAGCGTCCACTCGTAGATCGTCCGGGCCATGATGGCCACCCGGTCGCCCGGCCGCAGGCCCAGCGCGATCAGCCCCTTGGCCATGGCCTGGACCTCGGCGGCGAAGTCACGGGCCGTCATGTCCCACCAGGCGCCGTCCCGTCCCTTGCGGCTGAGAGCCGACTCGTCGGGGGCCTCGGCTGCGTTGGTGAAGGGGATGTCGGCGAGGGACCCGCTGGTCACCCTCGGCGCCAGGGGCGGTACGGAGACCTCGCGGACCCTGCCGTCCTCCACCTTCTTGTGCGGCTCGACCAGTTGCATGGTGACGGCTCCTTCATCACACGTGCGGAGAGCCCCGTCCTCAACCGACTCCTGAACGCGACAGTAACCTTCGCCTCAGTAACCTTACTGAGAGGTAAAGCTACGGGAGCCGGAGCGGTTTGGGGAATGGCCGGTCACCACCTTCATGGGACGCACACACAAGCGGCCCGCCACCTCACCAAGCGCGGCCTCAGCCGCCGGGCCGGCCCCGGGCAGGAGCAGGGGCGGGGGCGGGGCCCCGGGCAGGGCCAGGGGCAGGCGTCCACCGGGCGCCCTTCATCAGATTCTCCAGCCCCGCCCAGCAGAAGTTCATCAGCGTCGCCGCCGTCTCCTTCGCCGAGGGCGCCGTAGTGGAGCCGGCGGCTTCGTCCGCGAAAAAGTGCTCGGCGGTGCGGGAGTTGGCCCACTCGGCGAGCGACTCGGCCGCACCGACCAGGGCGTGCGCCAGCCCTGAGACCTCCCGCTCGGCCAGCTCGCTGGGGCAGCCGGCGTCCTTCGCCGCCTGCCCCAGCAGCGCCGTCACGATCGCGACCACCTCGACCCGCATCGCGGCGACCTCACGCGCGAACGGCTCCCCCTGGGTACGGGCGCGGTAGAGCACCGCCACACCGTCCGGGCGGGCCGCGGTGTGCGCGAAGAACGCCGTGAGGCCGCGCCACAGCTGCTGATCCGCTGTCAGCCCCCGCGCCCTGGTGCCCTCCCGTACGGCGGCCACCAGCGCCCCCACCTCACGCCGGACACAGGCCATGAACAGGTCTTCCTTGGACTTGAGGTAGAGGTAGACCAGCGGTTTGGAGACACCCGCTGCCTCGGCTATGTCGTCCATGGAGGCGGCCTGGTACCCGTGCCGCGCGAACGCCGCGACCGCGGCGTCCAGCATCTGGCGCTCCCTCACCTCGCGCGGCATGCGCTTCTGCCCCACACTCCCATCCCTTCACCCCGTCTGCCCCGTGCCCCCGGCCGGCCCGGCGGCGCCGTTCCGTGCGGCGCGCCGATCCCCCTCAACTCCGGCCCCGCGCAAGCCTACGCGCCCCCGGCCGGGTGACCGGGGGCGCGAGAGATGAAGCGGGACGGAGGGAAAACTTCCCGTCAGCTTGCCGTGACCGGTTCCCGCCCGGCCGCCTTGCGGGGTTCGGCCGGGGTGTCGTCGGCCTCCTCGACGGAGAAGCTGCGTGCGGTGGCGAACGCCTCGCGGTCCAGGATCTTCTCCTTGGCCGAGACGAGGACCGGGATCACCGCCTGGCCAGCGACGTTGGTGGCCGTACGCATCATGTCCAGGATCGGGTCGATGGCCAGCAGCAGGCCGACGCCCTCCAGCGGGAGGCCCAGGGTGGAGAGGGTGAGCGTCAGCATCACGGTGGCGCCGGTGAGGCCCGCGGTGGCGGCCGAACCGATGACCGAGACGAAGACGATCAGCAGGTACTCCTTGACGCCCATGTCGACGTGGAAGAACTCACCGACGAAGATCGCCGCGATCGCCGGGTAGATGGAGGCGCAGCCGTCCATCTTCGTCGTGGAGCCGAACGGCACGGCGAAGGACGCGTACTCCTTGGGCACCCCGAGGCGCTCGACCACCTTCTGGGTCAGCGGCATGGTGCCGACCGAGGAGCGGGAGACGAAGGCGAGCTGGATGGCGGGCCAGGCGCCCTTGAAGAACTGGACCGGGTTGACCTTGGCGACCGTACCGAGGAGCAGCGGGTAGACGCCGAAGAGCACCAGCGCGCAGCCGATGTAGATGTCGGCGGTGAAGGTCGCGTAGCTGCCGATCAGGTCCCAGCCGTAGTCCTTGATGGCGGTGCCGATCAGGCCGATGGTGCCGATCGGGGCCAGCCGGATGATCCACCACAGCGCCTTCTGGAGCAGCGCCAGCGCGGACTCGCCCAGGGTGAGGATCGGCTCGGCCTTCGCGCCCAGTTTCAGCGCCGCGATACCGACGACGACCGCCATGAAGACGATCTGCAGCACCTTCAGTTCGGTGAACGGCGTGATGATGTCGGTCGGGATGATCCCGGTGAGGAAGTCCAGCCACGAGCCGGTGGTGTCCGGCTTGGCGGCGTCCTCGGCCGACAGCCCGGTCCCGGAGCCCGGGTTGGTGAGCAGGCCGATGAACAGCCCGATCGCCACCGCGATCAGCGAGGTCGCCATGAACCACAGCAGAGTGCGGGTGGCGAGCCGCGCCGCGTTGTGCACGTTGCGCAGGTTGGTGATCGAGATGGTGATCGCGAAGAACACCAGCGGCGCGACGGCGAGCTTCAGCAACTGGACGAAGATCTCGCCGATCTTGGTGAGGGTCGTGCCCAGCCAGGCCACGTCCCAGTTGCGCGCGGCCCAGCCGAGGACCACGCCGAGTACGAGGCCGAGCAGGATCTGCGCCCAGAACGGCACCTTGGGTATGCGGGACTTCTCGGGTGTGTCGGGTGCGGCGGTATCGGCGGCGGGAACCGACGAGGACGACGAAGACGACGAAGACGACGAAGACACGGACAGACTCCGGAGGCGTCAGAAGGCGGACTGTGGGGAAGAGCGTCGCGAGCAGAAGATCGCGGGGCGAAGGGTCGCGCCGGAGGGTGGTCCGGCCGCGCTGTCAGCGACAGCTCGCCGACATGCAGCGGCAGAGATCGACATGCAGCCGCGCCACGAGCGCCGGGCCGGGGTGGCCCCGGTGCGCGTCGGAAGTGGTGGCTGCGTTCGTCATGGCCGTCACGCTAACACTCCGTCTTTGGCTTACCCAAAGCTCTCCTTTGGGTGACAGTTACGGAAAAGCTCAACGCCCCACCGGGAAAAGCTCATTCCCGGTGGGGCGTCGACGACGGTGTGAGGAGGGTTACATCACCCCCGGTGTGCGCGGTGCGCTCAGGCCGAGCCGGTCCTCGGTTCGGCCTTCGGCTGCGGCGATTCGGCCTTCCGCAGCGGCTGTGCCTGCGGGTCCTGGACCTCGTCCTCCTGGGTCTGGTTCGCCGCCAACCGCTCCTTGGCCCGGCCCACGCCGCCCGCGATCTGCTCCGCCATGGCGGCCCGCTGCTTGCGCAGCAGCA
Source organism: Streptomyces spirodelae (assembly GCF_017676385.1). Classification (GTDB taxonomy): domain Bacteria; phylum Actinomycetota; class Actinomycetes; order Streptomycetales; family Streptomycetaceae; genus Streptomyces; species Streptomyces spirodelae. The sequence continues at coordinate 140,306 of NZ_JAFFZN010000022.1, forward strand.
CATAGCTGAGCGGCGCCGAGAGGATCAGCGCCAGCAGCACCACCCAGATGGGGTTCGACTTGCCGACTCCGGCGGGAAGGATGCCGAAGTGCGTCAGCAGCCCGACGACGACGAGGCAGCCGACGAAGATGCCAAGTCGCATGGTGGTGTAGCGGAGCGTCGCGTGCGAAGTGCTGCTGCTCACGTGGGTCTCCATGCTTTTGGGCGTTTCGCGGTTCCTCACCAGTCAAGCACAGCCCCAGAAGTGATCTACGCGCGCCCCGAAGGCTCCAGCATCCGCGCAGCGACCCGCAGATCGGCGAGGAACCCGCCGTAGACCTCGTCCTGGTCGTCCGCCCGCAAGATCGCCGAGGGATGAATGGTGGGCACGACCAGCTCGGTCCGCCCGTGCACCTCACGCTCCGTGCAGGAGCCCCGCTCCTTGGTGACCCGGAACGAGGAGCCGAACAGCGCCTTGCCCGCCGTCGCGCCGAGGACGACCAGCACCTCGGGCTCCGTCAGCACCAGCTCGGCGGCGAGCCACGGCCCGCACGCCGTCATCTCGCGCAGCGTCGGCGGCTTGTGGATACGCCGCTTCCCGCGCCCTTCCTCGTGCGCCCACTTGAAGTGCTTGACGGCGTTGGTGACGTACGTCTGCGCCGGGTCGATGCCCGCCTCGTCCAGCGCCCGGTCCAGCATCCGGCCCGCCGGGCCGACGAAGGGCGCGCCCTTCCGGTCCTCCTGGTCGCCCGGCTGTTCCCCGACGAGGAAGACCCGGGCGTGTGCGTCGCCGGTGCCGAAGACGGTCTGCGTCGCGTTCTCGTGCAAGGGACAGCCCCGGCACCCGGCCGCCGCCTCCCGCAGGGCCCGCAGCCCCGCGTTTCCGCTGCCGCGCCGACCGGACTCGGGGAGGAAGGGTGTCGCGTCGTACGCGTCCTCGGGCCGCTCGCCGTCCGTAGCGCCTTTTGCTGGTTTCGCTGCCATACGACTCGCGGTACCCCGCGGAACGCTGACTTAGCAGGGCCTTTGAGGCAGATTGCGCATTCGCCGGCCAGGCACGCAACATCCTGGCCGCCGGACGGGCGGACAGGCTGAACGCCTCGTGGAGCGCAGGTAAGACCAGGACAAACGTCCCGGCGCAGCGCGATGAAGCAGGAAGCCCCCGGACGGGTCGAACGACTCAGGCCGGACTCCCCAGCCGCGAGGCCGGGGAAGCACGTCAAACCCGCATGGGCTGGGGGGTCTCGCGCCGCTGCGGGTCCGGGCCCTCGTGGCTGCGCACCGCGCCGTAGTGGGCGTCGCGCTCGACGGGCCGGAAACCGGCGTCGCGGATCGCGACCAGCAGGTCCTCGCGGGTGAGCGCGTCGGCGTCCTGCCCAGCGGCGCTCTCGTCGTCCACGACGCGGCCCGTCAGTTCGTCGGCGCCGTGCTGGAGCGCGAGCTGCGCGGTCTGCTCGGTGTGCAGCGCCCAGTCGGCCGCCAGGTGCTCCACGTTGTCCAGCAGCAGCCGGGCGACGGCGAATGCCTTGAGCACCTCGGCTCCGGTCGCGCCGCGCGGGCCGTCCTGGAGCAGCGGTACGGCGACGTGGAACCCGCCGACCTCGTCCTGCAGTTCGCGCAGCCGCAGCACCCGCCCGACGAGCTGGGCCGGGTCGACGGGGGCGTCGGCACCTCCGTAGGGCAGGGCGTACGCCGTCAGTGCCACCCCCTCGGGCAGGGCATCCCGGAGCGCGCGCACCGCGCCCGCGAGACCGCCGGCCTCCGCCTCGGAGCCGGCGCCGGTGCCGGTGCCGGTGACCAGCCGCAGCTCGGTGACGCCGTCGGCCGCCCACCGGGGGGTGAGCGCCACCGCCTGGTCGAGGTCCGTCACATCCTGCGGCAGGTGGGCGGCGAAGTAGGCGATGTCGCCGCTGTGCCTGCTGCGCACCTCGTGCGCGAGGCCGCCGAGCCAGGCCAGGTCGTCGCAGCCGTACAGGTCGATGCCGTCCTCACGGGTCAACCGCTCACCGGAGCGGACCTTCCGCTCGATGTCCGCCGCGTCCATTCCTCGCGCCACCTGCCTGCCTCGGTCCGTCTTCCGCGCCGCCGTCTTCCGTCTTGATCCGCGCGCCCGCCCGACCCTACGCCAGGCCCGCCGCGGCCCTACTCCTCGGGCAGTTCCCCGACCCGGTTCTCCCACTTGGTCGACAGCACGATCGTCGTCCGCGTCCGTGAGACGCCCTTGGTGCCCGAGAGCCGGCGGATGGTGCGCTCCAGGCCGTCCACATCACCGGCGCGCACCTTGAGCATGTACGAGTCGTCACCGGCGATGAACCAGCAGTCCTCGACCTCCTGGAGGTCGCGCAGCCGGGTGGCCACCTCCTCGTGGTCGGTCGCGTCCGAGAGCTGGATGCCGATCAGCGCCGTCACCCCCAGCCCGAGCGATGAGGCGTCGACGGTCGCGCGGTACCCGGTGATCACCCCGGCGGCCTCCAGCCGGTTGATCCGGTCGGTGACGCTGGGGCCCGACAGGCCCACCAGCCGCCCCAGTTCGGCGTAGGAGGCTCTGCCGTTCTCCCGCAGCGCCTGGATGAGCTGCCTGTCCACCGCGTCCATGGATGCCGCTGCCTCCTGTACGTAGAAGTCCGGAG
>NZ_JAFFZN010000023.1 GCF_017676385.1 Streptomyces spirodelae
TTCCGGTAGGGGGCGGGGCCGGGATCTTTCCGCCGGTGCGGTGACCCGGCCCCGCCGCGTCACCCGCCGACGGTCACCTTCCGGGTGGCGCGTTCACCGTTGACGATCACCGAAAGAGTGACCGTGCCGGGACTGCGCCCGGTGAGGGTGCCGTCGGCCGGATCGTAGGAGGCCACACAGCGCCCACGGGGCACGGCGCCCTTGACGCACAGCCCCGGGGAGCCCGGCCAGTCCGCACTCACCGGCCAGCCGACCGGGACCCGGCGAGCGGTCGGTCCGCTGCCCTGCTCCACGGTCGCCGACGCCTTCGCCTCGCCGCCCACCGAGAGCCGTTCGGGGGCCTCCAGCAGCAGTCCGTCCACATGGGGGCGGGTCTGTACCGAGATCCAGTCCCCGTCCCGCGACCGCCCCTGGTCGACGCCCAGCAGCGACCAGCCGGTGAAGCCGCCCTCGCCCGGCGGCGCAGCGGGGGTCTTGGCCGAGTTGCCGTTCACCAGATAGGGCACGCCGTCCACCCGTGAGGCGTCGAAGACGCCGACATGGCCCGCCACCAGCGCCGCGCCCTTGCCCGAGCGGGAGCGGAAGTCGGCCAGCCACCTCTCCAGCAGGTCGGCCTCCATCCGGTCGGTGAGCCGGCTGGCCCGCTGCGGCGTCGGGTCGCGCGGCGGCACGTGCTGGATGACGGCGACCGAGCTGATGCGGCGGTCGCGGGCCGCGTCGTCCAACTGCCGCCGCAGCTCCTGGAACTGCGCATATCCGCCACCGCGTACCGTCAGCGACGAGGTGTCCAGCGTGATGAACCGTGTTCCCCGGTGGTCGAACGTGCGCTGGGTGGGCCCGAACTCCTTGATGAAGTTGGCGATCGAGCCGCCCATCACCTCATGGTTGCCCGGTACGTAGTACCAGTCGACGGCGTCACCCAGCTCCTCCTGGAGTATCTTGCGCGCGAACGCCAGGTCGGCCGGTGCTCCCTCGTCCACCAGGTCGCCGTTGATGACGACGAAGTCGGGCCGCGCCGCGCGGATCTCGCGCAGGGTCCGGCGCGCCTGCCGCACGCCTTCGCTGTCCGGGTCGCGCGCCACGAACTGCGCGTCCGACATCACGGCGAACCGCCAGTCGCGGCCCGCCGTGTCGGCCGCCGTGGAGATCAGCGGATCGTGCGGCCGTCCCGCGGTCGGCAGGTCGACGTCCGGCGGGGTCCGCGCCACCAGTTCGTCCAGCACCACCTCGCCCTTGTACTGCGCGGTGGGCCGGGTCTCGGCGACATAGAAGCGGTGCAGTCTCAGCGGGTAGGCCACCCCTTCGGGAACGTCGAAGGTGATCCGCTGCCAGCCCCGCCACTCGACCAGTGGTCCGCGCAGCACTTGGTCGGTGCCTGCCGCGTCCTTGAGGTGGAGCGAGGGCCACGCGCCCGACCCGTCGCCTTTGAGCCACAGGGTGAAGCTGCGCGGCTGGCCGGGAATCTCCCGCTCGGAGGGCGGTTTGGCGTAGGCGGCGCGGGTGGCTGTCGACTGGGTGAAGTCGTAGCTGAGCTTCAGCCCCGCGCCCTGTCTGCCCGCTGGTTCCGAGGCCACCGATCCGCTGGCCCGCGCGGCGCTGAACGTCCAGCTGGAGGCGTCCTCGAAATCGGCCACCTGCTGCTCCCGCAGCCCGACCGTGACGGCCAGCCGTGTCGAGTGTCCCCTCACCGTGATGGTCACGGTGCCGGAGGCGGACTCCTGCCCGGAACGGGTCCTGACGGTGAACGCGCCGCTGCCGGTGTCCTCGTCCGGAACGATCGAGAACAGCGAACGGTCGTAGGAGAGTTGCGCGTCGGCCGGTTCGACGGGCGCGCTGTTGCCGTCCGCGTCGTAGCCGAGCAGCCCGAACGAGCCGTCGGCACCGCGGTCCGCCAGCCCCACCCGGTCGGTCGTGGGCCGGATACGGTCCAGCTCCCCGAGGACCCGCAGCCGGGTGCTTCCCCTCGCCGCGTCGGCACGTGCCGTGACGTCGGTGTGGCCGGCGCGGCGCGCGTGGAAGACGCCCCCCGCGTCCACCCGCCCCACCCCCGGCCGCTGGGCACGCCAGCGCGGCTGTGGCGCGCCGTCGACGGGCCCGTACGTCTCGTCGTACGCGGCCGCCGTGAGCTTGCGCGTCAGGCCGGGGAAGACGCGGTCGGGGTGACCGCCGGGCATGTTGTCGGCCGTGGCCGCCTCGTCCGGGTCGATGGCCGTCTTCACCCAGAAGCCGGACAGTCGCCCCGAACCCTCGGGCGCCGTCAGCGCCAGCCCGTCGGGGACCTCCCGCTCCTCGCCGTCCGAGGGAGCGTTCTCCAGCCGGAGGGTGTTGCTGCCCGGTTCGCGGGCCAGCAGGGTGGAGGAGCCGCCGCCGTCCAGGTTGAGCGCGTTGTGGGCGCCGAGCTTCTTCATCATCAGGGCCAGTTCGGTCAGCGTCACCCCGCCCGAGGCCGCCTGCCTGCCGTCCACCGTCAGCACGTGCATGGTGCCGCCGTCCTTGGAGAAGCCGACCGCGGTGCGCGGCGCCGCGGTGTTGTTCGGCCTGCCGTCCCAGTTCTGCGGCTCTCCGTTCTCAACGAGCACCCCGCGCCCGCCGACCGCTGTGCGCGGCACGGGGGAACCGTCGTCGGTGCGCATCCGGTACTCGAAGCCGACCGGGTCGCCGGTGTGCAGAGCCGCCAGCCGCTCGGCGCCGTCGCCCCGGCCGAGGAGGACGCTCACGCCCTCGGGGATGTCACCCTTTCCGGGCTTCTCGGCCACGCCGGAGACCTTGCCGTCCTCGACGGTCACCTCGGTGACGTCCTTCGCCTGGTCGACCGTCAGGGCGCGGTCCGCCGCACCCCAGTCCGCGTCGTAGAGGCCGATACCGTTCGCGGGGACATTGGCCGCGTCCCGGCCGTCGAGCGGCACGGTGCCGTCCGGGAGGGTGACGGTGCCTTCGAAGTACAGGTCCAGAATGCGCCCCGCGGCTCCCGGGCCGATGCCGACCGCCTCGGAGACGCCCGGCTCCGGCGAGTGGGTCGGCTTCCCGTCGCGTACGCCCGGGCCGAGCGGGGCGCCTGTCTCGTTGATGTCGAAGAAGTCGCCGTTGAGCGCGGCGATGGTGCGGCGTCCCTTGCCAGGGTCGTGCTCCTCGGCGAGCTGTCTGACCGTCCGGCGCTCGGTGACCTTGCCGGAGGAGAGATGGTCGGCCGTCGCCCCGGTGCGCGCCTCACCCAGCTTGAGCGTGAGCGCGTCGGCGCGCAGCCATTTGTCCGACTCGAGCCGCTCGAATGAGGTGAGTTCGGCTCCGGGGGCGAGGGGACGGGTGCTGCGGGAGAGCTCCATGCCGTCGCCGTCGGGGACGGCTCCGGGCTTCGGTGGGCCGGGCGGCTCGGGCGCGGCGGTCACCGCCGTCGCGGCGGCGGGCTGCCCGGCCGTGGCCAGGGCCGGGCCGGCCGGCAGCACGCCGGTGAGCAGCGCGGAGACGGCCGCGGCGGTCAGCAGCGACCTGGCGAATCCGGCACGGGCGAGTCTTGCGCGAGCGTGGATCTGTCTCACGACGTCCCCCACTAAGACCAGTGATCTCGGCACTTTTTGCGCACAGTGCCGCACAGGGTCCCAAGGGGGACCGGTCTACACCAGAGGGCCGGAGCGAAGTCGGGGGAAACGGTGCGTTACTTCCACCGGTTGGCCGTAGGCGCCCCGTCAGGGGCGCGGGGAACTGCGCGACAAGCCACTGGGGGTACCTCCCGGCGGAAGGCTGTGGGGACTCCGGCCGGGAGTGCCCAGCAGCCACAGAGCACCCGCGGTCCGCAGGCGTCGGGCAGGGGCCGTCCCTCGTCGGAACACCCCGGCAGGGGTCATCCCGCGAGGAGCTTGCCCTTCTCCACCTTCACCGGCATCGAGGGCAGTGCCGTGGTGGCCGGCCCCTTCGCCACCTTGCCGGAGTCCACCTGGAAACGGCTCCCGTGCAGGGGGCAGACCGCGACCTCGCCGTCGATCCGGTCGAGGGTGCTCCCCTGGTGGGTGCACACGGCACTGAATGCCTTGAAGTCACCCTTCTCGGGCTGCGAGACCAGCACCTTCTGGTCCGCGTACAGCTTGGCGCCGCCGACCGGCACCGCGTCGGCGGCGCCCAGCTCGACAGGCTTGTCGGTGGTCGGCTCCGGTGAACTTCCGTCCGATTCACCGCCTCCGCCGCACGCCGCGGCGGTCAGTCCCAGCGCGGCCAGTGCGGCACCGCACAGCACGGTGCGGCGCGTGGCCGTCGATTCCTCGCTCGTTGTCACGCGCCGCACTCTACGTCCGCGGCACCGATGGTGCACCAGGTCAGCGCTTGCGGGCTGCCGGCTTCTTCGCGGTGGCGGCCTTCTTCGCGGCCACCTCCTTGGCGGGAGCCTTCTTGGCAGGGGCCTTCTTCGCGGGAGCCTTCGCGGCGGGCCTCAGCGGGGCCCCCGCGTCGCTGACGCGGTCGCCCAGCATCTCGCGGAGGAACTTTCCGGTGTGGCTGCCCGGGACCGCCGCCACCTCTTCCGGAGTGCCCTCCGCGACCACCAGGCCGCCGCCGTTGCCGCCCTCGGGGCCGAGGTCCACGACCCAGTCGGCGGTCTTGATGACGTCCAGGTTGTGCTCGATGACCAGCACCGAGTTGCCCTTGTCCACCAGGCCCTCCAGGACGCCGATCAGCTTCCTGATGTCCTCGAAGTGGAGGCCGGTCGTGGGCTCGTCCAGGACGTAGACGGTGCGTCCCGTGGAACGCTTCTGCAACTCGCTGGCGAGCTTGACCCGCTGCGCCTCACCACCCGAAAGAGTCGGCGCGGGCTGGCCGAGGCGGACATAGCCCAGGCCCACGTCGTTGAGGGTCCGCAGATGGCGGGCGATCGCCGGCACCGCCTCGAAGAAGTCCATGGCCTGCTCGATCGGCATGTCCAGGACCTCGGCGATGTTCTTGCCCTTGTAGTGCACCTCCAGGGTCTCCCGGTTGTAGCGCGCACCGTGGCAGACCTCGCAGGGCACGTACACGTCCGGCAGGAAGTTCATCTCGATCTTGATCGTGCCGTCGCCCGCGCAGTTCTCGCAGCGGCCGCCCTTGACGTTGAACGAGAAGCGGCCCTGCTGGTAGCCGCGGACCTTCGCCTCGGTCGTCTCGGCGAACAGCTTGCGCACATGGTCGAAGACACCGGTGTACGTGGCCGGGTTGGAGCGCGGCGTGCGGCCGATCGGCGACTGGTCGACGTGCACCACCTTGTCGACCAGATCGTCGCCCTCGACGCGGGTGTGCCTGCCTGGCACCGTCTTGGCGCCCTGCAGCTCGCGCGCCAGGTGGGTGTAGAGGATGTCGTTGACCAGCGTGGACTTGCCGGAGCCCGACACGCCCGTGACGGCCGTCAGCACGCCCAGCGGGAAGGAGACGTCGATGTTGCGCAGGTTGTTCTCGCGTGCGCCGCGTACGGTCAACTGCCGTGCCGGGTCGACGGGGCGGCGCAGCTGCGGGGTGGGGATCTCGCGCTTGCCGGACAGATAGTCGCCGGTGACCGAGTCCTCGTTGGCCAGCAGCTCCTTCAACGGTCCGCTGTGCACGACCTTGCCGCCGTGCTCGCCGGCGCCGGGACCGATGTCCACCACCCAGTCGGACGCCTTGATGGTGTCCTCGTCGTGCTCGACGACGATGAGGGTGTTGCCCAGGTCGCGCAGCCGCACCAGGGTCTCGATCAGCCGGTGGTTGTCGCGCTGGTGCAGGCCGATGGACGGCTCATCCAGCACGTACAGCACGCCGACCAGCCCGGAGCCGATCTGGGTGGCCAGCCGGATGCGCTGGGCCTCGCCGCCGGAGAGGGTGCCCGCCGCGCGGTTGAGCGTCAGATAGTCCAGGCCGACGTCCACCAGGAAGCGCAGCCGCTCGTTGACCTCCTTGAGCACCCGCTGGGCGATCTGCTTGTCGCGTCCGCTCAGCTCCAGTGCGCGGAGGAACTCCGCGCACTCGGTGATCGACATCGCGGAGACCTCCGCGATGGACTTGCCCTGCACGGTCACCGAGAGAATGAGCGGCTTGAGCCGGGTGCCCTCGCACGCGGGGCAGTTCACCTCGCGCATATAGCCCTCGAAGCGCTCCCGGCTGCTGTCGGTCTCCGCCTCGGAGTGCCGCCGCTTGACGAACGGGACGACGCCCTCGAAAGCGGTGGTGTAGGCGCGCTCGCGGCCGTACCTGTTGCGGTAGCGGACCTCTACCTGCGTCTTGTGGCCGTACAGCAGTGCCTTCTTGGCCCGTGCGGGCAGGCCCGCCCACGGGATGTCCGTACGGAAGCCGAGCGCGTCGGCCAGCGCGCCGATGAGGCGGCCGAAGTACTCCCGGGTGTGCCCGTGCGACCAGGGGTGCAGCGCTCCCTCGTCCAGTGACTTGTCCTCGTCGGGGACGATCAGCTCCGGGTCGACCTCCATCCGGGTACCGATGCCGGTGCACTCCTGGCAGGCGCCGAAGGGCGAGTTGAAGGAGAAGGAGCGCGGCTCCAGTTCCTCGAACGAGAGGTCGTCATAGGGGCAGTACAGGTGCTCGGAGTACATCCGCTCACGCTGCGGGTCGTCCGGCTCCAGATCGACGAAGTCGAGGATGACCATGCCGCCGGAGAGGCCCAGCGCGGTCTCCACCGAGTCGGTGAGCCGCCGCTTGGCGGTGGGCTTGACGGTCAGGCGGTCGACGACCACCTCGATCGTGTGCTTCTCCTGCTTCTTCAGCTTCGGCGGCTCGGACAGCTGGACGGTCTGCCCGTCCACGCGGGCGCGGCTGTAGCCCTTGGTCTGCAGCTCGTTGAAGAGGTCGAGGAACTCGCCCTTGCGCTGGCGCACCAGCGGGGAGAGCACCTGGAAGCGGCTGCCCTCCTCCAGGTCGAGCACCTTGTCCACGATGGCCTGCGGCGACTGGCGGGTGATCGGGCGGCCGCAGGCCGGACAGTGCGGCTTGCCGATCCGGGCGTAGAGCAGCCGCAGGTAGTCGTAGACCTCGGTGATGGTGCCGACCGTCGAGCGCGGGTTGCGCGAGGTGGATTTCTGGTCGATGGAGACCGCGGGTGAGAGGCCCTCGATGAAGTCGACGTCGGGCTTGTCCATCTGCCCGAGGAACTGCCGTGCGTAGGCGGACAGCGACTCGACGTAGCGCCGCTGGCCCTCGGCGAAGATCGTGTCGAAGGCGAGCGAGGACTTCCCGGAGCCCGAGAGCCCCGTGAAGACGATGAGCGAGTCGCGAGGGAGGTCTATCGAGACGTTCTGCAGGTTGTGCTCGCGAGCGCCACGGACGAGAAGACGGTCGGCCACGCCTGTCGGCACCTTTCGTGTGAGAAGCGGGAGCCCGCGGCGAGCGGGAGTCCCCGACCAAGAGTAGGACGGCGCCGCGCGGAGTGTCGTTCGCTTCCGGCACGGGAGCCGGGCTCGACCATATAGCACGTCCTTTCGAATTGCGGCGAGCCTTGCCATCTTCCCCACGAACGAGGGACGCCAGTAGCTTTGGATCATGACCACGTCTGGGACCACGCCTGCGACCACGCCCGAGCACGACACCGATCTCGTACGGACCGCGACCGGTCACCTGTTGAGCGACGCCGTCAAGCTGGAAGCCCCGCAGGTCACCGAGGACTCCCAGCTGCCGGGCTGGACCCGCGCCCATGTGCTCACCCACCTCGCCCGCAACGCGGACGCCCTCGTCAACGTGCTCGCGGGCAAACCCATGTACGCCAGTGCCGAGGCACGCGAGGCCGACATCGAGCACGGCGCCGGGCGCCCTCTCGACGCCCTCGTCGACGACGTACGCGCCAGCGCCTCCCGGCTGGAGAGCGCCTTCGCAGCGCTGGACAGCGACGCCTGGAACCGTACCGTCACCTTGCGCAACGGTGTGACCGATCTCGCCTCCTCGATCCCCTTCCGCCGCTGGATCGAGGTCGAGCTGCACCATGTGGACCTCGGCATCGGCTACACCCTGGAGGATCTGCCGGGCACCTTCGTCGACCGCGAGCTGGCCAACATGGCCCGCCGCTTCACGGAGCACCCCGAGGTGCCCGTCGCCATCGAGCTGCGCGCCGAGGACGGCCGCAGCTGGCGCACCGGCGCCGCCGAGGCCGGCCCGGAGGGGCCCTTCGTGGTGGCCGGTAACCCTGTCGCCCTCGTCGGCTGGCTGACCGGCCGTACGAACGGCAGCGGCCTCTCGGCGCGGGGCGCTCTTCCGGCGCTGCCCGCCCTGTAGGACGCCCCGGCAGCCTGCGGCAAACAGGCGGGGGCAACCAATAGGCTGGCGGCATGCCATACAGCGGAACGGTTCAGGTCGGCGGCCCCGCGGACGTGCACGAGCTGCGGGATCTGATGATCTCCAAGGTCGCCGTCGGCCCGATGGACAACAACGCGTATCTGCTGCGCTGCCGGGCCACCGGCGAGCAGCTGTTGATCGACGCCGCGAACGACGCGGGTACCTTGCTGGAGCTCATCGGGGACGACGGCATCACTTCCGTCGTCACCACCCACCGGCACGGCGACCACTGGCAGGCGCTCGAAGAGGTGGTGCGGGCCACCGGCGCGCGTACGTACGCCGGGCGCCACGACGCCGAGGGCATCCCCGTTCCCACCGACGTACCGCTGGACGACGGCGACACCGTGCGGGTCGGTGGGGTGGAGCTGACGGCGCGCCATCTGGTCGGCCACACTCCCGGCTCGATCTGCCTGGTCTACGACGACCCGAGCGGCCACCCGCACCTGTTCACCGGTGACTGCCTCTTCCCCGGCGGAGTGGGCAACACCTTCGGCAGCGCGGAGAACTTCGCCCGGCTCGTCGAGGACGTGGAGACCAAGCTCTTCGGCCAACTCCCCGACGAGACCTGGGTGTACCCGGGTCACGGCGCCGACACCACGCTGGGCGCCGAGCGCCCTCATCTGGCGGAGTGGCGCGAGCGCGGCTGGTAGCCGACGGGGCGGTACGGGCGGGTGCGGGCACAGTGGCCGCGCGCCCGCCCGGGACCTCCGCACGCTGATCGCTGTCGGTGCGCGCCAGTAGGGTGGGCACCATGGCAGACCCCTCCACCTACCGTCCGAAACCGGGAGAGATCCCCGACTCGCCCGGGGTCTACCGCTTCCGCGACGAGCACCGCAGGGTGATCTACGTCGGCAAGGCGAAGAGCCTCCGTCAGCGGCTCAACAACTACTTCCAGGACCTGGCCGGGCTGCATCCGCGCACCCGCACGATGGTCACCACGGCCGCCTCCGTCGAGTGGACGGTGGTCGGCACGGAGGTCGAGGCGCTCCAGCTGGAGTACACCTGGATCCAGGAGTTCGACCCGCGGTTCAACGTCAAATACCGTGACGACAAGAGCTACCCGTCCCTCGCGGTGACGATGAACGAGGAGTTCCCGCGCGTCCAGGTGATGCGCGGCCCCAAGAAGAAGGGCGTGCGCTACTTCGGCCCGTACGGGCAGGCGTGGGCCATCCGCGAGACGGTCGACCTGCTGCTGCGCGTCTTCCCCGTGCGCACCTGCTCCGCGGGCGTGTTCAAGCGCTCGGCGCAGATCGGCCGCCCCTGTCTGCTGGGCTACATCGGCAAGTGCTCGGCCCCCTGTGTGGGCCGGGTCAGCCCCGAGGAGCACCGCGAACTGGCCGAGGAGTTCTGCGACTTCATGGCCGGCCACACCGGTTCCTATCTGCGCCGGCTGGAGTGCGAGATGCAGGAGGCGGCCGAGGAGCTGGAGTACGAGCGGGCAGCGCGGCTGCGGGACGACATCGACGCGCTCAAGCGCGCGATGGAGAAGAACGCGGTGGTGCTCACCGACGCCACCGACGCCGACCTGATCGCGGTGGCCGAGGACGAGCTGGAGGCCGCCGTCCAGATCTTCCACGTACGCGGCGGCCGGGTGCGCGGCCAGCGCGGCTGGGTCACCGACAAGGTGGAGGCCGTCGGCACCGCCGAGCTGGTCGAACACGCGCTCCAGCAGCTCTACGGCGCCGAGCAGGGCGACGCCGCAGCCGGGGGCGGAAGCGGAGGCGTCCCCAAGGAAGTGCTGGTCCCCGCGCTGCCCGAGCCCGCCGAGCCCATAGCGCAGTGGCTGTCCGAGCGCCGGGGCGCCCAGGTGAGCCTGCGCGTGCCGCAGCGGGGCGACAAGCGCGCCCTGATGGAGACCGTCAACCGCAACGCCGAGCACGCCCTGGTGCTGCACAAGACCAAGCGCGCCTCGGACCTGACCACCCGCTCCCGCGCCCTGGAGGAGATCGCCGAGGCCCTCGACCTGGACTCGGCGCCGCTGCGTATCGAGTGCTTCGACATCTCGCACCTCCAGGGTGACGACGTGGTGGCGTCCATGGTCGTCTTCGAGGACGGGCTGGCCCGCAAGAGCGAGTACCGCCGCTTCCAGATCAAGTCCTTCGAGGGACAGGACGACGTCCGGTCCATGCACGAGGTGATCAGCCGCCGCTTCCGGCGCTACCTGGTGGAGAAGCAGAAGACCGGGGAGTGGCCGGAGGAGGAGCTGGGCGGCGAGCTGGAGAGCGGCCCGGCCGGTGCGGCCCCCGCTCCCCGGCCGACCCCGGAGCCCGGCCGGGAACAGCCCGCGCAGGGCGCGCAGCCCGCACAGGGCGCCGACCGGGACGAGGAGGGCCGCCCCAAGAAGTTCGCCTACCCGCCGCAGCTGGTCGTGGTCGACGGCGGCCGGCCGCAGGTGGCGGCGGCGCAGGCCGCGCTGGACGAGCTCGGGGTCGACGATGTGGCCGTGTGCGGACTGGCCAAGCGGCTGGAGGAGGTCTGGCTGCCCGGCGAGAGCGATCCGGTGGTGCTGCCGCGCAGCAGCGAGGGCCTCTACCTGCTGCAGCGCGTCCGGGACGAAGCGCACCGTTTCGCGATCCGCTATCAGCGCGGCAAGCGCGGCAAACGGCTCCGCGGCAGCCCGCTGGACGCCGTACCCGGCCTGGGCGAGACCCGGAAGAAGGCCCTGCTCAAGCACTTCGGCTCGGTCAAGAAGCTGCGCGCGGCCTCGGTCGAGGAGATCTCCCAGGTCCCCGGGGTGGGCCGGAAGACGGCAGAGACGGTCGCCGCGGCGCTGTCCCAGGCGGCGCCCTCGCGTCCTGCAGTGAATACCGCCACCGGTGAGATCGTTGAAGAAGAGTGACGAGCGAAGAAGAGTGAACCTGTGCCACGAAGAGCGACACATCCGGCACGAAGACCGACAGTCGGGGAATGACAGCATGAGCGCGGAGCGCGAGCAGCGCGGAGACGGAGCAGTGGTGAGTACCCTCAACCCGGCGCAGCCGCAGGAGGCGGGCGGGACGATCCCGGAGCTGGTGATCATCTCCGGGATGTCGGGCGCCGGCCGCAGCACCGCCGCCAAGTGTCTGGAGGACCTGGGCTGGTTCGTCGTCGACAACCTGCCGCCCGAGCTGATCCCCACGATGGTCGATCTGGGCGCCCGCTCCCAGGGGAATGTGGCCCGGATCGCCGTCGTGGTGGACGTACGCGGCCGTAACTTCTTCGACAACCTCAAGGGCTCCCTCGCCGACCTGGCCGCCTACAACGTCGCCCGGCGCATCGTCTTCCTGGAGGCGTCCGACGAGGCCCTGGTGCGCCGCTTCGAGTCGGTGCGCCGGCCCCATCCGCTGCAGGGCGACGGGCGGATCGTGGACGGCATCGCGGCCGAGCGCGATCTGCTGCGCGAGCTGCGCGGGGACGCCGACCTGGTGATCGACACCTCCAGCCTCAACGTGCACGAGCTGCGCGCCAAGCTGGACGCGCAGTTCGCCGGCGAGGAGGAGCCCGAACTGCGCGCCACCGTCATGTCGTTCGGCTACAAGTACGGACTGCCCGTGGACGCCGACCTGGTGGTCGACTGCCGCTTCCTGCCCAATCCGCACTGGGTCCCCGAGCTGCGCCCCTACACGGGCACCAGCGAGGAGGTCTCCAACTACGTCTTCAACCAGCCCGGCGCCAAGGAGTTCCTGGACCGCTACACGGAGTTGCTGCAGCTGATCGCCGCCGGATACCGCAGGGAGGGCAAGCGGTACGTCACCGTCGCCGTCGGCTGCACCGGAGGCAAGCACCGCAGCGTCGCCATGTCCGAGAAGCTCGCCCGCAGGCTGGCCGACGGGGGCGTGGAGACGGTGGTCGTCCACCGTGACATGGGGCGTGAGTGACGCCCATGGCCCGTAGGAGCCTGCGGCATCTGGGCCGGCACGCGACGCTGCGCGGTCTGACCTCCAAGCAGCCCAAGGTGGTGGCGCTCGGCGGCGGCATGGGCCTGTCGGCCTCGCTGACGGCGCTGCGCCGGATCACCGGAGACCTCACGGCGGTGGTCACCGTCGCCGACGACGGCGGCTCCAGCGGGCGCCTCCGCGACGAACTGGGTGTGCTGCCCCCCGGTGATCTGCGCAAGGCGCTCGCGGCGCTGTGCGGGGACGACGAGTGGGGCCGCACCTGGGCCCAGGTCATCCAGCACCGCTTCGAGAGCCGCGGCGAGCTGCACGAGCACGCGGTCGGCAATCTGCTGATCGTCGCCCTGTGGGAGCAGCTGGGCGACCACGTCCAGGCGCTCGACCTGGTCGGCAAGCTGCTGGGGGCGCACGGCAGGGTGCTGCCGATGTCCGCCGTGCCGCTGGAGCTGCGCGCCCGCGTGCGCGGTCACGACCCCGCGCGCCCCGATGAGCTGTCCACCGTCCGGGGCCAGGCCACCGTCGCGCTCACCCGCGGCGAGGTCCAGGAGGTGCATCTGGTCCCCAACGATCCACCGGCCGTGCCCGAGGCCGTACGCGCCGTGCTGGACGCCGACTGGGTGGTGCTGGGCCCCGGCTCCTGGTTCTCCTCCGTCCTCCCGCATCTGCTGGTGCCGGAGCTGCTGGAGGCGCTGACCGAGACCAAGGCCCGGAAGGTCCTCTCTCTCAACCTCGCTCCGCAGCCGGGGGAAACGGACGGCTTTTCCCCGCAGCGTCATTTGGAGGTTTTGGCCCGACACGCCCCTAAACTCACCTTCGACGTGGTGCTGGCCGACCAGGACGCCGTGCCCGACCGGGACTCCCTGAGCGAGGCCGCCGACCAGCTCGGCGGAAAGGTCGAGCTGGCGCCGGTGGCGGCGGCCGGGGGTGCCTCCCGCCGGACACCGCCCGGCCGCAGGCCGGAGCGGGAGCCCCAGGGAGGAACCGCCCGGCACGACCCGGAGCTGCTGGCCGCCGCGTACGACCGTATTTTTCGGATGCATGGAAGGATCGGCCCATGGCGATGACGCCTGCGGTGAAGGACGAGATCTCCCGGCTCCCCGTCACCCGGACCTGCTGCCGGAAGTCAGAGGTCTCGTCGATCCTGCGCTTCGCGGGTGGGCTGCACCTGGTGAGCGGGCGGATCGTGATCGAGGCGGAGCTGGACACGGGCATCGCGGCCCGGCGGCTGCGCAAGGACATCCTGGAGATCTTCGGACACTCCTCCGACCTGGTGGTGATGGCGCCCAGCGGGCTGCGCCGCAACAGCCGGTACGTCGTACGGGTGGTTGCCGGCGGTGACCAGCTCGCCCGGCAGACCGGTCTGGTCGACGGCCGCGGCCGCCCCATCCGGGGGCTGCCCCCGCAGGTGGTCTCGGGGGCCACCTGCGACGCGGAGGCCGCCTGGCGCGGCGCCTTCCTGGCGCACGGCTCGCTGACCGAACCTGGGCGCAGCTCGTCCCTGGAGGTCACCTGCCCGGGCCCGGAGGCGGCGCTGGCCCTCGTCGGTGCGGCCCGCAGACTCCAGATCGCGGCGAAGGCCCGCGAGGTACGCGGCGTGGACCGGGTCGTCGTCCGGGACGGTGATGCGATCGGCGCGCTGTTGACGCGGCTGGGCGCCCACGAGTCGGTGCTGGCGTGGGAGGAGCGGCGGATGCGCCGGGAGGTGCGGGCCACCGCCAACCGGCTGGCCAACTTCGACGACGCGAACCTGCGCCGCTCGGCCCGTGCCGCCGTGGCCGCCGGCGCCCGGGTGCAGCGCGCGCTGGAGATCCTCGGCGACGAGGTGCCCGAGCACCTGGCCGCGGCCGGGCGGCTGCGGATGGAGCACAAGCAGGCATCGCTGGAGGAGCTGGGCGCACTCGCCGACCCGCCGCTGACCAAGGACGCGGTGGCGGGCCGTATCCGGCGGCTGCTGGCCATGGCCGACAAGCGCGCACAGGACCTCGGTATCCCCGGGACCGAGTCCAATCTGAGCGAGGAAATGGTCGGCTGATACGACCGGAAAGCGGCGGAGAACGGCCCGGCGGGACGGCCAGTTGAGCCACCTCGTGCTCGCCTGAGCCGTCCGGATTTGCCCGCCCAGCCGATGTGAGCCCGGCCGCAATGGAGAGGTAGGGTCGGAGTCGGTCGGGGACATCCCAAACAGCCCTCGCCGGTGTCCGTACCGGCGTACCTAGCGAGGAGATCGGTTCGTGACGATCCGCGTAGGCATCAACGGCTTTGGCCGTATCGGTCGTAACTACTTCCGCGCGCTGCTGAACCAGGGTGCGGACATCGAGATCGTCGGTGTCAACGACCTGACCGACAATGCCACCCTGGTGCACCTGCTGAAGTACGACAGCGTCCTCGGGCGCCTCCCGTACGAGGTCAGCCACACCGAGGACACCATCACGGTCGGCAAGCAGACCTTCAAGACGATGGCGGAGAAGGACCCGGCCAAGCTCCCCTGGGGCGAGCTGGGCGCCGACGTCGTGGTCGAGTCCACCGGCATCTTCACCAAGCGCGAGGACGCTGCCAAGCACCTCGCAGCGGGCGCCAAGAAGGTCCTCATCTCGGCTCCGGCCAAGGAGGAGGACATCACCGTGGTGATGGGCGTCAACCAGGACAAGTACGACGCCGCCGAGCACCACGTGATCTCCAACGCCTCCTGCACCACCAACTGCGTGGCGCCGATGGCCAAGGTCATGGACGAGAACTTCGGCATCGAGCGCGGTCTGATGACCACGGTGCACGCCTACACCAACGACCAGCGCATCCTGGACTTCCCGCACAAGGACCTGCGCCGCGCCCGGGCCGCCGCCGAGAACATCATCCCGACCACCACCGGTGCCGCCAAGGCCACCGCGCTGGTCCTCCCGCAGCTCAAGGGCCGCCTGGACGGCATCGCCATGCGCGTCCCGGTCCCCACGGGGTCCGTCACCGACCTGGTGCTCGAGCTCAAGCGCGAGACCACCAAGGACGAGGTCAACGCCGCCTTCAAGAAGGCCGCCGAGGGCCAGCTGCAGGGCATCATCGACTACACCGAGGACCAGATCGTCTCCTCGGACATCGTCAACCAGCCGCCGTCCTGCACTTTCGACGCCTCCCTCACCATGGTCGACGGCAACCAGGCCAAGATCATCGGCTGGTACGACAACGAGTGGGGTTACTCCAACCGGCTGGTCGACCTCACCAGCTACGTCGGCTCGCAGCTCTAGAACCCGCGCCGACCGAGGTGAGTCACGGGGCTCGTGCGCCGCGCACGAGCCCCGTCCCATGCTCTGCCTGCTGCGTACTTCCCGGGGCGCCTCCCCGGGCCCACCACAGGAGTCATCCATGAAGACGATCGACGAACTCGTCGGCGAGGGCGTGTCCGGCAAGCGGGTCTTCGTCCGCGCCGACCTCAACGTCCCGCTCGACGGCGACACCATCACCGACGACGGCCGCATCCGGGCCGCCGTTCCCACGATCAAGAAGCTTGCCGAGAGCGGCGCGCGGGTGGTCGTGGCCTCCCACCTGGGCCGCCCCAAGGGCGCCCCGGACCCGCAGTTCTCGCTCGCGCCCGTGGCGCGGCGGCTCGGCGAACTCCTCGGCACCCAGGTCGCGTTCGCGACCGACACCGTGGGGGCCGGCGCGAAGGCCACTGTCGGCGAGACCGCCGACGGCGGGGTCACGCTGCTGGAGAACCTCCGCTTCAACGCCGGTGAGACGAGCAAGGACGACGCCGAGCGTGGCGCTTTCGCCGACGAACTGGCTGCGCTCGCCGATGCCTATGTGAGTGACGGCTTCGGCGCCGTGCACCGCAAGCACGCCTCCGTCTACGACCTTCCGGCGCGCCTCCCGCACGCCGCCGGGTATCTGATCGCCACCGAGGTCGGCGTGCTGAAGAAGCTGACCGAGGACGTCAAGCGGCCGTACGCGGTGGTGCTGGGCGGTGCCAAGGTCTCCGACAAGCTCGGCGTCATCGACCACCTGCTGGGCAAGGCCGACCGGCTGCTGATCGGCGGCGGTATGGCCTACACCTTCCTCAAGGCCAAGGGGTACGAGGTCGGCAAGTCGCTGCTCCAGGAGGACCAGCTTCCGGCAGTCAAGGGCTACCTGGAGCGGGCCGAGGAACTGGGTGTGGAGTTCGTGCTGCCGGTGGACGTGCTGGCGGCCCCCGAGTTCCCCGACCTGAAGACCAAGGCGCCCGCCAACCCCACGGCCGTTGCGGCCGATGCCATCCCGGCCGAGCTGGAGGGTCTGGACATCGGCCCGGAGAGCCGTAAGCTCTACGCCGCGAAGCTCGCGGATGCGGCCACCGTCTTCTGGAACGGTCCGATGGGCGTCTTCGAGCACCCGGACTTCGCCGAGGGCACCAAGGCCGTCGCGCAGGGTCTGCTCGACTCTCCCGCCTTCACGGTCGTGGGTGGTGGCGACAGTGCCGCCGCGGTCCGTCAGCTGGGCTTCGACGAGAACACGTTCGGACACATCTCGACCGGCGGTGGCGCCAGCCTCGAATACCTCGAGGGCAAGACGCTTCCCGGCCTGGCCGCACTGGAGGATTGACGCCGTGAGCGTCGCACGTGCGGCTGCCGGGCCGCGGACAACTACGAGACTCGCACTGCGCCGCGCGGGCGGAGAAGCGAACAAGGAAGGGCCGTGAGCGTCGCACGTGCGGCTGCCGGGCCGCGGACAATTACGAGACTCGCACTGCGCCGCGCGGGCGGAGAAGCGAACAAGGAAGGAGGGGCATGGCTACCCGTACCCCGCTGATGGCGGGCAACTGGAAGATGAACCTCAACCACCTCGAGGCCATCGCCCACGTCCAGAAGCTCGCCTTCGCGCTGACGGACAAGGACTACGAAGCCGTGGAGGTCGCGGTCCTGCCGCCCTTCACCGACCTGCGCTCGGTCCAGACGCTGGTCGACGGCGACAAGCTGCGGATCAAGTACGGGGCGCAGGATGTCTCGGCACACGACTCCGGTGCCTATACAGGTGAGATCTCCGGCGCGATGCTGGCGAAGCTCAACTGCTCCTTCGTCACCATCGGCCACTCCGAGCGCCGCCAGTACCACGGCGAGGACGAGCCGGTCGTCAACGCCAAGGTCAAGGCGGCGATCAAGCACGGCCTGACCCCGATCGTGTGCGTCGGCGAGGAGCTGGCCGTCCGCGAGGCGGGCAACCACGTCGGTCACACCCTCGCCCAGGTGGACGGCGGCCTCAAGGACGTCCCCGCCGAGGCCGTGGCCGAGCTGGTCATCGCCTACGAGCCGGTGTGGGCGATCGGTACCGGCAAGGTCTGCGGCGAGGAGGACGCGCAGGAGGTCTGCGGCGCGATCCGCGGCCGGCTGGCCGAGCTGTACGACGAGGAGACCGCGCAGCGGGTCCGCATCCAGTACGGCGGCTCCGTCAAGGCCGGCAATGTCGCCAAGATCATGGCGCAGCCCGACATCGACGGGGCGCTGGTCGGCGGTGCCTCGCTGGACGCGGACGAGTTCGTCAAGATCGTCCGCTTCCGTGACCAGTGAGCGCAGCCGCGACCAGTGAGCAGCAGCGGCGTGTGACGATCGACTGTCGCGCGTCGTAGTCTTACGGGGCCGGGGCTCGCGCCGCGGCCCCGTAAGCAATCGCATACGTTAAGTGTCCAGCCACGATCCGAGAGAGTTGGTCCAGCCGTGGTCATGGGGTTCTCAATCGCCCTCATCGTCTTCAGCGCGCTTCTGCTGCTGCTGGTGCTGATGCACAAGGGCAAGGGCGGCGGCCTCTCCGACATGTTCGGCGGCGGTATGCAGTCCTCCGTCGGCGGCTCGTCGGTCGCCGAGCGCAACCTCGACCGGATCACGGTCGTTGTCGGCCTGGTGTGGTTCGCCCTCATCGTCGTGCTCGGCCTGCTGATGAAGTTCAAGTGACGCACTCGCACGGTTGTCGCGTGCACAACGGCTGACAGAGTGTTGCACCCCCTGCCTATCATGAGGGTCCGCGTCCGGTACCGACGCAGTAACTCCGGTCACTGGGCGCGCGTTGGGCCCTACGTACACTAGGGCGCCCTCAGCGGAGCGCGCAGTGCCTACGCTCCGTGGCACCGTGAGGCAGGGAGTTACGACCGTGGCAAGTGGCAACGCGATCCGGGGCAGCCGGGTCGGAGCGGGGCCGATGGGGGAGGCCGAGCGAGGCGAGTCCGCGCCCCGCCTCCGCATCTCCTTCTGGTGCTCCAACGGGCACGAGACCCAGCCGAGCTTCGCCAGTGACGCGCAGATCCCGGAGACCTGGGACTGTCCGCGCTGTGGCTTCCCCGCGGGCAAGGACCGGGACAACCCCCCGGACCCGCCGCGCACCGAGCCGTACAAGACCCACCTCGCCTATGTGCGCGAGCGGCGCAGCGACGCGGACGGCGAGGCCATCCTCGCCGAGGCGCTCGCCAAACTCCGGGGTGAGATCTGACGGCGAGTCGGCGCCGGCACAGCCATGACACCGAACGACGGACGGCTCGGCCACGCACCGAGGGGCGGTGCGCGGCCGGGCCGTTCATCGTCTAGGTTGGAGGCGGCGGGGTTCGTTACGAGAGGAATGGGCTGGTTTCGCTGATGAACGCTGAAGGCCGCACCCGACTCGACCAGATGCCCGAGTGGCAGGAGCTGGCAAAGCACCGCGACGAGTTCGGCCTCACGCACCTGCGGCGGCTGTTCGAGGACGACCCGGAGCGCGCCGAGCGCTACACCGTCCGGGTCGGTGACCTCCACATCGACTACTCGAAGAATCTGGTCACCGACGAGACGCTGCGGCTGCTGCGACAGCTTGCCGAGGCGGCCGGCGTCGCCCGGCTGCGGGACGCGATGTTCGCCGGCGAGAAGATCAACGTCACCGAGGACCGCGCCGTCCTGCACACCGCGCTGCGCACGCCGGAGTCGGCGACCGTCCGGGTGGACGGCGAGAACGTGATGCGCAAGGTGCACCAAGTCCTCATCAGGATGGGCACCTTCGCCAACCGCATCCGGGAGGCCCACTGGCGTGGGCACACCGGCGAGCGCATCAAGAACATCGTCAACATCGGTATCGGCGGCTCCGACCTCGGCCCGAAGATGGCCTACGAGGCGCTGCGCCCGTACACCCGCCGGGACCTGACCTTCCGCTTCGTCTCCAATGTGGACGGCGCGGATCTGCACGAGGCGCTCCGCGATCTGGACCCGGCCGAGACGCTGTTCATCGTCGCCTCCAAGACCTTCACCACCACCGAGACCATCGCCAACGCCGAGGCGGCGCGCGCCTGGCTGCTGGCGGGGCTGGGCGGTGGGGACACCTCCCGGCCGGAGGCCGGGGGAGAGGCCGCCGTCGCCAAGCACTTCGTGGCCGTCTCCACCAACGCCGAGAAGGTCGCCGAGTTCGGCATCAACACCGACAACATGTTCGAGTTCTGGGACTGGGTCGGCGGCCGCTACTCCTACGACTCGGCCATCGGGCTCGCCCTGATGGTGGCCATCGGCCCCGAGTGCTTCGGTGACATGCTGGCCGGCTTCCACCTCATGGACGAGCACTTCCGCACCGCGCCCTTCGAGTCCAACGCGCCCCTGCTGCTGGGCCTGCTGGGCATCTGGTACGGCAACTTCCACGACGCCCAGTCGCACGCCGTGCTGCCCTACAGCCACTACCTGTCCCAGTTCACCGCGTATCTGCAGCAGCTGGACATGGAGTCCAACGGCAAGTCGACCACCCGCGAGGGTGGGCCCGTCAACTGGCAGACGGGACCGGTCGTCTGGGGCACCCCCGGCACCAACGGCCAGCACGCCTACTACCAACTGCTGCACCAGGGCACCAAGATGATCCCCGCCGACCTGCTCGGCTTCGCCGACCCCGTCGCCGAGCTCGGTGACCTGCGGGACCAGCACGACCTGCTGATGGCGAACCTCTTCGCGCAGGGCCAGGCCCTCGCCTTCGGCAAGACGGCGGAGGAGGTGCGGGCCGAGGGCGTCCCCGAGGCCCAGGTGCCGCACCGTACGTTCCCCGGCAACCGGCCCACGACCACCATCCTGGCCTCCGCGCTGACCCCCTCGGTGCTCGGGCAGCTCGTCGCCCTCTACGAGCACAAGGTGTTCGTCCAGGGCGCCATCTGGAACATCGACTCCTTCGACCAGTGGGGCGTCGAGCTCGGCAAGGTCCTCGCCAAGCGCCTGGAACCCGCGCTCACTGAGGGAGCGCAGGTTCCGGACCTCGACGCCTCGACCCAGGCCCTGGTCGACCGCTACCGCTCCCTGCGGGGCCGTACCGCATAGCGGTGACCCCGCGCCCCGTCAGGGGCGCGGGGAACTGCGCGCGAACCAGCGTCTGCCCGCAGTCTGCATCGCTGAGCAAGGGGCAGCCCCTCAGCAGCCCCCGGCGCGGGGCACCCGAGCCGGGAGCCCGGTCAGGCTTCGGCCGGCAACCGGGACGCCGCCGCCTCGTCGAGGAACCACAGGGTGCCGGAGCGCCCGTACGCGGCGGCGGCCGGAGTCTGGAGCTCGCCGGGGCCCGAGAGGGCCAGGGCGACCGCGTCGGCCTTGTCCTCACCCGCCGCGAGCAGCCACACCTCCTCAGCCGAGCGAATCGCCGGCAGTGTGAGCGTCAACCGGACGGGCGGCGGCTTGGGCGCCCCATGGACGCCGACGACCGTCCGCTCGGTCTCCCGCAGCGCGGGATGCTCAGGGAAGAGGGAGGCCACATGGGTGTCCGGGCCGACGCCCAGGAGCAGGACGTCGAAGGCCGGGACCCGCGCGGTGGTCTCGGCGCCCGCCGCGGCGGCGAGTTCCGTCGCGTACGCCTCGGCGGCGGCCTCCGCATCGCCCGCGTAGCGGCCGTCGGACGGCGGCATCGCGTGCACCCGCGCGGGGTCCAGCGGTACCGCGTCCAGCAGGGCCTCGTGGGCCTGGGTGTGGTTGCGCTCGGGGTCTCCCTCAGGAAGGAACCGCTCGTCGCCCCACCACACGTCCAGCCGCGACCAGTCGATGCGCTCCCGCGCCTCGGGCGAGGCGGCGAGCGCGGCCAGCAGGGCGTTGCCGTTGCGGCCCCCGGTCAGGACGACGGACGCGGTGCCCCGCGCGGCCTGCGCGTCGCTCAGCCGCATGGTCAGCCGGTCCGCGGCGGCCTGCGCGAGCGCGTCCTTGCCGGGGTGCACCAGCACCTCGCGCCCGGCGCTCACTTCGCTGCCTTCTTCGAACTCGCCGCCTTGGAGCGGGACCTGCCCTTGGCCGCCGAGGGCTTGGCCGCGGACTCCTCGCCCTCCTCGGCGGCGGCGTCCCCGACCGGCTCCGCGGGGGCAGGCCGCTGGTCCCCGGCCGTCCCACCGGAGGCGGAGGCGTCACCCGGAGCCCCGGCCGGGGCCGGGGCCGGAGCCGGTGCGGACGGAGTCGGGTGTGCCGGGTCGGGGCCTGAGATCTTGTTCATACCGAAGCGGACGGCTTCGGCGTACGCCTCGTCGGGGTCGAGCCGCCGCAGCTCCTCGGCGAGCAGCTCTGCCGTGCTGCGCCGCTGGAGGGCGACGTGCCGGTCGGGCTGGCCGGGGACGGCGAGTTCGGCCAGGGAGCCGTTGGCGCGGTCGAGGCAGATCTGGCCGTCGGCGGTCTCCAGCCGCACCCCGGTGATGCCGGGGCCCTCGGAGATCCGGCGCTCGACGGGGACCCGCAGCCGCTCGGCGAGCCAGAGGGCGAGCAGCTCGCTGGAGGGGTTGTACTCCTCGCCTTCGACGACCGCCGAGTTGACGGTGGGGTGCTTCTGGTCCAGCGAGGCGGCGAGCATGCTCCGCCAGGGGGTGACGCGGGTCCACGCCAGGTCGGTGTCGCCGGGTGCGTAGGTGCTGGCCCGCAGGCCGAGGGCACCGACCGGGTCCTCCGTGCAGGAGGCGTCGGTGATGCGCCGTTGGGCCAGCTTGCCCAGCGGGTCCTCGGAGGGGTTGACCGGCGCGTCCTCGGGCCACCACACGACCACCGGCGCGTCCGGCAGCAGCAGCGGCAGGACGACGCTGTGCGCGTGCGAGGCGAGTTCGCCGTGCAGCCGCAGGATGACCGTTTCGCCGGAGCCCGCCTCGCCCACGTCGCTGCCGACCCGCACCTCCGCGTCGAGCCGGTGCTGTGCCCGGTCGCGGGGGGAGCGGCCGGGGCGGCGTACGACGACGAGGATCCGGGACGGGTGCTCCTTGGAGGCGCCGCTGGCGGCCTTGAGCGAGTCGTAGTGGTTGCCTTCGTCGGTGACGATGACCAGGGTCAGCACCATGCCCATGGCAGGCGAGCCGAGGGAGCGGCGCGCCTTGACCAGTTCGGCGTTGATGCGGCTGGACGTGGTGTCCGTCAGATCGATGTTCATGGCCGCCGCCAAATCCGTCCGTCGCGTGCGAGCATCTCGTCGGCTGCCTGGGGTCCCCAGGTGCCGGCGGGGTACTGCTCGGGCTTGCCGTGTGTCTCCCAGAACTCCTCGACGGGGTCGAGGATCTCCCAGGAGCGTTCGACCTCCTGGTGCCGGGGGAAGAGGTTCGCGTCGCCCAGCAGGACGTCCAGGATGAGGCGTTCGTACGCCTCGGGGCTGGACTCGGTGAAGGACTCGCCGTAGGCGAAGTCCATGGTCACGTCCCGGATCTCCATCTGGGTGCCGGGCACCTTCGAACCGAACCTGATGGTGACGCCCTCGTCCGGCTGGACTCGGATGACCAGCGCGTTCTTGCCCAGCTCCTGGGTGTCGGTGGCGTCGAAGGGGGAGTGCGGGGCGCGCTGGAACATCACCGCGATCTCGGTGACGCGGCGGCCCAGCCGCTTGCCGGTGCGCAGATAGAAGGGCACGCCTGCCCAGCGTCGGTTGTCGATCTCCAGCTTGATCGCGGCGTAGGTGTCGGTCTTGGAGTTGGGGTCGATGCCCTCCTCGTCCAGATAGCCGGGCACCTTCTCGCCGCCCTGCCAGCCTTCCGCGTACTGGCCGCGCACCGTGTACTTGCCCAGGTCCTTCGGCAGCCGTACGGAGTTGAGGACCTTCAGCTTCTCGGTCAGCAGCGCCTTGGCGTCGAAGGAGGTGGGCTCCTCCATGGCGGTCAGCGCGAGCAGCTGGAGCAGGTGGTTCTGGATGACGTCGCGCGCCGAGCCGATGCCGTCGTAGTAGCCGGCCCGGCCGCCGATGCCGATGTCCTCGGCCATGGTGATCTGCACGTGGTCGACGTAGCTGCGGTTCCACAGCGGTTCGAACAGCGTGTTGGCGAAGCGGAGGGCCAGGATGTTCTGGACCGTCTCCTTGCCGAGGTAGTGGTCGATCCGGAAGACCTCGCTGGCCCGGAACACGTCGTGGATGACGGCGTTCAGCTCCTGTGCCGACTTCAGGTCGTGGCCGAACGGCTTCTCGATGACGGCGCGCCGCCAGGAGTCGGGTCCCGCGTCGGACAGGCCGTGCTTCTTGAGCTGGGAGACGACCGTGGGGAAGAACTTGGGCGGCACCGAGAGGTAGAACGCGAAGTTGCCACCGGTGCCCCGGGACTTGTCCAGCTCCTCGATGGTGGTCCGGAGCGTCTCGAAGGCGTCGTCGTCGTGGAACTCGCCGGGGACGAAGCGCATGCCCTGGGCGAGCTGCTGCCAGACCTCCTCGCGGAAGGTGGTGCGGGAGTGTTCCTTGACCGCGTCGTGTACGACCTGGGCGAAGTCCTCGTCCTCCCAGTCCCGCCGGGCGAAGCCGACAAGGGAGAAGCCTGGAGGCAGGAGCCCGCGGTTGGCGAGGTCGTACACCGCAGGCATCAGCTTTTTCCGTGACAAATCGCCCGTGACGCCGAAGATCACCAGGCCCGACGGCCCCGCGATACGCGGGAGCCGTCGGTCCTGGGCGTCACGCAGCGGGTTGGCTGTGCCGCTCGCGCTGCTCAATTCCGTTACGCCTCCTTCGGGGCAAGGCGCTGAAGCTCGGCCTCGGTGGACTTGAGCAGGTCGTTCCAGGAGTCCTCGAACTTGCTCACGCCCTCGTCCTCCAGCACCTTGACGACGTCGTCGTAGGAGATGCCGAGCTCGGCGATGCCGTCCAGGACGGCTTGGGCCTCCTCGTAGGTGCCGCGGACCGCGTCACCCTTGATCTCACCGTGGTCGCCGACCGCCTGCAGCGTGGCCTCCGGCATGGTGTTGACCGTGTTGGGCGCCACCAGCTCGGTGACATACAGCGTGTCGGGCAGCTCCGGGTCCTTGACACCGGTCGAGGCCCACAGCGGGCGCTGCTGGTTGGCGCCGGCCTTCTCCAGGGCCTGCCAGCGGTCGGAGGCGACGACCTCCTCGTACGCCTGGTAGGCGAGGCGCGCGTTGGCGATGGCCGCCTTGCTCTTGAGCGCCTT
This sequence comes from Streptomyces spirodelae, assembly GCF_017676385.1. Classification (GTDB taxonomy): domain Bacteria; phylum Actinomycetota; class Actinomycetes; order Streptomycetales; family Streptomycetaceae; genus Streptomyces; species Streptomyces spirodelae. The sequence continues at coordinate 24,460 of NZ_JAFFZN010000023.1, forward strand.
GGCCTCGTCCGTGCCCAGCGCCGCGAGCCGCTTGTCGAACTCGGTGTCGACGCGCGAGACGAAGAAGGACGCCACGGAGTGGATCTGCGACAGATCCATACCCAGGCTCTTGGCCTTCTCCAGGCCCGCCATGTAGGCGTCCATCACCGCGCGGTACCGCTCCAGCGAGAAGATCAGCGTGACGTTGACGCTGATGCCCTTGCCGATCGTCTCGGTGATCGCGGGCAGACCCGCCTCGGTGGCCGGGATCTTGATGAAGGTATTGGGCCGGTCAACCAGCCAGGCCAGCTGCCGGGCCTCGGCGACGGTGGCCTTGGTGTTGTGCGCCAGGCGCGGGTCGACCTCGATGGAGACCCTGCCGTCCTTGCCGCCGGTCGCGTCGTGGACCGGGCGCAGGATGTCGGCGGCGTCCCGTACGTCGGCCGTGGTGATCATGCGGACGGCCTCTTCCACCGAGACCCGGCGGGCCGCCAGGTCGGAGACCTGCTGCTGGTAGCCGTCGCCCGCCGAGATCGCCTTCTGGAAGATGGTCGGATTCGTCGTCACGCCGACCACGTGCTGCTCGTCCATCAGCTCGCCGAGGTTGCCCGACGTGATGCGCTTGCGCGACAGGTCGTCCAGCCAGATCGCGACGCCTTCGTCGGAGAGGCGCTTCAGTGCGTCTGTCATGGGATTCGCATCTCCAGTGCTTGTTGGCTTTGAGTTTGTCGGGGCGCGCCGGGCGGCGTCAGCGGTGCCGCCCGGCGCCCTCGGGCTGTCAGCGGGAAGCCGCCTGCAGCGACTCCTTGGCAGCCAGGTGCACGGCCTCGGCGGTGAGACCGAACTCCCGGAAGAGGACCTTGCCGTCGGCCGAGGCACCGAAGTGCTCCAGCGACACGATCCGGCCTGCCTCGCCCACGTACCGGTGCCAGGTCAGACCCACGCCGGCCTCGACGGCGACGCGCGCCTTGATGTCCGGCGGCAGCACGCTGTCGCGGTAGGACTGCTCCTGCTCCTCGAACCACTCCAGGCACGGCATCGAGACGACCCGGGTCGGCACGCCCTGCTCCTGGAGCCGCTCGCGCGCCTCGACGGCGAGCTGCACCTCGGAGCCGGTGCCGATCAGGATCACCTGCGGGTGCCCGCCCTCGGCCTCGAACAGTACGTAACCGCCCTTGGCCGCGGCCGGGTTGGCCTCGTAGGCCGGCACACCCTGCCGGGTCAGCGCGAGGCCGTGCGGCGCCGGCTTGCTGCTGTGCCGGCGCATGATCTCCGCCCATGCCTCCGAGGTCTCGTTGGCATCCGCGGGGCGGACGACGTTGAGGCCGGGGATGGTACGCAGCGCGGTCAGGTGCTCGACCGGCTGGTGCGTCGGACCGTCCTCGCCCAGGCCGATGGAGTCGTGCGTCCACACGTAGGTGACCGGCGCCTTCATCAGCGCGGCGAGCCGGACGGCCGGGCGCATGTAGTCGGAGAAGACCAGGAACGTTCCGCCGTAGACCCGCGTGTTGCCGTGCAGCGCGATGCCGTTCATCGTCGAACCCATCGCGTGCTCGCGGATGCCCCAGTGCACCGTACGCCCGTAGCGGTCGGCACCCGGCAGCGGGTTGTCCTCCGGCAGGAACGAGGACTTGGCGAACGTGGTGTTGTTGGAGCCGGCGAGGTCGGCGGAGCCGCCCCACAGCTCGGGGATGACCGGGCCCAGCGCCTTGAGCACGCTGCCGGACGCCTTACGGGTGGCCACCGACTCGCCCGCGGGGAAGACGGGCAGCGCCTTCTCCCAGCCGTCGGGCAGCCGGCCTTCCCTGATGCGGTCGAACTCGGCGGCGCGCTCCGGGTTGGCGGAGCGCCAGACGGCCATCCGCTTCTCCCACTCGGCCTGTATCGCGCGGCCCCGGTCGCTGGCCTTGCGGACGTGCGCGAGGACCTCGTCGGAGATGTGGAAGTGCTTGTCCGGGTCGAAGCCCAGCACCCGCTTGGTGGCCGCGACCTCTTCCTCGCCGAGCGCCGAGCCGTGCGCCGCCTCGGTGTTCTGCGCGTTCGGGGCCGGCCAGGCGATGATGGAGCTCATCGCGATGAAAGAGGGGCGCTCGGTCTCGGCCTGCGCCGCCTTGAGCGCCTGGTACAGCGCCTTGGGGTCGAGGTCGCCGTCCTCCTGCTGAGCGACGCGCTGGACGTGCCAGCCGTATGCCTCGTACCGCTTGAGGGTGTCCTCGGAGAACGCGGTGGCCGTGTCGCCCTCGATGGAGATGTGGTTGTCGTCCCACAGCACGATCAGGTTGCCGAGCTTCTGGTGGCCCGCGAGCGAGGACGCCTCCGCCGAGATGCCCTCCTCCAGGTCGCCGTCGCTGGCGATGACCCAGACGGTGTGGTCGAACGGGGACTCGCCCTCGGGCGCTTCGGGGTCGAACAGCCCACGCTCGTAGCGCGCGGCCATCGCCATCCCGACGGCGTTGGCGACACCCTGGCCCAGCGGTCCGGTCGTCGTCTCGACGCCCGCCGTGTGCCCGTGCTCCGGGTGGCCGGGGGTGCGGCTGCCCCAGGTACGGAACGCCTTCAGGTCGTCCAGCTCCAGGCCGTACCCGGCCAGGAAGAGCTGGATGTACTGGGTCAGGCTCGAGTGCCCTGCGGAGAGGACGAAGCGGTCGCGGCCCGTCCAGTCCGGGTCGGTCGGGTCGTGGCGCATCAGCTTCTGGTAGAGCAGGTACGCGACGGGCGCCAGGCTCATGGCCGTACCGGGATGGCCGTTACCGACCTTCTGCACGGAATCCATGGCCAGGACTCGAACCGTGTCCACGGCCTGCTGGTCCAGGTCGGTCCACTCAAGGTCTGTGGTGGTCGGCTTGGTGCTCACCCTGCGTCAGGGCTCCTCTCCACATGTTCGATGGCCGGTGTGTGTGCGCTCACCGGGCGGTGTCGAGCGTACCTCTGCCGGGACGTGCGGCTTTTCGACAGTTCACTCTGTGGTCGTCGGGCGTCGTCACTCGCTGGTCGCCCCCCGCGTCGCGGCCACCGGCCACAGAAACACGAAAGATATGGTTGCAATTCCCATCGATTTCTGCCGGGTGGCGCCGGAGTACCACTCCCAGGCTGACGTCTGTTCCCCCGATTCGCCCGTCGAACACGGCCCGATTCCCCGTGTACCTGCCCACGACGCCTCGCGGGCCGGCCACGGGCCCGGCCCGCGCCGCCGGAGCCAACACGGAGACCCCCCGTGACTGGCGAGGTATCGCCAACGTCTAAAGTGGCGTGGTACGCGCGAGCTTGACCCGGGCCTGCACCCTTTTCCTTCCGTGCGCCCGTGCGGGTTCGCTGGTTCCTTATGAGGCGATCAGAGGTGTCCGTGACGGCCGTCGAATCCCGTCCTGCGGGGACGCTGGAGCCCAGCGGTCACCGGCCGCTCGGTGCCCGCGTGAAGGCGTTCATCGAGCTGACCAAGCCGCGGATCATCGAGCTGCTCCTGATGACCACCGTCCCGGTCATGTTCCTGGCGGCTCAGGGCGTCCCCGACCTCTGGCTCGTGGTGATCACCTGTCTCGGCGGCTACCTGTCCGCGGGCGGCGCCAACGCGCTGAACATGTACATCGACCGCGACATCGACGCGCTGATGCACCGCACCGAGCGGCGCCCCGTCGTGACCGGAATGGTCAGCCCGGCCGAGTGCCTGGTGTTCGGGATCAGCCTCGCGGTGGTCTCCACTCTGATGTTCGGACTGCTGGTCAACTGGCTGTCGGCGGCGCTGTCGTTGGGTGCTGTCCTCTTCTACGTCGTCGTCTACACGATGCTCCTGAAGCGGCGCACCTCGCAGAACATCGTGTGGGGCGGCATCGCCGGCTGCCTGCCCGTCTTCATCGGCTGGTCGGCGGTGACCAACGAGGTGAGCTGGGCGGCCGTCATCCTCTTTCTGGTGATGTTCTTCTGGACGCCGCCGCACTACTGGCCGCTGTCCATGAAGGTGACCGAGGACTACAAGCGGGTCGGCGTTCCCATGCTCCCGGCCGTCGCCGGCAACGTCGTGGTCGCCAACCAGATCGTGATCTACAGCTGGGTGATGGTCCTCGTCTCCCTGCTGCTGTGGCCGCTGGGGTACGTCGGCTGGTTCTACCCGCTGGTCGCGACGCTCTCGGGCGGACTGTGGCTGTGGGAGGCGCACGCCCTGCGGGCTCGCGCCCGCGCCGGCCTCACGGGCGCCAAGCTCAAGGAGATGCGGCTCTTCCACTGGTCGATCACCTACGTCTCCCTGGTCTTCGCAGCGGTGGCCATCGACCCCTTCCTGCGCTGAACGCTGCGCTTGGACCACACATGAGTCGACCCCTCCCGATGCCGGAAGGGGTTCGCTCTTTGCTGGTGGGGGCCGCCTCTTCCCGCCGGGGGCAGCGGCGCACCCCCACCGGCGTCGCGGTGGGGGTGAGAGCGGCTACCGGTTCGCCGGGCCGCCCAGCTGCGTGCCGGCCATACGGGACCACTCGTACGGCCCGGTCCGCATGTGCTCAGCCATCTCTCCGTCGAAGCTCTCCTTGAGCGTGACGTCCGGGCAGGCCCGCACCGCCTCCTCGGCGGTCTCCTTCGAAGGCGCCATCTGGTCGCCCCAGGTGCCGTCCGCGCCGACCAGGGAGATACGGAAACCGACCTGACCCACGTAGGCGATCTGCGCCTCGGCGCTCCCGCCGTGGCGCTGTGTGAACGCGCCGATCCGCTGGGCGAGCCGCGCCGCCCGCTTGTTGCTGTCTGCTGCCATACGGCAGATGCTACCCGCGGGTAGCCAAACCGGCGAGAGGGGCGGCGGCGGACTCGGGGGCCGGACCGGTCTCCTCGGCCACAGCCGCAAGGCCGCGCTCCCGGGTGGAGAGCAGCACCCGCAGGACGCCGATCCACACCAGCGTCGAGCCCAGCAGATGCAGGCCGACCAGCAGTTCGGGCAGATCGGTGACGTACTGCACATAGCCGAGCACGCCCTGGCCGAGCAGCACCAGGATCAGATTGCGCGCGGTGCGCCGGGGGCCCATGGGCGCGTCCATCACGCGCAGGCCCGCGTAGAGCACCACAGCCAGGGCCACCACGATCCAGGCGAAGGCGGCGTGCGTCTGTGTCGCCAGCTGCACGGAGACCGGCATCCGGTCGACCTTGCTGCTGTCACCGGCGTGCGGTCCGGCGCCGGTCACCACGGTGCCCGCCACGATGAGGCAGGCGGCGAAGAAGGTCAGCACCCAGCTGAGCTTCTTGACGGGCTTGCCCACCAGCGGACGGGGCGGGTCGTCACCCTCCCGTGCGCGCAGCCAGGTGAGAGTGGTGACCGTCAGCAGCGCCGTCGCGGCCAGGAAGTGCCCGGCGACGACGAACGGGTTCAGCTTCACCCAAACGGTGATGCCGCCCACGACGCCGTTGCTCATCACCACCCAGAACTGCGACCAGGCGAGCCTGCTCAGCCCCCTGCGCGCCGGCTTCGCCGCCCGTACGACGATGATCGTCCAGCCGACCGCGGCCGAGACGACCCAGGTCATCATGCGGTTGCCGAACTCGATGGCACCGTGGAATCCCATCGCCGAGGTGGCGGTGAGGCTGTCGGCGCTGCACTTGGGCCAGGTGTCGCAGCCCAGCCCGGAGCCGGTCAGCCGCACGGCACCGCCGGTGACCACGATGACGATGCTCATCAGCAGCGAGAGGAGAGCCGCCCGCTCGACGGTGCGGGGCGAGGGCGTCCAGCGCGCGGCGATGTACGCGATGGGGTTACGTACGAGTTCGAGCAGTTTCGGCACGGAGCCATGGTAGGACGCCGCTTGTGCGCGCATTCACGAGGGGCCACCGAGAAGGGGCCTCACTCCCATTTGAAGAAGCGCGCCGCCGCGCCCAGCCCCAGCAGCGCCCACACCGCCAGCACCCCCAGATCGCCCCACGGCATCCCGGCGCCGTGCCGCAGCACCTCGCGCAGGCCGTCGGAGAGCGCGGAGATCGGCAGCAGCTGCAGCACGCTCTGCGCGGCATGGGGGAACTTGTCCAGCGGGACGATGACGCCGCCGCCGACCAGCAGCAGGATGAAGACCAGATTGGCCCCAGCCAGTGTCGCCTCCGCCTTGAGCGTGCCGGCCATCAGCAGGCCCAGCCCGGAGAACGCGGCCGTGCCGAGCAGCAGCAGAAGCAGCACCGTCGCCGGATTGCCGTGCGGCGACCAGCCCAGCGCGAGCGCCACCACGGTCAGCAGCAGCACCTGCAGGGCCTCGATGACCAGGACGGAGCAGGTCTTCGCCGTCATCAGTGCCCACCGGGGCAGCGGTGAGGCGCCGAGCCGTTTCAGGACGCCGTAGCGGCGCTCGAAGCCGGTGGCGATGGCCTGCCCGGTGAAGGCGGTCGAGAGCATCGCCAGCGCCAGAATGCCGGGCGCCAGGAAGTCGACCCGCGAGCCCTTGCCGGTGTCCACGATGTCCACGGCGCTGAAGAGCACCAGCAGCAGTGTGGGAATGATGACGGTGAGCAACAGCTGCTCGCCGTTCCGCAGCTGCGTACGGGTCTCCAGCCACGCCTGTGCCCGCACCATGCGCGGCAGCGGTGCCGCACCCGGCTTCGGCGTATAGGTCCCGGCCGCCTCGGTACCACTCACGACCGCAGCTCCTTCCGCAAAGTGCGCCCCCTCACGACCGCAGCTCCTTCCCCGTCAGCTCCAAGCTGCTGTCCTCCGGGGGGCGACCCCCGGGCCCCCGGCCGGTCTTGGTGTCCCGCCTCACGACCGCAGCTCCTTCCCCGTCAGCTCCAAGAAGACGTCCTCCAGCGTCCGCCGCTCCACCGAGATGCGGTCCGGCAGGACGCCGTTCTGGGCGCACCAGGAGGTCACGGTGGCCAGCAGCTGCGGGTCGACGGTGCCGGTGAGGCGGTAGCTGCCGGGGCTGAGCTCGACCGCGACGGTCTCCGCGGGCAGCGCCTTGAGCAGGGAGGTCAGGTCCAGTCCCGGGCGCCCGGTGAAGCGCAGCGTGTTCTCGGCGCCGCCCTTGCACAGCACCTCGGGCGCGCCCTGGGCGATGACCTTGCCGCCGTCGACGATGGCGACGTCCTCGGACAGCTCCTCGGCTTCGTCCATGTAGTGGGTGGTCAGCAGCACCGTCACGCCGTCGGCGCGCAGCTCGCGGACCAGGTCCCAGGTGGCGTGGCGGGCCTGCGGGTCGAGTCCCGCGGTGGGCTCGTCGAGGAAGACCAGCTCGGGGCGGCCGACCAGGGCCAGCGCGAGTGCCAGGCGCTGCTGCTGGCCACCGGAGAGCCGGCGGTAGGGGGTGCGGCCGCAGCCGCCCAGGCCCAGGCGTTCGATCAGCGCGGTCACATCCAGCGGATGCGCGTGCAGGGCCGCCATATGGCGGAGCGTCTCCTCCGCTCTGGCCGTGGGGTAGATCCCGCCGCTCTGGAGCATCACCCCGATCCGGGGCCGCAGCTCGTCGCCCTGGATCACCGGGTCGAGGCCGAGGACCCGTACGGTGCCCGCATCGGGGCGCCGGTAGCCCTCGCAGGTCTCGATGGTGGTGGTCTTGCCTGCTCCATTGGGGCCGAGGAACGCGGTGACGGTGCCCCGCTCGACGGTCAGGTCCAGCCCGTCGACGGCGGTCCTGCTGCCGTACCGCTTCACCAGCCCGGCGACTTCCACAGCCGCTGAACTTCGCATGCAGGGCAGTCTAAGGAGGGTGCCGCGCCACTCTTCTGGCGGGCTGTACGGGCCTGGGGCGACCTCTCCTGGTTAGGCATGCCTTACGTGATGCACCCCATTGCGGCTGGTCACAGCCACCGCTTGCTGAGGTCAGCCGAATTAAGCAACAATGACGTTGTGAAAAAGAGGGAGCAGGCTCGGGAGGACCGACCGATGGCCGCACAGGCCACCGGGGCCGCCGCGTCGGGCCCCTCCACAACACAGGATGAACAGCACGGCACGAGGAACAAGGTCGCGCGCTCCATTCTCGACCACGGTCCGTCCACCGCGGCCGAGCTGGCGCTGCGCCTGGAGCTCACCCAGGCCGCCGTACGCCGTCATCTGGACGCGCTCGTCGCCGAGGGCGTCGTCGAGGCCCGCGCCAAGCGGGTCTACGGGTCGCGCGGCAGGGGACGCCCCGCCAAGGTCTTCGCTCTGACGGACTGCGGCCGGGACGCCTTCGACCAGGCGTACGACCAGCTGGCCGCCGAAGCCCTGCGGTGGATCGCCCGCACCGCCGGTGGTGGTGAGGTCGGGGAGGCCGCCGTCGCGGCCTTCGCTCGTGCGCGCGTCGAGGCACAGGCGGAGAAGTACCACGAGGCGCTGGCGAGCGTCCCCCCGGAGGAACGGGCGCAAGCGCTGGCGCGTGCGCTGTCCGAGGACGGGTACGCTGCCACCGCGCGTGCCGCGCCCGCCCAAGCCGGCGAGCAGCTCTGCCAGCACCACTGCCCGGTGGCCCACACCGCCGAGCAGTTCCCGCAACTGTGCGAGGCGGAGACCGAGGTCTTCTCCCGGCTGCTCGGCACGCACGTCCAGCGCCTGGCGACCATCGCGCACGGCGACGGAGTGTGCACGACGTTCATCCCCAGGACGCACGCGCACCCCAAGTCCGCCGCGGCGAAGCCCCCGGCGGCCAGGACGCCGGTAACACCACCCAAGAACAGCAACGCCAGCAACGCCACCAACGCGAACGAGGCCGGGAGGAACCCCGCATGACCGCTCCTACGGAGACTGCTCACCCCGAGCTTGAGGGGCTGGGCAAGTACGAGTACGGCTGGGCCGACCCCGATGCCGCGGGCGCAGCCGCCAAGCGTGGCCTGTCCGAGGATGTCGTCCGCGACATCTCGGGGAAGAAGAACGAGCCCGACTGGATGCTCAAGCTGCGGCTCAAGGGCCACAAGCTCTTCGAGAAGAAGCCGATGCCGAACTGGGGCTCGGATCTGTCGGGCATCGACTTCGACAACATCAAGTACTTCGTCCGGTCCACCGAGAAGCAGGCCCAGAGCTGGGAGGACCTGCCCGAGGACATCAAGAACACCTACGACAAGCTCGGCATCCCGGAGGCGGAGAAGCAGCGCCTGGTCGCCGGTGTCGCCGCGCAGTACGAGTCGGAGGTCGTCTACCACCAGATCCGTGAGGACCTGGAGAAGCAGGGCGTCCTCTTCCTGGACACGGACACCGCGCTGCGCGAGCACCCCGAGCTGTTCCAGGAGCACTTCGGCACGGTCATTCCGGCCGGTGACAACAAGTTCGCCGCGCTGAACACCGCGGTGTGGTCGGGCGGCTCCTTCATCTACGTGCCGCCGGGCGTGCACGTCGACATCCCGCTGCAGGCGTACTTCCGGATCAACACCGAGAACATGGGTCAGTTCGAGCGGACGCTGATCATCGTCGACGAGGACGCCTATGTGCACTACGTCGAGGGCTGCACGGCGCCGATCTACAACTCGGACTCGCTGCACTCGGCCGTCGTCGAGATCATCGTCAAGAAGGGCGGCCGCTGCCGCTACACGACGATCCAGAACTGGTCGAACAACGTCTACAACCTGGTCACCAAGCGCGCCGTGGCCTACGAGGGCGCGACCATGGAGTGGGTGGACGGCAACCTCGGCTCCAAGGTGACGATGAAGTACCCGGCGGTCTACCTCATGGGTGAGCACGCCAAGGGCGAGACGCTGTCCGTCGCCTTCGCGGGCGAGGGCCAGCACCAGGACGCGGGCGCCAAGATGGTCCACATGGCCCCCCGCACCTCCTCGAACATCGTCTCCAAGTCGGTGGCCCGCAGCGGTGGCCGCACCTCCTACCGCGGTCTGATCGAGATCGGCGAGGGCGCCGAGGGCTCCAAGTCCAACGTGCTGTGCGACGCGCTGCTGGTCGACACCATCTCGCGCTCCGACACCTACCCTTACGTCGACGTCCGCGAGGACGACGTGACGATGGGCCACGAGGCGACGGTCTCCAAGGTCAGCGACGACCAGCTCTTCTACCTGATGAGCCGCGGGCTGTCCGAGGACGAGGCCATGGCGATGATCGTGCGCGGCTTCGTCGAGCCGATCGCCAAGGAGCTGCCCATGGAGTACGCGCTGGAACTCAACCGGCTGATCGAGCTGCAGATGGAGGGTGCGGTCGGCTGACGCCCTCCGCTCCGTCCCCCGCTTGAGGCAGCACCGTTCTTGATCCCAGAAAGCGAGCAACACGACAGCCATGGCTGAGGCCCAGAACTCCCCCAAGGACCTGCGGCAAGCTCCGGTCCAGGGGGGACCCCCACCGGTCGGGTCCAACACGACCGGAGCCATCGCGGTGGCCGCAGAGTCCACCACCGCCACGAGGATGAGCGCTCCGCCGTCCTTCGACGTGGCGGACTTCCCGGTGCCGCACGGCCGCGAGGAGGAGTGGCGGTTCACTCCTCTGGACCGGCTCAAGGGCCTGCACGACGGCACGGCGCAGGCGACCGGCACGGTCAAGACCGAGGTGTCGGCGCCCGACGGTGTCACCGTCGAGAAGGTGTCCCGCGACGACGCGCGCATCGGCCGCGCCGGCAAGCCGGTGGACCGGGTGGCGGCCCAGGCGTTCTCCTCGTTCGAGAAGGCCAGTGTCGTCTCGGTGCCCAAGGACGCGGTGCTGACCGAGCCGGTGCGGGTCAGCCTGCACGGCGAGGGCGGTGTCACCTACGGGCACACCGTCTTCGACATCGGCGCCTTCGCCGAGGTCGTCATCGTCATCGACCACACGGGTGACGCGGTGCGCTCGGCCAACGTGGAGTTCGTGGTCGGCGACGGCGCCAAGGTCACCGTGGTCTCCGTCCAGGACTGGGACGACACGGCCGTGCACTGCTCGCAGCACAACGCGCTGGTGGGCCGGGACGCGACGTTCAAATCGGTCGTTGTCACCTTCGGCGGCGATCTGGTGCGGCTCAACCCCCGGGTCAGCTACGCGGGCCCCGGCGCCGAGGCAGAGCTGTACGGGCTGTACTTCACCGACGCGGGGCAGCACCAGGAGCACCGGCTGCTGGTCGACCACGACACCCCCAACTGCCGCAGCAATGTCGCCTACAAGGGCGCACTTCAGGGCGACGACGCGCACGCGGTGTGGATCGGTGATGTGCTCATCCGGGCCGAGGCCACCGGCACCGACACCTACGAGCTCAACCGCAACCTGGTGCTCACCGACGGCTCGCGTGTCGACTCGGTGCCCAACCTGGAGATCGAGACCGGCGAGATCGTCGGCGCCGGGCACGCCTCGGCCACCGGCCGCTTCGAGGACGAGCAGCTGTTCTACCTGATGGCGCGCGGCATCCCCGAGCGTGAGGCGCGCCGTCTGGTGGTGCGCGGCTTCTTCGCCGAGCTCGTCCAGCAGGTCGGCCTGCCGGACGTGGAGGAGCGCCTCATCGCCAGGATCGAGGCGGAGCTGGAGGCATCGGTCTCATGAGCGAGGAAGCCTTTGTCAAAGCGGCTTCGCTGAGCGAGCTGGAGGAGGACACCCCGCTGCGGGTGGAGCTGGGCGGCGTCCCGGTCTCCCTCGTCAAGACCGAGGGCGAGGTGTTCGCCATCAACGACATCTGCTCGCACGCCAACGTGTCGCTCTCCGAGGGCGAGGTGGAGGACTGCACCATCGAGTGCTGGCTGCACGGCTCGCGCTTCGACCTGCGGACCGGTAAGCCCTCCGGACTGCCCGCCACCCGCCCCGTCCCCGTGTACCCCGTAAAGATCGAAGGGGACGATGTGCTCGTCTCCGTCACACAGGAGTCCTGAAGTCCCCATGGCAACGCTTGAGATCAACGACCTGCACGTCTCCGTCGAAACCGAAGGCGGCCCGAACGAGATCCTGCGCGGCGTCGACCTGACCGTGAAGCAGGGCGAAACGCACGCGATCATGGGCCCGAACGGCTCCGGCAAGTCCACGCTGGCCTACTCGCTGGCGGGGCACCCGAAGTACACCGTCACCAGCGGCTCGGTGAAGCTCGACGGCGAGGACGTCCTGGAGATGTCCGTCGACGAGCGCGCCCGCGCCGGTGTCTTCCTCGCCATGCAGTACCCGGTCGAGGTCCCCGGTGTGTCGGTCTCCAACTTCCTGCGCACCTCGGCGACCGCCATCCGCGGCGAGGCCCCCAAGCTGCGTACCTGGGTCAAGGAGGTCAAGGAGGCCATGGAGCGCCTCTCGATCGACCCGGCGTTCGCCGAGCGGAACGTCAACGAGGGCTTCTCCGGCGGTGAGAAGAAGCGCCACGAGATCCTGCAGCTGGAACTGCTGCGGCCGAAGATCGCGATCCTGGACGAGACCGACTCCGGGCTCGACGTGGACGCGCTGCGTGTCGTCTCCGAGGGCGTCAACCGCGTCCGCGAGACCGGCGAGGTCGGCACCCTGCTGATCACGCACTACACCCGCATCCTCCGCTACATCAAGCCGGACCACGTGCACGTCTTCGCCAAGGGGCGGATCGCCGAGTCCGGCGGCCCCGAGCTGGCCGACAAGCTGGAGGAAGAGGGCTACGAGGAGTACGTGAAGGGTGGTGCCACTGCGTGACACAGCTCCCGGGTCTTCTGGACACCGAGGCGATCCGTAAGGACTTTCCGATCCTGGACCGCCTGGTGCACGACGGGCAGAAGCTCGTCTACCTGGACAACGCCGCCACCTCGCAGAAGCCGACCCAGGTGCTCGACGCGCTGGCCGACTACTACGAGAAGCACAACGCCAACGTCCACCGGGGCGTGCATGTGCTGGCCGAGGAGGCCACGGCGCTGTACGAGGGCGCGCGCGACAAGGTCGCCGCGTTCATCAACGCGCCCAGCCGCGACGAGGTGATCTTCACGAAGAACGCCTCGGAGTCCCTCAACCTGGTGGCGAACATGCTCGGCTGGGCGGACGAGCCCTACCGCGTCGAGCGGGACACCGAGATCGTCATCACGGAGATGGAGCACCACTCCAACATCGTTCCGTGGCAGCTGCTGTCGCAGCGCACCGGCGCGAAGCTGAAGTGGTTCGGGCTCACCGACGAGGGCCGGCTGGACCTGGCCGGGATCGAGGAGCTGATCACCGAGCGCACCAAGGTGGTCGCGCTCACGCTCGTCTCCAACATCATGGGCACCTTCAACCCCGTCGAGGACATCGTGCGGCGGGCCCAGGAAGTGGGCGCCCTGGTCGTGGTGGACGCCTCGCAGGCGGCCCCGCACATGGTGCTGGACGTGCAGGCGCTGCAGGCCGACTTCGTGGCCTTCACCGGGCACAAGATGTGCGGGCCCACCGGCATCGGCGTGCTGTGGGGGCGCCAGGAGCTGCTCAACGACCTGCCGCCGTTCCTCGGCGGCGGGGAGATGATCGAGACCGTCACGATGCACTCGTCGACGTACGCTCCGGCACCGCACAAGTTCGAGGCGGGCACTCCTCCGGTGGCCCAGGCCGTCGGGCTGGGCGCCGCCGTGGACTACCTCTCGGCGATCGGCATGGACCGTATCCAGCAGCACGAGCACGCGCTGACCGAGTACGCGGTGCGCAAGCTCAATCAGATCCCGGACCTGCGGATCATCGGCCCGGCCACGGCCGAGGACCGCGGCGCGACGATCTCGTTCACGCTGGGTGACATCCACCCGCACGACGTGGGCCAGGTCCTGGACGAGCAGGGCATCGCGGTGCGCGTCGGCCACCACTGCGCCCGCCCCGTCTGCCTGCGGTACGGAATTCCTGCGACGACACGAGCGTCGTTCTATCTGTACTCCACGCCCGCCGAGGTGGACGCCCTGGCGGACGGCCTGGAGCACGTACGGAATTTCTTCGCTTAGGGGCTGTCGGTGAAGCTGGACTCGATGTACCAGGAAGTCATCCTGGACCACTACAAGAATCCGCATGGGCGTGGGCTGCGCGACGGTGACGCCGAAGTGCATCACGTCAACCCGACGTGCGGTGACGAGATCACCTTGCGGGTGCGGTACGACGGCGACACCATCGAGGACGTGTCGTACGAGGGCCAGGGCTGTTCCATCAGCCAGGCCAGCGCCTCGGTGCTGAACGAGCTGCTGGTCGGCAAGGATCTGGCCGAGGCCCGCAGAATTCAGGAGAGCTTCCTGGAGCTGATGCAGTCCAAGGGCCAGCTGGAGCCGGACGACAAGATGGAAGACCTGCTGGAGGACGCCGTGGCGTTCGCCGGGGTCTCGAAGTACCCGGCGCGTGTGAAGTGCGCGCTCTTGAGCTGGATGGCGTGGAAGGACGCGACGGCGCAGGCGCTGGGGACCGAAGCCGACTCGGCCAAGGAGAAGACCGCATGACCGAGATGACCACCAAGCCCGCGAGTGAGGACGAGGTCCGCGAGGCGATGATGGACGTCGTCGACCCCGAGCTGGGCATCGATGTCGTCAACCTCGGCCTGGTCTACGGCATCCACATCGATGACTCGAACATCGCCACCATCGATATGACGCTCACCTCGGCGGCCTGCCCGCTGACCGACGTCATCGAGGACCAGGCGCGCTCGGCCACCGAGGGCATCGTCAACGAGCTGAAGATCAACTGGGTCTGGATGCCCCCGTGGGGCCCGGACAAGATCACCGACGACGGCCGCGAGCAGCTGCGGGCCCTGGGCTTCAACGTCTGAGCGCCCCGGCACTTCCGTACGTACGCCGAAACGGCCGCGCACCCACCGGGTGCGCGGCCGTTTCCGTACCCGGTCGCATGACCCCGGGAGACGGGTGTGAGTAGTTGCGGTACAGAGAGAGCCGCTGAGGTTGATCATGGCCCGGCGGGCGTCGGGGTGTGCGGGTCGTCCGGCCGCCGGATACGAACTCGGCGGGGCGGGGATGTCGTCAGCGTCTTGGGAGACCGGCGAAGTCGGCGTGCGCTTGGGCGACGGCTTCGGGGTACGCCTCCTGTGGGTAGGTGTTGGCGACCGCGCCGGAGCGCGAGCGGCACGTTGAGCCGGGTTCGGCCCGGCAGCGCGGGCAGGGGCGCCGCTCGACGTCGTCCGCTTCGCCCGGGAAGGCCCTTCTCGAGGGGCCGTCATGCCCTGGATGCCGTCACAAACGATTCGCAGAAGTGCCCCCAATCCGACTTCGGGTGAGAACGAGTTCTGCGAACCGGAACGGCGCTCCGCGTCCGCCGGGCCGCCGCGTTTGATATTGCTCGCACAAGGGACCGTTTCCGACGGTAACGCGGTGTGCGGCGGCTACGGCTCCGCGTCGGCTCTTGCGGGTCATGAGTGCGGCTCTTGACCCTCACGTGACGTCAGGCTGCATAGTCGGTGCCGTGGAAGATCACTGGACTGTGGGGCGCGTGGCCGGGCTGGCCGACGTGAGCGTCCGCACGCTACATCACTATGACGAGATCGGGCTCGTGCGTCCGTCGGCGCGGACCGCCGGTGGGTACCGGGCCTACTCGGCGGGAGACGTCGAGCGGCTGAGGGAAGTGCTGGCCTACCGGCGGCTGGGCTTCGGGTTGCGGGAGGTTGCGGAACTGGTCGGAGACTCGGCCACCGACGCGGTCGCGCACCTGCGTCGACTGCGTGGCCTGCTGCTGGAGCGGCGTGATCGTGCTGACGCCATGGTGGCGGCCATTGACAGGGAACTCGAGGCACGGGCGAGGGGACTGACGGTGACACCGGAGGAGCAACTGGGGGTGCTCGGTGCACGGCTGTACGACGTGATCGGCGGCGCTTACACGGCGACGCGGCGTACCGAGCCGCGGATCGCAGCGCAGATCTTGGACGCGCTCGGGGACGCGCGGAAAGTATTGAATGTCGGGGCCGGCACCGGCTCCTACGAGCCGACTGATCGCGAGGTGACCGCGGTAGAGCCGTCGGAGGTCATGCGGCGTCAGCGGCCTGCCGGCTCGGCGCCGTGCGTGGCCGCCGCCGCGGAGAGCCTGCCGTTCGAGGGCCAATCCTTCGACGTCGCGATGGCCGTCTCCACTGTTCACCACTGGGGGGACCCGATAGCGGGGCTGCGTGAGATGCGGCGCGTGGCCCGCCGAGTAGTGGTGCTCACCTTCGACACCGACGAGCCCGGATGGCAGGACCGGTTCTGGCTTACCCGCGACTACCTGCCCGAGTTCGCCGCCGTCCTCGCGGAATTTCCCTCCCTTGCTGGGATGGCCGAAGCGATCGGCGCCCGCGCTGAGCCGGTGCCCATCCCGTGGGACTGCGCTGACGGCCTGTTCGAGGCGTACTGGCGCAGACCAGGGGCGTATCTGGAGGATCACGTGCGCCGTGCGGTGTCGGTGTGGACGAGGGTCGGGCCGGAGGCTGAGCAGCGGGCGGTGCGAAGCCTCCGCGACGACCTCGACTCCGGCCGGTGGGCTGAGCGCAACAGCGACCTTGCCGACCTCGATACGGCAGACCTCGGCCTCCGCCTACTCATAGCTTGAGTGGGCACCGGTCCGGACTGACCCGGGCTACTCCTCCTCGTCACCGTCCTCGGGCGCGTCTGGTTCACGGAAGGGACGCAGGCCCTGACCGGGTACTCCACGACCTCCCACGGCGCCGTCGGCGGCCCGGCGACCTTTCCGTGAACCCCAGCGGCAGGCGCATCCCCTGTGCTGGCCGACCGTGATCGATTTCAGCGGCACTTTCGGTACCGCAACTGTTCACAGCGGGAGAGCGGTACGAAAAAATGTGTGTACGACCGTACGTATCGCTGTGTACGCTCGTACGCATGGTCTATATGACGCTGGCGGGCGCGATCCTCGCCGAGGTGCTGGGGACGACCGCGATGAAGTACAGCGACGGCTTCAGCAGGCTGGTGCCCTCGCTGGTCACGGCGGCCGGCTATCTGGTGGCGTTCGTGCTGCTCGCGCAGACTCTCAAGAGCATGTCCGTGGGGACCGCCTATGCCATCTGGTCCGGCGCCGGAACCGCGGCCATCGCGCTGATCGGCATGGTGTTCATCGGAGAGGCGGTCACCGCCATGAAGATCCTCGGCCTGCTGCTGGTCATCTGCGGCGTGGTCGTCCTCAACCTGGGAGGAGCACACTGATGGGCCGGCGCTACGACCCCGAGCGGCGGCAGCGCATCATCGACGCGGCGATCCGGACAGTGGAGCTGAAGGGCATCTCGGCGCTGAGCCACCGCTCGGTCGCGGCCGAGGCCGATGTGCCGCTCGGCTCCACGACGTACCACTTCGCGAGCCTGGACGACCTGCTCGTCGCGGCGCTGCGGCAGGTCACCTGCGGGCCGCAGTCCGGGCTCGAGACATGGGATGCCGAGCTGTCGGGCGACGAGCCGCTGCTGGACGCGCTGACCCGGATCCTGGAGGAATACACCTCCGGCGCGCACGGGCGCATCCGGCTGGAGTACGAGCTGTATCTGGCCGCACTGCGCCGCCCCGCCCTCCAGCCGGTCGCGGCGGCCTGGATCGACGACTGGGTCGAGGTGGTCGGCCGCCACACCGCCGACCTCGCCACCGCGCGGGCGCTGGCGGCGCTGATCGACGGGCTGCTGCTGCAGTTCCTGCTCACCGACCGGCCCTTCGACCGGACCGAGGTGCGCTCGGCGCTCGCCCGGGTGCTCGGCGAACCGGCACCGCCCACCGGCCGTGACGAACCGTGACGGCCGCTGCCCGACCTGTGGACCGGTTCGTCATTCCCTACCCGGGCCGGATAGCGTTCCAGGTATGACCGAAGCACCCACCTCTCCCAGCACCACCGGCGCCGTCGCCGCCGGCCTCGCCACCGTCGCCGCCGACGGTACTGTCCTGGACACCTGGTTTCCGCAGCCGGAGCTCGTCGCCGAGCCCGGCCCCGCCGGAAGCGAGCGGCTGAGCGCGGAGCGCGCCGCTGAGCTGCTCGGCGAGAGCGCGCCGCAGGCCCTCGGTGCGGACCCCCGCCGCGGGGTCGAGGTCGTGGCCGTCCGTACGGTCATCTCCTCCCTGGACGACAAGCCGCTGGACGCCCACGACGTCTATCTGCGGCTGCACCTGCTCAGCCACCGGCTGGTCAAGCCGCACGGCCTCAGCCTCGAAGGGCAGTTCGCCCACCTGGCCAATGTCGCCTGGACCAACCTCGGCCCCGTGCCGGTGGACAAGGTCGAAGAGGTCCGGCTCGCCGCTCGCGCCTCGGGCGCGCACCTGACCGTGACCAGCGTCGACAAGTTCCCGCGGATGACCGACTACGTGGTGCCCAAGGGCGTGCGCATCGGTGACGCCGACCGCGTACGGCTCGGCGCCCACCTGGCCGAGGGCACCACGGTCATGCACGAGGGGTTCTGCAACTTCAACGCCGGAACCCTGGGCACCTCGATGGTCGAGGGCCGGATCAGCGCGGGCGTCGTCCTCGGCGACGGCACCGACCTCGGCGGCGGCGCCTCGATCATGGGCACCCTCTCCGGCGGCGGCAAGCAGATCATCTCCATCGGCGAGCGCTGCCTGATCGGCGCCGAGGCGGGCATCGGCATCTCGCTCGGCGACGACTCCGTGGTGGAGGCCGGTCTCTACGTCACGGCCGGCACCCGCGTCACGCTCCCGGACGGCAAGATCGTCAAGGCGCTGGAGCTGTCCGGCGCCACCAACCTGCTCTTCCGCCGCAACTCGGTGACCGGCGCCGTCGAGGCCCTGCAGCGCAGCGGTTCCTGGGGCGGTCTGAACGAGGCGCTGCACAGCCACAACTGAGCATCCCTGCTGGGATCGGTCACAACTGGGCAACCGATCGGGCGGCAGCCCCGACGGCAGTCCCGCGCGCATGCCCGTAGGCCATAGGCTTGCGGGCATGCGCGATCTTGGGGCCGGACTGCGGTACTTGGGGCGGGGACAGCAGTGGGTGCTCACCCACGGGCGGTGGTTCGGATTCGGGCTGTTGCCCGCGCTGATCACTCTTGTCCTCTATGCGGCGGCCCTCACGGCGCTCGGCTTCTGGGCCGACGACATCGCCACCTGGGCCACGCCCTTCGCCGACGACTGGGGCACCACCGGACGGGCGCTGACCCGGGGGGTCTTCGCCGTCATGCTGTGGCTCGGCGTGCTGATGCTGGCGGTGGTCACCTTCGCCGCCGTCGCGCTGCTGATCGGCGATCCCTTCTACGAGAAGCTCTCGGAGCAGGTGGAGGAGAGCGAGGGCGAGCTGCCCGAGGGCATGGTCGAGGAGTCACTGCTGCGCGGGCTGTGGACCTCGCTGCGCGACAGCCTCTACGTCCTCCTCCGGACGCTGCTGTTCACGATCCCGCTGTTCTTTCTCGGCTTTGTGCCGTTCATCGGGCAGACGGTCGTACCAGTGGTCGGCATCTGTGTCTCCGGCTTCTTCCTCACCCTGGAGCTCGCCTCGGTCGGACTGCAGCGCCGGGGCGTACCCGTGCGGGAGCGGCTTGCGATGCTGCGCCGGCGCAAGGCGCTGGCGCTCGGCTTCGGGGCGCCCCTGGTCCTGGCCTTCCTGGTGCCGCTGCTCGCTGTCCCCTTGATGCCGGGCGCTGTCGCGGGGGCGACGCTGCTGGTTCGGGATCTTGTGGGGGCGCCGCCCGCGCCGGGCCCCGCAATGGGTGGCCCGGCACCTCAGGGGCTGCCGCCTGCGTACGGTATGCCGCAGTACGGTCAGCCGGGGGCGCCCCGCTGAGAGGCGATCAGCGGATGCGGACCACCGAGGGGTCGTGGTCGCTCGTCTGGTCCGCGAACTCCGCGTTGATGTGGACGATGTCGTATTCGGGGCGGCCGGCGCCCGGGCTGGTCAGCAGGTGGTCCAGGGTCTGGGAGTTGCCGTTGAAGACATAGCCGTAGCGCTCGTCGGCCGGCAGCCGGTTCATGGGGCTGGTCAGCGTGTGGCCGGAGCGCAGCGTCTTGAGCGCGGGGGAGAAGGGGAAGTCGTTGAAGTCGCCGCCCGCGACGACGACGGCGTTCCGGTCGATGGCGCGGATGTTCCGGACGAAACGGTTGACCACGTCGGCCTGTTCGATCCGCTGCGGCTCCGAGTGCCGGGCGGGCGGCTGGAAGCGGCCCTCCATGGGCTGGTCGCCGTCGAGGTCGCCGCCGCCTTTGGAGCTGAAGTGGTTGGCGATCACGAACACCGTGCGGCCCCGGAAGCGGAACTCGCCGGCCAGCGGCTTGCGGCTGGCCTTCCACGCGGGGTCCTGCGGCGCGATCCGGCCCGGTGATGCGGACAGCGCTGGCTTGCCGCCCTTGGCCACGACCTTCACCGGGGTCGTGGTGTCGCCGCCGGGGCGGTCGGTGAAGGAGACCCGCTCGGGGTTGTAGAGGAAGGCCACGCGGATGTTGCCGCCGGGCTGGCCGCCATCGGCCTTGTCGGCCGGGTCGATCTGGCGCCACTCGTAGGAGGGTCCGCCCGCCTTCCGGATGGCGTCGGTGAGCATCTCGAGCGTCTTCCCGGCGCCGACCGTGCCGTCGTCCGTCGGCCCGGTGTCGTCCTGGACCTCCTCGACGGTGACGATGTCGGGTGAGGAGAGGTTGGTGACCAGCCCGTCGGCCAGCCGCTCGAACTTGGCGGGCTCGGACTTGGGGGAGAGGTTCTCGACGTTGTACGTGGCCACCGCCAGCTCGTTCCGGCGCTGTGCGCGGGTGCGCTCACGCTCGAGGTGGTTGTCGCGGTGGTCGCCGAGCGTGGTGGCACGCAGTGTGTAGCCGCCGTACTGCTCGTAGTCCAGCGGGCCTTCGGTGGTGCCGCGCAGCTCGTCGCCCACATCGGCCTTCGGGAAGGGGTGTTCGGCCAGCGGGAGGAGCGAGGAGACCTTCATCCGGGCGCCGTTCTGGCCCTCGTAGGAGCCGTAGAGGGTGCCGCCGCGCGGGGTGGGGTTCTGCCGGGGGTCGGTGGTCACCCACAGGTCGTGGTAGCGCGAGGTGGGACCGGTGACGCGGACGTCGCGTACGGAGACCCGCATGCCCTCCAGCGACTCGTAGCGGTCGAGCGCGTACCGGTTCGGACGCAGCCTGCGCTCCTCGATGCTGCCCCCGTCCGCGTCGGGCGCGTAGGACTCGGGGACGGAGCGCGCCGTCAGCCGGACGGGGCGCGGCAGCTCGGCGTCCGCGACGCCGCCCGTCCGCTCCCAGGACGCGCCGGTCAGCTCGGTGACCGACTGGTTGCCCGCCTCCTTGCCGCCCGGGTAGTACTCCTGGACCTTCCCGCTCACGCGCAGCGCGTCCCCGGCGGCGACCCCGGGGCTCTTGCCCCCGGTGTAGACGAAGATCCCCTCGCTGGTGGCGCGGTCGTGGTCGGGGCGCGGGTCCTGCAGCCAGAAGCCTCTCGACCCGCCGAAGTCCCGTACGCCGGTGACGATTCCGGTCACGCCGGTGACGTTCTTCCCGGCGAACGGCGAGAGCCGGGTTCTGCCCTGGATGTCGTGGATGCGGGGCGGGAAAGCGGAGTCCGCACCGGCGGCGGGCGCCGTGGCTCCGGCGGGGGCGGGCAGGACGAGGAGCGTGGAACAGACGGCGACGGTGAGGGCCGCGGTCCGGGTGGTCCGGCGGGAGAGCGGGCGGAACGGGAGGTGGGACGGCACGGAGGGCCTCCGGGATGCGTGGGGAGCACGGACGGCTGTACGCGGGGCATTCTCTACGCGCGTAAAGCATGGCGGGCGAACAGGAGTTGTCAAGGTCGTGACAGCCTGGGGCGCGGGTGCGCCGCCGCCTTGTTACGTGCCCGGTGCACGATTCGGGCACCTGGGGACAGAACCCGTCTACGCTGGGTCCTCGCACCGTCCGGCAACCCGTAGGACCCGTAGGAGATGAACCCGCACATGACCGGTGACGACCGTCCCACCCTGCCGCCCGTAAGGCTGCCCTCCGATGCCGAACTGGCGCGGGACGCACTGGCCGCACCGCTCCTGGCGCGCGCTGTGGAGCTCACCCGCTGGGCGCGCGCGGGCAGCCCCGCGGGCGCGGGCATCCCGGTGGGCGCCGGCGGCGAACTCCTCTCCCAGCAGCTCAAGGAGGCGGCCGCGCACCTGGGCCTGAGCGGCGATGAGGAGGCACCGGCCCTGGCCGCCGACGCCTGGAACTTCGCGGTGGACACCGGGCTGTTGGCGATCGACGAGGACGAGGAGACAACAGCAGACGACGCGGGCGACCCGGGCCACGGCGGACACGCGGCCGGAGGCGACGCGGGAGCCGCCGGGGAGACCGGGCCCGGCAGTGACGAACCGGTGGGCGTGGCCACGCCGGACGCCGAACTCGGCGGTCTGACCGGCGACCCCGGGGCCGCCGCACCCGCCCCCGACGAGATCCTCGAACTGTGGCGCACCGGCCTGGAGACCGTGCTCGCGGACGCCGCGACTCCCAGCTTCGAGGAGCTGCTGGGCGGCATCGAGGGCGCGGTCGGCGAGGACGGCGAGATCGACCCGGACGCCATCGACCTCGACGCCATCGACTGGAATCCCGAGGAGGAGACCGAAGCACTCGACAGCGCCCTGGGCAATCTCTACCTGCTCACCGCCACCGACCCCGCGGTCGCCGCCGGCTCGATGGTGCCGCTGCCCGTGCTTGCCGCCTCGATGACGGTGCCCGAGGGGATGGACGAGCCCACCGACGAGGTGCTGGAGGAAGTCTCGACCACGATGATGCGGCTGGACGAACAGTTCCGCATGCTGGAGCCGACCGGACTGGTCGCCTACCAGCCGGTGGACGAGGCCCTCACCCAGGAGGCCGCCGACGGCGAAGAGGTGCACGGCGCCGACGACTTGAGCGCCGACCTCGACGACGAGGACGTCTCCCGGTACGGCATGGTGCGGCTCACCCCGCTCGGGCTCTACGGCGTACGCGAGCGGATGCGGGAGGCCGGTCTTGAGGTGCCCGCAGTCGGGGACCTCGCCGGCGCCGGTGCCGACAAGCTGCTGGCGGCCCTCCCCGTCTACTCCGAGGAGATCGCGCGCAGCGAGATCGAGATGTGGTTCGCCGCCCGCGCCGCCGCGGCCGACGGCACCGCTGCGGTTGAAGGCACCGACGGCACCGACGGGGGCGGTGGGAACGGCGGCACCCTGGGCGCAGCGCGCGAACTGCTGGCGGCGGCGCGGGGCGTGGACGAGGCGGCACCCGTGCGGCGGCTGGCCTGCCAGCAGGCGCTCTCACTCGCCGGGCCGGAGGCCGAGCCCGCGCTGCGCGAGGTGCTGGACGACCGGCAGTTGGGTGGGCTGGCCCGGGTCTGGCTCGCCGAGCGCGGCGCCGCGCAGGTGCCGCAGCCGGACGAGGAGATGGTCTTCTGGCTGACCATCGACACCATCGCCGCGCAGGTCGCGACCGCGGGCGAACCGGACGAACTGCGCGAGCTGGTGCGGGACCTGGTCGACCAGCACGCCGGGTTCTTCGAGAAGGCATGGCGGGTGGAGCACCCGGCCACCGGCGATGTGCTGGAGACGATGGGGCGGGTGCACCCGGACAAGCGAGTGGCCAAGGAGGCCCGCAAGGCCGCCTTCAAGGCACGCTCCCGGTGAGCCGCGTCCGGCCGGGGTCCCGCTGCAGGGCTCGCCGCCCATGGTCAGCTCCGAGCCGGAGGCGAAGGAGCCGATCTCCATCAGCCGCGATCTGCAGGGCGTACCGGCGCGGGCGGAGACCGAGCCGGGTCAGCCGCTGGTAGGACGCTTGCGTCCGGCGCCTCCCACCCGGTCTCTCAGGGCCGTCACCAGCAGGGCGAGCGTGCCGAGGGCGACGGGCAGCAGTGCCAGGACCAGCTTCCCGGTCAGCTCTTCGCCCTGCTTCGGCGGCGTGGTGCTCCACATCACGGTGCAGGTGACGGTCATCGTCAGCCCCAGGCAGAACCCGAGGATGAGCAACAGCCGGGCGATGCGCCGGGCGCTCGCCCGGTCCCTGGGTCGGTTGACGAGGCTCGATGTCCGCTGCTCGGCGCCGAGTTCACTGGTCGGTGTCATGCGCAGCGTGGCGTAGGCGGTTCCGGCCAGCAGCGCCAGCGTTCCCGCGTGGACGAAGACGGGCAGGAAGACGGTGCCCACGGACTTGTCCCCGTATCTGTCGACGCCGTCGCTGCCGATGTGCTGCGGCACCTTCGCCGGAAGGTCGGGGTAGACCACGACCCCCCACACCAGGAGCCCCACCAGAATCAGCAGCCCCGGTGCCAGCCACAGCCAGGGGAAGTCGGCGCCGCCGTCGGCGCGCCGCCCGGCACCGTCCCCGTCCCGATCCCCGCCCATGTCCTGTCTCTCCCCGCTGTCCGGCTCTCCCCGTGTCGTCCGGGTGCTCTGCTTCCCCCGGAAGCGGTGGTCATTCCGCTTCTCCCCGGGGCGCCTATTCCGCCTGGCGGCCCCAGACAAGGTGGTTGCCGCCCTGCCATTCGAAGACCGCGTCGTCGTAGAGATCGACGGTGGCGATGTCCAGGCCCGCTCGGGCAAGGTACTCGATCAGGTCGGTCATGCCGTAGGCGGTCCCCAGCGGCTCGCCGCGCGCGGTGACGCGGCGGCCGCCGTCGGGGGCGGGAGGGTGGACGACGACAAGCGCGCTCATACTTACAGGCTGCGCCCGGTGCCGCGCCGATGCACCTCGGGGCCCGGGAGGGGTAGTGTCCCGGCATGGCTGGAGTCCGTCCTGATGTGCACGGCTTCTGGGAGGCCGACGGCGCGACGAAGACGTTCACGCACTCCCTCGACCCCGGCCTGCTGGCCGCCCACATTCCGCCCACCGCGCGCGTCCTGGACTACGGCTGCGGCTACGGGCGGCTGACGGCGCGGCTCGGCGAGCTGGGGTACGCGCACGTCGTCGGCGTCGATCCCGCGCGCGCCATGATCGAGCGCGGGCGGCGGGAGAACCCGCGGCTGGCGCTGTACCACCAGCCCGAGCTGCCGCTGCCCGAACGGGACGGCGCTTTCGACGCCGCGCTCCTGTTCGCCGTCCTGACCTGTGTGCCGGACGACGCCGCTCAGGGCGCGACCCTGGCCGAGCTGGCCAGGGTGGTGCGGCCGGGCGGCGCCCTGTACGTCAGCGAGGTACCCCTGCAGCGCGACGCGCGCAATGTGGCCCGATACGAGCGGTATCACGCGTCCGTGCCGGGGAGCGCGTACGGCACGTTCACCACCGACGACGGCGGCCTCTTCCGGCACCTTCCCGCGGACCGGCTCCGGGCGCTGCTGCGCGACCACGGGTTCAGGGTCGCCGAGGAACGAGTGGGTACGGCGCCTACGCTGAGCGGTCACCGGGCGGAGTGTCTGCAGTTGGTGGCACGCCGTAGCGCGGACGGCTGAGCGCCCGCTCCAGGGACTGCGCGGCCAGCGCGCGCGCCCTGGCGACCGGGTCGTCGACGACTGCCAGCCCGCGCAGCACCACGGCGCCCTCGTGCAGCAGCGCCAGCTCGTCGGCCAGCCTGTCGGGCTCGTCCGCACCGGCCGCGACCGCGAGTTCGTACAGGTAGCCGCGCAGCCAGAGCTTCTGCTCGTCGATCACGCGGCGCCCCGGGTGCGCGGGGTCGGGGAGTTCGGCCGCGGCGTTGACGAAGCCGCAGCCGCGCGGGTTGTGCTGCCGGGTCCACTCCGCGAGCGCGTCGAAGGTGGCCAGCAGCCGCTCGCCGGGCCCGGCTCCGGTGCCGGTCCCGGGGGCTCGTGTGTCCACCCATGAGGTCAGCCAGGAGCGCCAGCGGCGGTCGCGCTCGCGCAGATACGCGGCGATCAGCGCGTCCTTGCCGCCGAACCTGTCGTAGAGCGTCTTCTTGGTGGTCCCCGCCTCCTTGGCGATCAGATCGACTCCGACGGCCGTGATGCCGCGCTCGTAGAAGAGGGCGCCCGCCGCGTCCAGGATCTTCCGCGCGCCGGGTGTCAGCCCTTCCGGCTCGGTGTCCCCGGCCTCCCGCCCGATGTCCGGCCTGGTCTCCACTGCCTCCCGGCTCCCTTCGGCCGATGCGCCGGCGTACTCGCTCACCAGCGCGCTTGCAGTAAACAGATCTGTCTACTTCACTGTACCTCCAGGGTAGGTAGACCGATCGGTCTACCGGTAGCCGTCCGCCGTCGGCTGCCCGCGTCCCGACCCGCAGCCATGCACCGAACACCGCGTGAGGAGCCCCACCCGTGCCAGCCCCACACCTGTCCCTCCCGGCCCCCGTGGCCTCCGCCACCGTCTCCGCCGGGCTCGTCGTCATGTGGAGCTCCGGCTTCATCGGCGCCGAGCTCGGCACCCGGCAGACCACCGCCGACACCCTGCTGATGTGGCGGTTCCTGGCCGCGACGGTGCTGCTGGGCGGCGCCTGGCTGCTGTGGCGCCGCCGCCGGCTGCCTCCGCGCGCGCTCGCCGAGCAGGCGGCCGTCGGGCTGCTCTCGCAGGGCGCCTACCTCGGCTCCACCGTGTGGGCCGTCGGACTGGGCGTCCCCTCCGGCACCTCCGCGCTGATAGCCGCGCTCCAGCCGCTCGCCGCAGGGGCGCTGGCCGGACCGCTGCTCGGCGAGCGGGTCGGTCGCCGCCAGTGGGCCGGACTCCTCGTCGGCCTGGGCGGCGTCGCCCTCGTCGTACGCGACGACCTCGCGGCCCCCGGAGCGGCGCCCACCTGGGCTTACGCGCTGCCCTTCGCCGGGATGGCAGGACTGCTCGCCGCCAGCTTCCTGGAGCGCCGCGCCCGGCACCAGCTGCCCGCCGTGGACACGGTGCCGCTGCACTGTGCCGTGAGCGCGCTGGTCTTCACGGCGGTAGCGGCCGGACTCGGCCATGCGGCGCCGCCCGCCGCCTCCGGCGCCTTCTGGCTCGCCGTTGGCTGGGTCGTCCTGCTCTCCACCGTCGGCGGCTACGGGTTCTACTGGATGAGCCTGCGCCGCAACGGCGTGACCGGGACCAGCGCCCTGATCTACCTCACCCCGCCGACCACCCTGCTGTGGGCGTACGCCATGTTCGGTGAGGCGCCCGGCGGCGGGGCCGTGCTGGGCATGGTGGTGTGCGTGGTGGCGGCGACGGTGGAAACCCCGGCCAGGGCAAAGGAACCGCAAAGCCCGGCCAGTCGTTACTCCCGGCATGACCGCAATGACTCCCGGCTCCAACCTGCCGCTGACCGCTCAGCGCGTGGCGGTGGACGTGACCGCACCCAGCAAGCTCGACGTCTCGGCCCTGCTGCTGAGCCCGGAGGGCAAGGTCCGCTCGGACGACGACTTCGTCTTCTACAACCAGCCCACCGCTCCCGGCGTGACGCACAGCAGCGGTGCCACTGACACGATCACCGTGGAGACCGGCGCGGTGCCCGCCGCGATCGACAAGGTCGTCGTCACCGCGAGCCTCGACGCGCCCGGGGCCACCTTCGCCGGTACGGAACCCACCGCGACGGTGCGCGACGCCGCGACCGGTGCGGTGCTGGCCACCTTCACCCCGCCGCAGCTGGGTGCCGAGACGGCGCTGCTGGTGGTGGAGGTCTACCGCAGGAACGGTGCCTGGAAGGTACGGGCGGTCGGACAGGGGTACGCCAACGGGCTGGGCGGTATCGCCTCGGACTTCGGCGTGAACGTGGAGGAACCCCCGGCAGCCGCCGCTCCGGCCGCTCCTTCGGCGCCCTCCGCCCCGGCCGCGCCCCCGGCGCCTCCAGCGCCCGCGCCCGCCGCCCCGGCGGCTCCCGCAGGGGCGGGAGGCATGGCGGCCGGGGCCGGGAAGATCAACCTGGACAAGGGGAAGGTCAACCTTCAGAAGAACCAGACGGTTTCCCTGGTCAAGGGAGGTCGGCCGCTGCTCACCTCGGTGCGGATGGGCCTCGGCTGGGAGCCGGTCTTCCGGGCGGGGAGGCGGGCCAAGGACATCGACCTCGATGCCTCGGTGATCGCCTACGACGCCAACCGCAAGAAGATCGACTCCTGTTACTTCGGCAAGCTGGCCATCCTGGGCGGCGTCATCCAGCACTCCGGCGACAACCTCACGGGTGAGGGCGCCGGGGACGACGAGGTGATCACCGTCCACCTCGGCGATCTCCCGCCCCAGGTCACGGGTCTCGTCTTCACGGTGAACTCCTTCTCGGGACAGAAGTTCACCGATGTCGCCAAGGCCTACTGCCGACTGCTCGACGCCTCGGGCGGGGAGCTGGTCCGCTTCGACCTGACCCAGTCCGAGCCGAGGACGGGCGTGCTGATGGCGAAGTTCATCCGCCAGTTCTCCGGCGAGTGGGAGATGACGGCCCTGGGCGAGTACGTCGACTCGCGTACGGTGCGCGGAATGGTGAAGCCGGGCGCCGCGGCACTGTAGCCCCGGGCCCACGGCTCACCGGGCGGCGGTCAGAAGTCGAAGAGGGGACCCGTCGCCCGGTGCAGGGCACAGGCGTTGGGGAAGGTCTTCTTCCAGTTGACGGCCTTCCCCCGGTGGCTGCCGCGCGCTTCGGCGGTCACCGGGTCGTGCTTCATGGTGCAGTGACCGCGCTTGCCGGGCAGCGCGTCGAGGTTCCCGCGCGTCTTGTCGAGCGCGGCACACGCCTGAGCGGCCTTCGGGTGCTTGCCGCGCGGGGTGGGCTCGCACTGCAGCAGGACGCCCCGGATGGTGGACTTGCCGGAGCGGGAGACGGCCAGGAAGACGCCCTGGTCGCCACGGTCGGGCTTGGCGCTCCTCGGGGCGCTCGCGGCGTCGGCTGCGGGCGCCGACTGCGGGGCCAGCAGCGGCAGGGTCAGCGCGGCCGCGGCCAGCGCTGTGCGGACGAGGTGCCGGGTGGAGATTCGAGTGCTCACGGCCTCTCAACGAGACCGGGGGCCGGAAGGACACGCGCGGCGGACCGGCGTGTGGGCTCCCCGCGCACCTGGTGCGGCACGCGGGGAGCCGCACTCAGGACTGCGGCCGACGGCCGTGGTTGGCCGCGTTCTTGCGGCGGGCCTTCTTCTTGCGCCGACGCTTCGACGACATGGCGCCTCCTTTCACGTGCGGATCGATACCCCCGCGTTTCTACCACCCGCCTGGCCCGGAGCCCGAACCCCGGGTGAGTGCCGAAGCGCTACCCGCCGCAACGGTGCGGACTTCCAAGGCGGGTTGTCCGCGAACGCGGTCAGCGGCGGTCGCGGGAGTGGCCGAAGAGCAGCCGGTAGACGATCAGCAGCACGAGGGAGCCGGCGATGGCGGCGACCCACAGGCCGGGGTCGACCACATTGTTGGCTATCGGGCGGTCCAGGAAGGTGGCGGAGAGCCAGCCGCCGACGAAGGCTCCGGCGACGCCGATGAGGACGGTTCCCACCAGGCCGCCCGGGTCGCGTCCTGGCAGCAGGACCTTGGCCACCGTGCCCGCCACCAGTCCGAGGACGATCCAGCTCAGCACGCCGGAGTGGGCCAGATCGGAGAGGATGTCCGAGCCGGAGTCGTCGCCTTCGGCGAGCTGGGTGAGCGGGGCGAGCTGGGCGAGCGGTGTGGCGAGCATGGGTGTGGCCTCCCCGTTGGTGATCGGTTGCGGCCCCATGATGCCTGCCGGGCCGAATCCCCAGGGCGCCCCCTTCAGCTCCCTCTCAGTGCGGCCAGATGGGCGGCCGGGTGCAGAAGTGGCCGCCCAGATGCGCCTGGTCGGGGTCGGCGGGGTCCAACTCGCCGTGCTCCGCGACGAGTTCGGCCGCGTACGGCTCGGAGTCGTCGCGTGGCTCGTAGCCCAGCGCGCGGGCCGAGCCGAGGTCCCACCACAGCCGGGTGTTGGCGGAGGAGCCGTAGACGACCGTGTGGCCGACGTTCTCGGCGGTGAGTGCCGCGTGCAGGAGGCGGGCCCCGTCAGCGGGGCTGAGCCAGATCGAGAGCATTCGCACGGAGGTCGGTTCGGGAAAGCAGGAGCCGATGCGCACGGAGACGGTCTCGATGCCGTACAGGTCCCAGTAGAGCTGGGCGAGGTCCTCGCCGAAGGATTTGGACAGACCGTAGAAGGTGTCGGGGCGGCGTGGGGTGTGCACCGGGATCGGGGCGGCCCCGGCCTCGGGGACCGGGGTGAAGCCGACGGCGTGGTTGGAGGAGGCGAACACGATACGGCGTACGCCCTCGGCGCGTGCCGCCTCGTAGAGCGCGTGGGTACCCCGGATGTTGGCGTCGAGGATCTTCTCGAAGGTGGATTCGAGTGAGATTCCCGCGAGGTGGATGATCGCGTCCACGCCCCGTACGGCGGCGCGCAGCGTGTCGCTGTCCGCCGTGCCCAGATCCAGGGTTAGCGCCTCCGGTTCGCCCTCGACAGGGCGCATGTCCAGCAGGCGCAGCGTGTAGCCGCAGGAGGGCAGCAGGCCGCGCATCAGGGTGCCGAGCCCCCCGGCGGCTCCGGTGAGCAGGACGGTGCGGGGCGCGGACTCCGCTGCGGGGCTCTGGGGCATGGTGCGGTCTCCATCCGGTCTCGCCATGGAACCGTGGGTCTCCGTCCATGGACACGGTTCATATATGGGGAGACGCTAGGGAGGGCCCGTACCCCCGTCAAGGGAGCCGCGCGCCGGTTCGCGCCTGCCGTGGCGCGGTGAAGTCCAGTCCGTCGCATGGGGCTTCGGCCTTGACCGGTTGCACACCGCTGGCTTAGCGTAACTGCGGTTCAGAGATATAGACAGCTATCATAAGAGTGCACGGCTGGAGGGCTCTCCCGCCCGCCCGTCCAGGCCACAAGGAGCGCCGTATGCCCTCGTCACCGTCCTCGCCCCCGCCCTCTCCGGCCACCGGCACCCCGAACCCCGGCTCCCCGGCCTCGGGCCCGGCAGCGCTCGCCGAACGGCTCGACGGACTGCTCTTCTTCCCCGTCACCGCCTTCGCCCCGGACGGCACTCTCGACCTCGACGCCTTCCGTACACACGTCCGGCGCGGAGTGGACGCCGGTGCGGGAGCTGTCTTCGCATGCTGCGGCACCGGCGAGTTCCACGCGCTGGCACCGGAGGAGTTCGGCGCCTGCGTGGCCGCGGCCGTGGCCGAGACGGGCGGCAGGGTGCCGGTGCTGGCCGGCGCCGGCTACGGTCCCGCGCTCGCCCGCGAGTTCGCGCACCGGGCCGCGGAGGCCGGTGCCGACGGGCTGCTGGCGATGCCGCCGTACTTGGTGGCTGCCGACCAGGACGGACTCGTACGCCACTACACCGAACTGGCGGACGCCACCTCCCTGCCCACCGTCGTCTACCAGCGCGACAACGCCCTCTTCACCCCCGAAGCCGTCGTACGCCTCGCCCGCCACCCCCGCATCATCGGCCTCAAGGACGGCCTCGGCGATCCCGACCTGCTGCAGCGCATCGTCACCGCGGTGCGCGGCGCGGGCCTGGACGGGACGTTCCGGTACTTCAACGGGCTGCCCACCGCCGAGCTGACCGGCCTCGCCTACCGCGGCCTCGGTGTCTCGCTGTACTCCTCGGCCGTCTTCTGCTTCGCGCCCGAGATCGCCCTCGCCTTCCATCAGGCGCTGGAGACCGGCGACGAGGCAACCGTACGGGCCCTGCTGGACGGCTTCTACGTGCCGTTCGTCGAACTCCGCAACCAGCGCCGCGGTTACGCCGTCTCGCTCGTCAAAGCAGGCGTACGGCTGCGCGGGCTCGACGTCGGCGGGGTGCGCCCCCCGCTGTCCGACCCGGCACCGGACCATGTCGAACAGCTGGGGGTACTGCTGGAACGGGGCCTGGAGATGGCCGCGGCCCTCTCCGGCGGCACCTCGGGGGCCAGAGCCGGGGGAGGGGCACACTGATGCGCGCCTCGGCGTTCTGCTACCCCTGGGACGTGGTCGGCGACCCCGAGGCTCCCGCCCGCCTCGCGGCGCTGGGAATCCAGCAGGTCACCCTGGCCTCCGCCTACCACTCGACCCGCGCCCTGACCCCCAGGCACCCGCGGCACCGCATCGTCACGGCGCGGCACTCGGCCGTCCTCTACCCGCCCGACCCCACCCGCTGGCGGCGCGGCGCTCCACGTCCTTACACCCAGGACTGGGTGGACAGCCACGACCCCGGCGGCCCTTACGCCGAGGCCGCACGCGCGCTGACCGAGGCCGGTCTCGAAGTGCACTCATGGGTGGTTCTGGCACACAACTCACGGCTGGGCGAGGAGTTTCCGCACACCAGCGTCCGCAACGCGTACGGCGACCGCTACCCGTGGGCCCCCTGCGTCGCACGCCCCGAGGTGCGGGCCTACGCCGTCGCACTCGCGGCCGAGGCGGCCGTACGCCCGGGCACCGGGACGCGCGGGACCGAGCTGGAGTCCTGCGGCTGGTACGGGCTCGCCCATCTGCACGCCCACGACAAGACCGGCGGCGTGCCGCTGGACGGCGCCGCGACCGCGCTGATGTCGCTGTGCTTCTGCGACGTGTGCCAGGAGGGCTACGCCACCCTGGGCGGCGACCCCGAACAGCTGCGGAACGGTGTGGTCCGCGCCCTGGAACAGGTCTGGCGCGGCGAGTACACCCCGGCGCCGCAGGCCGGCGGCAGGGCGGGGGAGCGCGCCGCCGCCGATGCGCTGCTCGGCGCCGAGGCCACCGCGCTGTTCGCAGGCTGGCGGGACGCCGCGGCCAGCCGCCTCCAGCACGAGGCGGTCGCGGCGGTACGGCAGGAAGCGCGGCGGGCGGCGTCCGAGGACGGGCGCTTCCCGGTGCTCCTGCACGCCGATCCGGCCCCGCACCGTACGGGTGCCAACGCGGGCACCCGCCCCGCCGACGTGCTCGGGCACGCAGACGGCGTCGTCGTCCCCTGCCCAGGAGGGGCGGGCGGCGCGGCCGAACGTGGGGACGCGCTCGGACCGTTCGCCGCGCACGGCGGTTCCGGGGAGACGCTCGCGGCCAACTTCACCGTCGTCTCCGGCATGGGCGGCAGCCCGCACACCCTCGCCGACGACGCCGCACACACGCGCGCACTCGGCGCGACCGAGCTGCGGCTCTACCACGCCGGGCTCGCCTCCGACCAGGACCTCGCCGCGGTGACCGAGGCCCTCGCCGCACTAACGCCCCGGGACTGAATCACCGCAGCGCTGCCCGGATCATCTGCTCGGTGATGGGAGCCGCCAGCCCGTTGCCGCTGACCTCGGCGCGGGCGGCGTCCGAGTCCTCCACCACGACCGCCACCGCGACCTTCTTGCCGGAGTCGGTCTCGCCCCAGGAGGTGAACCAGGCGTAGGGTGTACCGCTGTTGTCGACGCCGTGCTGTGCCGTGCCGGTCTTGCCGCCCACCGTGAGCCCCGCGATCCGCGCGTTGGTGCCGGTGCCCTTCTCGACCACCGTGCGCATGGCGGAGCGGAGCTGCCCGGCCGTGCGCCCGCTCATCACCCGCCGCGAGTCCGGGTCCTCGTAGGACTGGAGCGTGTGCCCGCTCCCGTCCTGCACGCGGGAGACCATGTGCGGGTCGACGAGTTCACCGTTGTGCGCGATGGCCTGCGACACCATCGCCATCTGCAGCGGGGTCGCGGTGACCTCGAACTGCCCGATGCCGGACAGCCCGGTCTGTGCCTCGTCCATCCCGGTGGGGAAGTTGCTCTCGGCCGCGCGCACGGGCACGTCCTGCTTCTCGTCGTTGAAGCCGAACTTCTCGGCCTGTGCGCGCAGCTTCTTCACTCCCAGGTCGGTCGCCAGCTTGGCGAAGACGTTGTTGCAGGAGTAGCGCAGCGCGGTGCGCAGGGAGGCGTTCTCGCAGGGGGCCGACTTGTTCTCGTTCTCCAGCTTCGTGGAGGTGCCCTCAAGGGTGTAGGGGTCGGGGCTCTCGGTGCGCTCGTCCACCGACGAGTACAGCCCGTTCTCCAGCGCCGCCGCTGCCACCACCAGCTTGAATGTCGAGCCCGGCGGGACGGCCTGCCGCAGCGCGCGGTTGAGCGTCGGTTGGTCGTCGCTCTTGTCGTTGCCGCTGCGCGCGGTCAGCTTCTTCCAGGCCGCGGTGTCGTCCGCGCCGCTGCCGCTGACCTTCGACGGGTCGAAGGAAGGCGAGCTGACGGCGCCGAGTATCTCGCCGCTGTCCGGGTCGATCGCCACCGCGGCGCCCTTCTTGTCGCCCAGCGCCTCGTAACCGGTGCGCTGCACCTTCGGGTCGATGGTGGTCAGGACGTTCCCCGACTCGGCATGCTTGCCGGTCAGCATCTGCAGCGGGTCCTTGAGGCGGTCGTCGCTGCCGTTGAGCACGTCCTGGTAGATCCCCTCCAGCTGGGTGGCGCCGCGCACCTGCGAGGCGAAGCCGGTGACGGGAGCGTAGAGCCGGCCGTCGGTGTAGGTGCGCTTGTAGCGCAGATCACCGCCGTCCTCGGCCTGCTCGGAGCCGGTGACCGGTTCCCCGCCCACATAGATGTCCCCGAAGGGCCGCCCGTACTGCTCGATGGCGTTCCGTCGGTTCTCCTCACTGTCCGCGAGGGCTTCCCCGTCCACCATCTGCAGCCAGGTGAGCCGCATCAGCAGCGCCATCACCAGCAGCAGCGTGACAGTGCCCGCACGCCTGATCGTCCTGTTCATCCCGTACGAGAACGCGTCGCGCGGCGGCGCGGGTTCCAGCACGGCGGACTTCTCAGGGCATTCTCATCTCTCGGCCGGCGGCTGAGGTGAGGGCTTCCTCAGGCCGGGGAGACCACACCGTTCTCGTACGCCAGGATGACCGCGTGGGTGCGGTCCCTGGCGCCCAGCTTGGCCAGCACCGCGGCGACGTGGGTCTTGGCTGTCGCCGTGGAGACGGCCAGGTGCGCGGCGATCTCCGCGTTGGTCAGCCCCTGGGCCATCAGCCGCAGCACTGCGGCCTCCCGGTCGGTGAGCCGGGCGGTGAGCGCCTCGGCCCGGCCGCCCCGCGCATGGTGGGCCGCCAGGGCGCGGACGGCCGCCGGGAACAGCAACGACTCGCCGCGCGCCACCAGCCGCACCGCCGCGACGAGCTCCTCGGCCGTGGTGCGCTTCAGCAGGAAGCCGTGGGCACCGACCCGCAGCGCGTCGTAGACACAGCTGTCGTTCTCGAAGGTGGTCAGGATCAGAATGCGCGGCGCCTGTGCGCCCATCCCGGCCACCAGGTGTTCGGTGGCGCGGATACCGTCCACCCGCGGCATCCTGACGTCCATCAGCACCACGTCAGGACGCAGCTCGCGCACCGTCGAGACGGCCTCGTCGCCGTCCGTGGCCTCGCCCACCAGCTCGATCCCCGGCTCGCTCGCCAGGATCGCCCTCAGCGCCGTACGGACCATCTGCTCGTCGTCCGCGAGAAGGACCCGCAGGGGTGCCGCTGTCATGGTGTGCTCTCCCGTTCCGTGCCGCCCTGCGAGTGTTCCGTACCGTCCTGCTCCAGGTCTCCCGTGCTGTCCTGCTTCAGGAATCCCCGCTGTCCGCCGGCGGCCGGGGCCAGCGGCAGGCGGGCGGTCAGCCGCCATACGCCGTCCTCGCCGCCGGCCTGCGCGGTGCCGCCCAGCAGCGCGGCGCGCTCGGCGATCCCCGTCAGGCCCCGGCCTCCGGAGGGGCGCGCCCCGCCCGAAGCGCGCGCCCCCGCCGCGCCGCCCGCCGCGCCGCCCACCGCGTTCTCGACCGTGATCGCCAGCAGCTCGCCCTCCGGGGAGCGCTGCCGCTCCAGCCGGATGTCCACGGCGGCGCCCGGCGCGTGCCGCAGCGCGTTGCTCAGCCCCTCCTGCACCACCCGGAAGGACTCGGCCGACACCTGCGCCTCCAGCAGCGCGAGGGGGCCGAGCGCTTCGTCGACCCGGAGCCGGATATCGGTACCCGTGGCGCGGGAGCGGGCCAGCAGCGCCTCCAGACCGGCCGCCAGGCCGGGACCGGCGGTAGCGGCCCCCTCGCCGTCGCGGAGCATCCCGAGTACCGCGTCCAGCTCCGCCACGGCGCCCCGGCTGGTCTCCTCGATGGCACCCAGCGCCTCCCGTACGAACCCCGGGTCCTTGTACAGCACCCGGCGTGCGGCACCGGCCTGGAGCGACACCGCGCTGAGCGCGTGCCCGACCGAGTCGTGCAGTTCGCGCGCCAGCCGGTTGCGGGCCGCCAGCTCGGCGGCCCGGCGCTCGGCGGCGGCGAGCCGGTCGGCGGGCGTCGGCCCCAGCAGCGCGGGAGCACAGCGGGCCAGCAGTGCCCCGGCCCCGTGCACGGCGGCCACCAGGGCCGTCAGCAGGAGGAAACCGGCCACCGGGGCCGTCCACAGGGTGCTGCCCTCGGGGTCCCACGGCCATGCCCACTGTCTGGCGCGCAGCGCGGGGGAGAAGGGGAAGGCCAGCAGCACCAGTGCCATCGGGGGTGCGGCCAGTGAAGCGCCGCTCGCCAGCCCGCCCAGGCCCACATGGAGCGTGAACCAGACTGCGGCGCGGCGCCTTGCCGCCCACGAGCCGACCGGCCCCAGGGCGAGCACACCGGTGGGCAGTTCGTACAGGGTGTGTGCCGCTGCGGCCTCCAGCGCCCGTACGACCGGGAGCAGCCCGGCCGTCGCCACCAGCGGCAGACAGAGAGCGAACGCAAGGAACTGCGGACCGGCCGCACCGCTGAGGAGCTCGGTGGTGCCGGGCCGCAGGAGGGCGACGCAGATGTGCACCAGCAGGAAGAACGGCATCAGCAGCGCACCTCCTTGCAGCAGGTGCAGCCACCGCAGCGCCAGGGTCCGCACCGTTCCGCGCCCCTGTGGCGGTCGTGCCCGTCCCGTCATACCGCCCCCCGTTGTTGTCCACGCGCGCGCCGTCTCCACGTGCGGCTCAGGCGTCCTGCCGCACCGTCCCGCCGGGAGCCGGCCGGTGCCTCAGCAGGCGCGCCCGGTGGCGCAGTTGCTGTGCACCCACTGCCGCGAGCAGTAGTCCGAGCAGCGCCTGGCAAGCGTAGGCCAGCAGCGTGCCGGTGCTCATCTGCTGGCCCAGCGGCCGGCCGCCGCCCGTCAGCGCGCCCAGCAGCAGCCAGCCGCCCCAGCAGGCCAGCACCCCGGAGCCGATCCAGGCGGCGCTCAGTGTGGGGCCCAGCCGGGGCGCGGTGCGGCGTACGGCACCGCGTGTACCGCCCGTACCGCCGGTACGCAGCAGCCGTCCGACTCCCGCCAGAGCGACGAGTGTGTACAGCAGGAACGCCGCGTCGACGATCCGCCTGTCGGCGCTCTGGTCGGCCATCTGGGTGGTCAGCCCCGCCACACAGGGCAGCGTCAGCAGCACAGCGGCGGCGAAGCCGAGCCGGGCCAGGACGGGCGATCTGTCCGGCGCGGCGATGTCGGGGTGCAGCGGTGAGCGCAGCAGTGCGCCCCAGCGGTCGTGGACGTAGCGCACGAACAGCGCGCCCAGGGCGAGGGCCTGCACGGTGAACCCGGAGTAGACCAGCGTCCACACCCAG
Organism: Streptomyces spirodelae; assembly: GCF_017676385.1. Lineage (GTDB taxonomy): Bacteria > Actinomycetota > Actinomycetes > Streptomycetales > Streptomycetaceae > Streptomyces > Streptomyces spirodelae. The sequence continues at coordinate 61,400 of NZ_JAFFZN010000023.1, forward strand.
CCGTCCAGAAGCTCGTCGGCCCCGCTGTCCTGGCCGGCGCCCCCGCTGAGCACCCCGTACAGCACCTGTGCGGGGAAGGCCGCGACGATCGGGCCGAGCAGGCCGCAGGCGATCCACAGGGGCAGGGCGAGCAATGCGGCCGGAAGGCGGCGCCCCCAGGGGCGGGTGAGGGCGAGCACCAGCAGGACGACGGTGCCGTCCATGGCGATGGTCAGGATGTTGACGAGCCACAGCGCGGTGCCCTCCTCGCGCAGCGGGCTGCCCGGCGGGATACCGAGGTTGCCGCCGGCGACCCAGATCAGTTTGAGGGCGAGGTACGGCAGGCAGGCGGCCACCGCGGCGGCGGCGAGGACGGTCTTGGTTCTCTCCATGCCCACCACGCTCCCGTGGCCCGGCGCCCCGCACGTCCTGCCGTACGGCGAACCGTCTCAGCCGCGCGGCCGAGGCGGCCGTCCTCAAGGAGGAGGCGCCGCCGCCGTCACAGCGTGCGCGTAGCGTGCATCAGCCGGTCCCGGGCGTCGAACAGCGCGTCCTTGATCATCTGCTCGTGCGCGGTCGTCAGCCGGGCCACCGGCACCGAACAGCTGATGGCGTCCCGGGCCGGGGTCCGGTAGGGGATGGCGACGCCGAAGCAGCGCAGCCCCAGCGTGTTCTCCTCCCGGTCCACGGCATACCCCTGCTCGCGCACAAGCCGCAGCTCCTCGATCAGCTTCTCGCGGTCGGTGAGGGTGTGTTCGGTCAGCTGCGGCAGGGTCTCGGGGAGGATCTTGCGCACCTGCTCGTCCGAGTACGTCGCCAGCAGGGCCTTGCCCAGCGACGTCGAGTGCGCCGGCAGCCGTCGCCCGACGCGGGTGAAGGGGCGCAGATAGTGTTGGGACTGGCGGGTGGCCAGGTAGACGACATTGGTGCCGTCCAGCCGTGCCAGGTGGATGGTCTCGGTGGTGTCGTCCGAGAGCCGGTCCAGGGTGGGCTTCGCGGCGGCCACGACCTCGTCGCCGTCGATGTAGGAGGTGCCCACCAGCAGCGCCCGTACGCCGATCCCGTAGCGGGTGCCGGTGGCGTCCGTCTCCACCCAGCCGAGGTCGACCAGCGTCCGGAGCAGCATGTAGAGGCTCGACTTGGGGTAGCCGACCGCCTCCTGCACGGCGGCGAGCGTGTGCATCCCGGGCCGCCCCGCGAAGAACTCCAGCAGCTCCACCGTCCGCACAGCCGACTTGACCTGCGAACCCCCCGCCTCGGTACTCGACATCGACCTTGACCCCTCTGTTCGCGCAGACCTACAGTCCCAAAGGAATTCACCTACAGGGATATTGTTCAGCATACCGAACAATGGGCTCTGCAGGGCCAGGAAGGCCGTGCGAGACGCCTGTAGGCGAGGGGATTCGCAGGACCAGGAGGACTCCGGTGGCAGCAGCAGTACCAGTGTGGAGCGTCGACCCCCGTACCGGGAAGCAGCGGGAACGGGTCGCCGACGAGGCCACCGCGGCCGATGTGGACGCCGCCGTGCGCGCCGCGCACCAGACGCTCCCCGCACTCGCCGACCGCGGGACACGTGTCGCCTTCCTGCGCGCCGCCGCCAAGCGCCTGGAGGCCGACGGCGAGCGGATCGTCGCCACGGCCGACGCCGAGAGCGCCCTGGGCGGGACCCGGCTGACCGGTGAACTCGCCCGTACGACGGGACAGCTGCGGGCCTTCGCCGACGAGGTCGAGGACGGCGGCTATCTCGACGTCATCATCGACCACGCCGACCCCGCGCTCACCCCGCCCCGGCCCGATCTGCGCCGCTACAAGCTGCCGCTCGGCGTCGTCGCCGTCTACGCCGCCTCCAACTTCCCCCTGGCCTTCTCCGTCCCCGGCGGCGACACCGCCAGCGCGCTCGCGGCCGGCTGCCCCGTCGTGGTCAAGGCCCACCCCGACCACCCCGCGACCTCCGCGCTGTGCGCGGCCGCGCTGCGGGCCGGCGCCGCCGACGCCGGGCTGCCCGAGGACGTCGTCTCGGTCGTCCACGGGTTCGACGCCGGGGTGGAACTGGTGCGGCACCCGCTGGTGTCGGCCGCCGGGTTCACCGGCTCCGTCAAGGGCGGCCGCGCCCTCTTCGACGCCGCGGCCGCGCGGCCCCGGCCCATCCCCTTCCACGGCGAGCTCGGCTCCCTCAACCCCGTGGTGGTAACCCGCGAGGCCGTCGCCGAGCGCGCCGAGCAGATCGGCGAGGGCCTGGGCGGCTCCATGACCCTGGGTACAGGACAGTTCTGCGTGAAGCCCGGCCTGGTCCTCGTCCCCGAGGGCGCGGACGGCGACCGGATGCTCGACAAGCTCGCCGGGACGCTGCGCGCCGCCACCCCAGGCCACCTGCTGGACGACCGGATGCGGGACGCCTTCCTGGCGGGCGTCACCGAGCGGTCGGCGCTCCGGCAGGTCGCGGCCCCGGTCGCCGCGGGGGTGGGTGAGGACGCGCGGACCGTGCGGCCCGGGCTGTTCACCATCCGCGCGGCCGAACTGGGTGAGGAGCACGCGCTGCTGCTGGAGGAGTGCTTCGGCCCGGTGAGCGTCGTCGTCCGGTACGCGGACGAGGCCGAGATCGAGTCGGTGCTGGACGCGATGGACGGCAGTCTCACCGCCACCGTGCACCTCTCCTCAGCCGAGGCGGCCGGTGACGCGGACGCCGCCGCGCTGCTCACCCGGCTCACCAAGATCGCCGGGCGCGTGCTGGTGAACGGCTGGCCCACCGGGGTTGCGGTGGCTCCGGCCCAGCACCACGGCGGCCCCTACCCGGCCACCACCTCGACCTCGACCTCCGTGGGGGCCACCGCCATCGAGCGCTGGCTGCGGCCGGTCGCCTTCCAGGACACCCCCGAGGCGCTGCTGCCCGAGGAGCTGCGGGACGACAACCCGCTGGGCCTGCCGCGCAGGGTCGACGGCGTCCGGGAGTGAGAGCCGGGTAACCCGGTGGACCGAACGCGGTTCCGCGCGGAGACTGGGCGGATGGATCAACGCTTGCTTGCCGCCGAGTTCAAGCCCGAGGTCACCTACTTCAACACCCCGTCCCACGGCCTGCTCCCGGCCCGTGCGGCGGCGGCCGTCACCGAGGCCGCCGCCGCGATGTCCACCGGCCGTATCGACCTGGTCTCCTACTTCGCGGAAGTCGACAAGGCGCGGGCCGCTTTCGCGCGGATCACCGGTACGACGACCGACCGGGTGGCGGCCGGTACCGCGGTCTCCACGCACATCGGGCTGATCGCCGCGTCCCTCCCCTCCGGCGCGGAAGTCCTCGCTCCGGAGGGCGAGTTCAGCTCCGTTGTCAACCCGTTCACGGTGCGCGACGACATCACCCTGCGCACCGTGCCGCTGACCGGGATCGCGGAGGCGGTGGAGCCCTCCACCACCCTGGTGGCCCTCAGCGCCGTGCAGTCGGCGGACGGCCGTATCGCCGATCTGCCCGCGGTCCGGGCGGCCGCCCGCGCAGCCGGCGCGCGGGTGCTCCTGGATGTGACGCAGGCGGCGGGCTGGCTGACCGTCAGCGCCGACGACTACGACTACGTGGTGTGCGGCGCCTACAAGTGGCTGCTGTGCCCGCGCGGCGCCTCCTTCCTGGTCGTCTCGCGGGAGGCGCAGGAGGAGCGGGCGCTGCGGCCGCACAACGCGGGCTGGGTGGCCGGGGCCTCGCCCTGGGACGACTGCTACGGCCCCATCGCGCGGCTCGCCCCGGACGCGCGCGCATTTGCCGAGTCGGTGCCCTATCTGCCGTATCTGGGCGCCGCGCGCTCGCTCGGGCTGATCGAGGAGCTGGGCGGACCGGAGGCGATCGGGGCGCACGACCAGGCACTGGCCGCGCGGTTCCGCAAGGGCGTCGCCGGGCTCGGCCGCGGATACGAACCGGTGCCGGGGGACTCGGCGATCGTGGCGGTCCCCGGCCTCGGCCACGCCGCGGAGGGGCTCGCCGCCGCCGGAGTGACCGTCTCGGTGCGGAACGGCAACCTGCGCGCGGGCTTCCACGTCCACAACACGGAGGAGGACGTGGACCGGCTGCTCGACCTGCTGTCGGGCTGAGCGCGCGCCGCGCCGGGCCCACAGGTGAAACGGGGGCGGGACCGCGTCCGGTCCCGCCCCCGCATCAGTGGGATTCCGGCCGCGTCACTTCACGGGCGTGAAGTCCCGCGCCCCGATGAACTCGGGACGGCGGATCGGCGCAGCGAAGGGTTCCTCCGCCTGGTTCTCAACGCTGTTGAAGACGATGAACACGTTGCTCCGCGGGTAGGGAGTGATGTTGTCACCGCTTCCGTGCATGCAGTTGCAGTCGAACCAGGTCGCCGAACCCGGCTTGCCGGTGAACAGCTTGATGCTGTGTGCTTCGGCGAACTTGGTCAGGGACTCGTCGGTCGGTGTCCCCGCGTCCTGCATCTGCAGCGACTTCTTGTAGTTGTCCTTCGGCGTCTCTCCCGCGCAGCCGAGGAAGGTCTTGTGCGACCCCGGCATGATCATCAGGCCGCCGTTGGTCTCGTAGTTCTCCGTCAGCGCGATCGAGACCGACACGGTCCGCATCCGGGGCAGACCGTCCTCCGCGTGCCAGGTCTCGAAGTCGGAGTGCCAGTAGAACCCGGTGGCGCCGAAGCCCGGCTTGACGTTGATCCGGGACTGGTGGACGTAGACGTCCGAGCCCAGGATCTGCCGTGCCCTGCCCACCACACGCGGGTCACGCACCAGCTGTGCGAAGACCTCGCTGATCTTGTGCACCTCGAACACGGACCGGATCTCCTGGGACTTCGGCTCGACGATCGAGCGCTCGTCCGCGCGCATCTCCGGATCCGAGGTGAGCCGTTCCAGTTCCCGCCGCAGCACATCGACCTCGTCCGGTCCGATGAGCTGGTCGATGGCGAGGAACCCGTCCCGCTCGTAGTCCGCCAGGTCCGCGGCCTCGATGGGCCCCGGCGTACCCGGTTCGGACCACACGACGGGGTCCATCCGCGGGATGGCCACCTCGGTGGTTCCGCGAGTCGGGTACAGGTCGGCGGTGCGCTCGGGTGCGGTGGTCATGGAAGTGCCTTCCTCTCCTCTCGTACGGCCCTGTTCACTTGGCGAAACGGCCTGGACGGCCGAAGTGGACCGGCGAACGGTCCCCATCACGGAGGGGCTGTGCCTCAGCGTGTCAGCACCTTGGCGCTTCGGCTCGGCGGTGCTGCGGCGCGTCGCCGCTCGGCCCTCGGGTCAGTCGTCGTCGGGCTCGGTGAGCAGCGGGTAGACGCCGTTCTCGTCGTGGTCCTCGCGGCCGGTGACCGGCGGGTTGAAGACGCACACGCAGCGGAAGTCGGTCTTCGGGCGCATCGTGTGCTTCTCATGCCCGTCGAGCAGGTACATCGTGCCGGGAGAGATCCAGTGCTTCTCGCCGGTCTCGTCGTTGGTCAGTTCCGCCTCGCCCTCGACGCAGAGCACGGCCTCGATGTGGTTGGCGTACCACATGGAGGTCTCGGTGCCCGCGTAGAGGACCGTTTCGTGCAGGGAGAAGCCCACCTTCTCCTTCGCGAGAACGATGCGCTTGCTCTCCCAGGTGCCCGACGCCGCCTTGACGTGTCGGTCGGTGTTCTCGATGTCCTTGAAGGAACGAACGATCACGGTCTGATGGTGCCTTTCTCTCTGTCCCCTATGGAAGAGGGCTTTTGTTGTCCATTTCGGACAAAGTCCTTGCCATGGGTGTCCGTTATGGAAGAGGCCCGTCCCGGCTGAGACAGCCGGGACGGGCCACGTCTTGTGGGTCAGACGGTCTCTCGGACCGCCCGCGCCAGGATGCGCAGGCCCTCGTCCAGCTCCTCGGGGGTGATGGTCAGCGAGGGCAGCAGTTTGACGACCTCGCTCTGCGGACCCGAGGTCTCGATGAGCAGCCCCAGCTCGAAGGCACGCTTGGCGACGGCGTTCGCACGGCTCTTGTTGTGGAACTCCAGGCCCCACACCAGGCCGCGGCCGCGGTAGTCGGCGACCTCCTCGGAGTGCTCCTCGGCGATCGCCTTGAGGACTGCCTCGACCTGCTCACCGCGGGAGAGGGTCTGCTTCTCCATCTGGCCGTCGGCCCAGTAGGTCTGCAGCGCGGCGGTGGCGGTGACGAAGGCCGGGTTGTTGCCGCGGAAGGTGCCGTTGTGCTCGCCCGGCTCCCAGATGTCCAGCTCCGGTTTGAACAGGGTGAGAGCCAGCGGCATCCCGTAGCCGCCGATGGACTTCGACAGCGTGATGATGTCCGGCTTGATGCCCGCCTCCTCGAAGGAGAAGAAGGCGCCGGTGCGGCCGCAGCCCATCTGGATGTCGTCGACGATCAGCAGCATGTCGTGCCGCTCGCACAGCTCGGACAGGGCGCGCAGCCACTCGGCACGGGCGACGTTGATGCCGCCCTCGCCCTGCACCGTCTCCACGATGACGGCCGCCGGTTTGTTGAGCCCGGAGCCCTGGTCCTCCAGCAGCCGCTCGAACCAGACGAAGTCCTCGGTGGTGCCGTTGAGGTAGTCGTCGAACGGCATCGGGGTGCCGTGCACCAGCGGGATGCCGGCGCCGGCGCGCTTGAAGGCGTTCCCGGTCACGGCGAGCGAGCCCAGCGACATGCCGTGGAAGGCGTTGGTGAACGAGACGATCGACTCGCGGCCCTTGACCTTACGGGCCAGCTTCAGCGCCGCCTCGACGGCGTTGGTGCCGGTCGGCCCCGGGAACATCACCTTGTGGTTCATCCCGCGCGGCGCCAGGACCAGCTCCTGGAAGGTTTCCAGGAAGGAGCGCTTGGCGGTGGTGGACATGTCCAGCCCGTGCACGACGCCGTCGCGCTCGAGGTAGTCCAGGAGGGCCCGTTTGAGAACCGGGTTGTTGTGGCCGTAGTTGAGAGTGCCTGCTCCGGCGAAGAAGTCGAGGTAGGTGTGGCCGTCCTCGTCGTACATGTGCGCGCCCTGCGCCCGGTCGAAGATGGTCGGCCAGCCACGGCAGTAGCTGCGCACCTCCGATTCCACGGTTTCGAAGACGCTGAGGTCCGGCTGGGTGATGGTCACAGCTTGCTCCTGGGAGTGAGTCGCGTGGGAAGAAAAGTCTGCTTATGAGCGGATGGGCGGTCGGCGACGGTGCCTACCCGCGGGTCCGGGGCCGTATACGTCAGCGCTTCGATGCGCCGGGAAACACGACCGGACCGATCCGGTACAGCACTTCCGGCAGGTGGCCGTCCTCCGGGAAGAGGGCGGCGTCGAACAGCACGTCCTTGGCGACCGCGGCCGAGTGGCGCTGCGCGTAGGAGGTGAACAGCCGGTTGGAGGGGGTGTTGTCCGGGGTGACCGTGGTCTCGACGGTGTCGATGCCGTACTCCTCGGCGACGCGGAGCGTCAGCCCGTCCAGCATCGCCGCCGCGAGTCCGCGGCCCCTGGCCGCCTCGTCGACGGCGACCTGCCAGACGAGGAGGGTGCGCGGCTGCTGGGGGCGCACATAGCCGGTGATGAAGCCGGCCGGCTCGCCCGCGCCGTCGCGGGCGACCACCGAGGTGGCGGCGAAGTCGCGGCACCACAGCAGGTAGCTGTACGAGGAGTTCAGGTCGAGGGTCTTCGAGTCGCGGGCGATGCGCCAGATCGCGGCTCCGTCGTCCACACGGGGTGTGTCGAGCTTCAGTCCCTCCGGCATTTCGAGAAAGTCTCTGTGGGCACGTGCATGGTCTGCTTGTGCGGCGGTCATGTGAATTCAACTTACCCAGCGAAATCCAAAACTGCACGGGCGGCAGGGGTTACGCGAGAAGGGGGTCATATGTTATCGCGCGCGGGCGTGCGGGCGCGCTAGACCGCTGCGCCGACCCCCTGTTTGAGCAGACATATCGGTATATAGCGGCCGACTTGTTGAGTGCATCACAGTCCGATAACGTCCGTGCGAACTGTCCGTGATTAGCGCCGCTGACCTGCGATGAAGCTAACGAAATCTTAGCGTTTGAGCTGACGGAAAGCGGGAAGAAGAATACGGGCACCTGTACCGGAAAAGTGACCTGGATTGCATCGTAAAGCCGGAGCCTACGGCCTGTCTGTGTTTTCGCGGAGCTCTTTCTTCGCTTTCGGTCCCGCCGGTGTTCACCCCACGGCTGTCCGCGGGTGGTGCGGGCCCAGCCGGCGGCTCGGACCAGGCCCCGCGTTCTGGACGCCCCCCTGTGCCGCCCTCGTACAGTGCGGGCATGAGCGAGCGCGCGAGGCTGCACATCAAGGGGCGGGTGCTGGTCGGACCCGAGGACGTACGGGACGAGCTGTGGGTGGTGGACGGACACATCACCTACGAGCGGCCGGGCGCCCCCGGCGCCGGAGCCGAGCCCACTGTACTGACCGGCTGGGTGCTGCCCGGCCTGGTGGACGCGCACTGCCACGTGGGACTGGACGCGCACGGCCCCGTGGACGACTCGACCAGCGAGAAGCAGGCACTCACCGACCGGGAGGCGGGCGCGCTGCTCCTGCGCGACGCCGGGTCGCCCTCCGACACCCGCTGGATCGACGAGAGGGACGATCTGCCCCGCATCATCCGCGCCGGCCGCCATATCGCCCGTACGCGCCGCTACATCCGCAACTACGCCCACGAGATCGAGCCCGGCGACCTGGCCGCCTACGTGCGCCGTGAGGCGCGGCGCGGCGACGGCTGGGTCAAACTCGTCGGCGACTGGATCGACCGCGAGGAAGGCGATCTGACCTCCTGCTGGCCGCGCTGGGCCATCGAGGAGGCCATCGCGGCCGCCCACGAGGAGGGCGCCCGCGTCACCGCGCACTGCTTCGCCGAGGACTCGCTGACGGACCTGGTGGAAGCCGGTATCGACTGCATCGAGCACGCCACCGGGCTGACCGAGGAGACCATCCCCCTCTTCGCGGAGCGCGGCGTCGCCATCGTTCCCACCCTGGTCAACATCGCCACCTTCCCGACCCTCGCGGCGGGCGGCGAGGCCAAGTTCCCCCGCTGGGCCGCGCACATGCGCGAGCTGCACGCCCGCCGCTACCAGACCGTGCGGTCCGCGTATGAAGCGGGCATCCCCGTCTTCACCGGCACCGACGCGGGCGGCTCCCTGGCGCACGGCCTCGTCGGCCAGGAGGTCGCTGAACTGGTGCAGGCCGGCATACCGGTGCTGGACGCGCTCTCCGCGGCCACCTGGGGAGCCCGCAACTGGCTGGGCCGCCCGGCCCTGTCCGAGGGCGCGCCCGCGGACTTTGTGATTTATGAGACCGACCCACGGGCGGACGTCCGCGTGCTTGAGGCTCCACGCCATGTGGTGCTGCGGGGGTGTGTGGTGCGGTGACGGGGAGGGGGTGCCCCTTGGCGTAGTTCGCGGTCTGCGGGTGCGTTGTGGCCGCTCGCGCAGTTCCCCGCGCCCCTGAATGGCTGCCCCGCGAAGCTTGGGCAGTCTGCTCCCCCAGCCTTCGGCCGGGAGGTACCCCCAGGGCGCAGGGTGGGCAAGCGCAGCCCCCATGCGGGCCCCGGGGTACGGCAACCTGGAGGCATGAGGCCAACGGCACGCACCTTGCTGTCCCAGGTAGCGGAAGAGTTCACGGAGTTCGACCCCCCGAAGGAGCGCCCCGCGTCGACGGACGGCCCCCTGGGGTGGCCCGGATACGACGAGATGCGGGCGCAAGCGCAAGCCCGCACCGGGGAAACCGAATCCGTGGTGACCGGCACAGGCCGCATCGGCGAAGCCGACGCCGTCCTGCTCTGCTTCGAGTTCGGCTACCTGGGCGGCTCCCTCGGCGAACGCACCGGCGACCTCATCGAGGCGGCCCACACCCGAGCCCGGGAAGAGCGGCTGCCCATCGTCGCCCTGGTGGCCACCGGCGGCAGCCGGATGCAGGAGGGCATGCGCGCCCTCGCCCAGCTCCAGCGCGTCTCCCGGCAGTCCGCGCTGACCCGTGCCGCGGGCCTGCCGCAGCTCGCCGTCGTCCGCGACCCGACGACGGGCGGCGGCTGGGCCACTCTCGCCGCCGGCGCCGACGTGGTGCTCGGCCTGCCCGGCGCGCAGGCCGCGTTCGCCGGCTCGCGCGTACGGCCGGGCGCCGCCGACCCCGCCGCGTACACCGTGGAGGCCCAGCACGCCGCCGGGCACATCGACCGCGTCGTTCCCGAGGCGGAGCTCCCCGGCGTCCTCGCCCACTGGCTCACCGTGCTGCGCTCGAGCACCGGCTCGCGGCAGCAACCCGAGCCGGCACCGGTGCCGTCCGCGCTGCCGGGGCCGACCGCCTGCGGACGGCTGCCCGACAGCGGCGCCGAAGCCGTCGCACGTGCCCGGGCCGCGGCCCGCCCGCGCGCCGAGGCGTACCTGGAGGCGTACTTCGAGGACCGTGCGGAGATCAGCGGCGACCGCTGCTCGGGCGCCGACGCGGGCATGCTGTGCGGATTCGGCCTGCACGAGGGGCGCACGGTCGCCTACGCGGCGCAGTGCGGCACCCCCACGAGACCGGCCGGCTACCGCACGGCCGCGCGGCTCATCCGGCTGGCCGGGCGGCTGCGCGTGCCCGTACTGACCCTGATCGACACTCCGGGCGCCGCCAACGGGCCGGACGACGAGCGGGCGGGCGCCGGCCCCGCCATCGCCGAGGTCTTCGCCGCCGTCGCCGAGGCCACCGTGCCGGTCACCTCGCTGCTGATCGGCGAAGGCGGCTCGGGCGGTGCCCTGGCGCTGGCGGCACCCGGCAGGCTGTGGGCCACTCCGGACAGCTACTTCTCCGTGATCGCACCTGAGCTCGCGGCCGCCATCCTCAAACGCGACTCCGCACAGGTCCCACGGACCGCCGAGGAGCTGCGGCTGCGCCCCCAGGACGCCGTCGAACTGGGCGTGGCCCAAGGTGTGGCGGAAACGGCGCACGAGGCCGCGCGGACGCCCGGCGTCTCGGGTGCGGTGCGCGGTGGCCGGGCACCGCGGGCGTAGCGGGTGCGCGGCGGCGGTTCGAGGTGGCATGCGCGTAGAGATCTGGTCGGACATCGCCTGCCCGTGGTGCTACATCGGCAAGGCCCGGTTCGAGAAGGGCCTGGCGGCCTTCGCCCACCGGGACGAGGTGGAGGTGGTGCACCGCTCCTTCGAGCTCGACCCGGAGGCGGGCGGGCCCACCGGCGTGCCGGTCACCAGGATGCTGGCCGACAAGTACGGTCTCACGCCCGAGCAGGCTCAGGCGGCCGAGCAGCGGGTCGCCGGGACCGCGCACGGTGAGGGACTCGGCTACGCGTCCGGCCGCCTGGCGAACGGCTCCACCTTCGCGCTGCACCGGCTGCTGCATCACGCCAAGCGGCAGGGCCCCGCTGTGCACGCCGCGCTGCTGGACGCCTTCTACCGCGCCAACTTCGCCGACCTGCGGCCCCTCGGCGACCCGGAGACCGTTGTGGCCGTCGCCACCGGCGACGGGTTGGACGAGGCCGGGGTGCGCCGAGTCCTGGCTGACGAGGACGCCTACGCGGCCGAGGTACGGGCCGACGAGCGCGAGGCAGCGGCCCTCGGCGCCACCGGGGTGCCCTTCTTCGTCCTCGACCGCCGCTTCGGCGTCTCGGGCGGACAGCCCGCCGAGGTCTTCACCCAGGCGCTGGAGCAGGCGTACGAGGCCGCCGGCGGGCTCGTCCAGGTCGCAGCCGCCGACGCCTCCGGGCAGGACGCGGGCGCCGCGTGTGAGGATGGAGCCTGCGAGGTGCCCGCACACCGCACGGAGGACGTGTGATGACCGAACGCAAGCCGCCGGGCGTCAGCTTCGAGAGCTGGGCGGACCGGCAGATCCGGGAGGCCGAGGAGCGCGGCGAGTTCGCCGACCTCCCCGGCGCGGGAAAGCCGCTGCCCGCCCTCGACAAGCCGTACACCGAGCAGTGGTGGGTCGAGCGCAAGATGCGCGACGAGAACCTCTCCTACCTGCCGCCCTCCCTCGCCCTGCGGAAAGAGGCCCAGGAGGCCGCGGAACGGGCCGCCGAGGCCCGCTCCGAGGCCGAGGTGCGCTCGCTTCTCACCGAGATCAACGCCAGGATCGACGAGGCGATCCGCAACCCGCCCGAAGGGCCGCCGCACCGCCTCGTCCCGTTCGACGTGGAGAGTGCCGTGCGGGAGTGGCGCTCCAACCGCTCCCGGCGGCAGGCGTAGCGGACAGGCGCCGACTCACCGCTCGCCGCGCGCCATCGCCAACAGCCGCTCCAGTACCTCGCCGTCGCTGACCCGCAACGCGTCGTGCTCCCACTCGTCGGTGACCCAGGTGCGGATACGGGGCACGGCACGAGCGGTGGCCAGCGAGTGGTCGCGGTCCACGTACATGTCGCCGTCGTAGACGGCCGCGTACACCGGCACCTCGTTGCCGGCCAGCCGCTCGGTGTCGTACAGATCCGGCCAGTCGCCCCGTTCGGCCAGCAGATCCGCCACCTCGCGCAGCGGCGACAGCGCCGGGTCGAGGCCGAACATCCAGGGGTAGATCATCTCGCCGGTCAGCAGCACCGGTTCGCCGGCGGCCGTCGCGCGCTCCGCGTCGAACCCAGGGAACTCCGCCCTGACCCGCTGCGCCGCCCACCTGGTGCCCTGGCTGCCGAGCGAGCGCTGCGCGTAGATCGGCTCGTGCAGTACGGCGAACAGGGGCCTGGCCGCCAGCGAGATCTGCGCCCGTACGCCCTCCAGGAAGCTGTCCGACAGCTCCGGCCCGGCAGCGCCCCCGAGCCACGCGCTCTCCAGCAGATAGTGCAGCCTGTGCGAGCCCGATCCCTCGCCCAGCAGCATGCCCAGACACTGGAACCGCTCCACCGTCAGCGGACTGCCGTCGGGGAGCCGCACCTGGTGCGCGGCCAGGTGCGCGGCGATCTGCCGCACCGTCTCGATGTCCTGGGGGTAGCGCGCGTAATGTGCCGCGTTCTTGGCGGCCACCCGTGGGTAGGCCGCGCGGTAGACGTCCTCCGCGCTGGTGCGCAGTCCCGGCAGTCCGCCCGTCACGAACGCCTCCCGTACGCCCTCGGGCGCCAGGGAGAGGTAGGTGAGCGTGCAGAAGCCGCCGAAGCTCTGTCCCAGCGTGGTCCACCGCACGTTCTCGCCCAGCAGGCGCCTGCGGATCAGCTCCGCGTCGCGCACGATCGAGTCCGCGCGGAAGTACGTCAGATACTCCGCCTGTTGCGCCGCTGTGCCGCGCAGCGCGAGGGACTGCCGGTTGGCGGGTGTGGAGCGGCCGGTGCCGCGCTGGTCGAGCAGCAGCACCCGGTAGTGCCGCAGCGCCACGCGCAGCCAGCTGTCCTGGCCCACCGGGCGCGGTGAGCCGCCCCCGGGGCCGCCCTGGAGGAACAGCAGCCACGGCAGCTCCTCGCTCTCCCGCCCCGCCGCGACCACCTCACGGGCGAACACCTCGATCTGTTCGCCCTCCGGACGGGCGTGGTCCAGCGGTACAGGGAAGACATGGTCGGTCAGTACGGTGCCGGGGTGTCGCAGGGTGGTCGGCATATCACTCCTCCAGCGCCTTGTGCAGCGCCACAATGAAGCGGTCGGTCGTGGCCCGGTCCCGTACCGCTGTCCGGAACCACTGCGGGCCGAGCCCCGGGAAGGTGTCCCCGCGGCGCACCGCGAAGCCCAGTTCGCGCAGCCGGTCGCGCAGCAGGGCCGCGCGTGGGTGCCGCACCAGCAGGAAGGGACCCTCAGGCGTGTCCGTCGCCTCGCGCACCCCCGCCGAGTGCAGCCGGGCGAGCTGCTCCCGCAGGTGGTCGCGGTCCGCCGCGAACTGCCGGGCCGCCGCCTGTGCTTCCCGCAGAGCGTCCGGCGTACTGCACGCCTGGGCCGCCACCAGCGCGGGAGCCGACACCGGCCACAGCGGCTGGTGGTGTGCCAGCGCCCGCACGGTCTCCGGGTCGCTCAGCACATAGCCGACGCGCAGTCCGGCCAGACCCCAGGTCTTGGTGAGGCTGCGCAGTACGACCGTCCGGCCGGGCAGCCGTCCCAGCAGCGGCACCAGGGACTCCCGTTCGCCCGGCACGGCGTCCACGAACGCTTCGTCGACGACCAGTGTGCGCCCCGTGCGTGCGAGTCCGGCCAGGGCCGCTGCGGGGTGCAGCACGGACGTCGGGTTGGTTGGGTTGCCGACGACCACCAGATCGGCGCCGTCCGGTACCGCGTCCGGCTCCAGCCGGAAGCCGTTCCCGGGCCGCAGCAGCACCCGCTCCACCCGGTGCCCCGCGTCCCGCAGCGCCGCCTCGGGTTCGGTGAACTGCGGATGCACCACGACCGGGCGGTCGGCCGGGAGAGCCCGGGCGAGCAGGACGAAGCCCTCCGCAGCGCCCGCGGTCAGCAGCACCTGGTCCACGGCCAGCCCGTGCCGCTCGGCGACCGCCTGCCGTGCCGGACCGCCGTCCGGATAGGCGGCCAGTGACTCCAGCGAGGCGGCCAGCCGGTCGCGCAGCCACGCCGGGGGAGTGCCGGTGCGCACGTTGACGGCGAGATCGGTCAATCCGCTTCCGGCGCCGCGCACTTCCGCGTCCCCGTGGTGACGCAGCGCCTCGCCCGAAGCGGTCACGTCGGTGTTCACGGCTCCCTCCCGGGCACGGAGACGGCGGCGACGGCGGCGGTGGCCCGCACCGGAGTGCCGGCCGGCGGCCGCGACTTGGTCTTCGGTACCAGCAGCACGGGAGCGCCGCCCTGGACGGTCGTCCCGCTGCCCCCGCCGCTGGCCAGCAGCGCGGCCGCCTCGGCGACCGAGGGGGTGCCCACCGCCGTGCGGGAGAAATCCGAGGGGTGCGGTACCCGCACCCGGGCCAGCGTCCGCGCGTCGTAGGCGATCAGGGGCAGTCCCAGTTCGCGCGCCGCCGCCAGCAGCCCCGGCTCCTCGGCGCGCGCCCGGACGGTCGCCAGCGCCGCCGCGGTGCCCTCCGCGAGCCCCGCGGCCGCCAGGACACCCCGGATCAGCCCCAGCACCTCCTCGGCCCGCACACCGGCGCAGGTGCCCACGCCGACGGTGACCAGCCGGGGACTCGCAGCCGCACCCGCGCCGAACGGGCTCACGCTGTCCTCGCCGCCTTCCCGGCCTCTCCTGCCTGTGTCTTCCCGTCCTTCGCGGTCTCTTCCGCTTCGCGGCCCGCCGTGCCCTCCGCCTCCCACTGCCGCGCGCACCGCGCCACGAACCGCGCCGCCATCCCGGGCGCGGCCGCCCAGTGCACATGCAGATAGGAGGCGTGCACATTGCCCTGTGCGAAGCCGTCGGGGCGACGCTCGGGCCGTACCAGCCCCCAGGCGGGCACCTGGCCCGCGCCCGGCAGCAGTTCGGTGCGGTGGAACTCGTGCCCCCGCACCCGGGTACCGGTCTTTGCGAGCACGCTGTCCGCGACGGCCACCGCCTCGCGGTAGCCCAGCGTCAGCCGTTCCGCCATCCGGCCGCGCGCGTCGAGTACGCCGCACATCGGCTTCCCGTCCAGCTCCCGCGACAGATACAGCAGTCCGGCGCACTCGGCCGCGACGGGGCCGCTGAAAGCCGCGATCTGCTCGCGCAGGGGTCGGTTTTCGGCCAACTCCGGAGCGTATACCTCCGGGAAGCCTCCGCCGATCACGAGCCCCGCCGTACCGTGCGGCAGCGCCTCGTCCCGCAGCGGGTCGAAGCCGACGACCTCGGCACCGGCGGCGCGCAGCAGTTCGGCGTGCTCGGCGTAGGAGAACGTGAACGCCTCCCCGCTCGCCACCGCCACCCGCGGCGCCCGCGCCACCGGCTCGGCCCCCACCTCGGCTGCCGGGTCCCAGACGTCGCCGGGCAGCGCCGGAGCCTGCCGCGCCAGCGCCAGCAGCGCCTCGAGATCGCAGCCCTGGCGCACCCGCTCGGCCAGCGCCGCCACCGACTCCACTGCCTCGGCGCGCCGCTCGGCCACCGGGACGAGCCCCAGGTGCCGGGAGGGAGCGCGCACCACCTTGGTACGGCGCAGCACGCCCAGCACCGGCACTCCCGAGCCGTCCAGCGCCTCGCGCAGCAGCTCCTCGTGCCGGTCGGAGCCCACCTTGTTCAGCACTACGCCCGCGACCCGCACCTCGGGGTCCCAGGAGGCGAAACCATGCACCAGCGCGGCCACCGAACGGGACTGCGACGAGGCGTCGACCACCAGCACCACCGGGGCGCGCAGCAGCTTGGCCACATGCGCGGTCGACGCCAGCTCGCCCTGCCCCGCGGCGCCGTCGTACAGCCCCATCACGCCCTCGACGACCGCGAGGTCCGCGCCGCGTGCCGCATGGCCGAACAGCGGCGCGATCCGCTCGGGACCGCACAGGTACGCGTCCAGGTTGCGGCCGGGACGCCCGGTCGCCAGTGCGTGGTAGCCGGGGTCGATGTAGTCCGGGCCGACCTTGTGCGGCGAGACGGTCAGCCCGCGCTCGGCGAACGCGGCCATCAGCCCCGTCGCCACCGTCGTCTTGCCGCTTCCTGAGGACGGCGCGGCAACGACCAGACGCGGCACGCCGATCATGGCGCCCCCGCCGGGCGCACATCCCGTACGGTCACCACTCGATGCCCTTCTGCCCCTTCTGGCCCGCGTCCATCGGGTGCTTGACCTTGGACATCTCGGTGACCAGATCCGCCGCGTCGATCAGCTGCTGCGGCGCGTTCCGACCGGTGATGACCACATGCTGGGTGCCGGGGCGGTCCCGCAGCACGGCGACCACCTCCTCGACGTCGACCCACCCCCAGTGCATCGGATAGGCGAACTCGTCCAGCACCAGCAGCCGGTACGTCTCGGCGGCCAGGTCCCGCTTGACCTGCTCCCAGCCCTCGCGGGCCGCCGCCTCGCTGCTCATCTCGCCGTCCTGGACGTTGCGCTGGATCCACGACCAGCCCTCGCCCATCTTGTGCCAGGTGACGCTGCCGCCCTCGCCGGAGTCGCCGAGCACCTTGAGCGCGCGCTCCTCGCCGACCTTCCACTTGGCGGACTTGACGAACTGGAACACCCCGATCGGCCAGCCCTGGTTCCACGCGCGCAGCGCCAGCCCGAAAGCGGCCGTCGACTTGCCCTTCCCGACGCCCGTATGGACCGCCACCAGCGGCCTGTTGCGCCGCTGCCGCGTGGTGAGGCCGTCCTGCGGTACGACGTTCGGCTGTCCCTTCGGCATTACGCCGCCCTCCCTGCGTGCCCTGCGTTACGTGAGTCGGTTGTACTGCGGACGAGTTCGGTCACCGCGTCCGCGCGCAGCTCGTCCAGCGTGACCGCGCGGCCGCCCAACTGGGCCGCCAGCTCCCTGGCCAGCCCCAGCCGTACATGGCCCGCCTCGCAGTCGACCACCACCGAAGCGGTACCGTCCGCGGCCAGCAGCCGCGCCGCCTGCCGGGACCGCACCAGCGGCTCGGGGCCGCCCGTGGCACGCCCGTCCGTCACCGTGACCAGCAGCGGCCGCCGGGCCGGGTCCCGCAGCCGCTCCACCCGCAGCACCTCGCGTGCCCGCAGCAGCCCCGCCGCCAGCGGCGTACGCCCACCGGTCGGCAGCGACTCCAGCCGGGCCGCGGCGGCGTCCACCGACGAGGTGGGCGGCAGCGCCACCTCGGCCTCACCGCGCCGGAAGGTCACCATCCCGACCTTGTCCCGCCGCTGATAGGCGTCCAGCAGCAGCGACAGCACCGCGCCCTTGACCGCGCTCATCCGCTGCCGCGCCGCCATCGACCCCGAGGCGTCCACGACGAACAGCACCAGATTGCCCTCGCGGCCCTCCCGCACGGCCTCCCGCAGATCGTCCCTGCGCACCAGCAGACCGCTGCCCCGACGGCCACGGGCGTGCTGATACGGGGCCGCCGCCTGCACGGTGGCGGCCAGGTGCAACTTGCCCAGCGCACCTTGCGGACGGCGCGCCCCCGTCGTACGGCCGTGCGCCGTGCGGGCCCGCGAGCGCCGCCCGGCCGCGCCCTCGCCGAGCCCGGGCACGGTGAGGGTACGGGCCCTGAACGGCTCGCCCGCGGGTGCGGCAGCCTGCTGAGGGGGCGCCGGAGCGTTCGGGTCGGGCTCCCCCGTGGCGCCTTCCGGGGACTGCGGTGAGGCCGCCTGCTCGGCGGGCTCGGGCTGCGGCTGCCCGGGGATGGAGTGCTCACTCCGCGGGCCCTGGGCCTCGTCCTGCGGAGCGCCCTGCGGCGGCACCCCGCCACCGCCGTCGGGACCGCCGTCAGGGCCGCCGTCGTCCGGACCCTCCGGTTCAGGCCCGCTGTCGTCGTCCTGGCCGGCGTTCTCCTCCAGCGTCCGGTCCAGCTTGTCCTCGTCCAGGCCGGGGGCGTCGAACGGATTGCGCCGCCGCCGGTGCGGGAGGGCCAGCAGCGCGGCCTGCCGCACATCCGCCGACTCCACGTCGGCGCGCCCCGCCCAGGCGGCCAGCGCCGTCGCCGTGCGGGCCATCACCAGGTCGGCGCGCATGCCGTCCACCTCGAACGCCGCGCAGGTCGCCGCGATCTGCCTCAGCGCCGCGTCACCGAGCCGTACCCGGGGCAGCAGCTTTCGGGCAGCGGCGATCTGCTCCCGCAGCTCCCGTTCGTCGTCCGCCCAGCGCGCCGCGAAGCCCTCCGGGTCGTCGTCGTACGCCAGCCGCCGCCGTACGACCTCGACCCGCTCGTCCGTCTCGCGCGAGGCGGCCACCTCGACCGTCAGCCCGAACCGGTCGAGCAGCTGCGGGCGCAGCTCGCCCTCTTCCGGGTTCATGGTGCCCACCAGCAGGAACCGGGAGGCGTGCCGTACGGAGACACCTTCGCGCTCCACGTACGAGGCGCCCATCGCGGCGGCGTCCAGCAGGAGGTCGACCAGGTGGTCGTGCAGGAGGTTGACCTCGTCCACGTACAGCACGCCCCGGTGCGCGTCGGCCAGCAGCCCGGGCTCGAACGCCTTCACGCCCTCCGACAGCGCCCGTTCGATGTCCAGCGCCCCCACCAGCCGGTCCTCGGAGGCGCCGACGGGCAGCTCCACCATGCGCGCCGCGCGTGACTCGGCGGCGCCGGTGGCCTCGTGCGGGCCGTCCGGACACGCGGGGTCGGGTGCGGCGGGGTCGCAGGAGAAGCGGCAGCCGGGCACGACGTCGACACCGGGCAGCAGCGCTGTGAGCGCCCTGACGGCTGTCGACTTGGCGGTGCCTTTCTCACCGCGCACCAGCACGCCGCCGATGGCCGGCGAGACGGCGTTCAGCAGCAGCGAGAGCTGGAGGTCCGCCTGGCCGACGAGGGCGGTGAAGGGGTAGGGGGTCACGTGACGGTCACTCCTTCGAGTGGCTTGGCTGAGTCAGGGGCGGCGGAGTGCGGGCCGCTCACGGCGGCGCCCCCGGCGGTACGAACGGCAACCCCTCCGGGACCCCCTTCTCGATGAGCCGCAGCAGCGCACCCGTGTCCGCGTGCTCCTCGATCAGATCGCCGAGCCGGTCGAGCTGCTCCTCGCGCAGCGCGGCGAACCGGGTGTCCGGCGCCGGTACGAAGGCGCGGCCCGAGTCGGCCGCCACCCGGCGCAGAAAGGCTCGACGGAAGCCGTCCGACTCCAGCGAGCCGTGCCAGTGTGTGCCCCACACGGTGCCGACCCGGCAGCCGTCCAGCGGGGCCTCGTCGGTGTCGCACATGAACGGCTCACCGCCGTACACCTCGGCCACCCCGTGGTGGATCTCGTAGCCCTCCACGGCCTCACCCAGTGCCGCACCGTGCGGCCGCGCGAGGGTCTTGTCCCGGGCGAACTTCACCCGCACCGGCAGCACTCCGAGCCCGTCGACCACTCCGGCACGCGACTCGACATCGTCCTCGATACGCTCGCCCAGCAGTTGGTAGCCGCCGCAGACACCCAGCACCGGCCGCCCCTCGGCCGCGCGCCGCACCAGTGCCTCGGCCAGCCCCCGAGCGCGCAGCCACTCCAGCGCCTTGACCGTTCCCCGGGTGCCGGGCACCACCACCAGGTCCGCGTCGGCCAACTCCTCGGGACGGTCGCAGAACCGCACCACCACACCGGGTTCGGCGGCCAGCGCGTCCACATCCGTGAAATTGGACATCAGCGGTACCGACAGCACGGCGACGCGCAGCACGTCGGCCCCGTGCGGCGGTGCGACGGCGGACTCCCGCACGGTCCCGCGCAACGACACCCCCAGCCCGTCCTCCTCGTCGATGCCCAGCCCGTGCTGGTACGGCAGCACGCCCAGCGTGGGCCGTCCGGTCAGCTCGCGCAGCATCCGGAGACCGGGCTCCAGCAGCGAGACGTCCCCGCGGAACTTGTTGACCAGGTAGCCCGCCAGCAGCTCCTGGTCCTCGCGCGCCAGCAGCGCCGTGGTCCCGAAGAGCGAGGCGAACACCCCGCCCCGGTCGATGTCCCCGACCACCAGCACCGGCAGCCGACAGGCGCGGGCCAGCCCCATGTTGACGATGTCACTGCGGCGCAGATTGATCTCGGCTGGGCTGCCCGCGCCCTCGCAGATCACCGCGTCGTGGGTGCTGCGCAGCTCCTCCAGACAGCCCGCGACGGTCTCCAGCAACTCCTCGCGCCGCCCGTGGCGGAGGCCCCCCTCGGGGCCGTCCGTGTGGCGGCCGAAGTACCCGCGAGCCGACATCTCGCCGACCGCCTTGCCCAGCAGTACGACCTGACTGGTGCGGTCGCTGCCCGGCTTCAGCAGCACCGGGTTCATCAGCGCGCTCGGCTCGACCCGGGCCGCGGCCGCCTGCATGGCCTGCGCACGGCCGATCTCGGCGCCGTCGAGAGTGACGTAGGAGTTGAGCGACATGTTCTGCGCCTTGAACGGCGCGACCCGCACGCCCTGCCGGGCCAGCCAGCGGCAGATGCCCGCCGTGACCACGCTCTTGCCCGCGTCCGATGTCGTCCCGGCGACCAGCAGGCCGCCCGTTGTGCGCTTGCTCACCGCATCCCTCCCGCTCCGCGGCCCCGCCCGAACCGGCGTACTGCCGTACCCACCAGGCAGCTCGTGGCCAGTGCCAGCAGTCCTACCCGCCGCGACAGGCGCACAGCTCGCTCGATGTCCGCCGTGCGGACAGCGCGCCCGGCGCCGTTGAGCACGGGCCGGTGCTCCACCCGCCCGCCGTAGGAGAGCGTCCCGCCCAGCCGCACCCCGAGCGCGCCCGCGAACGACGCTTCGACAGGGCCCGCGTTGGGGCTGGGGTGCCGGTGCGCGTCGGCGCACCAGGCGCGTACGGCACCGCGCGGGTCCGGCCCGGACAGTGCGGCAAGCGCGGCGGTCAGTCGCGCCCCGGGGCGGCCCACCACGTCGTCCAGCCGCGCCGCCGCCCAGCCGAAGCGGCGGTGACGCGGGGAGCGGTGACCGACCATCGCGTCGAGCGTGTTGACCGCGCGGAAGCACACCAGCCCGGGGACGCCTGCCAGCGCGCCCCACACCAGCGCTCCCACCACGGCGTCGGAGGTGTTCTCCGCGACCGACTCGACCACGGCGCGGGCCACCGCGGGGGCGTCCAGGGCCTGCGGGTCGCGCCCGCACAGCGCGGGCAGCCTCTCGCGTGCCAGCTCCAGATCCCCGGCTTGCAGCGCCGCGCCCACGGCCCGGGCCTCCCGGGTCAGTGAAGTGCCCCCGAGGACGGCCCAGGTGGCGGCGGCGGTCAGTACGACAGCGGGAACCGGGTTCCGGCCGCGGGCGGGTTCGCGTACCGACCCGAGCGCCTCCCGCGCACCGGCAGCGGGGCTTGCGGGCGTGCCGAGGGCGACTGCCGTGGCGGCCCCGGCCGCCGCGACGGCGCCTCCCGCGCAGAGCACCACGTACAGCGCTCCCGCGCCCCGGTGGTCGCGCCATATACGGCGCTCCAGCGCGGCGGCGGCCCGTCCGAAGGCGGCGACGGGGTGGCCGCGCCGCGGGTCGCCCAGCAGCGCGTCGGCGGCGAACCCCAGTACGAGGCCGCCTGCCCGGACATCGAGGGCCCGCATCACGCGGCGGGTCCGGCGCACGCGCTCCCGACGGTACTCGGGAGGGCGCCGGGCAGTTCTGCGGCCCGCACGGCGGCGGCGAGGGCGGCAGCGGGTACGGCGGCGACAGGTGCGTCGCAGGCGGGTGTGTCGCCGACAGGTGTGTCGCCGATGGGTGTCACGACGGCAGCGGCTATGGCGGCAGGGCCACGCATCACGGTGTCCTCACTCAGGGTCCTCGCCCTGGCTCGACTCGACCGGCGGCGAGAGTCTCCTGGCTCCCGGATCCGCACCACCCTCGCCTTCCAGCCCGCGTGGGCCGTGGCTTCGTTGAGGGAGGCGCTCCCCGGTGACAGTGGCGGGACCGCGCCGGATTCGCACCGGCTTCCTCTCCATGCCGCCGTTTGGCACGGGCAGTCCACCACGTGGGACCTGCGGTGGGCAAACCCGAACGGCGGCCGGGCGGCTCGATGGTGCGGGGGCGGAGCCCGCGTCGGCCGCCGGACGCTCACCGGCGTGGTCGCTCGCCGTCGCGGCGGTAGAACGTACGCGGGCTCCGCCCCCGCACCCCCGGCCAGCTGCCGGAAGGGAGCGAAGGCGAAGCCACGAATACGAATCCTCGCCGAGGGCTGCGCAGCGAGGGCTAAGCGGCGATCAGATAGATCCCGTACGCCACCGCCGCCACGCACACGGCGTAGCAGGCGTACGCGCCGGTACGGGCGAGCGGCGACGGCGTGGAGCCTGCCGTGCGGGGCGAGCCCGAGACTATGCCGAGGGTGAAGATGCCCACGAGTCCCACCGTCGCCACCAGGCTGACGCCGAATACCTGGCCGAGTGCGGCCCAGTCGATGTCCATGCGGTCGTCCTTCTGCCTAGCTAGCTGAGGGTGCCGGCCGACGCGGGGCGGCCTGTCGAGTTCTGGGTCTCCGCCACGGGCTCCTCCTCGGAGGGGGTGACGGCGACGCCCACGCCCGCCGGGGGCGGAGGCGGAGAGACGGCCCGGATGGCGGTGGTGACCACCCCCGCCGGCTCGGGCACACCTGCCGGCTCGGCGCCGGGCGCCGGCTCGGCGGCCGGGCCGGGGATCTCCGCGCCCTGCACGGCGGGCTCGACCTCGTTGACGTTGGTGTGGTCGACCGGCGCCCGCCGGGAACGCACCCAGATGGCGCCGCAGAGCGCGAGGGCGAGGACGGCGACCGTCGTCACACCCCAGTCGCCCTGCTCGGCCAGCAGCGCCGCTCCCGCGGCGACCCCGCCTGCGGCGGGAAGGGTCAGCGCCCAGCCGATGACCATGCGGCCCGCCGTGCCCCACCGGACGATGCCGCCCTTGCGGCCGAGCCCGGAGCCCATGACGGCACCGGAGCACACGTGGGTGGTCGAGAGGGAGAAGCCGATGTGCGAGGAGGCCAGGATGGTGGCCGCCGCGCTGGTCTGGGCCGCGAAGCCCTGCGGGGGCTGGATGTCGGTGATGCCCTTGCCCATGGTGCGGATGATGCGCCAGCCGCCGAGGTAGGTGCCCAGCGCGATGGCCAGACCCGCCGAGGCGATGACCCAGACCGGCGGGTCGGAGCCGGGCGCCAGGGCGCCGCCGGTGACCAGCGCCAGCGTGATGACGCCCATGGTCTTCTGCGCGTCGTTGGTGCCGTGGGCGAGGGAGACCAGCGCGGCCGAGGTGATCTGGCCCGCGCGGTAGCCCTTGGCGGTCCGCGCCTCGTCGGCGTTCCGGCCGATCCGGTAGGTCAGCCGCGTGGCGCACATCGAGGCGATGCCCGCGACCAGCGGCGCGGCGAGCGCCGGGATGAGGACCTTCATGACGACGACGTCGCCGTTGACAGCCCCTGTGCCGACGGCGGCGAGGGTGGCGCCGAGCAGTCCGCCCATCAGTGCGTGCGAGGAGCTGGAGGGCAGCCCCGCAAGCCACGTCAGCAGGTTCCAGATGATCGCGCCGACCAGCCCCGCGAAGATCACTTCGGGCTGGATACCGGAACCTTCATCGATGATTCCCGAGGAAATGGTCTTGGCCACCTCGATGGACAGGAAGGCCCCGAGGAGGTTGAGGACCGCGGACATGGCCACCGCCGCCCGAGGAGCCATTGCCCCGGTGGAGATGGTCGTGGCCATGGCGTTGGCCGTGTCGTGGAAGCCGTTCGTGAAGTCGAACACCAAGGCCGTGACGATCACGATCCCGATGAGAAGCGTGATGTGTTCCATTCACCAGGCACAATCAGTTCGAGGGGCAGTGACATCGTGAACGTAAAGACGGCGAGTGAACGGCAGGTGAACTGGGGCGGGCATCCAGGTGTCGCCCCCTGACGCCTGTTGTGTGGGTCACATCACACCGTAAAGGCGGCGGTTCTCCTCCGGTCAACAGGACGCGACGCCAAATAGGCCGACCCTTGCCGGCACCCGGCCGACCGGCCCCGTTTCCCCGGTGTTTCCCCCGTGCGGTGGTCACCCTCCCGGACCGCTCCGTTGGTTTCGCCCGCCCGATCGCGTCAACACTGAGGAGGATGCGTCTGCGAACCGCGGCATGGGCCGCGACCTCCGTGCTCGGTACCGGCGCGGCCACCCTGGCGGCCGGACGGTACGCCGCCGACGCCGCGCTGCGCCCGCCGCGCCCGCGGAACGACGGCGGCAGCAGACCCACCGCCGGCTTCGAGGGCACCCGGCTGACCGTGCACTCGCACGACGACGCGCGGATCGCGGTCACCCGCTCCCTGGCGGCCAGACTTCCCGGCGTCTACGGGCTGACCGGGCGTGGCGTCCACGCCGCAGTCGGACCTGTACTGGAGGACGCGACGGCGGCCGAGCCCCGCCCGCACGCCGTCGTACGGGAGCTGCGCCGCGTCGACCGCGGCCGGCTGAGCATCGGCGCCACCGTCCGCCTCACCCCGCAGGTCTACGTCGGCGACCCCGGCGAGGCGCTGGGCATGGAGTACGCAGATGTCGAGATCCCCGGCGAACTCGGCCCGCTGCCCGCCTGGTTCGTACCCGGGGACCGCAGCGCCTGGGTGATCACCGTGCACGGCTTGGGCGCCACCCGGGAGCACCCCCTGACGCTGCTCCCGTTCTACCGCAGCCACAGCCTCCCGGTGCTCGACCTTGCCTACCGGGGCGACGAGGGAGCGCCGCCGTCCCTGGACGGCATCGGCCACCTGGGCAACTCCGAATGGCGCGACCTGGACGCCGCCATCCGGTACGCCGTCGAGCACGGCGCCCAGCGGGTGATCCTGCACGGCTGGTCCAGCGGCGCCACGATGGCCCTGCACGCGGCGGCGCACTCCCCGCTGCGGGACCGGGTGGTCGGTCTCGTGCTGGACTCGCCCGTACTGGAGTGGTCCCGCACGGTGCGCGCCCTGGCGAGCTCACGCGGAACCCCCCGCGCCCTGCTGCCGCTGGTGGTGCGCGCCGTCCAAGGGCGCGCCGGCCTGCCCGAGAGCCGCGATGAGCTGCTGGCGGACCCGGCGAAGCTGACGGTGCCCACGCTGCTGCTCCACGGCCCCGCCGACACCATCGCCCCCTGGGACGGCTCCCGGGCGCTGGCCGCACACCGCCAGAATCTGGTCTCCCTGCACAAGATCGCGCATGCTCCGCACGCCGCCATGTGGAACGCCGACCCGCACGGCTACGAGGAGAAGCTGCGCCGCTTCCTCACCCCCTTCATGTGAGGGACCCCTCCGGCTGAATGCGAGGGCCCTCTCCGGCGGCTGAGGCACCCGTCAGGTGGGGCCCCCGCGGCCGCCGCAGCCGCGTCACGCAGGTGAAACCGCGTCACGCTGAGCCCTCCTCAGAACCCCGCGCACATCCGTGCGGAGAGTACCGGCGACCGGAAACGGCACCCCAGGTTTGGGTTTCAACGGCACAGCATGAAGACTGCTCCTGTGACGACGTCCCGTACCCCGGGGGACAACAGGCTCCGCCTCGTTCCCCGACAGCCCGTCGCCGCCGCCCGGCGCACTGTGACGACCAGGCGCTCCGCCAGGACGCCACCGCCCCCGGACGGTGTGCTGCCGCGCGACCAGCTGGCCCGGCACGCGCGTGCCTGCCTCGCCGACGCCGTGCGGGTGGCCCAGTGGGCCGCCGAGACCGGCCGCTCCCCGCAGCCCGGCCCCGAGGCCGAACGCGCGGCCGAAGCGCTGCGGATGAGGGTCCCCCTGGTGCGCACCCACTGGGACCGGGCCAAGCTGGCCGGGCTCATCGAGCTCCACGGGGACACCGCCAGGGCCGGATGGCGGCTGCGCGCCTGGGACCGCGACGACAGCGCCGTGCTGCGCGGCTGGGTCGCCCTCTTCGACGCCTGGTCGCTGGCCCACCCGGCGCCGCTGCCGCACGAGCAGAGTCTGGTGGCGGAGATCGTCGAGGCGGTGCCGCAGTTCCTCTCCGTGATGCACCTCTCCGGCGGCCCCGTCACCTTCTCGCTGCTGCACGACCTGCTCGCCCAGCGCATCGCCGAGCTGCGCGCGGAACGGGACACCAATCAGAACGGGACGGGCCGCGCCATGGTCGGCGTCGCCCTGCCAGGACTGCTGGACTGGGCGCTGGACGGACTGTCCGCCGTAGGGGCGCTGACCCGTTGCCCGGACGAGGAGCCCGCCGACGAGACCGGTGTGCGGCAGGGTTCCGCGGTTCTCACCGCGCTGGGCAACTGGGCGGTGTGGACCAAGCTGGAGCAGATCTGCGTCGCCGCGCAGAGCCCGGCAGGGAACATCGAGCAGTCGGCCGAGGAGATGCTGCGCGGCTGCGCCCGGATGACCCCCGGGCCGGCGCGCGACGAGTACCGGGCCTGGCTCGCCGCGCGCCCCACGGGGCCGGCCGTCACCGAGCTGCTGGAGGCAGCGCGGGGTGAGGACGCGCTCATCCGGGGACTCGCCTTCGAGGCCCTGCGGGTGGTGGGCGCGCCCGCCGAGGAAGCCGTGCAGCAGGCCGCCGAGGAGCCGACGCTGCGGCCCTACGCGCTGCTGTGGCTGGCCGAGCAGGCGGGCACCGACCCGGAGGACCTGGCGGGCGGGGCACCCGGCGTGCTCACCCGGCAGGAGGCGACCTGGCTGTGGGTGGACACCGCCGCAGCCGTCACCGACCACGGCGAGGAGCGGCTCCTGGTCGACCACCTGGGCACCGCCGTACAGGGCTCGGTGCCCAAGCTGCTGGAGGACGTGCGCGCCACCGGCCACCCGCGCACCGTGCAGGTGCTGGTGGCGCTGGCCGCCGCGCACCCGGACCCGGCGCTGGCCAAGGCCGTACGCCGGGCCGCCTTCCAGGTGCACACCGGCGGGGAGTGACCGCCTGCGGCGCGGCCGGCCGGGGGGCAGGCGGCGCACCGGCGCCGTCGAGCGTTCGACCGCGCGCCGGAAAAGCGTTTGCGCCGCGCCGGTAGACTGGCTCTCATGCCTCATCTCCTCGTGCATTAGGCGTGCGTACGCCGCTTCCGCACTTTTCCCGTACGCACGTCCACAGTCCTGCCTTGGAGTTCCTCAAGTGATCACCGCAACCGGTCTTGAGCTGCGCGCCGGAGCCCGCGTCCTCATCGAGTCGGCCACCTTCCGCATCGCCAAGGGCGACCGCATCGGCCTGGTGGGCCGCAACGGCGCGGGCAAGACCACGCTCACCAAGTGCCTCGCGGGCGAGGGCGTGCCCGCCTCCGGCACCATCACCCGCAGCGGTGAGGTCGGCTACCTTCCGCAGGACCCGCGCACCGGCGACCTCGACGTGCTCGCCCGCGACCGCATCCTGTCCGCACGCGAGCTGGACGTGGTGCTGCGCAAGATGCACGAGAACGAGGAGCGCATCGCAGGCGGTAAGGGCGCCACGCGCGAGAAGGCGATGAAGAAGTACGAGCGCCTGGAGACCGAGTTCCTCACCAAGGGCGGCTACGCGGCCGAGGCAGAGGCCGCCACCATCGCGGCCAGCCTCGGGCTGCCCGACCGGGTGCTCGGCCAGCCGCTGCACACCCTCTCCGGCGGCCAGCGGCGCCGTGTCGAGCTGGCCCGCATCCTCTTCTCGGACGCCGACATCCTGCTGCTCGACGAGCCGACCAACCACCTGGACGCCGACTCGATCGTCTGGCTGCGCGACTTCCTCAAGACCTACCGCGGCGGCCTGATCGTCATCTCCCACGATGTCGACCTGGTGGAGACGGTGGTCAACAAGGTGTTCTATCTGGACGCCAACCGCTCGGCCATCGACATCTACAACATGGGCTGGAAGCAGTACCTCACCCAGCGCGAGGACGACGAGAAGCGGCGTCGCCGCGAGCGGGCCAACGCCGAGAAGAAGGCGGCGGCCCTCAACTCGCAGGCCGACAAGATGCGCGCCAAGGCCACCAAGGCGGTGGCCGCCAAGAACATGGCGCGCCGTGCGGAGAAGCTGCTGTCCGGGCTGGAGGGGGAGCGGCAGTCCGACAAGGTCGCCAAGCTCCGCTTCCCCGACCCGGCGCCCTGCGGCAAGACGCCGCTGATGGCCGAGGACCTGTCCAAGTCGTACGGCTCGCTGGAGATCTTCACCGGCGTGGACCTGGCCATCGACCGGGGCTCCCGCGTCGTCATCCTCGGTCTCAACGGCGCGGGCAAGACGACGCTGCTGCGGCTGCTCGCCGGTGTCGAGGAGCCCGACACCGGAAAGGTCGTCCCAGGGCACGGCCTCAAGCTGGGCTACTACGCGCAGGAGCACGAGACGCTGGATGCGGACCGCACGGTGCTGGAGAACATGCGCTCGGCGGCGCCCGACATGGACCTGGTCGCCATCCGCAAGACGCTGGGCTCCTTCCTCTTCTCCGGTGACGATGTCGACAAGCCCGCCGGTGTGCTCTCCGGCGGCGAGAAGACCCGGCTGGCGCTGGCCACCCTCGTCGTCTCCTCGGCCAATGTGCTGCTGCTGGACGAGCCGACCAACAACCTCGACCCGGCCAGCCGCGAGGAGATCCTGGGCGCCCTGCACACCTTCACCGGGGCCGTCGTGCTGGTCACCCACGACGAGGGTGCCGTCGAGGCGCTGCAGCCTGAGCGCATCATCATGCTCCCGGACGGCGTCGAGGACCTGTGGGGCGCGGAGTACGCGGACCTCGTCGCCCTTGCTTGATCCATCCGGGATGGATCATTCGGCCGACGGTTGATCCTTCATCTGAGTGAGAGCGGCTCGTACCTCGGCGCGGCCCCACGGCCGCGCCGAGCCTCCGTGGCAGGAGCCCCCGCCGCGCTCAACACTTCCTTACGGCGCGCCGCTGACCTGCCGGTTTCCCCACTGTCCCGGCTCGGGACAAGTCGTGCACGTGCATCTGCATGCGTCCCCGAATGGTTGCCACGGCGCACCGTTGGCGTGCACAAGTTCCCGAGCCGCTCACGAAGACCTTGCCGAATGGGTGGCCAGATGTGGGGGGAGGGGTGATCATGAGAGTCACAGAGCGCACTTCCCATGAGGAGGCACGGGTGGCCGAGACTCTGAAGAAGGGCAGCCGGGTGACCGGCGCCGCGCGCGAGAAGCTCGCGGCAGACCTCAAGAAAAAGTACGACTCCGGAGCGAGCATCAGGGCGCTGGCCGAAGAGACGGGCCGTTCCTACGGGTTTGTGCACCGGATGCTCAGCGAGTCGGGTGTAACCCTGCGCGGACGCGGCGGAGCGACACGAGGCAAGAAGTCGAGCTCCTCCTGAAGGAGGCTTTCGGGCGTTCCCTCCTGTGGTTACTCTTCGGTTGGCAATACTGCTGGGTAACCACCGGAGGAAACCTCGATGACCCTGCTCAACCAGGACGGCGTACACGTCGCCGCCGACGGTGAGGTGGCCACGGTCACCCTCACCAACCCGGCCAAGCGCAATGCGCAGACCCCCGCCATGTGGCGGGCGCTGGCCGAGGCGGGGCGCGTGCTGCCGGGGACGGTCCGGGTCGTCGTGCTGCGCGGCGAAGGCAAGTCCTTCTCCGCAGGGCTCGACCGCCAGGCGTTCGAGCCCGAGGGCTTCGAAGGCGAGCGGTCCTTCCTGGAACTGGCACGCGACACCGACGAGGAACTGGACGCCGCCATCGCGGAGTACCAGCAGGCGTTCACCTGGTGGCGCCGCCCGGATGTGCTCAGCATCGCCGCGGTCCAGGGGCACGCCATCGGCGCCGGATTCCAGCTCGCACTCGCCTGCGATCTGCGGGTGTGCGCGCAGGACGTGCAGTTCGCCATGCGGGAGACCAGTCTCGGGCTGGTCCCCGACCTGACCGGTACCCATCCGCTGGTGGGCCTGGTCGGCTATGCGCGGGCCCTGGAGATATGCGCCACCGGCCGCTTCGTCCACGCCGAGGAGGCCGAGCGCTTCGGCCTCGCCAATCTGGTCGTCGCCGCCGATGAACTCGACGGCGCCGTGACCGATCTGACCGCGGCACTGTTGGCCGCGCCGCGGGGTGCGGTGATCGAGACCAAGGCCCTGCTCGCCGGGGCGGGGGCTCGTACCTACGAGGAGCAGCGCGCCGCTGAGCGGGCCGCTCAGGCGCGCCGCCTCCGCGACTTGGCGGGCCTCGCCGACTGAGGGGCGCGCTCCTGCGGCGCCCGATGAGGGGGTGCCCTTGCTGCGGGTTGCGGGCCGCGGGTTGCGGGCCGCGGGCGGGCGCGTCAGACCCGGTCGATGGCGGTCACCACGACGGCGACCGTCACCTTGCCGGAGGCACCAAGCGCGGAGCGCGCAGCACCGGCGGCCGCCCGCGCGGTGTCCAGGGCCCGACGGGTGGGCGCGAGCCCCAACTGGAGCAGGACGTGACAGCCGCGGTCCGTCGCCGGGTCACCCTCGACCTGGACGGCGGCCGCCGCCGGGCCTGCGGCGACGTGCGAGAGGGCCGGACCTGGCACGGGGGCGAGCCGGACCACGCCCTCCACGGCGAGCACAGCGCGCGTCACCCGTTCGGCCGTACGGCTGTGGGCAGTCCCGGCTGACCCGGAGACCCCCGTTTCGGGCCCCGACCCGGGGTCGGGGCCGCTACCCGGTTCCGCCCCCGGGGCCTCCGCTTCCAGCAGTTCGGTGACCCGCAGATCCACGGTCTCCAGCGGGAGCCCCAGCTCCTCCTCGGCGGTGCTCAGCAGCGAGCGCCGTACGTCCTCGGCGGCCGCGGGCACCGGCCGTCCGGCAGGCACCGCCAGTTCGGCGGTCAGTGTCAACGGGCCGGGCGGCAAGGCGCTGGGCGGCGGGGGGACGGCGGGTTCCGCGGCGGCCCGCGGGCTGGTGAGCTCCATCCGCACAGCGCTCAGCCGTGTGCCCGGCACCGCCCGTACCGACCTGCCGAGTACGCCGAGAGCCGCCTCTTCCGTCACCCAGGCACCGTCGGCGGCCTCGCCCAGGGGCAGGAGCCGTCCCAGACCGATCTGCCGCCGTACCGCGTGGGTCAGCCGTTCCGCCGTCATGGCGTGCACTTCCCTTCGCCTTCGCTGCCGTAGCAGCAGCCGTAGCCGTAGCCGTGCCGCTAGCCTTCGCCGCCCTCGTCGCGGTCGCCGTTCCCGTCGCCGTCTCTGCAAGGAGAACCTTCCGCGTCGGCGGCACTCCCTCGCGTGCCGCACGGCGTACGGGGGGCGCAGTCACCCGGTCGGCGGCGCGCGCCCGAGCTGCGCGCGCGGAGCGCCCCGGGCCGTGCTTACGGTGAACAGCGGAGCGGCAGACCGCTTCGAACCTTCGAAAGGGGCGCAGAGATGTCCGACACCAGTACGTCCGCCCGCTCCGAGACCCCTACCGCGAGCACGGCCAACCAGCCGGCCGGCGGCGCGACCGAACGCTCGCGCCGACCCGGTGGGCTGCCGTCGGCGGGCTCTCGCGGGCGCACCACCATCGCCGACGGAGTTGTCGAGAAGATCGCGGGCATGGCCGCCCGCGACGTGGTCGGCGTCCATGCGATGGGTGGCGGCATGGCCCGTACGCTCGGCGCCGTCCGCGACCGCGTACCCGGCGGCGGCCGTTCCGTGACCCGCGGCGTCAAGGCCGAGGTCGGCGAGGTGCAGACGGCGCTCGACCTGGAGATCGTCATCGACTACGGCGTGTCGATCTCCGATGTGGCGCGCTCGGTGCGGGAGAACGTGATCTCGGCCGTCGAGCGGATGACGAGCCTGGAGGTGGTCGAGGTCAACATCGCCGTGAGCGACGTCAAGCTGCCGGACGAGGAGGACGAGGAAGAAGAGGACCAGGAACGGCCCCGTCTGCAATGAGCACGAGCATGCGCAGGTGCGGTGAGCGGCTCGGCCGGCGGCAGCGCGGAGCGGCGCGCACCGGTGGCGGACCTGGCGAAGTGATCGCGCGCCGCGTGCCCTGCCGCGGCGCCGAGCGAAGGAGCGCACGATGAGCATGGCCTTTGCCGGCCTGATCGCCGGCCTGGCGCTGGGCTTCGCCGGATACTTCGGCGGTTTCGGAGCCTTCGTGCTGGTGGCGGCGCTGGGCGCCGTCGGCTTCCTGGTGGGCAGGTTCGTGGACGGGGATCTGGACGCGGGTGACTTCTTCCGCGGCCGGGACAGCGAGCGCCGCAGGTGACGTCGGGACGGCAGGTGGACAGGTGACGGACGTGCAGGTCCCCGCGGGCGAGCGGGGGGCGACCCGGATTGCCGACAAAGTGGTGACCAAGGTCGCGGCCCAGGCGGCGCGGGAAGCGCTGCGCGGGGCGCGGGCAGGTGACGGCCGGTCCGCGGCCGGGCCGCCGGTACGCCGAACCGTCCCCCATGCGGCCGTCACCGTCCGCGAGCGGACGGCGCGGGTCCGGCTCGGGCTGGAGCTGGGCTACCCCTCGGACATCGGTGCCCAGTGCGGTGCCGTACGACGCCGCGTCATCTCCCGGGTGGGCGAACTGGTCGGCATGGACGTACCGGACGTGACCCTGGAGATCGAGCGGCTCCACTCGGCGCATCTCAAGGGCGGCAGCTCCGGGAGGGTGACGTGACCCCGGAAGCCGACGCGAACGGCGGCGGCCCGGCGGCCGGACACCCCGCGGCGCACGGCTCGGCGCACCGCCAGGGAGGGGGCACCACGCTGGAGAAGCCGCCGGGAGGCGCCGGGCACCCCGAGCCCCCGGGACCGCCAGGGCCCGAGCCCCCCGGCTCCGAGACGGCGCCGGATCCAGCAGCGGGCGGGCCGGGTGCGGGGGAGGGGAAGGCGGGCCGGTTCTGGTCGGTGCGCAGAGCCCCGGCCGGGATCGTCGCGCTGCTGCTCTTCGCCGGGACGGGCGTCTTCCTGTACGACGTGGCTTCTGTGCGGGCCGGCCGTCCCGGTATGGCTTGGCGGCGCACCCTCACCGACGAGCTGGCCGGCCGGCGCCTCGACGACACCTATCTGCTGGCGGGCGCCGCCGCGCTCGCCGCGCTCGGGCTGTGGCTGCTGGTGCTGGCGCTCACTCCGGGGAAGAGATCGCTGCTGACGATGCGGCCTGACATTCCGCAGGTGCGTGCGGGACTGGAACGGTCGGCTGCCGCGCTGGTGCTGCGCGACCGGGCGATGGAGATCTCCGGTGTGCAGTCGGTACGGGTCGCCGTCACGCGCCGCAGGGTACGCGCCCGGGCGACGGCGCACTTCCGTGACCTGGAAGAGGTACGCCGCGACCTGGACGGCGTGCTGGGTGATGCCATCGGCGATCTGGGACTGGCCAGGCGGCCGGGCCTGTCCGTACACGTACGGCGGCCGGGGAGACGACGGTGACGCCCGCGAGACGACGGTGGCGACCGAGACGATGGTGATGGCCGAGATCACGGTGACGGTCGAGATCACGGTGACGACCTGGACGACGGTGAGGCGAGAGCGATGCTGCGGACCGTGAACCGGGTGCTGACTGCACTCCTCGGGCTGGCGCTGCTCGCGCTCGGCCTCGCCGTGCTCTTCGCCGGGCTCGACCTGCCGCGCCGCTGGGACGTCGGTATGCCGTCCGGCTGGCCGTGGGACCGGCCCGGGGACGTGGTGCTCAGCGATGCCGACCGCACCCGGTGGACCGACGAGGGCTGGTGGTGGCCGGTGGCTCTCGCGGTCCTGGCCGTGCTGTTCCTGCTGTGCCTGTGGTGGCTCCTGGCGCAGCTGCGGCGGCAGCGGCTGGACGAGGTCCTGATCGACAGCCGGGACGGTGAAGGCGCCACCCTGCGCGGGCGCGCCATCGAGGACGTCCTCGAGGCGGAGGCGGAGTCCCAGCCGGGCGTCGACCGGGCCCGGGTGACACTGACCGGACGACGCAGTCGGCCCCGGGCCCGGATCGGCCTGGTGCTGACCGCGCACGCCAGGCCGGGACCCGCCGTGCACCAGCTCCGCCGGGAGACCCTCGCCCATGCGGTGGCCTCGGCCGGACTGGAGTCCCTCCCGGCCGAGGTCAGAATGCGCGCGGCGCGTCACCGCGCGGAGCGCGTGAGCTGACGGGCCGCGGAAACCCGCGGCGCGCGCCGTCAGATCCCGCGCAGCGCTCCGCCGTCCACCGGGAGCATCACTCCGGTCAGATACGAGGCGGCGGGGGAGAGGACGAAGGCGGCCGTGCGGCCGAACTCCTCGGGGGTGCCGTAGCGGCGCAGCGGAATACCCGCCGAGTTGCGCTCGCGGGCGGCGTCCCCGTCGCCGGACAGCGAGTCGAGGTAGTGCAGCCGCTCGGTGGCGATCCGTCCGGGCATCAGCCCCAGCACCCGGATACCGCGCGGTCCCAGCTCGTCTGCCAGCGTCTTGGCGAACCCGGCCAGACCCGGACGCAGCCCGTTGGAGAGGGTCAGCCCGGGGATCGGTTCCCGTACGGAGCCGGAGAGGACGAAGCCGATCGCCCCGCCCTCGTCCAACTCGGCCGCGGCCGCGCGCGCCAGCCGGACGGCGCCGAGGAAGACGCTGTCGAAGGCCGACTGCCACTGCTCGTCGGTGAGCTGGTCCGCGGGCACCCCGGCCTGCGGGCCGCCGACGCTGATCAGCATGCCGTCGAACCGGCCGAACCGCTCCCGGGCCGCCGCGATCACCCGTGCGGGGGTCTGCGGGTCGGCGTTGTCGGCGGCGACACCCAGCGCCCGTCCCTCGGCTCCGGACGCCTCGACGCCGAGCCGCGCGGCGGCCTCCTCGGCCGACTTCTCCGAGCGTCCGGTGACGACCACCCGGGCCCCTTCGGCGAGCAGTTGAGCAGCGGTCGCGAACCCGAGCCCCCGGGTTCCGCCGGTGATGACATAGACGCGCTCTGAAAGTCCAAGGTCCATGCGAGCAGTCTGCCCGACGGCCGAACGGCATGGTCGCCGCCCCCGATCCGCTGGTCCCGCACCCATATCCCGCCGCGACGGCGCGCAGCCATGACGGCGAGGTCCGGCGGCGGGTCAGACGGGCTCAGCCACTACGTCCGGCTGCCCCGCACCAGCGGCGGCGGCCGTGCGCCGTTCCTTGGCCTCGCGGCGGACGAGGACGACCCAGCCGACCGGCACCGCGGCAGTGAACAGCCACCACTGCACGGCGTAGGCCATGTGCGGCCCGATGCCGCTGTGATCGGGCTCGGGCAGCACCGCCGGCTGTTTGCCCGCCGGCTCGGGGGAGGTCCTGACCAGTTGGATGAAGCCGCCCAGCAGCGGGCGGTCCACCTCCTTGGCCTGCTTATGGCTGTTGATCAGCATGACCTGGCGGTCGGGCAGGCCCTTGGTGTCCTTGATGCCGCTGGCCTCGGTCGTCTCGTCGGGCATCATCCGGCCCACCACGCCGACCCGGCCCTTCGGCGGTGCGGGCACCTCGGGGAAGGCGGTCAGGTCGCGGTCGGCGCGGATCCAGCCGCGGTTGACGAGGATCGCCGAGCCGTCGTCGAGGACGAGCGGGGTGACGACGAAGTAGCCAATGGTGTCGCGGTCCGGGCCTGTGCGGTGCCGTACGACGACCTCGTGCGCCGTGTCGTACGTACCGCGCGCGGTGACCGTGCGGAACTTGTCCTCCTCGGCGGGCTCCCGGCCCTTCCCGGTCAGCTCGGTGACCGGCACCGTGGGCGCCGCCAGGCTCGCGGCCACGGCCTCGTTGCGCGCGACCCGGCTCTCGTGGCGGTGCAGCTGCCAGAAGCCCAGCTTGATCATCGTGGGGATCAGCACGAGGCCGAGCAGGGTGAGGATCACCCACTGCCGGGACAACAGGAAGCGGTACACGTCTACCGACGGTACCCCGCCCCGCTCAGCCCTCCGGCGCGGGGGCCACGTCCTGGAGGAGCTGGGTGAAGGCGGCCTCGTCGACGACGGGCGTGCCGTAGGTGCGGGCCTTGACCACTTTCGAGGTGGGGGAGTCCGGATCGTTGGTGACCAGCAGACTGGTCAGACGCGAGACGCTGGTGGCGATGTGCAGTCCCGCCGCGATGGCACGGTCCTCCAGCAGCTCCCGGTCGACCGAGGTGTCCCCGGAGATGGCGACGCGCATCCCCTGCACCAGCCGCCCCTCCGGTTCGTACCGGCCGGGATTGGGATACGGGCATGCGGGGCGCTTGCGCGAGGGCCGCCAGGTGCCGTAGCCGCCGCCGGGGCGGTATCCGCCCCTGGTGCTCGCCCCGCCCGAGGCGCGGCGCGGCACCACGGCGTCCGACCACTCGCTCAGCGGCTGGCACGCCAGCAGCGGCAGCCGCACCTGCTGGCGTGCCGCCAGATGGAGGCTGGGGCGGAACGCCTCGGCCAGCACCCGGGCGTCGTCCAGCGCGTGGTGCGCCCGCTGCTGGACCACGCCGTAGTGCGCGGCGAGGGACTCCAGCTTGTGGTTGGGCAGCGGCAGGGACAGCTCCTTGGACAGCGCGATGGTGCACAGCCGCTGGCGCACCGGGGCCTCGCGCCTGGCCCGCGCGTACTCCCGGGCGATCATCGACCAGTCGAAGATGGCGTTGTGCGCGACCAGGACGCGCCCCGCCAAGCGGGTGGCGAACTCCTCGGCGATCTCCGCGAAGAGCGGCGCGTCGGCCAGCGCCTCGGCGGTCAGCCCGTGGATCCAGGTGGGGCCCGGGTCGCGCTGCGGATTGACGGGCGTGTACCAGTGGTCCTCCACCTCGCCACGGGCGTCCAGGCGGTAGACGGCCGCGGACACTATCCGGTCGTCCCGGGCCAGGCCCGTGGTCTCCACGTCCACCACCGCGTAGCCGTCCGGATATCCGGACGGCCAGTCGAGGGGCGGCCGGGCGTCGGCGGCGGGCTGCGCGGGGATGCGCGTGGACGTCCCGTCCGTGCGTGCCGTCTGGTCTTCGAGCATGGTCACAGAGAATACGGGTCGGTACTGACAGCGCTTCACAGCCGCCGCCTCAGATGCCTCAAATCTCCAGCTCCGGGGGCGAATCGGGCACGGTGAAGAGGCCGTCGACCAGCGCCCGTATCGTCGATTCGAACACCTTCCCGGCGTCCGGTGGTCTCGAGAGCGCGCGTATCAGCGCCGGGTCGTCCGGCTCTCCCTCGCCTGCCCTGGCGCCCGCCCACAGCTCCGGCTCGCCGGGGTGCTGTGCGGGTGCGCGCTCCCGGTTGCGTTCGACCAGGACCTGACCGACGACCGCGAACTGTACGGCGCGCACCGCCTCCGCGGCCCGCGCCCCGCGCAACCCGGCGGCGTGCGCCTCCCGCACGAGCGCCCGCTGGGCCGCGAGGAACATCCGTTCCGTCAGGCCCCGTTCGTGCACCATCGCGATCAGGTGCGGGCGGGCGCGCAGTTCGCGCCGCAGCGCCCGCGCGATGGAGACCGTCCTGGCCCGCGGCGTGCGGCCATGTGCGCGGATCTCGCCCAACTCCCGTACGGTGCGCTCGACAAGGGCCTCCAGCAGTGACTCGCGGTTACCCACGTGCCAGTAGATGGAGGTCACCGCGGTGCCGAGCTCGGCGGCGAGCCTGCGCATGGTGAGCGCCTGCGGGCCGTGCTGCCGTACCAGCACAGCGGCGGCGTCCAGCACCGTCTCGCGGCTGAGCGGGTCTGTCGGTCTCCGCATGATCCCCCAATTCCGGACGTCCGTGTGTCTTTACCCTTCACGGAGTCTGCTGTAACGGTGTTACAGCTCTACAGCTCTACAGCGTTGCAGCCACAGCGCCTCCCGTGCGCTGTCCCGTGCTGTCCCATGGAGGTGTCGCAGATGGCACATGTCCGGTACGGCCCCCGCGGCGAGACGGAGATCAGGCGGACGAGTCAGGCCCGCTCCACGCTCCCGGACATCTGGTCCACCGGCGTGCTGGCCGTCTGGGAGACCGACCCCGAGGTGGTGGCCGCCGTCCTCCCGCCGCCTCTCGAACCTGCCGGACGCCCGCTGGTGCGGGCCGGTATCAGCCAGGTGCGGCAGCCCGGCTGTCCGCTGGGCGCGGGCTCGGTCGCGGTTGCCGCACGCCACGGGGAAGCCGACGGCTGGTACCCGCTGGTGATGCCGATGACCCACGAGCGGGCCCTCGTCGGTGGCCGCGAGGTCTTCGGCGAGCCCAAGAAGCTCGGCGACATCACCCTTCGGACAGGTCCCGACGGCACGGTCCGGGCCGGCCTCGCCCGGCACGGCATCACCTTCGTCGAGATCACCGGCAAGGTGAGCGGGGCGCTCCCGCTGCCGCCGCCTGCCGAGAAGCTCGACTTCTACTTCAAGTTCCTGCCCGCGGTGGACGGCGACGGCTTCGACGGCGATCCCCTGCTGGTGCACTGCAAGCGCCGCGAGAAGGTCCGCGAACTGGAGTCGGTCACCGGCGAGGTCGTCCTGCGCGAGTCACCGCAGGACCCGGTGGCCGATCTGCCCGTACGGCGTCTGGTGGAGATCACCCTCGGCGAGAAGACCGGCGACCAGCGCGGCCGTGTCGTCGAACGCGTCAGTGCGCAAGCGCTGCTGCCCTATCTGCACCAGCGCTACGACGACGCCGCACAGGCACACGACGCACCCCCGCAGTCCGCGGACCCACTCCCGCAGTCCGCGGGCGCCACAGCCCCGGGGAGCGCCTGATGCGGCTGCGAGCGGGACAGACAGCCGTGGTCACCGGTGCGGCCGGCGGCATCGGCCTCGCCCTGGCGCGCCGATTCGCCGCCGAGGGGCTGCAGGTCGTACTGGCCGATGTGGAGCAGGACCCATTGGAGAAGGCCGCCGAGGCGCTGCGCGCGGACGGTGCCCGGGTGCTGGCGCACCTCACCGATGTGAGTGAGCCCGAGTCCGTCGAGGCGCTGGCCGAGGCCGCATGGCAGGAGTTCGGCGCTGTTCATGTGCTGTGCAACAACGCGGGCGTCGGCTCGGGGGCCGAGGGCCCCATGTGGGAGCACGAACTCAACGACTGGAGGTGGGCGTTCGCCGTCAACGTCTGGGGCGTCCTCCACGGCATCCGCTCCTTCGTGCCCCGGATGCTGGAATCGGGCGGGCCCGGCCACGTCGTCAACACCTCCTCGGGCGACGGCGGTATCGCCCCGCTGCCCACCGCTTCGGTGTACGCGGTGACCAAGTCGGCCGTCGTCACCATGACCGAGTCCCTCTACGCCCAGCTGCGGGCCGGGTCGGTGCCGGTGGGCGCCTCCGTGCTCTTCCCAGGGCCGCACATGCTGCGCACCGGCCTGTGGGAGTCCTACCGCAACCGCCCCGAGCGCTACGCCAAGACCCGTCCGCGCAAGACCCCCTACCGCACGCTCGACCAGTGGGAGGCGGCCATGCGCGCGTCCGGACGGGAGGTGCGCTTCACGCCCGTCGAGGACGTCGCCGAGCTCGTCGTCGCCGGGATCAGGGACGACCGCTTCTGGATGCTCCCGCCCAGTGAGCACAGCGACGCCCAGATCCGCGCCCGGGCCCGCTCCATGCTGGAGCGCGCCGCCCCGGGCTACCTGGAGAGCTTCGTACTCGATTAGCGACCGGCGACCGGCCGGAGAGAGGCCCCAGCCATGCAGACGACGCACGACGACCCGTATCTGATCATCTCCTCCGACTGCCACGCTGGGCTGCCCACCGAGCGGTACCGGCCCTACCTGGAGAGCGCCTTCCACCGGGACTTCGACGACTTCCTCGCCCAGCGCGACGCGCGGATCGAGGAGTCCACGCGCCTGGGCATCCGCAACGAGACGTTCGCCCGCAAGTGGTTCGAGGAGCACGAGGAGGGGCTGCGCGGCGGCTGGGACGCGGCACAGCGCGTCAAGGAGCTGGACGGCGACGGGGTGGCGGGCGAGGTGGTCTTCCCTGACGCAGACGCCGTCGACAGCGGCACCGCCGCGCCCTTCGGCGTCGGCCTGGGCCTCAGCGGCGACCAGGACCCCGAGCTGGGGATGGCCGGCGCGCGGGCACACAACCGCTGGCTGGCCGAGTTCTGCTCCACCCATCCGGAACGGCACTGCGGCGTGGCGCTGCTGCCGGTGACCGGCGAGGTGGAGCGCGTTGTCGCGGAGATCCACCGCGCGAGAGAATCCGGCCTGGGGGCGCTGATGATCCCCGCCATGTGGGTGGACAAAGCCCCTTACCACGACCGGCGTTACGACCCGGTGTGGGCGGCAGCCGCTGAGACGGGCATGCCGGTCGTCACTCATTCGGGTGCGGCTCCCCGCCACGAGTACGGCGACCATCTGGGTATCTACGTCAGCGAGGTCACCTGGTGGCCCGCGCGCCCGCTGTGGTTCCTGCTGTGGTCCGGCGCCTTCGAGAGGCACCCGGGGCTGCGGTTCGGCGTCGCCGAGTCCGGCTGCTGGTGGCTGCCCAACCTGCTGTGGTTCATGGACCGGCTCCATCTCGGCGCGCACGGCGGCAAGAAGCTCTCACCGTTCGCCGATCTCAAGCGCCCGCCGCACGAGTACCTCGACCGCCAGATCTTCGTCTGCGCCACCAACACCAAACGGCGCGAGCTGGCCCAGCGCTACGAGATCGGCGTCGACAACATCCTGTGGGGCAGCGACTTCCCGCACCCGGAGGGAACCTGGCCGCGCACCAGGGAGTGGCTGCGCGAGACCTTCCACGACATCCCGGTGGCCGAGACCCGGCGGATGCTGGGCCAGGCCGCCGCCGATGTCTTCGGCTTCGACACGGCTGCGCTGGCACCCCTCGCCCGGCGGATCGGCCCCACCCCCGCCGACCTGGGCCAGCCCGCCGGCCAAGGGCCGGTCGAGGAGTCCTGGCGCCGCGCCCGCGAAACCGGCCGGCACTGGCTGACCGGGCACGACTTCCCGTTCGTGGGGAGGGATACAGGGGTGAGGGAGACATGACCCGCACCGCCGATGGCTGCACCACCGACGGCCGCACCACCGACCGCTACACCGTTGTCTCCGCCGACTGCCACGCGGGCGCCGACCTGCTCGACTACAAGCCGTACCTGGAGAAGCGGTACCACGACGACTTCGACGCCTGGGCGGCCACCTATGTCAACCCGTACGAGGACCTGCTCGCCGACACCGCCGACCGCAACTGGAACTCCGGGCGACGACTGGCCGAACTGGAGGTGGACGGGATCGTCGCGGAGGTCGTCTTCCCCAACACCATCCCGCCGTTCTTCCCCTCCGCTTCCCTGCTGGCGCCCGTACCCACCCGTCAGGAGCTGGAGAGGCGCTGGGCGGGGCTGCGCGCGCACAACCGCTGGCTCGCCGACTTCTGCGGCCAGGCACCGGGTCGGCGGGCCGGTGTCGCGCAGATCCTCCTCAACGATGTCGGGCAGGCAGCCCGGGAGGTGCGGTGGGCCAGGGAGGCCGGGCTGACGGGCGGGGTGCTGCTGCCGGGCGTTCCGCCGGGCTCGGGCATCCCCGAGCTGTACTCGACGGTGTACGACCCGCTGTGGGCCGTCTGCGCCGAACTCGATGTCCCCGTCAACCACCACGGCGGCTCGGCGTCGCCGCCGCTGGGGGACGAACCGGCCGCGCGTGCCGTCTTCATGGTGGAGACGACCTGGTTCTCGCACCGGGCCCTGTGGCATCTGGTCTTCGGCGGGGTCTTCCGCCGCCATCCGTCGCTGCGGCTGGTGCTGACCGAGCAGGGCTCCGGCTGGATTCCCGGCGTACTGGAGATGCTGGACTACTACCACGAGCGGCTGGTCTCAGCCGCCGGCCGGTCGGCCGCGACCGCCGAGTCCAAGTTCGGCGCGGGGCTGGCCGAGTCGATGGGGCCGCGGCCCAGCGAGGTGTGGCGTGCCAACGTCTACGTAGGGGCGAGTTTCATGCGGCCGCACGAGGTGCCGCTGCGCGAGCGCATCGGCCTGGAGAAGATCATGTGGGGCAGCGACTACCCCCACGACGAGGGCACCCACCCCTACTCGCGGGAGGGGCTGCGAGCGGCCTACGCGGGACTGCCGGCCGAGGAGGTCGCCGCCATGGTGGGCGGCAACGCCGCCCGGGTGTACGGGTTCGATCCGAAGTTCCTGGCCCGGATCGCCGCGCGGGTGGGTCCCACGGTCGCGGAGATCGCCGAGCCGCTCAC
The DNA here is from genome assembly GCF_017676385.1 of Streptomyces spirodelae. Taxonomy (GTDB): domain Bacteria; phylum Actinomycetota; class Actinomycetes; order Streptomycetales; family Streptomycetaceae; genus Streptomyces; species Streptomyces spirodelae. The sequence goes on from NZ_JAFFZN010000023.1 coordinate 103,451, forward strand.
CGAGGCCCCGGCCGACGCCACCAGTCCTGCCTTCGCACCGGGAGGGGGAGTGCGGGTGTGGTGACGCGCCGGGACCGGGTGCGGGGCGGCAAGCGGGGCACGGGGCGAGGTCGGGGAGCGTATACCAACCGGTAACAACCCCTGGCGCACGCCCTCCGGCGGCCTTACCTTGCTGACATGCCGTCTAGCCTGCCTGATGTCGTCCTCTGGTCCATCCCAGCCTTCGTCCTGCTCACCGTCCTCGAAATGGTGAGCTACCGCCTGCATCCGGACGAAGACTCCGCCGGATACGAGGCGAAGGACGCCGCGACCAGCCTCACCATGGGGCTCGGCAGCCTGGTGTTCGACGCGCTGTGGAAGATACCGATCGTCGCCGTGTACGCGGCGATCTACGAACTCACCCCGCTCCGCGTCCCGGTCCTGTGGTGGACCCTGCCCCTGATGCTGCTCGCCCAGGACTTCTTCTACTACTGGTCCCACCGCGGCCACCATGTGATCCGCATCCTGTGGGCCTGCCATGTCGTGCACCACTCCAGCAAGAAGTTCAACCTCACCACGGCGCTCCGCCAGCCGTGGACGACCTGGACCGTGTGGCCGTTCTACGTACCGGTGATCGCCTGCGGGGTCCACCCGGCCGCGCTGGCGTTCTGCTCCTCGGCCAACCTCGTGTACCAGTTCTGGATACACACCGAGCGCATCGGAAAGCTCCCCGCACCGATCGAGTTCGTCTTCAACACGCCCTCGCACCACCGGGTGCACCACGCCTCCCAGGGCAGCTATCTGGACCGCAACTTCGGCGGCATCCTCATCGTGTGGGACCGCCTCTTCGGCTCGTTCGTACCGGAGACGGACGCCTGTGTGTTCGGGCTGACCAAGAACATCGACACGTACAACCCGCTGCGGGTCGCCACCCACGAGTACGCGGCCATCGCCCGCGACCTGCGCGCGGCGCGCAGCTGGCGGGAGCGCGCCGGACGCGTCTTCCGCGGCCCGGGGTGGCAGCCGGTGCCGGCCCGTCCCACGGCAGAGGGGGCCGGACCGCGGGAACGGTCCGGCCCCCTCCAGGAGCTGTCCTAGGGCGTACGGGGCGGCAAACCGGCCCCGCCCAGGGCGGTCGTCACTTGGTGACGGCCGCCAGCGCGTCCACGAGCCCGTGGCCGTAGAAGCTGTTGTTGCCCTTCACTCCGGTGCACGTCGCGGCGAAGGTACCGCGGTTGCCCGGGTCATACTTCTCCGGGCACGGCAGAGTCTGCGCCTGCGCCTTCAGCATCCAGGAGATCTCCTGGGCGCTGGCCTTGGGGTGGTTGCTCTTGATCAGCGCAGCCACGCCCGCGACCTGCGGACCGGCCATCGAGGTGCCCTGGAGGTAGGCGTACTCGCCGTTCGGCATGGTGGACAGCACGCCACCGTCCTTGGCGGGCTCCTCCGGAGTCTGGAACGCGCGGTCACCGCCCGGGGCCGTCACATCGATCTCGTAGCGCCCGTAGTTGGAGTAGTACGACTTCAGGTTCTCCGGGCCGGTCGCCGAGACCGAGGTGGCACCGTTCAGCATCGTGGGCACGTCCGGGCAGGTGGCCGGATCGATGGTGCGCTTCACCGGTGTGGTGTCGTCCGGGCTCGTGTCGTCCACGATCTCGGACGCCGCCAAGTCGTGCGAGGAGTTGCCCGCCGAGCTGACCGTGGTCACACCCTTGCCCTGCGCGTACCTGATGGCGCGCTGCACCGACTCGGCGATGGCCTTCTGGTCGGCGTGGTCGTCGCAGTTGTAGAGCCACGGGTCGACGTAGTAGCTGTTGTTGGTCACCTCGATGCCGTGGTCGGCAGCGAAGACCATCGCGCACACGACGGCCTCGCTGTAGAACAGCGACGTCTCGGGCTCGCTGACCTTGAGGGAGGCGACCTTCACACCGGGCGCGGCGCCCGCGATGCCGACACCGTTGCGGGGCGCGGCGATGATGCCCGCCACGTGCGTGCCGTGGTAGTCCTCGCTCGGGTCGTACGGGCGCCAGGCGCCCGGCGAGGTGTCGGCCTTGCCGCCGACGCAGTTCGCGGACTGCTTGGCGGAGAAGTTGGCCTTCAGGTCCGGGTGGGTGTCGTCCACGCCGGTGTCGATGACGCCGACGGTGACCTTCCGGCTGCCCTCGTCGATCTTGGCTGCCTTGTCGGCCTTGATGGCCCGCTTGTCCCACTGCAGGGACTCCAGCGGCTCCTGGTCCTTGGCCTTCGCCTTCAGGAGCGTCGACTTCGCCTTGGGCTCCTTGACGAAGTGCGGCTTGCCCACCTCGGTGGTGGTCGCGGCCTTGAGCGGGGCTGTGCGGGTGGCGCCCGCCGAGTCCACTCCGTCGACCGCGCGGAGCGTCTCGCCGAACTCCGGGTTGCTGGAGTGCGCGACGATGACGCCTATCTTCTTGTACGTGGCGACGATCTTGCCGTCAGCCTCGCGTATCTCCCTCTTGACACGTTTGACGGTATTGCCGCCGGTCTCGGTGTTGACGATGTAGCTGAGCTTCTCGCCGGCCTTCGCCTTGGGCGCCGCGGCACCGTCGGTGTCCTGTGCGTTCGCGGCTGCCGCGCCCGCGAGGCCGAGGGAGGCGGTCAGTACCAGTCCCAACGGCACCGCGAGAGCACGCCGCCGTCTGGATGGTCTCGAATCCATGGGGTCTCCATGTCGTCTGAACTTGTCCACAGACGACGGAAGTTATCCCTGCGAGCCAGGTAACTGCAATGGATTGATGAAGAAAGTCCGAAGGCTGTGCACAACCGTGATCGGTGTTACCACTTTCAACTTCGGTGTTCCCACTTTCAACTACCGACCCCCTGTTGTGGAACCGAGGGACGATCTACGATGCGCGCACTGTGACGTCCACTGAGACGTGGATCACACTCTTGTCGGCACCGTCCCCCCATCATCTTCCTCACGTTCCGTCTGGAGTCACTGTGGACACCGCCCCAGAGCACGCGAGTCCCGGCCCACCGGGGCCCCGGGACTACACGGACGTGCAGCACAGCGCCGAGTTCGGGGAACTGCGGCGCGGCTACCGTTCCTTCGTCTTCCCGCTCACCGTCGGTTTCATCGCCTGGTACCTGCTCTACGTCCTGCTGTCCAACTACGCGGGCGACTTCATGGGCACCAAGGTCGTCGGCAACATCAATATCGCCTTCGTCTTCGGCCTCGCACAGTTTCTGACGACCTTCCTGATCGCCTGGTGGTACTCGCGGTTCGCCGCCGTGAAGCTCGACCCGAAGGCGGAAGCGCTCAAGACACGGCTGGAGGCGGAGAACCTCCAGCGCGAGGCCGGAGGGGGAATCGGCCACCAGACCGACCGCCTCGGCAAGGAGAAGGGCGAGCTCGCCGGTCAGGAGGACGACGCATGAGTCTCACCCACCAGGTCGCCGCGCCCGCCACCCAGCTGGCGGCCGAGAGCGCGAGCGAACACCGCCCGCTGATCATCACGCTCTTCTCGGTCTTCGTCGTCATCACCCTCGGCGTCACCGTCTGGGCGGGCCGCAGGACCAAGGACGCCACCGACTTCTACGCAGGCGGGCGGCAGTTCACCGGCTTCCAGAACGGGCTGGCCATCTCCGGCGACTACATGTCTGCCGCGTCCTTCCTCGGCATCGCGGGCGCCATCGCGCTGGCCGGATACGACGGGTTCCTCTACTCCATCGGCTTCCTCGTCGCCTGGCTGGTCGCCCTCCTCCTGGTCGCCGAACCGCTGCGCAACTCCGGCCGCTACACCATGGGCGACGTACTGGCCTACCGCATGCGGCAGCGGCCCGTACGCACCGCCGCCGGGGTCTCCACCATCGTCGTCTCGATCTTCTACCTGCTGGCCCAGATGGTCGGCGCCGGTGCGCTCGTCGCGCTGCTGCTGGGCATCACGGGCGAGACGGGCAAGAACCTGATCGTCGTCTTCGTCGGCATCGTGATGATCCTCTACGTGACGATCGGCGGCATGAAGGGGACCACCTGGGTTCAGATGATCAAGGCGTGCCTGCTCATCGGCGGCACGGTCATCATCACCTTCCTGGTGTTCCACAAGTTCAACTACAACCTCTCCTCCCTGCTCGGCGCCGCCGCCGAGAACAGCGGAAAGGGCGCCTCCTTCCTGGAGCCGGGGCTGAAATACGGCGTGTCGACCACCTCGAAGATCGACTTCATCTCGCTCGGTCTCGCGCTCATCCTCGGCACGGCCGGACTGCCGCACATCCTGATCCGCTTCTACACCGTGCCCACCGCGAAGGCCGCCAGGAAGTCCGTCAACTGGGCCATCGGCATCATCGGCGTCTTCTACCTGATGACCATCGCACTCGGCTTCGGCGCCGCGGCGCTGCTCAGCCAGAAGACGATCACCGACTCCAACGCGGCCGGCAATACGGCTGCACCGCTGCTCGCCCAGGAGATCGGCGGCGGAGCCGACTCGACCGGCGGTGCGGTTCTGCTGGCGATGATCTCCGCCGTCGCCTTCGCCACCATCCTGGCGGTGGTGGCCGGACTGACCCTCGCCTCCTCGTCCTCCTTCGCCCACGACCTGTACGCCAACGTCATCCGCAGGGGCAAGGCCACCGAGAAGGAAGAGGTCAAGGCCGCCCGCGTCTCCGCCGTGATCATCGGCGGCGTCGCCATCGGGCTCGGCATCTTCGCCGGCAAGCTCAACGTCGCCGGACTCGTCGCCCTCGCCTTCGCGGTAGCCGCCTCCGCGAACCTGCCCACCCTGCTCTACAGCCTCTTCTGGAAGCGCTTCACCACCACCGGCGCGCTGTGGTCGATCTACGGCGGACTGATCTCCTCGGTGTTCCTGGTGTTCTTCTCGCCGGTCGTCACCGGCAAGGAGACGTCCATGTTCCCCGACGTCGACTTCGCCTGGTTCCCGCTGCAGAATCCGGGGCTCATCTCGATTCCGCTCGGGTTCCTGCTGGGGTGGGTCGGCTCCCTCCTCTCCAAGGACGAGGGCGCGGGTGGTGCCAAGTACGCCGAGCTGGAGGTCCGCTCCATGACGGGCGTCGGCGCCCACTGACGCCTCCGGCGGTTGCGCCGCCCCACCATCGGGATGAGGGCTCAGCCCTCTGACCTTCTTCCATGTTGGGGGCTCCTCCCCCAAACCCCCGGGTCCTCGCCGGACAGGCGCTGGGGGAGGAGCCCCCGACACGACCTGTCGGCGGCTGCCGGGACACAAACGGGGGGTTCGTCCACAACCGGGGGCACCCCGAAGGGAGGGGGCACCAAGGGGGTGGTCAGCAATTGCGGGGTGTCAGAGGGCGAAGCCCTCTCATGTGCGAGGGCGTAACAATCGGCGCTGTCGGATGTCACAGCCGTGACCTACGCTGCGAAGCAGCTCACGTTCCTGGGAGGCCGTCAGCATGCTGCTGGACACCTACGGCCGGGTCGCCACCGACCTGCGCGTCTCGCTGACCGACCGCTGCAACCTGCGCTGCACCTACTGCATGCCGGAGGAGGGCCTGCAGTGGCTCGCCAAGCCCGAACTCCTGACGGACGACGAGATCGTCCGTCTGGTCCGGATCGCGGTCACCGACCTCGGCGTCACCGAGGTCCGCTTCACCGGCGGCGAACCCCTCCTGCGCCCAGGGCTGACCGGCATAGTCGCGCGCTGTGCCGAGCTGGAGCCCCGTCCCAGGATGTCGCTGACCACCAACGGCATCGGCCTGGAGCGCACGGCGGCGGCGCTGCGTGAGGCGGGCCTGGACCGTGTGAACGTCTCGCTGGACACGCTGGACCCGGAGACGTTCCAGCGGATGACGCGCCGCAAGCGCCACGCAGACGTCCTTCGCGGGCTGGCGGCCGCCCGGGAGGCCGGCCTGGCGCCGGTGAAGGTCAACGCGGTGCTGATGCCGGGGATGAACGACCAGGAGGCCCCTGAACTGCTGGAATGGGCACTGGAGGAGGGGTACGAGCTCCGCTTCATCGAGCAGATGCCGCTCGACGCCCAGCACGGCTGGCAGCGTGAGGGCATGATCACCGCAGGTGACATCCTGGAGTCGCTGCGCACCCGCTTCGCCCTCACCCCGGAGGGGCAGGAAGAGCGTGGTTCGGCACCGGCGGAGCGCTGGCTGGTGGATGGTGGTCCGCAGCGGGTCGGGGTGATCGCGTCGGTCACCCGGCCGTTCTGCCGAGCCTGCGACCGCACCCGGCTGACGGCGGACGGACAGGTGCGCACCTGCCTGTTCGCCACGGAGGAGTCCGATCTGCGGGGCGCACTGCGCGGAGGTGCCTCGGATGCCCAGGTGGCGGCGTCGTGGCGGAAGGCGATGTGGGGCAAGAAGGCGGGGGCCGGCATCGACGACCCCTCGTTCGTCCAGCCGCAGCGCCCGATGTCGGCGATCGGTGGCTGAGGTCCCGACATCCGGGCGCCTGCGGGACGGCGCGCCCGCGAGACGACGGCGTCCTTCCGTGGGCGAGGGGTCTCAGCTGTCCTCGGACGGCTTCGGCTCCCAGTCGGCCAGCGGCACGGTGTCCTTCAGGAAGCCGCGGACGCCGAGGAACTTCGAGAGGTATTCGCGGTGTTCCTCGCAGGCCAGCCACGTCTTGCGGCGGTCGGGGGTGTGCAGCTTGGGGTTGTTCCAGGCGAGCACCCACACAGCCGGCTCACGGCAGCCCTTGGCGGAGCAGATCGGGGTATCGGGTCCCTCGGCTGAGGGGGAGGCGGAAGGAATCACGCCTTCATCTTCCCTCACGGTCTTCCTTCACGCCGCGGACATTAAACGACGCCGGGCAGCCACGGGGGGAGCCGCCCGGCGTCGGTCCATCGCTCCGACGGGGGATGCGGAGCGCACATGAAGTATGGCATGCGGGAGCGGCCGCAGTGCACCGGAACCGCAGGATTGATCTGAGGTTTTCTTGAGCTTTGTGCAAAGAGCCAGATCAACTGCGGTCACCCGTCGTCTCGTTCGGGGCGGACTCGGCCTCTTCCGGAGCGGTTTCCCCCTCCGCTGTGCCGGTTTCGCCCCCCGCGGTGCCGGTTTCGTCCTCCGCTTTGCTCACCCGTGAGGGCTCCAGCTCTTCGTGCGCAGGGTCAGGCGGCACCGTCGGGGGAGCCGACGGCGCGTTCTCCCGTCCGGCGTTGGCGATCACGACGGCGATGTACGGAAGCGTCAGGCCGAGCACCAGCGTCACCACGGCAAGCGGGCGCTCGACGTTCCACAGCACCACGGTGAGCAGGACGGCGACCGTGCGGATCAGCATGGAGATCACATAGCGACGCTGCCTCCCGCGCACGTCTTCCTGCAGGCTCTGCCGAGCCCCGGTGATCCGGAAAACCTCCGGCTGGTGCTGCTTCCGCATCACATTCCACCACCTGCTCACCTGCCGTTCTCCGCGGCTGTGCACGGAGATCCGGACGTTTCCCACGGTACGCCTCGGACGCGTCCGCTACGAGACCGGGGCGGCGGCCCCGGAGGACCGGACGGCCTGCGCACGACGCGGGTCCGGCGGCTCCGGTGGATTGCGTACCCCGGCCGCAGAGCCGGGGTACGCGCGTCCACAGCGCTGCCGGGCCGCCGTCACAGACCGCGGAGCTCCGCGACCTTGCGGCCCGCCTTCAGATAGACCGCGTCGGCCGTGCCGCCCCCGGAGGAGACCGCTTCTCCGGCGACCTCGGCCAGCGGGCGCAGCGCCTCTGTCTCGGAGACCACCACGGCCTGCTGCTTCTCGCCGCCCCTCTCGATGATCAGCCGCAGCCCGTTCTGCTTGGCGATGCGGCGGGCGGCCGAAGCGCTCGGGGTGAACTCCAGCACCTTCGTCAGTACAGCGGCGACGCCCTCTGCGCCGTGTTCGGCCACGTCCACGACAGGCAGGGTCTCCAGGTCGGAGAAGGACTTCTTGGAGAACTGGGCGACGAAGTGCGCGCGGGCGGCCATCGCCGCCGGCACACCGTGCAGGGCCGCGACGACCTCGCCGGCCAGGACCTTCTTCAGGTCCATCGGGTGCAGTGAGCCGGCCTCGATACGGGCTGTCGCCTGGTCGATCTCGGTGTCCGTCCACTCGGTCCAGGCGCGCAGGTAGGGCACCATCAGCCGGTCGGGGATGGACATGATCTTGCCGAAGACCTCGTCGGGTGCGCTGCTCAGGCCGACGTAGTTGCCCTTGGACTTGGACATCTTGGCGCCCGAGCCGTCCGTGCCCTCGACCAGTGGCATGGTGACCACGAGCTGCGGCTGCTGCCCGTGTACCTCCATCACCCGGCGCCCCATCTGGAGGTTGAGGAGCTGGTCGACGCCGCCGAGCTCCACGTCGCAGGCCAGCTCCACCGAGTCGAGGGCCTGGGCGACGGGGTAGAGCAGCTCGGACATGGTCAGCCCGGAGCCTTCGGAGAGCCGGTTGCGGAAGTCCTCGCGCTGGAGCAGCGCCGAGACGGGCACCTGCGCGAGCAGCCCCAGCAACTCGGGCAGCGTGACGGGGGCCAGCCACTCGCTGTTGCGGGCGAAGCGCACCTTCTCGAAGTCGAAGAAGGGCCGCACCTGCTCCTGGTAGCCGGACAGGTTCTGTGCGATGTCCTCGTCGGTCAGCGGCGGGCGCTCGGCCGTTCGGCCCGAGGGATCGCCGATCTTGGCGGTGAAGTCGCCGATGATCAGCGTGACGTCGTGCCCCATCCGCTGGAAGCGGCTGAGCACGATGACCGGTACGGCGTGGCCCAGATGCACATCCGCCGCCGTCGGGTCGATGCCCAGCTTGATGTGCAGGCCCTTGCCCTGGGCAGCACGCTCCTCGATCCGCTCGGCGAGCTTGTCCACGGACGGCAGCAGCTCGACCGAGCGCGCCCCGATCAACTCGGCCTGCTCCTTGGCCGGCAGATCGCTCAGGTCCAGATAGCGCCGCGTCCCGGTCTCCTCGAGCAGCCGCTCGACATTGGTGTCGGAGGAGAGGTCCTGGGCCAGCAGCTCACTGGCGCGCTGTACGGAGTCGCCGAGGCGTGTCACGTCACTGTCCTGGTGTGGTGGTTGCTGAATACGGTCCGGGAAAGTCTATGCCCCCGCACCGACACCGACCGCCCGCGGCGGCTCTGCCGCCGCACTCCACCCGGGCACTCCGCCCGGCCACCCCGGCACTCAACCCCGGCGCCGCCACCCCGGCCCGGAGCCGTCCGCGGCGTCCCCGTGGCCGCCCGACGCGGTTCGCGCCGCCGCGGAATCGGCGTTTCTGTAGGGACCCCACAGGAGGCCGCTGGACCCCCTGTCCGTGCCCGAGTGCTCGCGACCTGGTCATGGCGGATAGGTTCTCCTTGCGACAGACCGCGACAGCAGAAGCAGAAAGGGTGGTCACACAGTGAGCCGCTCAGTGCTCGTGACCGGAGGGAACCGCGGCATCGGCCTCGCCATCGCCCGTGCCTTCGCCGAGGCAGGCGACAAGGTCGCCGTCACCTACCGCTCCGGAGAGCCGCCCGAGGGCTTCCTCGGCGTCAAGTGCGACATCACCGAGCCGGAGCAGGTGGAGCAGGCGTACAAAGAGATCGAGGAGAAGCAGGGCGCGGTCGAGGTGCTCGTCGCCAACGCGGGCATCACCCGCGACCAGCTTCTGCTGCGGATGTCCGAGGACGACTTCGCCTCGGTCGTCGACACCAACCTCACCGGTACCTACCGGGTGGTCAAGCGCGCCTCCCGCGCCATGCTGCGCGCCCGCAAGGGCCGTATCGTGCTGATCTCCTCGGTCGTCGGGCTGATGGGCCAGGCCGGGCAGGCCAACTACGCCGCGTCCAAGGCAGGTCTCGTGGGCTTCGCCCGCTCGCTCTCCCGTGAGCTGGGCTCCCGCAACATCACCTGCAACGTCGTCGCGCCCGGCTTCGTCGACACCGACATGACCCGCGCACTCACCGACGAGCAGCGCGAGGAGATCGTCAAGCAGGTGCCGCTGGGCCGCTACGCCGCGCCGGAGGAGGTCGCCTCCTCGGTCCGCTTCCTGGCGTCCGACGAGGCCGCATACATCACCGGAGCCGTCATTCCCGTGGACGGCGGATTGGGCATGGGTCACTGAACATGAGCGGAATCCTCGCCGGAAAGCGCGTCCTGATCACCGGAGTGCTGACCGACTCCTCGATCGCCTTCCACGCGGCCAAGGTCGCCCAGGAGGAGGGCGCCGAGGTGGTGTTGACCGGCTTCGGGCGGCTCTCCCTGGTGGAGCGCATCGCCAAGCGGCTGCCCAAGGAGGCGCCGGTCATCGAGCTGGACGTGCAGAACAAGGAGCACCTGGACGGGCTCGCCGCCAAGGTCACCGAGCACCTCGGTGACGACGCCGCGCTCGACGGGGTCGTGCACTCCATCGGCTTCGCGCCGCAGGACGCGCTGGGCGGCAACTTCCTCAACACCGAGTGGGAGTCGGTCGCCACGGCCGTCGAGGTCTCGGCGTTCTCGCTCAAGGCGCTGACGATGGCGCTGCTGCCGCTGCTGGAGAAGCGCGGCGCCTCCGTCGTGGGCATGGACTTCGACGCGCAGCTCGCCTGGCCGAAGTACGACTGGATGGGTGTCTCCAAGGCGGCGCTGGAGGCCACTTCCCGCTACCTCGCGCGCGATCTGGGCCACAAGAACATCCGCTGCAACCTGGTCTCCGCCGGCCCCATCAAGTCGATGGCCGCCAAGTCCATCCCGGGCTTCGAGGAGCTGTCCGACGTGTGGAACACCCGCGCGCCCATCGGCTGGGACCTCGCCGACCCCGAGCCCGCGGGCCGCGGCGTCGTCGCCCTGCTGTCCGACTTCTTCCCCAAGACCACGGGCGAGATCGTCCATGTGGACGGCGGCGTCCACATGATGGGTGCCTAAGTCCCCTCGCGGGGCGGGTTTTCCGCCGCGGCGCCGCCGTCTACAGCGCGCCCTCGCCCCATTCCGCCGTATGAGAGGCCGCCTCCTCGGAGGCGGCCTCTGCGTCCTGGTCGTGGATGGCCTCCAGCAGCCGCGCGTGGTCCATGTGGTTCTCCGGGCGCAGCTCGTCGCCGACGTCCTGCCGCAGATAGGCCCGCAGCACCTCGCCCAGGTCGGCGTAGACCGCCGCCAGGACCTCGTTGTGGGAAGCGGCCACCACGCCCATGTGCAGGCTCCGGTCGGCGTCGATGAAGCGTTCGACGTCACCCGAGTCCCATGCCGCCTCGCGGCGGGCCAGCAGCCCGTCGAGCTGCCGCAGGTCGGCTTCCGTACGGCGGCGCGCCGCCAGCCGAGCTCCGGCCGTCTCCAGGGCCGAGCGCAGCTCCGCCACGTGCCGCAGATCGGCCCCGGCGAACCTGCGGTGCATCACCCCGGCCAGCTCGCTGGTGGCCACCACATAGGTGCCCGAGCCCTGCCGGATGTCCAGCAGCCCGTTGTGCGCGAGCGCGCGCACTGCCTCCCGCACGGTGTTACGGGCCACCCCCAGCTGCTCGACCAGCTCCGGCTCGGTCGGGATGCGGCTGCCCACCGGCCACTGGCCCGAGGTGATCTGCTGCCGCAGTGCGGCGATCACCTGGGTGGCCAAGGGCGCGCGCTGGGGAGTGGCGAGCGAGGGAAGCTGGGGCTGGGCAATCGGTTGGCCGTTATTCATCCCATGATTCTATGATGGGTCGCATGGCACTGGCAGACGACGACAGCAGGAATTCCACACCCTCAACCGATCTGAGTACCCGCACCGCTCCCGAGCCCCCAGCTGCGGCTCTCACGGCGGCCCCCGCGGCGCCGCCCGGACCCGGTGCCGCCTCCCCTGCGGGACCGCGCTGGCTGCTCGGCCTCGTCGCTGCCGGAATGGTGATCGCGGCGCTCAACCTGCGCCCCGCCATATCCGGACTCGGCCCGCTGCTGGAGGAGGTCCGGCGCGGTCTGCACATGAACGGCACCGTCGCCGGGCTGCTGACCTCCGTGCCGTCGCTCTGTTTCGCCGTCTTCGGCGGACTCGCCCCCCGGCTGGCCCGCCGCCGCGGCCCGGCAACCGTCGTGCTGGGCGGGATGGTCGCCATCGCCCTCGGGCTCGCGCTGCGGCCACTGGCGGGCGGCACCACGGCCTTCCTCGCCGCCACCGCGCTCGCTCTGGCCGGAATCGCGGTGAGCAACGTACTGATGCCCGTGGTCGTCAAGCACTGGTTCCCCGACCGGGTCGGCTCCATGACGGGGCTCTACTCGATGGCGCTCGCCCTGGGCACCGCAGGCGCCGCCGCCGTCACCGTGCCGATGACCGACGCGCTCGGCGGCAGCTGGCGCGTCGGCCTGGGCGCCTGGGCGCTGCTGGCCGCTGTCGCCGTCGTGCCCTGGGCCGTGATCTCCCGGGGCCGCTCCGACCGCGCCCCCGGGGCGCAGAGCGCACCGGAGACCGTTCCCGGGCAGCCCGGCGAGCAGGCCGCGACCGGCCTGCGGATCACCAAGTCGCCCACCGCCTGGGCGCTCGGCGTCTTCTTCGGACTCCAGGCGTCCGCCGCCTACATCACCATGGGCTGGCTGCCGCAGATCTTCCGGGACGCGGGAGTCTCGGCCTCGGCGGCCGGGGTGATGCTCGCGGTGACGATGGGCATGGGCGTCCCGCTCTCCTTCGTCCTGCCGAAGCTGGCCGCCCGGATGCGGCACCAGGGCCCCCTGGTGTTCGCCCTGGGCGTCTGCGGCCTGGTCGGCTACGCGGGCCTGTGGTTCGCGCCCGCCGCGGGCGCCTGGGTATGGGCGCTGGTGCTGGGCGTCTCCAACTGCGCCTTCCCGCTGGCCCTCACCATGATCGGGATGCGCTCCCGCTCCCACACCGGTGTCGTCAAGCTCTCCGCCTTCGCACAGAGCACCGGCTATCTGATCTCCATCCCCGGCCCGCTGCTGGTCGGCTCGCTGCACGACGTCAGCGGCGGCTGGCACTTGCCGCTCCTGCTGATGGCCGCGCTGATGCTGGCGCAGATGGCGACCGGGCTGCTGGCGGGCAGGGACCGGGTCATCGAGGAAGGGCGCTGAGTGCGACACTGGCTCACATGCCAGTGCTCGAACCGAACCCCCCGGAACCCCGGAAGAAGCTGCTGCTGATCTTCGGCGCGATGATCGCCGTCACCGTCGTCATCGCGGTGATCGCCAGCATCGTCGCGGGCTGAGGCCGCCTCCGGCGCCCGGTCCGCGCCGCCGGGGGCTCCTGGCCGCACGGGCGGGGTGTAGCCGGCACCACCATCCCCTAGGGGGCCTGCCTCAGGGGTAACTGGGTGGCTCACCGGATGGGACCGGCCTCCCGCCCTCCGTACCGTCGAGGCGTACACGAAAGACCAGCGAAGCCACCACGGAACCCGGAGGCGAGACCCATGACGGCCCCCGCGCACCTCACATCGGACCGGAGCAGGAGCCGCCCGGCCCCGGGCGGCACGCGGCCGGACGCCACCCGGCAGCAAGCAGCGCAGACACGGCTGCCCTGGTGGGGGGCGCTGCTCCCGGCACTCGGCTTCGTCCTGTTGCTGGTTCTCGTGGTCGGCGGGGGACAGGCGGACGCCGCCCAGCGCGCCGCCGACAGCCCGCTGCTGTCCTTCTTCACCCATCTGTGGGGCGCTGTGCTGGGCTAGTCCGGCCCGGGGACGTCCTGCCGACAGGGGTCCCGGCTGAGCCGTCCCGGTGACGGGGTGAGCGGGGCATCACCGTCCGTCACCCGTAGGGGACCGGCCGTTCAACACCCCGCGCCTGACAGCGGGTTTCATGCGAAGCTGGGACACATGAGCGTCGATGTGCCCCGCAGTATCGTCCTTCTCCGGCACGCCAAGGCGGACTGGCCCCAGGTGGCGGACCACGAGCGGCCCCTCTCCGAGCGAGGCCGCCTGGACGCCCCCGCGGCGGGCGAATGGCTCGCCGGTCAGGGCATCACCCCGCAACTCACCCTCTGCTCGACAGCGACCCGTACCCGCGAGACATGGAAACTGGCCGTCTCGCACCTCCCCCAGCGTCCCAAGACGGTCTACGAGGAGCGGCTCTACGAGGCGCCTCCCGGCCAGATCATCGAAGTCATCAACGAAGTCGCCGACGAAGTGCGGGACTTGTTGATCATCGGTCACAACCCAGGAATGCAGTCGGTCGCCGATGTGCTCGCCGGCGCCGCCGACCAGGAAGCACAGGAACGGATGGCCCGGGGCTTCCCCACGGCGGGCGTGGCCATCCTGCGGTACACCGGCTCCTGGAAGTCGGTGGAGGCAGGCAGCGCCGAGCTGACCCGCTTCTGGTCACCGCACGAGTGACGGCGCCGGGCGGCGCCCACCGGTGCCGCACCGGACGGCGGGGAGGCTCGGACTCCACGGTCGGGCTCCCTCGGCCGAGGCACCTCGGTCGGGGCTCCTCGGTCGGGGCGACCCCGGTCAGGGGCCCCGTCAGGGGCCCTCGGCCAGGCCCCCCTCGATCCTCTCCGCCTCGGGGCCGTCCGCGGCCTCGACCTCCTCGCGTGTGATGCCCAGCAGATAGAGCACCGTGTCCAGGAAGGGCACGTTCACCGCGGTGTGGGCGGCCTCCCGCACCAGGGGCTTGGCGTTGAAGGCGACGCCGAGGCCCGCGGTGTTGAGCATGTCCAGGTCGTTGGCGCCGTCGCCGATGGCGACGGTCTGCGCCAGCGGAACCCCCGCCTCCTGTGCGAACCTGCGCAGCAGCCGTGCCTTGCCCGCGCGGTCGACGACCTCTCCGGTGACCCGCCCGGTCAGCCTGCCGTCGACGATCTCCAGGGTGTTGGCGGAGGCGAAGTCCAGCCCGAGTTCCTCCTGGAGCGCGTCCGTCACCTGGGTGAAGCCGCCGGAGACGACACCCACCTGGAAGCCGAGCCGCTTGAGCGTACGGACCAGGGTGCGGGCCCCGGGCGTGAGCCGCACTTCGTCTCGCACCTTGTCCACCACCGAGGCGTCGAGCCCCGCCAGCAGCTCCACCCGGGCGTGCAGCGACTCCTCGAAGTCCAGCTCGCCGCGCATCGCCCGCGTCGTCACCTCGGCGACCTCGGCCTCGCAGCCCGCGTGGGCGGCGAACAGTTCGATCACCTCGTCCTGGATGAGGGTGGAGTCGACGTCCATCACGACCAGCCGCTGTGCCCGCCGCTGCAGGCCCGAGGCGACGACGGCCACATCGACGCCGTACTTGGCCGCCTCCAGGGCCAGGGAGGTGCGCAGCAGCGCCGTCTCCGTGCCCGAGACGTCGAACTCGACAGCGAGCACCGGGTACTTGGCGAGCCGGAAGATACGGTCGATGTTGCCGCCGGTCGAGGTGATGCTGGCCGCTATGGCGGCGGTCGACTCCGCAGTGAGCGGGTGGCCCAGCACGGTGACGTGGGAACGCCCGGTGCCACGGGGCCGGTTGTCGCCGATGCCGGAGATGATCTCGGCGGTCAGGCCCATCGACTCGGCCCAACTGTGCACGGTCGCGCGCAGCTCGCCCTCCGTGCCGGTGCCGGTGCTGGGCGCGGTCACCAGGGCGCACAGGGTGATGCGTCCACGGGTGACGAGCTGCTCGATGTCGACGACCTCGACGGCGAAGGCGGCGAGGGTGTCGAAGAGGCCGGCGGTGATGCCGGGCCGGTCCTTGCCGAAGATCTTGACGAGCAGGGTCGGGGTGTCGGCGTACGACGGAGGCTGGGCCACAGGTGTGCTCATGGTCCTCTCACAGTACCGCCGCCTGGTCCGGCCGCATTCCGGGGCCCTGGCGTACCCGGCCGCTGACACCCGCGCGGGCCCTGTTGTCCTTGTCGGTGGTGATCCGTGGTGATCAGTCGTGATCAGCGGCGACCCATGGGGACATACGCGTCGGGAGCCCTTTCTCTCCCTTTCCTGGCTGTTTCTCTCCGGTGCCGCGGCGGACTCTCCGACATTCCCTGGACGGAACGGTCACAGCCTGGTTCCTACTGCTGGCCCGGCTTCCTGTCGGGCGGCCGAGCCTGAAATAGTTCCTCACGATGTTCGCCATCCCTAGACTCCCTCTCTGCAGGGGGTACCTCGGGGGACAACTTTGTGGGGCATGGAGTGCCGGAACTCGTACTGGAATTGAACGGACAGACCTGGACGCTCGATCCGTCCAGGGCCTACACCCTCGGCCGCGATCCGCAGGGGGACGTGGTGATCGAGGACGCCAGGGTCTCCTGGCGGCACGCCACGGTGCGCTGGGGAGGGCGCGCCTGGGTCATTGAGGATCACGGCAGCACCAACGGCACGTATGTGCAAGGGCGGCGCATCCAGCAGTTGGAGCTCGCGCCCGGCATGAGCGTCCATCTGGGCAACGCCACCGACGGCCCGCACCTGGGCTTCTCGGGCGGGGCATCCGGTGGCCAGGCGCCGGCCGCCGGTATGTACGGCGGACAGACGGCGCCCTCGCACCAGCAGCAGGGTCAGCAGCACGGGCAGCCCCAGGCGGCGCAGGCCGCTGCCCAGCACAGCGCACCGACCCAGCAGCCGCAGGTCGGCGGCCAGGGCGGCCCCGGCTGGGGCCAGCAGCCGCCGCAGCCTCAGCAGCCGCACCCCGGCTGGCAGCAGCAGGCCCCCCAGATGCCGCAGCAGATGCAGCAGGCACCCCCGCAGCAGTACGCGCAGCAGCCGCCGCAGCCGCACATACCGCAGCAGGGCGGCCCCGGCCCCCAGGGCATGGGCGTTCCCGGTGCCGGCGGTCCCGGTGCGGGCGGCGTATCCGGCGGTCAGGGCGGTGGCGCACCGCAGGCCGCGGGCGACCGCAGCCCGACCACCTTCCACCAGCTCTCCCTGGGCCGGGTGATGCGCATCGGCCGTGCGCTGGAGAACGAACTGGTCGTCTCCGACCTCCAGGTCTCCCGGCACCACGCGGAGTTCCGCGCCTCGCCCGACGGCCGTGCCGAGATCCGCGACCTCGGCAGTCACAACGGCACCTACGTCAACGGCCAGCCGATCCCCAAGTCCGGCACGGTGGCCATCGGGCCGCAGGACATCGTCGGTATCGGCCACTCCACCTTCCGGCTGGTCGGCGACCGGCTGGAGGAGTTCGTCGACACCGGTGACGTCTCCTTCTCGGCCCGCCATCTGACGGTCAAGGTCGACGGCGGCAAGGTCATCCTCAACAACGTCACCTTCGGCGTCCCCGAGAAGTCGCTGATCGGCGTGATCGGCCCGTCAGGCTCCGGCAAGTCCACACTGCTGCGCGCGCTGACCGGATACCGTCCGGCCGACGTCGGCGAGGTCCTCTACGACAACCGGAACCTCTACAAGCAGTTCGCCGAGCTGCGCCAGCGCATCGGGCTCGTCCCGCAGGACGACATCCTGCACAAGGAGCTGAAGGTCCGCACCGCGCTGCGCTACGCGGCCAAGCTCCGCTTCCCCGGCGACGTCGCCGAGGCCGAGCGCAACGCCCGGGTGGAGGAGGTGCTGGCCGAACTCAAGCTCGACATCCACGCGGACAAGCGGGTCACCTCCCTCTCCGGCGGCCAGCGCAAGCGCGTCTCCGTAGCGCTGGAGCTGCTCACCAAGCCGTCGCTGATCTTCCTGGACGAGCCCACCTCGGGCCTCGACCCGGGCATGGACCGCGATGTGATGCAGCTGCTGCGCGGAATGGCCGACGACGGCCGCACGGTGCTGGTCGTCACCCACTCGGTGGCCGAGCTCGGGCTGTGCGACAAGCTCCTGGTGATGGCTCCCGGCGGCGGCGTGGCCTACTTCGGCCCGCCCGAGGAGGCGCTGAACTTCTTCGGCTACGACTCCTGGGCGGATGTCTTCTCCGCCTTCGAGAACTACCGCGACTACGACTGGATGGGCCGCTGGCAGGGCTCGCAGCACTACCAGATGTACGCGGCCGACATCGACCAGCAGGCCCCGCATCAGGACCCCTACGCGGCGCAGCAGCAGGCGATGCAGCCGACCAGGCTCCAGAAGCCGCAGAGCTGGGGCAGCCAGCTGTGGACGCTGATCAGCCGCTATGTCTCGGTGATCTCAGCCGACCGATCCTTCCTGGTGCTGTCCTTCGTCACCCCGCTGCTCCTCGGCCTGGTCAGCACCCTGATGCCGTCCGACTACGGGCTGACGGCACCGCCGGGCAAGACCAACGGAGACGCCGGGCCCATCCTGCTGATCCTGGCCATCGGCGCCTGTTTCTCGGGTGCGGCCAACTCGGTCCGTGAGCTGATCAAGGAACGGGTCATCTACGAACGGGAACGGGCCACCGGGCTGTCCCGGTCCGCCTATCTGATGTCGAAGGTGATCGTCCTCGGCCTGGTCGCGGCCGTCCAGGGTGTGCTGATGTGCATCGTCGGCTTCTTCCCCCGCGACCTTCCCGAGGAGGGGCTGCTCGCCTCCAACCCGGCCATCGAGATGACCCTGGTGGCCATCGCGCTCGGCGGCACCTCGATGATGTTCGGCCTGATCATCTCCTCGCTGGTGAAGACCTCCGAGAAGACGATGATCCTGCTGGTGCTCTTCGCCGTCGTGCAGGTCGTCTTCACCGGTGTGCTCTTCAAGCTCTTCGACAGCCCCGGTGTGGAGCAGTTCGCCTGGCTGATGCCCTCCCGGTGGGCGATGGCGGCCATGGGCGCCACCGTCGAACTGGGCCGGCTGATGCCGCAGGACAAGAAGGACCCCACCAACACCGACCCGCTGTGGGACCACTCCCTGGGCCAGTGGACGATGGACATGGGCGTCCTGGTGGCAATGGGCATCCTGTGCTACTTCGTCATCATCCGGCTGCTGCGCCGCCACGAGCCGGAGATCATGCGCAAGTGAGCGTGTGAGACGCGGCAGAACCTCAAGACGCGGAAGAAGGGGGCCCCCTCGCCCGAGGGAGCCCCCTTCGCCGTCAGTACGACTGGTGGCTCTGCCAGAACGACCAGGCGCCGCACGGGCCGCCGTAGGTCGACTTCATGTACTCCAGCCCCCACTTGATCTGGGTGGCCGGATTGGTGCGCCAGTCCGCGCCGGCCGACGCCATCTTCGACCCGGGGAGCGCCTGCACCAGCCCATAAGCTCCGCTGCTGGGGTTCTGGGCGGTGACGTTCCAGCCGCTCTCGTGCTCCACGATGTTGGAGAAGCACTGGAACTGCTGCGCGTCCCCGATGAGCTTCCGGGCTATCTGCTGCGGCGACCCGGACGGCGCCGACTGCTCGGCCGCCGCTTCCTTTCGCCGGGCCGAACGGCTCGCCTCGGCCTCCTCGCGGGCCCGCTCGGCCTCCGCGCGCTTGCGGGCCTCGGCCGCACGCCGCGCCCGCGCGGCCTGACGCGACGCTGCCTCGCGCCGCGCTGCGGCCTCGGCGCGCTCGGTGGCCTGCGCGGACTGCGCCGCGATGCTCCGGCGCTGCTCGCTCACGCTGTGCTGCGTCGTCGTCTGCCAGGCGGCGGCTCCCGCGGCGAGCTCGTCGCCGGGCACGCGCACCTCGCCCTCGCCGCCCCAGCCCTGCTGCACCAGCCCGAGGGCGAGAGCCGTCAGCCCTACCGCCGCGACACCTGCTGCTGCGGTGACCTGCTGCCGCCGGGGGAAGCGGCGCGGCCGGTCGGGTTGCGCGGGTTGCGGAGGCTGCGGGGACATGGCGGAGTGGCCTCTTCCGGTCGCTGACGGGGGTTTGCGGACCGCAGGGCGTCTGCGGCGAGCGACATTCTTAGCGGCCCGCCGATTGCCGGGCAAAACGCGATCAAGGCCGCGGGCTGCCCCGGCAGCTTCGCCACAGGGCTCGGCGCGGAGGTTTCCTCGCAGCGCACGCCGCACTTACGGCGACGAAGCGGCTCCGTAGCAACGACGGCAGCCTGTGGCAGCACTCACAGATCGGCAGCCGTCCAACGCGCGGCCCGGCAGTCGTCCACCGCGCGGCCCGGTGGCCCGCCACAGCGCGGCCCGGCGGCACGGTGCGGCCTCCTACCCCCTCGGACCTAGGACCAGCGTCCCGCACCGCCCCTGACCCCGGCCCGATCCCGCGCTGCCGGTCCCGCGAGTACCGTGCTCGGCATGGTCCCCCGTTCCGGACTCGCCGCCGTCAGCGCGGCGCTGCTCGCCATGAACCGCCGGCTCGAGGTACGTGACGTCCTCCAGACGATCGTCGCCTCGGCCCGCGACCTGCTCGACGCCGAGTACGCGGCGCTCGGCGTACCCGACGACCACGGAGGCTTCGCACAGTTCGTCGTCGCCGGCGTCACCGATGAGCAGTGGAAGGCCATCGGCCCGCTGCCCCGCCAGCACGGCATCCTCGCCGCGATGCTGCACGACGCCACCCCGCAGCGCCTCGCCGACGTCCGCAAGGACCCCCGGTTCGGCGGCTGGCCCTCGGCGCACCCCAAGATGGCCGACTTCCTCGGCATGCCCATCGCCGACGGCGAGCAGGTCCTCGGTGCCCTCTTCCTCGCCAACAAACGGTGCGACCCCGCCACCGCCCGGCAGCGCCGTCCGGCGTCCAGCGAGCGGCCCTGCTCCTTCACGGAGGACGACGAGGAACTGCTGCGGCTGCTGGCCCAGCACGCCGCCATCGCGCTCACCAACGCCCGCCTGTACGAGCGCAGCCGCGAGCTGACCATCGCCGAGGAGCGCACCCGCATCGCGCACGAACTCCACGACGCGGTGGCCCAGAAGCTCTTCTCGCTGCGCCTGACGGCCCAGGCAGCCACGGCCCTGGTCGACCGCGACCCCGAGCGCGCCAAGGCGGAACTGCACGAGGTGGCCAAGCTGTCCGGCGAGGCGGCCGACGAACTGCGCGCAGCCGTCATCGAGATGCGGCCCGCCGCACTCGACGAGGACGGCCTCGTCGCCACTCTGCGTGCCCAGGCCCACGTCCTGGACCGCGCCCACAGCGCTCAGGTCGAATTCGCGTGCGAGGGCGTCCGCGCGCTGCCGTCGGCCCAGGAGGAGGCGCTGCTGCGGGTCGCCCAGGAAGCGCTGCACAATGCGCTGCGGCACGCGGACGCCTCACACGTCCGCGTCTCCCTCAGCCGCCGCGGCCCCTGCGTCGCCCTCGTCATCACCGACGACGGCCGGGGCTTCGATCCGGGCGCCGTACGCTCGGCGGGCCGCCACCTGGGCCTTGTCTCGATGCGCGACCGTGCCTCCGGCGTCGGCGGCACGCTGACCGTCCAGTCGGAGCCCGGTAAGGGCACAGTTGTGGAAGTGGAGGTGCCCGGTGGCTGACGCGATCCGTGTGCTGCTCGTCGACGACCATCAGGTCGTACGCCGTGGTCTGCGCACCTTTCTGGAGGTGCAGGACGACATCGATGTGGTCGGAGAGGCGTCCGACGGCGCCGAGGGCGTGGCACGCACCGAGGAGCTGCGGCCCGACGTGGTGCTGATGGACGTCAAAATGCCCGGGACCGACGGCGTCGAGGCGCTGCGCACCCTGCGCGAGAGGGGCAATCCGGCGCGGGTGCTGATCGTCACCAGCTTCACCGAGCAGCGCACGGTCGTCCCGGCGCTGCGTGCGGGTGCCGTCGGCTACGTCTACAAGGACGTGGACCCCGAGGCGCTGGCCGGTGCCATCCGCTCCGTGCACGCGGGCCATGTGCTGTTGCAGCCCGAGGTGGCCGGCGCGCTGCTCAGCGAGGAGGAGAGCGGCGGCGCCGGCCGCGGTCCGGCGCTGACCGAGCGTGAGCGCGAGGTGCTGGGGCTGATAGCGGACGGCCGCTCGAACCGGGAGATCGCCCGGGCCCTCGTGCTGTCGGAGAAGACGGTCAAGACGCACGTCTCCAACATCCTGATGAAGCTCGACCTGGCCGACCGCACGCAGGCGGCCCTGTGGGCGGTCCGCCACGGGGTGACCGGATAACCGGAATATTCGGTCAGCAGTTCGCGCAGGGGCAGTCGTTCATACCGTCGTGTGGTCGTCATCTTTTCCGCGCACCCTCCCGACGGATGCCCCGTTCTCCATGGCGTGCCCGCGGCGGTCGGCCGCGGCACCGTTCAGCAGAACCACAGGGAGAACACCCCATGAACACTGCCAAAAAGGCCGCCCTGGTCCTCGCCGCCGCCGGTGTCGCCGCCGGTGCCTCGGCCGGCTCGGCGTTCGCGCACAGCGCCGACGCGCAGGGCAAGGCCGTCAAGTCGCCGGGCGTCGGCTCCGGCAACCTGGTGCAGGCCCCGGTCCACGTCCCGGTCAACCTCACCGGCAACTCGGTCAACGTCGTCGGGGTCCTCAACCCGGTCTTCGGCAACCACACGCACAACAGCTGACCCCGCCAGGCGGGGCCCCGGAGGGCCGGGCGGCGCCGTTCAGGCCCGTCCGCCCTCCCGCCGCCGCTCCAGCTCCTCCGCGTAGGCGTTGTACGCAGCCACCTGCGCCCGCCGCGCGGTGCGCTCCACCGGCCGCAGCGCCTCGGCGCGGGCCGCCATCTCCGCGGCGCTCACCGCACCCCCGTGCTCCCTACCGTCGCCGGCCTCCCCTCCGTCGCCGTGCGCGATCGACACCAGCGCCGTCACCCGCTGTGCCAGCTCCAGCACCCGCACGGCACGCGGCGGATAGCCCGGCGCCAGCAGCTGCCTGCCCGCCTCCATACGCGCCCGGTACGCCTCCAGCGCGGCGTCGGCCACCGGCCCTGAGCCGGCCACATCCAGCCGGGTCAGCACCTCGGTGGCCTCCCGCATCGCCTCAGCCAGTTCCCGCTCGGCCTCCGCCAGCGAGGGCGCGTCGGCGGGCGGGCCCTCCCGCACCGGCAGGCACTCCCACAGCACCTCCGTGTGCACATCCTGCGGGTCGGCGTCCGCCGGTCCCGCCTCGTACACCGTGGGCACGAGACCGAGTGCCGTGCCGTGCGCCAGCACGGCCTCCCCGGCCTCCAGCGCCCGCGCGTTGAACTCCGGCGGTCCGCTCAGCCCCAGCGGATGCCCCGGCACCGGCAGCGCGACCCGCAGCCCGACGGCGCCCAGCGACCGCAGCCGCCCCAGGGCCAGCGTCAGCCCCACCGGGTCCGAGTCGTCCCCCGGCAGCACCACGCGGTGCCGTGCGTCCTGCGCCGCGATGCGCTCGGCCGCCTCGTCGGGCGAGACCAGTCCGGCGAGCAGTGCGTTTCCCCAGGCGGCGAGCCGCCCCGAACGAGGTTCTGTGAGCATGAACCAAGCCTAGGGAACAGGCTTCGCACACGGTGGCGTAGGTTTTCCCCTGGGGAATGTGCCCACAGGCACCTAAACGCGACTGCAATAGGAGACAACGCGCTCATGAGCGAAGTACTGGAGCTGGTGGACGTATCCGTGGTCCGCGACGGACGTGCTCTGGTGGAAGATGTCTCCTGGTCGGTCAAGGAGGGCGAACGCTGGGTCATCCTCGGCCCCAACGGAGCCGGCAAGACCACCCTGCTCAACCTCGCCTCCAGCTACCTCTTCCCGACCACCGGCACCGTCGGCGTGCTCGGCGAACGCCTCGGCAGCGTCGATGTGTTCGAACTGCGGCCCCGCGTGGGCATGGCCAGCATCGCCATGGCCGAGAAGCTGCCCCGCCGCCAGACCGTGCTGGAGACCGTCCTCACCGCCGCCTACGGCATGACGGCACACTGGCAGGAGAGCTACGACAAGGTCGACGAGGACCGCGCGCTCGCCTTCCTCGACCGGCTCGGCATGTCCGACTACCTCGACCGCAAGTTCGGCACCCTCTCCGAGGGCGAGCGCAAGCGCACCATGATCGCTCGCGCCATGATGACCGACCCCGAACTGCTGCTCCTGGACGAGCCCGCTGCCGGACTCGACCTGGGCGGCCGCGAGGACCTGGTGCGCCGTCTCGGACGGCTCGCGCGCGACCCGTACGCGCCCTCCATGCTGATGGTCACCCACCATGTCGAGGAGATCCCGCCGGGCTTCACCCACGTTCTGATGCTCCGCCAGGGACGCGTGCTGGCAGCAGGGCCGCTGGAGACGGAACTGACCTCCCGTAACCTCTCGCTCTGCTTCGGCCTGCCGCTGGTCGTCGAGACGCAGAACGGCCGCTGGACGGCACAGGGCCTGCCGCTGCGCTGAGCGTGCGCCTACCATGGCGGTGTGGACGCATGGGTCTGGTGGCTCGTAGCCGCCGCAGCGCTGGGAATCCCGCTCATCATCACGGCCATGCCCGAGTTCGGCATGCTCGCGGTGGGCGCCGTAGCGGCCGCCGGAACTGCCGGGATCGGCGGCGGCCCGGTGGCCCAGGTCATCGTCTTCGCGATCGTCTCCACGGCCCTGATCCTGGCCGTACGGCCCATCGCACGCCGGATGCGCACCGAACGCCCTGCGCTGGCCAGCGGGATCGACGCGCTCAAGGGGAGGCAGGCGGTCGTGCTGGAGCGGGTCGACGGGGACAGCGGCCGCATCAAGCTCGCCGGTGAGATCTGGTCGGCCCGGGCGCTCGACTCGCAAACGGCCTATGAGCCGGGCAGTCAGGTGGATGTGGTCGAGATCGACGGCGCGACGGCTGTCGTGATGTGATGTCGATGAGCAACCGCACACGGGCAGTAACTCTTCTGGCAGCGTCTTTCTCAACCAAGCAGGGGGCAAGGCCGTGGACGCCATCATCATCGTCCTGATCATCCTGGTGGTGCTTGTCTTCATCGCACTCATCAAGACGATCCAGGTCATTCCACAGGCGAGCGCGGCCATCGTCGAGCGCTTCGGACGCTACACCCGGACACTCAACGCGGGCCTGAACATCGTCGTCCCCTTCATCGACACCATCCGCAACCGTGTGGACCTGAGGGAACAAGTCGTCCCCTTCCCCCCACAGCCGGTGATCACCCAGGACAACCTCGTGGTGAACATCGACACCGTCATCTACTACCAGGTGACGGACGCGCGGGCGGCCACCTACGAGGTCGCCAGCTACATCCAGGCGATCGAGCAGCTCACCGTCACCACCCTGCGGAACATCATCGGCGGCATGGACCTCGAGCGGACGCTGACCTCTCGCGAAGAGATCAACGCCGCGCTGCGCGGCGTCCTCGACGAGGCCACCGGCAAGTGGGGCATCCGCGTCAACCGCGTCGAGCTCAAGGCGATCGAGCCGCCGACCTCCATCCAGGACTCGATGGAGAAGCAGATGCGCGCCGACCGCGACAAGCGCGCCGCGATCCTCCAGGCCGAAGGTGTCCGCCAGTCGCAGATCCTCACCGCCGAAGGTGAGAAGCAGTCGGCCATCCTGCGCGCCGAGGGCGAGTCCCGCTCCGCCGCGCTGCGCGCCGAAGGCGAGGCCCAGGCCATCCGCACCGTCTTCGAGTCCATCCACGCCGGCGACCCGGACCAGAAGCTGCTCTCCTACCAGTACCTCCAGATGCTCCCGAAGATCGCCGAGGGCGACGCCAACAAGCTCTGGATCGTCCCCAGCGAGATCGGCGACGCACTCAAGGGCCTCGGCGGCGCACTCGACAACTTCCGTCCCGAGACCGGCGGCAACGGCGGCGGCACCCCGGCCCCGCCCAGCGTCACCAAGCCCCCGCGCGAGCAGCCCCCGCTCGACTCCTGACGCTCCCGGGCCCCTCGCCTCACTCTCCGGTCGTGGGCCGGGACCGCGAGTCCAACAGCCGGACCGCCCACGCGTCGAAACAGTCCCTTCGGGCATGATCGGTGCAGCGAGAAACCAATCACCGAAGGGGCTGACGCGTGACCATATGGGAGGCCGTGGCCGTCTGCGCCGCAGGCATCGGCGCCGGAGGCATCAACACCATCGTCGGCTCGGGCACTCTCATCACCTTCCCGGTGCTGCTCGCCGTCGGCCTGCCACCCGTCACCGCCAACGTCTCCAACTCCCTCGGCCTCGTCCCCGGCTCCATCAGCGGGGCCATCGGCTACCGCAGGGAGCTGCGCGGCCAGCGCCGCCGCGTCCTCCGGCTGGGCGGCGTCGCCCTCCTCGGCGGGCTGGTCGGCGCCATCCTGCTGCTCACCCTGCCCTCCAGCGCCTTCAACGCGATCGTTCCTGTCCTGATCGCGCTCGCCCTCGTCCTCGTCGTCCTCCAGCCCAAGCTGGCCGCCGCCGTCCGCCGGCGCCGCGAACGCGACAACAACAGCGGCCACCCGCACGGCGGCGCCACCCTCCAGGGCGGGATTCTGTGCGCCAGCGCGTACGGCGGCTACTTCGGGGCCGCCCAAGGTGTCATCTACCTGGCCCTGATGGGCCTGCTCATCCCCGACGACCTGCAGCGCATCAACGCCGTCAAGAACGTTCTCGGCGCCGTCGTCAACGGCACGGCGGCCGTCTTCTTCCTCTTCGTCGCCGACTTCGACTGGACAGCCGTCCTGCTGATCGCCGTCGGCTCAGCAGCAGGGGGCCAGCTCGGCGCCCGGGTCGGACGCAAGCTGGCCCCCGGAGTGCTGCGAGGAGTCATCGTCGCCGTCGGCCTCGTGGCGATCGTGCAGCTCCTGCTGCGCTGAGCGCGCGGTACGGGGTCGCGAACCGCAGCTGTCGTACGGCTCAGGCGGTGGCCGGCAGCGTCAGCCACTCGGGCAGCGACTCACCCTCCTTGAGCCCCAGCGCCAGCAGCAGCGCGTCGGCCGGCGTCGGCTCGAAGGGCTTGACCAGCAGCTTCATCCCCGCCTGCCCCGGCGTCCGGTCCGCCTTGCGGTGATTGTCGGCCGCACACGCCGCGACCGTGTTCAGCCACGTGTTCCCACCGCCGTGGGAACGCGGAACTATGTGGTCCACCGTGGTCGCCCGGCGCCCGCAGTATGCACACCGGTGCCGGTCCCGCACCAGGACGCCCCGCCGCGACCACGGTGCCCGTTGTCGGAAGGGCACCCGCACATACCGGCGAAGTCTGATCACCTGCGGCACCGGCAGCTCCACCTGCGCAGCGTGCACCCGCAGACCGGGATGCGACTGCTCGATGACGGCCTTCTCCCGCATCACGAGCACCACCGCTCGCCGCAGCGACACCGTCGACAGCGGCTCGAAGCTCGCGTTCAGCACCAGCGTCTCCCGCATCCCGACCGCCTCCCCTTCTCCCGTTCCGGCCCGGACGCGCCCGCGCCGGGTGGCACCAACTGTGCCGCTGTCCACCCAGGCCGACAACGCAATTTCCCGGGGCTGTCCAAGAGATGAAGCGCCCCGGAACGCCAGGTCACAGAGGGGAGAAAAGGATCACAAAGGGACAGAACCCCGGGGGAGCCCCGCCGGGACCGAAGGCAGCCGGCGCGGTCGTCCGGCCCCCGGCCGGACTCCGGCAGACGGCGGCGCCGACAAGCGCCTGCCGCCCCCGCTCGCGGTGATGTCCGCGGCGCGGTGCCGACTGCCCACACACACGTTGCGCCGCGCGGGGAGCGCGGCGCAACGGAATTCTTCCGGACGGACGGGCGGGGTCAGCCCTCGGCGGGGATCTCGTACTCGCCGATCAGCTGCCCGCGCGCCAGGGTGTGGAAGCGCAGGTTGAACCCGACGAAGGCCGGCGTCGCGCCGGAGTCGGGCCCGAGCTTCTCGGTGTCCACGGCGTACACGGTGAACACATAGCGGTGCGGCCCGTCCCCGGGCGGCGGCGCGGCCCCGCCGAAGTCACGCGTCCCGAAGTCGTTGCGCACATGAACAGCGCCCTCGGGGAGCCCCTTCATCTCACCCGTACCGGCGCCCGTGGGCAGCTCGGTCACCGAGGCTGGGATGTCGAAGACGGACCAGTGCCAGAAGCCGCTCCCGGTCGGCGCGTCCGGATCGAAGCACGTCACGGCGAAGCTCTTCGCCGCCTCGGGGAAGCCCTCCCAGCGCAGGTGCGGAGAGATGTTCCCCTCCGCGTACACCTGTGCGGTACCCAGATGGCCGCCATCCGCCAGATCGTTGCTCAGTACGCGAATCGACGGCACCGGGGGGTGGAAGTCATGGGGGAGCGGGCGCCGTTGCTGGTCGGTCACGTCGGGAACCTCCTCGTCACGCGAATCGCTGCACCGGCCAGCCTAACGATCCGGACAGCCTCTCTTTGCCACCATGACGGGGTGCGAGAGCACACCCCGTACACCCCAGCCCTGTACCCGCAGCCGTCAACGCCATCAGGTGAGTGACCACGACGAGACCCCGAAGCGGTGGTGCGACCATGACCAGCCCCGTGGACCTGCCCGAGCTGCCCCAGGCCGACCTCCCCGGCCTCTTCGACGACTCGGTGCCCCCCGGCGTCTACCGGTTGCCCTCCGTGGGACCCGACGCCCTGATGCAGGCGGACGCGGCGGGCTGGTTCGGCACGGTGGTCGACCTGACCGGCGTCGACAACAAAGCCGACTTCATGGAACGTTGCGCGACCGGTCTGGAGCTCCCCGACTACTTCGGCCGCAACTGGGACGCGCTGGCCGACCTCCTCACCGACCTGTCCTGGTGGGGCAAGCCCCGCGGCTATCTGCTGCTGGCCACCGGCTGGTCGGAATTCGAACAAGCAGACCCGGAGGACGCCGCGGCAGCTGCGGAGGTCTTCACCGCGGCAGTCGGCTTCTGGGCGGTACGCGAGACCCCGCTCAGCATCCTGCTGGGCTGACCAGGAGGCTGACCGGGGTCCTGTCACCGGTCGACCGGCCCGGGCGGCGGCCTCAGAACCAGTTCCGCTTGCCGCCGACCTCGGCGAGCCACTGATTGAGGTACCCGGCCCAGTCCGTCTGCTGATAGGAGTCGAAGTCCACGGGGAAGGCCCGGAAGGTGTCACTGCCCTCGGAGAACAGCCCCGGCTTCTTGTCCATCTCCAGCACGACGTCCATGCCCCGCGCGTCCGCGACGAACGACAGCTCGACCTGGTTGAGCCCCCGGTACTGCTGCGGCGCGAAGAACTCGATCTCCTGGTAGAAGGGGAGCCGCTGCCGCGTGTTGCGGATGTGGCCCTTCTCCATGTCGGCCGACTTGAAGCGGAACCCGAGCTGCCCGAACGCGTCCAGAATCGCCTCCTGCGCCGGCAGCGGGTGGATCTCCACCGGGTCCAGATCGCTCGAATCCAGCGCCCGCGCGATCGCCAGCTCGGTGGTCACTCCGATCTGCATGCCCCGCAGCTGCTGCCCCATGAACGCGGTGATCGGCGTCTCCCACGGCACCTCGAGAGTGAAGGGCACCACGTGCGAGTCCCCCTCGTGCAGGGTGAGCTCCCCGCCCAGCCGCTGGGTGCCGAACTCGATGTTCTGGTGCATCTCCCCGTCGTTCGTCTCGACCTCGACGCGGGCCTGCAGCCCCACCGACAGCGACTGGATCTCCTGGGTGACCGAGCCCCCCTCGATCCGCACCTCGCCCTGCACCACGCCACCGGGCACGGCGTGCGGCTGGTGCAGCACCGTGTCCACCGACGCGCCACCCATCCCCATGCTCGCGAACAACTTCTTGAAGCCCATCCTCTTGTCCTCCCCTTTCGCTCCCCGTCCGCTTCTCGCCGGGAAGCACGACGTTCCCCGCGCGGCCGGCGCCCACGCGGTCGCGTACGCGGTTCTTGTACGCTCGGACGGCATGATCGCAGGCCGAGACCGCCACCCCAGCACGACCAGCGGTGACCCGCACCTACCCCGGGCCTTCTTCGACCGTCCTGTCCTGGATGTCGCCCCCGACCTGCTCGGGCGCGTCCTGGTACGCACGACGTCGGACGGCCGAATGCGGTTGCGCATCACGGAGGTGGAGGCATACGCAGGCGAGGCGGATCCCGGCTCCCACGCCTATCGGGGCAGGACGGAGCGGAACGCCTCGATGTTCGGCCCACCCGGTCATGCGTACGTCTACTTCATCTACGGCATGTGGTACAGCCTCAACCTCGTCTGCGGCCCCGAGGGCCGGGCCAGCGGTGTGCTGATCCGCGCCGGCGAGGTGCTGGAAGGGGTGGAGCAGGCACGCAAGCGCCGCCCCAAGGCGCGCAAGGACCTGGAGCTGGCCAAGGGACCGGCCCGGCTGGCCACCGCCCTCGCCGTGGACCGCGAGCTGAACGGTGCCGACGTGTGCACCCACGACGACTACGCCCCGCTGAGCGTCCTGGCGGGCGAGCCGGCCGACCCGGATACGGTGAAGAGCGGTCCGCGTACCGGCGTGGGCGGTGACGCCGCCCACTACCCGTGGCGCTTCTGGCTCGAGGACGACCCGACGGTCAGCCCCTACCGGGCCCACAAGCCCCGGAACCGGCGCCGACCCTCGCTTGACGCAAGCCGATCGACCACCTAACGTTGGACGAGCCGCTGGAAACGGGACGTCTTGCCACGGGTCTGAAGACTCAGTGAGAGCGGCCCCCGGAAGCGGACATTCACTACCTTCGACGTACCCCGGATTCGGGGTCACTTTCGGTACGCCGAAAACTGACTCCGAGGGCTCGATTATGAGTCTCCAGGGAAACGCGCTAACGTAGTGG
>NZ_JAFFZN010000024.1 GCF_017676385.1 Streptomyces spirodelae
TCCGCCCCGCCGTCGCTCCGGCGCACGTACGCAACGATCTGGAACCCCTATGACCGTCCTCACCGTCACCCCCAACCCCAGCCTCGACCGCACATACGAGATCCCGGGCCTCGACCGAGGGGCCGTGCTGCGGGCTGGCGCCGACCGTGTCGACCCCGGCGGCAAGGGCGTCAACGTCTCCCGCGCGGTGGCTGCGGCGGGACACCCCACGGTTGCCGTGCTCCCCGTCGGCGGCCCCGAAGGCGCTCTCCTTTCGCAGCTTCTCAGCGATCTCGGTATCGCGGTGGCCGGGGTGCCGGTGCGGGGCTCGACCCGGGTCAACATCTCCCTGGCCGAACCGGACGGCACCCTGACAAAGATCAATGCCGCCGGGCCCGACATCGGCCCCGAGGAATCCCAGGCGCTCCTGGACACGCTCGCCGCCGAAGCCGTCCGGGGCCGCGCCCGCTGGCTGGTGTGCTGCGGCAGTCTGCCGCGTGGCCTCTCCCACGAGTGGTACGCGTCGGTTGTGGCCCGGGCTCGGGAGAACGGTGTCCGTGTCGCGCTGGACACCTCAGGACCCGCTCTCGCCGCAGCCCTTCCGGCGCAGCCGGACGTGGTCAAGCCCAACGCCTACGAACTCGCCGAGGTCGTCGGCCGCCCCCTCACCACGGTCGGAGACGCCGTCAAGGCGGCCGACGAGGTACGGGGCGCGGGAGCGGGAGCGGTACTGGCCAGCCTCGGCGCCACAGGACAACTCCTCGTGGACGCCACTGGCAGCTATTTCGCAACCGCCCCCGTCGCCACCGTCCGCAGCGATGTGGGCGCGGGCGACGCCTCACTGGCGGGCTTTCTGACGGCCGGCGGTGCCCGGGCCCAGGCGCTCGTCTCGGCCGTGGCGCACGGCGCAGCCGCCGTCCAGCTGCCCGGCAGCCAGATGCCCACCCCGGACGACATCCGTCCGGAATCGGTCACCGTGACCACCGACGTCCCCTTGGACCTCCCCCTTCTCCCCGATGTCAACGGAGCCGTCCGATGAGCCAGTTGATTACAGCCGAGCTGGTCGATCTCGATCTGTCCGCAACCACCAAGGCCAACGCCGCCCGTTCGCTCGCCGAGCGGATGGTGGCGCTGGGCCGCGTCACCGACCTCGAAGGTTTTCTCGCCGATGTCGAGGCCCGCGAGGCACAGATGCCGACAGGTCTCGAAGGAGGCATCGGCATACCCCACTGCCGCAGCACTCACGTCACCGAACCCACACTCGCGTTCGGCCGTCCCAGCTCGCCCGTCGACTTCGGTGCCACAGACGGCCCGGCAGACCTCATCTTCCTGATCGCCGCCCCCGACGGCGCGGACAGCGACCACTTGTCCATTCTGTCCTCGCTCGCGCGCCACCTGGCCGACCCCGAGTTCGCCGCGGCCCTCCGCTCCGTGTCGGACCCGGACCGTGCGGCGGCGCTCATACGCGGGGACGCCGATGCGGACACCTCCTCGTCGGCCCAGCAGTCCGAGACGTCCGGCGAGGCGGCCGACGGCCCGACGGACGGCGACGACAGGCCACAGCCGCAGCAGACGGAGCCGGAGAGCACCCAGGCGAGCGGACCATCGGCGCAATCGCGGGAAACCCGTGCCGGAGGCCCCGGGGCCGCGGCCGGCGAGCCCTTCCGGATCGTGGCCGTCACCTCCTGCCCCACCGGCATCGCCCACACCTACATGGCCGCTGAATCCCTCGAGAGAGCGGCCGAAGAGGGCGCGACGAACACTGAGATCACCGTCGAGACCCAGGGCTCTGCTGGATTCCAGCGGCTCGACCCCTCGGTGATCGCCGCCGCCGATGCCGTGATCTTCGCCCACGATGTCGAAGTACGGGAGCGGGACCGCTTCTCCGGAAAGCCCACCGTCGATGTCGGGGTCAAGGCGGCCATCAACCGCCCCGCCGAACTCATCGAGGAAGCACGGGCCAAGGCCGCGCGCGGTGAGATCACCTCCAAGCCGTCGGCCGCCGCCCCCATGGACAAGGGGGCAGAGGACGGGGATGGATTCGGAACCAGGCTGCGCAAGTGGCTGATGACCGGTGTCAGCTACATGGTTCCGTTCGTCGCCGCGGGCGGGCTGCTGATCGCCCTGTCCTTCGCCATCGGCGGGTACGAGATCGCCGACGCCAAGTCCGTCGCCGACCACTTCGTGTGGACCGAGGCCCACAGCTGGGCCGCGCTGCTCAACCAGATCGGCGGGCTCGCCTTCAGCTTCCTCGTCCCCGTTCTCGCCGGCTACATCGCCTACGGCATGGCCGACCGGCCCGGCCTCGTACCCGGTTTCGTAGGCGGTGCCGTCGCCGTGGAGATCCAGGCCGGCTTCCTCGGCGGCCTGGTGGCAGGTCTGCTCGCCGGTGCCCTTGTGATGGCCGTTCAGAAGGTCAACATCCCGGCCGTGCTGCGCGGCATCATGCCGGTCGTCGTCATCCCGCTGATCTCCTCGGCAATCGTCGGCGCGCTGATGTTCGTCGTCGTCGGCAAGCCGATTGCCACCGCGCAGAAGGCCCTGACGGACTGGCTGGGCGGGCTGACCGGCACCAACGCCATCCTGCTGGGGCTGCTCATCGGTCTGATGATGTGCTTCGACCTGGGCGGCCCCGTCAACAAGGTCGCCTACACCTTCGCCGCCGGAGGCATCGCCAGCGCCGACCCCGGCAACGGCAGCCTGATGGTGATGGCAGCCGCCATGGCGTCCGGAATGGTGCCGCCGCTGGGCATGGCGCTCGCCACCACCGTGCGCGGCAGCCTCTTCACCAAGACCGAACGGGAGAACGGCAAGGCCGCCTGGGTGCTCGGCGCCTCCTTCATCAGTGAGGGAGCGATTCCGTTCGCCGCTGCCGACCCGCTGCGCGTGATCCCCGCCTCGATGGCCGGCGGAGCTGTCACCGGCGCCCTCTCGATGGCCTTCGGCAGCACGCTGCGAGCGCCCCATGGCGGCATCTTCGTCGTGCCGCTGATCGGGTCCCCGCTGCTCTACCTGGTGGCGATCGCGGCCGGGACCGTCGTCACAGCCGGTACGACCCTGCTGCTGAAGGGCGCCCGTAAGCAGGCGCCGAAGGTGGAAGGCGCCCCGGTGGCGGACGGCGTCGAGGAGCGCGTCCCGGCAGGCGTCTGAGCCCGCACTTCCCCGCGGTGCTCCCGGCGGCGGCACCTTTCCACGGTCCGCCGCCGGGTTCGCCGGTGCCGTGCGCCCCCGGAGCTGTACTCCTGCGTGCCGCCGAGGCCGCGTGCCGGAGTCCTTCCGGAGCCGTCGCCTCTCCCGTCCTGTGCGCGGGGTCCCTGTCAGCTGTCGGCGCCGTCCTCCCCGTCCTCCTCGGGGCCCTCCGCACGGTCCGACTCCGGGGAGCCGTCCCCCTCCCGCCCGGACAGCGAGGCGCCGTAGAGATCGTTGTAGGAGGGAAAGACCCCTCCGGGACCGTCCACGCCGTCCGCGGCCCGGATCGCCTTGACCACGGCCCGGGTCACCACGTCGGCCCCTGCCGCCAGCACCTCGTTGAACTCGGCGCTCTTCAGCTCCCCTGCGTCCGTGGCCAGCGCGAAGGCCGTGTCCCCGTCGTGCATCATGTGCACCGGGCGCACCGCTCTCGCCAGCCCGTCGTGGGCGCTGCCCGCCAGCCGCTGTGCCTGCGGCCGGGTGAGCCCCGCGTCCGTTCCCACCACCACCAGGGTGGTGTTCAGCGCGGGCCGCAGTGTTCCGGCGGTGCGTCTGGCGGTCTCCTCCTTCGCCTCCGAGCGCAGCATCTCGGCCTCGGCGTGCTCGTCCTCGGTCGGGATGTGCGGCAGGCCGTCGGCCAGCTCGCCGTAGAGCACGCCCGTCGCCGGGTCCGTCGCCGAGCCCGCCGCGTTCAGGACCACCAGCGCGCCGACCACCGCCCCCGAGGCCAACCGGGCGCTCGCCGTGCCTATGCCGCCTTTGAGGCCGCCGACCACAGCACCCGTTCCGGCACCGACGCTGCCTTCCGCAACCGGTGCGCCCGGCTCCGTGGCAGCCGCCGCCTCCACTGCCTCGCACCCCAGCGCCGCATCCGGTCTGGCCGTCCAGCGTCCCCCGCGCCCCAGGTCGAAGATGACCGCTGCTGGGACCACCGGGACCACCTGCGCGGGGTCGGGGCCCGCCTGCACGCCTCGGCCCTGCCCCTCCAGCCAGCTCATCACGCCCGAGGCCGCGTCCAGGCCGAAAGCGCTGCCGCCGCTGAGGACGACGGCGTGGACGCGTTCCACCAGATTGCGCGGGTCCAGAGCGTCCGTCTCGCGGGTCCCCGGGGCCCCGCCTCGCGCGTCCACCCCGGCGACGGCGCCCTCCGCCGGCGGCAGGACCACGGTCGTACCGGTCAGCCAGCCGTTCCCGGTCCGCTGCGCGTGGCCTACGCGCAGGCCGGGTACGTCGGTCAGCGCGTCCCGCGTACCGGTCGGTGGCGGCCCCTGCGGTGGGCGCGGTTCCTTGGCGTCGTGAGTGTCCATGGGGCATCAATACCAGCAGCCGCGTCAGGCGGCCGTACGCTTGAGCCATGAGCGTCGACCCGCAGCCTTCCGCCCTGCCGGACACCCCGCGTGACGCGGCGGCCTCGCTGGTCTTCGAGGACCCCCTGAGCCGCCCGTCCTCCGACGACACCGACCGGGGCTGGGGCGAGGGAGCGGGCGGCACCTCCGGCGGAGGAGACGCCGACCTCGCGCGCTTCCTCGACGAGAAGCCGCCCCACCACCTCTGAGGTCGGCCCGGCGGCCACGGCCACGCCCGCTCACTGCCTCCTCCGGCGGCTGCCTGCTCCCCGCTCCTGGGCTCACCGCCGTCCGTGCGATCGCCGTCGCGGCCGCACGGTCCGGATGCGTTGCCGTCCTCCGCACGGTGGCCGACGCCACCGTGCGGCAGAAGGCCACCTCCGCTGACGGGTCCCGGGCCGGGCCCTGGTCCTGGAGACCGTCTCGTCAGCCGTTCGTGCTGACGCCGCCGCCGCGCTGCGGCCCTACCGAGCCGTCCTGGCCGCCCGGCGCGGAACCACCCGGGACGGGGGAGCCGTGCCCGTCCGCGCGCTGCGCGAGCAGTACGTCGCGGATCTCGGTGAGCAGCTCGACCTCCGTCTTGGGCACCTCCACCGGGCCCGCCTTGGCCTGCTGGCGCTCCTTGTACTTGTTCATCGGCAGGATCATCAGGAAGTAGACGACCGCCGCCGTGATGACGAAGGTGAGCGTGGCGCTGAGCACCGGGCCCCACTTGATCGCGACGCCGGTCACCTCGCCCGTGGGACCGACGGTGCAGGGATCCTTGAGGCAGTAGCGGTACCTGTCCAGGTCCTTCGTCCCGATGGCGCCCACCAGCGGGTTGATGAATCCGTTGACAACGGCGTCGACGATCTTGCTGAAGGCTGCCCCGACGACCACGGCGACGGCCAGTTCGACCACGTTGCCGCGCATCAGGAATTCCTTGAAGCCGGCCAGGACGCCCTTCTTCTCGGCTTGGGACGCGTCGTTGCTCAACGGACTTCCTCTTCCAGAACCAGGTGACGATGCTGACTGCGAGCGGGGCACCGAGGGCACAGGGGACTGCCCAGCCGCTCCACGGCCGGGACCGGCGGCTCGGCTGCCCCGGACCACCGGGTTCCGTGTGCAGGGGAACCCCCCGACGTCGGCGTGGCGGAGACAGAAGGCGGTTCAGCACAGCGTCACCGCCAGCCGGGACTTCGCCGCCGCGCCCGCCAGCGCTGCCGCCGTCCGCCGGGGCACAACGACAACAATCAGCGCGCCCTCGGCTCCGTCGCCCGAGACAGTGTCGCGGTACTTCGGCACGTGGGCCACTCGGACACCTGCGGCCACGATCCGAGCGGAAGCCGTCTTGGACGGGCTCGCCAGCACATCGATCCGGTCGCCAGGGCTCAGCAGCCGGACCGTCGCGGGGTCGGCGATCCGAACGGGCGCGGAGACGGGAGCCGTCGGAGCCCCCTCTTGCGTGACGGATCTCTCAACGCCTCCCCCGCCCGACCCCGGCCCGGAGGTCCTGTCGCCCCCGCCGCCAGAGGCCGCACCTGATCCGCCGGTCGCCCCGCCGTCCGGGGCGGCGACCGCGAGCCCCGCGGCGCAGACGGCCAACGCGACCGAGAGGGCCCTGTGCCGCCCGGGGGCTCCCCGCCGCAGTCGCCGCCGGCCGCCTCCGGCACGCACCGGGGGGAAGTCGGGAACAGCGGAGCGCAGGGGCATACGAGGAGGAAACTCCTCGGGAACCGGGTTCCGGGATCGGTCCACGACGCTCACCACCAGCCATCACAGGGAGAAGAACCGCCTGGTCGCGGCCTTCGATGACTACGGTGAACCCCTTCGCGGAATCCCGCTGAGACGCCCGCAGATCTGTGGATGAGTGGGCAGTTGTGGAAAACTCCGCCACCCGGAAGGGTGACCGGCCCGGTCAGGGCAGGGTGATCCCCGGCTCCAGCCCGCCCAGCGCAGACCCGCACTCGCACTTGCGTTCGTCCAGGGCGGGCAGTTCCCGTACGGCGTCGAAGAGGACCTCGCGCAGTCGGCCGATGTTCTCGCCGAAGACGCGCAGCACCTCCTCGTGGGAGACGCCCTCGCCGGCCTCCGCGCCTGCGTCCAGGTCTGTGACCAGGGCCAGCGACGAGTAGCACAGCTCCAGTTCGCGGGCGAGTATCGCCTCGGGGTGTCCGGTCATCCCCACGACGGCCCAGCCCTGCGCGGCGTGCCAGCGGGACTCGGCGCGGGTCGAGAAGCGCGGGCCCTCGATCACGCACATCGTGCCGCCGTCCACCGCCTCCCAGCCCTTGCCGCGGGCGGCCCGCAGCGCGGCCTGTCGGCCCCCTTCGCAGTACGGGTCGGCGAAGGCGACGTGGACGACCTGGGGAACACTGCCATCGGCGAGGGGCTGGCCGTCGAAGAAGGTCTGCTGCCGCGACTTCGTACGGTCCACCAGTTGGTCGGGTACCACGAGAGCGCCCGGGCCGAACTGCGGCTGCAGGCCGCCGACCGCACACGGCGCGATGACCTGCCGCACACCTACCGAGCGGAGTGCCCACAGGTTGGCGCGGTAGTTGATGCGATTGGGGGGCAGGTGGTGACCGCGGCCGTGGCGCGGCAGAAAGGCGACCCGGCGGCCGCCGGTCTCGCCCAGGAAGAGCGTATCGCTCGGCGGTCCGTACGGCGTCTCGACGGTGACTTCGGTCACATCGTCGAGGAAGGAGTAGAAGCCGGAACCGCCGATGATGCCGATCTCTGCCTGTTCGCTCATGCGGTCACCCTAAGGGCGCACGCCCAGAGCTGGGCAGGGGGAAGACTCGGGCCTGCTCCCGGGCCCGCGGCGGGGCGGTCCGTCCAGCGGCTCGGGCCCGGGCTGACGTCCGCCTCAGGCGGAAGTGGCCGCCTTGGCCGTGCTCTTGCTGTCGCTCTTGCCGGAGGACTTCGACTCCGAGGACGAGCTGGAGGACGACGAGCCGGAAGTGGAGGACGAGCTCTTGGAGTCGCCGTTCTTCGCGGACGAGTCCGAGGAGGAGCTGCCGGAAGCGGGGCTGCTGCTCGACGAGGAGCTGCGGCTGTCGTTGCGGTAGAAGCCGGAGCCCTTGAAGACGATGCCGACCGCCGAGAAGACCTTCTTGAGGTGGCCCTGGCAGTTGGGGCACTCGGTCAGCGAGTTGTCAGTGAACTTCTGCACCACCTCGAGGCCCTCGCCGCACTCGGTGCACTGGTACTGATAGGTCGGCACGTTCTCCTCCTGGCACTCTCACTTGTTGAGTGCTAACAACGCTCCATAGTGCAGCATTCCAGCGCGTCAGTCCACCGGGACGGCCGTTCGGTGACCCAGCCCACGTGCAGCGACCAGTCCGCCGTGCTGCGGGTGCAGCGCCTTCCTGAAGGTCAGCAGCACCAGCAGCGCGAGGCCCGTACCGGCCAGCGGAGTGAGGAAACCGGTACCAGCACCCGAGTGATCCGCGAGCTGGCCGGCCACCGTCGAGCCCGTCGCCTGCCCCAGCGCCACCGCGCCCGTCAGCCAGGTGAGCGCCTCCGTGCGGGCGCCCGCGGGGACCAGCGACTCGATCAGTGTGAAGCACGTGATCATGCACGGCGCCACACACAGTCCCGTCAGCATCCCCAGCGCGCCCAGCAGCATCGCCCACGGCCCCAATTGCGCTGCGAGTGCCATCAGGGCGGCCGCGGCCACCAGCGCCGGGTAGGCGGTCAGCAGCCGGGTCTGCGGCCCGCGCTTCCACCGGATGGCACCCACGGCGACGGCCGCCAGCATGTTGCCGCCGGCGAAGACGCCGTACAGCACGCCGTTGATGCCCGGCCGGCCGATCGACTCGGTGAACGCGGTGAGCGAGACCTGCATCCCGCCGAAGACCATCCCGATACCGAGCAACGCGGCAATCAGCACGCGGGCCCCAGGGACGGCCAACGCGGAAGCCGGCCGGTCCGCGCGCCCCTGAGCGGCCTCGTCGGCCCCGCACTTGCCGGCGCCCGCAGCCGCGCGGGCCACCGGGGGCTGGGTGCGGCGCTGGGCGGCGAAGACCAGCCCGCCCACCAGTGAGACGCCCGCCTCAGCGGCGAGACCCGCGGCGGGGTGCACGCCCGTGCACAGCGCTGTTGCGAGCACAGGGCCGACCACGAAGGTGAACTCGTCGGTCACCGACTCGAAGGCCGCCGCCGTGTTCATCAACGGTGTCCCCTGCAGGCGCGCCGCCCAGCGGGCCCGCACCATGGGGCTGATCTGCGGAGCGGTGGCACCGGCCGGCACGGCCGCGACGAACAGCGCCCACAGCGGCGCGTCCAGAAGAGCGGCGCCGATCAGCGCTCCGACGGTGAGGATGTGCAAGAACACCTGGGGGACGAGGACGGTCCCCTGTCCGAACCGGTCGGCGAGCCGGCCGCTCTGCGGCGCGATCAGGGCCATGGAGATGCCCGCCGTGGCGGAGACGGCGCCGGCCAGGCCGAACGATCCGGTGGTGTGCTCGACGAGCAGGACGATGCTGATGGTCAGCATCGCGTAGGGCTGGCGGGCCAGGAAGCCCGGCAGCAGGAAGGACCAGGCTCCCTCGGTGCGCAGCAGCTGTCCGTAACCGGGGCGCTCGGAGGAGCGCCGGGAGCGCCGGTCGCCGTGTGCCTCGTCGGTCTCTGCGTGGTTGTTCTCGGTGGCCGGGGATTCCACGGCCGGGCCTTTCTGCCGCCTGGTAGCGCGTTGTGGGTGACGCGCCGAGAGCTGTCCTCTCGCGCAGGACCGGGGTAGATACCCGGTCCGGTGCAGGGTGGGCATTCCGGACCGTGGCCGCCGAGCGGTCGCGCCAGCTCTGCGTCAGGCAGAGTCGGGGTGAATCTTTACCGCCTTGAGGATAACGGTCAGAGGCAGTTTTTCGTAAAACCTGCCACAAGCCCGGCGTCGAACGCGGCAAGAACCTGCCGCCGAGCATGCTGAGACGCCGAGCACGCTGAGAACGCCGAGCAGGCGGCAGCAGTCGACGGTCGAGCCCACTCCTCCGCCGCCAGCCACCACGGTCACTGCCGCATCGCGGTGCTCCCGGACGAGCCCAGCCAGCCGGCGAGCTTGCCGCCCCGGCTGACCGACAGCAGGCGCCGTTCGGCCGCGTCCCGCACCTGGTCGGTCGTGACGACCAGCAGCTCGTCGCCGTGCCGCAGCACCGTCGAGGGCAGCGGGACGAAACTCGCGCCCTCGCGCACCACCAGGGTGACCGCGGCACCGGCCGGAAGACGCAGCTCGGTGATCTCGACGCCGTGCATCCGGGACGACGGCGGAATGGCCACGGACAGCAGGTGGCCGCGCAGCCGCTCCAAGGGCGCCGATTCGATGTCCAGATCCGCTGCCTCGTCCCTCTCGTCCAGCCGCAGTTTCCGCGCGAGCCAGGGAAGAGTGGGCCCCTGCAGCACGGTGAAGACGACCACCAGCACGAAGACGATGTTGAAGATGCGCTGACTCCCCTTGACGTCGGCGACCATCGGGATGGTCGCCAGCACGATGGGCACGGCTCCCCGCAGCCCGGCCCAGGAGAGCAGCGCCTTGTCCTGCCAGGGCAGGCGGAACGGCTGGAGGCCCAGGAAGACCGACAGGGGGCGGGCGACCAGGGTGAGGGCCAGCCCGATCAGCACGGCGGGCCAGAAGTCCTTCCACAGGTCGTGCGGGGTCACCAGCAGGCCCAGCAGTACGAACAGGCCGATCTGCGCCATCCAGGCCACGCCGTCTGCGAAGCCCCGCACGGCGGGACGGTGCGGCAGTTTGCCGTTTCCGAGGATGAGCGCGGCGACGTAGACGGCCAGGAAGCCGGAGCCGTGAGCCATCGCGCCTCCGGCGTAGGCCAGGAAGCACAGCGCCAGCACGGCGATGGGGTACAGCCCGGACGCGGGCAGTGCCACATGGCGCATGCCCAGCTCGCCGAGCTTGCCGACGACCAGCCCCACCACCAGTCCGATGGCGAGCTCGAGAAAGATCTGGCCGAGCAGGAAGTACCAGGTGTGGTGCTCCGTGCCGAGCGAGGAGAAGGTCACGACCAGCAGCACGACGGGTGCGTCGTTGAACCCGGACTCGGCTTCCAGCACACCGGTGAGCCGCTTGGGCAGCGGCACCCTGCGCAGCACGGAGAAGACCGCGGCGGCGTCCGTCGAGGAGACCACAGCGCCCATCAGGAGCGACGCCTGCCAGCCGAGTCCGATGAGGTAGTGCGCGGCCAGCGCGGTGACCGTCACGCTGACGGCCACACCGAACGTCGACAGCACGGCAGCCGCCGGCACGGCAGGCCGGATGTCACGCCATTTCGTGCCGAGTCCGCCCTCGGCGAGGATCACCACCAGGGCGGCGTATCCGAGGACTTGGGTCAGCTCGGCGTCGGAGAAGCCGAAACCGATGCCGTCCTGCCCTATGGCGATGCCTATTCCCAGGTAGACGAGCAGGCTGGGCAGCCCGCTGCGCGAGGAGAGACGGACCGCCACGACGGCGATGAGCAGGACGAGGGCGCTGAAGAGCAGGAGCTGGTTGAGGCTGTGGACGGTCAGGGCACGGTCCTCTCTGGCCGGGGCTCTCTCCTTGAGTGCACGAGTCGGGTGCTCCGGTCGCCGGGAATCGGCGCCGGGGCGCGGTTTCTTGAGCGGGTGAGGCGTTGCGCGTGATGGTTCTGACGGCCTCCTGACGTTTTCCTGATGCGTTCTTAACGCGCCGGCCATGGCGGAGCGCGGCTCCCGGACGGATGTCCGGCAGTGGCTAGTTCGTTTGGGTAGCTAACAATTTACCATTGCTTGAATATGCCGCCGGGAGAATTCCCAGGGGGTGACTCGCTGTCCGGGCCCGTCGAGGGGCGGCCTATGGTTGCTCCGTACGGACCGAGCCCGTCCGGTCCTCTCAGCCAAGGTTCACCCTGCCCCTCGAAGGACAGCGATGCCCGCCAAGAAGACCTCGCGACGCGCCCGCCTCATCGTGATCGTCGTCGTGCTGCTGCTCGTGGCAGGCATCGGCGGCGGCACGTACTGGGGCGTCAGCACCGTCCGGGACTCCTTCCCGCAGACCACTGGCACCCTCAAACTCAAAGGGCTGACCGCGCCGGTGAGCGTGCAGCGGGACAGCAGCGGCATCCCGCAGATCTACGCCGACAACTCCAAGGACCTCTTCCTGGCCCAGGGGTACGTCCAGGCACAGGACCGCTTCTGGGAGATGGACGTACGCCGCCACATGACCGCCGGACGTCTGTCGGAGATGTTCGGTGACGAACAGGTGCAGACCGACGCGTTCCTGCGCACCCTCGGGTGGCGCAGGGTGGCCCAGAAGGAGTACGAGCAACTCCCGGCCGAGACCAAGGACTTGCTCAAGTCCTACTCCGCGGGCGTCAACGCCTACCTCAAGGACCACAAGGGCTCGGCCATCTCGGTCGAGTACGCGGCCCTCGACTTGGCGGGCAAGGACTACCAGCCCGCCGACTGGAACCCCGTCGACTCGGTCGCCTGGCTCAAGGCGATGGCCTGGGACCTGCGCGGCAACATGTCGGACGAGATCGACCGGGCGCTGATGACCAGCCGCCTGGACAAGGACCAGATCGAGGACCTGTACCCGAAGTACCCCTACGAGCGGAACAAGCCGATCGTCGACAAGGGCGCCGTCGACCCCGCCAGCAAGAAGTTCGACCCGAAGGCCGAGGGCGGCCAGGCCGGCACCGCCGACGGATCGGCCGGCACCGGCACCGGACAGCCGGGCGCAGGTGGTACTGAGCAGCCCGCTGCGGGCGCCGGGACGGGCGGGACGACCCCAGATGCCTCCGGAGCCGCGAACGGCGCTCAGAGGGCCGGTGGAGCGTCTCAGGGCGTCAGCACCCAGATGGGCACCGTCGCCAAGAAGCTCGACGAGATCCCGGGACTGCTCGGCCCGAACGGCAGCGGCATCGGATCCAACTCCTGGGTCGTCTCCGGTAAGTACACGACCACCGGCAAGCCGCTGCTGGCCAACGACCCGCACCTGGCGCCGCAACTGCCCTCCGTCTGGTATCAGATGGGCCTGCACTGCCGTTCGGTGGACAAGTCCTGCCCCTACGACGTCTCCGGCTTCACCTTCTCCGGCATGCCCGGTGTCGTCATCGGCCACAACCAGCACATCTCCTGGGGCATGACCAACCTCGGCGCCGATGTGACCGACCTCTACCTGGAGAAGGTCCGCGACGGGCACTACCTCTACGACGGCAAGGAAGTCCCGTACCGCACCCGCGAGGAGACCATCAAGGTCGCCGGCGGCAAGGACCGCACCATCACCGTGCGTGAGACCAACAACGGGCCCATCGTCTCGGACCGCAACAAGGAACTGCGCAAGGTCGGCGACGACGCCCCCGTCGGCAACGCCGCTCCCGACCGCGGCGACGGCTACGCGGTCTCCCTGCGGTGGACCGCGCTGCAGCCCTCCAAGACCGTGGACGCGCTCTTCAAGCTCAACCGGGCCACCGACTTCTCCGACTTCCGCGCAGCGGCCCGCGAGTTCGCCGTGCCCTCGCAGAACCTCATCTACGCCGACACCAAGGGCAACATCGGCTACCAGGCACCGGGCCGCATCCCGGTGCGCGGCAAGGGTGACGGGCGCTACCCGGCCCCCGGCTGGGACCCGGACTACCGCTGGAAGGGCTACATCCCCCAGCGCGCCCTGCCCTGGGAGTACAACCCGAAGCGCGGCTACATCGTGACCGCCAACCAGGCCGTTGTCGACCGTGAGAAGTACCCCTACCTGCTCACCGACGACTGGGG
This sequence comes from Streptomyces spirodelae, assembly GCF_017676385.1. GTDB lineage: Bacteria > Actinomycetota > Actinomycetes > Streptomycetales > Streptomycetaceae > Streptomyces > Streptomyces spirodelae. The sequence goes on from NZ_JAFFZN010000024.1 coordinate 13,233, forward strand.
CTACGGGGCGCGCAGTCAGCGGATCAACGACCTCATCCAGTCGAAGATCAAGGACGGCGGGAAGATCTCCATGGACGACATGGAGACGATGCAGATGGACAACAGCAGCGAGATCGCCAAGCTGCTGGTGCCCTATCTGCTGAAGATCGAGATCAACGACAAGTACGTACGCAACGCACAGAAGCTGCTGGAGGGCTGGGACTACACCCAGGACTCCGACTCGGCTTCCGCTGCCTACTTCAACGCCGTCTGGCGCAACCTCCTCAAGCTCGCCTTCGGCGACAAGCTCCCCAAGGAACTGCGGGTCAAGGGCGACTGTCTGTACGTCGTACCTTCCGACGACTCCGGCCCGGTCGACGATCTGGACGGCAACCAGCGACTGGTGCGCGAGTGCGGGCAGCGCTCGGCCGACGACGCCCAGCCCGACGGTGGCGACCGCTGGTTCGAGGTGGTGCGCAAGCTGCTCAAGCAGCCCGACAGCCAGTGGTGGAAGACGCGCGACACCTCGACCCACAAGGGCGACAAGAACCGCGACGAACTGCTGGCACACGCCATGAAGGACGCCCGCTGGGAGCTCACCTCCAAGCTCGGCAAGGACATCAACACCTGGAGCTGGGGCAGGCTGCACCGGCTGATGCTCAAGAACCAGACCATCGGCACCGACGGTCCCGGCTTCATGCAGTGGCTCCTCAACCGCGGCCCCTGGGACCTGGGCGGAGGCGAGGCGGCCGTCAACGCCACCGGCTGGAACGCGGCGGGCGGATACGACGTCACCTGGGTGCCTTCGATGCGGATGGTCGTCGACCTGGATGACCTGGACAACTCCCGGTGGATCAACCTCACCGGTGCCTCAGGACACGCCTACAACGCGCACTACACCGACCAGACGGACAAGTGGGCAAAGGGCGAGTTCCTCAAGTGGCCCTTCAGCGAGAAGGCAGTCAAGAAGGCGACCGAGGACGAGATGGCCCTCACACCGTGACCAGCCGTAGGCTCCCCACGCTCACGGTCTGACAGCCCGGCCCGGGGCGCCGCCCGTACGGCGTCCCGGGCCGACTGATGTCCCGGTGCGCCCCGGGAGGCTGTTCAGCCTTCGGTGACTTCGAGGCGGTGCACTCCGCCCGGCGTCACAGCCGTCGCCACCCGGCGGTCGTGCTCCTCGCCCTCGAGACGGTCGACCACTTCGCCGTCGTACAGCAGCACCGCACAGAAAGGCCGCACCCTGTGGGCCGCCAGCCGGGCGAGCACCCGGTCGTAACAGCCGGCGCCCCGGCCCAGCCGCAGTCCGCCCCGGTCCACGGCCAGCCCTGGCAGCAGCACCACATCGGCCTCGGCGACCGTCTCAGGGCCGAGCCGCGTCCCGGACGGCTCCAGCAGCCCCCGCCCCGCCTCCACGAGCGCCTCGGGGCCCTCGTAGTCCGCCCAGTCGAGGTCGTTGTCCTTCTGCAGCACCGGCAGCAGCACCCGTACGCCCCGGCTGCGCAACGCCTCCAGCAGCGGCCCGGTGCCCGGCTCACTGCCGACCGACACGTATCCGGCAACCGTACGGGCGCCTGCCATCTCCGGCAGGTCCAGCACATGCCGTGCCAGGGAGCGGGCTGCCGCCTGGAGGTCGTCCGCTGTCAACGTCCTCCTCACCGCGAGGACAGCGCGGCGCAACTCACGCTTACTACGGTTGCCGACGGCCTCCGGCTCGCCCATGGAACGCCCAGCCCCTTTCCGCGCCGTAAAACGCAACAAACCCAACAGACGCGATAAACGTCGTGGACGCTTATCTTCCTCACAAAGTCAGCGGTTATGGTGCGGGACATGACTTCTCCCCGCGCACGGATCACCAAGGCAGTCATCCCCGCCGCCGGCCTGGGCACGCGTTTTCTGCCTGCGACCAAGGCCACACCCAAGGAGATGCTCCCGGTCGTCGACAAGCCCGCCATCCAGTATGTGGTCGAAGAAGCCGTGACAGCCGGGCTCTCGGACGTTCTGATGGTCACCGGCCGCAACAAGCGTCCGCTGGAGGACCACTTCGACCGCAACTACGAGCTGGAACAGGTACTGCGCGACAAGGGTGACGACGGAAAGCTGGCCCGGGTGCAGGAGTCCAGCGACCTGGCCACCATGCACTACGTCAGGCAGGGCGACCCGCGCGGCCTGGGACACGCCATCCTGTGCGCAGCCCCGCACGTGGGGGACCAGCCCTTCGCCGTGCTCCTCGGCGACGACCTGATCGACCCGCGTGACCCGCTGCTGTCCCGCATGATCGAGGTCCAGGAGGAGCGCGGCGGCAGCGTCATCGCGCTGCTGGAGGTCGACCCCGGAAGCATCCACCTGTACGGCGCGGCGGCAGCGTCCCCGACCTCCGACGGCGACGTGGTCCGGGTCTCCGACCTGGTGGAGAAGCCGTCGGCGGGGGAGGCACCCAGCAATCTGGCCATCATCGGCCGTTACGTGCTCGACCCGGCGGTCTTCGAGGTCCTCAGCAAGACCGAGCCGGGCAGGGGCGGCGAAATCCAGCTCACGGACGCCCTGCAGGCCCTCTCCGCAGACGAGTCCCTGGGCGGCCCGGTGCACGGTGTCGTCTTCAGCGGTCGGCGCTACGACACCGGAGACCGGGCAGACTACCTGCGTGCCATTGTCCGGCTCGCGTGCGAACGTGAGGACCTGGGCCCGGAGTTCCGGGACTGGCTGCGCGGTTACGTCACCGAGGAGATGTAAGTCTTGAGCAAGACCTGGTCCGTCGATGAGCACCTGGAGGACATCCTCCGCAGCATCCGCCCGCTGGACCCCATCGAGCTGAACCTGCTCGACGCACAGGGCTGCACCCTGGTCGACGATGTCATCGTCCCCGCCGCCCTCCCGCCGTTCGACAACAGCTCCATGGACGGCTACGCCGTACGCACGGCGGATGTCGAGGGAGCCAGCGAGGAATTCCCAGCGGTGCTCAGCGTCATCGGGGACATCGCGGCGGGCAGCTCCGGGCTGCCCACCGTGGCGTCCGGCGAGGCGGCGCGCATCATGACAGGTGCGCCGCTCCCGCCCGGGGCCGAAGCCGTCGTCCCGGTCGAGTGGACCGACGGCGGCACTGGCGGCGGCCCGGCGGACGCCATGCCCGCGCACAGCGCCGCACCACAGGGCGCGACAGGCCAGGTGCGCGTGCACCGTCCGGTCCAGGCCCGCCAGCACGTACGGGCCAAGGGCAGCGATGTGAAAGCGGGCACTGTCGCACTCAATGCGGGCACCGTCCTCGGCCCCGCACAGGTGGGTCTGCTGGCGGCCATCGGGCGGGGCACGGTCACCGTCCGCCCGCGCCCCCGTGTGGTCGTCCTCTCCACCGGGAGCGAACTGGTCACGCCAGGAGAGCCGTTGGGCCCCGGGCAGATCCACGACGCCAACAGCTTCGTGCTGACCGCCGCGGCGCGCGCGGCCGGAGCCATCCCGTACCGGGTCGGAGCGGTGACCGACGACGCGGACTCGCTGCGCGCCACCATCGAGGACCAGCTGATCCGCGCCGATCTGGTCGTCACCAGCGGCGGGGTGAGTGTCGGCGCCTATGACGTCGTCAAGGAGGCACTCTCCCGGGTGGACACCTTCCGGGGCAGCGATGAGGAGGACCGCGCGGATGCCGTCGGCGACGTGGTGGAGTTCCGCAGACTGGCGATGCAGCCGGGCAAGCCCCAGGGCTTCGGCTTGATCGGGCCGGACCGCACTCCCATCCTCACCCTCCCGGGCAACCCGGTGAGCGCCTATGTCTCCTTCGAACTGTTCGTCCGTCCGGCACTGCGCACCCTGATGGGCCAAGAGCCCGTCCGGCGCCGGACCGTACGCGCCCGCCTGACCGGTGACTCCGGGCTGACCTCGCCGGAGGGCAAGCGGCAGTTCCTGCGGGGCGACTACAGCCCGCCCGGCGAGGAGGATCTGGGGACTGTCCGCGCGGTCGGAGGCGCGAGCTCCCACCTGATCGCAGCCCTCGCACAGGCCAACGCTCTGATCGACATCCCCGAGAAGACCGGCCGGCTGGCCCCCGGGGACGAAGTGACCGTCGTCCCTCTGGACTGAGGCACCAGACCGCACTCCTGCCGCTGCCGGTACCGTGTCGGGGCACACACAGGACCGGGAGAACCATGACCAGCCCCCAGCAGCACCTCACCCACGTCGATGCGTCCGGGGCCGCGCGGATGGTCGACGTGTCCGAGAAGGACGTCACCGCCAGGACGGCCCGTGCCACGGGACGTGTGCTCGTCTCGCCGGAGGTCGTCGCGCTGCTCAGGGGTGAGGGTGTGCCCAAGGGTGACGCACTGGCAACCGCCCGTATCGCGGGCATCATGGGTGCCAAGAAGACCCCGGAACTGATCCCTCTGTGTCACCCTCTCGCCGTCTCCGGCGTCAAGGTCGACCTGTCGGTCGCCGACGACGCCGTCGAGATCGCGGCCAGGGTGAAGACCACCGACCGCACCGGCGTCGAGATGGAAGCGCTCACAGCCGTCACGGTCGCCGCGCTGACGGTCATCGACATGGTGAAGGCCGTCGACAAGTCGGCAGCCATCACCGACGTCAGAGTGGAGGAGAAGACCGGCGGCAAGTCGGGAGACTGGACGCGCCGGCCGTTCCCCGAGGAGGAAGGCACATGAGCGGTCACCACGATGATGTGCGGCTCGGTGCCGGACGCCCAGGGAACGGGCAGCACCCGCACGGCCACGAGAGCTCCCGCCGTCCCGGCGGGGAGCCCGGCCGCTCCGGCGTGGAGCCCAGCCGTCCCGGCGGGGCGACCGCCCGTCCCGCTCCCGCCCGCCGCGCACTCGCCGTCACGGCGTCGAACCGCGCCTCGGCGGGGGTCTACGCAGACAAGGGCGGGCCGCTGCTCGTGGCGGGCCTGACGGCCCTGGGATTCGACGCTGACGGGCCGCGGGTGGTCCCGGACGGGGAACCGGTCCGGGAGGCTCTGGAGGAGGCCGTGGCGGCGGGCTACGCCGTCGTCCTGACGACGGGCGGTACCGGGATCTCCCCGACCGACCGGACGCCGGAGGTGACCCGCGCCGTCCTGGACTACGAGATCCCGGGGATCGCCGAGGCCATCCGCGCCGAAGGGCGGGCAAAGGTCCCCACAGCCGCGCTCTCGCGCGGTGTCGCCGGTGTCGCGGGCCGCACTCTCATCGTCAACCTGCCGGGCTCGACGGGGGGCGTCAAGGACGGGCTGGCCGTCCTCACCCGCCTGCTGCCGCACGCCGTCGACCAGATCCACGGCGGCGACCACCCCGCCGAGCCGGGCACGTCGGCGGAGGCGGGCACGTCCGCCGAGGCGGACCCGACCGCTGAACCGGGTCCGTCCGCCGAGCCGGGCGCGCGGCACAAGACCGTCGGCCGGTCCGGCGGTTCCAGAGGGGACGACCCGCGCTGAACGCCCCGTGGCCGGCCGAGCTGGTGGACGGTCCCACGACCCTCCGCCCCATAAGGCTGCGCGACCAGCGCGCCTGGCGTGAGGTCAACCAGCGCAACCGCGACTGGCTGCGCCCCTGGGAGGCCACCATCCCGCCCGCGCCCCCTGGCCACCTTCCACCGCGCCGCCCCACCTTCCGCCAGATGGTGCGCCATCTGCGGACCGAGGCGCAGGCCGGCCGGATGCTTCCCTTTGTCGTCGAATACGAGGGGAGACTCGCCGGACAGCTGACGGTCGCGGGTATCACCTGGGGCTCCATGTGCTCGGGGCACATCGGCTACTGGATCGACCGCGCGGTAGCGGGACGGGGCGTGATGCCGACAGCTGTGGCGCTCGCCGTCGACCACTGTTTCCACTCCGTGGGACTGCACCGCGTCGAAGTCTGCATCCGGCCGGAGAACCTCCCCAGCCGCCGGGTGGTGGAAAAGCTCGGCTTCCGCGAAGAAGGCACCCGCCCGCGCTACCTGCACATCGACGGGGCCTGGCGCGACCACCTGGTGTTCGCACTGACCGCGGAGGAGGTTCCGGGTGGCCTGCTGGCACGCTGGCACCGGTCGCAGCCCGGCCGCTCCACAGAAATAAAATAGACGTTCGAATTGAGGTGCTGTCCGGATACTCTCCGGAAGCCCACCCTCCGCGCGGCCATTTATCGGCCATTTCCGTGTAGCCCGGACGCAAGGTCACAAAAAAAGTTCGAGGGATCAGCCAGATCGTGCGACACACCGGGCTATTTGGCAGATGGGCTCATGGGATCCCCTCTACCGTGTGAGGGTGAGCAGCAGTGGCCTCATCTACGCAGTCATCGTCGGGGCCTGGGCCGCCTACTTGGTGCCGATGTGGCTTCGCCGACAGGACGAGCTGAACGAAGCTCGTCCGACGGAACGCTTCAGCACCGCCATCCGGCTGCTGTCCGGCAAGGCCGGCATGGAGCGCCGCTACGCGAGAGAAGCGGAGCGGCGCCGGGCACGCGAGGGGTGGGCAGCGGACGATCCGTACGCGCGGAGAGCCGCAGCCGAATCCGGCCTCCCCGCCGAGTACGGCTACGACGATGCCGCGTACGGGAGCGACCCGGACGCCGTCACCGAGCAGGCGGTGGACGTCCGGGCCTTCGCCGACCCCAAGACCATGGTCGGTGCCCCCGGTTCGGAGGCGAGGACCGAGGTGCATGCTCACCGGGGCCCTGCCGCACACGACGACCCCGAAGCTGCGGAAGGCCGCGAGGAAGCCGCGGACCGTCCCGGGCAGGCGCCGTCCGCACAGGACCGTCCGCGCGCCGGACAGGACGACGGATCCGCCGCCGCGGGAGCGCGCCTGGAGGAGGCGCGGGGGCAGACTGCCGAGGCCCGGTCCGCCGCCCAGGAGGGCAGACGAGCCAAGCAGGCCAAACGCGCCAAGCTGCTGGCTCGCCGACGGCGTACGACGATGATGCTCTTCCTGGCTTTCACTGTCGGCACCGTCGTCGCTGCCGTCCGGGGACTCGCTCTCCTGTGGGTGCCCGCCATCCCCGCTGTCCTGCTGAGCACCTACATCGTCTACCTCCGCGCCCAGGAGCGGCGCCGTTTCGCCTTCACCATGGACCGGCGCCAGGCCGAGGCGGCGGCGCGCAACCTGCACGCCCAGCGGCCGCGCGGCGGCGCCAAGGGCACGGCAGGCCGTCGCCGGGGCGCGGCGCAGGACGTGGACACCGAGCCGGGGCTCGCCGCCGGCCCGCCGCAAGGGGCCTCAGACGAGGGCCGACGGCCCCGTGCGGGCGCCGTCGCCCGGACCGCACCGCCCGAGCGCGAGCCCGACGGCGCAGGTGCGGAGGCGCACGGTGAGGACCGTACGGACGCCCGGCAGGGGGCACGCGCCCGGGCCGAGCAGCAGGAGGCCGCCGAACGGCGCGCCCTGGTCGAGCAGACCGACCACGCCGAATGGGTCGACCAGCAGCGCGCCCGCGACAGCGACTCCTCCGAAGGCGAGGGCTGGGACCCTGTGCCCGTACCGCTGCCCACCTATGTGAGCGCCCCGGTCGCCCCCCGGGCCACCCGCGGCGTCGACCTGGAGGCACCGGACGCGTGGAGCTCAGCGCGCTCCAGCACCGCTCCCGTCGCCGAGCCGCATCCCCCGGAGGCGGAACCGCACGACGGCGGCGCAGCCCACCAGCGGCGCGACCGCACGCCCCTCTTCGACCAGTACGAGGACGAGCACCGCCCCCGCGCCGCCAACGAATGACCGCCCCATGACCAGCGCAGGAACGGATTTCCTCCCGCCCCGACGAGGATGCTAAGGTTTCATCCGTCGCAAGGGCCTGTGGCGCAGTCCGGTAGCGCATCTCGTTCGCAACGAGAGGGTCAGGGGTTCAAATCCCCTCAGGTCCACCGCACGACTGTTCTCGAGTTCGCTCGGGAGCAGTTGATGAGATCCCGTCGATCATCGTGATCGCGCGGGATCTTTGTCGTTCTCGGTGGAGGGGAACGGCCTGACCGAAGAGGGCCTCTGCCGAGAGAATTCTCGGACAGGCTGACCGGTTACGTGGGCCCAGCAGGAGGGCGACGATCAGCGTGACAGCCCCGTAGTCCGCTGTCGCCGCGGCGGTGATCGTGTCGAGGCAGCGTTCCGGACAGGTCGGGCAGTCGGACGGTGGAAGCCCGGCACTTCCAGGTGGAGTTGCCGGGCTTCCTGCGTTCCCCCGGGAGACCGTCAGCTTGGGCAGGCGCGGGCTGTATGGACTGTGGTGGCTGAGAGGAAGAAGGCGTCGGGGCGCCACAGGATGCCGGAGCAGGCATGACCGTGGAGAAGGCTGTCGATGGTGGTGAGGTCCTCTTCGTCCAGATAGGGGGCCAAGTGGTCGCGCAGCCGGGTCAGAGCGTTGTGCAGGTGTTCTCGGGCGGGCAGGGAGAGGGGGGACGGGTGGTCGGTGAGGAAGGTGCGGCTGCCGGTGGGGACCAGGCCGGCGTGCGAGAGCATGGCGGGCCAGTCCTCCACGGTGGAGGTCGAGCCGGGGAGTGCGGCGCGCATGGCGGTGAACCTCTCCTCCAGCGCCGCGTCAAGGCGTGCCTGGAGGCCGGGTCGGCCCAGGCCGATGTCTCGGGGGAGGAAGCGCGGGGGCAGTCCTCGTTCGGCGACGGCCAGTACGCCGCCGGGGCGCAGGCGGGTGGCCAGGGCCTGCAGCGCGGCCTGTTGGTCGCCGAGGTGGTGGACCGCGTGGCTGGTCCAGATCAGGTCGGCGGAGCCCAGGGTGTCCAGGTCCTCGGGCAGCGCGGCCCTGAGGGGGGAGACCCGGCCGCTGAGGCCCTGCTCGGACGCGCGGGTCAGGGCGCGGTCCAGCAAGCCGGGCGCCTGGTCGACGGCGACCGCTTCGGCGCCGGGGAATCGTTGGGCGAGCAGGCAGGTGAGGACGCCCGGTCCGCTGCCGATGTCCAGGACGCGGCCCACCCGGCCGTCGCCGGGCGAGTCGGCGCCCAGCAGGCCGCGCAGCCAGTCGGCCGCCGTCTCCAGTGCGGGCAGGTGCAGTTCGGCCTCACGCTCCAGGGCGGCGCCCAGCGCTTCCCAGTCGATGTCCTCGGCGTGGCTGTGTGTCATACGGCGGCCTCCTGTGGCACGGCACCGGCCTTGTCGCGGGGCGTGCGGTGCTCCTCGACGGCGCGTTCGATGTCCTCGTTCACCAGGTCGTGGGTGAGCGCGAAGGCGGCCGCAGCTCCCATCCCGGCCGCTGTCACCACCTGGGCGCGTGGATCGACGACATTGCCGACCGCCCAGACACCGAACGCACTGGTGGCTCCCGACCGGTCCGTGGTCACCAGGCCCTGCTCGTCCTTGGCGCAGCCCAGTCCGGTCAGCAGGGAGTCGTTCGGGACCGTCTGCGGGAAGACGAAGACCGCGGTGCGGGGCACCACTTGTCCGTCGGCCAGCTCGACGCCGTGCAGCCGGTTGTCGGTCACCGCAAGACGCTTGATCGCGCCCTCGGCGATTCGGACTCCGCGTGCGGTCAGCCGCTCGCGGTCACGGTCGCTCAGTGGCCGGGTGTGCGGGAAGTAGACGATGTCGGGGGACCACTGGGCGAGCAGCAGTGCCTGGTCGACGCCTGCCGGGTGGGTGCCCAGTACGCCGAGCGGCCGGTCCCGGACCTCGTAGGCGTGGCAGAACGGACAGTGGAGCACGTCCTGACCCCACCGTTCGCGGATGCCGGGGAGATCGGGCAGTTGGTCGCGCAGGCCCGTGGCGACCACCAGTCGGCGGGCGCGCAGAACCGCGCCGCCGGAGAGCCGGACGAAGAAGCCGGGCGATATCTGGTCAACGTGGTTGTCGATGAGGGGAACGCCGTAGCCGGTGAGTTCGGCCCGGCCGGCCTCCAGCAGCCCGGCCGGGGACATGCCGTCCCGGGAGAGGAAGCCCCGCATGTGTGCGGCGGGCGCGTTGCGGGGCCGCCCTCCGTCGACAACGGCCACCGTGAGGCGCGCCCGCGCCAGCACCAGGGCGGCGTTGAGACCGCCCGCTCCCGCGCCGACGACCACCGCGTCGTACACCTTCCCGGCCGCTCCGGCGCCGTGCCGGGGGGCTCTTGTGTCGCTCATCGCGATCACCTCCTGGGTGCAGGCTGCGACCGCATGTGCAAAAGCGGCAACCTTTGTTGCCGTTTCCGGGAAGAGTGGGGTGCAATGGCGGGGTGACAGAGTCTTCCGCCCTCGCTCGGGCGCTCGACCAGGTCGGCCCCCGGCTCAAGCAGCTGCGGACCCGGCGCGGTGTCACCCTGGCCGCGCTCGCCCGGACCACCGGCATCTCCAAGAGCACCCTCTCCAGACTGGAGTCCGGCCAGCGCCGCCCCAGCCTGGAGCTGCTGCTGCCCCTCGCGCAGGCCCACCGGGTTCCGCTGGACGAACTCGTCGACGCGCCCGAGACCGGTGACCCCCGCGTACGCCTCAAGCCGCAGCACGTCAACGGCAATACGGTGCTGCCGCTGACCCGTCAGCCCGGGCCGCAGCAGGCGTTCAAAATGGTGCTCCCTGGCGACCGCACAGAGCCCGAACAGTGCACGCACGAGGGCTATGAGTGGCTGTACGTCCTCTCGGGGCGGCTGCGGCTGCTGCTGGCGGAGCACGATCTGGTGCTGGGGCCGGGTGAGGTCGCCGAGTTCGACACGCGCTTGCCGCACTGGTTCGGCAGCACGGGCAGCGGGCCTGTGGAGATACTCAGCCTCTTCGGCCGGCAGGGCGAGCGGATGCACGTCCGGGCGAGGCCCCGGCGTGACGCTCCCGCCGACAGTGCCGACATCTGAGCTGTGCCAGTACGGCACCGGTCAACCTGGTTGACCGGTGCCGTCAACCAGGTTGACCGGTGTCTCAGCCCGCCGACCGGTGGCGGTTGGTCGCGCGAGGGGGGCGGGCGTGCCGAGAGGCCGGGGTGGGAACCGGCGGGAGATCGAGCTGCCGGACGAGCTGGTGGAAGCAGAGCAGCGCGGTGATGGGCGGCAGACCGGCCACGGCGATGCCCGCGGGAGTGGCCGGCGCGTCGGCGACACACAGCAGGGAGGCGACAGCGGCGAAGAAGAGAACGACGAGCCAGGAGTGCACGGTGCGGCGGCGGTAGGCGCGGGTGCGCAGGATGGACAGCGTGGCCGCCACCCAGGGCGCGTAGATCAGCAGCGGCCAGGCGTGGGCGACACCCGGCGGTGCCGACTCCTGGGCGAGGTTGTAGAGCGACGGGTAGGACGCCTTGGCGCCCAGGAAGCTGACCAGGATCACGATCATGGCCGTCAGGGCGACGGAGAAGGCGCTGAGCACCCGCCGCCAGTTGAACTCGGTCTGGCGCTTCTGCTTGATCCGCTCCAGGGGGCGCTCCTTGCGGTGCTTGGCCCGGGCGAGAGCGCCCGTGGAGTCCACGAGGCCCTGGTGCTCGACCGTGTCGAGGAAGTGGGCGAGCTCCGCGTCCAGGTCGGGGGGCTCGGTGTGCCCGGCGCGCTCGCCGCGCTCGGGTTGCGGCGAGAAGCGGGTCAGCCCGAGGGTCCCGGTGTCCAGGGGATCCACGAGGCCGAGGCGCAGGGCTGTGTTGTTCCTGACCGTCGAGGCACCGTACGCGTGTACTGAGTGCGCGTCCGGTTCTGTCGGTTGTCTCGGCCCGGTGAGGCCGGTGTCCGGATCGGGGGGCGCGTAGGACGCGTACGAGTGCGGCGTCTCGGTCAAGACTGAACTCTCTTCTCTGCGGGCAGGTTCAGACGACTGTGTCGAGACCGGTCCCGCATGCGTACGACGCTTCCGGTGGTGACCGACGGCGCGCAGCCCTGTGTCGTCCGCGATGACCCGCGCCAGCGGCGGATGCCGGGTATGACCGTCTCGGGTACAACCCCGTCAACGACTACTCCAGCCAGCGGAAACTCCCGTTCGCAGTACTCAGACTTATGAGCATGCGGTTTTCACGAGGTATGTAACTCCTGAGTGTGGATGCGGGCTGTTCTTATGGTGGCAGAAATGTATTTTCACCGAATCGGCGACTGGCGTGCGCGGGCGGCGCCCCGCCCGACCCCCGCGCACCGGGCGCACGCGCGCAACGCACAACAGGGCACCCCTTTTTCGCCGCAGTGCGAACCGTGGAGGTGGCGCCAAGTGACCACTTATGCCCCACCCTTTTCACAGGGCCCGTGCGTCATCCGGACGGCTGCCCAGCGGTCCCATATCGCGATGGCCGGAATTCCGATTTTCGGTCAACCCGGCTGCGGGGACAACGTCAGGCGCCGTATTCGTCCGGGGCGCCGCTGTCGCCCTTCCGGGGCACGCCCAGAACAGCGCGAAGCCGGGGCAGCAGAGCGCGGGCGGCCGGGCTCGCCGGGCCGCCGGTGCGCCAGGTGAGGCCGACCCGTGCACGCGGCTGAGGCGTCAGGTGCAGCGTCCGCAGCCCCAGGGTGGCAGCCGTGGCCGGCGGCATGGCCGGGATGACGGCGGCTCCCAGTCCGCGAGCCGCCAGCCGGGCGAGCAGCGGCGGCGCGGCAGCCTCGAAGGCGACCCGGGGCCGGAACCCCGCCTGCGCGCAGGCGCGTTCCAGTACGCCGCGCAGACCTGTGCCGCGCGGCAGGCTGATCAGGGCGCGGTCGCGCAGGGCCGCCACCGGCAGGGGCCTGTCGCTCTGTGCCAGCAGTGGGTCGCCGGGTGCGACGGCCACCACGACCGGCTCGTCGATCACGATCTCGGCTGTGGTGCCCTCGGGCGGGTGCTCGTCCATCAGCCCGAGCACGCCGATGTCGAGCTCGCCCCGGCGCAGCGCCTGGAGCATGCGTTCCGAGGTGTCCTCGGTCAGGGCGATATCGACGCCCGGGTGCTCGCTGTGGAAGTCGGCCAGGACGGCGGCGATGTCGAACTGCCCGGTCGCGCCCGACACCAGTCCCACGGACACATGGCCGCGCAGCAGCCCGGTGAAGGCTTCCGTGGTGTGCCGTACGTTCTCGACGGCCTCCAGTGCCGCTCTGGCGTACGGGAGCACGGCGTCGCCGACCTCGGTAGGCGTCACCGAGCGCCCCGTTCGGTCCACCAGCGGGTGGCCCAGTTCGCGTTCGAGCTGCCGGATGCGGGCGCTGAGGCCGGGCTGGGCCAGGTGGAGGCGTTCGGCGGCTCTGGTGAAGCTGCCCTCCTCGACCACGGTGACGAAGAACAGGAGCTGCCGCAGATCCATGCCCGGAGCCTATCCACTCGCATAACCAGCACTTCTGGAGGCCAGAAGAAGCTTGTCTTGGACTTATGCACCAGCCCGCGGCCACTCTGGGAGAGATCACCGCCGAGGCTTCACGGGAGCGGACATGGACATCGAGCGCGCCATCGCAGCCGAACGTACGGAGCTTGCCGACCTGTTGGACGGTCTGCGGGAAGCCGACTGGGACGCGCCCTCCCTGTGCGCCGGATGGCGGGTGCGGGAAGTGGCGGCGCACATGTCGTCCGGGTTCCGCTCGTCGCGCTCCCAGATGCTGCGGGAACTGCTGCGGGCCCGGGGCAACCTGCACCGGATGACCGACCAGTGCGCGCGCCGCGACGCTGCCGCACTGAGCACGGACGAGCTCGCAGCAGCGCTGCGGGACAACGCAGAGCACCCCTGGAAGCCTCCGGTGGGCGGCCGCCCGGCGGCTCTGGGCCACGACGTGGTGCATGGGCTGGACATCACCGTCGCACTCGGTCACCCGCGGCGCGTACCGCGGGACCGGATACGGGTGCTGCTGGGCGGGGTCACGCCCCGGAGCCTGAAGTTCTTCGGCGCCGACCTGAGCGGTGTCCGACTGCGGGCCGAGGACATCGACTGGTCGTACGGCACCGGAACGCCGGTCACAGGGGCCGCACAGGACCTGCTGCTGGTCGCGTTCGGGCGCAGGGTGCCGCCCGGACGGCTGCGCGGCGAGGCGGCCGACGGGTTCACGGACGACCGGTTCGCGGTGGGACCGTCCATGGCCGACCGGTTCACATGCGACCCGACGTCGCCCGCCGCTCCTGAGGGCGGGACCGGAACGGCACGGCGGTAGCCTGGGGGCGCCCCACCGCCCGAGGAAGCCGCCGCAGCATGTCCGAACCCCCCACCGCGCGTCACGAGCCCCGACGAGCCGGTCCCGTAGGCCGCGACCCGGTACGCCGTGGCCCCTGGAAGGCGCTGACCGCAGTGGTGCGGTGTCCCGTCTGCCGGGACGCGCTGGAGGTCGCGGAGCGGGCACTGCGCTGTCCGCGGCGGCACACTTTCGACATCGCCCGGCAGGGGTACGTGAGTCTGCTGTCGGGCGGCAAGCGCACCGTGAACGCCGACAGCGCAGCCATGGTGCAGGCGCGCACCGCGTTTCTTGAGGCAGGCCACTATGCACCGCTGACGGAGGCACTGGCACGGCTCAGCGCCTTCCTCGGACTTCCCGGGGGCGGAGCGGGCGGCGAGCGCCGTGAGGGCGGCGGCGAGGGCGGCAGTGAGGGCGCTGAGGGCCGCGTCGTGCTGGACGCCGGGGCGGGCACCGGGCACTATCTGGCCGCCGTACTCGAAGCGCTGCCGGACTCCGTGGGGCTGGCGCTGGACGCCTCGCCGTACGCGCTGCGCCGCGCCGCGCGGGCGCACCCCCGGGCGGGCGCGGCCAGCTGGGACGTATGGCGGCCGTTCCCGGTACGGGACAACTGTGTGGACCTCGTGCTCAACGTCTTCGCGCCGCGCAACGGGGGTGAGTTCCACCGGGTGCTCAGACCCCGGGGCGTGCTGCTGGTCGTCACGCCCACCGAACGTCATCTGGGCGAGCTGCGCGGCCGGCTGGGGCTGCTGGAGGTCGACCCGGACAAGGAGGAGCGCCTGGAGCGCGCACTGTCCGGGCACTTCGTACGGGAGCGCGCCGAAGCACTGGAGTACACCGTGGAGTTGTCCCCGCAGGAGGTGGAGAACCTCGCCGCCATGGGGCCTGCCGCGCGGCACGTGGCGCCGGAGGAACTGCAGGCACGGGTCGCCGGGCTGGGCGGGCCGGTGCGGGTGACGGTGTCGTTCGGCCTCGCGGTGTACCGCGCTGCCTAACCGGACGAAGCCGCAGCCGCCGACACCACCGCAGCGCCAGCCGTGGACGCGGCTCCAGCCGTAGCTGCGGCCCCAGCCGCAGACGCGGCCTGTTTGAGAGCGTCGGGGGTGGCGGTCAGAACGTCGTCGAGGAGACCGCGTGAGGTGTGCAGGGCCTCGATCTGAGCTGTCATCCGGTCGCGCTGGGCGAGCAGTTCAGCGACCAGGTCGGGGCAGGTGGGCACCAGGCGGCCCTGTTCGTCGCGCAGGCACGGCAGGAGCTGCGCGATCACCGAGGTCGACAGCCCGGCGGTCAGCAGACAGCGCACCCTGCGCACTGTCTCGACGTCGGTCTCGTTGTACTCGCGGTAGCCGCTGGGCAGTCGGTGGGGGCTGAGCAGCCCCTGCTGCTCGTAGTAGCGCAGCAGCCGTTCGTGGACGCCGGTGCGGCGCACCATCTCCTTCATCCGCATACAGCCGCCTCCTGTCCGGTGAGGTCCTCACCTGTGCCCGACTCGGTGTCTGCCCCGACTCGGCTTGACTCTGACACTGATGTCGGAGTTTAGCTTCTGGTACATGACCAAGGAGCACACCGCGGCAACCGCCGTATCCACGTCCCGGATCGATCCCTCCACCCTCGACGTCCACGTACAGGGCAGCGGCCCGGCGCTGCTGCTGGCGCACGGGGCGGGTGGGGGCATCCTGCCCAACTTCGGCCAGGTGCTCGACGACCTGGCCTCAGACCACACGCTGGTCGGCCCGCACTACCCGGGCGCCGGCGCCTCGCCCCTCCCCTCCAACCCCTTGGAGCTCGACGCGCTGGTGGACGCCGTCGTGGAGGCCGCCGTCTCGCGCGGACACGAGCGGTTCGCCCTGCTGGGAGAGTCCTTGGGGTCCGCGGTGTCCGTGCGGGCGGCGGCCCGCCATCCGGACCGGGTGACAGGCATGGTGCTGACCGCCGGGTTCGCGGTGGCCGATCCGGTGCTCTCGTTCGCGTCCGACCTGATCGTCCGGTTCGGGCGGGAGGGCGAGTGGGACTCGGCGGCGCGGGTGGCCATCCAGTCGGTCCTCACGGAGCAGGACCTGAGCGTGCTCACCGCCGAGGCGCTGGAGACCGCCGTCGGGGCGACCCGGGAGGGTATGCCGCCGGGAATGGTGGACCATTTCGACCTGGTGCGACGAGTCGATGTGCGCGGCGAACTCGCACGGCTCTCGGTGCCCACTCTCGTGGTGATGCCCACCGGTGACCGTCTCGTCCTTCCCGACAGCTCCCGACAGCTCGCCGAGGCCATCCCAGGTGCCACCCTGCTGGAGATCCCCGGTGGCGCCCACATCCTCGGCGAGCAGCACCGCAAGCTGTGGCTCGAGCATGTGCGGGAGTTCCTGGCCCAGCTGCCGTGAAGCCGCAGCGGCCGGTGGCCCGAGCGCGCCGGCCGCCCGGGGCGCGGCGGTCACCTGAGGAGCGGTGGTCACCCGAAGAACTGCCCCGGAGTGAGTCCGACAGTGCGGCGGAACGCGGCGATGAAGGCGCTCGCGGAGGCGTAGCCCACCCGGTGTGCGACGGACTCGACCGAACGCCCCTGCGCCAGCAGCGGCATCGCCTCCTGGACCCGCAGCCGCTCCCGCCAGCGGCCGAAGCCGAGCCCGGTCTCGGCAACGAACAGCCGCGCCAGCGTACGGGCGCTCGCGCCCGCCACCTGGCCCCAGGCGGCGAGCGGCCGGGAGTCGGCCAGGTCGGCGTGGAGCGCCTCGGCCACCGTGCGGGCCCGCGGATCGGCCGGCCACGTCAGGCCGATGTCGCGGGCCGGTACCGGCTCCAGCAGGTCGAACAGCACCCCCTCCGCACGCTCGCGGGCGGGCCTGGAGAGCGAGGGCTCGGCCAGGTGGTTGATGAGTTCGCGCAACAGCGGAGGTACGGACACCACCGTGGGCTCGCACCAGACCACCGGACAGTGGCCGGGGGACATGTACGGACTGCGCAGCACTGCGGTACTGGTGGCGCCCGTCGCGTGCGGGGTGTGCGCGGGTATCCACAGGGCGACCGAGGGCGGCAGCAGCCAGGTGCCGCCCGGTGTCCGCACCGACAGCAGGCCGCTGGTGCACCAGGCGAGTTGGTGTGCCGGGTGGTGGTGCTCCTCGAACCACGATCCGCGCCGCAGGGGGAAGCTGCGCACTACGAGGGCCTGCTGTCCGGGCGCGGCCTCACAGGCGGGCGGCGGAGGCGGAGACTGTCCGTATGGCGGCATCAGTTGGCAGCGTACGGCGTAGTGAACGGCTGTCGGCGCTGCTTGGCTTTCCGTATGCCGATGAACAGAGCGCACCGGAGACTGTGCAGTTCGGAGAAGTGGGCCGCGGGAGTGCGGGATCACCTGCTGCCGTGGGCGTTGGAGAACGTCGAACTGGGCGAGGACATCGTCGAGATCGGTCCCGGGTACGGGGCCAATCTGCGCGTACTGATCGAGCGGGTGCCCCGGGTGACGGCCGTGGAGATCGACGGCGGGACGGCCGCGCTGCTGCGCGACAAGTGGGGCGACCGGGCGCGCGTCCTGCACGCTGACGGGGCCGACATGCCGCTGCCGGACGCGGCCTTCTCCGCCGTGGTGTGCTTCACGATGCTGCACCACGTGCCCACCGACGCTCTCCAGGACCGCATCTTCGCCGAGGCATTCCGGGTACTGCGGCCGGGCGGGACGTTCGCGGGGGCCGACAGCCAGCCGAACTTCCGCTTCCGGTTGCTGCACATCGGGGACACCATGAACACCCTCGATCCCGGCGAACTGCCCGCCCGGCTGTCCCGGGCCGGGTTCACCGACATCGCCGTTGACCTTCACCCGGACAGCGGCGGTCTCCGCTTCGGCGCCCGGCGCCCGGCGGAGGGGTGAGCCGGCGGCGACCCGCTCCCCGGCGGAGCGATCAGCGGAGCGGTCAGTGGGCGATCAGTGGAGCGGTCAGTGGAGCAGCTTCAGCCCCACCGGCCTCCCGGCGCCCGTACACCACCGCTAGCGCCGCCACCAGTGCTCCTCGCGCCCGCTCGCCCGTGCCCTTTCGCCCTCACCGTGCGGCCCGGTCTCGTGCCCGGCGGTCGGCGGGCCGGTGGGAGCGTCCGACGGGTTGGGCGCCGGCTGCGGGGTGGTGAGAATCTCCTCCAGCTCCTGGCGCACCGTGGCGGCCAGATAGCGGCTCACCCCCGGGCCCAGCGCCTCGTCGGCCGGACCGGTGGAGGTCTCCCGTACATCGGCCACCACGACCGTGCTGCCGGGCGGGATCTCCGCCGTCAGCTCCTCCAGCCCCTCGTTCGTCTCGACCACCCGCCGGGCGTCGTGCCCGCTCCCGATCAGCCCCCCGGCACCGAAACCCAGCAGCGCGCCCGGAGGACCGCCCACCAGGCCCAGCAGCGCGCCGACGAGCCCGCCGACGGCCAGCCCGGTGACGGCCACCGTATGGTCCACCTCCCCGACGACCTCGGCGTTCCCGTCCGCGTTCCGGCCGATGACCCGGGCCTCGCGCAGTTCGAGCGCGCCGGCCTGGTGTGCGCTCTCCAGCTTGTCCAGCGCGAGCAGCGCAGCCCGGGTGCCCCGCTCGGTGAAATCGGCGAACAAGAGGTTTTCGGTCATACGCCTACCATCGGCGCTCGCGCGGCGTCCGGCATCCGCAGCCGTGCGGAGGTGGACTGGCACGGCCGGGGCGCCGCGGGTGAGGGTGGCCCCATGAATGTCGCGTTCCTCTTCCCCGGCCCGGCCTCGCTGCGCGCCGGCATGCTGCACCGGCTGCCGGACACCGCCGCCTCGGCGACCGTGCTCGCGGAGGCCGAGTGGAATCACCCGGGCGGGGTCGCGCAGCTGGACTCCGCCGAGGCGCTGGCGCAATCCGAGGTGGCGCGGCACATCAGTCTGCTGGTCGCAGGGGTGGCCGGGGCCAGGGCGCTGACCGAGGACGAGAAGGTACTGCCCTCGGCGGTGGCGGGGCACGGCCTCGGTGGCTTCGCGGCGGCCGTCGTGGCGGAGCTGTTGACCTTCCCGGAGGCGCTGCGCGCTGTCCGGCTGCGCGCCGAGCTGCTGGAGCGCGCCGAGGAGCCCGTACACGACATCGGCATCCGGATGGCGCAGCACCTGGCCACCATCCCGCGCCGTACGCCCGCGCTGCCCTATGTGGCCTCCACGAGCGGCGCGTGTCTGCAGTCGGACGCGAACGGCGTCTTCGACGACCTGGCGCGCTCCGTGGCGCTGCCGGTGCGCTGGGAGGAGATGACGACGGCCCTGCGGGGGACAGGCGCCGACCGCTGGGTGGAGCTCCCGCCCGGACGCGCTCTGACCGCGCTCCTGACGGGCGGCGGAGCCGACGCGGCGGGTCCGGGTGTGCGGGTGGTCTCGGTGGAGGAGCGGGGGATTGCCGAGGCGGCGGACTTCGCGCGGGGAGGGACGGGGTTCACCGAAGGAGCTTGGTGAAGCACCGGCTGTCCTCGTGGAACCGGTAGAAGCCGAACTTCTCCACAGCCGGCTCGTACCCCGCCGAGGTGTACAGCCCGATGGCCTCCGGCTGCTTCATTCCCGTCTCCAGCACCATGCGGGTGCGGCCCGCTTCCCGCGCGTCCTGTTCCAGCAGCGCGAGTATGCGGCGGGCCAGGCCCTGACCGCGCGCCTGGGGTACGACGAACATGCGCTTGAGCTCCGCGTCGCCGTCCGCGTAGTTCTCGTCCTCCTCGTCCGCTCCCCGTGCGGCGTCCATCGAGCGCCAGCCGCCGGTGGCGACCGGCCGCTGCGCCTCGTCATAGGCCAGCAGATAGAGCCCCCGCGGCGGCTGGAACATCGAGGGGTCCAGCACTGTCGCGTCGCCTTCCGGATCGCCGTAGCGCTGTGCGTACTCCTGGAGCACAAGATCGTTCAGCTTCAGGGCATCCGGGTGGTCGAAAGGGGCGGAAACGATCTGCATGCGGGCATCGTAAGGTGCTCGGATGCGCAAGGTGAGCACGGTGAACGTCAATGGGCTGCGGGCGGCGGCCAAGAAGGGCTATGCGGAGTGGTTGGCGACCACTGAGGCGGATGTCATCTGTCTGCAGGAGGTGCGCGCGGAGCCCGAGCAGCTGCCCGAGGCGGTGCGGGAGCCCGAGGGCTGGCACGCCTTCTGGGCACCGTCCTGCGCGAAGGGCCGGGCCGGTGTGGCCCTGCTCACCCGTCGGGAGCCGGACAGCGTGCGCGTGGGGTTCGGCGAGGCCGAGTTCGAGGCGTCGGGGCGCTATGTGGAGGCGGATCTGCCCGGCGTGACCATCGCGAGCCTGTATCTGCCCTCGGGAGAGGTCGGTACCGAGCGGCAGGACGAGAAGGAGCGCTTCATGGCGGCGTTCCTGCCCTACCTGTGCGACCTGCGCGAGCGTGCCGCGGCGACCGGGCGCGAGGTGCTGGTCTGCGGCGACTGGAACATCGCCCACCGGGAAGCCGACCTGAAGAACTGGCGCGGCAACAAGAAGAGCTCCGGGTTCCTGCCCGAGGAGCGCGCCTGGCTCTCCAGGGTCTTCGACCCGGCCGACGGCGGCTACACGGATGTGGTCCGCTCGCTCCACCCGGACGTGGCCGGACCGTACTCGTGGTGGTCCTACCGCGGCCGCGCGTTCGACAACGACACGGGCTGGCGCATCGACTACCACGTCTCCACGCCCGGGCTGGCCGGCCGGGCGGTGAAGGCGTACGTCGAGCGGGCCGCCACCCACGCGGAGCGGTGGAGCGACCACGCGCCGGTGACGGTCGACTTCGGGTCCTGAGGGGCTTCGGACGGCCCTCAGGGCTCCTCGGGCACCTCTGGCACCTGTCCTGGGTGCCCTGGCGCGCCTCTGGCGCTTCCAGGAGCGTCCGGGGCGCCTCGCGGGCCCCGGGGAGCAGGCCCGGGCTCCGGGGCTCTCTGGAGCCCGGTGCAGGCCCGCAAGGCGGGCGGTGAGGGCGGCGCCGGGTGCGGGGGTGGACCGGGGAGGTGTGCGGCTGCCGTGGTCTTGTGCCGGTGGCCGGGCGAGGGCCACCGTGGAGCCGGGCGGGGCGAGGGGCCCTGCCGCCCCAGGGGGAGGCCGCCATGGACGCTGGAGTCGGACCCGGTGCCGTTGTTCTGCCCGCCGCCCGGATCGGTGAAGGGCCGCACCATGTGATCGCCGTGCACGGCTGGTTCGCCGACCGGCGGGCGTACGCGCCCGTCTTCGATGTGCTCGACCGCGCCTCGTTCAGCTACGCCGTCCCAGACCTGCGCGGCTACGGCGAGGCACGCGCCATCCCCGGAGACTGGACGACCGGGGAGGCCGCCGGGGACATCCTCGCGCTGGCCGACGCGCTCGACTGGGAGCGGTTCTCGCTGGTGGGGCACTCGATGGGGGCTGCCGTCATCCAGCGTGTCGTGCTGGCGGCCCCGGAGCGGGTGCGCCGGATGGTGGGGATCGCGCCGGTGCCCGCGAGCGGGGTGCCGCTGCGGGGCGAACAGTGGGAGCTGTTCGCGCAGGCCGCGCAGCGCCCGGCCAACCGCAGGGCGATCATCGATCTGAGTACGGGCAACCGCCGCCCCGACGCGTGGCTGGACCTCATGGTCGAACGGTCGCTCTCGTGCACGGACCCGGGGGCCTTCCGCGCGTGGCTGGACTCGTGGGCCCTGGAGGACTTCCACGAGCAGGTGCGCGACTGCCGCGTGCCGGTACGGCTGGTGGTGGGGGACGGCGACCCGGTGCTGTCGGCGGAAGTGGTGCGTACGACCTGGCTGCGCTGGTACTCGGCAGCCGAGCTGGTGGAGGTGCCCGCCGCTGGGCACTATCCGCTCGACGAGACGCCGTTGGAGACGGTGCGTGCTGTGGAGGACTTCCTCCGCGCCGAGGACGGGACGCGCGACGACGGGCTCCGTGCGGAGGCCGAGCCCTGTGTGGAGGCAGGGCCCCGTGCGGAGGGCGAGCCCCGTGCGGAGGGTGGCGTGGGATGAGCGCAGCGCCCGAGGCCGTCCCGGCCTCGCCCGATGTGGATGTGTTCGATCCGCGCCGCTACGCCGCTGGCCTGCCGCACGAGGCGTTCCGCACGCTGCGGGACGGGAATCCCGTCGCCTGGCAGGAGGAGTACGAGGTGCTGGGCTGGCCCGCCGGGCCGGGGTTCTGGGCGGTGACGCGGCACGCGGACGTGCTGCGGGTGCTGCGCTCGCCCGCCGAGTTCTCCTCCTGGGAGGGGGCCACCCAGATCCGTGATCCGGACCCGGAGGACCTGCCGTTCATCCGCCGGATGATGCTCAACCAGGACCCGCCCGCGCATCACCGGCTGCGCACTCTGGTCAGCCGGGCCTTCACCCGGCGCCGGGTGGAGCGGTTCGAGGCGGATGTACGGGCACGGGCGCGGCGCTCGCTGGCGGCGGCGCGCGAGGAGGCGCACGAGCGGGGGTGCTGTGATCTGGTCGCCGCCGTCACCGACGACTTCGCGCTGCTGAACCTCGCCGACCTGCTGGGCGTACCGGCCGGGGACCGGAAGCTGCTACTGGAGTGGACCGAGCGGATCATCGGATACCAGGACCCCGACCAGGCTGTCACGGTGCTCGGTCCGGACGGGCGTCCGGCCAACCCGCGCTCGCCCGCCATGCTGCGGGAGATGTTCGACTACGCGCGCCGGCTGGCGGCGTACAAGCGCGCACATCCGGCGGACGATGTGATGACGGCACTCGCCCACGAGCTGACCGGTGCCGAGCTGGAGATGTTCTTCTTCCTGCTGACTGTCGCGGGCAACGACACCGTGCGCAGCGCGGCACCCGGCGGGCTGCTCGCACTGGCGGAACATCCCGCGGCGCAGCGCACCATGCGCGACCTGGTGCGGCAGGGGGACATCGGGGCGCAGTCACTCGCCGTCGAGGAGCTGCTGCGCCGGCACACCCCGGTGCTCAGTTTCCGGCGTACCGCAGTGCGGGATCTCCAACTGTCGTCACGTCGCATCAGTGCCGGGGAAAAGGTGGTCGTCTTCCACGCCTCGGCCAACTTCGACGAGCGGGTCTTCGACGCGCCGCACACCCTGGACCTGGCCCGCACGCCCAATCCGCACGTGGCGTTCGGCGAGGGACCGCATGTGTGCCTGGGCGCCCACTTCGCACGTCTCCAACTGCGCGTCCTGTACCAGGAGGCGGCCAGGCAACTTCCGCCTTACGAGCTTTTGCCGCCGTCCGAGCGGGTGCCGGGCGGCCGGGGGGAGGTGCGCCGTCTAGTCTCCAATTTCATCCACGGCATCAAGGCCCTCCCCGTCCGGACGGTCGGCTAGCCACTCCTCCAGATCGGCGCGTACTCGCCGGTCCAGGGCGAGGCCGAGTTCCGCCTCGACGATCTGCTTGGCGACGGGAGCCACCCGGGCGAGCAGGGCGTTGAGCTCCGCCGGATCTGTGGACCGCTGCGCGGGTAGCAGGTGGGAGCGGAGCAGGCGGGCGAAGGTGGCGGCTATCTCGTCCGTCTGGGCGCGCAGTTCACGTCCTGCCTCCAGGACGGCCGCCAGCGGGATGCCCTTGGCGACCAGTTCGGCGGAGCCCTCCAGCAGCCGGCGGCTGGTGTGGACGAACTCGTCACCGTCGATGGCCACATAGCCGAGGTCCAGGGAAGCGGCCAGGTTGTCGACGGTCACCTCGCCCTTGAAGTAGTCGGCGAGCTCCTCGGGGGTGAGCCGGACGGGGGTCTCCTCGGAGAACGGGGTAACCACCGAGCTGTCCAGCCCCATGACCTCGGCGGCCGAGCGGACGTCGCGGCCCTTCTCGAAGGCGTCGAGCAGGTCGGCGATACCGCCCAGGGTGTGGCCCCGGGCCAGCAGCGCGGTGATGCTGCGCAGCCGTGCCAGGTGGTGCTCGTCGTACCAGGCGATGCGGCCCTCGCGGCGAGGCGGCGGGAGCAGTTTGCGCTCGCGGTAGAAGCGCAGGGTGCGGGTGGTGATGCCGGCGGCCTCCGCCAGTTCGTGCGCGCGGAACTCCCGCTTCCCGGGCGCGGACTCGCCCTGGTGCGCTGCCGTCTCGCGCTGGTGCGCTGCCGCCTCGCGCTGGTGCGGTGCCGTCTCGCGCTCCTTCGGTGCCGCCTCGCGTGTGCTGTCGGCCGGCTCAGCGGGTGGGCGCCCGGCCGGGGGTGTCCCGCCCGGTTCACCCGGCCCGCCAGGGCCGCCCCGTCCGTCGCCTCTGTGCTGCTGCTTCCTGCTCGCCACATGACCAGCCTAGGCGTCCGGCCGGACCCGGCACTCTGGTGCAACCGCCGGTAACTTTCCTCGCGCCGACCCCTACCCATGAGTATTCCGCTGCCCTACTCTCGTGACCGTGCCAGTAATTACTGGCACGGTTGTGGGTCCGAAAGCGCAGCACGCGACAGATCCCGGGAGGCGCGGCATGGCGGCCGAGCACGAGCAGGAGCACGTAAGGGTGGCGGTGATCGGTACCGGATTCGGCGGCCTGGGGGCCGCTGTCCGGCTGCGCCGCGCGGGAGTGACGGACTTCGTCCTCCTGGAGCGCAGGGATGCCGTCGGCGGCACCTGGCACGACAACACCTATCCGGGATGCGCCTGTGACATCCCCTCCCACCTGTACTCGTTCTCCTTCGCACCCAACGCGGAGTGGCCGCGCAGCTTCTCGCCCCAGCCGGACATCCGCGCGTATCTGGAGCGGGTCGCCGACACCTTCGGGCTGCGGCAGCACATCCGCTTCAACACCGAGGTGCAGCAGATGAGCTGGGACGCGGAGGAACTGCACTGGAGGGTGGAGACCTCGGCGGGCACGCTGACGGCCGATGTCGTCGTCTCAGCCACCGGACCGCTGTCCGAGCCCAAGCTGCCCGACGTCCCGGGACTGGACTCCTTCGAAGGCAAGGTCTTCCACTCGGCGACCTGGGACCACGACTACGACCTGCGCGGCAAGCGGGTGGCCGTCATCGGCACCGGGGCCTCGGCCATCCAGATCATCCCCGCCATCCAGCCGGTCGTCGGCGAGCTGACCGTCTTCCAGCGCACCCCGGCATGGGTGCTGCCGCGCGGCGACCGCCGGATCAGCAGGGCCGAACGGAAGCTGCACGCCCGCTTCCCCGCCACCCAGAAGCTGCGCCGCTTCGCGCTGTGGGGCGTACGGGAGCTGGAGACGCAGGTCTTCGCCAACTACCCGAAACTCCTCCCCGCCGTGGAGCAGGTCTCCAAGCTGCACATGAAGCGGGCCGTCAAGGACCCCGGGCTGCGCCGCAAGCTGACACCCGACTACCGCGTCGGCTGCAAGCGCACGCTGCTGTCGGACGACTACTATCCGGCGCTCGCCCAGCCCAACGCGCATGTCATCGACTCCGGGCTGAAGGAGATCCGCGGCAACACGCTGGTCTCGGCGGACGGCCGGGAGGCGGAGGTCGACGCGGTGGTCTTCTGCAGCGGCTTCCACGTCTCCGACATGCCCGTCGCCCGCCGCGTCAAGGGCGCGGACGGCCAGACGCTGGCCGAGTCGTGGGCCGAGGACGGGATGAACGCGCTGCGCGGGACCACCACCACGGGGTTCCCCAACTTCCTGTTCATCATCGGCCCCAACACCGGTCTGGGCACCAGCTCGATGGTGCTGATCATCGAGGCGCAGCTCAACTACCTGATCGACTACGTGCGCAAGCTGGACACCCTCGGCGGCGGCGACAAGGTCGCGCTGGACGTACGGCCCATCGCGCAGCACACCTACAACGCCAAACTGCGCGAGCGCATCAAGTCCAGCGTGTGGGAGACCGGCTGTACGAGCTGGTATCTGGACGCCCAGGGACGACCGGTGGCCGTGTGGCCCGGCACCACAGCGGAGTTCCGCAAGGTGACCCGGGAGGTGTGGCTGGAGGAGTACGAGGTGCTGCGCGCGCCGCTCGGCGGCGGGGCTGCCGGGGCGGGTGCCGCGCGCCGCCCGGCGCCGCAGCTCGCCGGGACGGTCGGCAGGGGAGCCGCCACCGATGCCTTCCACACCGCTGCAGACCTGCCCTCCGCAGTGGGGGAGGACGCGCGATGAGCCGTACCGCCGCCACCGCAGGCACCCGCAAGGGACTCACCGGGCGCTATGCGCCGCCCGCGCCCGCGCGCGAGCTGACCGCGTGCTCCGGGGACGGAGTGCGCTTCCCCGTCGAGGTGCACGGCCGCGCCGGCGACCCGGCCGTCGTCCTCGCACACGGCTGGACCTGCTCGACGCTGTTCTGGGCGCCCGTCATCCGCGAACTGACCGCGAGCGGCCACCGCGTCGTCGTCTACGACCAGCGCGGGCACGGCCGCAGCCCGGCCGCCGCTGCGCCCATGGCCTACAGCACAGCCATGCTCGCCGACGACCTGTGCGCCGTACTGGACGCGGCACTGGAACCGGGCGAACGGGCCGTCATCGGCGGCCACTCCATGGGCGGTATGACCCTCATGGCGGCGGCCGGCAGGAGGCAACTGCGCGAGCACGGCGCCGCGCTGCTGCTGTGCAGCACCGGCGCCGAGCAGCTGACAGGGCAGGCCCGGGTGCTGCCGTTCCGCTCCGAGCGCCTGCGCGCTGTCGCGCACCGGGCGCTGCTGGGCTCGGCGGCGCCGCTGGGCCCCGTCACTCCGCTGACCCGGAAGGCCCTCGCGTACGGCACGCTCGGGCCGGCCCCCGAGCCGGCGGCCGTCGAGGCGACGGCGCGCATCGTGCACGCCTGTCCGCGGCGCGTCAGGTCGGCGTGGGGCGGAGTGCTGGCCGGGCTCGACCTGGCGGCCGACGTGCCGCGGCTGGATGTGCCCACGGCAGTCGTCATCGGCACGCACGACCGCCTCACCCCGCTCCCGCACGCCCACCGGCTGGCGGCCGCGCTGCCGCACTGCGCGGGAGTGCACGAGTTGGAGCGGCGCGGGCACATGACGCCGCTGGAGGAGCCGGAGACGGTCAGCGGCGTGCTCGCGGGGCTCGTACGGGACCATCTCGCCGACAGGGCCGCCGACAGGGCCGCCGACCGGGCCGAGGACAGGGCCGAGGACAGGGCCGCCGACATGCACGAGGACATGAGGGAGCCGAGCGCATGAGCAGGGTCGGTCTGGAGGGCCAGGTAGCCGTCATCACGGGTGCGGCGCGGGGCGTGGGGGCGCTGCTTGCCCGGAAGATGTCCGCGCGCGGGGCGAAGATCGCACTCGTCGGTCTGGAACCGGACGAGCTGAAGCGGGTCAGCGCCTCACTGCACACCGACTCGGCGTACTGGCACGCCGACGTCACCGACCACGAGGGCATGGCCGAGGTCGCCCGCGAGGTCAAGGAGCACTTCGGGAAGGTCGACATCACCGTCGCCAACGCCGGGGTCGCCACCGGAGGCCCCTTCGTGGACTCCGACCCGGTGGCCTGGCGCCGGGTGATCGAGGTCAATCTGATCGGCGGGGCCGTCACCGGGCGCGCGTTCCTGCCCGTATTGGAGGAGTCGCGCGGCTACTTCCTCCAGATCGCCTCCCTCGCGGCCATCACACCGGCACCCATGATGACGGCGTACTGCGCCTCCAAGTCCGGTGCTGAAGCCTTCGCGCACAGCCTGCGCGCCGAGGTCGGCTACAAGGGTGTGGGTGTCGGCGTCGGCTATCTGAGCTGGACCGACACCGACATGGTGCGGGGCGCCGACGCGGACGAGGTGATGCGCGACGTACGGCAGCGGCTGCCGTGGCCCACGAACAAGACGTATCCGCTCGGCCCTGCCGTGGACCGGATCGTCGCGGGGATAGAGCGGCGGGCGCCGCATGTGTACGGGCAGTGGTGGCTGCGCGGGATGCAGGCCCTGCGGGGCTATTTGCCACCGCTGATCGGTGGCCCGTTGGGCCAGCGTGAAATGAAGGCTGTCGCCCCCCGGATCGAGGCCGCGGGCGGGCTCTCCATGGGCCTCGTCGGCGCGGGTGGCGAGGCCGACGAGAAGGCGCGGGCCTCGCGGTAAGGCTTGCCCCGCGCGGGGGCTGCGCTCGCCCACCCTGCGCTCGCCCACCCTGCTCCCCCGGCCTTCGGCCGGAAGGTGCCCCCGGAGCGACAGCGCAGCCGCAGTCCGCGACGCGCAGCAGGGGGCACCCTCCCGGCAAGGAAGAGGGTGCCCTCATCGGCGGCGCACCGCGTCAGCGGTTCTTGTCCTTCCAGTCCTGGGCGCGCTGCTGGGCCTTGTCCTTCAGCTCCTGCGCCTTCTCGCGGGCGTCCTGGCCGCCACCGCCGCGCTGCTTGCCGCCGGACTGCTCCTTCTTCTCCTTGCCCTTGTGCCGAAGCTGCTCGGCCTTGGACTTGAACTGGTCTGCGATGCCCATCGTCACTCCTTCGGAGGTCTCGGAAGTGTCTCCTCACGGGCACTTTCCACCCTGCCACGCCACGACATAACCCGCATTCCGCATCAGAAGGTGCGGAATGGTGTGGATCAGTAACGCGGGGGAAGCGGCGGACGGGACCGGTCGGGCGCGTCCCGGTAGTCGGGCGGCGTCCGTGCCGGGTGCCTCTCCAGCAGGTCGAGGGCGGTGGTCACGGCGGTGCCCAGCACGGAGCTGCGGCCCTCGGCCCAGTCCAGCGGGGTGCGCAGCACCTCGATGTCCGGCTCCACGCCGCGGTTCTCCACCGACCAGCCGTAGCCCTCGAACCAGGCGGCGTTCATCGGCACCGTGATCACCGTGCCGTCCCCGAGCCGGTGCCGTCCCGTCATGCCGACGACCCCGCCCCAGGTGCGGGCGCCGACCACCGGGCCCAGCCCCAGCAGCCGGAACGCGGCGATGATCATGTCGCCGTCGGACGCCGTGGCCTCGTCCGCGACGGCGACCACCGGGCCGCGCGGCGCGTTGCTGGTGTAGGTGACCGGCTGCGCGTCGCGGGTGAGGTCCCAGCCCAGGATGGTGCGGGTGAGCTTCTCCAGGACGAGCTCGCTGATGTGTCCGCCCGCGTTGCCCCGTACGTCCACGATCAGCGCGGGCCGGGAGATCTCCAGGCGCAGGTCCCGGTTGAACTGCGCCCAGCCGGAGCCGCCCATGTCGGGGATGTGCAGATAGCCGCACTTGCCGTCGCTCAGCTCGCGGACGATGTCCCGGCGGCGGGCCACCCAGTCCTGGTAGCGCAGCGGGCGTTCGTCGATCAGCGGAACGGCGGCGACCCGGCGCGGCCCCGCCTGCCGGAGTGTCAGCTCCACGGTGGTGCCACCGGCGGCGGCCAGCAGCGGCGCGGGACCGCTGTAGGGGTCGACGGGGCGCGCGTCCACGTGGGTGAGCACAGCGCCCTCCCGTACCGGCGATCCGGCGAGCGGGGAGCGGGCCCGGGAGTCGGAGGAGTTGCCCGGCAGGATGCGGGCGATCTCCCAGTCGCCCTCGGGGGTGTGGATCAGGTCGGCGCCCAGGAAACCGATGGGCCGCTGGTAGTGCGGCGGACCCTCGTCGCGCCGTGCGGGGGTGACGTAGGCGTGTGAGGTGCCGAGTTCACCGAGCACTTCGCGCAGCAGGTCGGCGAACTCGTCGGGCGAGGCGACGCGTTCGACCAGGGGGCGGTACTGGCCGAGGATCGCCTCCCAGTCGATACCGCTCATCCCCGGGTCCCAGAAGTACGCCTTGATCAGCCGCCCCGCCTCCTCGTACGCCTGCCGCCACTCGGCCGCCGGGTCGACGTCGTGCAGGATGCGGCGCAGGTCGATGTAGGTGGTCGTGTCGGAGTCGGCCTGCTGGTCGGCCGGGATCACCCGCAGCAGCCCCTCGTCGTTGACGACCAGCCGGGTGCCGTCGCCGCTGGGCGCGAACCAGTCGACGTCGCTGGTGAGTTCGGTGCGCTTGGCGGTCGTCAGGTCGAAGTGTTCGAGCGTGGGGCGGCCCGAGGTGTCGGCCGGGTTGACGAACGTCTCGCCGAGCGCGCCGGAGATCGGGTACCGCAGCCAGATCAGTCCGCCTCCGGCGACCGGGCACAGCGCCGCGTACTTCGAGGCCGTCACCGGGAACGGGGTGACCCGGTTGGCGAGCCCCTCGGCCTCCACCAGCACCGAGGCGTCCGGCCCCTCCTCCTCGCCGGCCGGGCGGTCCTGCGG
Source organism: Streptomyces spirodelae (assembly GCF_017676385.1). Taxonomy (GTDB): domain Bacteria; phylum Actinomycetota; class Actinomycetes; order Streptomycetales; family Streptomycetaceae; genus Streptomyces; species Streptomyces spirodelae. The sequence goes on from NZ_JAFFZN010000024.1 coordinate 43,109, forward strand.
GTCGAGCCCGCCCGCTGCCGGACGCCCCTCCGGGGTCAGCGCGAACGGCGAGAGCGTCGCTGAGGAGAGCGGTACCAGATACGGGCGGCAGCCCAGCGGGAAGGACAGGTCGCCGGTGTGGACGTCGTAGACCGGGTCGAAGCCGCGCCAGGAGAGGAAGGCGAGGTAGCGCCCGTCGCGGGTGAAGACGGGCTGCTCGTCCTCGTACCGCCCGTCGGTGACGTCGAGAACGGTGCGCTCGCCCTCCGGCCCCGAGAGGTCCTCGGCGACCTTGGCGATCCGGATGCAGGACAGCGACCGGCCCACCCCTGGGTGCGCCCAGGCGAGCCAGCGCGAGTCGGGCGAGAACGCCGGGTCGCGCACCGGCCCGTTGACGGAGCGCACCACCTCGCTGATCGGCACTTCCGGAATAACTCGTTCCGGTTCACCGGTCTCGCCACCAGCCCCGGCACCGCCCCCGTCGGGCACGTCGGCCACCTCGGGCGCGTCGGCCACCTCGGGCGCGTCGGCCACCTCGGGCGCGTCGGCCACCTCGGGCACGTCCAGAAGCAGCAGCCGCCCGTCGTGCGTCACCACGGCGAGCCGTTCCCCGGACGGTGCGGCGACCAGCTCCAGCACCCGCCCCAGCCGGCCGGCGGCGATCCGGTAGGCGGGCCGGGGGCGGGAGGCGCGAGGCAGGTCCGCGATCTCGACGGCGTCCTCGCCCTCCGCGTCGGTGACATACGCGATCCGCCCGGTGTCGCCCAGCATGGTGGGCAGCCGCACCCGCACCCCCGGGGTGTCCGCCAGCGCTCGTGCCGGGCCGTCGCGGTGGGTGAGCCAGTAGAGGCTGCCGCGTACGCCGACCGCGCTGGCCCGCCCGGTGGGGTCCACGGTCAGCGCGTTCACATGGGCGGCCGCGGGCACCTGGTAGGGGCGGCGGCCCGCGCGCTGGCCGCCCAGGCGGATATCGAGCCGCTGGGGGCGTGCGGTGTGGGAGAAGTCGTCGACCAGCCACAGCTCGCCGGCGCACTGGTAGACCACCCGCCGCCCGTCGGTGGCCGCGTGCCGGGCGTAGAAGGCGTCGTGGTCGGTGTGGCGGCGCAGGTCGGTGCCGTCGGGGCGGCAGGAGTAGAGGTTGCCGACGCCCTCGTGGTCGGAGAGGAAGGCGATCCGGTCGCCCACCAGCATCACCGAGTCCAGATGGCCGTCCAGATCCGGCAGCAGCCGCTCACCCTGGAGCCACATCCGCCCCGTGGCGCCGCCCCGGTACCGTTTCCAGCTCGCGGGCTCGTGCGGCGGTGTCCCGGTCAGCAGCAGGGTGCGCCGCTCGCCCTCCTGCTCGGCCACGGCGATGTCCGAGACCGGCCCCCACGGCAGTCTGCTGCCCGGGCAGGAGGCGTCGGGGCGGTCGGCGGGCGGGCCGTCGGGGCCGTCGACGGGGATGCGGTAGGCCCAGGCACGGTGGGCGAACGGCTCCCCGTGCGAGGCCACCGCCAGCACATCGCCCTCCGGGGTCCAGCCGCGCACCCTGGTGTCGGTCGCGCCCCAGTACGTCAGCTGCCGTGCCGGGCCGCCCTGCACGGAGACCAGATGGACCTCCGGGTCCAGGCTGCGCCAGGTGGTGAAGGCGATGTGCCGTCCGTCGGGGGAGAAGCGGGGGTGGCTGATCCGGGTGCGGTCAACGGTCAGCCGCCAGGCCCGCCCGGACGGCTGACCCGCGTCGGGCACGGGGACGGCCCACAGGTCGTCCTCGGCTGCGAAGCAGAGCAGATCGCCGTGCAGGTGCGGAAAGCGGAGATACGCGCCGTCGTCGGTCATCTATTCCATGTTTCGCGTGGATTTGCACCCAAGCAAGTTGTGACCTGTCCCTCATTTTCGGGCCCCCACTCACCCTGCGAGTGCAAGTCGGCGTCGATTGACATGAGCTCTCATTGCCGGGCCGCGGCACCTCCCCGCCGTGCTCCCTCGGTTCCCGACGCTGTAGCTGCTCTGCGCCACCCCCCGACTGTGCCATCCGTCCGACTGTCCGACCTCGAGACCGGAGAACCTCTCTCGTGGCCACCTTCCTGTACAAGATCGGCAGACTCGCCTTCCGGCGCCGCCGTATCGTCGCCCTGATATGGGTGGCGCTGCTGGCGGCCGCCATAGGTGGCGCGTCCACCGCCTCCAGCCCGCCCGACGACGACTTCGCGCTGCCCGGCACCCAGGCTCAGAAAGCCTTCGACCTGCTGGAAGAGCGCTTCCCCGGTGCCAACGCCGAAGGCGCCACCGCCCGTATGGTCTTCCGCGCTCCCACCGGCGAGAAGATCACCGCCGCCGAGAACAAGGCGGCCGTCCAGGAGGCGCGCAAGGAGCTGAGCGGCGGACAGGCCGCGGGCGTCTCCGACCCGTTCGTGAAGAACAGCGGGGCGATCAGCAAGGACGGCAGCATCGCCTATGCCTCGGTGACCTACAAGGTCCCGGCGCAGGAGATCACCGACAAGACCCGCGAGGGCATCAAGGACGCCGCCAAGGACGCCCGCGCCACCGGTCTGACGGTGGAGACCGGCGGTGACGCGCTCCTGGTCGAGCCCGAGATGGGCAACGCCGAGATCATCGGCATCGGTGTCGCCGCCGTCGTGCTGATCCTCACCTTCGGCTCGCTGATCGCGGCCGGGCTGCCGCTGATCACGGCGCTGATCGGGGTGATGATCGGCATCTCCTCGATCACCGCGCTGGGGGCCACCCTCGGGCTGTCGGCCAACACCACGACGCTGGCCATGATGATCGGCCTCGCGGTCGGTATCGACTACGCGCTGTTCATCGCCTCCCGCTACCGCGCCGAGCTGACCGAGGGCCGGGAACGTGAGGAGGCGGCGGGCCGCGCCGTCGGAACCGCCGGCTCCGCCGTGGTCTTCGCCGGCCTGACCGTGGTGATCGCGCTCGTCGGGCTCTCCGTCGTCAACATCCCGGTCCTCACCAAGATGGGTATGGCCGCGGCCGGCACCGTGGTCATCGCCGTGCTGGTGGCGCTCACCCTGGTGCCCGCCGCGCTCGGCATGGTCGGCAAGCGGATCTTCGGCCGCCGGGTGCGCAAGGCCAACCCCGCCACCGGGGTGCCGCCGGCTGCGGACGCCGAGGGCCAGCGCCCCAAGGCCGGGGCCCGCTGGGCCAGCTTCGTGCTGCGCCGTCCGATCCTGGTGCTGGTCACCGCCGTACTGGCGCTCGGTACCCTGGCGCTGCCCGTCGGCGCCATGAAGCTGGGCCTGCCCGACGAGGGCAACCAGCCGGAGAAGACCACCCAGCGCAAGGCGTACGACATGCTCTCCGACGGCTTCGGCGCGGGCTTCAACGGTCCGCTGATGGCCGTGGCCGATCTGAAGGGCGCCGACGACCCGGAGGCCGCTGCCGCCGAGATCCAGAAGCGGCTGCAGAAGGTGGACGGCGTCGTCGCCGTCTCCCCGGCGCAGCCGAACAAGAAGCAGTGGGACGCCGCTGACACCGCCACGCTGACCGCCATCCCGAAGTACGGCCCCAGCGACGCGCGCACCGAGGACATCGTGCGCGACATCCGGGACCAGTCGGACGCGATCGAGAAGAAGACCGGCGCCACCCTGCTGGTCACCGGCGCCACCGCGGTCGCCATCGACTTCTCGCAGGTCATGAACGACGCCCTGGTGCCGTATCTGGCGCTGGTGGTGGGCCTGGCGTTCGTGCTGCTGATGCTGGTCTTCCGCTCGGTGCTGGTGCCGCTCAAGGCGGCCCTGGGCTTCCTGCTGTCGGTGCTGGCGGCGCTGGGCTCCGTGGTGGCGGTCTTCCAGTGGGGCTGGCTGGCCGGCCTCCTCGGTGTCGAACAGACCGGGCCGATCATGAGCATGATGCCGATCTTCATGATCGGTGTGATCTTCGGGCTCGCGATGGACTACGAGGTCTTCCTGGTGACGCGGATGCGCGAGGCGTATGTGCACGGGGAGAAGCCTGGTCAGGCCATCGTCAGCGGGTTCCGGCTGGGCGCGCGGGTGGTGTCCGCCGCCGGCGTCATCATGATCAGCGTGTTCGCCGGGTTCATCGGCTCCTCCGAATCCATGATCAAGATGATGGGCTTCGGCCTTGCCATCGCCATCCTCTTCGACGCGTTCGTGGTGCGGATGGCCATCGTTCCCGCGGTGCTCGCCCTGCTGGGCCACCGCGCCTGGTGGCTGCCGCGCTGGCTGGACCGGGTGCTGCCCAACGTCGACGTCGAGGGCGAGAAGCTCAACAAGGAGCTGCGGCTCGACAAGGAGGCCGTCGCCACGGTGCCGCCGCCGCGTGAGCCGGAGCGCACGGGGGTGTGAGCCCACGGGGCCCTGGCCGACGCTTCACCCGCCCGTCCGTCCCTTTCAGGGGTGGGCGGGCGGGTTTCTTGTGTCACACGCCCCTCGTGTCATACGCCCCTCTGTCACACGCCCCCGTGTCACACGCCGCGCAGCAGCGCGGCGAAGCCCTCTTCCAGGTCGAGGAGCGCCGGCTCGGCCCCGGCCGGCACCAGGTCGTAGCTGCGCTGCAGGAAGAGGGACAGGTCGGTGGCGCGGAACTCCAGTACGGCGACGCCCTCACCGGCGTGCAGCTCGATCACCGTCCGCTCCTGACCGCAGGGGCAGATGTGGACGTCACCCTCGCCCGCGGGGCCGCGCAGCCCCTCCGCGAGCAGGTCGCGGGAGAAGGCCCAGGCGACTTCCTCGCCATCCAGGGAGATCTCCGCGGGGAAGACGATCCGCACGGCCAGCGGGTCGTCCGTCTCGTACCTGAGGGCAGGTGTCAGAGGCCGGGTCGCGGGCGGCCGGGCGATCAGTTGAGCCTGCACGGTGCGGGTGATGACCTTGGACACATCTGCTCCTCTGGGTCGGGGGTTCCCGGTGCGCTCATCGCTCGGGCCGGGTTGCCCCTTCGTCGTGTCAGACGCTCACCGAAGCGGCACAGTCACCCGAACGACCTGGTGAGCTCTGCCACAGAGCGGGGGACACGAGGCCGCTTCCCCTCCCATTCCGGGCATAAGAAACGCCCTCTTGCGAACTCTTTGCATCTGACCGCTATTCTCAAAAGGCTGGAGACGGCCGCTGCCAGGCCATTGCCGGGCCGTTGGACAAGCCGGTTGGACAAGCCGGTGATCAGAAGCCGTGAGAAAGCGGAGCGCCTCGATGCACGTACCTGATGGATTCATCAACGCCCCCGTCTCGGCCGGTACCGGAGTCGTCGCCGCCGCGGCTGTCGCCATCTCGCTGCGCGGAGCCAGGCGCGAACTGGGCGGCGGCCCGGGAGAGGCGGGAGAGCGGACGGCACCGCTGGCCGGGCTGGTCGCCGCCTTCATCTTCGCCGTCCAGATGCTCAACTTCCCCGTCGCGGCAGGCACCAGCGGCCACCTGCTGGGCGGTGCGCTCGCCGCGATACTCGTGGGGCCGTACACGGGCGTGCTGTGCGTCTCGGTCGTACTGCTCCTTCAAGGCGTGCTGTTCGCAGACGGCGGGCTGACGGCGCTGGGCACCAACATCACGGACATGGGTGTGGTGACCGTCCTGGTCGCCTACGGCGTCTTCCGCGCGCTGCTGCGGGTGCTGCCCCGGCGGCGCTCCATGGTGACCGGCGCCTCCTTCGTGGCCGCGCTCGTCTCCGTACCTGCGGCCGCTGTCGCCTTCACCGGCATCTACGCGCTCGGCGGGACGACGGAGGTCTCGCTGGGCAAGGTCTTCGGCGCGATGGTCGGTGTGCATGTGCTCATCGGCATCGGCGAGGCCGCGATCACGGCCGCGACGGTGGGCGCCGTGGTGGCCGTCCGCCCCGATCTGGTGTATGCGGCGCGCGACCGGCTCGCCGTACGGCTGGAGTTGCGGCCCTCGCCGCTGTCGGCCGACCCCGAGGCGGCACCGGGCCCCGCGCCGCAGCCCGTGCCCGCTGCAGCGCGCAGGCGCTCCACCCGCCCGCTGTGGATCACCGGCCTCGTGGTCACCCTGCTGTGCGCGGGAGGGCTCAGCTTCTACGCCTCCTCCAGCCCCGACGGTCTGGAGAAGGTCGCCGCCGACAACGGCATCGACAAGCAGGCGGAGAAGCACGCGGCGGAGGACTCCCCGCTGGCCGATTACGGTGTGAAGGACATCGCCGACGCCCGGCTGTCCGGTGGCCTGGCGGGCGTCATCGGCGCGGGCGCCACCCTCGCCGTCGGCTCCGGTGTCTTCGTCGTACTGCGCCGCCGACGCGGTGGTACGGCTCGGAACGGGACCGCCGCCGCCACGGCTCCCGCCGGTACCGAGCGCTAGGGAGGGCAGCCGGATGGGCGCCGGACACGCGCACAAGCTCTACAAGCACGCCCACTCGCCCGTGCACGCGCTGCCCGCGCACTGCAAGCTGGCGGCCGTCTTCTGCTTCGTCGTGCTGGTCGTTGCCACACCGCGCGAGGCCGTATGGGCGTTCGGCGCCTACGCGGTGCTGCTGGCCGCGGTCGCGGCCGTCTCCCGGGTACCGCCGCGCCATCTGCTGACCCGGATGGCGATCGAGGTGCCGTTCGTGGCGTTCGCGGTGCTGCTGCCGTTCGTCGCGGAGGGCGAGCGGATCACCGTGGTGGGCCTTTCGCTGTCCGAGCCGGGCCTGTGGGGTGCGTGGAACGTACTGGCCAAGGGCACCCTCGGGGTGGCCGCCTCGGTGCTGCTCGCCTCGACGACGGGGCTGAACGAACTCCTGCTGGGGCTGGCGCGGTTGCGGATGCCGCCGCTGCTGTGCCAGATCGCCACCTTCATGGTGCGCTACGCCGACGTCATCAGCGAGGAGATGCGCCGGATGCGCACAGCGCGGCTCTCCCGCGGCTTCGAGGCGCGCGGGCCGCGCCACTGGGGAGTGCTGGCCAAGTCGGCAGGATCGCTGTTCATCCGCTCCTACGAGCGCGGCGAGCGGGTGCACCTGGCGATGCTCAGCCGCGGGTACGCCGGCACCATGCCCCCCGCACTCGGCGCCGGGCCCGCCGCCCGTGCCGAGTGGGCCCGTTCGGCAGCGCTCCCGCTGACCGCCCTCGCAATCTGCCTGTTGGGATGGACCCTGTGACCTCCGCCGCTGTTTCCCCTTCCCCCGACGTTCCCTCGCTGGAGGTGCGGGGCCTGGCCTACGCCTACCCCGACGGCCATCAGGCGCTCTTCGGCGTCGACCTGACCGTGCAGCGCGGCCAGCGGGTCGCGCTGCTCGGGCCCAACGGCGCGGGAAAGACCACGCTGGTGCTGCACCTGAACGGCATCCTGGCGCCGGGTGCCGGATCGGTCACCGTCGCCGGGCTGAAGGCCGAGCGCCCGCACCTGGCGGAGATCCGGCGCCGGGTCGGCATCGTCTTCCAGGACCCGGACGACCAGCTGTTCATGCCGACGGTCCGCGAGGACGTGGCCTTCGGACCCGCCGCCGCGGGGCTGCGCGGCGCCGAGTTGGAGGCGCGGGTACAGGAGGCGCTGGAGCGGGTCGGGATGGCCGAGCACGCCGACCGGGCGCCGCACCATCTCTCCTTCGGGCAGCGGCGCCGGGTGGCGGTCGCCACCGTGCTGGCCGGCCACCCCGAGATCCTCGTACTGGACGAGCCGTCCTCCAATCTCGACCCGGCAGCCCGCCGCGAGCTGGCCGATCTGATCCGGTCGCTGGATCTGACGGTGCTGATGGTCACCCACGACCTGCCGTACGCGCTGGAGCTGTGCCCGCGGTCCGTGGTGCTCAGCGACGGTGTCCTTGTTGCGGACGGCCACACGCAGGACCTTCTTTCCGACGCCGAGCTCATGCGGGCCCACCGATTGGAACTCCCCTTCGGCTTCGACCCCCGCTCGGTGACGGTGCCCGCCGCTTGAGGGGGTGCCCCAGCCGCACGGCTTCGTCCGCCCCGTAGGACCATGGGGGCGCGGCGTCACAAAATCGCGCTCTCGTGGCGAAAGGCGCCCTCAAGGCGACAGGAGCGAAGGAAACGTGGCAGAGGTCGTTGACACAGCGCACGGCACACAGCCGACTGTGCACGGCACGGTGGCGGACGGGTACGAGCCCGTCCGGGACGCCTTCATACGCAACTTCGAGCGGCGCGGCGAGCGGGGCGCCGCGCTGGCCGTGCACCGGGAAGGCCGCAAGGTCGTCGACCTGTGGGCCGGCACCACCGACCCGGCCGACCCGCACGCGGCGCCGTGGAGCGAGGACACCGCCGTGGTCGTCCGCTCGGCCACCAAGGGTCTGGCGGCAGCCGTCCCGCATCTGCTGCACCAGCGCGGCCAACTCGATCTGGACGCGCCCGTCGGCGCGTACTGGCCGCAGTTCAAGGCGGCCGGCAAGGAGCGCGTCCTGGTCCGCCATCTGCTGGCGCACCGCGCCGGGCTGCCGGCGCTCGACGCTCCGCTCACGCCCCAGGAGGCGCTGGAGCCGGGCCGGGCCGTGCGTGCCCTGGCGGCACAGGCCCCCGCGTGGGAGCCCGGCACGGCGCACGGCTACCACCCGCACACCTTCGGCTGGCTGCTGGGCGAACTGGTGGCGCGTGCCAGCGGCGGTCGCACCCTGGGGCGCTGGTTCGCCGACGAGGTGGCGGCTCCCCTTGGACTCGATCTGTGGATCGGGCTGCCTGAAGCGGTGGCGGCCGAGGGCCGGGCGGCCAGGGTCGCCGAACAGGAGGCGCCCGCACCGGAACCGGGCGCGCTGCGTACCCGCCCCAAGCGCTCGGTGACCGAGGCGTACGCCGATCCGGCCTCGCTCACCCGCCGCGCCTTCGACGTCATCGCGCCGAAGCCCGACGAGAACGCCCCGGAGTGGCGCGCAGCCGAACTGCCCGCCTCCGGCGGCATCGCCACGGCCCGCGCGCTGTCCGCGTTCTACGCGGCGCTGCTGGGCCCACTCGGCGGGGCGCGGCGGCTGTTCACGCCCGCGACACTGACCCAGGCCCGCTCCCTGGAGTCGGACGGGCCCGACCGGGTGCTGGTCGTGGGCACCCGCTTCGGTCTGGGCTACATGCTGCACGGCCCGGCCTGCCCGATGCTGGGCCCCGGGTCCTTCGGGCACCCGGGGCGTGGTGGTTCCCTCGGCTTCGCCGATCCGGAGACGGGGGTCTCCTTCGGCTATGTCACCGGGACCCTGCACCGTTCGGTGACCAGCGATCCGCGTCCGCAGGCTGTGATCCGCGCCTTGCGCTCCGTTGTGGGCTGACCAGGAGGCTGCCCCTGTCCGCCGTACACGGTCCGCTGGTTCGTGTCGGCTGGTCGCGCAGTTCCCCGCTCCCCTGACGGGACGCCCCTGAGGGTGCGCGCCGTCACACCACCGTCGCGCCCGGCGCGGGGCCGGACGTCGCGCGAGCGGCGCGGCAGGTGCCGGAGGCGGTGAGGGCGTGGGCGACGCGGATCGCCGAGTCCGCGTCGGCGGCCAGGAACGCGCAGGTGGGGCCGGAGCCGGAGACCAGCGCCGCCAACGCGCCCGCGGCGAGGCCGGTGTCGAGGGTCTCGGCGAGGGCGGGCCGCAGCGAGAGGGCGGCGGGCTGGAGGTCGTTCCGCAGCGTGGGGGCCAGCGCCTGGGTGTCGCCCGCGCGCAGGGCGGCCAACAGCGGCTCGTGGGCCACCGGTTCGGGTACGCCGCCCTCGGCGGCTTCCCGCAGCCGGTCGCACTCGCGGTAGACGTCCGGCGTCGAGAGGCCGCCCTCGGCGACGGCGAACACCCAGTGGAAGTCGCCGCCCACCTCCAGCGGCGTCAGCACCTCGCCCCGGCCCTCACCGAGCGCGGCGCCGCCCGCGAGGCTGAACGGCACATCGGAGCCCAGCTCGGCGCAGAGCGCGAGCAGCTCCTCGCGGGGCGTGTGCAGGCCCCACAGCCGGTCGCAGGCCAGCAGCGCCCCCGCGGCGTCCGCGCTGCCGCCCGCCATGCCGCCGGCGACGGGGATGTCCTTGGCGATGTGCAGGTGGACGTCGGGGGCCAGCCCGTTCCTGCGGGCCAGCAGTTCGGCGGCGCGCGCCGCCAGGTTGGTGCGGTCCTGCGGCACCTGTGCGGCGTCCGGCCCGGAGACGGTCAGCAGCGGCGCTTCGGCACGGGTCGCGCTCACCGAGTCGTACAGGCCGACGGCGAGGAAGACGTTGGCCAGGTCGTGGAACCCGTCGGGGCGCAGCGGGCCGACCGACAGCTGCACATTGACCTTGGCCGGTACCCGGACGGTGACCGTCCCCGCGGGGCCGGTGGGGGTGGCGGCTGGCTGGCTCACTCGGTGCGCTCCTCGACGTCTGAGTTCGGGCTGCCCTGCGCGGTCTCCCGGCGCGGGCCGTGCTCCGCGATCGCGGCGAACTCGGCGATGGTCAGCGACTCCCCGCGTGCCTGCGGCGAGACCCCGGCGGCGCGCAGCGCCTCCTCGGCCGCTGCCCCTGAGCCGGCCCATCCGGAGAGCGCGGCCCGCAGTGTCTTGCGGCGCTGGGCGAACGCCGCGTCCACGACGGCGAACACCTCCTCGCGGCTCGCGCCGGTCGCCGGGGGGTGTGGGCGGCGCACCAGCGAGACCAGCCCTGAGTCGACATTGGGCGCGGGCCAGAAGACGTTGCGCCCGATGGCTCCGGCGCGCTTGACCTCGCAGTACCAGGCGGCCTTCGCCGACGGCACGCCGTACACCTTGGAACCCGGTGGCGCGGCCAGCCGGTCGGCGACCTCGGACTGCACCATCACCAGCGTCCGCTCGATGCTCGGGAACCGTGCCAGCAGGTGCAGCAGCACCGGGACGGCCACGTTGTAGGGGAGGTTGGCGACCAGCGTGGTCGGTGCGGGCCCGGGCAGTTCGGTGACGCGCAGGGCGTCCTCGTGCACCAGGCGGAAGCGTGCGGCGCGCTCGGGCAGCCGCGCCCGTACGGTCGCGGGCAGGGCGGCCGCCAGCACGTCGTCCACCTCGACGGCGGTGACGTGCGCTGCCGTCTCCAGCAGCGCCAGGGTCAGCGAGCCGAGTCCGGGGCCGACCTCCAGGACGACATCGTCGTCGCGGACCTCGGCCGTGCGCACGATCCGGCGCACCGTGTTCGGGTCGATGACGAAGTTCTGGCCGCGCTGCTTGGTGGGCCGCACCCCCAGCGCTTCCGCCAGCTCCCGCACCTCAGCGGGGCCGAGCAGCACGCCGCTGCCGAAGGTGTCGGAGGCGGTGGACGGGTCGGAAGGGGCAGCGCTCACCGCCCCAGTTTACGGCCGCGCCCGGACCCCGCGGACCGCCGCCCGGGCGGCGGTCAGTAGCCGAAGGCCCGTGCGGTGTTCGCGGCCACGTGGCGGGCCAGGCGCTCCTCCTCCATGCCCTTGACCTCGGCCATGGCACGCAGCGTGAGCGGGATCAGATAGGGCGCGTTGGGGCGCCCGCGGTAGGGCGCCGGGGTGAGGAACGGCGCGTCCGTCTCCACCAGCAGCAGCTCAGGCGGCGCCACGGCGAGCGCTTCGCGCAGCGGCTGCGCGTTCTTGAAGGTGATGTTCCCGGCAAAGGACATGAAGTAGCCCTTCTCGGCGCACAGCTTCGCCATCTCGGCGTCGCCCGAGTAGCAGTGGAAGACGGTGCGCTCGGGGGCGCCCTCCTCCTGGAGGATGCGCAGCACGTCGTCGTGTGCGTCGCGGTCGTGGATGACCAGGGCCTTGTCCAGCCGCTTGGCCAGCTCGATGTGGGCGCGGAAGGACCGCTGCTGCGCGGCGACGCCCTCAGGGCCGGTACGGAAGTAGTCCAGGCCGGTCTCACCGACGGCGAGCACCTGGGGGAGCATGGCGAGCTTCTCGATGCCCGCGAGCGCCTCGTCCAGCGCCTTCTCGCCGCCGTCGCCGCCCTCGGCGCCGAGCCGGGGCGCCTCGTTGGGGTGCAGGGCGACGGCGGCCCATACGTTCTTCCAGGTGGCGGCCGTCTCGGCGGCCCACCGGGAGCGCTCCAGATCGCAGCCGACCTGGATGACCGTGGTCACTCCCACGGCGGCGGCAGCGGTGAGCGCGTCGGCGACCGCTGACTCCTGCATGTCGAGGTGGGTGTGGGAGTCCGCGACCGGGAAGGCGAGTGGCTCGGGCGGCGGCGGAGGCGCCTGGGCCGCCCGAGCCTTGGCGGCGTTCTTCGCCGCTGTGTTCGCTGCGTTGTGCGGGGTCGCGGAGGTGGACATACCGGCGATGATAAAGCGCGGCGTCGCGCCTCTTCGGGGGAGGCGACCGGCACAGCAGCGGGGAGTGCCCGGGGATCTCGGCGGGGAGCCTTCAGCGGATATCAGTGGTGCGGAAGCGCGGCTTCTGCTGTGGAGACGCGTCCCGAACGCATGATGCGGACGACATGCCCGTCGCAAAAGCGGCACGTGGGTTTCGTGAGCGGTGAGGGAACGCGCTCACCGTCCGTGTAATACACGACCAATGGCCTGCCGTCGGTGTATTCCAAGTGCCGGATCTCGTACTCCTGCTCCCATCCGTGGCCGCACTTCATGCAGGCGAACGAGTACGCCTCACGCACCGTGTCCTGCGTGGATATGGCGGAGTTCGCCGCGGACTTGCCGTTGCCGCTCTCGTGCTTCATGGCAGCTCCTTCCTGGGGGCGGTTCACGCCCACTGCCAGTGCACTCCTCATATCAACGCACCGGAAGGAATCTCGGCAGGGCTTTCCCTCCGTTTGGTGAAATTTGGCCCAAGCGTCAAGGTAAAGGGCGTCCATGGGGCTTCCCTTTGCGTTATCCGGCAAGTCCTTTACCTGTGTGCCGGGCCTCACCCGCTGCCGGTGCCCTGCCCCTCACCGGCCGCCCCCGTTGTTCTTGGCTGCGACCACCGCGTCGAAGACCTCACGCTTCGGCACTCCCGCCTCGCGGGCCACTTCCGCGATGGCCTCCTTGCGCTGCTGGCCCGCCTTCTCGCGCTCCGCCACCCGGCGCGCCAGCTCCGCCGCGTCGGCACGGCCCGAGGCGGGCGCTTCGGCGCCCCGTACGACGACGGTGATCTCGCCGCGCACCCCCTCGGCGGCCCACCGGGCCAGCTCGCCCAGCGGCCCGCGCCGCACCTGCTCGTAGGTCTTGGTCAGCTCCCGGCACACGGCGGCCTCGCGCTCGGCGCCGAAGACCTCGGCCATGGCGGCGAGGGTCGCCTCCAGCCGGTGCGGCGACTCGAAATACACCAGGGTGCGCCGCTCCTCGGCGGCCTCCCGCAGCCTGCTGAGTCGCTCGCCCTGTTTGCGGGGCAGGAACCCCTCGAAGCAGAACCGGTCCACCGGCAGCCCGGAGACCGCCAGCGCGGTCAGCACAGCCGAGGGCCCGGGTACGGCGGTGACCCGCACCCCGCGCTCCACGGCCGCGGCGACCAGCCGGTAGCCCGGGTCGGAGACCGAGGGCATGCCCGCGTCCGTCACCAGTACCACCCGCGCGCCCCGGGCCAGCGCCTCGGCGAGCTCGGGCGTACGCGCCGCCTCGTTGCCCTCGAAGTAGGAGACGATCCGCCCGGCCGGGACCACCCCCAGTGCCTGGGACAGCTTGCGCAGCCGCCGGGTGTCCTCGGCGGCGACGACATCGGCGGCTTCCAGTTCGGCCGCGAGCCGCGGCGGTGCGTCCGAGGGGTCACCGATGGGCGTTCCGGCGAGTACGAGCGTTCCAGTCACCCGCCCATCCTCGCAGTGCCCCGGCGCGCGCCGCGCGGCCTCACCCCGCCAACCGTGCGGCGGCGGCGACGGCGGCCGCGCGCGCCGCCCTCCCGATCCCTACGATGGCCCGCGTGACGACCAGTGACACCGTGGGGGACGCCGACCGCAGGCAGGGCGTGCCCGGCAGCCCTGGCACCGAGGGCAGCGCCGAGGGTGCCGGCGATCCTGCGCTGCCGCCCAGGTGGCAGGCGCGGCTGCGGCGCTTCGGCTATACGGCACGGCCCCGCGCCGGTGTCCGCGAACGGCTCACCCCGCCGTTCCCCGAACCCGACCCGCGGCTGGGCGCCGTCTTCGGACTGGCGCCCGAGGTCTCCGTGCGGCTGGCGCGCTGGGCGGCCTGGGGCGGGCCGCTGCTGGTGGCGCTGGTCGCCGGGGCGCTGCGGTTCTGGCACCTGGGCTCCCCGCACGCCGTCATATTCGACGAGACGTACTACGCCAAGGACGCCTGGTCGCTCATCCACCTCGGGTACGAGGGAACCTGGCCGGACAACGCCAACGACAAGATCCTGGGCGATCCGCAGCACATCCCCCTCTCGCCGGAGGGCTCGTACGTCGTCCACCCGCCGGTCGGCAAGTGGATCATCGGGCTGGGCGAGGCCGTCTTCGGGCTGGACCCGTTCGGCTGGCGGTTCATGGTGGCGCTGCTGGGCACCCTCTCGGTGCTGATGCTGTGCCGCATCGGGCGCAGGCTGTTCCGCTCGACGGCGCTGGGGTGCCTGGCGGGCGCCCTGATGGCGGTGGACGGGCTGCACTTCGTGATGAGCCGCGCCGCGCTGCTGGACCTGGTGGTGATGTTCTGGGTGCTGGCGGCCTTCGGCTGTCTGCTCGTCGACCGGGACAAGAGCCGGGCCGGGCTCGCGGCGCGGCTGCCGCGCGGTGGCACCGATGAGGGGCCCGGCACCGGTGTGCCGCTGCCGGACGCCTTCGTGGGGGACCGGGCCGGCCTGGGACTGCGGCCGTGGCGGCTGGCGGCCGGGGTGTGCCTGGGACTGGCCTGCGCCACCAAGTGGAACGGGCTGTACGTGCTGGCCGCCTTCGGGCTGCTGACGGTCCTGTGGGACATGGGCGCGCGCCGCACCGCCGGCGCCTCGCGGCCCCTGCCGGCGATGCTCCGCAAGGACGCGCTGCCCGCCTTCGTCTCGCTGCCGGTGGTCGCGGTGGTCACCTACGTCGCCTCCTGGACGGGCTGGTTCGCCACCTCGGGGGGCTACTTCCGCGACTGGGCGGACAAGCAGGGCGCCGCCGGGCCCTGGGGCTGGCTGCCGGGGCCGCTGCGCAGCCTGTGGCACTACGAGAGCGAGGTCTACGACTTCCACGTCAACCTCACCTCGCACCACACCTACCAGTCCAACCCGTGGAGCTGGCTGGTCCTGGGCCGTCCCGTCTCCTACTTCTACGAGTCGCCCAAGGCGGGCACCGACGGCTGCACCGACAAGGCCGAGGGCTGCGCCCGTGAAGTCCTCGCGCTGGGCACCCCGTTGCTGTGGTGGGCCGCGTGCGTGGCGCTGGCCTACGTCCTCTACCGCTGGTTCTTCCGCCGCGACTGGCGTGCGGGTGCCATCCTGTGCGGCGTCGCGGCGGGCTATCTGCCCTGGCTCCTCTACCAGGAGCGCACCATCTTCCTCTTCTACGCCGTGGTGTTCCTGCCCTTCCTGTGCCTGGGCCTGGCGATGGCGGCCGGAGCGCTGGCCGGGCCACCGGGCGCGGACGACAGACGCCGCACCTTGGGAGTGGTCGCGGTGGGCGTCGTCGGGCTGCTGATCGTCTGGAACTTCATCTACTTCTGGCCGATCTACACCGGGCAGACCATCCCGCTGAGCGAGTGGCGGCACCGGATGTGGCTGGATTCGTGGATCTGACGGCACAACGTTCGGATGACCCGAAGATCGCGATTCGGACACAAAGCCGTGATCTGGAACCGATCGCCCCGCGCTGCTCGTCTGCCCCAGAGGCCACCGGGCCGCGGCCGCCGCGGTGCGGTGGTTCCGCTCTCCGGACCGGATTCCCGGAACCGGTGAAACCTGGAAACCAGATCCCCGAAAGACAGGTCCAAACGGGCATACCGGGACACGTTCTGTCATGGACGTGCTCTAGGGTGCCTCGCGTCAGGACTTCGGCCGCACAGGGCCAAGGCGGGGTGGAGGGGCAGAACTCGGATGCGCGACACACAGAAGATGGCCGTGATCGGCGGGGTCGCCGCCGCTGTCGTCGGGCTCACCGGCGTCGGCGTCTACGCCCTGGTCGGCAGCGACGGTGAGGAGGGCAAGGGCACCGTCACGGCCAAGGACGAGGGCAAGGCGCCGGACAAGGTCAAGCAGGGCCCGCTCAGCGCCCGCGAGGTGCGCACCGCCGCGAAGGAGTTCCTGGGCGCCTGGTCCCAGGGCGACGCCAAGAAGGCCGCCGCGCTGACCGACGACTCCGCCGCGGCCGCCAAGGCCCTGGCCACCTTCCGCAGCAAGGCCCACATCGCCAAGGTCACCGTCAGCCCCAAGGCGGCGGACGGCGAGAAGGTGCC
The DNA here is from genome assembly GCF_017676385.1 of Streptomyces spirodelae. Lineage (GTDB taxonomy): Bacteria > Actinomycetota > Actinomycetes > Streptomycetales > Streptomycetaceae > Streptomyces > Streptomyces spirodelae. Next base: position 59,206 of record NZ_JAFFZN010000024.1, read on the forward strand.
CTTCGACGTCACCGCGCAGATCGCCTACGGCAAGAAGCGCTCCGCCTGGAACTACGACTCCGCGCTGGAGATCGTCCGCGCCTCCGGCACCGGCGAGCCGGTCGTCGACTGGAAGCCGTCCGTGCTGCACCCCGAGCTCAAGGACGGCCGGACCATCAGGACCGACGAGTCGGGCACCCCGCCCGTCACCGCTGTCGACCGCGACGGCTCGCCGCTCACCGCCAAGGACCACCCGGCGCTCGCCAATGTGATCAGCGACCTCGGCAAGCGCTACGGCGACAAGACCGACGGCTCCCCGGGCGTGCAGACCCGCATCGTCGACGCCAAGGGCAAGACCAAGGACGTGCTGCGGCAGCTGTCCAAGCCCACCCCGGGCAAGCTGCAGACGACCATCGACGCCAAGGCGCAGCGCGCGGCCGAGGCCGCAGTCAGCGGCAAGCCGAAAGCCTCCGTCGTCGCCGTCAAACCCAGCACGGGCGAGATCCTGGCCATCGCCAACTCGCCCGCCAAGGGCTTCAACAGCGCCCTCCAGGGCTCGCTGGCCCCCGGCTCCACGATGAAGGTCGTCAGCAGCGCCATGCTGCTCGACAAGGGCCTCGCCTCCCCGGGCAAGGCACATCCCTGCCCCAAGTACTTCAAGTACGGCGGCTGGAAGTTCCAGAACGACGACAAGTTCGAGATCAAGCACGGCACCTTCGCGCAGAGCTTCGCCCGCTCCTGCAACACCGCCTTCATCAGCCAGGCGCCCAAGCTGGAGAACGACGACCTCACCAAGGAGGCCCGCGACGTCTTCGGCATCGGCCTCAACTGGAAGACCGGCACCGCCACGTTCGACGGCCGGGTCCCGGTGCAGTCCGGCGCCCAGATGGCGGCCTCCCTCATGGGCCAGGGCGGCGTGCGGATGAACCCGCTCAACATGGCGTCGGTCTCGGCCACCGTGCAGCACGGCAGCTTCAAGCAGCCGTACCTGGTCTCCCCTTCGCTGGACAAGCGGACCCTCGCCAAGGCCCCGCGTTCCCTCAAGCCCGGTGTCCACAAGGACCTCAAGTCCCTGATGAAGGTCACCGCGACCGGCGGCACGGCGGCCAAGCCGATGTCCGGGCTGAGCGGGGACTTCGGGGCCAAGACCGGCTCGGCCGAGGTCGACGGGCAGAAGAAGCCGAACGCCTGGTTCACCGCCTACTCCGGTGACGTCGCAGCCGCGGCCGTGGTGCCGGCCTCCGGACACGGCAACGAGAACGCCGGCCCTGTCGTCCGCAAGGTCCTGGACGCCGCGGGCTGACCCGGTGCCCGGCTGTTGATCCCCCGCGGCGGCGGCCGCTGTAACGGGCGATAGCGTCTTCACGCATGACGCGACAACCCCGCCTCCGTGCAGCGTCCGGCGGTGCCCGCGCAGCGTCCGGCGGTGCATGTGCAGCGTCCGGCGGTGCCCGGTGACGCCGTTGGTCGTCGCCGCGGTGCTCGCCGCGGCGCTCACCCATGCCACCTGGAACGCGCTGGCGCACGGCATCCGCGACCAGCTGCTCGCCTTCACCCTGGTCGGCGGCGGCGGAACGCTGTGCGGCGGCGTGCTCGCCTGCTTCGCGCCGCTGCCCGCCGCCGGGGCCTGGCCGCCGCTCCTCTTCTCGGCCCTGCTGCACGTCGTCTACCAGGCGCTGCTGATGCGCTCCTTCCGGATGGGCGAGTTCGGGCAGATGTACCCCATCGCGCGGGGCACGGCGCCGCTGGTGGTGACCGTGCTTGCCGCCGTCTTCGTCCATGAGATGCCCGGCCCCTGGCAGCTCGCCGGGGTGCTGATGGCCTCGGTGGGGCTGGTCGGGGTCGCTCTGTGGGGGCTGCGGTCCGCACGGAGCACGGCCGCGGGGGCGCAGTGGCCGGCCCTGGCCGCAGCGGTGTGCACGGGGCTCGCCATCGCCTCGTACACCGTCGTGGACGGCGTGGGCGTACGGGCCTCCGGCACCGCGCTCGGCTACATCGCCTGGCTGATGATCCTGGAGGGGCTGGCCATCCCCGCCTGGGCGCTCGCCACCCGACGCCGTCGGCTGGCCGGGCAGCTGCGCCCGATCGCGCTGCGCGGGCTGCTGGGCGGCGCGCTGTCCGTGCTGGCCTACGGGCTGGTGCTGTGGGCGCAGACCAGGGCGCCGCTGGCCCCGGTGGCCGCGCTGCGGGAGTCCTCGATCATCGCGGGGGCCGCGATAGGCGCGCTCTTCTTCAAGGAGCGCTTCGGCTGGCCCCGTACCGCGGCGAGCGTCCTGATGGTGGGCGGCATAGCGCTGATGCTGCACGGCACCTGAACGGCGGATTCGCGGCGGGGGCTACCCTTGGGGGCTGGTCCCCAACAGGAGTGAGATGGCTGGCAACCGCGGTACCCCGGTGAACCTCGTCAACCTCGAAGCCGTCGACAAGGTGCACGGCACCCGCACCATCCTCGACGCCCTCTCGCTGGGTGTCAGCGAGGGCGACAAGATCGGCGTCGTGGGCCGCAACGGAGACGGCAAGACCACCCTCATCAAGGTGCTGGCCCGCGAGGAGGAGCCCGACGCGGGCCGGGTCACGCACGCGGGCGGCCTGCGGCTGGGCGTACTGACCCAGCACGACTCCCTCGACCCGGAGGCGACCGTCCGGCACGAGGTGGTCGGCGACATGGCCGACCACGAGTGGGCGGGCGTGGCACGCGTCCGCGATGTGCTCACCGGACTCTTCGGCGGCCTGGACCTGCCCGGCTTCCCCCAGGGGCTGGACACCGTGATCGGGCCGCTCTCCGGCGGTGAGCGCCGCCGTATCGCGCTCGCCAAGCTGCTGATCGCCGAGCAGGACCTGATCGTGCTGGACGAGCCCACCAACCACCTCGACGTGGAGGGCATCTCCTGGCTGGCAGGCCATCTGCGCTCCCGGCGCTCCGCGCTGGTGTGCGTCACGCACGACCGCTGGTTCCTCGACCAGGTCGCCACCCGGATGTGGGATGTGCAGCGCGGCGCTCTGCACGAGTACGAAGGCGGCTACTCCGACTACGTCTTCGCCCGCGCGGAGCGGGAGCGCATCGCCGCGCAGGAGGAGAGCAAGCGGCAGAATCTGATGCGCAAGGAGCTGGCCTGGCTGCGGCGCGGTGCCCCGGCCCGTACCAGCAAGCCCCGCTTCAGGATCGAGGCGGCGAACGCGCTGATCGAGGGCGAGCCGCCGCCGCGCGACAGCCAGGAGCTGATGCGGTTCGCCAACTCGCGGCTGGGCAAGACCGTCTTCGACCTGGAGGACGTGACCGTGCAGGCCGGCCCCAAGATGCTGCTCAAGCATCTGACCTGGCAGCTCGGCCCCGGTGACCGGATCGGCCTGGTCGGGGTCAACGGCGCGGGCAAGACCTCCCTGCTGCGAGCCCTGGCCGACACCGCGCGCACCGGCGGCGAGCAGACCTCCCCGCTGGTGACCGAGGGCCGGATCAAGGTCGGCAAGACGGTGAAGCTGGCGTACCTCTCCCAGGAGGTCGCCGAGCTGGACCCGGCGCTGCGGGTCCTGGAGGCGGTCGAGGCCGTACGCTCCCGGATCGATCTGGGCAAGGGCCGCGAGATGACGGCCTCGCAGCTGTGCGAGCGGTTCGGGTTCGTCAAGGAGAAGCAGTGGACGCCGGTCGGCGACCTCTCCGGCGGCGAGCGGCGGCGTCTGCAGATCCTGCGGCTGCTGATGGACGAGCCCAATGTCCTCTTCCTGGACGAGCCCACCAACGACCTGGACATCGAGACCCTGACCCAGCTGGAGGACCTGTTGGACGGCTGGGCGGGGTCCCTGGTGGTCATCTCGCACGACCGGTACTTCATCGAGCGCACCACGGACCGCGTCTTCGCGCTGCTGGGCGACGCGACGCTGCGGATGCTGCCGCGCGGTATCGACGAGTACCTGGAGCGCCGGGCCCGGATCGAGGCCAGGGCCGCGGCGGCGGCCCCCGCCGCCGCGCCGGGCGGCAGCGCGGCCACCCCACCGGCCGAGTCCGCCAAGGCCAACGCCAAGCCGGCGGGGCTCTCGCGCGCGGCGCAGAAGGAGATGCAGCGGATCGAGCGCCAGGTGGAGAAGGCCGAGCAGCGCGAGGCGGCACTGCACGCCGAGATGGCCGAGCACGCCACGGACTTCGAGCGGGTCGCGGGGCTGGACGCCGAGCTGCGCGAGACCCGGGAGAAGCGCGAGGAGTTGGAGCTGCGCTGGCTTGAACTGGCGGACAGTGAGGGTGCATGACAATCGCACACGGGGCCGGTGGTAGAAAGAAACGCCCTGCTCCGTTCTGAGGACCCGCGATGACACAGCCACCGCCTCCGCCGCCTGGTCAGCCTCCGCACGGTGGCTGGAATCCGCCTCACCCGCCGGCGCAGCCCCCCTCCTCGCCCCCCGGGCCGCCGCCGGCCCAGCCGCCGCCCGGTGGCGGCGTCGGCCCGCCGCAGTACGGCGCCCACCCTTCGGCGCCGCCGGTCCCGCCGTCTCCCCCGGGCACGCAGGGTCCGTACGGGCCGCACCCTCCCTCCGGTCCGCCGTCCGGGCCCGGCGGTGCCAACACCAAGGTGCTCGCCGCCATCGCGGCTGTGGTCGCCGTGGTGCTCATCGCGGGCGGCATATGGATGTTCACCGGTGACGACGGGGGCGGAGGCGGGGGCGGCCAGGCCGACGGCGGCGCGGTCGCCGGCGGCAGCACCGCCAAGCAGCTGTTCACGCTGGAGCAGCCCAACACCCACGTCAAGGACGCCAAGGGCGCGGACGGGGGCTGGGCCACCGAGAAGATCTACGCCAAGTCCACGATCAACGCCGTCGAGGGCTATCACATGGACGGCAAGCGGGCCTGGCGGGTACCGCTGGGCGGCCCGGTGTGCGCCGCGTCGCCGCACATGACCGACGACCACCTCACGGCGGTCGGCTTCGAGAAGGGCGGCCACGGCTGCAACAGCGTCGCGGTCTTCGACGTGGACACCGGCGAGAAGCTCTGGGAGAAGCCGGTCCCGTTCGGAGACACCATCTTCGGCGGCGGGGACCTCAACCTGACGGTTGCACAGGACACCGTCGCCCTCTCCTGGATCGGCGGTTTCGCCGCCTACCCGATCGAGGGCGGCGACCCGCTGTGGAAGAGCAAGGAGACGGGCGAGACCTGCGAGCACACCCGCTACGGAGGCGGCGCCCGGCTGCTGGCGGTCCTGGAGTGCGGCAGCACACTGACCGTCAATCAGCTCGACCCGAAGACCGGTCACTCCACCTGGGACGTCAAACTGCCCCGGGGCGTGGACGACGGACGCTCGGTACGGGTGGTGGACACGGAGCCGATCGTGTTGGTGGTGGGAACCGGTGACGAGGTCGAGTCGGAGGTCATGACGATCGACGACAAGGGCTCCGTCGCCGCAACCTTCAGCCTGGGCAAGCGCTACGAACCGGGCTGCGGGATCGGCAACATGGGCAGCGAGTCGTGCTTCAACGTCGTGGCGACCGACAAGACGGTCTTCGTCTCGACCAAGGAGCACAGCGGCAAGGGCGACGGCCTGGCCCGGACCAACGAGGTGATGGGCTTCGGGTTCCACAGCGGCGAGCCGAAGTGGAAGTCCAGCTCAGGCGACGACCGCACGGTCTACCCCATCGGGACCGAGGGCGACAAGGCGATCGCCTATGTGACTCCGACCCTGGAGAAGGGCGGCCAGGTCGTCAGCGTCTCGGCGGACGACGGCAAGCAGCGCGGGCTGCTGCGGCTGCCGGACAAGACCGCGGAGCAGCAGGGCCGCTTCCGCGTACCGACCATGAGCACCAGCGCACCGGCGCTGTACGAGGGCGGCCGGCTCTTCCTCCAGCGGAGCCTGCTGTACGGGAAGGACGAGCTGTCGGAGAAGGAGAGCGCGCCGATGGCCATGGGGTTCGGTACCGGACGGTGACGGAACCGCGATCCGGGTCCTCGGTGTCCGATGGTAGAAAGAACTTCCGCTCTGAAGTCTGCCATTGGTAGACCACATGTCCGATTCGCTCGGCCCTACGGGGGTTTGCCCTACGGGGGTTGAAGGTCCGGCGCCGGTCTGCCCGTAACGAGGGATTTTCATGTCGCAGCCGCCTCCGCCGCCTAGCCAGCCGCCACCCGGAGGCTTCGGCGCACCGCAGGAACCGCCGCGTGATCAGCAGGGGCAGCCGTCCTACGGCTACCCGCAGCAGCCCGGCTCCGACCAGTCGTACGGCTACCCCCAGCAGCCCCCGCAGCCTCCCCAGGGCCCGGCCGGAACGCCGTCGGAGCCTCCCACGCCCGCGGCACCCTCCGGCTACGGCTATCCGCAGCAGAACGCCCACGCGGCGCCCACGCAGGCCGCCTTCGGCGCTGTGACACCCCCGCCGCCGGGCCCGCCCGGGCAGCCCCCTGGTCCTCCCGGCCCTCCCGGTCCGCCGCCGGGCGGCTACGGGCAGCAGCCGCCGGCCGGTTACCCGTACGCCAACACCGCTGCCGGGGCGCCCGGTGGCGGAGGCGGTGGCAGGAACAACTCCAAGATCATTGCCGTGGTCGCCGGTGTGGTGGCCGTCGCGGTGATAGCCGTCGGTGTCGTCTTCTTCGTGACGAAGGACGACGGCGGCAAGAAGAACGAGTCCAAGGGCGACGACAAGAAGAACTCCCAGCAGAAGGACCCGAACACGCCGCCGAAGGACCCGCAGGCGAAGCAGATCGTGGACCTGAAGGCGCCGGAGGTCAAGGACTACACCGACGTCGGAGGCGGCTGGGCCACCGACAAGGTGTTCGCCAAGTCCTCGGTCCGGGAAATGATCATCAAGGAGTTCAAGTCCGGCAGTGAGACCAAGATCTCGCTCAAGGGCAATGTCTGCGCGGCCTCCAACGGGATGACGGAGGACCACAAGGTCGCCGTCGTCGTACAGGAGACCATCTCCAACAGCGCCGACTGCACCCGCATGGTGATCGTGGACCTGGACGCCAAGAAGATCGCCTGGGACAAGACCATGCCCAACGCGGACACCCGGTCCGTGGACAGCGTCGCCATCAGCGGCGACACCGTCGCGGCCGCGTGGATCGGTGGCTCCGTCGGCTACAAGATCTCCACAAAGAAGGAGCTGTGGAAGGCCAAGCCGAGCGAGTGCCGTGACGTCGGCTACGCGGGCGGCAAGAAGCTGTTCGCCGTGGTGGAGTGCGGCAGCAGCATCAGGAACCCGCAGGTTTCCGTGCAGCGTCTGAACCCCGACTCCGGCAAGTCCGAGTGGAAGTACGACCCGCCCAAGGGCGTGCGCAACGTCCGTATCGCCTCCACCGAGCCGCTGGTGCTGGTGGCCGGCGCGGGTGACGAGCTGACCAGCGATGTGCTGACCGTCGGCGAGGACAAGAAGCTCAAGGCGAAGATCTCGCTGGGCGACCGCTACGAGAGGCCCTGCCGGGTGGAGGTCAACAGCTGCTACAGCATCGCCGTCGGCCCCGATTCGGTCTACCTGGCGACCACCGAGCACGACGGGGGCTCCGACAGCCTGTCCCGGATCAACGAGGTGATGGCCTTCGACTTCAACACGGGCCGCACCAAGTGGAAGTCGAGTTCGGGCGACAGCCGCGAGATCGTCCCGTTCAAGATGCAGGGCTCCAACGTGGTGGCGTACAAGACGCCCAGCATCGGGCACGGTGGCGAGATCGTCACCATCGAGCCGAAGAAGGGCAAGCAGACCACTTTGCTGAAGATGCCGGCCTCCGACTTCGACGAGGGCGAGCAGGCGTTCTCCGTCTCCCCCGGTTCGCTGGACACCCCGCTGATCTTCGAGCACAACAGGTTCTTCCTGCTGGAGAACACCCTCTCCGAGAACCGCTCCAGCCTCCGGGACGAGGAGCCCCGGCTGGCGGTCGGTTTCGCGCCGAGCGGTGAGTAGCCCTTGAGTAGCCCTTCCTGAGGCCACAGCAGCACCGGCCCGGCACGGTTCTTCCGTGCCGGGCCGGTGCTGCTCGGGCAGGATCGGTTCAAGCCCTCCCTTGGGGATTTCAGCCCGTAAGGGGCGCGGAACGGCGAGTGAGCGTGTAGCTTCCCGGAGAACAAGAGAGGGGCTGCGCCGGGGGGTGCGGGGCCAACGGGAGTGTGTGGGGGGAGCGAGCTTGATGAGCGTGCGGCTCATGGTGGTCGACGACCACCGCCTGCTCGCCGAGGCTCTTGCCTCGGCGCTGAAGCTGCGCGGACACCGCGTGCTGGCGGCGGCCGCGCCCAGCGGCGGCGCCGCCGAGCTGGTGATCAGCAGGGCGCCGGAGGTGTGTCTGCTGGGCACGGCGACGCCGGCCGAACCGGGGGTCTTCGACCCGGTGGTGCGGATCAAAAGAGAGAAGCCGCAGATCGCGGTGGTGGTGCTCGGTCCGGTGCCGAGCCCGCGGGGGATCGCCTCCGCCTTCGCGGCGGGGGCGTCCGGCTATGTGCGGCACGACGAGCGGATCGAGGGCGTGGAGCGTGCCATGGTCAAGGCCAGGGCCGGAGAGGCCGCCGTGGCACCGCAGTTATTGACGCAGTCCTTCGCCGAACTGCTCAACCCGGCAGCGGAGCCGGACGACGAGGGCGCCCGGCTGCTGCAGATGCTCACGCCGCGGGAGGTGGAGGTGCTGGTACGGGTCGCCGAGGGCGAGGACACCCGGCTGATCGCCGCGGGCATGGGGATCGCCCCCTCGACGGCCCGCACCCATGTGCAACGGGTCCTGATGAAACTGGGCGTCGGCTCCCGCCTGGAAGCCGCAGCGCTGGCCGCCCGCACCGGCTTATTGGACCGCGCGGGTGGGGGCGCCCCGTAAGGAGGGGGCGCCCTGCAAGGGGCGCGGGGAACTGCTCCCCCAGCCTCCGGCCGGGAGGTACCCCCACAGCCAGAACGCGCCCGCAGACCGGCGACGGCACAAAGGGGCAGCCCCTACTCGGCGGCGTCGCCGTCCCGCACCGCGGGCGGCGGCACCGTCGGGCTCAGCCTCAGCCATACGAGGAAGGCCACGCCAAGTATCAGCATGGCGATGCCCGTCCACAGATTGATGTTGATGTCCTGCGCCTTCCTCAGGTCCTCCTCCGAGGCGAAGACCCCGGCGAGGGTGACGATCACGCCGTACACCACGAACAGGCCGCCGATGATGCGGCGTACGTCGAAGAGCCGGGCCGCGGTCTGCGACCGCCGCTCCAGTTCCTCCACGTCCTTGGCCACCTGCTGAGCGGCCGGCTTCGAGGGGGTGCTGTCATGACTCATGGGGCTACTCATGGAGCTTCAGTGTCCTCCGCGTCGGGGCTCAGAAGGAGAAGGGGACGTAGCAGACGGCGGCGAGGATCAGCGCGCCCCAGCCCAGCAGCGCGGGCTTGCGGTACCACGCGTCGTCGCCCTCGCCCAGCGGCTCGGGTTCGCCGGGCGAGCGGGTTCCGTAGACGAGCCCCGCGAGTTCCTCGGCCGGCTTGGGCTTGGTGAACAGGGTGACGGCCACCATCACCACGGCACCCACGGCGAAGGCCACGATCGATGAGACGAAGTTGGCGCCCTGGTCGGTGGGGATGTCGATGACGCCCTGCTTGTAGAGCCAGAAGTAGTTCACCATCGCGCCGACTGTGCCCGTCAGCAGGCCCCAGAACCCGGCCGCCGGCGTGGTCTTCTTCCAGAACATGCCGATGATGAAGACGACGAACAGCGGCACGTTGAAGAAGGAGAACAGCGTCTGGAGGTAGTTCATGATGTTGCTGAACTCGGAGGCGATGAACGCCGTCCCCATCCCGATCAGCACGCCGGCGACGGTGACCCAGCGGGCCGTGGCCACATAGTGCTCGTCGGGACGGTCCTTCTTCAGGTACGCCGCGTAGATGTCGTTGGTGAAGACGGTGTTGAAGGAGGAGATGTTCGCCGCCATACCGGCCATGAACGCCGCCAGCAGACCGGTGACCGCGATGCCGAGCACGCCGTTGGGCAGCAGGTCGCGCATCAGTACCGGGATGGCGTCGTTGTACTGCAGGCCCTTCTCGGTCTTGCCCAGTGTCGGCTCCATCACCAGCGCGATCAGACCGGGGATGACGACGACCGCCGGGATGAAGATCTTCGGGAAGGCCGCGATCAGCGGGGTGCGCCGCGCCGCTGAGAGGTTCTTGGCGGAGAGCGCGCGCTGCACCTCGGCGAAGTTGGTCGTCCAGTAGCCGAAGCTCATCACGAAGCCGAGGCCCAGCACGATGGTCAGCCAGTTGGCGCCCAGCGGGTTGGCGGAGCCGATGCCGGTGCCGTCCCAGGCGGTCATGAAGGCGCCGCCCTTCTCACCGGAGAGGGTGTCGGTGATGCCGCCCCAGCCGCCGACGCGCTTGAGGCCCACGACGGTGAGCGGGATCAGCGCGGCGAGGATGACGAAGAACTGCAGCACCTCGGTGTAGATGGCCGAGGAGAGGCCGCCGAGGGTGATGTACGCGAGCACGAAGAAGCCCGCGACCACGACGGATATCCACAGCTCCCAGCCCAGCAGCGCCTTGAGCACCAGGGCGAGCGCGTAGAGGTTGACGCCCGCGATCAGCACGGAGGAGACCGCGAAGATGATCGAGCTGAGCAGGTGGGAGGAGGGCCCGAAGCGGTGCAGCAGGAACTCGGGCACCGAGCGGACCTTGGAGCCGTAGTAGAACGGCATCATCACCAGGCCGAGGAAGACCATGGCGGGGATGGCGCCGATCCAGTACCAGTGCACGGTGTAGACGCCGTACTGGGCACCGTTGGCGGCCATGCCGAGGATCTCGGTGGCGCCGAGGTTGGCGGCCACGAAGGCGAGACCGGTGATCCAGGCGGGGAGCGACCGGCCGGAGAGAAAGAAGTCGAGGCTGGTCTTCACACTGCGCCGGGCGGCGAAGCCGATCCCGAGTACCACGGCGAAGTAGATGCCGAGAAGTGTGTAGTCGAGTCCGTTGGTGGGGAGCCGTAGCCCTTCGGCCAGGTGCAACATGGGTCACTCGCTTCATCGCGCGATCGGAACGGACGCGAACGTACCGCCGGTGTTTCAACTTTTGAAAGGTCTTGTTGCAGGAATTTGTTTGATTGTGATGATTAACGAGCGCTCCGTGCAGCCCGGAGCCGGAGCCGTCTCGGCTCTTCTGTTGGCTCCTGGTTCCTTGTGTGTGATTATGTTTGAGGTCCAGGAACGAGGAGCCACCCGGTGAAGAAGACCTCAGGCCGTCTGGCGGACGGCCGCGAGATCGTTTACTACGACCTGAGCGACGACACCGTCCGTACCGCTGCCGACCGGCGGCCGATGCCCGGTATGGAGGCGCACTCCGAGATCCGGCACGACCCGCTGCTGGACGAGTGGGTCGGTGTCACCGCGCACCGCAACGCGCGCACCTACCACCCGCCGGCCGACGAGTGTCCCCTCTGCCCGTCCCGCGAGGGGCGGATGAGCGAGATCCCGGAGGCCGACTACGACGTCGCCGTCTTCGAGAACCGCTTCCCCTCCTTCCGCGGGGCGCCCGGCAAGGAGGAGAACGAGGACGCCGCCGGGCTCTTCCGGCACGCGCCGGGCGCCGGCCGCTGCGAGGTGGTCAGCTTCACCTCCGACCACCACGCCTCCTTCGCCGACCTCGACGAGGAGCAGGCCCGTCTCGTCCTGGACGTATGGGCGGACCGCACGGCCGAGCTGTCCCGGACGCCCGGTGTCGAGCAGGTGTACTGCTTCGAGAACCGCGGCGAGGAGATCGGGGTGACCCTCTCCCACCCGCACGGCCAGATCTACGGCTATCCGTTCACCACCCCGCGCACGGCCCGCATGCTGCGCTCACTGGCCGAGCACGGCGCACAGACCGGCGGCAACCTCTTCGACGACCTCGTCGCTGCGGAACGTGCCGCGGGGGAGCGGGTCGTCATCGAAGGCGAGCACTGGACGGCCTTCGTCCCCTACGCCGCGCACTGGCCGTACGAGGTGCACCTGTACCCCAGGTCCCGGGTGCCCGACCTGCTGGGACTGGGCGAGGAGGCGCGCGCCGAGTTCCCCGGGATCTACCTGGAGCTGCTGCGCCGCTTCGACCGCATCTTCGGCGAGCAGGAGGCCCGCGCTCCCTATATCGCCGCCTGGCACCAGGCACCGTTCGGCGACTGCGACGGCGACGGCCGCGGCCCGCACCTGGCGCCCCGCGAGGAGTTCGCGCTGCATCTGGAGCTCTTCACCATCCGACGGGCTCCCGGCAAGCTGAAGTTTCTCGCCGGTTCCGAGTCCGGCATGAACGTGTTCATCAACGACGTACCACCGGAGGCCGCGGCGCGGCGCCTGCGCGAGGTGGCTTCATGAAACACACAGCAACGGGTGGTTTCGTGGGCGCCGTCGGTGAAGAAGCGAACGGAAAGATGGGGCAATGGCCAAGTACCTGGTGACCGGCGGGGCCGGATATGTGGGCAGTGTGGTGGCGGCACGTCTGCTGGAGGCGGGGCACACCGTCACGGTCCTCGACGACCTCGACACCGGCTTCGCGCAGGGTGTGCCGTCCGGCGCCGAGTTCGTCAGCGGCCGCATCCAGGACGCCGCACGCGTACTGGACGCCTCGTACGACGGCGTGCTCCACTTCGCCGCGCACTCCAAGGTGGGCGAGTCCGTCGAGCAGCCCGAGAAGTACTGGCGCAACAACGTCGGCGGCACCGTCGAGCTGCTGGCCGCGATGCGTGAGGCGGGCGTACGCAGGCTGGTCTTCTCCTCCACGGCCGCCGTCTACGGCGAGCCCGAGCGCACCCCCATCACCGAGACCGACCCCGCCGCGCCCACCAGTCCGTACGGCGCCTCCAAGCTGGCCGTCGACCACATGATCGGAGGCGAGTGCCGGGCACACGGCCTGGCCGCCGCCTCACTGCGCTACTTCAACGTCGCGGGCGCCTACTTCACCGCCGACGGCGCCGCCTACGGCGAGCGTCACGACCCCGAGTCGCATCTGATCCCGCTGGTCCTCCAGGTCGCGCAGGGGCGGCGCGAGGCGATCTCGGTCTACGGCGACGACTACCCCACACCCGACGGCACCTGTGTGCGCGACTACATCCACGTCGCCGACCTGGCCGAGGCGCACCTGCTCGCGCTGGACCACACCGCCCCGGGTGAGCACCTGATCTGCAACCTCGGCAACGGCAACGGCTTCTCCGTACGTGAGGTCGTCGAGACCGTCCGCAAGGTCACCGGGCACGACGTGCCCGAGCAGGTCGCCCCGCGCCGGGGCGGCGATCCGGCCGTCCTGGTGGCCTCGGCCGACCGGGCGCGCACAGAACTGGGCTGGCGGCCCGAGCGCAGCGGACTGGAGGAGATCGTGGCCGACGCCTGGCGGTTCGCTCAGCGGGCCGCGGCAGCCGCCCAGGAGCGGACACCGGAGGGCACCGCGTGAGCCAGGGAGCGCGCGAGGGCTTCCGCGAGGTCTACGGCGCCGAGCCGGAGGGCACCTGGGCGGCGCCCGGCCGGGTCAACCTCATCGGTGAGCACACGGACTACAACGACGGCTTCGTGATGCCGCTGGCCCTCCCGCACACCGTGCACGCGGCCGTGGCGCGGCGCGACGACGGCGTGCTGCGGCTGCACTCGGCCGATGTGCCGGGCGCCGCCTACCAGCTGAGGCTCGACGAGCTGACGCCGGGCGCTGACGGCGGCTGGGCCGCGTACCCGGCGGGCGTCGTGTGGGCGATGCGTGCAGCGGGGCTGCCGGTCAACGGCGCTGATGTGCAGATCACCAGCACCGTGCCCACCGGCGCCGGGCTGTCCTCGTCGGCCGCTCTCGAGGTCGTCACCGGCTTCGCGTTGAGCGAGCTGTACGGGCTGGGGCTGTGCAGGGCGGAGCTGGCACGGCTGTGCCAGCGGGCGGAGAACGACTTCGTCGGCATGCCCTGCGGAATCATGGACCAGATGGCCTCGGCGTGCTGCACCGAGGGCCATGTGCTGCACCTGGACACCCGCGACCTGAGCCGGCGCCAGGTCCCCTTCGACCTGGCCGCCGAGGGGCTGCGCATGCTCGTCGTGGACACCCGCGTCAAGCACACCCTGGCCGACGGCGCCTACGCGGAACGCCGCCGGGCGTGCGAGGCGGGTGCGACGGCGCTCGGCGTCCCGGCGCTGCGCGATGTGGCGTACGAGGAGCTCGGCACCGCCCTCGCACGCCTGGACGCCAGGCTGGACGACCCGGGGGTGCGCGGCTGTGTGCGGCACATCGTCACGGAGAACCGGCGGGTCGAGGAGACGATCGCGCTGCTGGACGCCGGTGAGACCCGCGCTGTGGGCCCGGTGCTGACGGCGGGACATCTCTCGCTGCGCGACGACTTCCGCGTCTCCTGCGAGGAGCTGGACCTGGTGGTCGAGTCGGCGCTGGCCGCGGGAGCGCTCGGCGCCCGGATGACCGGCGGGGGCTTCGGCGGCTCGGCGGTCGTGCTGGCCGAGGAGACCGGGACCGAGAAGATCATCGAGGCGGTGACCTCGGCTTTCGAGGCCGCGGGTCATCTGGTGCCGCAGGTGTTCGAGGCGGTGCCGAGCGCGGGCGCGCGCCGGCTGTGAGGCTGGTGCACGGGCGGCGGGGGCCGGCTCGTGCCGGGCGGGTGTGCTCCACCGCGCAGGTGCGCTCCTGACGCGCCCTGGCACGCCCTGACGCGCCCCCACAGGGTCACGAGTAGAACGATTTTTGTTAATTGCCTTCCGTTGTCACAGCCCGGCCGTACCCTGAATCTTGTACAGCGCCGGTGGGGGCCGGTGCTGATCAGGGGGCGAGACAGCCGGGTACGACGCCCAGGGGCGGGGTAGACAGCGAACACGGCGGCGGCCGTGTCGATGGCGCGCTTTCCCGCGCATGGGCGCCGTGCCCGCACTGCCAGGGGGTGGCATGCAACGTATTCGTGTGCTGGTGGTCGACGACCACCGCATTTTCGCCGAGTCCTTGGCCGCCGCGCTCGCGGCCGAACAGGATGTCGAAGTTGGCGCGGCGGGCAGCGGTGCGGCAGCGCTGCGTCATCTGGAGCGCGGCGCGGCCGAGGGCCGCCGGTTCGACGTCCTGCTCGTCGACGCGGACCTGGGCGCACCGCTGAACGGGGCAGCGCAGCCGGGCCAGCCCCCGGTGGCCGGTCCGGCACCGGTGCCCGCGCAGGCTCCGGTGCCCGCGCAGGCTCCGGCGCCCCACCAGGGCGCGCCCCGCACCAACGGCGAGAGGCACGCACACGGCAGAGCGCTGGGCACGGCGCAGGACGACCCGGCGGCGGTGAGCAGCGCCGCGGCGGGCGCCCCGGCGCCTGAAACGCCCGCCTCCCCGCCCGCCACCGGCGGATTACCGCTGGTGGCCCGGGTCCGCGCCGACTATCCGGCGGTACGCACCGTCGTCCTGGCCGAACGGGACGACCCCCGGCACGCCGCGGCCGCGCTGCAGGCCGGCGCGGGCGGCTGGGTCGCCAAGGACTGTTCCCTCTCCCGGCTCCTCCAGGTGATCCGCGGCGTCCTCAAGGACGAGACACATCTGCCGCCCGCCCTTCTCACCGGCGTACTCAAGGAGTTGACCGCCAGCCGCAAGCACCGCACCGAGAGCGAACGCCTGGTGGAGTCCCTGACGCCGCGCGAGCGGGAGGTCCTGCGGTGCATGGTGGCGGGGCTGGGCCGCAAGGCCGTCGCCGAGCGGCTGTATCTGTCGCCGCACACGGTACGGACCCATATGCAGAACGTCCTGGGCAAGCTGGGCGTCCACTCCACGCTTCAGGCCGTCGCGCTGGCCCGGCGCGCCGGAGTCGGCCCGGCGGAACTGGAACCGGCAGCAGCGCGCTGACCGGCTGACGCGCCTGCATCCTGCGTGGTGCCGGGCCGGTCGTCGGCTCCTCGCTCTAGGCTCTGCGGTCCGATCACTTCTGATCGCATCGCCGAGCCCGACGACCGTGGAGATGTGGCAATGCAGCAGATGACCGAAGCCCAGTGGCGGGACTTCGTCCTGACGGGCACCCGCACCGGCAAGCTGGCGACCAACCGCAAGGACGGCCGCCCCCATGTGACCCCCGTGTGGTTTCTGCTGGACGGGGAGGGCCGACTGGTCTTCAACACGGGTGGCAGTTCGCTGAAGTACCACGCGCTGCGCCGCGAGCCCCGCTTCGCCCTGTGCGTGGACGACCAGGAGCCGCCTTTCAGCTTTGTGATGCTGGAGTGCGTCGTCGAGGAGTTCGCGGACGATCTGGAGCTGATGCGCGAGTGGGCCACCCGGATCGGCGGCCGCTACATGGGAGCGGACCGCGCCGCGGAGTTCGGGGAGCGCAACGCCGTTCCCGGCGAGTATCTGGTGCGGGCCCGTATCGAACGAGCGGTCGCCTACGCGGAGCTCGCCGACTGAGGGGGCAAGCCGGGCCCGCTCACACCGAGTTCTTGTAGACGCTCCAGCCTCCGTCCACCACCAGGTCGGCGCCCGTCACATAGGAGGCGTCCGGCGAGAGCAGGAAGGCGATGGCGGCTGCGACCTCGTCGGGGCGGCCATGGCGGCCGATCACCGTCTCACCGGCCGCCTGCCGCCGCTCCTCGGCGCCGATCCCGTCCCAGGCAGGCGTCATGATGGGGCCCGGCAGCACGGAGTTGACCCGCACCCGGGGGCCGAAGTCCGCGGCGAGCTGCCTGCCGAGCCCGGTCAGGCCCGCCTTGCTCGCGGCGTAGGCGGGCCGTCCGGGCAGTCCGACCAGGGCCTGCACGGAGGAGGTCAGCACCACCGCACCGCACCGCTCGCGCAGATCGCCGACGCAGGCCCGCACCCCCAGGAAGGCCCCGGTCAGATTGGTGCCGAGCTGGGCCTCCCAGTCGGTGACGGAGATCTCGTCGGCCGCGCCGCCGCGCACCAGCGCCGCGTTGCAGACCAGCCCGTCGACGGGGCCGAACCCCTCACGCGCCGTCTGCACGGCACGCGTCCAGGCCGGTTCGTCCGTGACGTCGCCCAGCACGAACGCCGCCCGGCCGCCCGAGGCCGTGATCTCCCGCGCGGTGCGGTGCGCCCCGGCCTCCGCCGTGTCGAGGATGACGACGGCCGCCCCCTCGTCTGCCAGCCGGTGCGCCGTCGCGGCACCGATACCGGATGCGCCTCCGGTGATGATGACCGTCCGTCCCTCGAACCGCGCGCCCATGGCCATGCGCGTGATCGTACGGCCCGGGCGGGCACGGAGGGTAGGGCGCTTCGGCCGGGTGGGTTGCCCGGAGGGCCGCCGCTCAGGTGGGGATGTTGTCGAACGGCGCCGTCAACTGGCGCAGCAGCCCGGCCAGCTCGCCGCGCTGCACGGGGGAGAGCTCGACGAGGATGGCGCGCTCCTGGTCGAGCAGCCCGGCCAGCGCGCTGTCCGCGCGGTCCCGTCCCTCGGCGGTGAGCCGGACCAGGACACCCCGCCGGTCACTGGGGTCGGGCAGCCGCTCCACCAGCCCCTTCTTGGCGAGGCGGTCGATGCGGTTGGTCATCGTCCCGGAGGTGACCAGCGTCTGGGTGAGCAGCTGGCCGGGGGAGAGCTGATAGGGGGTGCCCGCACGGCGCAGCGCTGTCAGTACGTCGAACTCCCACGGCTCGAGACCGTGCTCGGAGAACGCGATACGCCGCGCCCGGTCCAGGTGCCGGGCCAGCCTGCTGACCCGGCTGAGCACCTCGAGCGGTTCGACGTCGAGGTCAGGGCGCTCCCGGCGCCATGCTGCCACCAAACGGTCGACCTCGTCCTCCATGGGATCAGTGTAGAGGTTGTGTCGACGTGAAGTCTCTTGACGTCAAGAGAGCGTGCGGGCACGCTGCTGCCATGTGGGACCCCCAGCAGTATCTGCGGAACGCCGGACCTCGCCTTCGTCCCGTTCTCGATCTTCTCGCACACGTACCCGATCACCTGCCCGGTCATCCCCAGGTGCGGATCGCCGACCTCGGCTGCGGCCCTGGCGGACCCAGCGAGCCACTGGCCCGGCGGTGGCCCCGGGCGCACATCACCGGGTACGACAACTCCCCCGAGATGCTCGCCGAGGCCGCGGCGCACACCCGGACCGGGCGGCTCGACTTCGCCCACGCCGACCTCGCACACTGGCGCCCCGACCCGGCCGAGAACTTCGGCCTGCTCTTCTCCAACGCGGCGCTCCAGTGGGTGCCCGGCCACCAGCACGCCTTCCCCGACTGGCTCGCCGCCCTGCCGTCCGGTGGCGTCCTCGCCTTCCAGGTGCCCGGCAACTTCCACGCTCCGAGCCACACCCTGCTGGCCGAACTGCGCGACTCCCCGCGCTGGCGGGGCCGCGTCGGTGCCGCATCGCGCACCGACGCAGTCCTCACCCCGGCAGCCTACGCCGAACTCCTCGCGCCGCTCGGGCCCGACGGCTGCGACGTCGACGTCTGGGAGACCACCTATCTCCACCGGCTCACCGGTCCCGACCCGGTACTCGAATGGACCAAGGGCACAGCGCTGCGCCCCGTACTGGAACGCCTGGCCGACGACCCCGACGCGCGGGACCGTTTCCTGGCCGAGTACGCGGAAGCCCTCCGGGAGGCGTACCCGGCCGACGCGGACGGTACGACGGCGTTCCCGTTCCGCCGCGTGTTCGTCATCGCCGCCAAGCGCTGAGGCATCATGCCTTGTTGCCCGGCAAGAGGGCCGGCAGTCAGCTCATGCCCTTACGGGGTGCGGCGCCACTCCGGGGCGAGGACCGACCAGACCTCCATGTCGGCCCGCTCGCCCCGGTACAGAAAGCTCTGTCGCAGCACGCCGTCCTTCCGCATTCCCAGGCGGCGGGCCACGGCGATGCTGGGCTCGTTCGCCGAGGAGACGTGCCACTCCACGCGGTGGATGCCGCGCTCCTCGAAGGCCCAGTCGATGATGACCCGTACCGCCCGGGTCACCAGGCCCTTGCCCACCGCCGCCGGCTCCAGCCAGCAGCCCGCCTCCGCGGTGCCCTGGGGCACGTCCATGGTGCGGAAGAGCACCCCGCCGACCAGCTTGCCGTCGGCCGTCCAGATGCCGTGGATCCGCCCGGTGTCGGTGGCGGCCTTCTCCGCGTACGACTGGAGGAAAGCACGGGCCGAGGGCAGATCCTTGTTGGCGTCCGGCAGCCCCACATGGGCCCCGATGAACTCCCGCCCGCGCTCGATGTGCGCCAGGAACTCCTCCGCCTGCCACGGCTCCAGCGGGCGCAGCTCGGCGCCGTCGTCACCCAGGGATATCGCGAACATCCTCGTCCTTCGCGCTCGGGGTGCGCACACCTCGGCACACCACGAGGGGGAGCTTCGCACACGCCCGGCCACTGGACCGAGGAATTTCTTGCCGAGCCCGGGGGACTCAGGAGCGCCTGTGGCCTATCAGGCGCGGCTTCTGCTCCAGGCCGTCGAGGCCGTGCCAGGCGAGATTGACGAGGTGGGCCGCGACCTCCGCCTTCTTGGGCTTGCGGACGTTGAGCCACCACTGGCCGGTGAGGGCCACCATGCCGACCAGCGCCTGGGCGTACAGCGGCGAGAGCTTGGCATCGAAGCCCCGGGTCTTGAACTCGCGGCCGAGGATGTCCTCGACCTGGGTGGCGATGTCGGAGATCAGCGAGGCGAAGGTGCCGGTCGACTGGGGGAGCGGGGAGTCCCGCACCAGGATGCGGAAGCCGTCGGTGTACTGCTCGATGTAGTCCAGCAGTGCGAACGCGGCCTGTTCCAGCAGCTCACGGGGGTGGCCCCCCGTAAGCGCCCCGGTCACCATGTCCAGCAGACGTCGCATCTCGCGGTCGACGACGACCGCGTACAGGCCCTCCTTGCCGCCGAAGTGCTCATAGACGACCGGTTTGGACACCCCGGCCTTATGGGCGATCTCCTCCACCGACGTGCCCTCGAAGCCGCGTTCGGCGAAGAGAGTGCGGCCGATGTCCAGCAACTGCTCGCGGCGCTCCTTGCCGGTCATCCGGCGGCGGGTGCGCTTCTTCGGGCTGCTGGACGGCGGCGTCCCACCGCCGAACGGCGGCGTGGTCTCGTCGGTCGGCACGGAGTGGGCCTTCCCTGTTGTCCGGCTGTCTCGGGACCCGGGGGCCTGCTGAGGCCCCTGGGTCAGCACGCCATCATGCCGCCCTGGCCGGCTGCTCCGGACGGCGGGAGTCGTCGCCCACGGCGCCGGCCGCTGCCGGGTCCTGCTCAGCGGTGTGGGGGGCGCCCTGCTTGGCCTTGCGGCGGCGCGAGCCCTCCGTGTTGCGCCGCGAGTCGAGCCGGTCGTGCTTCGGCCAGCGCACGTCGTACGCCCAGCCGGCCTTCTCGAACCAGCGGATGATCCGCGCGCTGGAGTCGATCTGACCGCGCTGGACGCCGTGCCGGGCGCAGGTGGGGTCGGCGTGGTGCAGGTTGTGCCAGGACTCGCCGCAGGAGAGGATCGCCAGCCACCACACGTTGCCCGATTTGTCCCGGGACTTGAAGGGGCGTTTGCCGACGGCGTGGCAGATGGAGTTGATCGACCAGGTGACGTGGTGCAGCAGCGCGACGCGCACCAGCGAGCCCCAGAAGAAGGCGGTCACCGCGCCCTGCCACGACCAGGTGGCGAGGCCGCCGATCACCGGCGGGATCATCAGCGAGACGACGGTCCACATCACGAACTGGCGGGAGACGGCGCGCAGCGCGGGGTCCTTGACCAGGTCGGGCGCGTACTTGTGCTGCGGAGTCTGCTCCTCGTCGAACATCCAGGCGACGTGCGCCCACCACAGGCCCTTCATCAGCGCGGGGATCGTCTCCCCGTAGCGCCACGGCGAGTGCGGGTCGCCCTCGGCGTCGGAGAACTTGTGGTGCTTGCGGTGGTCGGCGACCCAGCGCACCAGCGGGCCCTCGACGGCGAGCGAGCCCATGACCGCGAGCGCGATCCGCAGCGGGCGCTTCGCCTTGAACGAGCCGTGTGTGAAGTAGCGGTGGAAGCCGATCGTGATGCCGTGGCAGCCGATGAAGTACATCGCGACCATCAGCCCCAGATCGAGCCAGCTCACCCCCCATCCCCAGGCCAGCGGCACCGCGGCCACCAGCGCGACGAACGGGACGGTGATGAACATCAGCAGCGCGAGCTGTTCCGCCGAGCGCCGCTTCTCACCGCCCAGCGTCGCGGAGGGCAGCGGGGTCGGGGAGGCGGCACCTGCGGCCTGTCCGGTGGTGGAGGTGGCCCCCGGCGAGTCGGCGGGGGCGTCCTGTGGCGAACTGTCGAGCACGTCCGGGCTTGTCGTCATAGATGTCCCTCATTGGACCTCGGCTTGGCTACGGTTCCGTAACCTACGGCGACGTAAGTATGGCAGCCGTAGGTCACGGGACAAGAGGGGTGCACAGCGGGGCGGGCCCGCCGCGCTGCCCACCCCTCGGACGGGAGTCCTGTACCACGCTGAGCCCGACCTATCCTTGTTCCGTCGGACAGCGCGGTCCGCCACCTGCCCGAAGCAACCCCGCAAGGGAAGCAACCCCGCAAGGGAGCCGCACCTGTGAGCAGCGCCGACAGCAACCAGCGAACCCCCGAGCCGCCGGAGAACCTGCCCGGATCGAGTGACCCCGGGACGGTGGGAGGCGTCGGCGGCGGCCCGGCCGCCGGCGGTGGCAGCTCAGGGGAGTCCCCCGGCAGCCACAGCCTCACCGTGGACAGCGTGGACGCGGCCGAGTCGAACTCGGCCCTCCGTGCGGACATCCGCAGGATGGGTGATCTGCTGGGCGAGACGCTGGTGCGCCAGGAGGGCGCCGAGCTCCTCGACCTGGTGGAGCGCGTCCGCGCACTCACCCGCAGTGACGGTGAGGCGGCGGCCGAACTCCTGGGCGAGACCGACCTGGAGACCGCGACCAAGCTGGTGCGGGCCTTCTCCATCTATTTCCACCTCGCCAACGTCACCGAGCAGGTGCACCGCGGCCGCGAGCTGCGCCGCCGCCGCGCGGGCGACGGCGGGATGCTCGCCCGTACCGCCGACATGCTCAAGGACGCCGACCCGGCCCATCTGGCGAACACAGCGCGTCACCTCTCCGTACGCCCCGTCTTCACCGCGCACCCCACCGAGGCGGCCCGCCGCTCGGTGCTGACCAAGCTCCGCAAGATCGCCGAGCTGCTGGACGAGGCCGACGGGCAGCCGGGCGGGGCCGAGCGCCGCCGTACCGACCTGCGGCTGGCCGAGAACGTCGACCTGGTCTGGCAGACCGACGAGCTGCGCGTCGCCCGTCCCGAGCCGGCGGACGAGGCGCGCAACGCCATCTACTACCTCGACGAGCTGCACCGCGGTGCCGTCGGCGACGTGCTGGAGGACCTGGCAGCCGAGCTGGAGCGGGCCGGCGCGCCGCTGCCCTCCGGCACCCGCCCGCTGACCTTCGGCACCTGGATCGGCGGCGACCGCGACGGCAACCCCAACGTCACCCCCGAGGTCACCTGGGATGTGCTGCTGCTCCAGCACGAGCACGGCATCACCGACGCCCTCGCACACGTGGACGAGCTGCGCGGGGCCCTCTCCAACTCGATCCGCAACTGCGGCGCCACGCAGCCGCTGCTGGATTCACTCGAAAGAGACCTCGCCCGGCTTCCGGAGATCAGCCCCCGCTACAAGCGGCTCAACGCGGAGGAGCCCTACCGGCTCAAGGCCACCTGCATCCGGCAGAAGCTGCTGAACACCCGCACCCGGCTGGCCGAGAAGCTCCCGCACACCGAGGGCCGGGACTACCTGGGCACCGGAGAGCTGCTCGCCGACCTCGCACTCCTCCAGGACTCGCTACGCGAACACCGCGGCGGTCTGGTGGCCGACGGCCGCCTGGAGCGGGCCCTGCGCACAGTGGCGGCCTTCGGCCTCCAGCTCGCCACGATGGACGTACGCGAGCACGCCGAGGCCCACCACCACGCGCTCGGCCAGCTCTTCGACCGGCTCGGTGAGGAGTCCTGGCGCTACGCCGACATGCCGCGCGACTACCGGCAGCGGCTGCTGGCCAAGGAGCTGCGCTCCCGCCGCCCGCTCGCCCCGAGCCCGGCGCCGCTGGACGCGGCCGGCGCCAAGACCCTCGGCGTCTTCGAGACGATCCGCAAGGCGCTGGAGACCTTCGGACCCGAGGTCATCGAGTCGTACATCCTCTCGATGTGCCAGGGCGCCGACGACGTGTTCGCCGCCGCCGTCCTCGCCCGCGAGGCCGGACTGATCGACCTGCACGGCGGCTGGGCCAAGATCGGCATCGTGCCGCTGCTGGAGACCACCGACGAGCTCAAGATCGCCGACGAACTGCTCGACGCGATGCTCTCCGACCCCTCCTACCGCAAGCTGGTCTCGCTCCGCGGCGACCTCCAGGAGGTCATGCTCGGCTACAGCGACTCCTCCAAGTTCGGCGGCATCACCACCAGCCAGTGGGAGATCCACCGCGCCCAGCGCCGACTGCGTGACGTCGCACACCGGCACGGCGTCCGGCTGCGGCTCTTCCACGGCCGCGGCGGCACCGTCGGCCGCGGCGGCGGCCCCACCCACGACGCGATCCTCGCCCAGCCCTGGGGCACCCTGGAGGGCGAGATCAAGGTCACCGAGCAGGGCGAGGTCATCTCCGACAAGTACCTGGTGCCCTCGCTGGCCAGGGAGAACCTGGAGCTGACCGTCTCGGCCACCCTCCAGGCATCCGCGCTGCACACCGCGCCGCGCCAGTCCGACGAGGCGCTGGCCCGCTGGGACGCGGCCATGGACACCGTCTCCGACGCCGCGCACCGGGCCTACCGCGAGCTGGTGGAGGACCCGGACCTGCCCGCGTATTTCTTCGCCTCCACCCCCGTCGACCAGCTCGCCGAGCTCCACCTGGGCTCCCGCCCTTCCCGCCGCCCCGACACCGGTGCGGGGCTCGACGGGTTGCGGGCCATCCCGTGGGTGTTCGGCTGGACCCAGTCCCGGCAGATCGTGCCCGGCTGGTTCGGCGTCGGCACGGGCCTGAAGGCAGCCCGCGAGGCCGGACTCGACAGCGTGCTGGAAGAGGCGCACACCCACTGGCACTTCTTCCGCAACTTCCTCTCCAACGTCGAGATGACGCTGGCCAAGACCGATCTGCGGATCGCCCGCCACTACGTCGAGACACTGGTCCCCGAGGAGCTGCGGCACGTCTTCGCCACCATCGAGGCCGAGCACGCCCGCACGGTGGAGGAAGTGCTCCGCATCACGGGCGAGAGCGAACTGCTGGAGTCCAACCCGGTCCTCCAGAAGACGCTGAAGATCCGGGACGCCTACCTCGACCCGATCTCCTACCTGCAGGTCTCCCTGCTGCACCGGCAGCGGCAGGCCGCGGCCGAGGGCAAGGAGCCGGACGAGAACCTGAGCCGCGCGCTGCTGCTCACCGTCAACGGCGTGGCGGCGGGCCTGCGCAACACCGGCTGACGTCCTCCGGCGGCTTACGGGGCCTGGGTGCCGCTCGTCTCAGAACGCGAGCAGCGCCCAGGCCCCGCCCATGATCAGGGCACCGCACGCCCCGGTGAGCACCGCGGTCCTCTTCATCCGCAGGCCGCCCGCGATCACCAGCGAGGCCAGCAGCAGCGCCCCGCCCAGCGGCACCCACGCGTAGAGAATCCCGGCGGGCCCGGTCCGTATGACGTGGTCCGTACCGGGCTGTACGGCCACGTCCACGGTCTGCCCCTCCCCGCCGGAGACGAACTCGGAGACGGTCACCTTCTCCGGCCCGGAGGACTCCTCGCCGCGGAACGTCCCGGTGCACTCGTCGTCCCCGCACTTCCTGACGGTGACGGTGCCACGTTCGTCCCCCGCCATGGCGGTGGCCGCCGTCTCCCACGACGTCCACCCTCCGGCCACCACCAGCACCAGCGCGATCAGCGCCATCAGCGCGGCCCGCGCCAGCAGCAGCATCCCGAAGGCGGTCTCGCCGAGCCGCCGCATACGGCTGCGCTTGGGCTGGGTGCGTGCGACTCGTGAAGGCATGGCGGAGATCCTGGCCACTTGACCGAAGCCGGTCAACCTCGGCCGACCGGCTTGTGGGTGCTTGAGCCACTATCGGAAGCGCGTCCTCCGCCGCCACCGAGGAGACGGCTCGCCGTTCCGGAGCCAAGGGGGATGACGTGGCAGCGGCGCTACCACGGCGGCGTGGCCAACTGGCTCCCGCTGTTCCTGTTCACCATCCTGTTCGGCCTGGGCATGGAATACCGGCTCATGTGTGACCGGTCCCGGACCGACCCGGGACCGGAACCGAGAGGGAGGCCAGTGGGTATGTGGCACGACATGGTGACGATCGAGATCCCGGTGGTCGAGAAGATCGTACGGACCGTCCTGGTCTACGTCGTCATCATCGTGCTGTTCCGGCTGGCCGGGAAGCGGGGGCTGGCGTCGATGAACACCTTCGACTTCGTGGTGATCTTCCTACTGTCCAACGTGGTGCAGAACGCCGTCATCGGCAACGACTTCAGCCTCCTCGGCGGCCTGGTGGGCGCCGCGACGCTGGTGGCCGTCAACGCGCTCGTCAACAGGCTGCTCGCGGTCGAAGGCAACATGGCACGGCTGCTGGAGGGGAAGCCGACGACCGTGATCGAGGACGGTCACATCGTCCGCCGCGCCATGCGGCGGCTCGGCCTGCGCACCGGGGAGGTCGAGGAGGTCGTACGGCTGCAGACGGGCGGCACCGTCAAGACCGTCGAACACGGCAGCCTCGAGCCGGACGGCAGGCTGCTCATCGTCCCCGGCCCCGAGGCCCAGCAGGCGACCCGCGCCGACATCGACCGCCTCGCGGAGCGGCTCGCAGCGATCGAGGAGATGCTGCGGGCGGGCAGGGGCAAGTAGGAGGCCCTCGTGAGCCGTACAGGCGGCTTCAGCTGTTGTAGGTGCTCTGGGCCCGCTCCAGGCCGTCGAGGATCAGCGCTTCGCAGGCGTCCGCTGCGCGGTCGACGAAGTAGTCGAGTTCCTTGCGCTCCGTCGAGGAGAAGTCCTTGAGGACGTAGTCGGCGACCTGCATCCGGCCGGGGGGCCGGCCGACGCCGAAGCGGACCCGGTAGTAGTCGCGGCCCAGCAGCTTGGTGAGGGACTTGAGGCCGTTGTGGCCGTTGTCGCCGCCGCCGAACTTGAGGCGCAGGGCGCCGTAGTCGATGTCCAATTCGTCGTGGACGACGACCAAGTGGTCGGCGCCGACGCCGTAGAAGTCCAGCAGCGCTTTGACGGGACCGCCGGATACGTTCATGTACGACATCGGTTTGGCGAGCACCACCCGGGTGCTGGTGGTGCCGGGGATACCGATGCGTCCCTCGAGCACCTGGGCGCGGCCCGCCTTGTGGGACTTGAAACCGCCGCCCATCCGCCCCGCGAGCAGGTCCGCGACCATGAAGCCCACGTTGTGCCGGTTGCCGGCGTAGTCGGGGCCCGGGTTGCCGAGTCCGGCGATGAGCCACGGGGTGGTGGCCGACATGGGTGGTCCTCCGGTCGTCAGTTGTTTCCCGGCTCACCGGCGTCCTCGGCACAGCCGGTGACCTCGGCACAGCCGGTGGCCTCCCGGAGAGCCGGTGCTCTCGGCACAGCCGGTCGCCTCCCCGAGAGCCGGTGCCTTCCCGGAGAGCCGACGCCCTCCGGAAGAGCCGATGCCCTCCGGACAGTGTGCGCGTGTGCCGGACGGGCGGCTTCCACCAACCCGTCCGGCACACGTGGCACCCAGGGGCGCGCGGTCCTACTCGCCGGCCTCGGCCTCGCCCTCGGCGGCTTCCTCGCCCTCGGCCGCGGGCTCCTCGGCCTGCGCGGCGAGGATCGAGATGACGGTCTCATCGCCGTCGATGGCGAGCGAGGTACCGCTCGGCAGCGCGATGTCCTTGGCCAGGATCTGGTCGCCGACGTCCAGGCCGTCGACGGAGACGGTCACCGACTCGGGGATGTGGGTGGCCTCGGCCTCGACCGGCAGCGAGTTGTAGACGTGCTCGATCAGGTTCTGGCCCGGGGCCAGCTCGCCCTCGATGTGGATCGGGATCTCGACGTTGACCTTCTCGCCGCGCTTGACCGTCAGCAGGTCGATGTGGACCAGGAAGCCGCGGATGGCCTCACGCTGGACGGCCTTGGGGATGACGAGCTCCTTCTTGCCCGCGACGTCCAGGTGGATCAGGACGTTGGGGGTCTTGAGCGCCATCATCATGTCGTAGCTGGGCAGGGCCACGTGGACCGGCTCGGCGCCGTGACCGTAGATGACAGCGGGGACCTTCTCCTCGCGGCGGAGACGGCGGGCGGAGCCCTTGCCGAACTCGTTGCGGATGGTCGCGCTGATGTTGACGTCAGCCATGCTGCGCTCCTCGTTAGCGACGGTGGTACGGATGTCTGCGGTGCCACTCGGTCCCGACGGACCTGCTACGAAGAGCGCGCGTCGATAACGGAGCATCCGGTCCTGAGATGACGTAGGACGTCGAAAAGGACCGGCCTCCCTCGCCGAGCGACTCGCAGAGTCTACGCGGCGAAGGAGGCCGGTCGGAAATCGATCAGCGGGCCGGGCCCGCGGCCGGGCCGCCTACGCCTGCTCGTCGAAGAGGCTGGTCACCGAGCCGTCCTCGAACACCTCGCGCACCGCGCGGGCGATCGTCGGCGCCATCGACAGCACCGTGATCTTGTCGAGCTCCAGCTCACCGGGCGTGGGCAGCGTATTGGTGAAGACGAACTCGCTGACCTTGGAGTTCTTCAGCCGGTCCGCGGCCGGGCCGGACAGCACGCCGTGCGTCGCCGTCACGATGACATCCTCGGCACCGTTGGCGAACAGCGCCTCGGCCGCCGCGCAGATGGTGCCGCCGGTGTCGATCATGTCGTCGACCAGGACACAGACCCGGCCCTTCACATCGCCGACAACCTCGTGCACGGTCACCTGGTTCGCCACATCGGGGTCGCGGCGCTTGTGGACGATGGCCAGCGGAGCGCCGAGCCGGTCGGCCCAGCGGTCGGCCACCCGGACCCGGCCGGCGTCCGGCGAGACGACGGTGAGCTTGTCGCGGTCGGTCTTGGCCGCCACATAGTCCGCCAGCAGCGGCAGAGCGAACAGGTGGTCGACCGGACCGTCGAAGAAGCCCTGGATCTGGTCGGTGTGCAGATCGACGGTGAGGATACGGTCCGCACCCGCGCACTGGAACATGTCGGCCATCAGCCGCGCCGAGATCGGCTCGCGCCCGCGGTGCTTCTTGTCCTGCCGGGCGTAGCCGTAGAACGGGACGATCACGGTGATGCTCCGCGCCGAAGCCCGCTTCAGCGCGTCGATCATGATGAGCTGCTCCATGATCCACTTGTTGATGGGAGCCGTGTGGCTCTGCATCAAGAAGCAGTCGGCGCCGCGCGCGGACTCCTGGAAGCGGACGTAGATCTCACCGTTCGCGAAGTCGAAAGCCTTGGTCGGGACCACGCCGATACCGAGCTGCTTGGCGACCTCTTCGGCGAGTTCGGGGTGGGCGCGGCCGGAGAAGAGCATGAGTTTCTTCTCGCCGGTCGTCTTGATCCCGGTCACTGCTGTTGTCTCCCTGTGTGGTGCGCCGCACGGCGGCTCAGCGGGGGGCGGCGTCGGTTGCGGGGGCGGCGTCGGTTTTCGGCCGCATGGCCAATCAGGCTCTCCATAACCGTACGCCCCACGTCATACAACCGGATACCCGGTCTTAACCCTCCTCGGCGGAAACCTGCCCGCCCGTACCGTTCGCCGAACGAACGGTTTCGGCCCCGTCCGAAGCCGTCCCGGGGACCGCGCCACCCGCCGACTGCCCGGACTGGGCCGAGCCCTCGGCCCTCGCTACCTGGGCCGCCTGGGCTGCTTGCGCCGACGCACTGCCCGGACGCTTCCTGGCCACCCAGCCCTCGATGTTGCGCTGCTGCCCCCGGGCCACGGCCAGCGAGCCGGGCGGCACATCCTTGGTGATCACGGAGCCGGCCGCACTGTAGGCGCCGTCCCCCACCGTGACAGGGGCCACATACATGTTGTCCGCGCCCATCCGGCAGTGCGAACCGACCGTCGTGGTGTGCTTGCTCTCACCGTCGTAGTTCACAAACACACTCGCCGCACCGATGTTGCTGTGCTCGCCGATCACCGCGTCACCCACATAGGAGAGGTGCGGCACCTTCGTCCCCTCACCGATCTCCGCGTTCTTCATCTCCACATAGCTGCCGGCCTTCACCCTCGGCCCCAGCCGGGTACCCGGCCGCAGATAGGTGTACGGACCGACCGAAGAACCCGCACCGATCCGAGCACCCTGCGCGACCGTGTTGCTGACCGTCGCACCCGCACCCACCACGGTGTCCGTCAGCCGGGTGTTCGGGCCCACCTCGCTGTCCTCACCCAGATGGGTGCCGCCCAGCAGCTGGGTACCCGGATGGACCATGGCGTCCGGCTCATAGGTCACACTCACATCCATCCACGTGGTGGCCGGATCGACCACCGTGACCCCCGCCAGCATGGCGTCCTCCACCAGCCGGCCGTTCAGCATCCGGCGCGCCTCGGCCAGCTGGACGCGGTTGTTGATCCCCGCGATCTCGCGGTGATCGCCGGCCACCGCCGCGCCCACCCGGTGACCACCCTCCCGCAGGATGCCGAGCACGTCCGTGAGGTATTCCTCACCCTGGCTGTTGTCCGTACGAACCTCGCCCAGCGCCTGCGCCAGCAGGCGGCCGTCGAAGGCGAACACCCCCGAGTTGATCTCCCGGATCGCGCGCTGCTCCTCGCTCGCGTCCTTGTGCTCCACGATCGCGGTGACCGCACCGCCGCCATCGCCCCGGCCGCCCTCGCGCACGATCCGGCCGTAGCCCGTCGCGTCCGGGACCTCGGCCGTCAGCACGGTGACGGCGTTGCCGTCCGCGACGTGGGTGTCCGCGAGCTGCTGCAGCGTCTCACCGGTCAGCAGCGGGGTGTCGCCACAGGTCACCAGCACCGTCCCGGCAGGGCCGTCCCCGCCCAGCTCCTCCAGGGCCATCCGGACCGCGTGCCCGGTGCCGTTCTGCTCGTGCTGCACGGCGGTACGGATACCGGGGTCGAGCTGCGCCAGATGTGCGGTGACCTTCTCCCGTGCGTGCCCGACGACCACGACCAGCTGCTCCGGATCCAGCGCCCGCGCGGCGCTCACCACATGGCCGACCAGTGAGCGGCCGCAGATCTCGTGCAGGACCTTGGGGGTCGCCGACTTCATGCGGGTGCCCTCACCCGCTGCGAGAACGACGACGGCTGCCGGGCGAGTGACGCTCACGGGTGTGCCCTTCGGCTTCGGGGGTGGGTGCTGTCCCGCAGGATACCGGGGGGTTCGCCGTGTGAAGGGAGGGCGGGGCCTGAGGACGGCAGCCGCCGGTGAGGACTCGAACCTGGGTTTGCGTGTATGAGCTCCCCCGCAAGGATTTGAACCTTGACTACTGGATCCAAAATCCAGGGTGCTGCCCGTTACACCACGGGGGACTGCGGCTCAGAGCGTACCCGATTCGGTCCTGCTCGTCTTTGGGGTTCGCGCGTCGCAGATCCCCGCCCACCATCCTTCAATGCGCTGGTAGAGATTGGCGCCACGTCGGACACGGACAGCAAGGCATCCGTGGTAGTCATCCCCTACGTTCTTGCGGACGGTCTTGGGGTTGTGCTTCTTGAGCGCCGTCTTGAGGAGACCATCGACGGCAATCCCCACCAGCTCTGCCCAGTAGCGCTCTGCCGCCGCCACGTCCGCCGACTCATGGATCATGACGTGGAAGCAGCGCCGCTCCGGTTCCACCTCCAGCAGGTCCAGCCAGGCGAGGAAGAGCCGGATCATCCTCGGATCGCTGTTGACGAATTGGACTGTCTCGGAGCGGCGGTACGGCTTGCTCTTGGCGCCCTCGGCCCAGTACAGCCCTACTCCGACCAGGAACAACTCGCGGTCGGTGAGATCGGCGATCTCCGCGTGCGCAGCTGCTTTGGTTGCTTCCCGCTCGGCGTCCAGTGCCTTGTAGCGCTTCACGAGTCCGGCGTGCATAAGCGCCTGCTGTTCTTCAGGGGACCGCCGAGGCGGCCTGGGCAGGTCCCGGACCCACAGGGAGACCGAGCTGCGGGAGACCCCCAGTTCCAGTTCGATCCGGTCGTACGTCCACCCCTGCCGCCGCAGCTCGCGCGCCCGCGCTCGCAGGCCGTCCTTGGCGTTGGGGCGCCGGGTCCAGGCGGGTGGGGGTTCGCCCTGGACGAGGCGGTTGAGGAGGTCGTTGTTGCCGACCTTGAGGCGGTCGCGGATCTGGCGGCGGCTGAGCCCCGCGCGGCGCAGCGCGACGGCCTGCTCACGGAGTTGTTCGTACTGGTGGGCGTCGTATGTGCGTGGCATGGGGTGAGTCTCGGCGGCCACCGGTGAGGCGTGCCGGGAAAACGTGTTCCATTGCTCGGTTCGAGTGAAAGGGGGTCTGTTCGATTGCACAATCATCCGGTCGCAGACAGATGAGCGGAATGGGGTATTCCGGGGATCGGCCGGACAAGCCGACGGTGTGCGGTCGTAGGGTGGTCGGTATGACCGAGACGGGGGAAAACCGTACGCGGGGCGGGCCGTGGTGGTGGGAGAGACCACGGAGTGCGGTGCTCGACATCGCCCTGGGCGCGGCCTCAGCCGCGGAGTGCGCACTGCAGGGCCAGGGCTTCGCGCGCGAAGCGGGTGTCCCCGGTGTGCTCGCGATCGTGCTGGGCGCCCTCGCGGGGGCGACGCTGGTGCTGCGCCGCCGCTGGCCGATAGCCGTCGTCCTGGTGGCCATCGCGGTCATACCGGCCGAGATGGGCACCTTCCTCAGCGTCGTCGGCCTCTACACGCTCGCCGCCACCGAGGTGCCGCGACGGATCACCGGGCTGCTGGCCTCCATGGCCGCCGTCGGCATGCTGGTGATCACCACCTTCCGGCTGGAGCAGAGTATCGGGCAGGACCCCGAATTCAACCCCTCGGCCTGGTTCGTCCCCTTGGTCACGGTGCTGATGTCGATCGGTGTGACGGCGCCACCCGTGCTGCTCGGCCTCTACGTGGGGGCGCGGCGGCGGCTGGTGGAGTCGCTGCGGGAGCGTGCCGACGGGCTGGAGCGCGAGCTGTCGCTGCTGGCCGACCGGGCGGAGGAGCGCGCGGAGTGGGCGCGCAACGAGGAGCGCACCCGGATCGCGCGGGAGATGCACGATGTGGTCGCCCACCGGGTGAGCCTGATGGTGGTGCACGCGGCGGCGCTGCAGGCGGTGGCGCTCAAGGACCCGGAGAAGGCCGCCAGGAACGCGGCGCTGGTGGGCGACATGGGGCGGCAGGCGCTGAACGAGCTGCGCACCATGCTGGGCGTCCTGCGGTCCGGCGAGGCGGAGAAGGCGGAGAAGAAGGCCGAGCAGACCGAGCAGACCGAGCAGACCGAGCAGACCGAGCAGACCGAGCAGGCGGAACTGCGGGAGCAGGGCGCCGAGCGGGTGGCGGGCTCCGGGCCGGCCCGTGCCGGCTCGCAGGACGGCTCCCGCGCCGCCTCACCCTCCGCCACCGGTTCCGGGGCCTCGGCGGACTCTTCCGGGTCCGCCGCCACCGCTGCTGTGCGGTCCTACGGTGACGACGCAGCCGAGGCGCCCTCGCGGTTGGCCGAGTTCGCCTCGGCGGTTGCCGGGCGGGCGAGCGCCGGTGCAGCGGACACCCGTAAAGAGGGAGCGCGGGCCGCGGACGAGGACGGCGCGCCGCGCACCGACCGGAGTGGGGGACCCTCCGATGCGCCCTCGCTGGCGCAGCTCGACGTGCTCGTCGGGCAGTCGCGTGCGGCGGGGATGACGGTGGAGCTCAGCGTGGAGGGCAGCCCCGACGGTGCCTGTCCGCAGCCGGTGCAGCAGACCGCTTACCGGGTGGTCCAGGAAGCGCTGACCAATGTGCACAAGCACGCGGCGGGTGCCGCCACCCGGGTACGGGTCGCGCACCGGGCCGCCGAGGTGGCGCTCCAGGTGGAGAACGATCCGGCCGCCGACGGCGCGGCCGACGCGGGCCTGCCCAGCGGCGGCAACGGCCTGGTGGGCATGCGGGAACGGGTGACTGCGCTCGGCGGCGGCTTCGTCTCAGGGCCGACGGACGCGGGCGGCTTCCGTGTCTCGGCGATCATCCCCTACGCGCGCTCCTGACTTCCGCCACACTCGCGCTACGCGCGTCCGCGAGCTCCCCCATCACCCGCTACGCGCGTCTGTGAGCCCTTCCGGGCCGGTGCTCTCCTGCCGGGGAGCGGACGGCGGTGGTGGTGCGCTCGCGCTCAGTCTGGCGGGCACCAGTCCCATCATCAGTGCGGAGAGCGCGGCGTCGAAGTCGGCGCCCAGGTACCAGTCGCCGGTCGCGTCGATGCTGTAGACGCGGCGCTCGGCGTCGATGGCGAGCAGCGCCTCGTCCTCGCCCTCGGTGCCGATCGGGCAGACCTGGGTGCCCAGCGCGCGGCCGAGGTCGGAGAAGGTGCGCGCCGAGTGCAGCCCGGGGAGCGGGTCGATGTAGACGGGCGAGGGTGCGAGGTGCCGGCCGGGCCCTGTCGGGGTGATGTGCAGGGTGCCGAACTCGGCCCAGACCTCGACGGCGGCGGGGAAGACCGCGTGCCGGTGGCCGCCGGGCGAGATGTGGCCGCGCAGGGTGTCGGCCCACTGTTCGGCCTGCCGGATGTCCCACCGTCCGGGCTCCCATCCGGCGTTGCGCAGCGGGTCGTCGACGGCGACGGGGAAACGGGTGGTCACTGCGCGTTCTCCCGTGCCGGGTCCACGGCCCGCACCCCGAAGTGGGCCAGCAGCGCTCCGCAGGAGCGGCAGGGGGGCGCGTAGCTGCCGTGCAGCGGGTCGCCGTCCTCGCGGATACGGCGCGCGGTGAGCTTGGCGTGTTTGAGGGCGCGCTTGGCCTCGCTGAGCGTGAGTGGCTTGGGGGCCTTCGCCGCGCGGGACGCCTTGCCTGCGGCACCCTTGCCGGCGCGGCCGCTCCTGGCCGGTCTGCGCCCGCCGCGCTTGTCCGCGCGTGCGGCCTCGGTGGCGGTCAGATAGCGCGAGAGCAGTACGGTTTCGGGGCAGCGGCCGGTCCGCCGGGAGCGGCGGTCGGTGGTGAGGGTGTCGAGGAAGTCCTGCACCAAGGGGTGGAGGGCGGGCGGACGTTCGCTCTTGCTGCCGGTACAGGTGAGGGTCTCGCCCCGGATGGACAGCGCGGCGGCGACGGCGGGCAGGATGCCGTCGCGGCGCTGGAGCAGGACCGGTGCGGTGGCGCTGAGGGAGTCGGCTGCGGCTATCCAGCCGATGCGCGGGTCGCTGCTGTCGTGCGCGTGGGTGTACGCGCCGGGCTGCGACTGCGGAGCTTCTGGCCGCCGCGGTGTGTGCGCCTGTGGTGCCGTGTGCAATGGAGCTTCCTCCCAGAGTGTCCCCTCTGTGCCGGGGCTCGCCCAAGTATGCAGTGTGGCGCATGAGTCGATCATTCCGCCGGTGATGTCATGGAATTGTGGCGGTGGTGGCGGTGCTGTGAAGGGTGCCCTGTGGGGCCCCTGGGGGCGGCGGATGATGGCCAGTCCCGACCGAGAGGGATAGCCATGACCCCCACGACGAGGCGCGCGCGCCCCCGCGCTGCGCTGCGCCGTACGTTCGCGGCTGTCGCCGTACTGCCCGCACTGCTGCTGCCCCTCACTGCCTGCGGAGGCGGAGACGACGACGGGGGCGGCAAGAGCGGCGGCAACAGCGGCGGCAGCAGTGGTGAGAGCCAGGGTGGCGACAGCGGCAAGGGCGGCGAAGGGGACGGCGGCAAGGGCGACGGGGGTACCGGCACCGGCGGCGGCAAGGGCGATGAGACGGACAAGCCGGACAAGGGTTCAGCGAAGCCGCTGACCGAGCGGCAGTTGCGCACCGCGCTCCTCAACTCCGAGGACGCCCCTGGCTACCGGGTGAACGAGAGCAGGAAAGCGCTCGACGACGACCCGCCGGAGGCCGGCCCGGAGTGCCGTCCGCTGATCGACCTCTTCAGCAAGGGCTCCGAGCAGAAGCGCACCGCCTCGGTGGCCGCCGGCCTCCTCAAGGGCGGCAAGGACCAGTTCACCACCGGGAGCACGATCCACCAGGTGCTGCTCTCCGCCTACCGGCCCGGCGACGCCGAGACGTTCCTGGGGAACCTGAAGACCGGGGCGGAGAAGTGTCCGAAGATCGAGGACAAGCCTGATGGCACCGGGAAGCGGGAGAAGGTGGTCGTCGAGCCGCAGCCGTCCCCGGGGATGGGGGACGATTCGGTGCGGTTCGGTATGACCAACGCCAAGAACAAGCCATACGGGGTGCAGGTCACGGTTGTCCGTTCCGGTGCCAACACGATGACCTTCATGTCGACATCGCTGACAGGTAAGGGGCCCGAGCAGCCCAAGCGGCTCATCGACAAGCAGTTGGCGAAACTGGAGGCCGCGGGGAAGGGGTGACGGGCGGCGAGCGCGCGCTGCTCAGGGGCTGATCACCAGGGCCGGTGTCTGCCTGCTGCCGTACCGCATAGGCTGTTCGGTACCAGCCAGAAGCAGCAGGGAGTCAACGCCATGACGACAGGTCGGCTTGGGGTGGGGGCAGCTCCCGGCCCTCAGGGCCGTGGACCAGCCGCCCCGCCACCGAACCGGGCGTACGCCGGGCAGGTCGTGAACTTCCCGGACCCCGTCAGGGCGGCCCGCTACCCCCAGGGGGTGCGGGTCGATCACAGCGGGTTCCCGGACTTCTCCGCCTACGCCCGCGCGGCCGCGGAGATCGCGGAGCCCCCGGAGGGCTTCGGCGGCGACGAACTACGCCTGACGGACTACGTGTCGGCCAACGCCGCGCTGCACGCCGAGGGGCACGAGCTGTGGGCGGATCTGCCGCCGGTGGCGACCCCGCACGGCTGGACGTGGCATCACGTGCCGGACAGCCGTCGGATGGAGCTCGTCCCTGTGGAGGTCAAGGCGCTGCTGCGGCACCACGGCGGACTGGCCACGGCGGCTGTCGACCACGAGAAGACCGGTACGCGTCCCCTCCAGGAGACCCGCCCCGCGCACTTCGCGGTCCCGCACGGCCCCGAGTCGGCGGTCAGCGAGCGGCAGGTCCTGGACATCGAGGAGCGGCTGGGCTACCGGCTGCCGGGCGCCTACCGGATGTTCCTGAAGGTCGCGGGCGGCTGCGCCCCGCAGGGCGTGGCTCTCGACGCGGAGCTGGGCCTGCTGGTCGACCAGCCGTTCTTCACGGTGCGCGACGACGCGGCCGTCAACGACCTCGTCTACATCAACAAGTGTCTGCGCGACCACCTCACCAAGGACTATCTCGGGGTCGGTTTCGTGCAGGGCGGGCTGATCGCGGTGAAGGTGCGGGGCGAGGCCGTCGGTTCGGTGTGGTTCTGCGCGTACGACGACGCCAGGGACGCCGACGGTCTGCAGGTCCAGGAGCGGGTGGAGCGGCTGCTGCGGCCGTGCGGCGCGGACTTCGACGAGTTCCTGCTGCGGCTGGCCGGGAACCCGCCGGAGCTGGAGACCGTGGCGAACCTGATGGTGGACGGCGGCTTCGCGCGAGCCGTCCCGTTGGAGAGGTGAGAGCGCGATGGTGACCTTGGCGCAGGCCCAGGAGCGCGCCGAGCGCTGGGTCAACGGCGACATGCCCGCGTACCAGCACCGGGAGGTGTGCGTACGCGAGTTCGACCTGGGTTTCGTCGCCTGGGCCGAGGACCGCGAGGGCGGACCGGCCTCGGACGGCGGCGACGTCCGGCTGGTCATCGCCCGCGACAGCGGCGAGACGACGCTGTGGCCGGCGCTGCCGGTGGGCGAGGTCATCCGCCGCTACGAGGAGGAGTACGGCGAGGAACCGGCCGTCACGCCACCGCCGCCCTCGGAGCAGCGGCTCGACCTGGAGGCGACCTCGTTCCTGCTGACGCCGCCCGAGTGGCTCCAGCAGGCAGCCGACAAGATGGGCATTCCGGACCGCCGCGCCGACGGCCCCGGCGCGCCCGCCTCGCCCGCGCCGGCCGCCTCGGCCGGGGACTCGCTCGGCGGTGGCTCGCCCGCCGGCGGCGGCTCGCTGGGCGGAAGCACGTCCCCAGCCAGCCCCTGGGACGGTGCCGACACCGGAGGCGCCGGAAGCGGCGAGGCGCAGGCGCCGCCCGCGACCGTGTTCGCGCCGCCGCTGATGGGCAGCGACGAGGACGACACCCCGCCGCCCCCCGGCTCCGAGGCACGCACCGAACTGCTGCTCGAGGGCAGCGCCCTGCCCAGGACCACGGTGGCCCCCGCGCTCGACGATCCGGGCGCAGACTTCGGCCGGCCCCCGGCCCAGGACCCCGGCTCGCCCTCCCAGGGCGGTGCGCCCGGCGGCGGGACCGGCACCGACGACACGGGCGCCGGCGGCGGCACGGACGGCGCAGGCACGGGTGACGGCACCGGTGGTGGTGGCGTCCACCACGCCGCAACCATGCTGGCCGACCCCTCCCAGGGCGGCCTCCAGATGCCCGGGGCGCCCGGCGCTCCCGCCGCACCGGCCGCCCCCGGCTCCGGCGCCGGGGACATCGCGGATGCCACCACCAGCCGGGCCCCGCACGGCTCGGCGGCCGCCCGGCCCTCCTCCCGGGGCACGGGTCCCGCCGTACCTCCGCCGCCCGGTGCTCCCGGTACCCCGGGGGCACCGAGTGCGCCAGGTGACCGCTCCGGCGGCGGTGCGGGCACCCCTCCGCCGCCGTCCGCGCCCGGAGCTCCCGGAGCGCCCGGAGCTCCCGGCGGTGGGTATGTGCCCACGCAGATGGTCTCGGCCGACGACCTCGCCGAACAGATCAGCCAGAGCGGGCAGCAGCCCAAGCCGGACCTGCCCGGCGACCCGGCCACCCCGCCGCCCGGCGACGCCGCGGGCCCGGGCGGTGGTGGCGTGCACCAGGCGGCGACGATGCTCGCGAGCCCCGGCCCCGGCGGTCCCACACCTCCCGGGCCGCCCGGCGCGCCCGGAACGCCGCCCGGCGCTCCCGGCGCCCCGCCGCCGGGAGTCCATGGCACCCCGCCGCCCGGCGCGCCCGCCATGGGGCCCGGGACGGGCACCCCGCCGCCCGGAGCACCGCAGCCGCAGCCGGGTCAGCCCACGGTCGGGCCCGGCTATATGGCCGTACTCCGCTACCGGGCGCCGGACGGCTCCGAGCAGCAGCTCATCCGCCGCTCCGCGCCGGGCACTCCGCACCCGGAGTGGCAGCTGCTGCACGAGCTGCGGGCCATGAACGTGCCCCCGCAGCAGGTGGTCGAGCTCCACACCGAGCTGGAGCCCTGTGACCTGCCGGGTGGCTACTGCGCCCGGATGATCCGCGAGACCTGGCCGCAGGTGCGGGTCAGTCACACTGCCTCGTACGGCACCGACCACGCCTCGCGGCAGCAGGGCATGCGGCACCTGATCGAGCACCAGGGCGAGCTGCACCAGGTCGCCGACGGTCCGGCGCGGCCGGCGCCCAACCGGGTGCCGCTGCCGCCGCCGGGCCAGATTCCGGCAGCGCCGCCGATCCCGCCCGACGCCGTCGGGCAGGAGCTCATGCAGGCGTTCGGGCCGCAGGGCGTCTTCCGCTTCGACCAGCGCGCCGTCTCCCGGCAGGGCGTGCCCGACATCGTGGCGCAGACCCTCGTGTGGGCGGGCGTCCCCCTGGACATGGGCCCCTTCTTCTGGGGACAGGCCCAGCCCGGCAGGCCCATTCCGACCCTGGCCGAGCTCGCCCAGGAGCGCGGCGTACAGCCCGCTTCCGACGCGGGGTCGTACCTGGTGGTGGGGACGGACTTCGGGCGTCAGCTGTGCGTGCAGTACGGCACGGCCAACATCGTGGCCGTGCCGCTGGAGGCGGGGCCCGGCGGGCAGCCGGCGCCGCCGCAGTTCGTGAACACCGGGCTTCCGGAGTTCGTGCGGTGCATGGCCATGCTGGGGCGGATGTGGCGCCTGCGGTTCGGGCTGACGCCCGAGCAGGCCGGCCGGTGGACGGTCGACTTCCAGGCGCAGCTCGCCGCGCTCGACGCTGCCGCGTTGGCCTCGCCGGAGAATTGGTGGTCGGTGCTGCTCGAACAGATGTGGGACGGTTTGTTCTAGTTGTTCGGTGAGGGGGTGCCCCTTTCCCGTCGTCGCGGGGCGCCGGTGCGTTGTGGCTTGTCGCGCAGTTCACCGCGCCCGTTGCGGGGCGCCGACGTGCCGACCGGCGCTCCGTGCGGGAGGCTCGATGCATGGGCACCGTCCACCGCGCAAGCGGCCCGCGCCGCAGATGGTGGCGGGTCGTCGTGCTTCTCCTCGGCGTGCTGCTGCTGGCCTGCGGAGTGGCGGTGGCCGGGACGTATGTGTGGGCGGACAACCGGGTGCGGCAGACCGACGCGTTCGCCGACTACCCGGGCCGCCCGGCACCCGGCAAGGGCACCAACTGGCTGATCGTCGGTACCGACACCCGCGCGGACCTCAGCCCTGAGCAGCGCGAGAAGCTGCACGTGGGCGGGGGCGGCCGGCGCAACACCGACACGGTGATGGTGCTGCACCACGGGGATGCGGGCCCGTACCTGGTCAGCATCCCGCGCGACTCGTACGTCCACGTCCCCGGTCACGGCCGCGGCAAGATCAACTCGGCGTACGCACGCGGCGGCCCCCAGCTGCTCACCCGTACCGTCGAACAGGCGACCGGGCTGCGCCTCGACCACTACGCGGAGGTCGACTTCCTCGGCTTCACCCGCCTCGTCGACGCACTGGACGGCGTACGGATCTGTCTGGACGAGCCGCTGCGGGACGAGAAGGCGGGGGCCGAGCTGCGCGCGGGCTGCCAGACGCTCGACGGCAGGCAGGCGCTGGCCTTCGTCCGGGCGCGCTACAGCGACCCGCAGGGGGACCTGGGCCGGGTCGAGCGGCAGCGGGAGCTGCTGAGCGCGCTCGTCCGGGAGGGCACGGGCCCGGCCACCGTCGGCAACCCCTTCCGCTTCTACCCCTTCCTCGGTTCGGCCCTGGACGCGGTCACCGTCGACCGGGGCAGCTCAGCGCTGTCACTCACACGAATGGGCTGGAAGATCAGACGGCTGACGGAGGGCGACGGGGGTACGACGACCGTCCCGGTCGCGAACCCCGGGCTCAGCGTGCCGGGTGCCGGAAGCGTGGTCACTTGGGAGCCATCCGGGTCACGTTCTCTTTTTCATCAGTTGCGGCATGATGTGCCGATTACGGCAACCACGGTGAAGTAGCGCATCCTGGGGCGGGCCGGACGCGAGCGTCGTCGACGTGAGCG
The DNA here is from genome assembly GCF_017676385.1 of Streptomyces spirodelae. GTDB lineage: Bacteria > Actinomycetota > Actinomycetes > Streptomycetales > Streptomycetaceae > Streptomyces > Streptomyces spirodelae. The sequence goes on from NZ_JAFFZN010000024.1 coordinate 99,199, forward strand.
TCGGGAACGCCGGATCGCCAAGAGTGACCAGAGTGACGAGTTTGCCGAGATAAGGGGCTCGATATGAGTGCGTCGTCGCCGCACGGCTTCACCGTCGTCCGGGGCCGCGGGTACCGGCCCGAACAGGTCGACGGCCGCGTGACCGAGCTGAACGCGGAACGCGAGGCCGCCTGGCACCGCACCGCGCAGCTCACCCAGCGCGCCCAGGAGCTGGCCGAGGAGGCCGAACAGCTGCGCGGCATCGCCACCGCGCTGCCACCGCAGACCTACGAGGCGCTCGGTCCACGCGCCCAGGGGCTCCTCGCCACCGCCGAATCCGAGGCCGCCGACGTACGGACAGCGGCCGAGTCCGAGGCGCAGGAACTGACAGAACGCGCCGAGGAGGAGGCGCGCTCCGTACGTGAGGCCGCGCGTGAGTCCGCGGCGCGTCGGCGCGCGGACGCCGAGGCCGCCGCGGCCAGGACACTGGACGCAGCCCAGGACCGCGCCGACGAGCTGCGCGTCGAGGCGCGGTCGCAGGCCGAGAAGATCGGCCAGGAGGCATTCGACGCGCTCCAGGAGATGTCCCGCAGGTGTGCGGCGCTGCTGACCGAACAGGAGCACGAGCAGGCGGCGCAGGCTGACGCCTTCGAACGGGAGATGGCCAAGAAGGAGACCGACTTCCAGGCGTACGCCGCCGAGCTGGACGAACGCGGCCGGCGTGCCCTCGCCGACGCCAAGCGGGCGCACGCTGAGGCCGAGGAGGCGGCGCGACACCGGCAGGAGGACGCGGAGGCGCGCGGCGCGGAGATCCTGGCGGAGGCCAAGGTGCGGGCCGAGGGTATCGAGAGGGAGACCGAGCGGGTGCTGAGGGAGCACGCCGAGCGGGCCGAGGAGCTGCGGCAGCACATGGCGCATGTCCGCTCCTCCCTCGCTGCCCTCACCGGCCGCGCACCCGAAGACCCCGCCGTCCCGGCCCAGCAGTCCGCCTCCGCCGCGGACTGAGTAAGCTCCGCCCTTTTTCGCCGGGACCGGTGGTGTCAGGGGGGCGGCGTACCCTGAAAGGGACCCGGTTCGCTTGCGAGCCGGGCTCTCGTCGTGTGCGCCCAGCGCAGCGACGCGTGCGCCCCCCGGACGGAAAGCCGAAAGCGAAGCCTTCATGAGCCTGCACGGTCTGCTCGATGCCGTCACCAAGGACCCCGCGCTGGAGGAGGCCGTCAAGGCCGCAGCGGACGGCAACCGGCACCACGTCGACATCGTCGGCCCGGCGGCGGCCCGCCCCTTCGCCGTGGCCGCGCTGGCCCGCTCGGCGGGGCGGCCGGTGCTGGCGGTGACGGCCACCGGCCGCGAGGCCGAGGACCTGGGGGCCGCACTGCGCTCGCTCCTCCCGGAGGAGGGCGTCGTCGAGTACCCGTCGTGGGAGACGCTGCCGCACGAGCGGCTCAGCCCGCGCTCCGACACGGTGGGCCGCCGCCTGGCCGTCCTGCGCAGGCTGGCGCACCCCGATCCTTCCGACCCGGCGACCGGCCCGGTCTCGGTCGTCGTCGCGCCGATCCGCTCGGTTCTCCAGCCCCAGGTCAAGGGGCTGGGCGAGCTGGTGCCCGTAGCGCTGAAGCAGGGGCAGACAGCGGATCTGGAGGAGACGGTCGACGCGCTGGCGGCTGCCGCCTACGCGCGCGTCGAGCTGGTGGAGAAGCGCGGCGACTTCGCGGTGCGCGGCGGCATCCTGGACGTCTTCCCGCCCACCGAGGAGCACCCGATCCGGGTGGAGTTCTGGGGCGACGAGGTGGAGGAGATCCGCTACTTCAAGGTCGCCGACCAGCGGTCCCTTGAGATCGCCGAGCACGGGCTGTGGGCGCCGCCGTGCCGTGAGCTGCTGCTGACGGACGAGGTGCGGCGGCGCGCGGCGGAGCTGGCCGAGGTCCACCCGGAGCTGCACGAGCTGCTCGGCAAGATCGCCGAGGGGATCGCGGTCGAGGGCATGGAGTCCCTGGCACCGGTGCTGGTGGACGAGATGGAGCTGCTGCTGGACGTGCTCCCGGCCGGCAGCATGACGGTGGTGTGCGACCCGGAGCGGGTGCGTACCCGTGCGGCCGACCTGGTGGCGACGAGCCAGGAGTTCCTGCAGGCATCCTGGGCGGCGACGGCCGGTGCCGGGGACGGCGAGGGGGCGCGGGCCCCGATCGATGTGGGCGCCGCCTCGCTGCGCGGGATCGCGGAGGTGCGGGAGCACGCCCGCGAGCTGGGCATGATGTGGTGGACGGTGAGCCAGTTCGCCGCAGACGTGGAAGGGGTGGCCGAGGAAGACGGGGACACCCTCCAGCTCGGACTGCGCGCCCCCGAGTCGTACCGGGGGGACACGGCCCGCGCGCTGGCCGACACCAAGGGCTGGCTGTCCGACGGCTGGCGGTGCGTGTACGTCACCGAGGCGCACGGTCCGGCGGCGCGCACCGTCGAGGTGCTCGGCGGGGAGGGGGTGCCGGCCAGGCCGGCGGGCCCGCAGCTGACGCTGGACCCGTCACTCGTGCATGTGGCGTGCGGCTCCCTCGACACCGGTTTCGTCGCCCCCGGCCTCAAGCTGGCGGTGCTGACGGAGACCGATCTGTCGGGCCAGAAGGCCGCCGGCAAGGACGGCACCCGGATGCCGGCGCGGCGCCGCAAGCAGATCGACCCGCTCACGCTCCAGCCGGGCGACTACATCGTGCACGAGCAGCACGGCGTGGGCCGCTACATCGAGATGGTGCAGCGCACGGTGCAGGGCGCCACCCGCGAGTATCTGCTGGTGGAGTACGCGCCCGCGAAGCGCGGCCAGCCAGGGGACCGGCTGTTCGTGCCCACCGACCAGCTGGAGCAGATCACCAAGTACGTCGGCGGCGAGCAGCCCACCCTGCACCGGCTGGGCGGTGCCGACTGGACGAAGACCAAGGCGCGGGCCAAGAAGGCGGTCAAGGAGATCGCCGCCGACCTGATCAAGCTCTACAGCGCGCGGATGGCAGCGCCGGGGCACCCGTTCGGCGCGGACACCCCCTGGCAGCGCGAACTTGAGGACGCGTTCCCGTACGCGGAGACCCCGGATCAGCTCACCACCATCGGCGAGGTCAAGGACGACATGGAGAAGTCAGTCCCGATGGACCGGCTGATCTGCGGCGACGTCGGGTACGGCAAGACGGAGATCGCCGTGCGGGCCGCGTTCAAGGCGGTGCAGGACGGCAAGCAGGTGGCGGTTCTGGTGCCGACGACGCTGCTGGTGCAGCAGCACTTCTCCACCTTCACCGAGCGGTACGGCCAGTTCCCCGTCAACGTCCGCGCGCTCTCCCGGTTCCAGACGGACACCGAGGCGCGGGCCACCCTGGACGGGCTGCGGGACGGCACCGTCGATGTCGTCATCGGCACCCACCGGCTCTTCTCCTCGGAGACGAAGTTCAAGGAGCTGGGCCTGGTCATCGTCGACGAGGAGCAGCGGTTCGGCGTCGAGCACAAGGAGCAGCTGAAGAAGCTGCGCGCCAACGTGGACGTGCTGACGATGTCGGCGACGCCGATCCCCCGGACGCTGGAGATGGCCGTCACCGGCATCCGCGAGATGTCCACCATCACCACGCCGCCGGAGGAGCGGCATCCGGTGCTCACCTTCGTCGGCCCGTTCGAGGAGAAGCAGATCGGTGCGGCGATCCGCCGTGAGCTGCTGCGCGAGGGACAGGTCTTCTACATCCACAACCGGGTCGAGTCCATCGACCGGGCCGCGGCCCGGCTGCGGCAGATCGTCCCGGAGGCCCGGATCGCCACCGCGCACGGGCAGATGAGCGAGCAGGCGCTGGAGCAGGTGGTGGTCGACTTCTGGGAGAAGAAATTCGATGTGCTCGTCTCCACGACGATCGTGGAGAACGGCATCGACATCTCCAACGCCAACACCCTCATCGTCGAGCGGGGCGACACCTTCGGGCTCTCCCAGCTGCACCAGCTGCGCGGCCGGGTGGGGCGCGGCCGCGACCGGGGCTACGCCTACTTCCTCTACCCGCCGGAGAAGCCGCTGACCGAGACGGCGCACGAGCGGCTGGCCACCATCGCCCAGCACACCGAGATGGGCGCCGGTATGTACGTGGCGATGAAGGACCTGGAGATCCGCGGCGCCGGCAATCTGCTCGGCGGCGAGCAGTCGGGTCATATCGCCGGGGTCGGCTTCGACCTGTACGTACGGATGGTCGGTGAGGCCGTCGCCGACTACCGCGCGGCGCTGGAGGCGGGCCCGGTGGAGGAGGCGCCGCTGGAGGTCAAGATCGAGCTGCCGGTCGACGCCCATGTCCCGCACGACTACGCGCCGGGCGAGCGGCTGCGGCTCCAGGCGTACCGCTCGATCGCCGCCGCCAACACGGAGGAGGACATCGCCGCCGTACGCGAGGAGCTGACCGACCGCTACGGGCCGCTGCCCGAGCCGGTGGAGAACCTGCTGCTGGTCGCCGGGCTGCGGATGCTGGCCCGCTCCGCCGGGGTCACCGACATCACCCTCCAGGGCAACAACGTCCGCTTCAGCCCCGTGGAGCTGCGCGAGTCGCAGGAGCTGCGGCTCAAGCGGCTCTACCCCGGCTCGGTCGTCAAGCAGGCCACCCACCAGGTGCTGGTCCCCCGCCCCAAGCCCACCAAGATCGGCGCCAAGCCGCTCACGGGCCGCGAACTCCTGGCGTGGGTGGGGGAGTTCTTGACGGCGGTGCCGGGGGCGTAGTCACCGGATAGTGTGAAAAGGGCTCACTAGCACCGGTGCGTGTGCCGCGGCTCGTAGGTTTGCGGCACGCGCAGCGGTAGGGAGGACTTCATGAACATGACTGTCCCGGAGCGAGGGATGACCGGCCTGCGCCGTACGGCAGAGGCGGCGGAGGAGGCCACGGGCCTGCGAGCCGAGATCATCCGAGGGGTTCTCATGATGTCTCCCACCCCGCGTGGCAAGCACGCGAAGGTGGTCAATGTGGTGGAACGGCAGCTCTTGCCCGTGTTGCCGGACGGCCTTGACGCCTTCCAGCTCGCCTCCGTCGCCCTCCCGCACGACCCCGACGACTACGCCACCCCCGACCTGCTCGTCTGCGACGCCGCCTTCGGTGACTCGGACGACTGGCTGGCCGAGCCCGGGAGCTCCGTGCTGGCCGTGGAGGTCGTCTCGCGGGGCAGCGCCACCAAGGACACGCGGGACATGGTGAGCTGGTACGCGGAAGCCGATGTGCCCGCGTACCTGGTGATCGATCCCCGGCAGGGCCACTGGACGCTGCACACCGTGCCGAAGGGCGGGGCCTACCAGGGGAGTCTGCGCGGCGAGTACGGCGAGGAGGTACCCCTGGAGCTGGAAGGTCTCCGCACCAAGCTGGCGACCGAGGGGCTGCCCCGCTACGGGCCGGAGCGCAGGCAGGGCTGACACGGGCTCCGGAGCCGGGGACGCCCCCGTGGGGTGCGCGGTCAGAGCTTGAGGCTCCACTGCGCCGGCTCGGTCTCGAAGTCGTTCACGCTGACCTCGATGTCGAGCGTTTTGGCGCCGGGTGCCACATCGAAGCCGTAGGTGGCGGTGGCCCGCTTGCCGGGCAGCAGGTGGCCGGTGAAGCCGCTGCCGACGGTGTCGCCGTCGAAGATCCCGGCCGTCGTCTCGCCGTCCCGGCCCTGCCGGGCGCCGACGGTGACCAGGGCGGTGTCGATCTTGGCGTCACCGGTGTTCTCCAGCGTCACCCGCAGCTTGTACGCCTGCTGCCCCGACTTGTGCCCGGCGGCGTAGGCGGAGGGTGTGAACTTCTCGGGCGCCGCGACCGTGACCTTGAGCCCCTTCTTGGAGTACACGGCGGACTCGCCTGCGGCGCGCGGGCCGCTGCCCTCGCTGCCGCCGCCCTTCGCCGAGCCCTCGCCGGCCCGGCCCTTGCCCTTCTTGTCCTTTCCCTTCTTGGCCGACTGGCTCGTCCCGGCCTTCTCGGTGCTGGGCTCCTCCATCGAGCAGGCGCCGAGTGCGCCGAGGGAGAGCACCGTGGCGGCGGTGACGGCGACGACGGACAACGGGCGCCTACGGGGCAGTGCGCGTACGGGCATGCTGCGACCTCCGGTCGAGTGGTGAGTGGTGTGAACAGAGCGGTCCGCCGCGCTGTGAACCGAACGGGCCGAATCGCTGGGTCAATAACAGCATTGCTTGTGAATTGAGTCAACACGCATTTGCCAACGCGTGGCCATTCACGCCGTGAACAGAGAGGGGCGGCAGGGTGATGGGTATGCTCGTGCGGACCCCTACGGCCACGACGACGAGCGAACGGGTGTGCCCGGCGAACGGAGGAACACGGTGTCGGACGGCACGGAAGTGACGGCAGCGGCCATTGCCCGGCTGGCCGGCGTCGGCAGGGCCGCGGTCAGCAACTGGCGACGCCGCTACGCCGACTTCCCCCGCCCCGTCGGCGGCACCGAGACCAGCCCCACCTTCTCCCTCGCCCAGGTGGAGAGCTGGCTCCGCGACCAGGGCAAGCTCGCCGAGGCCCCGCTGCGGGAACGCGTACGCCGCCGGCTGGAGAGCGCCCCCGAGGGATACGGCCCGGCGCTGGTGCGGGCCGGGGAACACCTGGCGGGCCTGGGCGAGCTGCCGGCCGGGGACCCGCTCGGCGAGGCCCGGCGCGAACTCGGCCTGATGGCGGCTCAGGCGGGGCCGACCGCGGCGTTCGAGCAGCTGCTCGCCGACTATTTCGACGCCAACCCCCGCCAGTACGCCCGTACTCCGCAGCCCACCGCCGCGCTCATGGCCCGGCTCGCCGGACCCGGTGAGGCGGTGCTGGACCCGGCCTGCGGCTCGGCCGAACTGCTCCTGGCCGCCTCCCCGGACCCGGAAGCTCCCGGCCCCTCGGGCGGCGCTCCTTCGGGCGGCGCTCCCTCGGGCGTCCGCGTCGCGCTGCACGGCCAAGAGAGCGACCCTCTCCTCGCCCGGCTGGCGGCGCTCCGCCTCACCCTGCGCGCTGCCGGTACGGGCCGGGCAGGGCCGCCCGCCGTGGATGTCCGTACCGAGGACGCGCTGCGCACCGAACCCGCGGCCGACGCACCGCTGGTGACGACGGTTCTGTGCCATCCGCCGTTCAACGAGCGCAACTGGGGCCACGACGAACTGGCCTACGATCCGCGCTGGACCTACGGCCTGCCCGCCCGCACCGACTCCGAACTGGCCTGGGTGCAGCACGCGCTGTCCCGGCTGCGGCCGGGCGGCACCGCCGTACTGCTGCTGCCGCCCGCCGTCGCCGCCCGCCGCACGGGCCGCCGGGTGCGCGCCGCGCTGCTGCGCAAGGGGGCGCTCCGCGCCGTCCTCGCGCTCCCGCCGGGCGCCGCGGCCCCGCACGGCCTGCCGCTCCACCTGTGGGTGCTGCGCAAGCCGGGCGGCACCTCGGGCGCCGCCTCACGGCTGTTGCTGATGGACGCGGGCGGCCGTGCCGAGGACGAGGAGCCGCCCTCCTGGGAACGGACGGCCGACGCCGTGGTGGCCGCGTGGCGGGCGCACGACGCGGGCCGGAGCGTGCCCGAGGAACCCGGGGTGTGCGCCACCCTGCCGGTGATCGACCTGCTGGACGACGAGGTGGACCTGAGCCCGGCGCGCCATCTGCTGCCGGGCGGTACCGGAACGGACGCCGCGGCGCTCGCCTCCGTCCGCGCCGATCTGGAGCGCACCCTGCGCCGCACCCTGGAGCTGAGCGGAGCCGACACGTCCGCCCCGGAGGGGGAGCAGCCGCCCGGGCCCGCAGGCGCGGCGCTGCCCGAGGCGACCGTCGGGGAACTCGCCCGCAGCGGAGCCCTGGAAGTGCACACCGCCGGCGCCGAACCGGTCACCACCGCGCCGGGTGACGTCGTGCTCCCGGTGACCGGCCGGGGCGCGGCCCATGTGGTCGCCGAGGGCGAGGGCGGGGCCCGGCTGGGCAAGCCGCTGTGTCTGCTGCGGCCCGATCCGACGGCGCTGGACCCCTGGTTCGTCGTCGGGTTCCTGCGCTCAACCGCCAACACCCGGCAGGCCAGCAGCTACGCCTCCAGCGCCTCCCGGATCGATGTGCGCCGACTGCGGCTGCCGCGGCTGCCGCTGGAGCGGCAGCGCGCCTACGGGGAACGCTTTCGCCGCCTCGCCGAGTTCGAGGCCGCCCTGCGGCGGGTGGGTGAACTGGGCGAGGAGTTCGTCCAGGGCATGTTCGACGGACTGGCAGACGGCACCGTCCCGCCGTCGTGACGGCGGTTGCCGGCCACCGGCGACCGCCCGGCGGGCGGCGGGACTTGGCAACGATTCCGCTTCCCTCCGCCGCCGCGTATCCGCGAGTCCGTACCGCTGTATACGCTCACCTCCTGCCTTGTCCGCCCTGTCCAACAGGAGGAAAGATGTACGGCCCGGCCGCGCCCCAGCCACCCCAGCCGCCGCCCGGTCCCGGTACCGCCGGCGCGGCCGGTGCCGGGGCGCGCAGCGCGACCACCCGTGCCCTGCTGGTACGGATCGCCTTCGCGTCGTTCCCTCTCTGGTCGCTGGGGCTGCTGACCTGGGTGCCCTCGCTGCGGTTCGCGGTGCTGCGGCGCCGATCGCGCGACTGGGCGGTGTTCGCGGGGGCGTGCGTGCTGACCGCGGTCTACATCGTGCTGCTCTTCGTCGTACCGGAGACGAAACCGGGGGAGGAGGGCAACGCGCAGCTCGCAGCCGGGGTCTACATCGTGCTGCTGATCGGCGGTGCCGTGGTGCACGCCGTGCTCGCCGACCGTGCCCCGCGCGCCGGTCGGCCGAAGACCGCCGCGCACACCGCGTACGCGCCGGCGCACACACCTCCGCCCGCACCGGGCCCGTACGCCCCAGGCCCGCACGCGCCTGGGCCGCACGCCTCCGGACCCCACGCGCCTGGGTCGTACGCCCCCGGGCCCCAGCCCCCGTCGCAGCCCTCGTCCCCGACCCCGCCCCCGTACGGTGGCGCCTCGCCGTACGCCCCCACCGTGACGGCGGCCCCGCAGCCTGGCCCGGCGTCCTCGACCTCACCCCGGATGCGGCAGGTCGCCTCCGAACTCGACGAGCTGGGTGAACTGCTGCGGCAGCAGCCGCAGGACGGGCGGCAGCGGCCCGACTCCCGGGGCCCGGCGTGACGCCCGGCCGGCTGATCGCGGGCCGGTACGAGCTGTCCGAACCGCTCGGCAAGGGTGGTATGGGCCAGGTGTGGGGCGCCCTCGACGCCGGGCTCGGCAGCCGTCCCGTCGCCGTGAAGCTGGCGCACTCGGAGCGGATGGCCTCTCTTGTGCGCAGCGCCGACCCCGAGGAACTGCGGCGCCGTTTCGCGCGCGAATGCCGGGTGACCGCGCAGATCGACCACCCGGGGCTGGTGACGGTCTATGACGCGGGCCAGGACGGCGAGGAGCTGTACTTGGTGATGCAGCGGCTCGACGGCAGCGACCTGGCCGACCACCTCGCCGAACACGATCCCTACCCGTGGCAGTGGGCGGTCGCGGTCGCCGCGCAGCTGTGCTCGGCGCTCGCCGCTGTGCACGCCGCAGGTGTCGTCCACCGGGACCTCAAGCCCGGCAATGTGATGGTCAGACCCGACGGCCGGGTCGTCATCCTGGATCTGGGCATCGCCTCGGTCGGCGCGCCCGACGTCACCCGTCTCACCCGTACCGGTGCGCTGGTCGGCACCCCCGTCTACATGGCGCCCGAGCAGGCGACCGGCGGCGCGGCTGTCGGCCCGGCCGCCGATCTGTACGCGCTGGGCGTGGTGCTGTACGAACTGCTCGCCCGGCGCACCCCGTTCGAGGCGCCGGAGGCGGCCGGGCTGCTCTACAAGAAGCTGCACGAGGAGCCCGACTCGCTCGAACTGCTGTGCCCCGACGTCCCCGCGCCGCTGCCCGGGCTCGTCCGCCGCCTGCTCGACCGCGACCCGGCCCGCCGTCCCGCCGACGCCCACGAGGTGTACGCGGCCCTCGCCCCGCTGCTGCCCCGAGCCGGGGAGCGCGTGCCCGGGCCGCCGCTCGACCCCACCCGGCCCTTCCTGGCCCCCGCCGCACCGTGGCCGCCCCGGCGCGGAGCGGCGCCCACGCCCGACGGGGACCTGAACGCCGTGCTGGAGGACATCCGCCGGCTGCTGGCCGCGGGCCGCTACGCCCAGGTCGCGGCGCTGCTCGGCCGGGCCCTGCCGGTGGCGGTCACCACCTACGGCGAGACCTCGTCCGTCGTGCGTACCCTGCGCAAGCAGTACGCCACCGTGCTGGTGGACACCGCCCAGTACGCCCAGGCGCTGCCCGAGCTCGGCGCACTGCTGCGCGACCTGATCCGCGAGCGCGGGCTGCACGACCCCGCCGTCGCCCAGCTCCTCCAGGACGAGGCGCTCTGCCGTCGGCAGCTGGCCCCGCCGGCGCCGCATACCGGCCCCTACTGACGCGGTGATCCTGACACCGTGACCGCGCCCGGCGCCGCCCGCGGTCAGTGCTCCTCCTCCCACTCCAGCTCCCGCTCCTCCTCCAGTTCGCGCTGGTGGGCGCGTTCGCGGCTGCGGATCTGGCGGATACGGCGGAGCACGGGGTTGCGTTCGCGCTGTTCACGGGACTGCCGGTCCAGCTCCTCCCAGAGCCGCTGGGAGCGCTTCTCCACATCCAGCTCGTCGAGGAGCCGGTCGGCCTCGGCGAGCAGCGCGCCGTGCAACTGCCACTGCCGGGGGTGCTCGCGCACCTTGTCCAGGAGCTGGAAGGCGACCGTGTCCCGGCTGGCGCGGCTGGCCTCCAGCTCCCGGACCAGCCGGTCCTCGGCCTCCTCGGCGCTGGCGCTGACCGGGGTGGTGATCAGCACGGCGAACGCCTCGACAGCAGCGGACATATGAACGTACAGCTCCCGCATGCTGTTCGCGATCTCCTCGCTGAACAGCGGCTCGTCCAAGCGCTTCTTGGCCAGGTCGGTGACCGTCCGCGCGGTGGTGCGCAGGACGACGGCGCAGATCTCCAGCGCGTCCAGGCCGGTCCGCAGTACGACGCGGGAGAGCAGCCCCTCCCGCACGCGCGGGTTGAGCCGCAGGCTGTCCTCGGCACGCCGCAGCTCGACATCGACCTCCACGATGTCGTGGTCGAGCCGCCGCGCCTGGTGCAGCCGGTCGGCGGCCTGGCTGACGGGGGTGAAGCCGCACACGTCCTCGCCGAGACCCAGCAGCAGCCGCCGCATCCGGCCGGCGAGGTCGATGACGGCGTCCCCGGCGGGCTGCACCCATACCGGAGGGACGAACAGCACCTGGAAGCCGAGCCCGACGACCGCGCCGATCAGTGTCTCCAGCACGCGGTCCCAGGCCATCTGCGCCACCTGGTTCTGGGTCACGCCGAGCACCAGCATCGCACTGATCGCCGTCTCGGGCACGAACTCGCCCGCCTTCACGAAGCGGCCGATGATCAGCGCCGCGAGGATGACCACCCCCAGGCTCCACCAGGTCAGACCGACCAGGGCGCTGAAGCCGCTGGCGACCAGCACACCGGCGACGACCGCGTTGACCCGGCGGATACCCGTCCGCAGTGTCGTGTAGAGGGTCACCTGGGTGACCAGCAGCGCGGTGAGCGGCGCTGTCAGCGGCGCGGCCTCGCTGCTGAGCTGGGTGGCGACGGCGTAGCTGATCACAGCGGCGATGGTCGACCGGGCCGTCTGGGCGACCACGGGCTCCCGGTGCCGCCGCACCAGGCTCAGCAGTGGGTCGGTGACTTCGCGCACCCTGCGTCCCTCCCCGGTTTTCCTCCCCTTGCCACAGGGAGAGCGCCGTCGGGGTGACAGGTCCGGTTCGGTCGGCGGCTCGCAGGACTCCATCGGCCCCGGGTCACCCGAGTGACCCGGAAATCACCGCGCGCCCCACGGGCGGCGGGTCGGCAGCTACCCAACTCGTCCCGAATCGTTGGTCGATTTGATGTCGAACCGGTGGTCATGGACCCGTTCGACTCCCTACCATCGATCATCGCCAGGTCGTGCGAGGACGCGCGACCCCTCGCCGCCGCCGGGAGGCCCCATGGAAAGCCGTCACCGCAGGTCCGCGCTCACCCTCTCCGCCGTCGCGGCGCTCGTCGTCGCGGCACCGCTGCTCACCGCGTGCGGCAACGACGCGCACCCGGGTGCGGCGGCGCTGGTGAAGGGCGACCGGATCAGCATGGCGCAGCTCCAGTCCCGGGTCGGTGCCGTCCGGGACGCGCAGCGCGCCACCCCGCAGGGCGAGCAGATGATCAAGCAGAGCGGCAAGCTGACCCGGGCCACCCTCGACGGCATGATCCGCCAGCGCATCGTCGAACAGGCGGCCGACGACGAGGGAGTGCGCGTCAGCCGCCGCGAGGTCCAGCGGGTCCGCACGGAGCTCGAAGGACAGGCGGGCGGCCGCAAGCAGCTCGAGGCGGTGCTGCTGCGGCAGCAGAGCGTCGCTCCCGACGAGATCGACGACCGCATCCGGATGCAGCTGCTCGTCGGGAAGATCGCCGAGGCGAAGGGCATCGACCCGACGTCGCCCGACGGGAACCAGCGGCTGACCACGGAGCTGGCCAAGGTCTCCAAGAGCATGAAGATCAATGTGAATCCGCGCTACGGCAAGTGGGACGCGAACCGCTCCACCCTCACGGGAGCGAAGACCCCGTGGCTGCGCGAGGTGACCGGTGAGGCGGCCCGCCAGGCCCCGGACCAGCGGATGTAGCCGGGGCGCCCCCGGTCCGGGGGCCCGCGGAATCGTCCGGAGCCCCGCGGGAAACCGGGTACGTCCCTCCCCCGCGGACGCAGTACGTTCGTAGGGTGAACGAGATCCCCGAGACCGGCCGTATCGTCCTGCTCACCACCACCCACCGGGTGGCGCCCGGACTGCTGTCCTGGCCCGCCTGGGAAGCACTGCGCACCGCCGACCGGGTGCTGTGCGCCGACCCGGCACACCCGCAGCTCCCTTATGTGCGGGACGCCGGGGTCAAGGCGGAGGCCGGCGTCGAGCTGGACGCGCGGGCCCTGGTGGAGGAGTGCGCGCAGGGCGGCGGCAGGTCGGTCGTCGTGCTGGCCACCGCCGAGGGCGAGCCCGCGCTCACCGACGGCCTCGCCCGGCTGGCGGGCTCAGGACGGGTGGCCATGCCCGAACTGGAGCTGCTGCCCGGCTCCTACGACCTGCCCGGCGCCCGGCTGCTGGACGCCGTCCAGATCATGGACCGCATCCGCCGCGCATGCCCGTGGAGCGCCCTGCGCACCCATGAGGACCTGCTCAAGTACGGCGTCGAGGAGATCTACGAGCTCATCGACGCCATCGAACGCGGCGACCGCGAAGAGCTGCGCGAGGAGCTCGGCGACGTACTGCTCCAGGTCGTCTTCCACGCCCGTATCGCCCAGGACGACCCCGAGGAGCCGTTCGGCATCGACGACGTGGCCGGAACCCTGGTGGAGAAGCTGGTCCACCGCCACCCGCACGTCTTCGGCGACGACGTCGCCGAGACCGCCGCCGAGGTGGAGGCGCACTGGCAGCGTCGCAAGGCCCTGGAGAAGTCCGGACGGGTATCGGTGACCGAGGGCGTCCCACTGGGCCAGCCGGCCCTCTCCCTCGCCGCGAAGCTCGCCGGCCGAGCCCGCACCGCCGGCCTCCCCGCCCCGGAGACCTCCCGCGAGGGGGTGGGCTACGCCCTGCTGGCACTGGCCGCCCAGGCCGAACGGGAGGGCATCGACCCGGAGGCGGCCCTGCGCGCCGCGGCCCGCGAATACCGCGACCTCATCAAGGACCGAGAGTCCTGACCGCGGCCACGGTGACGCGCCGCCGTCAGCCCATGGCCTCGGCGGCCGCCTCGAAGGCGATGTCGTCGGGGACTCACGAACGCGACCCCCAAGGCTTGTGTACACGAAGTTGTGTACACTGAATCCATGGCTGAGAACACCGCGACCGTCAGGGACGCACGCGCACATTTCGCGGAACACATCAATCAGGCCGAGGAAGGCACTCCGACTGTCATCACCCGCAACGGTGCCCCGGTTGCCGCAGTCGTGCCGATCGCCGACTTCGAAGCATTGGAAGAAGCGGCCGACGTGATGCTGGCCCGCGAAGCCGAAGCAGTCCTGGCCGATGGCGAACCCACCATTTCGATGGCCGAGCTGCTGGCGGACCTGTTCAGCGAGCGCAGCGAAGGCGCCGCGTGAAGTACGCGTTCCGGTTCACCACAGCGGCACAGCGGCAGCTCCGGGCCATCGACCGCCCCGAAGCCATGCGTATCCTGACCGCGTTGACCGCTCTCGGCGACGATCCGTACCGTGAGGACGCCGACATCAAGAAGCTCAACGGTCCCTCGGATCTCTACCGGCTCCGAGTCGGCAACTACAGGGTCGCGTACCAGATCAACGACGGTGAACTTGTCATCCTTGTCGTCAAGGTGGGCGACCGGCGGGACGTCTACCGCAACCTGTAGCGTCCCCTCCTCCTACCGCTCGTCGAGTGCCGTATGGAACGCGATGCCGTCGAGGATGTCGTGTTCGCTGACCACGACTTCCTCGGCGCCGAGCCGTTCCATGATCGTCAGCAGGACCAGGGCGCCGGCGTTGATGACGTCGACGCGGCCCGGGTGCATGACCGGGATGGCGGCGCGCTCGTCGTGGGTCGCGGACAGCAGGCGCTCGGTCAGTTCCCTTATCCGGTGGAGCGGTACGCGGGTGTGGTGGATGCGGGACGAGTCGTAGGCGTCCAGGTCCAGCGCGATACCCCCCAAGGTGGTGACGGTTCCCGCCAGGCCCACCAGGGTGCGGGCGCGCTCCAGCGGTACCGTGCGGGCCACCTCGTCCAGCGCCGCCGACACGTCGGCGCGGACCGCGTCCACCTGGGCCGCGGTCGGGGTCTCGGTGAGCGCGCCGTCCACGGTGAGATGGCGCTCGGTCAGCCGCACGCAGCCGATGTCCACACTGCGGGCCGCCTCGACGCTCTCGGCGCCCAGCACGAACTCGGTGGAGCCGCCGCCGATGTCCACCACCAGGTAGGGCGGTGCGAAGGTGCCGGCGGCCAGCTCCTTGGTCGCGCCGGTGAAGGAGAAGTCCGCCTCCTGGTCACCCGTGATCACCTCGGGTTCCACGCCGAGGATGTCCAGCACGCCGCTGACGAACTCGTCCCGGTTCTCCGCGTCACGGGACGCGGAGGTGGCGATGAAACGGGTCCGCTCGGGCGGCACCCCGAAGGAGGCGATGACCTCGGCGTACCGTCGGCACGCCGCGAACGTCCGCTCCAGCGCCTCGGGCGCCAGCCGCCCCGTGCGGTCCACGCCCTGCCCCAGCCGGACGATCTCCATCCGGCGGTCCAGGTCCGTCAGGGTGCCCGTTTCCCCCGCGCCGGAGGCGCTGTCGGACACAGTGAGGTCCGCCACCAGCAGGCGGATGGAGTTGGTGCCGCAGTCGATCGCGGCGACTCGGCTCGTCGTCATGCCTGTCCGTCCTCGCTCTCCTCGGGCACCGTCACGCACGGGCCCTTGCGCCACCACTCGGGCAGCATCGCCAGCGCCTCGTCACCCAGCGGGTTGACGCCGGGGCCCGCCACCAGCGAGTGCGCGACCAGTACGTGCAGGCATTTGACCCGGTCGGGCATCCCGCCCGCGCTCGGGAAGCCCACCAGCTCCTCGATGGCATCACGGCGCGCCAGATAGTCCTCGTGCGCGGCGCGGTAGGCGTCGGCCAGCTCCGTGTCCTCGGCGAGCCGCGCCGTCATCTCCTTCATCACCCCGTCCGCCTCCAGCGTTCCGATGGCGGAGGCGGCGCGCGGGCACGTCAGGTAGTACGTGGTGGGGAACGGCGTACCGTCCTCCAGCCGGGGCGCCGTCTCCACCACGTCGGGCAGCCCGCAGGGGCACCGGTGGGCGATGGCGCGCAGCCCGCGCGGCGGGCGGCCGAGCTGCTCCTTGAAGGCGGCGATGTCCGCGCCGGTGGGCGGCGTCGGCTCGGTCCGTGGCGGTGGGGTTTCCATGGGTGGGGTGCTCGTCGCTTCGCTTCGGTCGTCGGGGAAAGGGGAGGGAGGTGGAAAGGGAGAGGGAGGGAAGGGACGGGAGGGAGAAGGGGGAGGGGGAGGGCGGCGGGCTACTCGGCCCGGTCCGCGCTGTCCGCCCCGTCCCACAGTTTCTGGTACCAGGCCCGGTCGGCGGGCCCGTGGGGGCGGGGGCGGCGTACGTCAGCCGTGCCGTCCCGCACGATGTAGCCGGTCTCGCCGGGCCGTACGAAGTGCAGATGCGCCCGGGCCTGCTGCTCCACGTACGCGGGGTCCTGCCAGCGCGCCCGCTGCTCGCGGAGCCGTTCGACCGCGGCCCGCGCGTGCTCGGCCTGCTCGCGCTGGTCGGCGATCTCGGAGCGCTGCGTGACGTACTGCCGCGTCGGGTAGGCGAGCGCCACAACGAGGGAGCACAGCACCAGGGCCAGCAGCGCGGCCCGGCCGGTGAGCCGACCCTTGCGCGGGGTGCGTACCGTCCTGCCCTGCGCCCGGTAGACCCGCTCGGCTGCCTGGGCGCCGAGGGCGCGCAGTCGCGTCGCGGTGGAGAAACGGTCCCGGTCCGCTCCCATACCTCTCCCTCGTGTCCCTCGCGGGTGGACACCTGCGGTGCCGTACCCCCTCGGTCACGAGGGGGTACGGCACCGTGAGCCGGCCGACTGCTCAGCGCTTGTAGCGGGGGAACGCCGAACGGCCGGCGTAGACCGCCGCGTCGTCCAGGATCTCCTCGATGCGCAGCAGCTGGTTGTACTTGGCGACGCGCTCGGAGCGGGCCGGGGCGCCCGACTTGATCTGGCCGCAGTTGACCGCGACGGCCAGGTCGGCGATGGTCACGTCCTCGGTCTCGCCGGAGCGGTGCGACATCATGCACTTGAAGCCGTTGCGCTGCGCCAGCTCGACCGCGTCCAGCGTCTCGGTCAGCGAGCCGATCTGGTTGACCTTGACGAGCAGCGCGTTGGCGCTGCCCTCCTCGATGCCGCGGGCCAGCCGCTCGGGGTTGGTGACGAACAGGTCGTCGCCCACCAGCTGCACCTTGTCGCCCAGCTTGTCGGTGATGGTCTTCCAGCCCGCCCAGTCGTCCTCGAACAGCGGGTCCTCGATGGAGACCAGCGGGTAGTCGGTGACGAGCTGCTCGTAGTACTCGGTCATCTCGGCGGCCGAGCGCTTCTGGCCCTCGAAGGCGTAGACGCCCTCCTCGTAGAACTCGGAGGCGGCCACGTCCAGCGCCAGCGCGATGTCCTGGCCGGCGTTGTAACCGGCCTTCTGGATGGCCTCGATGATCAGGTCGAGGGCCTCGCGGTTCGAGCCGAGGTTGGGCGCGAAACCGCCCTCGTCGCCCAGGCCCGTGGCCAGACCGCGCTCCTTGAGCACGCCCTTGAGCGCGTGGTAGACCTCGGCGCCCCAGCGCAGCGCCTCGGAGAACGACTCGGCGCCGATCGGCGCGATCATGAACTCCTGGATGTCGACGTTCGAGTCCGCGTGGGAGCCGCCGTTGAGGATGTTCATCATCGGCACCGGCAGCTGGTGCGCGTTCGGGCCGCCCAGGTAGCGGAAGAGCGGCAGGTCGGACGCCTCGGAGGCGGCGTGCGCGACGGCGAGTGAGACGCCGAGGATGGCGTTGGCCCCCAGGGAGGACTTGTCGGCCGTGGCGTCCAGGTCGAACATCGCCTGGTCGATCAGGCGCTGCTCGGTGGCGTCGTAGCCGACCAGCTCGGGGCCGATCTGCTCGATGACGGCGAGGACGGCCTTCTCGACGCCCTTCCCGTTGTAGCGCGCGGCGTCACCGTCGCGCAGTTCGAGCGCCTCGAAGGCGCCGGTCGAGGCGCCGGACGGCACGGCAGCACGGCCGGTGCTGCCGTCGTCGAGGCCGACCTCGACCTCGACGGTGGGGTTGCCTCGCGAGTCGAGGATCTCGCGGGCTACGACGACGTCGATGGACGGCACGAGGTTTCTCCTTCGTCTGGGACGACTTTCTCCGCCCCGAGCCTAACCGTCCCACCCAGCGCGCCCACGCGGCTGTCCCATTTCCTCCCCGGGTGTCCCACCCCGGGGCCCGTCCCGGACCCGGCGCGAGCGCGGTTACAGCGTCAGGTGCTGGCCCGGGCGGATGAGGTCGGGGTCGTCGCCGATCGTCTCGCGGTTGCGCTCGTAGAGCTCGGCCCAACCGCCCGCGACCTCGTGCTGCGCGGCGATCCGGGTCAGCGAGTCGCCGGCCCGTACGGTGACCCGGTGCTTGCCGCCACCCTCGCGGGCCCGGTCGCGGTCGCCGCCGCGGGAGGCCCGGTCGTCCTCGGCGGGGCTGCCACGGTGCTTGCCCTTACCGGACTTCCCGGACTCCTTGGGCGCATCGGTCTCATCGGACTCATCGGGCGGGGAGTTGAGCCGGTCCGGGCTCGACGGGCCGAGGTTCGACCAGCTGGAGGAGTCCGAACCGGACTCGTCGTCCTCGGCCGGGCCGGAGTCGGAGTCGCCACCGGACGGCGGGCGCGGCGACGTACTCGACCCGTCCCCGGGAGTGTCGGACTCCTCGCCGGAGGGCTGCTCGCCCGCGCTGTCGCCCGGCTCCGCACCGGGGGACGGCTCCGTGTCCGGCGAGCCCTTGCCGGGCTTGCTGGGCTTATCGGACTTGTCAGGCTCGCCGGTTCCACCGGGCTTCCCCGAGTCGTCGGGGCGCGCGGACTGCTCCGGCTTGCCCGTCTCCTGCGACGGGGATGCGGACGGGGACTCGGACGGCGAGGGGGTCTCGGACGGCGACTGGGAGGGCTTCTGGTCCGGCGTCGCGTCCGGCCCCTGACCGAGGCCGGGCACCTTCAGGCCGCTTCCGCAGTGCGGGAACGCGTGGGGCCCCTCGGCTTCGAGGATCTTCTCGCCGATGGCTATCTGCTCGCTCCGGCTGGCCAGGTCGGGACGCTCGGCGTACATCGTCCCGCCGTAGTACTTCCAGGTGTCCAGGTCCAACTGGAGCCCGCCGTAGTAGCCGTTGGCGTCGTTCGCGCTCCAGGCGCCGCCGCTCTCGCAGTCCGCTACGCGGTCCCAGGTCCCGGCGTCGGCGGCGTGCGCGCCGGTGGCGCCGAGCAGCGGGAGGGCGATTCCGGCACCTGTGACCCCGGCGGCGACGAAGAGAGCGGGGGCCTGGCGAGGGCGGCGATGCCGACCGTTACCGGAGAGCATGGGTGACCTCTCGTGGGGGACAAGCGTGACGAACGACCGAAGTCGGTGACGACGGCCGAGGGCCGAAGTCGGTGACCGAACGTAGCTGTGAATGCCGACAGTCACAAGCCAATGTCGTACACATCACGCGGCGGTCACATAAGTGATGCTCCGTCACATTGCCCGCACGGTTCGGGTCACCGGTGGTCGGCCGCGGTGAACTCCACCGGCAGCGAGCGCAGCCCGCGCATGATGAGTCCCCCGCGCCACCGCAGCTCGTCCGGGGCGGCCGCCAGCCGCAGATCCGGGAGCCGGTGCAACAGCGTGGCGAGCGCCGTCTGTCCCTCCAGCCGGGCGAGCGGCGCGCCCAGGCAGTAGTGGATGCCGTGCCCGTATCCGAGGTGCTGGTTGTCCCGGCGGGTGAGGTCCAGGGCGTCCGGCTCGGCGAACTTGGCCGGGTCGCGGTCGGCCGCCGCGAGGACGACCAGCACCGGCTCGCCCTCCCGCACCAGCTGTCCGCCGAGGGTCAGCTCGCGGGTGGCGAACCGCCAGGTCGCCATCTCGACCGGCCCGTCGTAGCGCAGCAGTTCCTCCACGGCGCCGGCCAGCAGCCCTTCGTCCCCCTCCGCGACAGCCCGCTGGAGGACGGCGCGCTGCCCGGGGTGGCGCAGCAGCGCGTATGTGCCGTTCCCGATCAGGTTGACGGTGGTCTCGAATCCGGCGAACAGCAGGATGAACGCCATCGCGGCCGCCTCGTTCTCGGTGAGGTGCTCGCCGTGGTCGGAGGCGTGGATGAGGCCGGAGATGAGGTCGTCGGCGCCCTGTTCGCGGGCCAGCTCGGCGCGCTTGCGGTGGATCAGCTCCGCGAGATAGCCGCGCATCCGCTTGACCGCGCGGCCCACACCGCCGCGCGGACTGCCCGGCTGATGCAGCATCATGCCCGCCCAGGTATGGAAGTCCTCCTGGTCCTCGCGCGGTACGCCGAGCATCTCGCAGATGGCGTAGATCGGCAGCGGAAAGGCGTACTCGTGGATGAGGTCGGCCTCGCCGCGCGCCGCGAAGGAGTCGATGAGTCCGTCCGCGAGTTCCCGTACCCGGGGTGCGAAGGCGGCGACCCGGCGCGGAGTGAACGCCTTGGACACCAGCCGGCGCAGCCTGGTGTGGTCCGGCGGGTCGATGTTGAGCAGATGCGTCATCAGGTTCGCGCTGCGCTCGCCCGGAATGCCGACCTTGCCCTTGCCGTGCGCGCTCTGCTCGCCGTGGTGGTGCGGGTTCTTGCTCAGCCGCGGGTCGGCCAGCGCCTGCCGCGCGTCGGCGTACCGGGTCACCAGCCACGCCTCCACCCCGCTGGGCAGCCGGGTCCTGCGCACCGGAGCGTGCTCGCGCAGCCAGGCGTAGGCGGGGTAGGGGTCGGCGGCGAACCGCCAGTCGAACAGGGGCGGCATGGGCGGCGGGGACGCGGGCCCGGAGCCGGGCGCGTGATCGTTCGGGTGGTGCACGTCCACGACGGTATGCGCCGGGCGCGGCGCGGGCTCGGCCCGGGCGGCGCGCGCTCAGTCCGGTACGCCTGCCGGGGCGCGCTCCAGCCAGCCGGTGGTGATCAGGTACTGGCCCAGCAGGTACCCCGCCATGATCAGCACCTCCTGGGAGGGGAACTCGTGCCCCGCTGCCTGGAGTCCGATCAGCGCGTCCGAGGCGATGAACGCCAGCGCCCCGGCGGCGACCTTGCCCCCGACGCCGAGCGCCGCCGCACCCATCGCGGTGAGCGCGAGGCTGTAGCCCGCGACCGGGAGGCGCAGCCGGCGCTCCAGCGTGGGCGCCAACGCCGCGTTGACCACGCCCCAGGCGGCGAACGCGGCCGCCGCGCGTTTCGGCCGGGCCCGCAGTCCCCGTACGGCGCCGAGCTGTGCCGTCATGCCCGCGGTGTAGCTGACCTGGGTACCGAGGAAGGCGGCCATGCCGGTCAGCAGCGCGCGGTGGTGGCGGTCCCACAGCAGTGCGGTGTCACCCGCGGTGGCACAGGCGAGCCCGGCCAGCAGCGCTGCGGGCGGGCGTCCGGGCTGTGCGGGGTGGCGGGGGTGCGCCGGGCGGCGGGGACGCGCCGAGAGGTGCCGGGCGTGTGCGGCGAGCGCGGGCATGAGGAAGGGCTTCGCCGCGCGGGCGGGGCCCCTCGGGGCCTTCGCTGTGGCGTAGAGGTCCGCGGCGGCCAGCGCGGCGAACGTTGCGAGGCTCCTGCCCTTGGTGAGCGCCATCCGGGCAGTGTTACCGCAGAGTAGGGTGTCGTCAACCCCGGCGCCCGGGTACCGGCGAGAGGCGCCGAACGCTCTCACTTGAGCGGGGTGTCTCTCCACTGATAGACCTTGAAGGGCCTCACAAGGGCCTTGCGAACGCACCGGCGCACCAGTTTCGTGAAATGTTTCACATGAGAAAGTGCCCGGTGAGCCCCGGTTTTGACTCGGAAGACGGGGTGGAAGGCGGCGTTCCGGATGTGCTCCCGGCGCCCAGGACGCACACGGTCCGTCCCCCGTCACGCGGTTCACCCGCCGCCTCGTCGATCCCCGCAGCTCAAAAGCTGTGTCAACGGCTCACGGCGGTCAGTGGTTCCGGCATCGCCCTGTGGGCTCGATCACGGGGCGGCGGAGTGTAGCAGAGGGTGTGGTGATGCTTGTGAAGGCCCTCACGAAGTGACCCCCACCGGTGGGTGGATACTCGATTTCATGAGCACCACGGAGCGTCCCCGAATCCTCGTAGTGGGTGGCGGGTACGTCGGTCTGTACGCAGCGCGGCGCATTCTGAAGAAGATGCGCTACGGCGAGGCGACCGTCACGGTCGTCGACCCGCGGTCGTACATGACGTACCAGCCCTTCCTCCCCGAAGCCGCCGCCGGCAGCATCTCACCCCGCCACGTCGTGGTCCCCCTGCGACGCGTGCTCCCCAAGGCCGAGGTCCTCACCGGCCGCGTCACCTCCATCGACCAGGACCGCAAGGTCGCCAACGTGTCGCCGCTGGTCGGCGACGCGTACGAGCTGCCCTTCGACTACCTGGTCATCGCGATGGGCGCGGTCTCCCGGACCTTCCCGGTGCCCGGTCTCGCCGAGAACGGCATCGGTATGAAGGGCGTGGAAGAGGCCATCGGCCTGCGCAACCACGTCCTGGAGCAGCTCGACAAGGCGGACTCCACACAGGACGAGGACGCCCGCCGCAAGGCACTCACCTTCGTCTTCATCGGCGGCGGTTTCGCCGGCGCCGAGACCATCGGCGAGGTCGAGGACATGGCGCGGGACGCCGCCAAGTACTACCCCAACGTCAAGCGCGAGGACATGCGGTTCGTCCTCGTCGACGCGGCCCCCGGCATCCTGCCCGAGGTCGGCCCGAAGCTGGGCGAGTGGGGCCTGGAGCACCTCAAGAAGCGCGGCGTCGAGGTCTACCTGAACACCTCCATGGAGTCCTGCGTGGACGGCCATGTCGTGCTCAAGAACGGGCTGGAGGTCGACTCCAGCACCATCGTGTGGACCGCGGGCGTCAAGCCCAACCCGGTGCTCTCCCGCTTCGGGCTGCCCCTCGGTCCCAAGGGCCATGTGGACGTGGACGCCTCCATGCAGGTCAAGGGCGTGGACTACGCCTGGGCCGCAGGCGACAACGCGCAGGTGCCGGACCTGGCCGCCGGCAAGGAGGGCGCCTTCTGCCCGCCCAACGCGCAGCACGCGCTGCGCCAGGCCAAGGTGCTCGGGGACAACGTCATCTCCGGTATGCGCGGCTTCCCGCAGGGCAAGTACAAGCACGCCAACAAGGGCGCCGTCGCGGGGCTCGGCCTGCACAAGGGCGTCGCGATGATCGTCTTCGGCAAGACGAAGATCAAGCTGCGCGGCCGGCTGGCCTGGTACTTCCACCGTGCCTACCACGGCCTGGCCGTCCCCACCTGGAACCGCAAGATCCGGGTCTTCGCCGACTGGACGCTGGGGATGTTCCTCAAGCGCGAGGTCGTCTCGCTGGGCGCCATGGAGCACCCGCGCGGCGAGTTCTACGAGGCGGCGGCTCCGGTGACAGCGGCCGCGCTCGGCAAGGCGGAGGCGTCCGCGCCGACCGACACCAGCAAGGCGACCGCCGACGGCCGGGCCGACAGCCCGGTCGACGGCAAGAACGAAAAGGCAGCCGCCTCCTCCTGAGAACCGACCGCCGGTCGGGCAGGGCGCTGCCCGCACCGGCGGGGCGGCCCGGAGGGGTGCGGGGGACTGCGCGACCAGTCAACAGGGCAGCCGCAGACTGCGGCGGAGAGCCCGGCGCAGTCCCTGGCCAGCAACATCGGTAGGCCCCGGCCACAGGCCGAGCGCCGCATCGTGTACGTCCCAGAGGGGCGTGAGCCATCCGTGGGGCTCACGCCCCTCTGGCCGTTTCCGCCGTACCGAAACGGCCGGTTCTCCGGGCACAGTGGGCATACTCCCACCCCCGCCCGCGTTACGTGTACGGGGAATCCACCCCTGCCGACACGGAGGTGTGCTCAATGGCCGGTGCCGCCCAACGGATCGTCGCGCTCGCGGAACAGCTGCTGGGGGTCCCGCTCCCGGTCCGGGTGCGGGCGTGGGACAACAGCGAGGCCGGGCCGCCGCAGGCCCCCGTGCTGGTCGTACGCAGTCGGCGGGCGCTGCGCCGGGTGCTGTGGCGGCCCGGGGAGCTGGGGCTCGCGCGGGCCTGGGTCGCCGGGGACCTCGACGTCGACGGCGACCTGTACCGGGCGCTGGAACTGATGGCGGGACTGATCTGGGAACGGGGCGAGGGGCCCGGTGCGGTGCCGGACAACGCCGAGGATTCCGGCGGCGGTTGGGTGCGCGGCGCGCTCTCCCTCGCCCGCGACCCGGCGACCCGCGCGGCCGCCGCCGAACTGCTGCGGCTGGCGGGACCCGGACTGCCGCCCCCACCGCCGGCAGAGGAGGCCCGCCGCCGCGCCGGCCTGCGCCATACCCTCGGCAGCGACCGCAAGGCCATCAGCCACCACTACGACGTCGGCAACGACTTCTACGAACTCGTACTGGGCCCCAGCATGGTCTACTCCTGCGCCTACTGGCAGCCGGACGGCACTTTGGAAGAGGCCCAGCACGACAAGCTCGACCTGATCTGCCGCAAGCTCGCCCTGCGCGAGGGGCAGCGGTTGCTGGACGTCGGCGGCGGCTGGGGCTCGCTCGTCCTGCACGCAGCGCGCGAGTACGGCGTGCGCGCCGTCGCCGTCACCCTCTCCCGGGAGCAGGCCGCCTACGGCCGCAAGCGGATCGCCGAGGAGGGGCTGACCGACCGGGTGGAGATCCGCGTCCAGGACTACCGCGAGATCGACGACGGCCCCTATGACGCGATTTCCTCCGTCGGCATGGCGGAGCACGTCGGCGCGGCCCGCTACCGCGAGTACGCCGACAGCCTGTACGCCCTGCTGAAGCCCGGCGGGCGGCTGCTCAACCACCAGATCGCGCGCCGGCCCCTCGCTGACGAAGAGGCATACGAGGTCGACCCGTTCATCGACGCCTACGTCTTCCCCGACGGGGAGCTCGCCCCCATCGGCCGCACCGTATCGCTGCTGGAGCGGGCCGGTTTCGAGGTGCGGGACGTGGAGTCCCTGCGCGAGCACTACGCGCTGACCCTGCGCGCCTGGGTGCGCAACCTGGAGTCCGACTTCCCGCGTGCCGCACGGCTCACCACCCCCGGACGGGCCCGCGTCTGGCGGCTCTACATGGCGGCTTCGGCGCTGGCCTTCGAGCGCAACCGGATCGGCGTCAACCAGGTGCTGGCCGTCAAGACCCCCGAGTCCGGTGCCTCGGGCCTGCCGTTGCGGACCCGCAGGTGGACGGCGGACGGATAGCCGGGCCCGTCGCTGTACCGGTCAGCCCGCCGCTGTACCGGTCAGGGGGTGCCCTGTCCGGATGCGGCACCGCCCACCCGCTCCGGTGAAGGGGCGGGTGGGCGGCGCCGAGTGCCAGGGACTGCCGGGGACTGCCGGCTCAGTCCGTCTTGATGGCGGCCAGCATGTTGAGGCGGGCGGCCCGCCGCGCCGGCCACAGGGCGGCGAGGATGCCGACCAGTGCGGCGAGGGCGAGGAAGATGCCCATCCGGCCCCAGGGCAGTACGAGGGTGTAGGTGTCCAGCGAGTCGGCGATCACCTCACCCGCCGCCCAGCCGAAGAAGACGCCGAGGCCGATGCCGAGCACCCCGCCGAAGAGCGAGATGACCAGCGACTCCAGCCGCACCATCCGCTTGACCCCGCGCCGGTCGAGGCCGATGGCGCGCAGCATCCCGATCTCCTGGCCGCGTTCGAACACCGACATGGCCAGGGTGTTGATCACCCCGAGCACGGCGACGATCACGGCCATGGCGAGCAGCCCGTAGAGCATGTTCAGCAGGATGTTGATCATCTGCGCTATGGACTCGGAGATGTCCTTCTTGTCCTGTACGAGGACCGCCGGGTTGTTGCCCAGCTGCTTCTCCAGGGCCTTCTTGACCTGATCGGTCGCGCCGTCCTTCGTCTTGGCGAGGACCTGCATGTCCGCGACCTTCTCCAGGTGCGGGGTGACGGCCTTGTTGTCGACGAGGATGCCCTTGATCATCTCGTTGCCGCGGTAGATCCCGGCGACCGACAGCCACGCCTTCTCGCCGTCCTCGTAGGTCACCTGGAAGCGGGAGCCGGGCTTCCAGCCCTTCGCCTTCGCCATGTCGCTGTCCACGACGATCTGCTTGGCGCCGCTGATGCCCGACCAGCCGCCTGCGGTGAAGTCCAGCGAGGTGAGCTGGTCGATGGTGGAGCCGTTGACACCGGTCAGGTACTCGGTGTCGCCGCCGATCTCGGCCTGCGCGTTGCGCAGCGGCGAGGTCGCGGTGACCTGCTCCGAGCGGGCCAGCTCCTTCTCCACCTGGGGTGAGAGGGGCGTGAAGTTGGCCATGGAGACGGTGTAGTCGGCCTTCAGCGAGTCCGTCGCCATCTTGTCGACGGCCTTCTGCACGCTGCCCGCGATCACCGTCAGCCCGGTGATCAGCGTCAGTCCGACCATCAGCGCGGACGCGGTGGCCGCCGTACGGCGCGGATTGCGTACCGCGTTCTGCCGGGCCAGCTTGCCGCTGACGTTGAAGAGCCGCAGTACCGGCGCCGCCGCCGCGATCAGCGGGCGGGACAGCAGCGGGGTCAGCACGAACACGCCGATCAGCAGCAGCCCGGCACCCAGGCCCATGGGCGCCTTGGCGCCGTCGCCCATCCCGGTGGCCATCAGCACCAGCACCGCGCCGGCGGCGGACAGCAGGGCGCCGATGGTGTTGCGGACGATCAGCGAGCGGGTCGTCGCCGGGGCGTGCACGCTGCCCATCGCGGCGACCGGCGGGATCTTGGCCGCGCGCCGTGCGGGCAGCCAGGCCGCCAGGACGGTGATGACGACCCCGACCGCCAGCGAGATCGCGACCGTGGTCGGTTCGATCACCAGCGGACCGTCGGGCATGGTGCCCATCTTGCCGACCAGGGCGCGCAGTCCGGCGCCGATACCGACACCGGCCGCCATCCCGGCCAGCCCCGCGACGGCGCCGACCACCAGCGCCTCGATCAGCACGGAACGGGTCACCTGACGGCGTCCGGCACCCACCGCGCGCAGCAGCGCCAGCTCCTTGGTGCGCTGGGCGACCAGCATGGTGAAGGTGTTGGCGATGATGAAGATGCCGACGAACAGCGCGATCCCGGCGAAGGCCAGCAGGCTGGTCTTCATGCTGGACATGCTCGACTCGATGGACTTGGACTCCTCGTCGGCGAGCGTCTTGCCGGTGACGGCCTCGGCGTCGGAGGGCAGGATCTTCTCGGCCCGCTCCTTGAGCGTGGCCTGCGAGACGCCGGGCTCGGCCTTGAGCTGGATCTCGGTGTACTCGCCGGGCTTGGCGAACAGCTTCTGCGCGGTCGCGTTGTCGAACAGCACGAGGGTGCCGCCCGCAGCCACGCTCCCGTCGTCGGTGGTGAAGATGCCGGTGATCTTCTCCTTGCGCACCGGGCCGTTCACCGACATCCGCACGGTGTCACCGACCTGGTAGCCGGTGCGTTCCGCGGTCTTGGCGTCCAGCGCTATCTGGCCCGGGGCGCGCGGGGCCGCGCCGTCCTTCATCGGGTAGCGCTGGTCGGAGCCCTTGCCGTCCCGGCCGGCGTAGTAGTTGGCGCCCTCGGTGGAGAAGCCGTCGCCGACGAGCTTGCCGTCCTTGTCGGAGAGGGCGGCGAAGCCGGAGACGACACCGGTCGCGGACTCGACGCCCGGCAGCTCACCGGCCCGGTCGAGGGCGCGCTGGCCCAGCGGCGGCGCCGAGTCGCGGCCTTCGGGCGCGTTACCGCCGTCCTGCCGGATGGAGACGTCGACGTTCGCATAGCCCTTTTCGGAGCTCTTGTGGAAGGCGTCGGAGATGGTCGAGGTGAAGACCAGGGTGCCGGAGACGAAGGCCACGCCGAGCAACACGGCGAGCATCGTCATCAGCAGCCTGGCCTTGTGCGCGAAGACATTGCGCAAGGCTGTTCGGAGCATGAGGAAGTCCTGGATGGTCCTTCTACGAGAGGCGGAAAGCAGGCGGGCTGGGCGCTGGGCACCCGGCAGCGCCGGGCGTAAGGGCGGCCGGCGAGGCGTGTACGAGGGCGCGGCGGCGCGTACGGGCACGGAGTGCCTACGGCGTACGCGCTTGAGCGATGAGCACCTACGGCGTACGCGCCGTGCGGGAACGCGCCTTCGGGTTACGCCCACGCGCTGGTGAGCGCGCCAGGCCGCCGGCGAGCGGCTGAAGGTATGCGGTGGGACGCCGTGAGGTGGTATCGGTGGCGGACACGAACGGAGACGAACAGAGACGGAACGCAGGCGGGACGCAGGCGGACGAGGGCGCACGCGCGGGGCGGGCCGCCCGGCTCGCCCGGGCCGTTCTGGCCGTCCTGAGCGCTCTGGCCGTCCTGGCCGTCCGGATCAGCTCCTCCGGATCAGGAGGTCCGGGTCAGCTCGTCCGGGCCCTGGCGTCGAAGGACTTCATCCGCTCCAGCACGCCCTCCGCCGTCGGGCCGGTCATGTCGTCGACGATGCGGCCGTCGGCGAGGAAGACGACGCGGTCGGCGTAGGCGGCGGCCACCGGGTCGTGGGTGACCATGACGACGGTCTGGCCCAGTTCGCGGACGGAGTTGCGCAGGAAGCCGAGGACCTCCGCACCCGCCCGCGAGTCGAGGTTGCCGGTCGGCTCGTCCCCGAAGATGATCTCCGGCTGGGAGGCCAGGGCGCGGGCGACCGCGACCCGCTGCTGCTGGCCGCCGGAGAGCTGGTTGGGCCGGTGCTTGAGCCGGTCGGCCAGGCCGACGGTCCGGATGACGCGGTCCAGCCACGCCTTGTCGGGCTTGCGGCCCGCGATGTCCATCGGCAGCGTGATGTTCTCCAGCGCGTTGAGGGTGGGCAGCAGGTTGAACGCCTGGAAGATGAAGCCGATACGGTCGCGCCGCAGTTGGGTCAGCTTCTTGTCCTTGAGCGAGGTCAGCTCGGTGTCGCCGATGCGGGCGCTGCCGCTGGAGATCGAGTCGAGTCCCGCCATGCAGTGCATGAGGGTGGACTTGCCGGAGCCCGAGGGGCCCATGATGGCGGTGAATTCGGCCTGCCGGAACTCGACCGATATCCGGTCGAGCGCCACCACCTTGGTCTCGCCCTGGCCGTAGACCTTGGACAGATCGGTGGCCCGCGCGGCGGCGACGCCGGTGCTCATGCGGTCTGCGGGGGCTCCGGGGTACGGGCCGCCCGCGGTGTGGTGCTCACGGGTACTGGTCGTCACGGCGCGGTGCTCCTGTCGGATGTCGGTCGGGTGAGACGGAACTTTCGTTGTGACTCCATCGTTCCGTCCGATCCGGGCGACGGAATCCGACCCGGCTCTTGTTTCCGGGACAGCCTTCGGAGGTAGCCGTCGGCCCCCGGTCATCCCTGGGTATGACGGCCGACCCTGAGAGAGGGCGAGGGCTCTTTGCCCACATGGACCGCTGGCATATGCCCCTGGTCGACTTGGGACGTCGAGGCGGGTGACCGAACGGCGACTTTCCGTCATTCCTGGCGAGCCGGACGCGCGGGGAAGAGCGCTGCGAAGTGGTGCATGTGACACTGATGGGTCGTCAGTTGCCAATAAAATAAGACAACATCGGTCTGTCGATCCGCTGTTCGGGGGATGACCCTGGATAGGCTCGTCCCATGCCCTGGGGAGGGCCGTCTGCGCTCAGCGGCGTACGACGCGGTCCAGGAGCCGGTGCCCGGATGGTGGAATGCAGACACGACGAGCTTAAACCTCGTTGGCCCTTGAGGGCCGTGCCGGTTCAAGTCCGGCTCCGGGCACTACCGGGCTCATCCGCTTCGCCGACTCGCGGAGGCGGGCGTCCGCGCTGGCCGACCCGGCCCGCCCCCACCGGGCCGTAGAGCCTCGGACACGACGGGGGCGAAGCCTCCGGGGGCACGACCGGGGTCGGCCCCGCTCAGCGGGTCTCCAGGCGGAGCCTCAGCTCCTTCTCCTGGTCCCCGGCGACCTCCAGCACCTCGACGACGCCGAACGCCGCCAGCAGCACCCGGTGCAGCCGTTCGACCGCCTGCGGGGACCCCTGCAGCTCAGCGGTGACCGGGGTGCCGAGCGCCGGGGTGTCCGGCTGTCCGACGTCACGAGAGACATCGAACCGCGACAGCCACACGTTCGCCTTGCGGCCCTCGGGTTGCAGCTCGGCCCAGTCCGAGGGGAACAGCCCGCCCAGCAACCTGAAGACCACCTCGGCGCCCTCGCAGGCGCAGTCACTGAGCTGCACGGATACTTCCATCTCCCCTTCCGACATCTCCGCCGTCATGGTGCGGGCCTCCCTTTCTCGCGAATACGCTCCAGGCCCAATATCGGCCCGCAGGTACCCGTTCGGCGTGATCCCAACCGGCGATTCGCTCGCCTGGTGCGGCGCGTGTGCCGGAGCGATGAGACGGAGCGCGGGGGAAGGTCTGTGTGCACAGGGCCGTGCCCGCGTGCACAGCGCCGCCCGACCAGTTCCGCATCGACCGCCAGGAGGTACTCATGGCCACCACTCGAACGCTCGCGACGGTCACCGTCAGCCTGCCCGTCGCCGACCGGATGGCGGCGTACACCTTCTACCGGGACGGGCTCGGTCTGGAGGCCGTGGGCAAGCTCGCCGAGGACGGGGTCCCCGAGCCGCTGCGGTTCGTCGTCAACGAAGGGCTGCGGCTGATGCTGATCCCCACCGGCGGCTTCGACTGGATCACCGGCGACCACTCCGTCGCCGGGCCGGAGCAGAGCGAGTGCGTGCTGGCGGTGCCCGTCGCCGAGGAGCGTGACGTGGACGAGACGATGGCCCGCGCCGTGCGCGCCGGCGCGCGGGAGATCAGCGCACCGGCGCGGCAGCCGTGGGGCTACACAGGAGCGTTCGCCGATCCGGACGGCCACATCTGGCTGATCCAGGCCGAGGCGGCGGGGGACGGCCGCTGAGCCGGGCGGGGCGCCGTGCTCGGCGGTCGGCCGGTGCGCGGTGGCGCCTTGCGAAGAGGCCCGCCGTCCACGTGTTGCGAGGGACCCGCTGTCCACGTGCCGGAAATCACTGGGGCGGCTCGGCAGGACGCTTCTAAGCTGCGGGGATGACTCCCAGCACCCTCCAGGGCTCCGCTCCCGCCGCCTCCTCCGCCGCCGTTCCCGCGCCCCCGCTCGCCGCCCGTGCCGCCTCGGTCGGCTCCTCGCCGGTACGGGAGATCCTGGCGCTGACCCAGCGCCCGGAGGTGATCTCCTTCGCCGGTGGACTGCCCGCGCCCGAGCTGTTCGCCGCCGAGCCGATCCGGGCCGCCTACGACCGGGTGCTCGCCGAGGAGCCGCAGCGGGCCCTGCAGTACTCCACCACCGAGGGCGACCCGGCACTGCGCGGGGCCGTGGCGCGGCGGCTGGGGGAGCGTGGGCTGCCGACCGGGCCCGACGACCTGCTGGTGACGACCGGCTCCCAGCAGGCCCTCACCCTGCTGGCGACCGCGTTGCTGGAGCCGGGGGAGACCGTGCTGGTGGAGAACCCGACGTATCTGGCGGCGCTGCAGTGCTTCGGTCTGGCGGGCGCGCGTGTGGTGCCCGTCGACTCCGACGACGAGGGCGTGGACCCGGTGGCGCTGGCCGAGGCGGTCGAGCGCGAGCGGCCCAAGATGCTCTATCTGATACCCACCTTCCAGAACCCGACCGGACGCACCCTGCCGCTCGCCCGACGGGAGGCGGTCGCCGAGCTCGCCGCGCGGTACGGGATGTGGATCGTGGAGGACGACCCCTACGGCGAACTGCGGTTCGAGGGCGAGCACGAGCCGTGGGTCTCCGCGCTTCCGAAGGCCGCCGACCGCACGGTGCTGCTGGGCAGCTTCTCGAAGGTGCTGGCTCCAGGGCTGCGGCTCGGCTGGCTGCGTGCGCCCGCCGCGCTGCGCCGTGCCTGTGTCATCGTCAAGCAGTCGCTGGATCTGCACTGTTCGACCGTCGACCAGGCGGCGGCCGCCCGCTACCTGGCGGACAACGACCTGGACGCGCATCTGGCGCGGGTCCGTGACGCCTACCGCGAGCGCCGGGACGCGCTGCTGGACGGGCTGTCCGCCGCACTGCCGCCCGGCAGCACCTGGAACCACCCGCAGGGCGGCATGTTCGTCTGGGCGCGGCTGCCGGAGGGGTACGACGCCACCGAACTGCTGCGCGAGGCGGTCGCCAAGGACGTCGCGTATGTGCCGGGTGCGCCCTTCTTCGCCGGGTCGCCCGACCCGGCGGCGCTGCGGCTGTCGTTCACCACGCACACTCCCGAGGAGATCCGGGAGGGGCTGCGGCGGCTCGGCGACGTACTGCGGTCCCGCTAGGAGCCCGGCGCGGGGGCGTGCGGCGCCGGTCCCGCGCTGTGATCCGCCGGGCGCAGCCGCGCACCGACGCGGCCGAGCGCGCGGGCGACGACGTCGAGCTCCTCGCGGTCCAGCACGTCTATCAGCGCTGAGCGGACCGCCTCCACATGCCCCGGGGCCGCGGCACGCAGAGTGTCGCGGCCCTCGGTCGTGAGCACCGCCAGGACGCCCCGGTCGTCGAAGGGGCAGGACCGGCGCTCGACCAGGCCGCGCTTCTCCAGCTGGCCCACCTGGTAGGTGAGGCCGCTCTTGGAGGTGAACAGGCCGTGCGCCAGGTCGGTCATCCGGACCTCACCTTCGGGCGCCGTGGCGAGCTTGACGAGGATCTCGTACTGCGCGTGGGAGAGCCCCGCGTCGTCCTTGAGTTGGTGCTCCACATGGCGGGAGACCCGGCTGGTGGCTTCCAGGAAGCCAAGCCAGGCCGCCATTTCACGCTCGTCGAGCCACCTGGTTCCAGCCATGGGGCCCATCGTACCGGTTGTTCAAATTCGAACCTCCTTGTTACGGTCGTCCACCGTCAGGTCCTTCAAATTCGAACTACACCGTCCGGCCGAAGCGCCGTCCAGCCGTAGGAGGCTCCGCTCATGTCGTCCCCCCACGTGACCGAGACCACTGACACCGCCCGGTACGCCCCCTCGTCCGGCTCCCTCACCGGTGGCGGAGCAGCCCCCGCCGAACAGTCCGCGTACGACGCCGGGCTGCTGGTGCTGCGCCTCGCGCTCGGTCTGACGATGGCGGCGCACGGCTCGCAGAAACTGTTCGGCTGGTTCAGCGGCGGCGGCATCGACGGCACCGCGCAGTTCTTCGCGTCCTCCGGTTACCCCTCGGCCAAGACCATGGCCGTGGTCGCCGGCCTGACCGAGACCCTCGGCGGACTCGGCCTCGTCCTGGGCCTGCTCACCCCGCTGGCGGGCGCCGCGGTTTTCGGCACCCTGCTCAACGCACTCGCGGTCAAGTGGGGCGGCGGCTTCTTCGCGCCCCAGGGCGTCGAATACGAACTGCTGCTTCTCGTGGGCGCCGCCGCACTCACCCTGACCGGTCCCGGCCGGCTGGCGGCCGACCGGGTGCTGCCACTGCCGAGCCCGCACCGGCTCACCCACGGCGCGGCGGCGCTCGTCCTCGGCGCACTCGTCGCGGGTGCTGTGCTCCTCGCACGCTCCTGACACTCCACCCGGGTGAGGCACGGGAAGGCCGGGGAACGTAAGGGAAGTGGAACAATGGACAGCTTTCCTTCGTTCTTGACTCTGCACTAGCGTGCTGTTTTTGCCAACGCATTACGCTGGACTGCAATGCCGCGCTGTGTGGCCATGGAGGAGTGAGATGAGGAGCAGTAACCCGGTCTTCTCGCGACGGGGGTTCAGCCGCTCAGGCGGCTATGCCGGTTTCGACGCCCAGCAGCAGCCGCCGCAGGCCGGGAACCCCTACGCGACCAACCCCTACGCCGCGAACCCGTACGCGGGCCAGCAGACCCAGGCACCCGGCCAGCCGTACGCGCCGCCGGCCGCGCCGCCGTCCGCCGGGCGGATGACCATCGACGATGTCGTCGCCCGTACGGGTATGACTCTCGGCCTCGTCATCGTGATGGCCGCCGCCGCCTGGATTGCCGGGCTTTCGCTGCCGCTCGCGTTCGGCGCCGGCCTCGTGGCGATGGTGCTGGCCTTCGTGCAGTCGTTCAAGCGCAAGCCGTCGCCCGCGCTCATCCTGGGGTACGCCGCCCTCGAGGGCCTCTTCCTCGGTGCGCTGAGCAACTACGTCAACCAGTTCGTGGACGGTGCCGCCATGCAGGCGGTGCTGGGCACGCTGGCGGTGTTCACGGCCGTCCTGGTGCTCTACAAGACCCGTGTGATTCGCGTCACCCAGCGGTTCTACCGCTTCACGATCGCCGCAGCGATCGGCTTCGTGCTGCTGATGGCCGTCAACCTGCTCGCCGCCGTCATC
Organism: Streptomyces spirodelae; assembly: GCF_017676385.1. Taxonomy (GTDB): domain Bacteria; phylum Actinomycetota; class Actinomycetes; order Streptomycetales; family Streptomycetaceae; genus Streptomyces; species Streptomyces spirodelae. Next base: position 133,091 of record NZ_JAFFZN010000024.1, read on the forward strand.
ACCGGCGGTGACGGACTCGGCCTCCGCAGCGGCGGTCTGGGCATCCTGTTCGGCGTCGTCGGTGTCGTGCTCGGTGCGCTGTTCCTCGCACTCGACTTCAAGCAGGTCGAGGACGGAATCGCCTACGGCGCTCCCAAGGAGGAGGCGTGGCTCGCCGCGTTCGGGCTGACGCTGACCCTGGTGTGGATCTACCTGGAGTTCCTGCGTCTGATCGCCATCCTGC
>NZ_JAFFZN010000025.1 GCF_017676385.1 Streptomyces spirodelae
AATTCTTGAAGAAAGAAAAGGGCTTTGCCGAACTTCTGTCGGCAGGGCCCTTTTCGTGTTTTGTGCGTCCCATAGGCGGCCATGCCGGCGCGCGATCCGATCCCTTTCCGGCGCCCACTGCCGACCCCGTGCACGCTGGGTGAGTGCTGCCGGGTAGGGTCAGGGGGTAGCGTCGGCACGGTTGCTCAGGAGGCCCACGGGTGGAGGTCCAGGAGACGCGGGTCCAGACGGATCGGGTCCTCACCATCCCGAACGTCCTCAGCATGGCTCGCCTGGTGGGCGTGCCGGTGTTCCTGTGGCTGATTCTCTGGCCCGAGTTCGGCGGCCCCAACCGCGATCTGTGGGCGCTGCTCATCCTCGCGCTGAGCGGAGTGAGCGACTACCTGGACGGCAAACTGGCCCGCAGGTGGAATCAGATCAGCAGTCTCGGCCGTATTCTCGACCCGGCCGCCGATCGGTTGTACATCCTCTCCACTCTGGTGGGCCTGACGTGGCGGGAGATTTTGCCGCTCTGGCTCACCGCCACTCTGCTGGCCCGAGAGCTGTTGCTGTTGGTCATGGTGTGGATCCTCGACCGCCATGGCTATGCCCCGCCGCAGGTCAACTTCCTGGGCAAGGCCGCGACCTTCAACCTGATGTATGCCTTCCCGCTGCTGTTGCTCAGTGACGGAAGTGGCTGGGTTTCATCACTGGCAGCGATTTTCGGATGGGCCTTCGCAGGTTGGGGTACTGCTCTCTATTGGTGGGCAGGGATCCTCTACGTGGTCCAGGTCCGCCGTCTGGTCAGGGCTGACACCGAGACGACCGACTGAAACCCGCCTTTCCTCGCTCCGGAGGTCGGTTGCCCTGATTACGCCTTTGTAGGTCATCCTGGAGGGGTCATGGTCGGGATGACCGTCGTCTGTACGAGGAGGACGCTTCCGAGATGAAGGCCGTCGTAATGGCTGGCGGCGAAGGCACACGCCTTCGCCCGATGACCGCGAGCATGCCCAAGCCGCTCCTGCCGGTGGTCAACAAGCCGATCATGGAGCATGTGCTGAAGCTGCTCAAGCGTCACGGGCTCTCCGAGACCGTTGTGACCGTGCAATTCCTGGCCTCGCTGGTCAAGAATTACTTCGGTGACGGCGAGGAGCTCGGCATGGAGCTCACCTACGCCAACGAAGAGAAGCCACTGGGAACGGCCGGCAGCGTCAAGAACGCCGAGGAAGCCCTGCGGGACGACTCGTTTCTCGTCATCTCCGGCGACGCGCTCACCGACTTCGACCTCACCGACCTCATCCGCTTTCACCGGGAACGCGGTGCGATGGTGACCGTCTGTCTGACCCGGGTGCCGAACCCGCTGGAATTCGGTATCACCATCGTGGACGACGACGGGAAGGTCGAGAGGTTCCTGGAGAAGCCGACCTGGGGCCAGGTCTTCTCCGACACGGTGAACACCGGCATCTATGTGATGGAGCCCGAAGTCTTCGACTACGTCGAGCCGGATGTGCCCGTCGACTGGTCCGGTGATGTCTTCCCGCAGCTGATGAAGGAAGGCAAGCCGATCTACGGCTATATCGCCGAGGGGTACTGGGAGGACGTCGGCACCCACGAGAGCTATGTGAAGGCTCAGGCCGATGTGCTCGAGGGCAAGGTCGACGCGGAGCGGGACGGCTTCGAGATCTCGCCCGGAGTCTGGGTCGCCGAGGGCGCCGAGGTGCATCCGGACGCCGTGCTGCGCGGTCCGCTGTACATCGGGGACTACGCGAAGGTGGAGGCCGGCGCCGAGATCAGGGAGCACTCCGTCATCGGCTCGAACGTGGTCGTCAAGAGCGGCGCCTTCCTGCACCGGGCCGTCGTCCACGACAACGTCTACATCGGGCCGCAGAGCAATCTGCGCGGCTGTGTCATCGGCAAGAACACCGACATCATGCGCGCCTCGCGGATCGAGGACGGCGCCGTCGTCGGCGACGAGTGCCTGATCGGCGAAGAATCGATCGTCCAGGGGAACGTGCGGATCTACCCCTTCAAGACGATCGAGGCCGGTGCGTTCGTCAACACCTCCGTCATCTGGGAGTCGCGTGGGCAGGCGCATCTGTTCGGGGCGCGCGGTGTCTCCGGCATCCTGAATGTGGAGATCACCCCGGAGCTGGCCGTGCGGCTGGCGGGCGCGTATGCGACGACGCTCAAGAAGGGCTCCACCGTCTGCACCGCGCGGGACCACTCCCGAGGCGCGCGCGCTCTCAAGCGGGCGATCATCTCCGCGCTCCAGGCCAGCGCCATCGATGTGCGCGACCTGGAGAACGTGCCGCTTCCGGTGGCCCGCCAGCAGACGGCGCGCGGCAGCGCCGGCGGCATCATGATCCGTACGACGCCCGGGGTGCCGGACTCGGTCGACATCCTGTTCCTCGACGAGCGGGGAGCCGACCTGTCCCAGGCCGCGCAGCGCAAGCTCGACCGGGTCTATGCCCGTCAGGAGTACCGTCGAGCCTTCCCCGGCGAGATCGGTGACCTCAGCTTCCCCTCCAGCGTCTACGACTCGTACACGGGCTCCCTGCTGCGTGCCGTGGACACCACCGGGGTCGCCGAATCGGGCCTGAAGGTCGTGGTCGACGCCTCCAACGGGAGTGCGGGGCTGGTCCTGCCGAGCCTGCTGGGCCGGCTCGGTGTGGACTCGCTGACGATCAACCCGGGGCTGGACGAGTCACGTCCCACGGAGTCGGCGGAGTCCCGGCGTGCCGGGCTGGTGCGGCTCGGGGAGATCGTCGCTTCGGCCCGTGCGGCGTTCGGGGTGCGCTTCGACCCGGTGGGGGAGCGCATCTCGCTGGTGGACGAGCACGGCAGGATCGTGGAGGACGACCGGGCGCTGCTGGTGATGCTCGACCTGGTCGCGGCCGAGCGGCGCAGCGGCCGGGTGGCGCTGCCGGTGACCACGACCCGGATCGCCGAGCAGGTCGCCGCCTATCACGGCACGCAGGTCGAGTGGACGACGACCTCGCCCGACGATCTCACCCGGGTCAGCCGGGACGACGGGACCGTCTTCGGCGGGGACGGGCGGGGCGGTTTCATCGTCCCCGAGTTCAGCTCCGTCTTCGACGGCGCTGCCGCCTTCGTACGGCTGATCGGACTGGTGGCGCGTACCCAGCTCACCCTCAGCCAGATCGACGCGCGCATCCCGCGTGCGCATGTGAGCCGGCGCGATCTGGCAACGCCGTGGGCGGTCAAGGGACTTGTGATGCGTACGGTCGTCGAGGCGGCGGGGGACCGGTCGGTGGACACCACGGACGGGGTGCGCGTGGTCGAGTCCGACGGCCGGTGGGTGATGGTGCTGCCCGACCCGGCGGAGGCGGTCACCCACCTGTGGGCCGAGGGTCCCGACGAGGCGTCGGCGCAGGCGCTGCTGGACGAGTGGGCGGCCGTGGTCGACAGCGCCGGTCACTGAGCAAGCGCCGGTCACTGGGCAAGGGTCGGGGCAGGTGCCGGCCACTGGGCAAGGGCCGGTCACGGAGCACCGCGGCGGGGCTCGCCCTCCTGGCGAGGGCAAGTCCCGCCGCTGGGCGCTGGGGTGGGTGCATTCGGCGCCGGGGATCTCGACGTGCGACGATGTGCGGCATGTCGCAGCAGCACCCCACCCGGAGCACCCCGCCGCGGTCCCCGCGGCCAGACGCTTCCATGTCGCTGCTGACCAACGTGATGGAGCACAGCCTCGACGACGGCTATGCGGAGGCGGCCGCCCGTAGGGGTGAGGTGGGGCGCTCGAAGATGCCGCGCACGCTGCGGGCCAAACTGGGGCTGGCGTTCGGACTGGTGCTGGCGGCGCTGGTGGTGACCGTGGGCGCAGCGCAGGCGCAGATCTCGGCGCCGAGCGTCGCCAAGGAGAAGCAGGAGCTGATCGAGCGGATCGAGTCGGGGGGCCACCGGGCCGACCGGCTCCAGAAGGACGTGGACAAGCTGCGGACCACGGTGGAGCGTCAGCAGCGGAAAGCCCTGGAGGAGCACGGCGACGAGCGGGGGAAGACCACGGCGCTGCTCTCCGGCGCGACCGCGGTCAAGGGGCCGGGCCTCAAGCTCGTGGTGGACGACGCCAAGGACACCGAGTCGGGCGACGGTGACGGGCCCCGGAAGACGGACGGGTTCTCCGACACGGGCCGGATCCGCGACCGGGATCTGCAGCGGGTCGTCAACGGGCTGTGGGCCGCCGGTGCCGAGGCCGTTTCGATCAACGGCCAGCGTCTCACGTCACGCTCGGCCATCCGGGCGGCCGGCGATGCGATCCTGGTCGACAACAAGCCGCTGGTCCCGCCCTATACGCTGCTGGCGATCGGTCCCGGGCAGCGATTCTCCCGGACCTTCCAGGACAGCGTCGACGGCCAGTACCTGTACATCCTGCACAAGGATTACGGTGCCAGGACCAGCATTTCCGTCCAGGACGAGGTGCGGCTGCCTGCTGCGCCGAGTCTGATTCTGAGAACAGCGAAACCTGTGCGGACAGGGAAGGGCAGCACATCGTGATCGCCGTACTGGGCCTCGTAGTGGGAGTCGTGGCCGGACTCGTCGTCCGGCCCGTGGTGCCGCTGGCGGTCGAACCGTATCTGCCCATCGCTGTCGTCGCCGCGCTGGACGCGGTCTTCGGCGGGTTGCGCGCGATGCTGGACGGTATCTTCGACGACAAGGTGTTCGTCGTCTCGTTCCTGTCCAACGTGGTGGTGGCCGCGCTGATCGTCTTCCTCGGTGACAAGCTCGGGGTCGGCGCTCAGCTCTCGACCGGTGTGGTTGTCGTTCTGGGGATCCGGATCTTCTCCAACGCGGCCGCCATTCGTCGCCATGTGTTCAGGGCGTGAGGCCGATGAGTGACGACAACACGCCGGAGAACGGACTTCCGCCGGAGCGCGGGCTGCCCCCGGAGCGCAGGCCCCCGGAGAACGAGCTGCCTCCCGAACGTGAGCGCCCTCCGGAGCACTCGTCCGCGCCCCGGGAGGCGTCGCAGGAGCGGGGGGAGGGTGGCGGCCGGCGGCTCACGGGACGGCAGCGGCTCGCCCAGGCCGTATGGCCCCCGCGGGTGACGCGCGCCCAACTCATCGTGGCGCTCCTGCTCTTCGTCCTCGGCCTCGGGCTGGCCATCCAGGTGCGCTCCACCAGCGAGAACAGTGCTCTGCGGGGTGCTCGGCGCGAGGATCTGGTCCGCATCCTGGACGAGCTGGACGACCGCACCAAGCGGCTGGAGGACGAGAAACGGAAGCTGGAGGGGCAGCGAACCGAGCTGGAGACCTCCTCGGACCAGGCCGAAGAGGCCCGTAAGCAGACCAAGGAAAAGGAGGCCCAGCTCGGTGTGCTCGCCGGTACGGTGGCGGCCGAGGGGCCCGGAATCCGTATGACGATCAAGGACCGGGCGGGAGCGGCCGATTCGGATACGCTGCTCGACGCGGTCCAGGAGCTGCGGGCCGCGGGAGCCGAAGCCATGGAGGTCAACGGTGTCCGGGTGGTCGCCAGCACGCATTTCACCGACAGTGGCGGCGGAGTCGACGTGGACGGGCATAGGATCAAGCAGCCTTACCGTTTCGAGGTGATCGGCAAGCCCGCCGATCTGGAGCCGGCGCTCAACATTCCCGGCGGTGTCGTGCAGACGCTGAAGAACAAGCAGGCCACGGTGGATGTGACCCGCTCGGGGAAGGTCACCGTGGACGCCTTGCGACAGGCGAAGCGGCCTGACTACGCTCGGTCGTCATCGCGCTGAGATGGTGATAGGAGTTTCGGGGGGTCGGCGGGCGAGTTGGGCACCGCGTGGTGGAAACTGTCTAGGGGTCACGGACGTTATCCCGGCGTCGAGAGTGACCAGTGAGAGCATCGAGGGTCTGTCCTGCCCCACGGGCGGGTCTGTTTCGTGCGAGGGGAATCGCCCGTGAGTTTTTTTTCGAAGTTGTTCGGCAAGGGCCGTCGGGGCGGCGACACGGGAACCGCACGGCACCGTGCCCACCAAGGCACCGACACCCCGGGCGGCGCCCCGGAGAGCGGCACCGAGCGCCCACTGTTCCGCGATGAGGTGGCCGGACCCGGAGGGGACAATTCGGGTGGTCACGGCGCGGTTTCTGTTGACCCTGGCACACAGGGACGCATAGGTTCCCAGGCACCGCCAACCTCAAATTCGGGTGGAGGTTCTGCCTTGCCGGTGTGTAACAGGTGTGGAGCCCGCGTCGCGGAAGCGAGCCGGTTCTGCTCCAACTGCGGCGCTCCACTGCGGGGCGGCGTGCCCGCGGAAGGGTCGTCCGAGACGACGTCCACGATCTCCATCTCGGGGCTTGAGGCGTACGACTCCGAATCGACCGGCCAGCACGCCTCCCCGGTGCTGCCGCCCGAGGCGCAGGCGGCGGTGGATGCGCTGCCCATGGGCTCCGCGCTGCTGATCGTGCGGCGCGGCCCCAACTCGGGCAGCCGGTTCCTGCTCGACGGTGAGCTGACCACTGCCGGGCGCCATCCGGAGAGCGACATCTTCCTGGACGATGTCACCGTCTCGCGCCGCCACGTCGAGTTCCGGCGCGGCCCGGACGGGGTCTTCACCGTCTCCGATGTCGGCAGCCTGAACGGCACCTATGTCAACCGCGAGCGGATCGAGACCGGAGTGCCGCTCAGCAACGGCGACGAGGTCCAGATCGGAAAGTACCGGCTGGTCTTCTACGCGAACCAGCGCACCTACTGACAGTCCCGGCAGGGAGGGTCATGCTGCACACGCCGTCCGGCGGTGCCCGAACGGGCACCGCCGCCGGGCCCGAGAGCGCTTCGATGAGCATCGGGGCCGTCCTCCAGGCGCTCCGTGCGGAGTTTCCCGAGGTCACCGTCTCCAAGATCCGGTTTCTCGAGGCCGAGGGGCTGGTCGAGCCGGCGCGCTCACCGTCCGGATACCGCAAGTTCCGGGCCGAGGACGTCGAACGGCTGGCCTATGTGCTGCGGATGCAGCGTGACCACTATCTGCCGCTGAAGGTCATCAGGGAGCACCTCGAAGCGGGCGGCGAGGCCGCCGCCCAGCCGCCCGCGCCGGTGGTGGGACCCCGTGACCCGGAGGGACCGGAGGCGATCCCTCCGGCTCCGGTCGTCCGCACCGGGCGCAAGGAGCTGCTCGGGCTCGTGGGCGCCGAGGAGTGGGAACTGGCCGAGTGGGAGGAGTACGGGCTGCTCGCCCCGGCCGAGGACGGCACCTACCGGCTCGGTGAGGTGACCGTGGCCCGGCTGGTCGCTGAGCTGGGCAGGCACGGAGTGGAGGCGCGTCATCTACGGGCGGTGAGGGCCACGGCGGACCGCCAGCTCGATCTCGTCGAGCAGCTGGTCGCCCCCCTCCGGCGCCATCCGGACCAGCGGACGAGGGAGCGTGCCGAGAGCACGGCGGACGACCTGGTCGATCTCTCCGTACGGCTCTACGGGGCCTTTGTGGAGTCCGCGGTGCAGGCAGCCGGCACGCGGGGTGACTGAATCAGCACACGGATGCCGGTGCCGGACGGCTGCCCGACTACCCAAACAGGCGCGGCACGGCCTAGGGTTGCTGTGTGAATGAGCTCGACGTCGTGGGTGTCCGGGTGGAAATGCCCACCAACCAACCGATCGTGCTCCTGCGAGAAGTGGGAGGCGACCGTTACCTCCCCATCTGGATCGGCCCTGGGGAGGCGACCGCGATCGCCTTCGCCCAGCAGGGCATGACCCCCGCACGCCCACTCACCCATGACCTGTTCAAGGACGTCCTGGAAGCAGTGGGTCAGGAGCTGACCGCGGTCCGCATCGTGGATCTGCGGGAAGGCGTGTTCTACGCGGAACTGGTCTTCGCCAGTGGTGTGGAAGTCAGTGCCCGCCCGTCCGACGCCATAGCGCTCGCTCTGCGCACCGGCACGCCGATCTACGGCAGTGACGGTGTGCTGGACGACGCGGGTATCGCGATTCCGGACGAGCAGGAGGACGAGGTGGAGAAGTTCCGCGAGTTCCTCGACCAGATCTCTCCGGAGGATTTCGGCACCAGCAGCCAGTGACGCTCCGCCGGGAGCCGCCGCCGGACCGGATGCCCGGGCCGGAGGCCGGGGAGGAGTGTGCGGTGCGGAGTGGCGCCGCTGACCATTCGGCCAGCAATTCCCCGGCCGGGGGTACGCGAAACCACCCTCTCGGGGAATATCACTCGCCGTGCCGAGTGTGGCGATCGTTGACGCACTCGGAGTGACTGCCTACCTTCATGTGGGCAGGTTCCGGGGGTAACCCGGGATGTGAAGGACGGAGGTCGGCGTGACAAGCACCGGCGGCGAAGGTACGGCGGCTGGCGACTCGTCCCTACTCGACGGCCCACCCCCGGCCTCCGGCCGGGAGGTCGCCCCAGGGCGGCCGTCCCCCGCACCGTCCCCCGGCCCGCTGCCGGGTGGCGCTTCGGGGCCCACGGCTGAATCCCCGGCCGAGCAGGTCGGCTACCGCGGCCCGACCGCCTGCTCGGCGGCCGGGATCACCTACCGCCAGCTCGACTACTGGGCCCGTACCGGGCTGGTCGAGCCCAGCATCCGCCCCGCCTACGGCTCGGGCACCCAGCGCCTCTACAGCTTTCAGGACATCGTCGTCCTCAAGATCGTCAAGCGGCTGCTGGACACCGGCGTCTCGCTGCAGAACATCCGCGCCGCTGTCCGGCACCTGCGCTCCAGGGGCCGTACCGATCTGGCGCGGATGACGCTGATGAGCGACGGGGCCACCGTCTACGAGTGCTCCTCGCCCGACGAGGTGGTCGATCTCCTGCAGGGCGGCCAGGGTGTCTTCGGCATCGCTGTAGGGGTGGTCTGGAAGGACGTCGAGGGCGCTCTCTCACAGCTGCACGGGGAGCGCGTCGACACCGGCGAGACGCTGGTCAGGGACCACCCCGAGGACGAACTGGCGCGGCGCAGGAACCGCGCCGGCTAGCGGGGCGGCCCCGCGCCGAACGAGGCTGCCCCTGGCAGGGCGCGGCCCCGTGCCGGGTGGCGGGCGGCCCGGTTGTCAGTGGTGTGCGGCACCATCAATGGCGTGAGAGCGTCGCCGACCATCCTGCATCTGGACATGGATGCCTTCTTCGCAGCCGTTGAGCAGGCATCCAAGCCCAGCCTGCGCGGGAAGCCGGTGGTGGTGGGTGGCCTGGGGCCGCGCGGAGTGGTCTCCACAGCCTCCTACGAGGCAAGGCGGTTCGGGGTGCACTCGGCCATGCCCACGGCGCAGGCCAGAAGGCTGGCGCCGAACGCGGCGTATCTGGGTTCGCGCTTCGGCCTCTACCGCGCGGTCAGTGAGGTGGTGATGGAGTTGCTGCACGAGCTGTCGCCGCTGGTGGAGCCCCTGAGCCTCGATGAGGCTTTTGTGGACCTGGAGGCCGGGGAGGCGCTGAAAGGGGCGCAGAGCGGCGCCGAGGGGGCGCGTCAGGTCGGTGAGCGGCTCCGGCGGGACATCAGGGCGGCGACGGGGCTGACCGGCTCGGTGGGGCTCGCGGGGTCCAAGATGCTGGCGAAGATCGCCTCGGAGCAGGCCAAGCCGGACGGCTTGGTGCTCATCCCGGTGGGCACGGAGCGCGGGATGCTGGCGCCGCTGTCCGTGCGGACGCTGCCGGGGGTCGGCCCCGCCACCGCGGAGGTGCTGCGCAAGGCCGGCATCACCACCGTCGGGGAGATCGTCGAGGCGGGAGAGGACGAGTTGCTGCGCCTGCTCGGGAAGGCCCATGGCACCTCGGTGCACGCGATGGCCCACGGCATCGACGACCGTCCGGTGGTGGCCGAGCGGGACGCCAAGTCGGTCTCCGTCGAGGACACCTACGACGTGGACCTCACCGACCGCACCCGGGTACGGCTCGAGGTGGAGCGGCTGGCCGAGCGCTGTGTGACGCGGCTGCGCGCCGCCGGCAGATCCGGGCGCACCGTGGTCATCAAGGTGCGCAGCTACGACTTCTCGACCCTCACCAGATCGGAGACCCTGCGGGGCCCGACCGACGACCCGGGGGTGGTCAGGGAGGCGGCGCTGCGGCTGCTGGACGGGGTGGACACCACGGCCGGAGTGCGGCTGCTGGGCGTGGGTGTCAGCGGGCTCGCCGACTTCACGCAGGAGGACCTGTTCGCTCAGGCCCAGGCGGCGCTGAGCGAGGAGCGGGCCGAGGGGAGGACGGAGGGGAGGACCGAGGGCGTCGGGCCGGCCGGGGCGGAAGAAGCCGAGGAAGGCCACAGCGGGGCCGAGGGGCAGCCGCGGGCGGCCCGCGCCGCGCTGGAGCCCGCCTCCGCCGTGGAGGAACCGGGCGCGGCCGTGCCCGCCGACCGGCGCTGGATTCCGGGTCAGGACGTGTGCCACTCCGTGTACGGCAGAGGCTGGGTGCAGGGCAGCGGAGTCGGCAAGGTCACGGTGCGCTTCGAGGAGCCGGACACGCCGCCGGGCCGGGTGCGCACCTTCTCCGTCGACGACCCCGATCTGCTGCCGGCCGAGCCGAGGATGCTGGACGCGGACGTGGCCGCTGTGCTGGCGGCCCAGCTCCCGGCGCCGGCTCAGTCCCCGGTGCCGGCTCAGTCCCCGGCGCCGGCGATCCGCCCGAAGTCCAGGTCCGGCGGCGGGGGAGTGTCCTCGTCCGCCGGGACGTCGAGCCCGTAGTGGCGGTAGAGCTGGAGCTCCTGCTGCGGGGAGAGATGCCGGCCGACGCCGAAATCGGGGGCTCCCTTGATCAGCGCGCGCTCGAACGGGACGCGCAGTCCTGTCTCGTCCAGGCTGGAGGGCTCCAGCGGTACGAAGGCGTCGCGGCTGAAGATGCCGGTGCGCAGCGCCGCCCACTCCGGCTCGCCCGTGGCGTCGTCGAGGTACACCTCGTCCACCGTGCCGATCTTGACACCCTCGCTGTCGAACGCTTTACGGCCGATCAGGCTCCGCGGATCTATCTCGGTCTGCACGGGTCTCCTCCCACAGGGTCGCAGCGTGCTCGCCACGCTCGTCCTCACCAAGCTCGGGCTCACCACGCTCGGGCTCACCACGCTCGTAATCTCCACGAAAAGCCACTTTTCGACGGATGGCTACTTGAGCGCACACCGGGTTACCACTCAAGGGGGCGCTGATACTCTCGAAGTGGCTGTCGACCCCGTGCGGGAGAGTCCTCCGGTGCAGCATCCGGAGGCGCCGAAGGAGCAACTCCTCCCCGGAATCTCTCAGGCTCACGTACCGCGCGGACGAGGTCACTCTGGAAAGCAGGGCGGGCCCCGGACCAGCGCCGAAGCCCCTCCTCACCGACGGTGTAAGCCGAGCGTCCCGCACCTGGGCGGCTCGGTGAAACTCTCAGGTCGAGATGACAGAGGGGGAGGCCGTCCGGGCACCCGTGGAAGGTGCCCCTCGCAGGTCGCAGAGACCAGGAGGCCCCCGCAGATGACTTCCCATCGCACCCCGCTCTCCGAGCTGGAGAGCGGCACTCCCTTCGAGAGCCGCCACATCGGACCCGACGCCGGCGCCCAGGCCAAGATGCTCGCGCAGGTCGGCTACGGGTCGCTCGACGAGCTGACCGCTGCCGCGGTTCCCGAGGTGATCCGCAGCACCGAGCGGCTCCGGCTCCCCGAGGCCCGGAGCGAGGCCGAGGTGCTGGCCGAGCTGCGCTCCCTCGCGCGCCGCAACCAGGTGCTGCACTCCATGATCGGCCTGGGCTACTACGGCACCGTCACACCGGCGGTGATCCTGCGCAATGTGCTGGAGAACCCCGCCTGGTACACGGCCTACACCCCCTACCAGCCGGAGATCTCCCAGGGCCGGCTGGAGGCGCTGCTCAACTTCCAGACCGTCGTCTCCGACCTGACCGGGCTGCCGACGGCCGGTGCTTCGCTGCTGGACGAGCCCACGGCCGCCGCCGAGGCGATGGCTCTCTCGCGCCGGGTCGGCAAGGTCGGCAAGAGCGGCGGGGACGTCTTCCTGGTGGACGCCGACTGCCTGCCGCAGACGATCGCCGTGCTGCGCACGCGCGCGGAGCCGACCGGTGTGGAGGTCGTGGCCGCCGACCTGAGCGACGGCATCCCCGAGGAGCTTGCCGGGCGCGGCGGTGTCTTCGGCGTACTGCTCCAGTACCCGGGCGCCTCCGGCGCGGTCCGCGACCAGCGCCGGGTGATCGAGCAGGCGCACGAGCTGGGCGCGGTCGTCACGGTCGCGGCCGACCTGCTGGCGCTCACCCTGCTGACCTCGCCGGGTGAGCTCGGCGCCGACATCGCCGTCGGGTCCAGCCAGCGCTTCGGTGTCCCGATGGGCTTCGGCGGGCCGCACGCGGGCTATATGTCCGTCCGAGAGAAGTTCGCCCGCAGCCTGCCCGGCCGGCTCGTCGGTGTCTCCAAGGACGTCGACGGCGAGCAGGCATACCGTCTCGCCCTGCAGACCCGCGAGCAGCACATCCGCCGCGAGAAGGCCACCAGCAACATCTGCACCGCGCAGGTGCTGCTCGCAGTGATGGCCGGGATGTACGCCGCGTATCACGGTCCCGACGGGCTGGCCGCCATCGCCCGGCGCACCCACCGCTACGCGACGCTGCTCGCCGCCGGGCTGCGGGACGGCGGCGTCGAGATCGTCCACGAGCGCTTCTTCGACACCGTCACCGCACGCGTCCCCGGCCGCGCCGCCGAGATCACCGAGCGGGCCCGCGAGGCCGGGATCAATGTGCGGCAGGTGGACGCCGACCACATCGGTATCGCCTGCGACGAGACCACCGGGCGCGAGCAGCTCACCGCGGTGTGGCGGGCATTCGGGGTGACCGTGGCCGGCGACCTGGACGCGCTGGACGCCGCGGTCGGGCAGGACGTGCTCCCCGACGATCTGCTGCGCACCGACGAGTACCTCACGCACCCGGTCTTCCACGAGCACCGCTCCGAGACGGCGATGCTGCGCTACCTGCGCCGCCTGGCCGACCGCGACTACGCGCTGGACCGCGGCATGATCCCGCTCGGCTCCTGCACGATGAAGCTCAACGCCACCACGGAGATGGAGCCGGTCACCTGGCCCGAGTTCGGCGCGCTGCACCCCTTCGCGCCCGCCGAGCAGGCCGAGGGCTATCTGACGCTGATCCGCGAGCTGGAGGAGCGGCTGGCCGAGGTCACCGGCTACGACAAGGTCTCCCTCCAGCCCAACGCCGGCTCCCAGGGCGAGCTGGCCGGGCTGCTGGCCGTACGCGCCTACCACCGGGCCAACGGCGCGCCGCAGCGCACCGTCTGCCTCATCCCGTCCTCGGCGCACGGCACCAACGCGGCCAGTGCCGTGATGGCGGGGATGAAGGTCGTCGTGGTCAAGACCAGCGACAACGGCGACGTGGACGTGGCCGACCTGCACGCCAAGATCGAGCAGCACGGCGACGAGCTGGCCGTCCTGATGGTCACCTACCCCTCGACGCACGGCGTGTTCGAGGAGCACATCACCGAGGTCTGCGCCGCCGTGCACGACGCGGGCGGTCAGGTGTACGTGGACGGCGCGAACCTCAACGCGCTGCTGGGGCTGGCCAGGCCGGGCCGGTTCGGCGCTGATGTCTCGCACCTCAACCTGCACAAGACGTTCTGCATCCCGCACGGCGGCGGTGGCCCGGGTGTGGGTCCGATCGGGGTGCGCGCGCACCTGGCGCCGTACCTTCCCAACCACCCGCTCCAGCCCGCCGCCGGCCCCGAGACGGGCATCGGGCCGGTCTCCGGGGCGCCGTGGGGCTCGGCCGGGATTCTGCCGATCTCGTGGGCGTACGTGCGGTTGATGGGCGCCGAGGGGCTGCGCAGGGCGACGCAGGTTGCGGTGCTCAGCGCCAACTACATCGCCAAGCGCCTGGAGCCGCACTACCCGGTGCTCTACACCGGGCCGAACGGCCTGGTGGCGCACGAGTGCATCATCGACGTACGGCCGCTGACCAAGCAGACGGGTGTGAGCATCGACGACGTCGCCAAGCGGCTGATCGACTACGGCTTCCACGCTCCGACGATGTCCTTCCCCGTCGCAGGCACGCTGATGATCGAGCCGACCGAGAGCGAGGACCTGACCGAGATCGACCGCTTCTGCGAAGCGATGATCGCCATCCGTGCGGAGATCGAGAAGGTCGGCACGGAGGAGTGGGACGCGCAGGACAATCCGCTGCGCAACGCCCCGCACACGGCCGCGATGCTCACGGGCGAGTGGCGGCAGGGGTACGGACGTGAGGAGGCCGTCTTCCCGGTAGGCGTCCGGGCCACCGACAAGTACTGGCCGCCGGTGCGCCGCATCGACGGCGCCTACGGTGACCGCAACCTGGTCTGCTCCTGCCCGCCGATGGCGGAGTACGAAGCGGGGTAGTCGGGCGCCGAACGTTTCGGCTGAGCCCGCCGGGAGGGCCGCCGGACTCTCGCGGCAGTGGTTGCGAGCTGTTGCGGCGGAGATGGTTCTGGGGGGGGTCACCCCCAGAACCATCACGTTCGGCCGGCCCGCAACCGCGGGCTACGCCGCGGTGATGACGTGGCGCGTGCCGAGCGGCTTGTGCGGAGCGATGATCTGGCCGTCCGGCAGCAGCTCTCCCGTGTCCTCGAAGAGCAGAACTCCGTTGCAGAGCAGGCTCCAGCCCTGCTCTGGGTGGTGGGCCACGGGCTGCGCGGCCTCCCGGTCTGCTGACTCCGCTGTCGGGCACGGTGGCTGGTGCTGGCACATTGTCGGTGTCGTCTTCCGTCGTGTAGTGGTGTCTGTTCTGCGGCTCTTGCTGTGCATGGCCGTTCCCCCGTAACCACGTACGTGCGTACGTTCCGGTCATCTCCCAGTGTTCCGCTGCTGGCTCGAATCCGCAGGGATTTCGCGTCAGCTCGTACCCAACCGCACAGACGCATCACCCGGGCGGGCGGTTGCGCCCAACTGCACGGTCATTCCGGGGGGTTCGGCTCTCGCGAAGACTAGCCCATCCGGAGGGGCGCACAGCGGTGAAAGGGCGAGTCGCAGGGCAGCCGCCGGTCGCACGACGGTCTCGGACGCCGGTTGCCCACCCCGCTCAGGCGGTGCGCAGCAGGGGAGCCGGCTGCGGGTCCGTCCCGGGGCCGTGCCCGGTCGCCGGGGTCGCGGAGGCGACCAGCCTGCGGGTCAGCACCGGCAGCAGCGCGTCCACGCGGTGCGCGGTGTGCGGGGCGATGCCGGGCGGCGCCGGGGCGAGCGGGATCAGCAGGTCGGCCGGATCAGGCGTGCCGCCGCAGGGGTCGGCCGCGGTGTCCGCGTGCAGCCACAGGGTGAGCATGTACAGCTCGGGCATCGACAGCAGCCGCGGCTGGTACGGCGCCGGCAGCAACTCGGCCTGGCGCATGGCCCGGACGGTCGAGAGGACGTAGGGGCCCTGCCGGAACTGGCCGAAGGCCCAGCCGTCCGCCGTCAGTACGGCTTCAGCTGTCCCGACGTACGCTCCCTGGGCCCCGTCGCCGCCTATGCCCTCGTCGGACAGCAGAAAGCGCCAGCCCGTCAGCCGGGTGCGCGGAGAGGCGGCCGCCGGTTCGTCGGCGCGTCCGGTGGAGCGCTCGCCGGCGTGTTCGGTAGTGCGCGGCGCGACGCGCGCCATCTCGTACGCCGGGAGCGGAAGTTCGGGACGCAGGGGGCCCTGAGCGGTGCGCAGTGTCATGGGGGCTCGGGAGCTCCGGACCGCGCTCGGGGAGCCGAGGGCGGTCAGGACACTGCGCAGGGCGGGGGCCGGGGCCGAGGGTACGTGCAGCGGCATGGCGGGTCGCCTCTCTTGGGAGACACAAGGTGCTGGCGGGGGCGCGACGGCTGTGTCGGCGCGGGAAGGCCGCGGAAGCGGCAGGAGGGGTCGACGGGGGCGGGCCGGGAACGCCAAGTCTCTGCCTCGTTCGCGCAGTTTATACGAGATGTGTTCGAGAGGTGTTTCTGCTAACGTGCCCCTTTGTTTCCCGTAAGGTCATATCCGGCCGAATCGGCAGGCTTTTCACCTGCGCCGATGGCGAGGGTGCGCGGATGACCTCGGATACTGGGGGAAACGCGGTCGGCCGGATGGCGTCGATGGATTTCCGGAGACCTGTCAGGAGATCGGTGCCGCGCGGGCTGGACGCCGCCGTATGCCTAGGGAATGTGCCGTGCGCCGTACGCCAGCCTAGCGGCAGTTACCCGCCGCGTCAGCCCTGCCAGGCGTTATCCGGGGCGCGGCAGGGCATCATCGGTGCACGCTCGGCCGGGACCTCCGGCAGCACCCACCAGCAGGGAGGAAGCCTCCGATGGGAGAGAAGGTCGTCGCCGACAGGTTCGACCTGTCCGATCGACGGCGATACCGGCAGAAGCTGCACAAGTGCCTCCAGGGACTGTGGCAGCTCCTGGAAGAGAAGAGGTTCGACCGGCCCAGGAATCTGATGGGGCTGGAGATCGAGCTGAATCTCGCGGACGCCCAGGGTCAGCCCCTCATGGTGAATGCGGAGGTACTCCAGCACATCGCCAGCTCGGATTTCCAGACCGAACTGGGGCAGTTCAACCTCGAAGTGAATATCGTGCCGCACACGCTGTCCGGTAGAGTTCTCGATCAGCTCGCCGAAGAACTCCGCACCGGGCTGGCATACGCGGACCGGCAGGCCAGTGAGGTCGACGCGCGTATTGTCATGATCGGCACCCTGCCGACGCTGACAGCTCGCGACCTGACCCTGGCCAACCTCACCGAGGGCGACCGCTACCGGCTGCTCAACGACCAGATCATGGCGGCAAGGGGCGAGGAGGTGGCCCTCGACATCGAGGGCGTCGAACACCTGGTGAGCACCTCGGAGTCGATAGCGCCGGAGTCCGCCTGCACCTCCGTGCAGCTCCACCTCCAGGTGACGCCCGGCCGGTTCGCCGACGTATGGAACGCGGCGCAGGCCGTCAGCGGTGCGCAGATCGCCATGGGCGCCAACTCCCCCTTCCTGTTCGGGCACGAGCTGTGGCGCGAGTCGCGCATCCCGCTCTTCCTCCAGGCCACCGACACCCGCCCCCCGGAGCTGACCGCCCAGGGCGTACGCCCGCGCACCTGGTTCGGGGAACGGTGGATCTCCTCCGCGTACGACCTGTTCGAGGAGAACCTGCGCTACTTCCCCGCCCTGCTGCCCATCTGCGACGAGGAGGACCCGCAGCGGGTGCTGGCCGCAGGCGGAGTTCCCGCGCTGCCGGAGCTGACCTTGCACAACGGCACCATCTACCGCTGGAACCGGCCCGTCTACGGAGTGATGGACGGCGCCCCGCATCTGCGGGTGGAGAACAGAGTGCTGCCGGCCGGTCCCACGGTGACCGACGTGCTGGCCAACACCGCCTTCTACTACGGGCTGGTGCGCGCCCTGGCCGACGATCCGCGGCCGGTGTGGAACCGGATGCCGTTCGAATACGCCGAGCGGAACTTCGACGCGGCCTGCCGGTACGGGATCGAGGCCGAGCTGTGGTGGCCGCGCTCGGGCCGGGGGGCCGGGCTGGTGCGGCAGCCCGCCACCCGGCTGGTGCGCGACGAGCTGCTGCCGCTGGCCGCCGCCGGGCTCGAAGCCTGGGGCGTGGAGGCAGCGGACCGCGACCGGTACCTCTCCGTCATCGAGGAGCGCTGCCGGCTGCGGGTCAACGGCGCCTCCTGGCAGGCGGCGGCCTACCACCGGGCTGTCGATTCCGGCCTCGACCGGGAGAAGGCGCTGGCCGCCGTGGCCCGCGCCTACTGCGACCGGGCGGCGGACGGCGCCGCGGTGCACACCTGGACGGAGGGGCCGTAGCGGAACACCAGCGAAGGGGCGACCAGGTGGCCGAGTCCGTCGCCGCGCCCGCCGTCCCTGCTGCCGGGACGGCGGGCCCCGCGTGTCCGGTCCGCCGGAGTCATCGGGCAAGCTGTGCCGTGGCATGACGGCTGTACTGCGGCCCGTGTGCCGCCAGTCGGCAGCGGGCCGGGGCCGGTGGGGGTGACAGGAGGAGACGGGATGGACACGGCGTTCGCTACGGGAGGTTCGCGTGCGCGCACAGGCGCCTGACGACCCACTGCCCGCACCGGCAGCCCCTGCCGACGGGTTGTCGCGACGGGGGCTCCGCACCGAGCTGCTGCTCGTCCTCGCACTCTCGCTGGGGGCCAGCGCCGTCTCGTCGCTGATCAGCTTCCTCGGAGCACTCACCCGGCCGGGCGGGCTGGCCGACCAGGCGGCCCGGCTCAACTCCTCGCAGGCGCCCGGGCGGCCCTGGCTCGACCTGGCCTGGCAGCTGTTCGGGATCGCCACAGCGCTGGTGCCCGTGGCGCTGGTGGCACATCTGCTGGTCCGCGAGGGCGCTGGCGGGCTGCGCGTACTCGGCTTCGATTTCCGTAAGCCGGCCTTCGACCTGAGCCGGGGCGCGGTGGTGGCGGCGGGCATCGGCGGCTGCGGGATCGGCCTCTACCTGCTGGCACAAGCCGGCGGCTTCAACCTCACCGTGGAGCCGGAGTCACTGCCTGCCGTGTGGTGGAAGTACCCCGTGCTGATCGCCTCCGCTGTGCAGAACTCCGTGCTGGAGGAGGTGATCGTCGTCGGCTATCTGCTGCGCCGGCTCGACCAACTGGGCTGGTCGCCGCTCGCCTCGCTCTCCACGAGCGCCGTGCTGCGCGGCTCGTACCACCTCTACCAGGGCATCGGCGGATTCTTCGGCAATCTGGCGATGGGCCTGGTCTTCGGTCTCCTCTACCGGCGCTGGGGCCGCGTGGGGCCGCTGGTGGCGGCCCACGCGCTGATCGACATCGTCGCCTTCGTGGGATACGCGCTGCTCGCCGGCCGGGTGGACTGGCTGCCCACGCCGTGACCAGCGGCTACAGCCCGGTGCGCAGCTCCGCGTCCAGCACGGTGATCGCCTGCCCGTTCAGCAGGGTCCGGTCGCCGCGCAGCGTCGTACGGACACGGCCGGTGCGCCGCGACGCCTGAAGGCCCATCAGCGTGTCGCGGCCGAGCCGCCCCGACCACAGGGGAGCGAGCGCGGTGTGCGCGCTGCCGGTGACGGGGTCCTCCGGCAGCCCCTGGGACGGCGCGAAGACCCGCGAGACGAAGTCGTGCCCGGGCTCGCCGGAATCGGACCTGTTCCGGGCCGGCTCTGCCGCGGCAGCCGTCACCACCACGACCGGGGCCGGGAGGGCGGCGACGGCGGCGGAGACGGGGGCCAGTTCCCACAGCGTCTTCTCGTCGGCGAGCTCCAGCACCAGCATGCCCAGCGTGCCGGTGTCCCAGGCCGCCACGGCCTCGGCACCCAGCGCCTGCCCGGCGCCGTCCGGCACCGGGACCCGTGTCAGCTCGGCGGTCGGAAAGTCCAGGGTGAGGGTGGAGTCCGGCTCGCGCGACGCGCTCAGCACCCCGCTGCGGGTACGGAAGCGCACCCGCTCGCCCTCGCGCAGCAGACCGTCCTCGGCGAGGAGTTGGGCGGTGGCGAGTGTGGCGTGGCCGCACATGTCCACCTCCGTCGTCGGCGTGAACCAGCGCAGCGCCCAGTCGGCGTCCGGGGCACCGGGCAGCGGATGGGCGTAGGCGGTCTCGGAGAGGTTCAGCTCGGCCGCGACGGCCTGGAGGCGGCTCTCCTCCGGGAAGCCGTCCCCGTCCAGGAGCACGACAGCGGCGGGGTTCCCGGTGTAGGGGCGGGCGGCGAAGGCGTCAACGGTACGGATTCTCATGCTCTGGCACGCTACGGCGCCGGGGCCGCCAACTGCAGGTCCAATCGGCACCGAGTGGCGTGGTGGCACCGCCCGCACACTGTCGGTCGGCTCAGCACCTGGGTATCAGCACCTCTTGTATCAGCACCTCTTGTAGAGGTACCCGTCCTCACCTTCGGGCCTCACGTCCAGGTCCCGGCGGACGATCGACAGCCGCTCGCCCCAGTTGCGGCACGCCGCCGCCAGCCCCTTGGCCGTGTACTCCACGTCCAGCACCCGGCCGTCGTACGCCTTCGCGTACTGCCCGCACTCCTTGTACTGCCCGCACTCCTCGGTCACCGCGAAGTCGAACCCCATCGCGGAGCGCCGCTCCAGCAGTTCCTGGCCGTTCTTCTGGCCGGCTGCCAGGCCGCTGCGGTGTGCGCGCCGGGTCAGCAGCGCGGCGAACTTCACGTTGTCGCCGCGCGTGAGGCGCTTGCCCGAGCGCTCGTAGGAGTCGAGGTTGTCCAGCTCGACCGCCTGGAACCCCTTCTCGGCGCAGCCCTCGATCCAGCGCCCGACGATACGGGCCAGCGCCTTGCGGCGGGCGGCGGTACGGGTGTCGAGCAGCGCCTCGTTCCAGTCGGTGTCCATCACCGGCTCGCCGTCCGCGTCGTGCAGCACCAGGTCGGGGTGGTTCTCCTGCCACCAGTCCAGGGCGCTCGGCTGGGCCTGGAATCCGTTGACGTAGCAGATGCTGTACCGCCCGGCGGCCGGCTTGTCCGAGCGGTCCCTTGACACCACCCGTACGCCGTCGGGCGGGGTGTAGCCGCCGCCGATCTGGTAGTCGAAGCCCGCGTGCACCGGCGGCAGGGCGGGCCGGTCCGCCGTGGACGCGCGTTCGTGGTCCGGGGTGCCACCGTCCGGGCCGCCGCCGCACGCGGCGAGGGCAGCCACTGCGAGGAGGGCGGCGACGAGCGCGTGGACCCGACGGCTGCGGGCTGCCGAGGCGACGGGCGTGGACATGCGGGTGGCTCCTGACAGTGCGCGGAAGGCGCCGACCGCCCCCCTGCGCACAGCTTACGGAGCCGTTCCTGGCGGCTGAGCCCCTGGTCGGCGCGGTGGCGGGCACGGTCGTGGCCGAGGGCGCTACGAGCGATGCCCGCACGTCACCGTGCGGGGCAGAGGAGGACTGAGCCCTGGTCTCCGCTCGCCGGCGTCCCTCGTCCGCTATGGCGGGCGGAGGTGAGCCGCCGTAGCGGACGGGCCGTGTCTCCTTCCCAGGGAGGAGACGTCCGACCTCCGTGCCCACCTTTGGGGGGACGGGCATATGCCACGGCACGTTGATGAATTCTCACAGGTGCGTGTGATGTGGTGGTTCGGTGCACAGCTCTACACCGCCCAGTCTCTCGGCCGAAGCGGGAGTCGACGCCGCCGTCGACCCGCAGGTCAGTGCTGCGCTGGCTGATGTGATCGCCACCGCGCGCCGCCGTGCGGCGCGGGACGGCGACCGGCAGATCGACACGGCGCACCTGCTGCACAGCCTGCTGGAGTCCGACGGCGGCACCTGGGAGCTGCTGGACGGCGGTGGCCCGCAGCTCGGCAAACTGCTCGGCTATCTCGTGCAGCGCAGCATCGGCTACGGCCTGCGCTGGCAGAGCACCGTGGAGGACTCCGGCGCCGTGCCCGCCGTATCCGACCAGCCCGGCGGTGTGCCCGGCTGGTCGCCCAGCGCGCAGGCGGCGCTGGAGCTCGCGGCGTACCGCGCCCGGCGGCTGTCCAAGGAGTGGACCGAGGGCGTCGACCTGTTCGCCGGGGTGGTGGCCGACCCGGAGTGCCGGGCGGTCGAGGTGCTGCGCCGCGCCGGAGTGGACGTGGCCCGGCTGGCCGGCCGGCTCGGGACGGGCGACGAGACCTGAGGCGGCGACACCTGCCCGGGGCTGCGATACCGGGCGCGGTGCTGATTGCAGCGCCGCTCGGGGCGCCGATCGCAAAGCGTCAACCTCAATGTCAGGGGTCTCGGGGATGACACTCCTGTCGTCCGCTGAGATGATGCGGCGATGCGAACCGACTCGTCCGCCATGGACGTCTCCCGCGCCCGGACCTCGGGCCTCGTGCTCGCCCTGGTCTCAGCCTGCGCGTTCGGCAGCTCGGGCGTCGCGGCGAAGCCGCTCATCGAGGCGGGTCTGGAACCTCTGCACGTCACATGGCTGCGGGCCACGGGCGCTGCGCTGGTGCTGCTGCCGCTCGCCTGGCGGCACCGCGCCCTGGTGCGGGAGCGGCCATGGCTGCTGCTGGGTTTCGGGCTGCTGGCGGTCGCTGGGGTGCAGGCTTTCTACTTCACCGCGCTCTCCCGTATCCCGGTCGGTGTCGCGCTGCTGATCGAATATCTCGCCCCGGCCCTGGTCCTGCTGTGGGTGCGGTTCGTCCAGCGCCGTGCGGTGACCCGGGCCGCCGCCGTCGGCATGGTGCTGGCGGTCGGCGGCCTCAGCTGTGTCGTCGAGGTATGGGCCGGGCTCCGGCTGGACGGACTCGGGCTGCTGCTGGCGCTGGGGGCGGCCTGCTGCCAGGTGGGCTACTTCGTACTCGCCGACCACGGCAGCACGGCCGAGGAGGGCGATACGGCCAAGCCGCCCGCCGACCCGATGGGGGTCATCGCCTACGGGTTGCTGTTCGGTGCGCTGGCGCTGACCGTCGTCGCCAGGCCGTGGGGCACCGACTGGTCGGTGCTGACCGGGAAGGCCACCCTGCACGGAACGCAGGTGCACGGGCTGGGACTGCTGGTCTGGATCGTGCTGGTGGCCACCGCCACCGCGTATCTGACCGGGGTGGTCGCGGTGCGGCGGCTCTCACCGGCGGTGGCGGGTGTGGTGGCCTGTCTGGAGGCCGTCGTCGCGACGGTGCTCGCCTGGGTGCTGCTCGGGGAGCACTTGAGCGCCGTCCAACTGGTGGGCGGCGTCGTGGTGCTGCTCGGTGCCTTCATCGCGCAGCGCTCCACGCCCAAGGCGCGGAGCGGCGAGGCCGCGACCGAAGGCTGCGCGGACCCCGCGGGTGCCGGTACCGCACCCGGAACCGGCGGTGCGGCGGAGGACGTCAGCGCGCGGTGAGGTAACCGGGGACGGGGGTGCCGGGTGCCAGGTCGTCCGCCGGTATCGGCGTGCCGTAGACGGGGGAGACGGGCAGAACGCCGCTCCAGTACGGCAGGCCGAGGTCTTCGGGCTCGTCGTTGGGTCCGCCCGCGCGGGACTTGACCGACACCTCCTCCAGGCCGACGCGTACGACCGCGGTCGCGGCCAGTTCCTTCGGGTCGGCCCTGCGCGAGTCGGCCGCCCGGCCCGGGATGGCGTTGTCCACGATGGCGTCCAGCGCCATCAGCCGCTCCTGGTGGTCCGTCACCTGGTGGGCGAGGCCGTGTACCACCACCGAGCGATAGTTGACGGAGTGGTGGAAGGCGGACTTGGCCAGCACCAGCCCGTCCAGGTGGGTCACCGTGACGCACACCGGCATCCCGCCGTCCTCCCGGCCCGCCTCGCGCAGCGGCCGGGACCCCGTGGAGCCGTGCACATACAGCCGGTCGCCCACCCGTGCGTACAGCGTGGGCAGGACGACGGGCGCACCGTCGCGGACGAAGGCGAGGTGGCACAGGTAGCCGTCGTCCAGCACGGCGTGCACCGACGCGCGGTCGTACGACATGCGGTCGCGAGCCCTGCTGCCGGTGGTGCGCGGGGTCCGGGGATAGGTGTCCGCACCGGAGGGCGAGTCGGTCATTTGCACTCCTTTTGAACTAGTGCATAATCTTGTTTGTGCTAGGAGACTACCGGATCAAAGGCCGGGGCGCAGCAGAGATCGCCGACAGCGTGGAGCACGGCGTCGGCAGCGGCGCCCTGCCGCCGGGCGAACCGCTGCCACCCCTGCGGGAGTTGGCGGCCGAACTGGGTGTGAACCCGAACACCGTCGCGGCGGCTTACCGCACACTCCGCGACCGCGGCGTCATCGAGACCGCCGGCCGACGGGGCAGCCGTGTGCGGCAGCGACCGGCCACCGCGCCGCGCGAAGCCGTTCGGGTCGAGCCGCCCGTCGGCGGCGTGGACCTCTCCACGGGCAATCCCGATCCCGCGCTGCTCCCTTCCCTCACCGAAGCCCTCGCCGTCTCGGCCGACCTGGCGGCACGCGCCCCGGTGCTCTACGGCGCCCCGGACGCCGACCCGCGGTTCGCGGCCCTGGCCCGGGAGGCGCTGGAGGCCGACGGGGTGCGGGCCGGGCCGCTCGCCGTCACCTCCGGTTCGCTCGACGCCATCGAACGCGTGCTGTCGACACACCTGCGGCCCGGCGACGCCGTCGCCGTCGAGGACCCCGGCTGGGGCTCCCTGCTCGACCTCGTCCCGGCGCTCGGGCTGCGCCCGCTCCCGGTGCCCGTGGACGACGACGGGCCGCTCCCCGCCGAGCTGGAGGGCGCGCTCGGCCGGGGGGCGCGCGCCGCAATCGTCACCGCCCGCGCGCAGAACCCGACAGGCGCCGCCGTCTCGGCGGCGCGCGCCCGCGAACTGCGCACCGTGCTGGCGGCACACCCCGGAACGGTGCTGATCGAGGACGACCACGGCCACGGCATCGTCGACCTCCCGCTGCATTCCCTCGCGGGCACCACCAGCCGGTGGGCGCTGGTGCGCTCCACGGCCAAGGCGTACGGGCCCGATCTGCGGCTGGCCGTACTGACGGGTGACTCGCTCACCGTCGACCGGGTACGCGGCCGCCAGCGGCTGGGCCCCGGCTGGGTCAGCCACCTGCTGCAGCGTGCCGTCGCGCACCTGTGGGAGACCGGCGCTGCCGACCCGGCGCGGGTGGCCGCCGCGTACGGTGCCCGCCGGACCGCACTGGTGGACGCGCTGACGGCGCGGGGCGTCCCGGCGCGAGGACGCAGCGGTATGAATGTGTGGGTGCCCGTGCGGGACGAGACCGGACCGGTGGCGCGGCTGCTCCAGACGGGCTGGGCGGCGGCACCCGGCGCCCGCTTCCGGCTCGCCTCGCCGCCGGGGTTGCGGCTGACCGTCTCACCGCTGTCCCCGGCCGACATCGAGTGCCTCGCCGACGACGTCGCCGCGGCGCTGCGCCCGGCGGAGGCTGCGCGGTACGACTGACGCCGGGACGGTCAGGGGCGGGGGCCGGGGGCCACCGCCCGGGCGGCCGGTTCACAGTTTGCGGAAGTCCCAGGAGACCACCGACTCGGGGGCCAGCCTCAGCCAGGCGTGCCGTCCGTCGTACGGCATCCGGTCCATGCCGAAGTACTTGGCCGGGAACAGCCGCTCCACCTCATAGAGTTCCGGACACGGCTCGCCCGTGCGCGGGGCCTCGCCGACGAACTCGGCGCGGCCGGACAGCTCGACCCCGCGCAGCTCCCCGTACTCCTCGCCGTCGTCCACCAGCACGGCCAGCCGCGGATCGTGGCGCAGCTGCGCCCATCTCCTGCTGCGGGTGAGCGAGTACATCCACAGCGCCCGGCCGTCCCAGCAGAACCACAGCGCGCCCACATGGGGCGCGCCCCGCCGGCCGACCGTGGCGACCCGGCAGGTGCGCCGGGTGCGCAGGAAAGCGTCCCGCTCCTGCGGCGTCATCATGATCCGGCGACCCCGCCGCTGCTGTACGTCGGCCATCTGTCCTCTTTCGTCGAGGCGAGTCGGTCTGACCGGTTGCTCATGACTGATTGACCGTCAGAAAACTATGAAGGGTCTTCTCGTGTCGCGCAATGCTCCCTATCCTGCGGGCGCTTCTCCTGCTGAGTGCTCCCGACTGTTCGCCCGCTGGGTGCTCCCACTGATGGTGTTCCGACGACGGAAGGGAGGGCGCATGTCCTCGCCCGACCCGCTCGCCGCCCAACTCGCCCCCGCCTCCACAGCGCTGCTGACCGTCGAATGCCAGCGAGGCGTGGTCGGCGCCGACAGCGCCCTGCCCGAACTCGCCCACCAGGTACGGAGCACGGGAGTGCTGGACCGTATCGCGGAGCTGACCGCCACGGCGCACCGGGCGGGCGTACAGGTCCTGCACGCCCTCGCCGAGCGCCGCCCGGACGGCAGGGGCGCCAACCGCAACGCGCGGCTCTTCCGCGCCGCCGAACGGCTGCCGGTACGGCAGTTGGCGGGCTCGTCCGCCGTACAGGTCGCCGAGCCCGTCCCGGTCGCGGAGGAGGACCTGGTCGTGCGACGGCTGCACGGCCTCTCGCCGCTCGCCGGCACCGACGTGGACGCCCTGCTGCGCAACCTCGGCGTGCGTACGCTCGTCGTCACGGGCGTCTCGGCGAATGTGGCGGTGCCGAACGCCGTCTTCGACGCGGTCAACCTCGGCTACACCGCTGTGGTGCCCGCCGACGCCATCGCCGGCGTCCCCGCCGACTACACGGCTGCGATGATCCGGCACACGCTGGCGCTCGTCGCGACGGTCACGACCGCCGACGAGGTGCGGGCACGCTGGACGGACTGACCCGCCGCGTCCGCCATCATGCCTCCCGGCAGACGGGCTCCGAACTACACGGTGGTGTAGCAGTAGGAGACGAGGGTCTTGCCCGGCTTCGCCTTGGTGACTTTCTGCTTCACGACCTTGCCGTTGACGAGTACCTGGCAGCCGATTTCCGCCTTGGGTTCCGAGGACGACGTCTGCATGTTCACCATGCGGCCAGACTCCAGCTTGAACTTCTTCGACCAGGGCGTCTTGATCCCGTCGATGTCCAGGTCCTCCCTGTCGACTCCCTTCCCGAGGACGCCCGGAACATAGACGTTTGCCGGGGAGTCGCCGGTCACCTTGATCTCGACGGTCACTGTGCCGTCGCCGCCGTCCGCTTTCGCATCGCTGCCACCGCTGCTGCTACTGCCGCCGCCACGCGCGGACTTCTTGCTGCCGTCACCGTCATCGGAGCAGCCCGCCAGCAACAGTGCTGTCGCGGAGAGAAGGCAGGCCGCGGCCCTGTGAATACGCATGGCGGGAATCGTGGCACGGGGAGATCACCGATGCCGGTGAATCCGGGAAAGTACTCCGCAGAACATCCCCACTGACCTGGGGATTCCCGCGGTGTTGCCCCGCCCTCGCGGCAGGATGCCCGCCCTTACGACGCCGCCACCGGGGGCGGGCAGGCGGACAGGTCACAAGCTTGCCAGCAGATCATCGAGCGGAGTCGGCACCTGCCCGGGGGCCAGGGCATCCACGAGGAGGTGGCCGTAGCGGATCTTGCGGCCTTTCTTCGTACCGAGGAACCGCCGCAGCTGCTGCTGCCGGGGCCGACCGTGCTGTGCGGGCTGGCGGACGAAGGTCTGCCAGGCGCGGAGGTCGCCCTCCGCTCGGATGATCTCCTCCACTTCCGCGGCGCCCAGGGCACGGATGAGCTCGTCCTCCAGGTCGGCCACGCATACGAAGAAACCCCGCTGTGGCACCCGTGCACGTCTCAGCCCCCGGTCGTAGAAGCCCTGTTCGCCCTCGTCGCACAGCCCCGTCAGACGCAGGCCGAGGCCGGGCGGTCCGAGGATTTCGGCGTACCGGCCGACGCTCATCGCCCCGCCCATCGGTACGACGCACACCCCCTCGGCGGCCAGGTCCCGCCCCCGCCGCGCGGCCAGCGTCTCAACGGCGGCGAAGTCGCTCGCTCCCTCCAGCAGCACGGCCGTCCGCACCCCGAGCCGCTCGGCCAACTCGCCGGCCGGCCCGCCGGAACCACCGCTCGCCCAGCCACCGACCGCGTCCCGGAACGCCCCCATGTCCGCCATGCGCCAAGTCTGCCCTCCCTCCTCACACCCGGCACCCGATATTCGACTGCTCCCTGTACGGCCCAACTGCACGGCCCGTGCCCGCTGCTGCGACCCGCGCTCACGGCGTGGGACCGGCCAGCGCGCCCACGCGTTCGGCTGTGCTGCGGGCCCAGCGGGTGGAGCCGATTGCGCCGAGGGCCACGATGTTCGCGCCGAGTGCGAGGGTCATCCACCACACGCCGTGCGCCGAGCCTGTGAACGCCGTTCCGCCGCGTGCGATCTGCGGTCCGATCACTGTGCCGGATATCGCGACGCCCAGCGTGGTGCCGGCCTGGCGGCCGGTGGACGCCAGGGAGCCGGCCAGCCCGGCCATCGAGCGGGGCATCCCGGAGATCGCCGAGTTGCTGATCGGCGGGTTGACAGCACCGAGGAAGACGCCGAACAGCAGGTAGACCGCCAGCACGGCCGGGAGGGGGGTGTCCGGCCGCAGTGTGAGTGACACGCCGCCGCCGAGGGCCAGGACGCTCCCGGCCGCCACCAGCGGCAGCCGCGGGCCGCGCCCGCCGACCATCCGCCCGGCGAGCGGGGAGACCACCACGACCGGCAGCCCGACCGGCAGCGGGCACAGCCCCGCCGCCACGGGCGGCAGCCCGCGTACGTCCTGCAGGTACTGGGTGGTCACGAACAAGAACGCGCCGAAGCCGCACAGGGCGCACAGCGCCGCCACGATCGCCGAACTGAACGGCACGCTGCGGAAGAGACGCAGCTCCAGAAGCGGGTCGGTACGGCGCGAGGACCGCACGAGCGGCGGCCGCCGCCGGTACCGGGCACTCGACCTCAAGTGGATCGTCGTCTGCACCAAACTGCGCGCCACCGGCATGCCCATCAGAGGCATTCGCCGCTACGCCGAACTTGTCACCGCGGGACCGGGCAACGAAGCCGAACGGCTCGCCCTGATGGAAGCCCACCGCGCCGATGTCCTGGCCGAACTGGCCGAGACCCAGGAGAACTTGCAGACGATCGACCGCAAGATCGAGACCTACCGGAAGAGCGTGGCCAAGGGCGACGCCGACCGGCTGTGGGCACCGGTGGAACCCGCTGAGCAGCGCTCCGCTTATGATTTCCTTCGGGAAACCAATAACGGAGAGGGCCGGGGGCCCGGGAGGGACCGAGCAGTTGTGTCCGAAGGTGAGAAGGTGGTCGCTCTCGCGGCGGGAGAGCCGGTCACGCCATTGGAAGACGCGCTGTCGCGTCTGCAGTGCGTGCTGGTCGCCCGGCGGTCGCACGACAACCCGGAGCAGGTCACCTGGCAGCAGTGGGACGCGCTGGAGACGCTGCGTATCCACGGTCCGATGAAGCCCTCGCTGCTCAGCGACTCCCTGGGGGCCTCCAGGCAGACCATGTCGAAGATCCTTCGGGTGCTCAAGGGCCTCGGACTTGTCGAGCAGACCACGGACGAAGGCGACCGTCGCGAGCACACCACGGCGCTCACCGACCGGGGCAGGGAGTTTCTCGCGCGTACCGCCCGGGGCAGGCGGCGGAACGCCGATGTGGCAGCCGACGCCCTCTCCCCGGGCGAGCAGGCGCTGTTCGCCGAACTCTGCCAGAAGGTCTCAGGGGCCCTGGAGGCGACGCTGCGCGGCCACTGACCCCTCGCTCGCCGATTCCGCTGCGGCACCTTGCGCCGCATCGGGCGCGGCCAGGTAGCTCCGCAGGTGGTCGGCGGTGAGGGACGAGGTCCGGTCCAGCAGCGCTGCCAGGGTGCCGCTGTGGACGACGCGACCGCCCCGGTCGCCCGGTCCGGGGCCGAGGTCGACGACCCAGTCCGCGTGCCGCACCACCTCGAGGTCGTGCGTGGCCACCACCAGACTGTTACCCGCGTCCACCAGGCGATCCAACAACCGCAGCAGCACCGCGGTGTCGGCCAGATGCAGGCCACTCGTCGGATCGTCGAAGACGAACAGCCTCCCGCTCTCCTTGAGATGGGCGGCCAGCTTGAGACGCTGCCGTTCCCCGCCGGAGAGGGTCGAGAGCGTCCTGCCCAGGGTGAGGTAGGACAGACCCACCTCCCCGAGGGGCCGCAGCGCTCCCGCCAGGGCCGGTGGCGAGGTGAAGGTCTCCAGAGCCTGCCCGACGGTCATGCCCAGCACCTCGGCGACGGTGCGCCCGTGCAGACGGTGCTTCAGGGCCTCCGGGCGGTAGCGGCTTCCCCCGCAGACCTCGCAGGTGCGTGAGACCGGCTCCAGGTATGCCAGGTCCGTCTCGACCTCGCCGCGTCCCCGGCACTGAGGGCAGGCGCCGGAAGAGTTGGAGCTGAACAGTCCCGCACCCGCTCCGCTCGCCTTGGAGAAGAGCTTGCGCAGCGCATCCATGGCGCCCGAATAAGTGGCCGCGGTCGCTCGCGGGGAGGCTCCGATCTCCGCCTGATCGATGAGTACGGCTGCGGGGTGCTGTTCGACCAGCGCTGTCAGAAGGCTGCTCTTGCCGGCCCCCGCGACGCCGGTGACCACGCACATCACACCCTCGGGCAGTTCGACGTGTTCTTCTCGCAGATTGGCGCGCCCTGCGCCGGAGACATCGAGGAACCTGTGGGGCGTTCGCGGACATTCCTTGTGGACGCGTGCGGCGCGCAGCGCTGCACCGGTGGTGGTGCGGGCCGCACGGAGCTGTGCAGGAGTGCCGGTGAAGACGATCTGCCCGCCGTGGGCACCAGCACCGGGCCCGAGGTCGATCACATGGTCGGCCAGGTCCATCACCGCGGGGTCGTGAGTGACGGCGATGACAGTGTTGCCGTTGTCCCGCAGCGCCAGGAGCACCTCTGCCAGCGCCTCCACGTCGGCCGGGTGCAGCCCGGCGGTGGGTTCGTCGAACAGGTAGGTGACATCGGTGAGGGAACTGCCGAGGTGGCGCACGCACTTCAGACGCTGCAACTCGCCTCCGGAGAGGGTGGTGGTGGCACGCGCCAGGCTCAGGTACCCCAGGCCGACCACCTGGATTCGGCGCAGCACCGTGAGGGCCTCGTCCGCCAGTGGTCCGGCGTCCGCTGCCCGGGCCCGGGTCAGGAGGGGAACGAGTTGGTCGACGGGCATGTCGGCGCACTCGGCGATGGTGTGTCCGGCCAGCCGGGAGGCGAGCGCCGCCGCGTTCAGCCGGGCCCCTCGGCAGACAGGACAGGTCTGCACACGGGTGACGCGGGCGAGCGCGACGCGCTCCCGTTCGCTGAGCGCGTCGGTTTCGCGGCGCAGGAAGCGGCGTTCGAGGCGGGGGACCACGCCCTCGTAGGCGTTCCGGTAGACCCCCGCGCCCGTACGGCGCTTGACGTGGAACCCATGCCCGTACAGCAGGAGTTCCCGCTCCTGACCGGTGAAAGCGCCCAGTGGCTTGTCCGCGTCGAACAGGCCGGATTCCGCGTACAACTGCCAGGTGGCGCTGCCCGGAGAGAAGGCGGGGAAGTCGATGGCGCCCTCGTTCAGGCTCCGGTCGCCGCGCAGCAGCCGATCGAGATCGAGTTCGCGTGCGGTACCGAGGCCGTGGCAGCGTACGCACATTCCGAGTGGGTCGTTGAAGGAGTAGACCTGCGCGGGCCCCGCGCTCGGAGTGGCGCAGCGGGAGAAGAGCACACGCAGCGCCGTATGCGCTTCACTCGTCGTTCCCACCGTGGAGCGGGTGTTCCCCGCTGGACGGCGCTGGTCGATGACCACCGTCATGGTCAGGTTCTCCAGCCGTCGGGCCCGCGGCCGTTCGCGCCCGGGGAGCCGATGGCGCACGAAGGCCGGAAAGGTCTCGTACAACTGCCGCTGCGCTTCGGCGGCCAGCGTGCCGAAGACCAGGGAGGACTTGCCCGACCCGGAGGGGCCGGTGACCACTGTGAGGGCGTGCTTGGGCAGCGTCACCGACACATCGCGCAGGTTGTTCTGCGCCACCTCGTGCAGGACGATCCGCGCACCGGCGGCACAGGATTGGGGAGAGGTGGTGACCACGGCGTCCTCTACTTCGCGTTGTGTTCCCGACGGCTTGTCGACGGCTTGATCCCGACAGGGCGATCGTAGCAAGTAGTTGCCGATGGTTAATCAAAATCCCTCCGCTGGGACCGCAGGAGTTGTCGTTGCCGAGGACCGATGGGATGTCAAGCGTCCAGTTATTTCTGATCGGCAACCACATCGGCCAGGATGTCGGGCTGCTGACCGCGGGGGCCGCCCGCCGGGAGCGGACACGGCACGGGGTCCGGCCCGTGTCAGCGCCTCCGACCCGATCGTCCCGGATGGCCGTATAACCTGGGGAAATGCTCCCCGAAGTCACAGCCACGCGCTACGTCACACCACTGCGCGAGGGCGGTTCGCTCCCCGGTCTGGTCGAGGCAGACGATCTGGGGACCTATGTCATGAAGTTCACCGGCGCAGGCCAGGGTCGCAAGACGCTGGTGGCTGAGGTGTTGTGCGGGCGGCTCGCGCAGCGGCTCGGTCTGCGGGTGCCCGAGCTGGTGCGGACCTGGCTCGATCCGGTGATCGGTCTGTCCGAGCCCGACGAGGAGGTGCAGGAGCTGCTGAAGGCGAGCGGCGGACTCAATCTGGGGATGGACTTTCTGCCCGGTTCGTTGGGCTTCGACCCGCTCGCCTACCAGGTGGGCTCCGGAGAGGCCGGCCGGGTGGTGTGGTTCGACGCGCTGGTCAACAACGTCGACCGCTCGTGGCGCAACCCCAACATGCTGGTGTGGCACGGCGATCTCTGGCTGATCGACCACGGGGCGACGCTGATCTTCCATCACAACTGGCCGACGGCGCGGGCCGCCGCCGAGCGGCCCTACGACGCGTCCGACCACGCGCTGGCCCCCTTCGCGCCGGACGTCGAGGAGGCCGCCGCAGCGCTGGCGCCACGGGTGACCGCTGAGCTGCTGGCCGAGTGTGCCGCCGAGATCCCCGACGAGTGGCTCGTCGACGAGCCCGGTTTCGCCGACGCGGACCAGGTGCGCGCCGCGTACACCGAGGTCCTGGCCTCCCGCGCCCCTACGATCCATGAGCGGATCGCGCTCGGCGAGCCGAGCAAGGACGGGCCCTCGCAAGCGCCGGGGTGGCTCACCGGGAAGGGCGGCGGTGCCAAGTGACGCGGATTCGTACGGCGGCAGGGGCGCGCGGGGCGCGCGGCGATCTCGATGTGTTCGAGTACGCGCTGCTGCGTGTCGTTCCCCACATCGAGCGCGGCGAGCTGATCAACGCGGGGGTCCTGGTCTACTGCCGGGCGCGTTCCTTCCTCGCCGCGCGCACCCATCTCGACGAGGACCGGCTGTTCGCCCTCGATCCGTGCGCCGATGTGCGGGGCGTACGAGCCGCGCTGCACGCCGTTGAGGGCGTCTGCAGCGGCGGTCCGCAGGCCGGGCAGGCGGCCGGGGAAGAGGTGGGGCGGCGCTTCCGGTGGCTGGTGGCGCCGCGCAGTACGGTCGTCCAGCCCGGCCCGGTGCACACCGGACTGACCGCCGACCCGGAGGCCGAGAGCGAGCGCCTGCTGGACCTGCTGGTGCGGTGACGGCCGCACGGGGCCGAGGGCTCACCGGCTGCTCGCCGGGGCGGGCGTTGACACCACATCGCCCGCCCCATAGCGTCACGACTGCTAAAGGTACTAAGCGGTTGCTCATCCACTCAGGCCGAGGAGAGACCAGCATGTCCAGCACCGAGCAGCGAGTCGCCATCGTGACGGGCGCCGCCCGAGGGATCGGCGCAGCCACGGCCGTCCGCCTGGCGGCGGAGGGCCACGCCGTCGCCGTCCTCGACCTCGACGAGGCCGCCTGCGCCGGGACCGTCGAGCAGATCACCGAGCAGGGCGGCAAGGCGCTCGCCGTCGGCTGTGACGTCTCCGACTCGGCGCAGGTCGAGACCGCTGTCGCACGCGTCGCGGAGGAGCTCGGCGCCCCCCTGGTGCTGGTGAACAACGCCGGGGTGCTGCGCGACAACCTGCTGTTCAAGATGAGCGACAGCGACTGGGACACGGTCATGAACGTGCACCTGCGGGGCGCGTTTCTGATGTCCCGCGCCTGCCAGAAGCACATGGTGGACGCCGGCTACGGCCGCATCGTCAACCTCTCCTCGTCCTCGGCGCTCGGCAACCGCGGCCAGGTCAACTACGCGGCGGCGAAGGCCGGTATGCAGGGCTTCACCAAGACCCTCGCCAAGGAGCTGGGCAAGTTCGGCATCACGGCCAACGCGGTGGCCCCGGGCTTCATCGCCACCGATATGACCGCTTCCACCGCCGAGCGCGTGGGCATGGGCTTCGATGACTTCAAGGCGGCGGCCGCCACCCAGATCCCGGTGCAGCGCGTGGGGGAGCCCGAGGACATCGCCAACGCCGTCGCGTTCTTCGCCGACGAGAAGGCCGGCTTCGTCTCCGGCCAGGTGCTGTACGTCGCAGGCGGACCCCTCAACTGACGGCCGGCGAGGAGCGGAAGAGATGACGGAGCAGACAGCGGGCGGACCGCGCCCGGACACCGGGAAGGTCGCCCTGGTCACGGGCGGCAGCCGCGGTATCGGCTACGGCATCGCCGAGGCGCTGGTGGCGCGCGGCGACCGGGTGTGCATCACCGGCCGGAACGAGGCCGCGCTCAAGGAGGCGGTCGAACGGCTCGGCGCGGACCGGGCGATGGGCGTCGCAGGCAAGGCGCACGACCCCGACCACCAGGCCGCCGCCGTCGAACGGGTGATGGCGGCCTACGGGCGTGTCGACCACCTGGTCAACAACGCCGGAACCAACCCGGTCTTCGGCCCCATGGCCGAGCTGGACCTGGCGGTGGCGCGCAAGGTGTTCGAGACGAATGTGATCTCGGCGCTGGGCTTCGCGCAGCGCACCTGGGCGGCCTGGCAGCAGGAGCACGGCGGGACGATCGTCAATGTCGCCTCGATCGCAGGCCTCTCCGCCTCGCCGTTCATCGGCGCCTACGGCATGAGCAAGGCCGCGATGATCAACCTGACGCAGCAGCTCGCGCACGAGTTTGCGCCGAAGGTCCGGGTGAACGCGGTGGCGCCCGCCGTGGTCAAGACGAAGTTCGCCGTCGCGCTCTACGAGGGGCGTGAGGAGGAGGCGGCCGCCCGCTACCCGATGGGCAGGCTCGGCGCGCCGGAGGACGTGGCGGGTGCCGCGCGGTTCCTGACCTCCGACGACGCGGGCTGGATCACCGGCCAGACGCTGACCGTGGACGGCGGCCTGTTCCTCAACGCCGGCGTCGAATAGTCGCTCTGGCTCGCCTGTTGCCCGGTCCGGCTTCGCACGTCGGGTGCCGGGCGGGCGCCGCCTTTCCTCCCGGTGAACGTCCTCTGGGCCGGATGTCCGGGTGCCGGACCGCAGGTACCGGCACCCGGACATCCGGTTCGGCTCCCTCACGGCTGTGGCTGGGGTAATGTCCAAACGTTTTCCCGCAGTTGGGTGACGCCCGAACACGGGCGCATCCCATGGGCACCGCACCAGCAGCACAGGCACCGCCGACTGAGGAGCGCATGTGTTCGACCGGAACGGGCTGACGAGAGCCGCAGCGACCATACTTTCCCTCGCACTCGTCTCCGGGTGCGGTTCGCTCCCCGGTGGTGGAGGGGACGAGGAACGCAAAATCGTGGTCGGCACCACCAGCGCGCCCAGTTCCCTCGATCCGGCTGCCGCCTGGGACGGCTCCTGGGAGCTGTACCGGAACATCTTCCAGACCCTGATGACCGTTCCCAACTCCGGAACCACGCCCGAGCCGGAGGCGGCCAAGGAGTGCGGCTTCACCGACTCGGCCAGCCGGGTCTACCGCTGCGTACTGCGCAAGGGACTGAAATTCTCCAGTGGCAGGCCGCTGGACGCACAAGCGGTCAAGCACTCCTTCGACCGCGTCACCTCCATCGACTCCCCTTCGGGCCCGGCGGCGCTGCTCGCCAACCTCCAGCAGGTCGAGGTCAAGGGCAGCCGTGTGGTGGTCTTCCGGCTCGAGAAGCCGGACGCGACCTTCCCCTACATTCTCTCCACCCCCGCGACGTCCCTCGTCGATCCGGAGGACTATCCGGACGCCACTCTGCACCCGGGCAACACGGCCACCGGCTCAGGTCCGTACGAACTCACCAGCTACGAGCCGGGCGAGCGGGCCGTGCTCACCAGGAACGACGACTACAAGGGCACCGCGAAGATCCGGAACGACACGGTCACCATCAGGTACTACAAGCGGTCGACGCAGATGGTCAGCGACTTGAAGGCCGGCCGGACCGACCTCACCTACCGCGGTCTGACCTCCGAAGAGATCCTGGAGTTCCAGGACGCCGCCACCGAGGGGGACACCTCCATCGACCTGAGTGAGATGACCGGCTCCGAGGTGCACTACCTGGTCTTCAACCCGAAGGACAAGCAGGCGGCCAAGCCCGCCGTGCGCCGCGCGATAGCCCAGATAGTCGACCGCGAGAAGCTGGTGCGCGAGGTCTACGACCGGACCGCCGATCCGCTCTACTCCATGGTGCCGACAGGCGTGACCGGGCACACCAACGCCTTCCTCGACCGCTACGGGGAGCCCGACACCAAGAAGGCCCGCAGGATGCTCAGGGAAGCGGGTATCACCGACAAGGTGCACCTCACCCTGTGGTACGCCAACGACCGCTACGGAGACTCGGCCGGCCGGGAGTTCGCCGAACTGAAGGAGCAGCTGGAGGACTCGGGCCTCTTCGAGATCACCCTCAAGTCGCGCCCCTGGGACGCGTTCCAGAAGGGCTACCTCGAAGGCGAGTACCCGGTCTTCGGCCGTGGCTGGTCCGGCGACTTCCCGGACGCCGACACCTACATCACCCCCTTCGTCGGTAAGAAGAACGCGATGGGTACCCCCTACCGGAACCCGAAGCTGACCGAGGAACTGCTGCCGTACTCGCGCCGGCAGAGCGACCGCGGCGCGGCCGGACAGTCGTTCGCGAGGGCGCAGCGCGTGATGGCCGACGACGTACAGCTGCTGCCGCTGTGGCAGGGCAATGTCTACATCGCGGCCGAGAAGGACGTCGCCGGTGTCGAGTGGGCGCTCGACGCCTCGGTGATCATGCGCATGTGGGAGCTGTACAAGAAGTCGAGCTGGTAGGCGGCCGATGGGCTGTCAGTGCCGGCGGGTACCTTCGGGACGATCAATGAGCACCACACCCAAGAGCACCACCGCAGCGGAGGTACCAGCGCGTGAAAGAGATGCTGCCCCAGTCCTGGCAGGGCGTCCTCGGCGAGGAGACCGAGAAGCCCTACTTCAAGGAGCTGGCGGAGTTCGTCGAGGAGGAGCGGGAGCGCGGGCCGGTCTACCCGCCCCGTGAGGAGGTCTTCGCCGCCCTCGACGCGACGCCGTACGAGCAGGTGAAGGTGCTCGTCCTGGGCCAGGATCCGTACCACGGCCCGGGCCAGGGCCACGGACTGTGCTTCTCGGTGCGCCCGGGCGTCAAGACCCCGCCGTCGCTGCGGAACATCTACAAGGAGATGCGGGACGAGCTGGGCCACCCCGTCCCCGACAACGGCTATCTGATGCCGTGGGCCGAGCAGGGCGTGCTGCTGCTGAACGCGGTGCTGACCGTGCGCGAGGGCGAGGCCAACTCGCACAAGGGCAAGGGCTGGGAGAAGTTCACGGACGCCGTCATCCGGGCCGTCGCCGACCGCCCCGACCCGGCGGTTTTCGTGCTGTGGGGCAACTACGCGAAGAAGAAGCTGCCGCTCATCGACACCGGGCGGCACGCGGTGGTGCAGGGCGCCCACCCCTCGCCGCTGTCGGCCAAGCGGTTCTTCGGCTCCCGGCCCTTCACCCAGATCAACGAGGCCGTCGTGGCCCAGGGGCACACCCCCATCGACTGGCGCATCCCCGACCTGGGCTGAGCCACGCGGGGCTCCTCCCGGGGTGAGCGCCATTGTCAGTGGTGGCCGTTAGCGTCGTGTGTGCTGGCAGATGGCGAACGGGAGGAGCCCCCTCGTGGCGGAGGCCCAGCAGGACGCGCCCCAGGGCGACCAGGACGCGACGATGGTCAGAATCGGCCAGGCGATCATGCTGCACCGCGGTGGAGACCGGGAAGAGGCCCGGAACCGCTTCGCCGCGCTGTGGGCGGAGACCGATGTGGAAGCCGACCTGTTCCACCGCTGCACCATCGCGCACTACATGGCGGACACCCAGGACGATCCGGCCGACGAGCTCGCCTGGGACCTGCGTGCCCTGGCCGCCGCCGACGCGCTGGACCGGGACCGGGTCAGCCGGGGCGAGCACCAGCTCGCGGTCCGCTCGCTCTACCCCTCGCTGTACCTCAACCTCGCCGCCGACCACGTCAAGCTGGGCGACGAGGAGGCGGCCCGCTGTGAGCTGGAGCGGGCACGGCGCAGGCTCGACGCGCTGCCCGCCGATGCGTACGGGGAGGGCATCCGGGCCGCCATCGAGCGCCTGGAGAAGCGGATCGCCGACGGCGCCGCCTCACCCGGCGAGGGAAGGGGCGGTCCGGGCGACGGCGCGGGCCCTGTGCTGTAGCAACTTGGTGCCGTCACCGCCCTTGTGCCGTCACCG
Source organism: Streptomyces spirodelae (assembly GCF_017676385.1). Classification (GTDB taxonomy): domain Bacteria; phylum Actinomycetota; class Actinomycetes; order Streptomycetales; family Streptomycetaceae; genus Streptomyces; species Streptomyces spirodelae. The sequence continues at coordinate 37,751 of NZ_JAFFZN010000025.1, forward strand.
CCCTTGTGCCGTGGCCGGCTTTCGGCCGTAGGCGGCTCTGTGCAGTGGCAGCGCTTCTGCCACGTCCCCGAGGGTGGCGGGGCCCGCGACGGTGAGGGAGCCCCGCGACAGTTGCCGAGGCCCGACGGTGGCCGGCGCCCGATCAGTGCGGCTCATCTCCCATACGCGTCCCGGCAGATCCGCGCCTGGGCGCTGTCCGCATCCCAGCGCCCGTAGGCTTCACCCAGCTCGCACACCCCGGACCCCGGCCGCGCGCCGGGCCGCGCGGGACCGTGGTGGCGGTGGTGCTCGTCACGGCCGCCTCCGCCGCCGTGCCGCTCGCCTCCCGGGTGCGCGTGCCCCCAGCCCCCGCCGCCGGCTGCCGGGCCTTGTCTCCGGTTGCGCGGCAGCGGCGCGGGACGCGGAGCGTGCTGCTGCCCCGAACCGGCTTCCGCGCCCCCGGCGGACCCGTTTCCGCCAGCGCGGGGGGCGGCCCCTCCCGTGCGTACGGTTCCGTCGCCCTGTCTGCCCGGGGAGGCGTCCTGGCGGGGAAGGCGGGACAGTCCCTCCTTCGTGGGCGGCCGTACCAGACGGGTCGGCGACGCACCCCGGCCGGGAGCGGAGGAGTGCTGGGGCGAGGGCCCGTCGCCGGGCCCGGCGGGGTTCCCGGAGACGGTGATGCACCCTGTCGCGGCCGAGAGCGCTACGCCCGCGACGGCCATGGCTTTCGTCATACGTGACACTCCGGCAACTCTTCCCACCCGCGCCCGGGTACGGAAGTCCCCCCACGGGTGATCGCGGAGCGCTCAGAAGCCGGTCGCTCCGTCGATGCGCTCCCGCCGCAGGTCGGCGGTGGCCGTGTGCGTGCGTACTCACCGATCATGTGCAGATAGACCCATCGCAGAGAGGCGGTCGACCTCGCGCCGCCAGACGGCCGGCGTCTCGGTGCCCGTCTCCGCGTCGCCGAGTCCGTCACACCTCGCGGCCGGGCCGAGGTGGCGTGCGGGGCGGGAGCTCTGCCCGTTCCCCGGCGCACGTATGCTGCGCAGGCGCAGTCAGCCGTGCCGCAGTGAGGGAGGGCCCGTGAGGATCGGTGTGATAGGTCTCGGCGACATCGCCAAGAAGGCGTACCTGCCGGTACTCATGGCCCAGCCCGGCCTGGAACCGCATCTGGTGACCCGTGATCCGGCCACGCTGGCGGCCCTCTCGGACGCCTACCGGGTGCCGGTCGCCCACCGGCACACCGGCCTTGAAGGGCTGCTCGCCGCGCGCCCCGACGCCGCCTTCGTGCACGCCGCCACCAGCGCCCACCCGGAGCTTGTGCGCCGGCTGCTGGACGCGGGAGTCCCCACCTACGTCGACAAGCCCCTCGCCTACGACCTGGCCACCTCGCGCGCCCTCGTGGAGCTGGCCGAGCGGCGCCGCACCAGCCTCGCGGTCGGCTTCAACCGGCGTCACGCGCCCGGATACGCGCAGTGTCTGGAGCACCCGCGGGATCTGATCCTCCTCCAGAAGCACCGGGTGGGCCTGCCCGAGGAGCCCCGCACGATGGTGCTGGACGACTTCGTCCACGTCGTCGACACCCTCCGCTTCCTTGCTCCGGCCGAGGCCGACCACATCTCCGTACGGGGCAGGGTCCGAACAGGGCTGCTGCACCATGTGGTGCTCCAGCTCGCCGGCGAGGGCTTCACCGCGCTCGGCGTGATGAACCGGCTCTCCGGGTCGGCCGAGGAGATCCTGGAGGTCTCCGGTCAGGACACCAAGCGCGAGGTACGCGATCTGGCTCAGATCACCGACCACAAGGGCCAGCCCAGTGTCCGGCGCCGGGGCGACTGGGTGCCCGTCGCCCGCCAGCGCGGCATCGAGGGGTGTGTGCTCGCCTTCCTCGACGCCGTACGCCAAGGGCGGACGCTGAGCGCGCGGGACGCCCTGCGCACGCACGAGCTGTGCGAGCGCGTCGTCACCGACGTGCTGGAACAGTCGGGCTGAACTCCGCCCGGCCCTGCCCCCGGCCGCCCTGGCCACTGCTGCGACGCCGGCTGTCGGCGCCGCGGCCACGCGCCGCTCGCACTCCCTCGACCGCGCCGTACGCCGCGAGCGAGATCAGCGCCAGCCACACCGTCCAGTCGCCGAGGCGGACATAGAGCGTCGTGCCCGTGGCCATCGGCACCTCGGTCAGCCGCGCCGCGCTGGTTTCCGTGCCCATCGGCGCCCCGGCCCGCTCGCCGTCGGGACCGTAGAGGGCGCTGACGCCGGTGAGCGTCGCGTGCACCATGGGCCGCCCCGACTCGGCGGCCCGCAGCGCCCCCAGCGTCGCGTGCTGCTCGGGAGCCCAGGTGTGCTGGAAGGTGGACGTCGAGGACTGCGCCACCAGCATCTGGGCGCCGTCGGCCGTCAGGTGCCTGCTCATGTCGGGGAACGCCGTCTCGAAGCAGACCAGCGGCCCGAACCGCAGCCCGTCGGCACGCATCACCACAGGCTCCTGGCCCCGCCGTCGGTCCTCGTCCGCCGCCCGGCCCACCGAGGTGGCCCAGCCGAGCAGCGACCTGGCGGGGACGTACTCGCCGAACGGGACCAGCCGCATCTTGTCGTAGCGCTGCCCGGTCAGGCCCTGCTCGTCGACGAGGATGGAGCTTTTGTAGATGCCGGGCCGGTCGGCCCGCCGCGAGTCGACGTTCACCAGCAGCGGCGCGTCCGTCAGCCGGGAGAGCGCGGCCAGCCTGCGGACCAGCGCGGGATGGCTCCCCAGGTCGTAGCCGACGCTGCTCTCTCCCCACACCACCAGGTCCGGGTGCCGGCCGGCCAGCTTCCGGGTCAGCTCCTCGCCGCGCTCGAACCGCTCCTGCCGCGACTGCGTCTCCCCGATCTGTACGACGGCGATCCGCGTGCTGCCCGAGGGCTCGGGCCGTGGGGCCCACAGCCAGACGGCGCCGGTGAGAACGGCGAAGGAGACCAGCGACACCACGGCGACCAGCCGGGCGCGCGGCACGGCAAGCAGAGCCGCGACCACGGTGTTCACCGCGACGGCCAGGAAGCTCACCAGCCATACGCCGCCCACCGAGGCCAACCGCAGCGCGGGTCGCACATCCCACTGGCTCGCCCCCAACAGCCCCCACGGGCCGCCCAGGTACTCCCAGGACCTGACCAGCTCCGCCAGCAGCCACCCCGAAGGGATCAGCACCACGGCCGCCGCCAGCCGCCCGCCACCGGGGGCGCCCGCCAGCAGCCGGTGCACCAGCCAGCCCCACGGCAGCCACAACAGCCCCAGCAGTGCCGCGAGAAGGAGGATGAACACATGCAGGCTCGGCATCAGCCAGTGGTGCATCGCCAGCATGAAACCCGTGCCGCCCAGCCAGCCCCCGAAGGCGGCGGCACGGCCCGAGGGCGCGGCGCGCAGCAGCAGCAGCCACGGCACCAGCGCCACGTACGCCAGCCACCACAGCGCGGGTTCGGGGAACGCCAGCACGGGCAGCGCGCCCGCCACCAGTGGCAGTGCCGGGCGCGCCCATCGGGGCGCCGGCCACGCACGCATGGACCCCCTCCTTCATCCGGCGATCATCCGGTCTCGATCACCAGTGTGCGGGAGGGTACGCGTGCGAGCGAGAGGGCGCACAGACCCGCTACGGCGCGGGCACCGGCCGGCGGCCGGCAGGGGCGCGAGGCCCCGGGACGACCACGCCCGGCACCGCCGCCTGCGGCGCGTGCCGCGAGGCGAACTCCGCCTCCGCGGTACGGGCCCCTCCGTGGGACTTCCGCCCGTGCCGCTCCGGCCGCTGTGCGTGCGGAGTCTCCTCCGCACGCGCCTGCCGTGCGCTGTCGGAGGTCAGGACTACCAGGCCCCAGGCGGCCACCGCGCCGGCGCCGACGGCCAGCACCGTGCCCACCGCGCCGTACCGGAAGCCCTCGCCCAGCAGCAGAATCCCCGCGGCCGCGGCGACCACGGGGTTGGCGACGGTGGCGGTGGCCAGCGGGGTGGCCAGGCCACCGTCCCGGTAGGAGGCCTGCGAGCTCGCCAGACCGGTCACTGCCAGCGCCACCGTGAGCGCGGCGAGCGGCACGGAGGCGGCCAGGGGCTCGGAGGTCCAGCTGTCGGCGAGTGTCTTGACGAAGACCGAGGCGGCGCCGTACGCGATCCCGGCGGCCAGTGCGAGGGAGACGCTGCGCAGCGCGACCACGCGGTTGCCGGGGCGGCTGCCTCCTGTCCGCCGCGCCGCCACCGCTGTGCTCACCAGCAGCGCGACAGAGCCCAGCACCCAGGCCGCCAGGGCCAACTGGCCGCCGCCGTCCAGGGAGCCCGTGCCCCGGTCGCTGGTGAGCAGCAGAATCCCGGCCAGCCCGGCCGAGACCAGAACGATGCCCCGCCACGCGGCCGGGGTCACCGGCCGCCGCCCCAGGAGGGCGGCCATCGGGGCTGCGAGGACGAGTGTCAGTACGCCGAGCGGCTGGACGACCGTCAGCGGCCCCAGACCGAGCGCCACCACGTGCAGGAGCGCGCCCGAGCCCTGCAGCACGGCCGCGGTCCACCACATGCCGGAACGCAGCAGCCCCCACCGGCTCGCTGCCGTCGTCGTGGCGAGCCGCTCCTGCACTATCGCGGCGAGCGCGTAGCTGATGGCGGACACCAGGGACAACAGCACCGCCATGGTCAGCGCGCTCATATCCGGTCCGTGCTACGCGGATTGGGCATCGGATTCATGGCTTCCACGATTCCGTGCCCACGGTGATCTGTCGTCACCTGTCAGGATCGTCTTGATGTACAGCCGAAGGAGTACGACAGGTGGTCGTATCCCCCTGCCAGGTGACATCCGGGTGTGGGACCAGGGTCGTAGAGACGCCGGCTAGGGCTGTGCCGGGAGCGGCCCTTCGCCCGAGACCTCGACCGGCCCGAACCCGCTGCCCAGCAGGGTGACCTGGCAGACGCGCCCATCGGCCAGCCGCAGCCGCGCCGTGTCGCCCTCCAGTTCGGTCCACAGCGGCTCGCTGCCCTCCGGCCTGATGGTGCCTGACCAGGCGGTTCCGGGGCCGGTGGTCTCCGTGAACAGCGCCGCGTCGACAGGCACCTCGGCGGCTCCGGTCAGCAACGTCGCGGGACCACGGTAGAAGTTGTCCATACGGCCAGTGTGGCAGTCCGTGTCCCACCTGGCACTGTGGTGACAGGGTGATCGCTCGCTGCGAACCGGCCAAACCCGCTTTCCCACCCGCGGTGGACGGGCCATTTCTGCCCGCCGTGGACGCGCCGTTCGGCTGCCTGCCCGCCGCGCGGACGGGTGAACCCGGCTCCCCGCCTGTCGCGGACTGACGGAACCCCGCCGCCCGCGGTGCGGGAGACGGGGCCCGACTGCCGACGTGCTGTATGTGACCTGCTGTTCGGCCGAAGCCTCAGAACTTGTTCTTGCAGTAGTTCTGCGCGGCCGGGCTCAGTAGCGGGAGGAGGACGGGATTGCCGCAGACGTTGGTGCCCACGTTCACCGGGATCTGGATGTTGTCCCCGGACAGGGTTCCGGGTGATTTACCGGTCTTGCCCACGACCGGATCGTCGGCGACGGCCGTGCCGGCGGTGGAGCCGAGCAGGGCGGTGGCGCAGAGCGCGCCGACTGCGAGGGTGGTACGAATACGCATGGTCTCTCCCAGAGAGAGGTGGTTGTTGTCTCCACGCCCACCGTGTGCGGCTCCGAAGGCGCCGCGCATTTCGGACTACTCCGGACGGGTGTTCGTGTTGGTACCGTGCGTGGCCGCGGGGAGTCGTGCGGGGTACGGAAAGGGGGCTGCAGGTGAACGGCGACCTGGGCATGGACAACAGCGCAGGTCAGGAAGCAGATGAGCCGACTGTGCTGCCCGGCAGTGAGCCGGTGTCCGGGCGGCGGGTGCTGTGCCGGATGTGCGGCCAGCCGCTGCGCGACCGCGCCTCCCGGCTATGGGGCCTGGGCCCCGACTGCCGACACAAACTCGCCCTGCGGACCGCTCCCGCACCGCCATCGCAGGAGGTCGACCAGGACGCGCTGCCCGGACTGTGATCCGGAATTCCCGCCGGTGATCTGGTTCCCGCCCGTGAACCGGTTCGCGCGAGCGGCCTGGTACTCGCCTGGGACCCGGCTTCCGCGTGTGCTCCCGGATTCCGGGGACCCGGTGGGAATCATGGGGGAGTCCACCGGCGAAAGGCAGCACCGTGTCCCAGCCCCCGCAGCCAGGACCGCACCGCGACGGCGGCCCCCGATCCCGCCGTCGCCCCCGCTCCGGTACGGAGCCCGTGACCGCGCGCAGCGACATCTGGCTGCGCACTTTGCTGTCGTCCATCGGGGTGCCGTTCTTCGCCGCGGCCACGGCGCTGTTCGCCTGGTGGGCCGCCGCCTCCGACAGCCACAGCACCCCCAGCGACCGGCTGCTGACCGTGCTGGCCGCCGTCTGCGGGGCGCTGACGCTGGGCGCGGCCGTCGATCTGCTGGTGCTCAAGCGCCGCCGACGGCAGGAGCGCGAGGAGCGCGGATGACCGTGCACCGTGCGCGGCGCCCGACAGCTCGGCTTCGCGGCGCCCGGCCGTTCAGCTTCGCCGGACGGGGCCGCTCAGCCGACCGACTCGCCCGCGTGCGGGCTGAGCACTCCCGCCGCCATCAGCGCGAACAGCGCCAGCCCCAGCAGGACGCGGTAGATGACGAACGGCATGAAGCTGCGGGTCGAGATGAACTTCATGAACCAGGCGATGACGGCATATGCCACCACAAAGGCCAGCGCGGTGGCGAAGAGCGTGGGCCCCCAGGAGACATGGCCCTCGCCGATGTCCTTGAGTTCGAACAGGCCGGAGGCGAGCACAGCGGGGACCGCCAGCAGGAACGAGTAGCGTGCCGCCGCCTCGCGCCGGTACCCCATGAACAGGCCGCCGCTGATGGTGGCACCCGACCGGGACACGCCGGGTACCAGCGCCATCGCCTGCGCGCAGCCGTAGAGCAGGCCGTCGCGCACGGTCAGCTGCTCGAGGGACTTGCGCTCGGGGCGTGCCCGGTGGCGGCCGCCCTTGGTGTCGCGGGCGGCCATCCGGTCTGCCACGCCCAGCACGAGGCCGATGCCCACCAGAGTGGTGGCGATCAGCCGCAGATCGCGGAACGGGCCCTCGATCTGGTCCTTGAAGGCCAGCCCGAGCACCCCGATCGGGATGGAGCCGACGATGACGAGCCAGCCCATCCGCGCGTTGTGGTCGGCGCGGGCCTCGCGGTTGTAGAGCGAGCGGAACCAGGCGGCGAGGATGCGGCCGATGTCCTTGCGGAAGAAGATCAGGACGGCGGTCTCGGTGCCGATCTGGGTGACGGCGGTGAAGGCCGCGCCCGGGTCGTGCCAGCCGGCGAACGCCGCGACCAGCCGCAGATGGGCGCTGGAGGAGATCGGGAGAAACTCTGTCAGTCCCTGGACGAGTCCGAGGACAAAGGATTCAAACCAAGACATCTGCGGCGGGGCTCGTCCCTGTGGTAGTCGGAGGTCAGTGCGGGGAGACCGGCTCGCGCACGGCCGGCGAGCAGGCTTCGGGCGGGGCCGCCGACCGGGTGCTCTCCCGCGCGGCCGGGCCCCGCAGCTGGGCCCGTTTGCGCCAGGCGACCACGCCGCCCGCCAGCCCGGAGAGCGCGATGAAGCCGAACGAGGCCAGGAAGACCGGCGAGGTGGGCTTCGCCGCGCTGCTGCCCGCGATGACGTAGGCGGCGGTGTTGGGAACCGAGCCGAGCGCCGTCGCGCTCAGGAAGGCGGGCCAGCTCATCCGGGACACGGCGGCGCCGTAGTTCGAGGCCGCGAACGGCACACCGGGCAGCAGCCGGATCACCAGCATCGAGCGGAAGCCGTGCCTGCTCAACTGCCGGTCGGCCGCCGTCAGCCAGCGGCCGCGCAGCAGTCTGCGCAGCGCGTCCTGGCCCAGCAGCCGGCCCAGCCCGAAGGCGATGCCCGCGCCGATCACCGTGCCTGCCGTCGCCGAGAAGGTGCCTGCCTGGGCGCCGAAGAGGACACCAGCCGCCACATTGAGCACCGGGCGGGGCACGAAGGCGGCGGTGCACAGCCCGTAGGCGGCGCCGAAGAGCGCTACCGCCACACCGCCTGCGGCCTCGGGCGGCCAGCCGTGGGCGAGCAGGCGCTGGGGCTCGTACAGCAGCATCGTCGTCGCCGCCCCGCACAGGAGTACGGCCAATAGGGCGAGGCGCGACCATGGTGAGAGCAGCGTCTTGGTGAGACGGCAGGGGAGTCCGTCTGGCTGCACGGCGGGGACGGGCACGCTGGGAGCGTAACCGACGAATGGACCCTTCCGCTGTTCGGTGCTGTACGTAAAGCCCGAAAGATGCCTGTCCGAAGTGGTGTTCGCTCGCCGTCCACCTCCGCTTTCACCTGCGACGGAAGGTGTGTGCGCCGGACCGGTCCGGTCGGGTGAGACCACTGTCGAAAACCGTTCGACCGGGGATGGTTGAGCGAGCGATGATCGTTCGGTGTTCCGGCAGCCCCTGTTCTGCGCTCCGGCCGCCGTCGCGGCCGCCGCACGGGCTGCCCTCTTCCCGATCCCCGGCGGGTGTGTGTCCCCGTCCCGGAGCGTGTGCGCGGTGATGACCAGGGGCGTGCCCGCCCTTCACCTCCCTCCCGGCGTCCGGCTGCGCCGACGCTGACCCTTCCCGGACCGCCCGAGGACCCCACAGGGGGAGGGTCGGTCATTCCGTGGGGTCCGGCCTCGTCCCGTACCGGCCCAGGAGGGCACCCATGTCCGGCCACACCCACTCGTCCTGCATCCCGCACCCGATCCCGCACCTGACCATCGGCACCTTGGGTCACCGAGGCCATGGCAAGACCACGCTGGCCGCGGCGTTGGCGGCGGCGCGAGACCCTGCGGCCGCGTACGGCGCCCCCCTCCGCTCTGATCCGCGACGACGGCGATTCCGCCGCGCGACCGGAACGCGCAGCTTCCGGTACGCCACCGACACCCGGCGCTATACGCTGCTGGACCCGGATCCCGTCGAATGTCCAGGAAAACCTGGATGTCCTGAAGGTCCTGGCAACCCCGGAATCTCCGAAATACCCGACGGCCCCGGAAGTAACGGAAGCCCTGGAAGTCCCGGAAGCCCTGAAAGTCCCCTCGGTCCCGAGGCCCTGCGCGGGCTCGACGGCGCGGTGCTCGTCGTCTCCGCCCTGGAGGGCGTCCGGCCCGGCACCGCCGGCCAGCTGGCCCTGGCGCGCCGCAGCGGTCTCGCCCACCTGGTCGTGGCCCTCACCATGGCCGAGGCGGGCAGCGACGAGCTGACCGAGCTGGTCGAGACCGAGGTACGGGAGCTGCTGACCCGGCACGGCTACGCCGGCGAGACGCTCCCGGCCGTCCGGGTCTCGGCCCGCAGCGCGCTCCAGGGCGATCCGCGGTGGCAAGGCACCATCGAGGCGCTGCTGGACGCCGTCGACACCTATGTACCGCTGCCCGAGGTGCTGTGAGCCCTCGAACGGGCCGCACAATGGAGCCGTGGACACCGACGCCGACGGGGAGCAGATACCCCGCATCCGAGCCGTCGCGGGCGGCACCGCCAAACTGCTGCCGGACATCGACCGCGAGCGGGCGTGGCTGATGACCCTGGACGGAGCCCCGCAGTCGTACGTCGATCTCGACGCTCCCGAGCACCTGGAGTTCGAGTACGCGCGCCGGGTCGGTCACCTGCTGGATGTGACGGCGCCGCACGGAGCGCCGCTGGACGTGCTGCACCTGGGCGGGGGAGCGCTCACGCTTCCCCGCTACCTCGCGGCGACCCGGCCGGGCTCCCGGCAGCGGGTGGCCGAGCCGGACGCGGAGCTGACCGCGTTCGTCGTCGAACACCTGCCGCTCCCCGAGGGGGCCGGGATCGAGGTGGAGGCGGTGGACGGAAGGGCGCTGCTGGAGTCCGCACCGGACGGGAGCGCTGATGTGCTGCTGTCCGACGTCTACGGCGGATCGCGGGTCCCGGCACATCTGACCACGCTGCCGTACGTGCGGGAGGCGGCCAGGGTGCTGCGGCCAGGTGGGAGCTATGTGGCCAACCTGGCCGACGCCGCGCCGTTCTCCTTCCTCGCCTCGCAACTGGCCACGGCCGCCGCTGTCTTCGAGCAGCTCGCGCTCGTGGCCGAGCCTGCGGTGCTGCGCGGGCGGCGGTTCGGCAACATCCTGCTGCTCGCCTCGCACGACGAGCAGCCGTTGTCCGAGCTGGCCCGCCGCTGCTCGGCCGACCCGTTCCCGGCGCGGGTCGAGCGCGGCGCCGCGCTGGAGCGTTTCACGCGCGGCGTGCGGCCGGTCGACGACGGTGATGCCGTACCGTCCCCCGAACCGCCGGACGGCGCCTTCAGCATCGGCTGAGGGCGCCGTCCCTGGCCTGGACCGCGCGGAGCGGTGCCGGGTCAGCCGCGGGGCTCGTCCCCGCCGCCGTCGTAGGTGCGGAGGCTGCCCATGATCTTCTTGATGGTGGCGTCCGAGAGTTCGTCCTTGACGCCCGCGTCGGTGTAGAGCACCCAGATCGCCAGGTCACCGTTGGAGTTGATCCAGGAGACGGTGACGACCTTGCCCGCGCTGGTGGAGCACTTGTCCGCCTTGGGCGCTCCGGTGATCTTGGCGGTGGCGGTGTGGCCCTTGATGCCGTGCTTGTTCTCGAACGGCTTGGGCTTGGAGACCTTGAGGGTGCCCTTCTGCTTCTGGTCGTAGCCGGCTATCGCGAAGTTGCCCGCCGCGATCTTGGCCGCCTCCTTGGTGTTCTTGGAGCCCTGCCCGCCCTTGGTGCCGACGGCGGCGCGGGTGGACTCCTTGCACCAGTTGTCCTTGTAGTAGGCGGGCGCGGACATGGCGACCAGGACCTTGCCCTTGTCGTTCTCGAAGCCGGTGATGGTTCCCTGGCTCGCGAGCGTCCAGTCCTTGGTGTCGGGGACGTCGAAGGCGGAGTACCACTTGGGGTTGATGACGGTCTGCCACCCGGCGATCACCGGGTCCGACGGGTCCTTGGAGGCCCCGCCGCCGCCCGGTTCGCCCTTCTTGCTCTTCTCCGGTTTCGTCTTCACCGAGGGCGAGGCGGACTTGTCGGCTTCGTTCTTCTTGCCGCCCGAGTCGTCACCCCCCAGTACGATGACACCGGCCACCGTCGCCGCGATCACCGCCACAGCGGCGACGATCGAGATCACGATCGTCTTCTTCTTGCCGCCGCCTCCGCCGCCCTTGGGCGACTGCGGGCCGCCGGGCATGCTCCCCGGACCCCACTGGCCCGACTGGCCGGGACCGCCCGGCTGCTGGCCGTAGGGGTACGGCGGGGTGCCCTGCTGCCCGTAACCGGACGGCTGGCCGGCCGGCGGCTGCCCGTAGCCGGGCTGCTGACCTGACGGCGGTTGTCCGTAACCGGGCTGCTGGTACGGGTTCGGCTGCCCGTAGCCGGGCTGTTGATACGGGTTCGGCTGCTGCGGGTTCTGCTCGCCCCCGGGCTGCTGCTGTCCTGGCCACATGGCTGATAACCCTATGGTGCGCTGTCCATGGCGGCCACGGCCGCCCACCGATCGGTACGCACCCGCTACATGAATGGGCCAGGAGTGCGAAAGAGCGCCCCTCCCGGCATCGGTTACTCGGTGGTAACGTGCGACCATGACCACACAGTCGCAGCCGGACATCGGCGAGCTGATGAGGGCCTCCGTGCCCATGGCCCGCACGCTCAACCTGGAGTACCTGGAGACCTCGCCGGAGCGGGTCGTCGTCTCGCTGCCCGACCAGAGCGAGTACCACAACCACGTCGGCGGCCCGCACGCCGGAGCGATGTTCACCCTCGCCGAATCCGCGAGCGGCGCGATCACCCTGGCCGCGTTCGCCGACCAGCTCTCCCGGGCCGTTCCGCTCCCGGTGCACGCGGAGATGGACTTCAAGAAGATCGCCAAGGGCGTCGTCACCGCCACCGCCGAACTCGGCCGTCCGGTGGCCGACGTGGTCGCCGAGCTCGACAGCGGACAGCGCCCGGAGTTCCCGGTCAAGGTCGCGCTCGCTCGCCCCGACGGTGCCGTCACCAGCGAGATGACCATCGTGTGGACCCTGCGGCCCAACGACTGACCCCGCACGGAGCGGCCCCGGGCCTCGGCACGGGCCGAGGCGCGGTCGAGTAGGCTTCCGGACGCGTGCCGGCATGACAGCTCATGCCCCGATGACGTGAGAGGAAGCCGCAGTTGCACATCCAGGAGTGGCTGGAGAGCGTCCCGGCCATCAGCGTGTACCTCCTGGTGGGGGTGGTCATCGGGCTGGAGAGCCTGGGGATTCCGCTGCCCGGGGAGATCGTCCTGGTCAGCTCCGCGCTGCTGGCCTCGCAGCAGGGCCACATCGACCCGCTGATCCTGGGCACCTGCGCCACCGTCGGCGCCGTGGTGGGTGACTCGATCGGGTACGCCATCGGCCGCAAGGGCGGCAAGCCGCTGCTGGAGTGGCTGGGCAGGAAGTTCCCCAAGCACTTCGGTCCCAGCCATGTGGCCACCGCGGAACACTCCTTCCAGCGGTGGGGCATGTGGGCGGTCTTCTTCGGCCGGTTCATCGCCCTGCTGCGGATCTTCGCCGGGCCGCTCGCGGGCGTGCTGAGGATGCCGTACTGGAAGTTCCTGACGGCGAACGTGCTGGGCGGAGTGTTGTGGGCCGGAGGCACGACCGCCGTCATCTACTACGTCGGCATCGTCGCCGAGGCGTGGCTCAAGCGCTTCTCCTGGCTCGGACTGGTGGTGGCCCTGCTGTTCGGGCTGGGCTCCATGGTGATCGTCAAGCGCCGCGCGGCGAAGGCGGCTGCTGCCGCCACCGAGGAGCTCGTGGAGGCCGCACCGGCGCCGGCCGCCGACTAGCGGGTGCACCCTGAGGCAGCAGCACCCCGAGAAGGAGAACAGACGTGGCACAGGGCGGACTGATCGTGAACGTCGGCGGGCACGAACCCCGGCTGGACCCCACGGCGTTCCACGCCCCGACCTCCGTGATCGCCGGGCAGGTCACCATGGCCGCCGGTTCCAGCCTGTGGTACGGCGCCGTCATGCGTGCCGACGCGGGCCCCATCGTGCTGGGCGAGGAGAGCAATGTGCAGGACAACTGCACCGTGCACGGCGATCCCGGCTTCCCCGTCACCGTCGGCGCCCGCGTGACCGTGGGCCACAACGCGGTGCTGCACGGCTGCACCGTCGAGGACGATGTGCTGATCGGGATGGGGGCCACCGTCCTCAACGGCGCCCGGATCGGCGCCGGGTCCCTCGTCGCCGCGCAGACCCTGGTGCCGCAGGGCACCGTGGTACCGCCCGGCTCGCTGGTCGCAGGCGTGCCCGGAAAGGTGCGGCGCGAGCTGACCGACGAGGAGCGCGAGAGCGTCCGCTTCAACGCTCTGACGTATGTGGAGCTTGCCGAGCGGCACCGCGCCGCGTCCGCGGCCGCCGGCCCCTCGCCCTCCTGAGCCGCAGCGGCGAGGTTACTCGTGAGGAACTTCATGGCGGCAGGAGAGCGGTGGAGCGCTACGGTGACGGCGTGCCCTCCCTCAAGAACACGTTCTCGTCCCTCACCTCCCGCGCCGTGCACGGCATCTGGCGCCGGGCGCAGCGCGCGGGAGCCGTCACGGCCGAACGCCCCGGGCCGTACGCGTTCCGCCGCCTGGGGACCGGAAGCCGGCTCGCCTTTCCGCAGGGAACGCTCTTCGGCACACCGTGGATCGAGATCGGTGACCACTGCATCGTCGGCCAGGACGTCACGCTGACGGCCGGGATGATGCCGGACCTGGACCTGGGCCCCGAAACCGTGCTGCGGCTGGGCAACGGCGTGGTGCTCGGGCGGGGCAGCCACGTCATCGCGGACACCAGGGTCAGCCTCGGGGACGATGTGTTCTGCGGGCCGTACGTCTACATCACCTCGACCAACCACTCCTACGACGATCCGGCGCAGCCGGTCGGCAAGCAGTGGCCGCGTACCGCGCCCGTCGAGATCGGCTCCGGGAGCTGGATCGGTGCGGGCGCCGTCGTGCTGCCGGGCGCGACGCTGGGGCGGAATGTGGTGGTCGCGGCCGGCGCCGTGGTGCGCGGCGAGGTGCCGGACCACGCGGTGGTCGCCGGTGCCCCGGCCAAGGTGGTGCGCCGCTTCGACCCGGAGGAGGGGTGGCAGCCGCCGCTGCGCACCCCGCCGCCCGTTCCCGTCCCGGAGGGTGTCACTCCGCAGGAGCTGCTGGCCCTGGCCGAGCTGCCCCGCCCGCACGGCCCCCGGGACGGGACCCTCAGGGGCGAGAAGGGCACCTCGCCGGGCGGCGACGGGACCTTCCGGGGCGACCGGGACGGCGGCGCGGATGGTGGCTGAGCGCGGGAGCCGTCAGCCGGAGGCGAGCAGTACGGTGCCCAGCAGCGCCAGTGAGGCACCCGCTGTCTGCAGGGCCCGCAGCCGTTCGTGCAGAACGCCCCGGGCGGCCAGCGCGGTGACCACGGGATACAGCGAGGCGAGCACAGCGGCCACGGTGACCGGGCCGTGCTGCGCGGCGACGGCGTATGTCCCGTTGGCGGCGACATCGGCGAGACCCACGAAGGCCAGCGCGGGCAGCATCCGCCACACCGCCCGTATCCCCTCCTCGGGGAGCGCGGGGCTGCCGCGCCGCACCGAGGCGTACAGCGCGCCGCCGCCCACCACCACGTTGACCACGCGCTGGACGAACAGCGTCAGGAAGAGCCCCGCGACCGTGGTGGACGCCTCGGCGACCAGGCTCATCGTCGCGCCGAAGCCGAAGGCCGCGACCAGGGTGAGCAGGATGGTGCGCTGTTGCACGGGCGCTCCGCCACCGCCCACACCGCCGGCCAGCACCACGCCTGCGACCGCGACCAGGGTGCCCACCGCCTGCACAGGGCCGGGCCGTTCGCCGTGCAGCACCATGCCGACGGCGACCGGTACGGCCACGCTGCCGAGAGTGGCGACGGGGGACACCACGCCCATCGGGCCGATGGCCAGTGCCCGGTAGAAGCAGAGCATGGACACCGGTCCGATGGCCCCGGCCGCCACCGCGCACCACAGCAGGCGGGCGTCCAGCGCGCTCCAGGCGCCCGTGGACAGCACGATGACGCCGAGTACCAGGCAGGCCGCGCCCTGGGAGACGAGCACCACGGTCAGCTCGCGCAGCCGCTTGCTGAGCAGCCCGCCGCCGAAGTCGGCCAGCCCCCACAGCAGACTGGTGGCCAGGGCGAAGACAGCGGTCATGGCGGAATCCCTCGCAGTACAGTGTGGTGAACGCTCAAGTCCACCACACCGTAGTTCACGGAAATGCACTCTGCAATCTAATATTTTGGATGGTGCCGAACACAGTGACGGACCTCGACCACCTCACGCAGGCCCTGGCCCGCAATCTCAAACACCTGCGGGCCGAGCGCGGCTTCACCCTCGACGCGCTCGCCGCGCGGGCGGGAGTCAGCCGGGGCATGCTCATCCAGATCGAACAGGCCCGCACCAACCCCAGCGTCGGCACCGTCGTCAAGATCGGCGACGCGCTCGGGGTCAGCATCACCTCGCTGCTCGACTTCGACCAGGAGCCACAGGTCCGGCTGGTCCCCCCGGAGCAGGCCGTACGGCTGTGGGCCACCGAGGCGGGCAGCCACAGCACGCTGCTCGCGGGCACCGAGGCGCCCGGTCCGCTGGAGCTGTGGCACTGGAAGCTGGTGCCGGGCGACGCCAGCAGCTCCGACCCGCACCCCATCGGCACCACCGAACTCGTCCACGTCACCGCCGGCACGCTCACCCTGGAGGTGGACGGTGACACCTACACGGTCCCGGCCGGCACCTCCGCCTGCTTCGAGTCGCACGTACCGCACGGCTACCGCAACGACGGAACGGAAGACGTCGAGATGACCATGGCCGTCTCGGTCCCCGAACCGCGCTGACCCCGCGGCGGCGGCTGGCTAGGCTGCCGGTATGCGAGCGCCCATCGGAAACTTCGACAACGCCCGTCCGGCCGCCGAGCTGCTGGATCAGCTGGCCGCTCCTGTCGCCGCCGCCGTGCGCGACTGGGAAGGCCCCGTTCCCGTCGACCAGTTGCTCCACGTCGACACCGAAGCGGAGAAGGCCGACACGGCCGTCTTCCTGGAGACCTACGGCCAGGACCTGCTGGAGACGTCGGCCAACTGCGTCGTGGTGGCCGCCAAACAGGGCGGAGTGCGCACCCTCGCCGGGTGCGTGGTCCTCTCGTCCTGCCGGGTGGACGTCAACGGGGCGGTGCGCCGCGGCCTCGGTGCCCGGACGGTGTCCTTCGCACCGCACCAGACCGCCGTCGGCGAGACGGGCATGGAGTACGGCGGCATCACCCCCATCGGGCTGCCCGCCGGCTGGCCGCTGCTGCTGGACGCCGAAGTGGCGGCGCTGCCCTGGGTGCTGATCGGCAGCGGCAGCCGCAGGGGCAAGCTCATCGTCCCCGGCAAGGCGCTCGCGACGCTCCCCGGTGCCGAGATCGTGGAGGGGCTGGGAGTGCGCGGCTAGCTCGGTGCTCAGGCCCGGGGAGGCCGGGCAACATCCAGGGTGCTCACATCCAGGGACAAGGGGACGGAGTGCTCGGCGAAGCCGAAGGACCGGTACATCGCCTCGGCCTCCGGCGGACGCCAGCGCACCGGCACTCATCCCAGCCGGGGGATTTCGATGGCCGGACAGCGGTCCATCACCATCGCCAGACCGGCAGCCCTGGTGCGCTCGTACGCCGCCTCGTCCACCACTCCGAGCTGGAACCACACGGCCTTGGCGCCGACCGCCGCCGCCTCGTCGGCCACCCGGCCCGCCAGCTCGGAGTTGACGAAGACGTCCACGACGTCCACCGGGAAGGGGATGTCCGCCAGGCTCGGGTAGCCGCGCTCGCCGTGCACCGTCTCCGCCTTGGGATGGACGGGCACGACCCGCTTCCCGTAGCGCTGGAGCACCTCGGCCACCCCGTGCGCGGGCCGCGCGGTGTTGCCGGAGAGTCCCACCACCGCCCAGGTGTCACCCAGCTCGGTGAGAATCCTGCGTACCGTCCCGGAATCGCCGTACATCGCTCTCTCCTCCGTCAGCAGGCCCACGGCGGGCGCACACCCCCGCACAACGGTGCGCACCCCGTGGCGATTCCCGCAGTGTGCGGCCATAGGCTGGCATGATGCAGCACGACCAGCACGACCAGCACGACCAGCACGACCAGCACGCACAGCAGGAGCGGCCCGACGGGCCGGCCGCGTACCTCACCGTGGCGGCGGAGGGCGTGCACGAGACCGAGGTCAACCGCTCCCGCTTCCTGTGCGCCCTGGCACCGGCCGCCACGGAGGCCGCGGCGCAGGAGTTCATCGCCCGCGTCCGCAAGCAGCACCCCGGCGCCAACCACAACTGCTCGGCCTACGTCATCGGCGCCGACGCGAGCGTCCAGAAGGCGAACGACGACGGCGAGCCGGGCGGCACCGCGGGCGTGCCGATGCTCCAGATGTTGCTGCGCCGCGAGGTTCGCTACGCCGTCGCGGTCGTCACCCGCTACTTCGGTGGCGTCAAGCTGGGCGCCGGCGGTCTGATCCGGGCGTACGGCGGCGCGGTGGGCGAGGCGCTGGACGCCATCGGGACCGTCACCCGGCGGCGCTACCGGGTGGTGACCGTCACCGTCGGGCACGAACGTGCCGGGCGGCTGGAGAACGAGCTGCGGGCTGCCGGACACCAGGTGCGGGACGTGCGGTACGGCGCCGAGGTCAGCATCGAGCTCCAGCTCCCCGACGCCGATCTCGCCGGCTTCCCTGGCCGACTGGCCGACGCCACAGCGGGGACCGCGCGCCTCGAGGTGGGCGGCGAGGCGTTCGGCACCGGCTGAGCGAGCGCGGCCGGCCCGCCCGTGCGCTGCGCGTGCTGCCAGGGGCCGGCACGCGCTGTCAGTGCTGGGGCTTAAGGTCGTTGACCATGCGTCTGCTGCACACCTCGGACTGGCATCTGGGCCGGAGCTTCCACCGCGTGACCCTCCTCGATGCCCAGCGCGCCTTTCTCGACCACCTGGTGGCCACCGTCGAGGAGCGCGCGGTGGACGCCGTCCTGGTCTCCGGCGACATCTACGACCGTGCCGTCCCCTCCCTCGCCGCCGTCGAGATGTTCGACCAGGTGCTGAACCGCCTCGCGGACCTCGGCGTGCCCACCGTGATGATCTCCGGCAACCACGACTCGGCACGCCGCCTGGGCGTCGGCTCGAAGCTGCTGGGCCGCGCGGGCGTCCATCTGCGCACCGACCCACGCGAGTGCGGCACACCCGTGCTGCTCGACGGCGCCGACTCCGGCGGCCAGGTCGCCGTCTACGGGCTGCCCTATCTGGAGCCGTCGCTGGTGCGGCAGACGCTCGGCGCCGAGGGCACCGGGCACCCGGCGGTGCTCCGCGCCGCGATGGACCGGGTCCGCGCCGACCTGGCCACCAGGCCCGCCGGCACCCGCTCCGTCGTCCTGGCGCACGCCTTCGTCACCGGCGCCGAAGTCTCCGACAGCGAACGGGACATCACCGTCGGCGGGGTGGCCTCGGTGCCCGCCTCCGTCTTCGACGGCGTCGACTACGTGGCCCTCGGCCACCTGCACAACTGTCAGAGCATCACCGAACGGGTGCGTTACTCCGGCACGCCCCTCGCCTACTCCTTCTCCGAGGCCGGGCACCCCAAGTCCATGTGGCTGGTCGACCTCGGCCCCGCAGGGGAACTCGCCGCGGAGCGGCTGCACTGCCCCGTGCCACGCGCACTCGCCCGGCTGCGCGGCACACTCCGGGAACTCCTGGAGGACCCGGCGTACGAGCAGCACACGGAAGCCTGGGTGGAGGCCACCCTCACCGACGCAGCGCGCCCGCACGACCCGATGGCGCGGCTGACCAAGCGCTTCCCGCACACCGTCAGTCTCGTCTTCGCACCGGAGCGGGAGGAGACCGACGACGGGCGCTCCTATGCCGTACGGCTCAAGGGCCGTACCGACCGGCAGATCGCCGAGGACTTCGTCGGTCATGTACGCCCCGGCAGGCGGGCCGCGCCCGAGGAACGCGACATGCTGGGCCAGGCGCTGGAGGCGGTGCGGGTCGCGGAGGCGACCGAGCCGGACGACTCGCCCGCCGTGTCCCGTACGGGACCCGCAGCCGGGCCGCATACATCCGGGCAACACGCCGGTACGGGCAATGGCCCAGCGGCGCGCGAAGGCCACCGCGAGGTGGCCCGATGAGGCTCCACAGGCTCACCCTCACCGCCTTCGGCCCGTTCAGCGGCACCCACACCGTCGACTTCGACGCCCTCTGCTCGGCCGGGCTGTTCCTGCTGCACGGTCCCACCGGCGCGGGCAAGACCTCCGTGCTGGACGCCGTCTGCTTCGCCCTCTACGGCGGCGTACCCGGCGCCCGCCAGCAGCCGGGCGGCACCCTGCGCAGCGACCACGCCGACCCGCGCACCCGTACCGAGGTCGTCCTGGAACTCACCGTCGCCGGCCGGCGCCTGGAGCTGACCCGCGCTCCGGAACAGCTCCGACCCAAGGCCCGCGGCACCGGCCTCACCCGCGAACGGGCCCGCTGCGAACTGCGCGCCTGGGACCCGGCGACCGGCCAGTGGCACGGCCTCAGCCGCTCGCACCAGGAGACCGGGGAGGAGATCAAGCAGGCGCTCGGCATGAGCAAGGACCAGTTCTGCCAGGTGGTCCTGCTGCCGCAGGGCGACTTCGCACGATTCCTGCGCTCCGGCGCCGAGGACCGCGCCAAGCTGCTGGGACGCCTCTTCGACACCGGCAGGTTCGCCGCGGTGGAGGAAGAGCTGGCGCGGATGCGCAAGGGCGCGCAGCAGGAGGTCGCCACCGCCGACGAGGAACTGCTGGGCCTCGCCCACCGGATGCGGCAGGCGGTCGGGGACCCGCCGGAGCTGGCCGGAGGTCCCACGGACGCCTCCGAAGCGGACCCGTTCCCGGACCCGCTCCCGAGCCAGCGCACCGCCCCGGCGGCCGGTGCCCGCGCGGGCGGGCGCGGCGCGCGACGCGGTGGCTCGCGTGCCCAGCAGCCCAAGGCCCCCGGGCGCGCCGGGCTCGCTCCCGGCGACCCCGGCCTCGCCGACACGGTGCTGATCTGGGCCGCGCAGGCCCGCTCGTACGCCCGTGAGCGCCTCACGTGCGCCGCGCTCGCCGCCGAGACCGCCCACGAGCGGCACGGGGCCGCTGCGGGGGAACTGGAGGCGGCCCGCGAACTGGCCCGCGAGCAGCAGCGGTTCGCCCGCGCCCGGCAGCGCGCCGACGAGCTGGCGGCCAGGGCAGGGGAGCGTGAGGCGCTGCGGCGACAGCTGGAGCGGGCGCAGTCCGCCGAGGCCGTGGCCCCCGCACTCCACCTGCGTCGCGCGGCACACGACGGACACTCCCGCGCCCAGGAGGCCGAGCGGGAAGCACGTGCCCGTCTGCCCGGGACCCTGGCGGGGGCAGCGCCCGAGCAGCTGGCGGAGTTCGAGCGTGAGCTGCGCCAAGAGCTGGGCGCACTGTGCGCCGCCCGCGAGGAGGAGCCGCGAGCCGCCGGGATCGAGACCGAACTGCGCCGCTTGGACGCCGAGTCCAGGGCCGACGAGGAGGTGCTGCGCGAGGCGGGGGAGTGGCTCGCGGGCTGGGAGGAGCGGCGGCCCGCACTCGAACGCCGTATCGAGGAGGCCCGGGACGCCGCTCTCCGCGCCGAGCACCTCGGTGGCCGGCTCCACCCGGCCCGCGCCCGTCTCCAGGCCGCGCGCCGCCGTGACCAGCTCGCCGGCGAGATCGAGGCAGCCGTGGAGAACCTGCGGGGCGCCCGCGACGAGGCAGCCGAGGCCAAGGAGCGCTGGCTCGCCGTGCGCGAGCAGCGGCTGCGCGGTGTCGCGGCCGAACTCGCCGCGAACCTGACCGAAGGCGAGCCCTGCGCGGTCTGCGGCTCCACCTCCCATCCGGACCCCGCCCGCGAGGAGCCCGGCCACGTGGACCGCGCGGCCGAAGAGGCAGCGCTCACCGTCTCCCAACAGGCGGTGGAGCGCCGCCAGTCGGCCGAACAGCGGCTCGCCGCGCTCCGCGAGAACCACGCCGCTGCCGAGGAGGAAGCGGCAGGCGGCCGGACGGAAGCCGTGACCGAGGGAGAAGCCGACAGCGAGGGAGCCGCCGTCGGCGAGGGCGCGGAAGCGGAAGGGCCCCCGAGCACCGAGGCCCTCGCGGACGCCGTCGCCTCGCTGGAGCGGGAGCACGCGCAGGCCCGTGCCCAGGCGTCCGGCATCCGCGAAGCGGAGGAGGAACTGGCGGTCGCCGAGCGCGAGTACACCGAGCGGCAGGCGGCGCGCCAGGAAGCCGAGCGCCGCCTCGCGGCCGGCACCTCCACTCGGGACGCGCTCCAGCGTGAACTGGCCGCCCTCACCGAGCGGCTGACGCGGGCCCGGGGCGAAGCACCCAGCGTCGCGGCCCGCTTCGCGGAGCTGGAGCGCCGCGTCGGACTGCTGTCCCAGGCGGCGGAGGCCGGCCACGCGGCGGCCCGCGCCGCCGACCGGCTCACCGAGGCGGCGGAGCAGCTGGCCGAGGCCGCCGACCGGGCGGGGTTCAGCACGCCCGAAGAAGCCGAGCGGGCCGTACTGCCCGAGTCCGAGCAGCATCGGCTGCGTAGCCTGCTGGAGCAACTGCGGGCCGAAGAGGCGGCCGTCCGCGAGGAGTTGGCCGACCCCGTGCTCGCGGCGGCGGCCGCCAGGCCCCCGGCGGACCCGGAGCGGGCGCAGGCCGCTGCGGAGGCCGCCGAAGGGCGGCTGCGCGCGGCGGACGCCGAACACCACGCCGCGCGCGCCCGGGTCGAGGCGTTGGACGGGCTGGGTGCGCGCGCCACCGACCGCGCCCGCAGGCTGGCTCCACTGCGTACGGCCTACGACCGTATCGCCCGCCTCGCCGGTCTCGCGGCAGGCACCTCGGCCGAGAACGAGCGCCGGATGCGCCTGGAGTCGTATGTGCTGGCAGCGCGGCTCGAACAGGTGGCCGCTGCGGCATCCACGCGCCTCGCCCGGATGTCCGGCGGCCGCTACACGCTGGTGCACTCCGACGAACGGGCCTCGGGGCGGGGCAGATCCGGGCTCGGGCTGCATGTGGTGGACGCCTGGACCGGCGCCGAGCGGGACACCGCCACACTTTCCGGCGGCGAGACCTTCTTCGCCT
This sequence comes from Streptomyces spirodelae, assembly GCF_017676385.1. Taxonomy (GTDB): domain Bacteria; phylum Actinomycetota; class Actinomycetes; order Streptomycetales; family Streptomycetaceae; genus Streptomyces; species Streptomyces spirodelae. The sequence continues at coordinate 59,838 of NZ_JAFFZN010000025.1, forward strand.
CGTTGGCTCTCGCCCTCGGCCTGGCCGACGTGGTGACCGAGGAGGCAGGCGGCACCCGGCTGGAGACCCTGTTCATCGACGAGGGCTTCGGCACCTTGGACGAGCAGACGCTGGACGAGGTGCTGGACGTGCTGGACTCGCTGCGCGAGAGGGACCGCTGTGTGGGCATCGTCAGCCATGTGACGGACCTGCGGCAGCGGGTGCCCGCACAATTGGAGGTCGTCAAGTCACGGTCCGGCTCCACATTGCGCCACCACACCACCCCGGCGGATGTCTGACGTCCGCCCCCCGACGCACCCGTCCGGCGGTGCCGGACCCGCCCCGGCCCAGGGCGAATCCGGCACCGTCACAGAGCGGGAAGAGCGTCAGCTCACAGCACCGACAACTCCGCGACCAGGTCGTCCAGTCCCAGCGAACCCAGCGAGAGCGCTGCCATGTGCCACGCCTTGGCATCGAAGGCGGCGCCGCGCTCGCGCCGCGCCGCGTCGCGGCCCTCGAGCCAGGCCCGCTCGCCCAGCTTGTAGCCGATCGCCTGGCCCGGAATGCCCAGGTAGCGCACCAGCTCGCTCTCCACGAAGTCCGCGGGCCGGCCGCTGTGCATACCGAAGAACTCCTGTGCCAGCTGAGGTGTCCAGCGTTCACCGGGGTGGAAGGGGGAGTCGGCCGGGATCTCCAGCTCCAGGTGCATGCCGATGTCGACGATCACCCGGGTGGAGCGCATCATCTGGGCGTCCAGGTAGCCCAGCCGCCGCTCCGGGGTGGTCAGGAAGCCCAGCTCGTCCATGAGCCGCTCGGCGTACAGGGCCCAGCCCTCGGCGTTGGCGCTGACCATGCCGACGGTCGTCTGGTAGCGCGAGAGCTTGTCGGCGACGTACGTCCACTGCGCCAGCTGCAGATGGTGTCCCGGCACGCCCTCGTGGTACCAGGTGGTGACCAGGTCGTAGACGGGGAACCGGGTCTCGCCCATGGTGGGCAGCCAGGTGCGGCCCGGCCGGGAGAAGTCCAGCGACGGCTGGGTGTAGTACGGGGCCGCCGCGCTGCCGGGCGGGGCGATCATGGCCTCCACCCGGCGCACCGGCTCGGCCAGCTCGAAGTGGGTGCCGTCCAGCTCGGAGATGGCCTCGTCCATCAGTCCCTGGAGCCACTCGCGCACCGCCTCGACGCCCTCGATGGCCTCGCCGTGCGTGTCCAGGTGGCGCAGCGCCTCCCAGGGGGTCTTCGCGCCGGGCAGGATCTTCGCCGCCTCGGTGCGCATCTCGTCGAGCAGCCGGTGGAACTCCTCCCAGCCGTAGCGGTATGCCTCTTCCAGGTCGAGGTCGGCGCCGTTCCAGTAGCGCGCCCAGCGCGCGTACCGCTCACGGCCCACCGTCTCCGGGGCGCCGACGATGCCCGGTGCGTACACGTCCCGCAGCCAGTCGCGGATCTCCGCGACGGCGCGGGTGGCTTCGGCGGCGGCCTCGCCGAGCTCGGCGCGCAGCGCGTCGGGACAACCGCCGGCGAACTGTGCGAACCAGCCGCGGTCGTCGTCCGAGTCCTTCTCGCCCAGCCACTGCGCCAGTTGCCCCAGCACGGTGGAGACCTGCCGAGGTCCGGTGTACAGACCGCGCGAGAGCCCCTCGGCGAGGGAGGCGCGGTAGCCGTCGAAGGCGAGGGGCATGGCCCGCATCCGGTCGGCGACCGCCTTCCAGTCCTCTTCCGTCTCGGTGGGCATCACGGTGAAGATGCCACGCACCGAGTGGAGCGGCGAGCTGATGTTGCTGAGGGCGCGCAGTCCCTCGCCGGCCTCGTGGATGGCCAGCTCGGCGGTCAGCCGCTCGCGCAGCAGCCGCGCGCAGCGCCGCTCCTCGTCGTGGTCGCCGCCGGGCCGCGCCTCGGCCGCGGCCAGCTCCGCCAGGGTGGCGCGGCTCAGCGCTGCGATCGCCTCCTGGCCCTCGGGAGAGAAGTCGGGCAGCTTGCTGTGGCTCTCGGGCACCCCGAGGTAGGTGCCGGCGATCGGGTCGAGTTCGACGAGCGCGTCGACGTAGGTGTCGGCCACCTGACGGGGCAGGGAGCCGGTGGTCGCTGTGTTGATCGAATCGGACATGGGCCCCATCCTCGTATGCCGGTCGCCCTGCCGTCAGCACCGGGAGGCGCCCGGGAGATGCCGGGATGTGCCATGTCACGCCGCCCGGCGGGTCAGCGCCGGGCCACCGCCGCCGGGGTCAGCGCGGCGGTCACCACCAGGGTGCCCTCCTCCACCTGGTAGTCGAGCGGCAGCCCGAGCCCCCGCATTGTCGCGGCCATGCCCGTGTTGGACGACTGGGTGACCGCGTAGACGCTCTCGCAGCGCGCCTCGCGGGCCATCGCGACCAGCCGCCGCAGCAGTGCCGAGCCGATGCCGCGCCGCTGCCAGGCGTCCTCGACCAGCAGCGCGGCCTCCGTCTCGTCGCCGTCCCACAGCAGATGGCCGAGGGCGACCAGCTCACCGGCGGGCGACTCGACGGCCAGGGTGCGGCCGAAGCGCGGCGAGAGCAGGTGCCGCAGATAGCGGTCGGCGTCCTTGACCGGCCCGTGGTAGCGGCGGCCGAGCGTCTGCCGGGAGCAGCGGGCGTGCATCGCCAGCGCGGCCTCCAGGTCGCCCTCGTCGGCCCGGCGGATCGTGACGGCACGGCCCTCGGGAAGGGTGTACGCGTGCTGCTCGCGCGGGGTACGGCGCCCCAGCCGCGCGTCGAGCTCCACCAGGGCCTGTGCCCGCGCGAACTCGGTGGGGGTGAAGGGCACATGGTGCCGTTCCACGACGATTTCTCCTCCGGCAGGGTCGGGCAGGCGCAGCGACGTTCCCTCCAGTGTGCCCTCCCGAGGTGTACTGCCGGGGACCGAACGGATGGTGCAGCGGCCCAGCAACGTGCGCAGCGCCATGGGGAGTTCGGCGGTGTCGACGGCTGCGCGGGTGGCCAGGCCCAGTATCCGGGTCGGGGTGTCGACCAGATCGTGCGCGTCGGCCCGCTCGCTCCAGGTGTCGCTGCCGCCGGCGTGCGACAGCAGCCGTGTCAGCTCGTGCGGCTCCAGCGCCGCGGGGGCGCGCAGCAGGAACTCGTCCACTGTGCGGTCCCCGAGCGGGTGGGTCTGGAGGGTCAGGATGTCGACTCCGGCAGCCGCCAGCGCGCCGCACACCCGCGCGAGGGAGCCCGGTTCCTCCCGTACGGTCGTGCGCACCCGCCACAGCGTGGTGGCGTCCTTGTGGCGCGGACGGTCACCCGCCACGCGGCCCCCGCCGGTGCGCCCGTCGCGTGTCCGCCGGGCGTGCCACGCCCGCCACCCGTCCCGCGCCGCCGTCCTCGCGCGGAGCCAGGGGCGTGTCGCCGCTCCGGTCGTGGTGCCGGTCTTCCCGTCGGCAGAGTCATCAGCCATACGTCCACCCTTCTGGACGGTCATTGCCTGACCACGAACGAGGCGTGACAGGTGCGTAAAAAGAGCACCTGGCGGCCAAACGTCCTATTCAGGCCATCTGTTGACCATTCATCCTCCGGTGGGTCGCTCCCGGACCAGCCGCCGCAGCACCTGCCCGCACCGGTGCGCGTAGAGCCGCTGCAGCGCCGGCACCACGGGGCCCGCCGCACGCGTCCACCACACAGCCGGCCTGCTGTAGGCCCACACGGACAGCCGGACCCGGCCGTCCTCGGCGTGCTCGACCCAGAACGCCTCCTCGCCGCACTGCGGGTGCCCCGGCAGCGTTCCGTACGCCCAGCCGGCCCGCCGCTCCCCGTCGACCGCCCACACCACCCGGCACGGCCCGTGCACCCGCAGCCGACCGGCGCCGAGGCCGACCGTCACCCGGACGCCGGGCGCCGCTCGTTCGGCGTCGGTCACCATCCGCACGCCCATCGCGCGGTGCATACGCCACTCCAGCACGGCCCGCGAGGCCGCCGCGAAGACGGCCTCGCCGGAGCCCAGCCAGGTGTGTACGCACAGCGCGCGGAAGGCGGGCGGCGTCACCCCGTGGGCGGTGCGGCCGACGGGCGTGTAGCTGAAGTCGGGGCGTGCGGTCACGGCCTCGCCGCCCGCGCTACTGGCCCACCCGGCCCGGCTGCAGAACCTTGGTGAACAGCACCGCGCCGCTCTCCTCGCGCAGCCGTACCGTCAGCTCGCCGGTCGAGCCGTCGATGTCCACCTGGCCGAAATACTGCCCGCCCTCGGTCGGCGGCGTATTGGCGCGGTCCGGGGCCTTGAGGAACTTCTGTTCGGGGCCGAAGGTGCCGTCCAGCTTCAGCGCCTTGAAGCCACCCGCGTTCAGCGGCCCGGAGACGAACTCCCAGAACGGCGCGAAGTCCTTGAAAGCCGCCCGCTCGGGGGCGTACCGCTGGGCGCTGGTGTAGTGCACATCCGTGGTGAACCACACGGTGCCGGTGATCCGCCTGTGCTTGATGTGCCGCAGCAGCTCCGCGATCTGCAGTTCCCGGCCGAGCGGCGCGCCCGGATCGCCCTGCGCGACGGCCTCGAAGTCGGTCTTGCCGTCCGCTACGACCAGCCCCAGCGGCATGTCAGAGGCGATGACCTTCCACACCGCGCGGGAGCGCGACAGTTCCCGCTTGAGCCACTTGAGCTGCCGCTCGCCGAGGATGCCCTGGGTGTCGTCCGGAAGGCGGCCCGGCGAGTTGGCGTTCCGGTAGGAGCGCATGTCCAGCACGAAGACGTCCAGCAGCGGCCCGTGCCGCACGACCCGGTAGACGCGGCCCTCTTCGTCCTTCGGCGGCAGAGTGCTGATGGGGAAGTACTCGCTGAAGGCCCGCAGCGAACGGGCCGCGAGGGTGGAGACATCCTTGACGGTGTAGCGGTCGTCGTCCAGGATCTCGCCCGGATACCAGTTGTTGAGCACCTCGTGGTCGTCCCACTGCACGACGCACGGCACCTGCGCGTTGAACCGGCGCAGGTTCTCGGCCAGCAGGTTGTAGCGGAAGTTGCCGCGGAACTCCGCCAGCGTCTCGGCGACCTTGGACTTCTCCTCGGTGGTGACGTTCCGCCACACCCCGCCGTCCGGCAGCTCCACCCGCTCCTGGATGGGGGAGTCGGCGTAGATGGTGTCGCCGCTGTTGAGGAAGAAGTCCGGGTCCAGCTTCCGCATCTGATCGAAGATCGGATAGCCGCCCCGGTCCGGGTTGATGCCCCAGCCCTGGCCCGCCAGGTCACCCGACCACAGGAACCGCACATCGCGGCGGCGCGCCGGCGCGGTACGGAAGGTGCCCTCGACCGGCCGTCCGGAGCGCCGCGGGTCGTCGGGGTCGGTCAGCGTCACCCGGTAGTGGATCTGCTCGCCCGGCGGCAGCCCGTGCAGCGCCGTACGCCCCGTGAAGTCGGTCTGAGGACCCACCACGGGCCCGTACCACCGCTTCGGGTTGCGGAACGTTTCGGTGGCCGAGGTCTCCACCACCATCCGCGCCGGGCGGTCCGCACGCACCCACACCAGCCCCGAGGACATCGTCACGTCCCCGGCCTGCACCCCCCACTCGGCCGACGGGCGGCCGCGCCGCGCCTGCGCCGGTGCCGCGCCGCTGAGCAGCGGCACGGACAGCGTCGCCCCCGCACCGACCGTGCCGCGCAGCACCGCCCTCCGCCCGGGGGATCTGCCGGTCGCCGGATCGCCTTGTGCCATGTGCGGGCCTCCCTGCAGCGTGTCAGCTCTTACCGGTCTCTCGGATACCTGTATCCCGGTCGTGTGCCGTGCACACGAAGCCCCAGTGAACACCGGTGTCACACCGGACAGAAGGGGGCAGCCCGCTACGGGTGTCCCGCAGCGCCGGGCGGCCTAGGATGCCGCTCCACGGACCACTCCACCCGCATGCCGCCCGCTCCCCCCCACCCCGGCCCAGGAGGCCCGATGAGCACCAGCCGTACGCACGCGCAGCTCCGCGCGGACATCCGGGCGTGCGGATCGGAGCCGCACGGCCCCGAGCGCGTCGCCCGCGCCGCCGACCTGGTGGCGGAAGCCGAGGCCCTGGTGGCGGAAGACGAGGCACGCGCGGCGGAAGGCGAGGTATCGGCGGCGGGCACCCGGGAGGCGCGTGCCGCGCTGGGAGCCGCGCTGGTGCACCTGGCCGCGAGCCGCGCCTTCGGCTCCGCCGGACGCACCACAGCGGCCCCCGTGGCCCGCGCGCTGCGGCTGCGGGACGAGGACCCGGAGGCGTTCGACGACGAGACCGCTTTCGCACTCCTGTGGTCCCTCCGATGGGCGGTGGAGGACCTGATCGCCGACCCGGCGACACCGGTCGCGGACGTCGAGGAGTGGCTCGCCCTGATGGCCCGCGCGCACACCGAGGCGGGACTGTCACAACGCGCCGTACACGCCCGCGAGTTCCTCGCCGCGCAGCGGTTCGGCGACCGGCAGCGTGCCGCCCGCGCCTACGACGCCTGGCTGGAGGCGGAACGCGACCGCGGCGCCGACTGCGCGGGCTGCGAGCTGGCCTGGCGCGGCCGGGCGCACGCCGCACGCGCCGAGGAGGCCGAGGTCCGGGCACCTGGCAGTGGCGCCGCCGAGGACGAGGCGGCGCTGCGGATGTGGGAGCCGGTGCTGCGCGGCGAGTACCCGTGCGCCGAACAGCAGCCGTACCTGCTCGCCGCCTCGCCGGCCCCGCTGCTGCGCCTCGGCCGCACCACCGAGGCCCGCAGCAGGCACCTCGCGGGCCAGTTGCTGGTCCGTGAGGACCCGACCGGCCGCGGTGCCCTCGCCCGGCACGTGGAGTTCTGTGCCCTCACCGGCAACGAGCCACGCGGACTGGAGATCCTCGCCGAGCAGGACGAGACCCGCTGGGAGTGGCAGGACGACGCCCCCGGCCACCAGGCGTGGATGTGTGCGGTGGCGCTGCTGATGCGGCGGCTGGACGAACAAGGGCAGGGCGCCCTCCCCGTCCCCGGGCCCCGCGGGCGGGCGTGGAACGCGGCCTCGCTGCTGGAGTACGCGGCCGCCCAGGCGCAGGACGTGGCCGACCGCTTCGACCGGCGGGCCGGCACCACGGTGCACGGCGCCGCCGTCCGGGCCCGGCTCGCCGCACCGCAGCTGGTCCCGTTCCTGCCGCTCGGCCTCGGCGCGGTGGTACTCCCGCAGGCCGGGCCCGTCGCGGGGACCACCGAGGCCGCTGATCCGTACCGGCTGCTGGACGAGGCGCGGCGGTTGAGCGCCGAAGGGCACCCGGACGCGGCAGCCCGGTGGGCTGCAGCCGAGGACGCGGTCGCCCGGGCCGGCCTGCGGCTCCCGCAGCGCGAGCGGGCCGAACTCCTCGACCACCGCGCCATGGAACAGGTCCGCACCGCCCCCGGCGCGGCTGCCGCCCGCTTCACCGAGGCGGCGAGCCTCTTCGCCGGTGCCGGACTGCCCGGCGAGGCCCTCGCCTGCCGGGCGCGCGCCGTCTTCTCCGCCTCCTTCGCGCCGGAAGGCGATGCCGTGCCGCCCGAGCCGGTCGACGCGCTCTGCGCCGAGGCGCTGCGCCTGCACGCCGACGGGCGCGTCGGGACCCGGCACGCCACCGCCGTACTGCTGACCCGCGCCCGGATGCGGGCCCACCACCTCGGCGGGACGCGGGACGGCGAGGCGGGCGGCGAGGGTACGCCGTTCGACGCGGGCTACCCGGCCCGGGCGACCGTCACCGGGACGGAGCACACCGACGGCGCCGCGGACCGGCCGGGGCCGGCCGCCCACCCGTTGGGACCGGCCGCCGACCCGCTCGGACCGGCCGCCGACGCGCTCGACGCGGAACTGGCCGACCTGGTCGTCCTCGCGCTGCCCGACAGCTCCGAGCCCGCGGTCCGCGCCCGGATCGCCGAGGCCACCGAGACCCGCGGGCGGCTGGCAGCCCGGCGCGGTGACGCGGTACGCGCGAGCGAGCTGTTGGCCGAAGCCGCCGGTCTCTTCCACGAGGCGGGCCGCCCCTGGTCGGCCACCGGGCCCGAACTCGCCCTGGCCCGGCTGCTGAGCGAGACCGGCGACCACAAGCGCGCCGCCGAGGTGCTGCGCGGCGCCCTGTACGACCGCCGGGGCGCGACCCGCACCCCTGCCGACCTCGCACGGCTCCATCTGGCGCACGCTGATGTGCACGCGGCCCAGGGCCTGCTGGCCGAGGAGGCCGAATCCCTCCGGTACGCCGTGCACGCGCTCCAGAGCTCGGGCGGCGACGCCGAGGCCACCCGTGCCAGGCTCCGGCTCGGTGGCTGCCTGCTCGCCCTCGAACAGCCCGACGAGGCGGCGGCCTTCCTGGTCGCGGCCCTCGGCGAGCTGCTGGAGGAGCCCGAGCCGGCCGACGAACCGGGCATCGTGCAGTCCTGTGTGTGGCTCGGCCAGTCCTGCGCGCGGCCCGCACAGCTCAGTGCTGCCGCAGGATTGTTCCGCCGGGCGGCCGAGCCGCCGCGTCCGTGGCGGGACCGGCACGGGTGTGCCGTCGTCACCCACCTGGCCGCCGACACCCACCGCGCTTCCGGCCGGTACGCCGTCGCCGCGGAGCTGTACGCGGGCGCCGAGGGGCTGTGGCGGGAGGTGGGCGACCCGCACGCGGTGATCCGTACGCTCCACGCGCGCGGCTGGCTGGCGATGGAGTCGGGTGCCCCGGTGGAGGAGTCGCTGCGCTTCATGGACGCGGCCCAGCGCGAGATCGCCCAGGTGCTCGGCGACCCGGAGGGCGTACTGGACGAGGAACAGCGGCTCAGGCTGCGGCTGGAGACGGGCCACACCTACCGGCAGACCGCCGAACTGCTGGTGGAGCCGGTGGCGGTGCCGCCGGCTGCGGCGCCCGGCGAGCCGGGCGCCGTGCGGGGTGCGGCCGCGCTGGACCGCTTGGCGCGCGGCATCGAGTACGCGGACCGAGCCGTGAGCGCCTTCCACGCCTGCGGCGAGGCGGGGCTGCACGAGGCGACGAGTGCCCAGCTGCGTGCCGCCGGACTCGAAGTGGAACTAGGGCGGTACGACCAGGCCGTCGACCGGCTCACCCGGGTGCGGGCCGCCTACCCGGCGGGCACGCCCGACCCGTACGGTGCGGTGGCGGAGCGGGTGAGCGAGGCCGAGGCGCTGGAGCTGCGGATCGAGAGCGCGCTGAGCTGAGCGGCGCCTCAGTCTCAGTCTCAGGCGAGGGCGCGGGCGGTGTCCGTGATGACGCGGGCGACCGTGGCGGGGTCGTCGTTCATGGGCACGTGACCGCAGCCGCGCAGCCGGACGAGGCGGGCGCCGGGGATCGTGCGCTTGGCCCGTATGCCCTGCCGCCGCAGCAGCAGCCGGTCGCGGTCGCCCCAGCCGATGGTCACCGGGATGTCCGGGACGTCCTGGCTGAAGAGGGCTCCGGGACGCTGCCCCTCGGCCAGTACCGGCGCGAAACCGGGCGCCTGCCGCAGGGCGCGGGTCTCGGCGACCACCGCGTCGGCGGAACGCCGGCCGGGGCGGGCGTAGATGGTGCTGGTCAGCGTGGCACGTCCGGCGGCGGTACGGGCGAGCAGCGAGAGAACCGGGTCCGGCAGCGCCCGTGCGCCGGCGCGCATCCCGCGCAGCACCGCGTAGGCGTAGACGCGTTCGGGACGGGTGAAGAATCCGGCGGGGGAGAGGGCGGTGACCGAACGGGCGGAGCCGTGCAGCCCCATCTCCAGTGCCAGCAGGCCACCCAGCGAGTTGCCCACCACGTGCGGGCGGCCCACACCGAGCGCCGCACAGGCTTCGGCGAGCAGCGGCACCACGCTCTCCAGCCCGTAGGAGACGCCCTCGGGCAGTCCCGGCGAGTCACCGAACCCCGGCAGGTCGAGGGCGATCACGTCGTAGCTTCCCGCGAGCACGGTCAGTACCGGCTCCCACGCCTGCCAGTGGTGTCCGATGCCGTGCAGCAGCAGCATCGGCTCGCCTCGGCCCCGGCGCTCGTAGGCGAGCTGGACCGTCGGCCGCCCGTCGGCCCCGACCTCCACGACGGAGGCGGAGCGTCGGGCGGGAGTCTGCGGGGTGAAGACGGCTGGCATGGCCACTCCTACGGTTCCTGCGGTGCTGGGCGGCGGGGCGCGGGGCCGGTGAGCCTGGGCCCGGGCGCCGCCGCGGCTCATGGGCTCGTTGACACGATGTCAGCAAGCGTCCGTCCGGGGAAGCCCCCGGGTGGCCCGCCGCCGCGTGCCCGGTGCATGATGACGGCGTGAGCGCTGACCTGACCGCTGATGTGACCAAGGTCTTCGAGGAGCACCGGCAGGTCCTCGACGGGGTCGCCTACCGGATGCTGGGCCGGGTGGCCGACGCCGAGGACGTGGTGCAGGAGGCGTGGCTGCGGTGGTCGGCGGCCGACCGCGCGCAGGTGCGCGAGCCGCGCGGCTACCTGGTGCGGATCACCACCCGGCTGGCGATCGACCGACTCCGTCAGGCCCAGGCCCGGCGGGAGTCCTACGTCGGCTCCTGGCTCCCCGAGCCGCTGGTCACCGACCTGGCCCTGACGGCGGGGCGCACACAGGATGGCGAGGAACGGGCGGTGCTGGCCGAGTCGGTGTCCCTGGCGGTGCTGGTGGTGCTCGAATCCCTCTCACCGCTGGAGCGCGCGGTTTTCGTACTGCGCGAGGCGTTCGGCTTCCCGTACGCGGAGATCGCCGAGACGCTGGAGCGCAGCGAGGCCGCCGTGCGCCAGCTCGCCGGACGAGCCCGGCAGCACGTGGCGGAGCGCAAGCCGCGCTTCGAGGTCGACCCCGAACAGCGCCGGAATCTCACCGAGCGCTTCTTGAAGGCCGCCGTGGAAGGCGATGTACAGGGGCTGGTCTCGGTGCTGGCGCCGCAGGCACGGCTGGTCTCCGACAGCGCGGGCGGTGCCAAGGCGCCGCGCCGCGTCATCCTGGGCGCCGACAAGGTCAGCCGCTTCGTCGCGGCGGTCGCCCCGGAGGGTGCGCGCGACCCGGCGTTCGGCATCCGGTTCCTGGAGCTCAACGGCGGCCCCGCCGTGCTGACGACCTACCAGGGACGGCCCGACACGGTCTTCTCCGTGGATGTGGCCGACGGGGTCATCCGGGCCGTCTACCTGATCAGGAACCCGGCCAAGCTCGCCCACCTGGCTCAGCTCGCGGAGTGAGGCGCCCGGCGGCTCGCCGTCACAGGCCGCCCGCGACCCTGAGTACGGCGCCCGAGGTGTAGGACGCCGCGTCGGAGAGCAGCCAGGCGACGGCGTCGGCGATCTCCTCCGGCTCGCCGGGGCGCCCGGCCGGGGTGATCCCGGCCTTCTTCCACGCCCTGTCCGGGTCGCCCATCTTGGCGTGCATCTCGGTCAGCACCGAACCCGGCTGTACGCAGTTGACGCGTACGCCCTCACCGCTGAACTCCTTGGCCAGCCCCACCGTCATGGCGTCTACGGCCGCTTTCGAGGCGGCGTAGTGCACATATTCACCGGGGGAGCCGAGGGTGGCGGCGCTGGAGGAGATGTTCACGATGGCGCCGCCGGACCCGCCGTACGCCGTGGACATCTCCCGCAAGGCACGACGCGCGCACAGCAGTGTGCCCGTCACGTTGACGTCCACCACCCGGCGCATCACCTCCGGCGACGTCTCGGTGAACCGGCCGAGTGGCCCGGAGACGCCCGCGTTGGCGACCAGCCCGGTGACCGGACCGAGCGCTTCGCGCACGGTGCCGAAGAGGCGGTCCACGGCGTCGGCCTCGCTGATGTCCACCTGGACGGTGACGGCTTCGCCGCCTGCCTCGCGTACCACGGCCGCCGTACGGGCCGCGGCCTGCTCGTCGGTCGCGTAGCCGATGCCCAGGTGGTGGCCGTCCCGGGCGAGCCGCAGCGCTGTGGCGGCACCGATGCCGCGGCTGCCGCCGGTCACCACGGTGACCCGTTGCCGGGAGGCGGGGCTGAGGGGACGGGCCATGGGGTCCTCCGGGCGTCGGTGACCGGTGGCGGTCGAGGGATGATCGATGATCGATCAAAGCACTCGCGCCGCAGGTCGGCAAGTGCCAGGGGCCAGGGGCATTGGTCTTGACCAAGGGTGGGGGCCGTCCTATGGTCTGGGCATACGCAAGAACCTTTAAAAAACAAGTGCACGTAAACACCGCCACACACACCGCCCGTTGGGCGCACGGGGATCGCGGAGGCAAGGGTGGGGACCACGCAGCTGGAGACGGTGCCGGAGCCGAAGTACTGGCACTTGAAGACGGTGCTCTCCGAGGCGCTCGACTCCGAGTTCACGGTCGGCGAGATCCTGCCGAACGAGCGCGAGCTGGCCGCCAGATTCGGCGTGGCCCGCGCGACGCTCCGTCAAGCCCTCGAACAGCTGGAGCTGGAGGGCCGCCTCCAGCGTCGCCGCGGCGTCGGCACCACCGTCGCGCCGCCCCGGATGGGCGTGGACGTCGGCTCCGAAGCCGGTCCGCACGCCTGGCCGGGCGCCCCGGGCGACGCCTGGCACACCGAGGAGCACCGGACGGCCCCCGCCCCGGCGCCGGTGGCCCGGATGCTCGGCGTGGCGCGTGACGCTGCCGTGCACGCGGTGCTCCGCAGCCGGACCACCGGTGGCCAGCAGGTGGCCTCCGAGGTGCTGTACGTGCCGGCCGAGTCGGTCCCCGCCATTCCGGCCGGTGCCCAGGAGGAGCCGAACACAGCGGCCAGGGCCCGCGCTGTGCTGCGCGAACTCCACCGGCTCCAGCTCGCCGGGCAGGACCGTACGGTCGAGCTGGGCTCGGCGCGCGCCGACGACGCACGCCGGCTCGACCGGCTGCCCGGCGCCCCGGTGCTGGTCGTCACGACGCGGTACGTCGCCGAGGGCGGCACCGCCGCGGTCTCCGTCGCGACCTACCGCGCCGACACCTGCCGGCTCTCGTTCAGCGACGGTGAGGACGTCTCGCTGCTGGCGAGCTGACTCAGAGCCGGGCCGACCCAGAGCCGGGCCGACCGGGGGCCGGTCGCGGCTCGAGGCGGCCGTCAGCGCGCCGGCTCGGTCTCCTCCAGGGTGAACAGCTCGCTCTCCGCGTGGTCCAGGGCGACTCGCAGCGCCCCTGTCGCCACCGCCGTCTCGCCCAGCCGGGAGAGGGCCACCCGCGGCGGGCGCAGGCAGTAGCGCTCCAGTTCGGCGCGCAGCGGGTCCAGCACGCCGTCCAGCCCCGAGGCCCAGCCGCCGACCACCAGCAGCTCCGGGTCCAGCGCCAGCACCAGCGCCGCCACGTCGTGCACCAGCCGGGCCAGGAAGCGGTCCATCGCCCGGCGCGCCCGGTCGTCCCCGCCCCGGGCCCGCGCGAACACCTGGGCGACGGCGGCTTCGTCGAGCGGGTGCAGCGGCTCGTCCGTCGTGGACAGCAGCCGTTCGGGCCTGGCCTCCCTGCCGAGCAGGTGCAGCGCCCCGATCTCCCCGGCCGCACCGCCGAACCCACGGTGCAGCCGACCGCCGATCAGCGAACCCGCGCCAGGACTCAGCCCCGCCAGCACCATCACCACATCGTCCACGCCGCGCGCCGCGCCCTTCCAGTGCTCGGCCAGCACCGCCGCGTTGGCGTCGTTCTCCACCAGCACCGGGCAGCGGAACGACCGCCGCAGCCGCTCGCCCAGCGGCAGGCCCGTCCAGCCGGGCAGCGCCGTGCCCAGCCGCACCGTTCCGTCGGCCTCCACGATGCCGGGGGTGCCCACCCCGACCGCGCGCAGGGTGTCGCGCGCGGTGCCCGTCCTGCGCAGCAGTTCGGCGACGGTGGCGCGGATACGCTCCAGCCGCGCGTCGGCCTCCGCCGTCTCGACCACCTCTCTGGAGAGGGAGCCGGTGAGGCGGCCGGTCAGGTCCGAGAGGACGGCCGCCACCCGGTGCGGTCCGATCTCGAGCCCCAGCAGCTGGCCCGCCTCGGCACGGAAGCGGAATCTGCGCGCCGGGCGTCCCCGTCGTGCCGTACCGCCCGGCTCGTCGGCGGCCTCGGCCACCAGACCCGCCTCGATCAGATCCTCGACCACGCCCTCGACCGTGGGCCGGGACAGCTCGGTGGCGTGCACCAGCTCGGTGAGGGTCAGCGCCGACGGGGTCGTGGTGCCGCGCAGCGCCCGCAACACGACCGTGGAGTTGATCCGCCGCAGCAGGGACGGGTCCCTTCCGGTCAGCCTGCTCACGCTCCGCCTCCCTGCCTGTGCGCGTGGGGCGGATCGTAACCGCTGTGGGGAGTCACGGCGAGCGGCCGGGGTACTCCGGCCGACCCCACGGTGACGCCCTGCGTCCCCATCGGCCGTTCAACCGGCTGTCAGTGCCGGGAGGTTGACTGTTCTCATGCGACTCGCACAGCATCTCGCCGCCATCGGCAGCCTGCAGGCCGAGCCCGCCGCCCAGGCCGCCGTCTTACGCACGGCCGACCCGGACCCCGAGGGCGACCCTGTCGCGCTGCTGGAGGCCGAGCAGGAAGTGCGGGCCGACCACGAGGCGCTGGTCGTGCTGCTGTCCCAGCAGTGGGGCGAGCCGGAGACCGTCGATCTCGACGCGCTGCTGCTGGCAGCCGCCGAGGGGAAGCCGCTGCCCGAACCCGAGCGCACGCTGTGCTGGCGCGTCGCCCAGCTGTCCGTGTGGCGCGTGGACCAGCGCTGGATGGGCGTCGGCCTGGCCCGCCGCGGTGAGGAGATACCGCTGCAACTGCTCGCGGCGGTGGGGGAGCCGGGCAGGAGCGCGGTCTCAGTCCTCGGCTGAGGCGCTCACCCGCAGCTTGCCGAACTCCTCGGCCAGCGCCGCGGGCGTGTAGTGCGCGTTGAGCCCGCTGGGGTTGGGCAGCACCCACACCGGCACCCCGCCGACCAGCCGCTCCTGCGGCCCCACAGCAGCGGCCGGCTCGTCGAAGGCGGCGCGGTAGGCCGTTATGCCCAGCACCGCCAGCCACTTCGGTCGCAGCCGCGCCATCTTCGCCTCCAGCTGTCGGCCGCCCTCGGTGAACTCCGTGCGGGTCAGCTCATCGGCACGCGCCGTCGCCCGTGCGACGACGTTGGTGATGCCCAGCCCGTACGACAGCAGCTCACGCTCCTCGTCCGGGCGCAGCCTGCGCGGGGTGAACTCGGAGGCGTGCAGTGCGGGCCAGAAGCGATTGCCGGGGCGGGCGAAGTGGTGCCCCGTCGCCGCCGAGAGCAGCCCCGGGTTGATGCCGCAGAACAGCACCCGCAGCCCCTCGGCGGCCACATCGGGCACCAGCTTGCCGCGGGCCGCCTCCAGCTCCTGCTTGGTGAACCGCGGACTCAGAGGATCGCTCCCGGACGGTAGGCGGCGGCCTCGGGGTGCAGCTCGGCGACCTCCTGGACTCGGCTGACCACTTCGGCCGTCTGCGCTGCGGCAGCGCCGGTGAACGACAGCCGGTCCGCCATCAGCTCGCCGAGCGCCGCGCGGTCCAGCGGGATGCGCGAGTCCGCCGCCAGCCGGTCCAGCAGCTCGTTGTGCTCGGCGCCCTCGCGCATCGCCAGCGCGGACGCCACCGCGTGCTCCTTGATCACCTCGTGTGCCACCTCCCGGCCGACCCCGGCGCGCACGGCGCCCATCAGCACCTTGGTGGTGGCCAGGAACGGCAGGTAGCGGTCGAGCTCCCGGGAGACCACGGCAGGGAAGACACCGAACTCGTCCAGCACCGTCAAGAACGTCTCCAGCATCCCGTCGAAGGCGAAGAACGCGTCCGGCAGTGCCACGCGCCGTACCACCGAGCAGGACACATCGCCCTCGTTCCACTGGTCACCAGCCAGCTCGCCCGCCATGGAGGCGTAGCCGCGCAGGATCACCATGAGGCCGTTGACGCGCTCGCAGGAGCGGGTGTTCATCTTGTGCGGCATCGCCGAGGAGCCGACCTGCCCCTCCTTGAAGCCCTCGGTCACCAGCTCCTGGCCCGCCATCAGCCGGATCGTCTTGGCCAGCGACGAGGGGGCACCTGCGAGCTGCACCAGCGCGGTGACCACCTCGTGGTCCAGCGAGCGCGGGTAGACCTGCCCGACGGAGGTGAACACGCGGCCGAAGCCGAGGTGCTCGGCGATCCTCCGCTCCAGGTCGGTCAGCCGCTCCTGGTCACCCCCGAGCAGGTCCAGCATGTCCTGCGCGGTGCCGACCGGGCCCTTGATGCCGCGCAGCGGGTAGCGGCGCAGCAGCTCCTCCAGCCGCTCGAAGGCGACCAGCAGCTCGTCGGCGCCGGTCGCGAACCGCTTGCCCAGCGTGGTGGCCTGTGCGGCGACGTTGTGCGAGCGGCCGGCCATCACCAGCGCCGCGTGCTCGCCCGCCAGCGAGCCCAGCCGGTGCAGCAGCGCGACCGTACGGTCGCGGGCCAGCTCCAGGGAGAGGCGGATCTGCAGCTGCTCGACGTTCTCCGTGAGGTCGCGCGAGGTCATGCCCTTGTGGACGTGCTCGTGGCCGGCCAGCGCGTTGAACTCCTCGATCCGCGCCTTCACGTCGTGCCGCGTGATCTTCTCGCGCTCCGCGATCGAGGCGAGGTCGACGTTCTCGACCACCCGCTCGTAGTCGGCCAGTGCCTCGTCCGGCACGGCGATGCCCAGGTCCCGCTGCGCCTTGAGGACGGCGAGCCACAGCCGCCGCTCCAGCACGATCTTCGACTCCGGGGACCAGATGCGGACCAGTTCGGGGGAGGCGTAGCGGGACGCCAGGACGTTCGGGATGCGCGGCTTGTCACTCACGTCGCCCGAGTCTACGGGCCGCTGCGCGGTGTCTGGACCGCCCCTCGCGGGAGGGGTGCCCCCCTTGCTCGAAGAGCTTGGGGGAGCAGGGTCGGCAAGCGCAGCCCCCATGCCGGGTGCGCCTACATGGGGGCCAGCTCCGGCCGTTTGGGGGTGCGGCCGTCGCCGGAGGAGCGGCCGGTGAGGCGGCGCCCGATCCACGGCAGCAGATGGATGCGGGCGAACCGCAGGTCCGCGGCCCGGCGCGCGGGCCAGGAGGGTGGGGCCGCAGGGGGCAGCGGGGCGTTCCAGTCGGACTCGGCGGGCAGCCCGAGGCGTTGCCAGACGGCCTCGGCCACCCGCCGGTGCCCCTCATCGGTGAGGTGCAGCCGGTCGTCCGCCCACATCCTCGGGTCGCCCAATGCCTCCGAGGCGAAGAGGTCCACCACCACAGCGCCGTACCGGCCGGCCAGGTCCTCGATGAAGTCGAACAGCTGCTCCATCCGGGGCCGGTAGCGCTCCAGTACCGGGCCGCGCCGGCCCGGGCTGCGCATCAGCACCAGCGTGCCGCAGGAGGGCGCGAGCGTGGCGACCGACTCCTCCAGCAGCGCGCACACCCGCGCGGTGTCGCAGCCCGGCCGCAGGACGTCGTTGAGGCCGCCCACCAGCGTCACAAGGTCGGCCTTCATCGCGGCGGCCGGGGCGATCTGGTCGGCCGTGATCTGTCCGATGAGCTTGCCGCGCACCGCGAGGTTCGCGTACCGGAACCCGGGCTCCAATTCCGCCAGCCGGGCCGCCAGCAGGTCGGCCCAGCCCCGGTAGCTGCCGTCCGGCAGTACGTCCGACATGCCCTCGGTGAAGGAGTCGCCGAGGGCGACGAAGGAGCGGAAGGCGGGAGACGGTTGAGTGCCTTCCGGGGAGGCGGTGATCGCTGCACTGGTCACGGTCGCCGATGGTATCCGGTTGCCCGGAGCAACGACTGCCCGCCCAGTGCAACGACCTCCGGTGGGGCTACGCCTGCCCCACCAGCTCCCGCAGCACGTCCTCCATCGTCACCACGCCCGTCGCGCGCCCGTCCGGCCCGGTGACGGCCGCCAGATGGGTGCCGCTGGAGCGCATCGCGGCCAGCACGTCGTCCAGCGGCAGCGAGGCGCGCACGCGGGCGATGGGGCGCATCGCCGTCAGCGGGAACGGTGCCTCCCGGGGCGCGGCGTCCAGCGCGTCCTTGACGTGCAGATAGCCCAGCACGCGCCCGTCGTCGTCCACCACGGGGAAGCGGGAGAAGCCGGACCGCGCCGAGAGGTTCTCCAGCCCCTCGGGCGTCACGCCACGGCCTGCCGTGACCACCTTGGGCAGCGGCTGCGCCACATCGCCGATCGGTCGCCTGCCCAGCTCCAGCGCGTCCCGCAGCCGCTCGGTCGAGCGGTCGTCCAGCAGCCCCGCCTCACTGGAGTCGGCCACCATCTGTGCCAGGTCGTCGTCCGAGAACGCGGCCTCGACCTCGTTCCTGGGCTCGACCCGGATCAGTTTGAGCAGCCCGTTGGCGAAGGAGTTCACGGCGAAGATCACCGGGCGCAGCGCCCGCGACAGCGCCACCAGCGGCGGACCCAGCAGCAGCGCAGCACGCTCGGGACCGGCCAGTGCGATGTTCTTGGGCACCATCTCGCCCAGCAGCATGTGCAGGTAGGTGGCCAGCGACAGCGCGATGACGAAGGAGACACCGTGTGCCACGCCGTCGGCCACGCCCATCGCATGGAAGACCGGCTCCAGCAGGTGCGCGATCGCCGGCTCGGCCACGGCGCCGAGCACCAGGGTGCACAGCGTGATCCCGAGCTGGGCGGCGGCCAGCATCTGCGACACATGCTCCAGGCCCCACAGCACCTTGCGGGCCCTCTTGTCGCCGTCCTCGACCAGCGGTTCGATCTGGGCGCGCCGCACCGAGATCAGGGAGAACTCGGCGCCGACGAAGAACGCGTTGGCGACCAGCGTCAGCAGTCCGAGCAGGAGCTGGAGTACCGTCATCGTCGCGCCTCCGCCCGGTCGGTGTCCTCCGCGTCGGCCGCCTCGTCGCCCGGCCTCGGTCCGTGCAGCCGCACCTGCGCCGCCCGCCGTCCGGTCGCGTCCATGACCTCGATCAGCCAGCCGGCGACCGAGACCGTGTCACCGGCGGCCGGGATGCGTCCCAGCTCGGTGGCGATCAGCCCGGCGAGGGTCTCGTAGGGGCCCTCAGGGGCGCGCAGTCCGATGCTCTGCAGCTGGTCGGTGCGGGCGGAGCCGTCGGCGACGTAGAGGCGCCGGCCCTCCGCGTCCTGCCCGGCGGGTGCCAGGTCGGGCACCTCCAGCGGGTCGTGTTCGTCGCGGACCTCGCCGACGACCTCCTCGATGATGTCCTCCAGGGTGACCACGCCCGCTGTGCCCCCGTACTCGTCGATGACCACCGCGATGCTGCGGTCACCGCCCGAGAGCTGGTCCAGCAGCCGGTCCACGGTCAGCGACTCGGGCACCAGCAGCGGCTCGCGCATCAGGTCGGTCACCGGGCGCAGCCGCCGCTCTGCTGCGGGTACCGCCAGCACGTCCTTGATCCGTACGATGCCGACGACGGTGTCCAGGTTCCCCCGGTAGACGGGGAAGCGGGACAGCCCCGTGGCGCGGGTGGCGTTGGCGACATCCTCCACCGTGGCCTGTACCTCCAGCGAGGTGACCTGCACGCGCGGCGTCATCACGTTCTCCGCCGTCAGCTCGGCCAGGTGCAGGGTGCGCACGAACAGATCCGCGGTGTCCTCCTCCAGCGCGCCCTCCTTGGCGGAGTGCCGGGCCAGCGCCACCAGCTCCTGCGGCGAGCGGGCCGAGGCCAGCTCCTCGGTGGGCTCGAGGCCCATCCGCAGCAGCACCCGGTTGGCGGTGTTGTTCAGGTGGCGGATCAGCGGGCGGAAGGCGGCCGAGAAGACCCGCTGCGGGGTGGCCACCCTCCGGGCCACCGGCAGCGGCTTGGAGATCGCCCAGTTCTTGGGCACCAGCTCACCGACCACCATCAGCACGATCGTGGAGAGCCCGGTACCGAGCACCAGGGCGACCGACGGGGCGGCCGAGGCCGGTACGCCGAGCGAGCGCAGCGGTCCGGCGATCAGCTTCGCGACGGACGGCTCAGCGAGCATACCGACGATCAGGTTGGTGACGGTGATGCCCAGCTGTGCGCCGGAGAGCTGGAAGGTGAGGGACCGCACAGCCGACAGCGCGCTGGCGGCGCCCCGGTCGCCGCGCTGCTCGGCCCGCTCCAGCTCGCTGCGCTCGACGGTCGTCAGGGAGAACTCGGCCGCCACGAAGCCACCGCAGGCCAGCGACAGCAGCAGTGCCACGAGCAGCAGCAGAACTTCCGTCATCGGCCCTTCACCTCCTTCCCATCGTGGGGCAGGGGGCGCCGGGGCGCGCGATGTCGGTGGTTGCTACGGGAGCCACTACTGGGAGGGTCGCCCATGGGCGGACGCTCACACCTTTCGAATCCGATGACTGTGCCGGGCCCGCGGGAATGCGGGCCCGGCGCTGTACAGCGTAAACGGAGCGGACGGCTGACCGGTTCCCCGCGCCGGCGCGAGGGCGCGCCTCACGGGGTGAGCGTTTTGACCCAGCGGCTCCACTGGGGTTGCGGGGTGTAACCGGCGGCCTGCCATGCCCGGTGTGCCCGCTCGTTCTCGTCCAACACCATGGCGTCGCCGCGCCGCCCGCCCAGCGCGGTGAACCGCTCCTCGGCCGCGGCCAGCAGGGCGCGGGAGATCCCCCGCCGCCGCTGGGACGGCAGCACGGCCAGCCGGTAGAGCGAGCAGCGCCAGCCGTCCCACCCTGCGATCACGGTGCCGACCAGGTGCCCTTCACGTTCCGCCAGCAGCAGGGCCTCCGGATCGCGGGCGATCAGCCGGGCCACCCCCTCCCGGTCGTCGCTGACGCTGGTGCCCTCGGCTGCCTCCCGCCAGAAGGCCAGTACCTGGTCGATGTCCCGCTCGTCGGCGGCCCGTATCGAAAGATCGCTCATGGGCCGCATCCCAGCACCGCCCGCGCGTCGGCCGCCACCGCGTTTCGCCTGGTGAGCCACTGGCCGACGGTGTGGCTAGCGCTCCCGGTGGGCGCGCAACTGCTCGGCCATCTCCCTGGAGGAGCCCAGGAGGAGGGCCGGATACGCCAGCAGCTCCTCGTCGCTCATCGCCGGACCGTACGGGCGCAGACGCTCCAGCGCCTCGCCGGGGTCGGCCAGCAGTCGGCTCACCTCGGCGACGACGTGCTCCAGGTGTGCCACCCGACCACCCGGGGAGGCCCACGGCAGACCCGCCTCGCTTGCGTACCCGGCGTCGGGGGCTGCGCTCGCCCACCCTGCTCCCCCGGGCTCCGGCCGGGAGGTGCCCCCACAGCCACGAGGTACCCGCACTCCGCAACCGTCGGACAGGGGCACCTCCTTACCGGAACACGGGGGGAGACACCCCCTCGGCGGTCCCGCCCAGCTCAGGCACCAGCCAGCCAGGCGCCGCCGCAGCGAACCGCGGCGGAGGCAGCGCCCCGGCGCCCTCGGGCAGAGCCCCCAGCAGTGGCAGCCCCGAGTACCGCGGCAGGTCCCCGAGGTTGCAGCGCTCCGCGAGTCCCGGCTCAGCGGGCATGCTGCCGATCACCAGCCCCGCGCCCTCCACCCGCCGGGCCCGCAGCGCCTCGGCCGTCAGCGTCGCCGTGTTCAGCGTGCCCAGCCCCGCCTGGACGACGACCAGCACCGGTGCAGCCAGCAGCCGGGCGGCGTCCGCCAGGGTCGAGCCCAGGTCGTCGAACCGCACCAGCAGCCCGCCCGCGCCCTCGACCAGTACGAGGTCATGCGAGGCCGCCAGCTTTTCGGCCGCCTCCGCGACCTGAGCGGCCGAGACGTAGGGCAGCTCCGCGCGGCGGGCCGCCGTCTCGGGTGCCAGCGGTTCGGGGTACCGGGCCAGTTCGGCGCCGGTCAGCGCGCCCGGCGCCGTGCTCCGGCCACCGGCCAGCCGCAGCACCTCCGCCACGTCCCCCGGCATCCCGGCCGGCACGCCCGTCTGCGCGGGTTTGAGCACGGCCACCGAGCGGCCGGCGCGCAGCGCGCACGCCGCCACCGCGGCGGTCGTCACCGTCTTGCCGATCTCCGTCCCGGCACCGGAGACGCACAACACGCCGCTGGTGCCTGGTATGTCCGGGCTGTTCCGCATCCTCGGCCTCCCGTCAGCCTTCCCGCGCGGCCGCGCACATCGCGGCGGCGATCCGTGCGACGTCCTCGTCCTGGGTGACGTACGGCGGCATGGCGTAGACCATGTCGCGGAACGGCCGCAGCCACACCCCGGCCCGTACGGCGGCCCGGGTCGCCGCGGCGAGGTCCACCTCGTGGTCCAGGCGTACGACGCCGATGGCGCCCAGCACGCTCACCTCCCGCACCCCCGGCAGCGCGGCGGCCCCGGCCAGCCCGGCACGCAGGCCCTCGCCCACCCGCCGCACCTCGCCACGCCAGTCCTGGGAGAGCAGCAGATCCAGCGAGGCGCCCGCGATCGCGGAGGCCAGCGGGTTGCCCATGAACGTCGGGCCGTGCGCCAGCACCGGCACCGAGCCCCTTGCGATCCCCCGCGCCACACGCGGTGTGCACAGCGTGCCGGCCATCGACACATAGCCGCCCGTCAACGCCTTGCCGACGCACATCACATCCGGGGTGACACCGGCGTGCTGCGCGGCGAACAGCTCCCCGGTACGGCCGAACCCGGTCGCGATCTCGTCCAGCACCAGCAGCACACCGTGCTCGTCGCACGCCTCGCGCAGCGCCCGCACATACGCGGGGGAGTGGAACCGCATCCCGCCCGCGCCCTGCACCACGGGCTCGACGATGACGGCCGCCAGCTCGTGCGCGTGCTGCTCCACCATCTTGTGCAGGTGGGCGACGTACTCCTCGTCGGGTTCCGCAGCGAAGCCCGACGGCGGCGCCTCGGCGAAGACCTGCACAGGCAGCGCACCCGACCACAGATGGTGCATACCGCCCTCCGGGTCGCACACCGACATCGGCTGCCAGGTGTCCCCGTGGTAGCCGCCGCGCCAGGTCAGCAGCCGCCGCTTCTCCGGCCGCCCCAGCGAACGCCAGTACTGGAGGGACATCTTGACGGCCACCTCGACCGAGACCGAGCCCGAGTCGCACAGGAAGACGTGCTCCAGGTCGCCGGGTGAGATCTCGGCGAGCCGTGCTGCCAGCCGTACTGCGGGCTCGTGGGTGAGTCCGCCGAACATCACATGGCTCATCCTGCCGAGCTGGTCACGCGCTGCCTCGTCGAGCACCGGGTGGCCGTAGCCGTGGATGGCAGACCACCAGGACGACATCCCGTCGATCAGTTCCCGCTGCCCGTGCGCCGCCTCGGCCAGCCGCAGCCGTACGCCGGAAGCGGACTCCACCACCAGCGGGTCGCTCTTCCCCGGCATCGGCGCGTAGGGGTGCCACACATGCTGCCGGTCCAGCGCGCGGAGTGCGTCGGTGGCGCTCCCGGGCACCTCGCCCGGCTCTCGGCCGTACGGTGTCCCGGGGGTGGTGCTCTCAGGCATTGGGCGGCAGCTCCGTCCCCGCTCCCCGCAGCCGTACGGCCACTCGCTCGTGCGGACGGGCCCGCTCCTCGCGCCGGTGCTCGGGCAGCGTGGTCTCCTCGGTGCCCTCCACCTCGAATCCCGAATCGGCGATCATCTCCAGGTCGGCCTTGCCCGCCTGGCCCTCACTGGTGAGGTAGTCCCCCAGGAAGAGGGAGTTGGCCAGGTGCAGCGCCAGCGGCTGGAGCGAACGCAGATGCACCTCGCGCCCGGCCGCCAGCCGCACCTCCACGTCCGGGCAGACGAACCGCACCATGGCCAGGATGCGCAGCGCGCGCTGCGGCGTCAGGTTCCACTCCTCGGCCAGCGGCGTGCCCTCGAACGGCAGCAGGAAGTTGACCGGCACCGAGTCCGCGTCCAGCTCCCGCAGCGAGAACGCCACATCGACCAGGTCCTCGTCCGTCTCGCCCATCCCTGCGATCAGCCCGGAGCACGGCGAGAGCCCGGCGCCCCGGGCCTGCTTGACGGTCTCCACCCGGTCCTCGTACGTGTGCGTGGTGCAGATGTCGCCGTAGGTGGCCTCGGACGTGTTGAGGTTGTGGTTGTAGGCGTCGGCCCCCGCCTCGCGGAGCCGCTCAGCCTGACCGTCGGAGAGCAGGCCGAGGCAGGCGCACACCTCGACGCCCTCGTTGCGGTCCTTGATGGCCTCGATCGTCCTGGAGACCCGGTCGATGTCGCGGTCGGTGGGTCCCCGCCCGCTGGCCACCACGCAGACCCGCTTGGCGCCCCCCTGCACACCGGCGGCCGCCGCGTCGGCCGCCTCCTCGGGCTTGAGCCAGGTGTACTTGAGAATGCCGGCCTCGGAGCCGAGTCGCTGCGAGCAGTACGAGCAGTCCTCGGGGCACAGTCCGGACTTGAGGTTGACCAGGTAGTTGAGTTTCACCCGCTTCCCGAACCACCGGCGGCGCACCTTGCCGGCCGCCGCCACCACATCGAGCAGGTCGTCATCCGTGGTCCGCAGCACCGCCAGTGCCTCGTCGCGGGTGGGCGTCTCGCCGCGGAGCCCCTTGTTCACCAGTGAGTTCAGCAGGTCGTCCATGGGCACGATCCTTGCCCATGCGACCGTGCCGGGTAATGGAGGAAGCCTACAAGACCGCTTGAGCGAGGTGTGGATGTTGTCACACGTCGACGTCCGGCATGGCAGGTTAGGTTCTATTGACTGCCAACAAACCGAACACTCCGGCGACGAAGAGAGCCGCCATGCCCCAGGACCCCTCAGCCCATGCCGCGGACCCCTTCGGATGGACCGCAGCGGCGCTGGAGACCCGCCGCGCCGCCGGGCTGCTGCGCACGCTCGTGCCGCGCCCTGCCGACTCGCCGCTGCTCGACCTGGCGGGCAACGACTACCTCGGGCTCTCCCGGCACCCCGAAGTCGTCTCCGCCGCCGCCGATGCGGCCCGCCACTGGGGCGCCGGGGCCGGCGGCTCCCGGCTGGTGACCGGGTCCACCGAACTCCACGCCCGACTGGAGCGCGAGCTGGCCGCCTTCTGCGGCTTCGAGGCGGCACTCGTCCTCTCCTCCGGGTACGCCGCCAACCTCGCAGCCGTCACCGCGCTCACCAACGCGCCGGGCGGCGGGGGACTGCTGGTCTCGGACGCCTACAACCACGCCTCGCTGATCGACGGCTGCCGCCTCTCGCGTGCCCGTACCGCCGTCGCCGCGCACGCCGACCCGGAGGCCGTGGCCAAGGAACTTGAGGGGCACACCGACGACGGGCCGGCGCTCGTCGTCACGGACTCCGTCTTCTCCGTCGACGGCGACGCCGCACCGCTGGCCGAACTCGCCACCGTCTGCGCCGCGGCGGGCGCCGGGCTGCTCGTCGACGACGCGCACGGCCTCGGCGTGCTCGGCGACGGCGGCCGCGGCGCGCCGTACGCCGCCGGGCTCGCGGGCAGCACCGGCACGGTGGTGACCGCCACCTTGTCCAAGTCGCTGGGCAGCCAGGGTGGCGCCGTCCTGGGGCCGGCGCACGTCATCGCGCATCTGGTCAACACCGCACGGACCTTCATCTTCGACACCGGCCTGGCACCCGCGGCGGCCGGTGCCGCGCTGGGCGCCCTGCGACTGCTGCGCCGCGAACCGGAGCGCGCGGCGCGCACCCGCGCCGTCGCCACCGAACTGCACGCCAGGCTGACAGCAGCCGGGCTGGACGCCACCCGTCCCGACGCGGCCGTCGTCTCGGTACGCGCGCCCTCGCCGCAGGCCGCCGTCAGATGGGCCGCCGACTGCCGGGCCGCCGGGCTCCATGTCGGCTGCTTCCGCCCGCCGTCCGTCCCCGACGGCGTCTCGCGCCTCCGCCTGACCGCGCGTGGCGACCTGTCCGCTTCCGTGCTCGCCCGGGCCGCCGACACCGTCATCGCGACGGCACCCACCACGGCCGCCTGACCCGGAGCGGGCCGTGCGGCTCGATGTGCGCTCACCTGGCAGAGTTCACCGCTTCGGGCGACAGAACTCCGCGCAAGCAGGGGGATCGGCCGCACGGCGTCGCCGGGAGTGGCACTCTGTCGCGCAGCGGTTCCGGGACGCTCTCCGTCTCTTCGCGAGGGCGGAGCGCGGGCCCGCTGCCGCGCGACTGAGGAGCCAACGGCCCGGGGAAAGGGACGGCCTCGCCATGGCAGACCACCAGGAAGCGACGATCACCCTGCCGAGTGCGCCCGCTTCCGTCACCGCCGCCCGCAGACATCTCACCGACACCCTCCTGGCCTGGGGGCTGCCCGAGGGCGCGGACGCCGTGGAGTCGCTGCGTCTGATCGTCTCCGAGCTGGCCACCAACGCCGTCCAGCACACCTTCGGCAGGTCTCCCACCTTCACCGTCCAGCTGCGGCTGGAGAGGGCCGAAAGGCTGTGCCTCGGCGTCACCGACAGCCACCCCGGCAGGCCGCGCCGGCTACCCGCCGCCGTGCAGCAGGACAACGGGCGCGGGCTGGTGATCATCCGTACGCTGGCTGCCGAGTCCGGTGGCAGGCTGCGGATCACGCCCACGCCGGACGGCGGCAAGACGGTCTGGGTCGAGCTTCCCTGGCTGCCGGTGCCGGCGGCGTGAACCTGCACCGTGCGTTGTGCTCGGCGGTGCGCTGCGCCGTGCTCAGCGCGGGACGTCCGGCAAGGAGAGCAGCACCTCGGCGCCGACCGGTGTGAACCCCGCCGCCAGGAAGGTCCGCAGGCTCGCCGCGTTTCCCGGTGCGACCTGCGCCCACAGCGTCTCGTCCGCCGGTGCCAGGGTCCGGGCCGCCGCGGCCAGCTCCCGGCCCAGTCCGGTGCCGCGCGCCGCAGCGTCCACCTCGACGGCGACCTCCCAGCGGCCCGCGACACCGCGTCCGGTCAGCACTGTTCCGCCGTCCGCCGACGTCCATACGCGCACCTCCGAACGGTGCGCCAGGGCTCTGACCACGCGCGGATGGGACTGGTCCGTGGTCTCCACCAGTTCCTGGGCGGTGGCTCCGTGCCCGGCGGCGCCCCTCCCGGGCGGGAGGGCGAGCAGCACGTCGATGCTGCCCGCCTCCCGGCCGGTACGGGCGCACAGGGCCGTCAGGAACGGCGGCCCGAGCGGAGCGCCGAGATCATCCGGTGGGACCTGGCGCCGTATCCACCCGGATGGCACATCGGCGAAGACGACCGCGTGCCCGGTGAGTGCCAGCACGCCCGCGTCACGCGGTGACGGCTGCGGCAGTACGGTCAATCCGCCGTCAGCGGGCGGGAATTCGCCTCGCGCGGCGGCTTCGAGGATCTTCGCCAGCTCGTCCACCCGTGGAGCCTAAGCGGTCCTCGCCGCCTCGGCACGGGTGAGGAAGACCACTGCGCTCAGCAGCACCAGCGTGCCCACCACCATCGGCACCGTCAGCCGTTCGCCGAGCAGTCCGACCGCCAGCACAGCCGCGCTGACCGGCTCGATCAGCATGACCACCGAGGCGGTGGCGGCACGTACGACTGCCACACCGGCGAAGTAGAGCGGGTACGCCAGCGCCGTGGGCACCGCGCCCACGTACAGCAACAGCAGCAGCACCCGCAGCGGTTCACCGGAGTGCGGCCAGATCCCCTCGGCCACCGCGAACGGCAGCAGGACGACGGCGCCCACCCCGAACGACCACGCGGTGAGGGTGAAGGAGCTCTCCGCCGGCCCGGCGCTGCCCACCCACCGGGCCAGCAGCACCGAGCCGGCGAACGCCGCGGCGGACAGCAGCGCGAGGGCCACACCGCCCAGCCGCGCCTGGCCGCCTTCGTCACCCAGGACCAGCACGGTCAGCCCCGTCAGCGCCGCGGCGACGGCACCGGCGCCGCCCCAGCCGGGCCGCTCGCGCAGCGCTGGCCAGGCACCGAGCGCCACGAACACCGGCGCACCGCCCAGCGTCACGATGGTCGCGACGGCCACCCCGGTCGCCGGTACGGCGGCGAAGTACGCGGTCTGGAAGACGGCCAGCAGCAGCCCGGTCGCCAGCCGCAGCGCGAACCGGGACCGGGGCAGGGCCGGGCGCAGCCGGGGCGATGCAGCCGTGCCGTGTGGACGCAGCCGCAGCAGCACGGCCCGCCCGGTCAGCAGTAGAGCCAGCCCGCTGACATAGCGCCAGAAGGAGGCGGCGACAGGGCCCAGATCGCTGGAGGAGAAGAGGAGATCGATGGCCGCGCCAGTGGTGCCCCAGGTGGCACCGGCAGCGGCGAGGAACAGCAGCCCGCGCCCGACGGGCAGGCCGCAGGAGCCGGCGGAACCGGCGGAAGATGTCGACAAGAGTGCTCTCCGCGCAAGGAGGGTCGGATGGTGGTCCCGTCTGCGGGCACCACCGACCCCCGCGTCGGACGGTCATCCGTCCGACGCGGCAGTCACGCGTGGCCGCCCGCCTTACGCGGTGGGCGGGGAGAGCGTCAGCTTTGCCGAAATCATGGTCGGCACTCTAAACACCCGGCCCGACAGCCGTCACCTGGAATTCGACCGATCCCCGCAGGGGCGCGGGGAAACATCCCCCGCGGTCTAGGACTTACCGGGCTTCGGGCCGGGCGGTCCGACCAGCCCGGCCCGTCGCTCCCCGTCAAGGACCCGCAGCGCCCGCTCCAATGTCGCCGCGTGCAGTTCGTTCTCCCCGCGCTCGTGCATCAGTACGAGCGCGTCCCGCAGTCGTGCCGCCTTGCCGACCAGGCCCTGTGCGGCACGCAGTCCACCGTAGGTGTCGCGGCCGCGTGCCGGGTTGATGCGGCCGAGCAGATCCAGCACCTCCAGGTAGGCGTCCACCACCTCGCACTCGGCGCGGGTCAGCGCGGGGAGCGGTGGCAGCTCCGGCGGCCACTGGCGGTCCATCCGTGCCTCACCGCCGCACCGGCGAGACGGGTGCCGATTTGCGGCTGGTGGTGAGCCGGTCGATGAGGCCGTACTCGACGGCCTGCCGCGCTGTGAAGATCCTGTCGCGCTCGATGTCCTGACTGATCTTGTTGCGCGGCTGTCCTGTGTGGCGCTCGTAGAGCTCCTCCAGCCGTTCGCGGGTCCGCAGCAGTTCCTGGGCCTGGATCTCCAGATCGGTCGCCTGGCCCCGCAGCGGCTCGTGGAGCGAGGGCTGGTGGATGAGGACGCGGGCGCCCGGTAGCGCCAGCCGCTTGCCGGGCGTTCCGGCGGCCAGCAGCACGGAGGCGGCGGAGGCGGCCTGGCCCAGGCAGACGGTCTCGATGTCGCAGGAGACGAATCGCATCGTGTCGTAGATCGCGGTCATCGCCGTGAACGAGCCGCCCGGCGAGTTGATGTACAGCGAGATGTCCTGATCGGGCGCCGCGTGTTCGAGGTGGATGAACTGTGCCATCACATCGTTGGCGGAGGTGTCGTCGATCTGGGTGCCGAGGAAGACGATCCGCTCCTCCATCAGCTTGGAGTACGGATCCATCGTCCGCATGCCGCTGCTGGTGCGCTCGGTGAACTCGGGCAGGACGTACCGGGCCGTCGGGGCTGTCGGCTGGTTCCGCATGGCGTCGCACTCCGCTCTCGGGCGAGAAAATGTACAGGACGTACAGAACGTACGTGTGGCAGCCTGCCACGTCCGGCACCCAACGTCCCCCCGAGCAGGGCGGATTCCGCTGAAGGCGAAGCGGTACGAGCCGGTGAGAAGACCCCGTGATGCCGCTCTGACCTGCGGTTTCGAGCTCGCCCCTAGAATGGCGGCATGGCTTACGAGATTCCGGTGACGCAGGCGCGGGCCGAGCTGGCGGATCTGATCAATCGGGTCGTCTACGGCGAGGAGCGCGTGGTGGTCACCCGGCACGGAAAGCCGCTCGTCGGACTGGTTTCCGCCGCCGACCTGGAGCGCCTGGAGGCCCTGGACGCCGCCGAGCGGGAGCAGCCGGAGTCCGAGGAGATCATCAGCACCGTCTCCGGGTTCCGTGAGATCGGCCAGGGCGCGGTGCCGCGCGAGGCGCGGCGGTTCGGGATCGCCGCCGAACACCGCGGCCCGGCCGCCGGGGAGCGGCGGCCGGGCCGGGAGAAGTGAGCCCCTGCGGGCCGAAGGTCAGGAGCTGAGCTTCCAGACCGCGTGCGCGATGGCGTCACTGTGCAGGTCGAGCACCTTCTCGTCGATGTTCGAGGTGTCGTCGCAGGCCGAGTGGTAGCACGGGTCGTACGGCCGGCCCGCCTCGCCGCCCCACTTGGCCGCCTGCGCCTGGGTCTTCCGCTCGCCCGCGCCCGTGAAGGTGCCGCCGACGGTGACGCCCGCCTGCTTGAACGGGGCGTGGTCGCTGCGCCCGTTGGTCTCCTCGGACGCCTCCGTGGACACGCCCTTGGCGCTGAACCAGTCCTTGAAGACCGACGCGACAGCGGCGTCGTCGTCATAGACGAAGTGGCCCGCGTTGGGTGAGCCGATCATGTCGAAGTTCAAATAGGTGTCGATCTTGCCAAGTTCGTCCTTCGACAGGCTCTTGACGTAGTGGCCCGAGCCCACCATGCCCCGCTCCTCGGCTCCCCACCAGGCGAACCGCAGATGCTTGGCGGGCTTCAGATCCGCCTTGGCGACGGCCAGCGCGGTCTCCAGTATCCCCGCGGAGCCCGAGCCGTTGTCGTTGATGCCAGGGCCCGAGGTGACCGAGTCCAGGTGGGAGCCGGCCATGACGGTCGCGCCCGTGCCGCCCTTGGGCCAGTCGGCGATCAGGTTGTAGCCCGTGGCGCCGCCGCTGGTGAACCTCTGCACGGTGGTCTTGAAGCCGACGGCGTCCAGCTTCTTCCTCACGTGGTCGAGGGAGGCGCGGTAGCCGGGGCGGCCGTGGGCGCGGTTGCCGCCGTTGGCCTCCGCGATGGACTGGAGGTCCTTCAGGTCCCGCTGTACCGCGGCGACGTCGATATCGGGCGCCTCCGCCGCCCTGCCGTCGGAACTGCCGCCGCTCCCGGGGTGGCCGGCGGTGCCTTCGGGGTCCGCCTGCGCGGCTGAGCCGGCCGCGCCGAGCAGAGCGAGTGCGAGCACAGTGCTCGCCGAGGCGGTGAGGGCAGCACGGCGCTGGTGTCTGTGGTGTCCGCGTATCACTGCTGAGCTCTCCGATGGTGTGGGGGTGGTGGGGGGTGGGTTGCCGGGCGCGGCACGTGCCGCCCGGAGCGGCGGCTTGGGGTGATACCGGTACGCACTGGGGGCATCCGGCCCGGCGTGTGCAGCATTTTTGACGCGAGCATGAGAATGCTGCGGGCGCTTCGGCCCGTCAAGAGCGCATACCGGACAGGCAGTTGCGGAGAGCGGAAGGTCATCGCTCTGAACAGGGCCGGAGCATGCCCGGTGAGTGTTAACACCGGTGAAACGGCGCTGCCGTAACCTCCGGGGAGTTGGCGGCTCCATGGCATGTGTGTGATACATCTACCGGGCGTGTGTCGTCGCAGCGAGCGTCCCGGCATCCCGGGCCCGGCGACGACGATGAGGTGGAGAGTATGCGATTGACCCCCCATGAGCAGGAGCGGCTGCTCATTCATGTCGCGGCGGACGTGGCACAGCGGCGCAAGGACCGCGGGCTGCGCCTGAACCACCCCGAGGCCGTCGCCCTCATCACGGTCCATGTCCTCGAAGGCGCCCGCGACGGACGGAGCGTCGCCCAGCTCATGGAGTCGGGACGCGAGGTACTCACCCGCGGCGACGTCATGGAAGGCATTCCCGAGATGCTCCACGACGTCCAGGTCGAGGCGACCTTCCCGGACGGCACCAAGCTCGTCACCGTCCACGAGCCCATCTCCTGACCGCGCCGACGAGGAGTCGCCCATGATCCCCGGAGAGATCCACTACGCCGAGGAACCCGTGCCGCTCAACGCGAGCGCCCAGGTCACCCGGCTGACCGTGCTCAACGCGGCCGACCGGCCCGTACAGGTCGGCTCCCACTACCACTTCGCCGAGGCCAACCCCGCACTTGACTTCGACCGCCAGGCCGCGTGGGGCATGCGGCTCGGCATCGCCGCCGGCACCGCCGTCCGCTTCGAGCCCGGCATCCCCGTCGAGGTCGCCCTCGTCCCCATCGGCGGCAACCGGATCATCGCTGGGCTGCGCTCGGCGGCGGGAGGCGCCCTCGATGCGTGAACTGTCCCGTGCCGAGTACGCCGATCTGTTCGGCCCCACCACCGGCGACCGGGTGCGGCTCGCCGACACCTCGCTCTTCGTCAAGATCGAGGACGACCTCTCCGGCGGTCCCGGACGCGCCGGCGACGAGGCGGTCTTCGGCGGCGGCAAGGTCATCCGTGAATCCATGGGCCAGGCGCTCACCACCCGCGCCGAAGGCGCCCCCGACACCGTGATCACCGGCGCTCTCGTCCTCGACCACTGGGGCGTCGTCAAGGCGGACCTCGGCATCCGCGACGGCCGCATCACCGCACTGGGCAAGGCCGGCAACCCCGACACCATGGACGGCGTACACGCCGACCTCGTCATCGGCCCCGAGACGGAGATCATCGCGGGCAACGGGAAGATCCTCACCGCCGGTGCCATCGACGCCCACGTCCACTTCATCTGCCCCCAGCTCGCCGACGCGGCCCTCGCAGCGGGTATCACCACGCTCGTCGGCGGCGGCACCGGGCCCGCCGAGGGTTCCAAGGCCACCACCGTCACCCCTGGCGCCTGGCACACCGCGCGCACCCTGGAGGGCATGGACGGGCTGCCGGTCAACGTCGGTCTGCTCGGCAAGGGCAACACCGTCTCGCGCGCCGCGATGCTCGCCCAACTGCGGGGCGGAGCTGTGGGCTTCAAGATCCACGAGGACTGGGGGGCGACCCCCGCCGTGATCGACGCCTGTCTGTCGGTCTGCGACGAGACCGGCGCCCAGGTCGCCATCCACACCGACACCCTCAACGAGGCCGGGTTCGTCGGCGACACCCTCGCCGCGATCGCCGGACGCGGCATCCACGCGTACCACACCGAAGGGGCCGGCGGCGGGCACGCGCCCGAC
Source organism: Streptomyces spirodelae (assembly GCF_017676385.1). GTDB lineage: Bacteria > Actinomycetota > Actinomycetes > Streptomycetales > Streptomycetaceae > Streptomyces > Streptomyces spirodelae. Next base: position 92,378 of record NZ_JAFFZN010000025.1, read on the forward strand.
ATCATCACCGTCGTCGCCGAGCCGAACGTGCTGCCCTCCTCCACCAATCCGACGCGGCCGCACACCGTCAACACCATCGAGGAACACCTCGACATGCTGATGGTCTGCCACCACCTCAACCCGGCCGTGCCCGAGGACCTCGCCTTCGCCGAGTCCCGCATCCGGCCCAGCACCATCGCGGCCGAGGACACCCTGCACGACCTCGGTGCCATCTCGATCATCTCCTCCGACTCGCAGGCCATGGGCCGCATCGGCGAAGTGGTGCTGCGCACCTGGCAGACGGCGCACGTGATGAAGCAGCGGTACGGAGCCCTCGCGGGCGACGGACGCGCCGACAACCTGCGCGCGAGGCGCTATGTCGCCAAGTACACCATCAACCCGGCGCTCGCCCAGGGCATGGACGCCGAGATCGGTTCCGTAGAGGCCGGCAAGCTCGCCGATCTGGTGCTGTGGGACCCGGCGTTCTTCGGCGTCAAGCCGCAGCTCGTACTCAAGGGCGGACAGCTCGCCTACGCCCAGATGGGGGACGCCAACGCCTCCATCCCCACCCCGCAGCCGGTGCTGCCGCGCCCCATGTTCGGCGCCAAGGGCCGCGCCCCGGGCAGCAACTCCGTCAACTTCGTGACGCGGACCGCGCTCGACGACGGGCTCCCGGACCGGCTCCCGCTCGCCAAGCGGTTCGTCGCCATCCGCGACACCCGCTCCGTCACCAAGGCCGATATGCGCCAGAACGACGCCCGGCCCGAGGTACGGGTCGACCCCGACACCTTCACCGTCACCATCGACGGCACCCCGGTCGACCCGTCACCCGCCGAGACGCTGCCCCTGGCCCAGCGGTACTTCTTGTTCTGAGCGGAGGTGAGCACGATGGCTGGTGCAGCCGCACTGCTGTTGCTCGCCGACGGCCGGTTCCCCGCGGGCGGGCACGCCCACTCGCAGGGTGCCGAGGCCGCCGTCAAGGCGGGCCGGGTGCACGACGCGGCCACCCTGGAGGAGTTCTGCAGGGGCCGACTGCACACGGCAGGACTGACCGCGGCGGCGCTCGCCGCCGCGGCCGCGGCCGGACACGACCCTCTCGCACTGGACGAGGCGGCCGACGCCCGTACTCCCTCGCCCGCGCTGCGCCGTACCGCTCGCAAGCTGGGCCGGCAACTGATGCGCGCGGCCCGTGCCACCTGGCCGGGACCGGAGCTGGACGAGCTGGCCGCCGCCCGCCCGCAGGGTGTGCATCAGCCCGTGGTGCTGGGGCTCGCGGCCCGCTCGGCGGGGCTCGGCCCGCTGGAGGCGGCGCAGGCCGCCGCGTACGACAACGTCAGCGGGCCCGCGACGGCGGCCGTCCGCCTGCTGAGCCTCGACCCGTTCCACGCCACCGCCGTACTGGCCCGGCTCACCCCCGAGACGGACGAGGTGGCCCGGCGTGCCGGGACCGCGGGCAGCGGAGCGGTCGAGGACCTGCCGGCCGCCTCGGCACCGCTCCTGGAGATCACCGCCGAGCAGCACGCGACCTGGCCGGTACGCCTCTTCGCCTCCTGACCCGGACCCGCCGTGACCGGACTTGCTCTGATTCGGACTCCCTCTGACCGGGCTTGCTCCGATTCGGACCCGCCCCGACTCGATTCGACCCCCCGGAGAAACCCGTGCACCTCGATCACTCCCACACCGGCCACCACCCCGAGCGGCACAGCGCCTCGGCGGCCCTGCCCGACGGCAGCCGCCGCGCGCTCCGCGTCGGCCTCGGCGGGCCCGTCGGCTCCGGCAAGACGGCCACCGTCGCGGCGCTCTGCCGCGAGCTGCGCGACCGGCTCTCGCTCGCCGTCGTCACCAACGACATCTACACCCAGGAGGACGCCGCCTTCCTGCTGCGCGAGGCCGTGCTGCCGCCGGAGCGGATCGCCGCGGTGGAGACGGGCGCCTGTCCGCACACCGCGATCCGGGACGACATCTCCGCCAACCTGGAGGCGATCGAGGACCTGGAGACCGCGCTGTTGGCCAAGGGGGCGCCGCTCGACGTGGTACTGGTCGAGTCCGGGGGCGACAACCTGACCGCGACCTTCTCCAAGGGGCTGGTCGATGCGCAGATCTTCGTGATCGACGTGGCCGGCGGTGACGACATCCCCCGCAAGGGCGGTCCCGGCGTCACCACGGCGGACCTGCTGGTCGTCAACAAGACCGATCTCGCCCCCTATGTCGGCTCGGACCTGGAGGGCATGGCGCGGGACGCGAAGCAGCAGCGGGGCGAACTCCCGGTGCTGTTCCAGTCGCTGCGCGGTGAGCCTGGGGCGCGTCCGGTCGCCGCGTGGGTGCGTGAGCAGTTCACCGCATGGACGGCGCGGGCGGTTGCGACGGCATGACGGCTCCCGCCACGGGTGTCAGCGCCCGCGCCCGGATCAGAGCCGTACCCGACGGGCGGGGCGGCACAGCGCTGCCGTCGCTGGCCGGCGGGGGACCGGTGGCGCTGCGCCGCACCCGTTCGGCGGACCCGGCAGCGGCCCGGGTGACGCTCGTCGGTGCGATGAGCGCCCCGCTGGGCGGTGACCGGATCGTCATCGAGGCTCGGGCCGAACCGGGCGCCGCGCTCCGGGTCGACGGGAGCGCGGCCACCCTCGCGCTCCCGGGCCGCACGGCCGAGCCCGCCCGCTACGACGTGCACCTGCAGGTCGGCGAGGGCGGCCGGCTGCACTGGCTGCCCGAGCCGCTGATCTCCGTACGCGGCAGCGAGCTGCGGCAGCACCTGAGTGCCGAACTGTCGCCCGGCGCCCGCCTCGTGCTGCGTGACGAGCAGGTGCTGGGGCGCGCGGGTGAGGAGTCCGGCCGGCTGTGCACTCGGCTGAGCGTGCGCCGCGGCGGGCGCCCGCTGCTGGACCAGCAGCTCGATTTCGGTCCTGGCGCGCCGGGTTGGGACGGTGGCGCGGTCCTCGGCGGGCACCGGGCGGTGGGACAGCTGCTCGTGGTCGGCCCGGAGCGGGCCCAAGAGCCCCTCCCGGCACGGGTACTGGGCGATTCGGCGGTCGTGACCCCACTGGCGGGGCCGGGCGTACTGGTCACCGCCGTCGCGCCGGACGCGCTCCGACTGCGGAGGGTGCTCGACTCCGCACTGACGTTCACTTCTTGGTAAAGAACGATCCCCTGCCCTGTCCCTTACCGCCGACGACGATGAAGGATCCGGTCTGAAGACCACCACCGTGGTCACGGACCACCGCCGTCACACTCGGCAGTACCCGGAGGGGGAGAGACGTGAACAGACGGAAGGCGGCCATCGCCGCCGCCGGCACCATCGCCGCCGGAGCCCTCACGGCGGGGCTCATATCCGTGCCGTCCGCCGTCGCGGACGGCACCACCGCTCAGGAGCGGACGGCGAAGCGCTCCGGCGCCGCCGAGGCGCGGGGTGTCAAGATCGCCGCCGCCCGTGCAGCTCGGGCCGGTATCGACTGGAAGGACTGCCCCGCGGACTGGGGCACCAAGGCAGGCGTCGAGTGCGGCTGGGTCACCGTCCCCCTCGACTACGCCAAGCCCCACGGTAAGAAGATCAAGCTCGCCGTCGACCGGGCACGCAGCACCGGGGGCAAGGGCAAGCGGCAGGGCTCTCTGGTCTACAACCCGGGCGGCCCCGGCGGCTCGGGCCTGCGCTTCCCCAACCGCATCCCGGACAAGAACCCGCTGTGGGCGAAGGCCGCGACCGCCTACGACTTCGTGGGCTTCGACCCGCGCGGCGTCGGCCACTCGGCTCCCATCTCCTGTGCCGACCCACAGGAGTGGGTCAAGGCACCCAAGGACGACCCGGTCCCCGACAGCGAGGCCGACAAGCTCGCCCAGCGCAAGCTCGCCAAGGAATACGCGGACGGCTGCAAGGAGCGCAGCGGCGACCTGCTGCCGCAGATGACCACGCCCAACGCGGCACGTGATCTGGATGTCATCCGCGCCGCGCTCGGTGACAAGAAGCTCAACTTCCTGGGCGTCTCCTACGGCACCTACATGGGCGCCGTCTACGCCGAGCTCTTCCCGGGCCACATCCGCCGGATGGTCACCGACAGCGTGGTCAACCCGTCCCGGCGGAAGATCTGGTACGACGTCAACCTCGACCAGGACATCGCCTTCCAGACCCGGTGGGACGACTGGAAGAAGTGGGTCGCCGAGCACGACGACGTCTACGGCATCGGCTCCACGCCCGACAAGGTCGAGGCCAAGTGGCGCGAGCTGCGTGCCACCGCGAAGAAGGACCCCGTCGGCGGCGTCGTCGGACCGGCCGAACTGCTGGGCTTCTTCCAGAGCGCGCCCTACTACGACTCGGCGTGGGCGGCCGTCGCCTCGGTGTGGTCCGCCTACCTCAAGGGCGACGAGCAGCCGCTGATCGAGGCCGCGGCACCGGACATGTCCGATGTGGCGGGCAACAAGCGGAGCGAGAACGGCAACGCCGTCTACAACGCCGTCGAGTGCAACGACGCCAAGTGGCCGCGCGACTGGAAGACCTGGGACCGGGACAACACCCGGCTGCACGAGAAGTACCCGTTCCTGACGTGGGCCAACGCCTGGATGAACTACCCGTGCGCCGTGTGGCCGCTCAAGCAGCACGACGCGCTGGAGATCCGTGCCAAGACCTCGCACCCGGTCCTGCTGATCCAGGCCACCCGGGACGCCGCCACCCCCTACCCGGGCGGTGTCGAGCTGCACAAGCGCCTCAAGGGCTCCCGCCTGATCACCGAGAAGGACGCGGGCTCGCACGGCATCACCAACCTGAAGAACCCGTGCATCAACGAGCGGGTCGACGCCTACCTCCTCAAGGGCACCGTCGACGCCGAGGACGTGACCTGCGCACCGCACGCCACGCCGCAGCCGGTCAAGTCCCCGGCCAAGGCGACGGCCAAGGCCAAGGCCGCGCAGGTCCCGGCGCCCACCCCGTGAGCACTCTCCTGTGAGCGCTCCCCTGTGAGGGCTGGCCCGTGGGCGCTCGCCCGTGAGAGGGCGACCGCGTCAGGCGAGGGGCGGCCCGGACGAGTCCGGGCCGCCCCTCAGCTGTTCGTGTTCCGGCTCGCGTTCGGCTCACGGCTCAGCGACGCTGCTCCGTAAGTCGGCGACCGGGCTGAGTTCAGGGCTGCGCACCGCCGCTCTTCTTCGCCGGCTTCTGGCGGTTCTTCTCCAGCTTCTCCCGGGCCCGCTCCTCGGCCTGCGCCGCCTTGGCGTCGGGAGCGTACATGTCCACATACTCCTGACCCGACAGCAGCATGATCTCGTGGATGATCTCGTCGGTGACCGCGCGCAGCACCGTGCGCTCCTGCTCCATCCCCGCGAAGCGCGAGAAGTCGAGGGGCTTGCCGAACCTGATCGTCACCCGGCCCATACGGGGCACCTTCCGGCCCGGTGGCTGCAGCTCGAAGGTGCCGACCATCGCGCAGGGGACGACCTTCACTCCGGCGCCGAGCGCCATCGCCGCGACGCCTACCCGGCCTTTGTAGAGCCGCCCGTCGTGGGAGCGGGTGCCCTCCGGGTAGATGCCGAGCAGCTCGCCCTTGCGGAGCACGCCCAGCCCCTCGTCGATGGCAGCCTGACCGGCGCCCTTTCCGGAGCGGTCGACGGGGATCTGGCCCACGCTGTGGAAGAACGCGGCGGTCAGCCGGCCCTTGAGGCCCGGGCCGGTGAAGTACTCCGCCTTGGCGAGGAAGGTGATGCGGCGTTTGAGGATCGCGGGCATCACGAAGTGGTCGGAGAAGGAGAGATGGTTTCCCGCGACGATGGCGGGCCCCTCGTCCGGTACGTTCTCCAGGCCCTCGATCCGGGGCCGGAACACCAGCCGCAGCAGCGGTCCCAGCAGTACATACTTCAGTACGTAATAGAACACGGTGCCTCTCCCGGCTCTACCGCGGTGGCTCGGCGGTGGGGTTTCCGCCGGTCGGCGCCGGGACCGGGGGTGTCGGGGTGCTGCGCATGGCTGATCTCCTGTGATCAGGTCCGACCGGACTCATGCTGACCCCCTGTTGGCTGCTGACTGAACGTCACCTCATGTGATCGGGACACGATCGTAGCGCCTCGGCGGGCCTGTGTTCGTGGTACTGCTCTCAGGCATGTTCGTGCTGCGTGGGGGCTGTCCGCCGTACCGCGGCCCTCTTTGCCCCGTTGGTCACCATGGCCCCCTTTGCTGTGGTCCCTGGCGCTCCGTTGAGGTGATCTTGCCGCCGCTCAACGAATGGTTGAGCCGCGGCGGAGGCTTCGATCGTCCGTTCATGAACAAAACGAGTCGGTTGATGGGTGACACCCTCCTGTGTGGCTGAAAGCATGGCTTGCCTGAAAGAAACCGACTCTCTCGACAGAGAGTATCGGCGGAGAAGAAAACAGGTTTCGAGCCACGGTTCTGTGGACAAGCGCTGATATTGAATTCCGCTTTCTGGTGCGGCCGACGAAAAGTACGAGCGCGACAGTGCAACAGCCGTACGGTCTGTCTGCCCGGCGGGTGACGTAGTTCGAGTCACATAAGAATTCAGAGCGCGACTTCTATCGGCTACGGCCGGTACACGAGTTCAAGCGTCATGGGGGAACAACGCTGTGGACATTGACATACTCGGTCCGCTGTCCGTCTCTTGCGAGGGGCGCACCGTCGCGGTGCGTGCCAGCAAGGTCCGCGCCATGCTGGCCACGCTGGCGCTGGAGCCAGGGCATGTCGTCTCGCACGTGGAACTGGCCGACGAACTGTGGGCGGGGCACCCGGTCGGGAATCCCCGTAACGCGCTGCAGGCGCACGCCACGCGTGTCCGTAAAGTGCTGGGCCAGCCCGCAGGGGACGCCACAATCCTGCGCGCCGTACCCAACGGTTATCTTCTGAATGTGTCCCGGGACCGCGTTGACGGAAACAGGTTTCTCGACCACGCGGTGCGGGGCGCGGACGCCCTTCCCGGCGAACCGGAACTCGCGCTCCGGCATTTGGAATCCGCCCTCGCACTGTGGCGCGGGCCCGCATTGCTCGACGCCGGGGACGGCCTCCGGTGCCGCAGCGCGGGAGCGCTCTTCGAGGAACGGCGGCTGACCGTCTGGGAGGACCTGGCGAGCGCCCGGCTGATTGTGGGCGACGAGTCCCGGGCGATCGCCGAGCTGCGCCAGCTCGCCGCTCAGTACCCGCTGCGCGAGCGCTTCTGCGAACTGCTGATGCTCGCCCTGTACCGGACCGGCCGGCAGAGCGACGCTCTGGAGCTCTTCCGCCTCACCCAGCGGCGCCTCGACGAGGAACTGGGCATCCAGCCCGCGGCACCGCTGCAGCGCAGGCACGCGGAGATCCTCGCGCACGACCCCTCGCTCGGCCACCCCAGAGCGCTGTGGGGGCACCGGGAGCGTGGGCGCGACGGATTGCCGACGGGCTGAGACCGGATGACCACCCCCGACGAGGAACAGGAGCGGCCCGGCATGCACGCGGGACGGGGCAGCAGCACCGGCGAGGACCAGGCGGGAACCGCACCCGAGGCGATCGCCGTCGTGGGCATCGCGGCGCTCTACCCGACGGCCCGAGGGGTGGCCGACTACTGGCGGCTGCTCACCGAGGGGACAGCGCGTGACGCCGCGGCCATGCCACAGGACGCCCCCGACACCCCAGAAGCCCCGGACACCCCGGCCTCCCCCGAGAGCCTGGCCGATATCGAGGTCGACGTCGCCCGGTTCGGTATCCCGCCGGCCCAGGCGCCCTCCATGGCCCGGATGCAGCTCCTCATGCTGGAGGCGGCGCGGCAGTGCCTGGACGACGCGGGGTACGGGCAGCGGCCGTTGCCCTCCGACCGCACTGACGTGGTGACCGGCACCTGCTTCGGGCTCGACCGGCAGTACGCCAACGCCCTGCGGGTGGCCAGCAGCTGGTATGCGCGCGATCTGGAGCGGGTGATGGACTCCGCCGAGCACCCCGATCTCGGCGGAGCCGCAGCCCGTGCCGCGGAGGAACTCCGCTCCGCCGCGTTGCGGCACCTGGGTGCCTCGCCCCACGACCGGATAGGTGAGATGGCGAGCACGATCCCGGCCAGGGTGGCGGCGGCGTTCGGCCTGCGCGGCCGGACTCTGGCGTTGGAGTCGGCCGACGCCACCTCCTACCTGGGCATCGCTCACGCGATGGACAGCCTTCGCAGCGAGGTCACGGACGCCGTACTGGTGCTGGCAGGCCAGTGCCGCGAGGGCCGCTTTCCCGCCCGTGCCCTGGCGGCCAAGGGGCTGTCCGCCGCCGGATCCGGCCACCCGGACGGCGATCCGGCCGTCGCCGACAGCCGCCCCGCTGTCGGCGAAGGAGTGGGAGGGCTGCTGCTCAAACGGCTGTCCTCGGCCCAGCGCGACGGCGACCGCATCTACGCGACGCTGCTGGACTGCACCCTCCAGCAGGACGCGCGCCCCGGTGTGTTCCGCTACCCGACCTCGGCCGAGCTGTACCGGCGGACCGCCGCCGCGAGTCGGCGGCGTTCGGGTGTGCCGGCGGCCCGCGTCCAGTACGTGGAGTACACCGGGAGCGGTCCGGAGGGCGAGCCCGGGGCCTGGGCCGGCCTCGCGGACGGTGCGGCAGCCCCCATACCCGCCGGCACCGTCAGGGACCGGCTGGGGCACACCTTCGCCAATGCCGGGGTGGCCGCCGTCAGCAAGGTCGCGCTGGCGCTCCACCACCGGCGGCTGCCGCCGCTGCGTACGGACGCCGGTGCGCGCCCGCAGTTCCCGCTCGCGGAGGGACCGTTCCGCGCGGTTGGGGAGACGCCGTTCCGTGGCGTCGCGGAGGCGGAGGAGTGGCAGCGGCCCGCGGACGGCGGACCCCGCCTCGCCGTGGTCACCGGCGCCTCGCTGACCGGCACCGTGTGCCACCTGGTCGTTCAGGAACACCGGGGCACCGGGGGTATCCGGGCGCCGGAGCAGTCCGCGGGGCACCAGGGGGACGCGGGGCCGGTGAGGCGTACGGGACAGGGTGTGGCCGGCTCGGGGCGGACGGCGGCCGGTCCCGAGCCGATCGCCGTCGTGGGGTTCGGCGGGCGGTTCGCCGACGCGGCCGACGCCGACGCCTTCTGGGCCGCGACGCTGTCCGGCCGGGACCGTATCCGGCCGGTTCCCGGGGAGCTGCTCGACCGGGAGCTCTACCACAGCCCGGAAGCGCTCGGCCTCAACCGCAGCTACGCCGAGCAGGGCGCTCCGATGCCCGTACCCGGCGCACCGCCGCCCGGGGTGCGTATCCCGCCGAGCCGGTACCAGGCACTGGACGCGGCACAGCGGGTCGGACTGGCCGTGGCCGGGGAGCTCTTCGCCCGCAGGGGGGCGCCGGCCGGGACCCTCACCGGGACCGGGCTCGTGGCCGTGGGCAGCAATCTGGGCCTCTCCCGGGAGCGGCAGCTGAACACGGTGCTGTGCCTGGATGTGCTCGAGGACCTGGTGCGCTCCCTCGACACGCTCGCCCCGTGGTCCCGGGAGGAGGTGGAGCCCCTGCTGAAGTCGGTCCGTGAGCTGTACGGCGAGCCGGGGCCCGTCGATTCCCCGGTGGCGCTCGACGGCTGCCTGGCCAGCGGTGTGGCGGCGCTCATCGCGAACGAGTACGGGCTGGCCGCCGTCCCCGTCGCGGTGGAGGCCGCCTGCGCTTCCTCGCTCGCCGCCGTGGACATGGCGGTCAGCCGGCTGCGGACGGGCGGCGCGGACTACGCTCTCGCCGGCGGCGTCGAACTGCCCTGCAACGCACGCGACATGATCCTCTGCTCGGCGCTGGGGCTGCTCTCGCACGGCAAGATCACCCCCTTCGACCTGGCGGCCGACGGCTTCAGCCCGGGTGACGGCTGCGCGCTCTTCCTTCTGAAGCGGTACGACGACGCCAGACGCGACGGCGATCCGATCCTCGGTCTGCTGCGCGGCGTGGGAGGGTCGAACGACGCCAAGTCCCTGATCGCGCCCGATGCGGCAGGCCAGTCGCGCGCCATGCGGCAGGCTTTCGAGCAGGTCGACTTCGCCCCAGGTGCCGTCGACTACGTGGAGGCGCACGGAACCGGCACCCGGGTGGGCGACCGGGTGGAGGCCGCCGCCATGGCAGAGGTCTACGCGAGCCCGGAGCGCGGGGCCCCTCTGGAGATCGGTTCGGCCAAATCCTTCTTCGGGCACACCTTCGCGGCCGCCGGCGCCGCGGGACTGCTGCGGGCGCTGCTGGCCGTCGGCGCACGCACCCTTCCACCCAACGCCAACCTGCGGAAGGTGGACCCCGGGCTGGAACTCGATCTGATCCCCGCCCGCGTCTGCGGCGAAGCGCGGCCCTGGCGCACGGAGCCGGGCCGGCCGCGGCGTGCGGGCGTCAGCTCCTTCGGTACCGGCGGCATCAACTATCACCTGCTCCTAGAGGAGTACACGGACAGCCATGGACTTTGACCTCTCACCGGAAACGGAAGAGATGCGCGACATGGTCGTGCGTTTCGCCCAGCGTGAGCTCACCACGCCTGCCGAGTTCGACACCGAGGACTTCCGCCGCCGTTGGCGCTCGGCAGGACAGCAGGGGCTCGTCGGCAGCTGCGTCCCTCGTGCCTACGGCGGCAGCGGCCTCGACGCGGTCGAGGCCGCTGCGACGATGGAGGCCCTCGGGTTCGGCTGCGAGGACACCGGTTTCGCGTTCTCCGTCGCCGCGCACCTGTTCGCCGCCGTGATGCCCGTCGTGGAGTTCGGTACCGAGGAGCAGAAGAAGCGCTGGCTCCCCGCGCTCGGTTCGGGGGAGCTCATAGCGGCGCACTGCATCACGGAGCCGGAGGCGGGCTCCGACACCCTGCGGCTGCGGACACGTGCCACGCGGGACGGCGCCGGCTACCGGCTCGACGGCCACAAGTGCTTCACCACCAACTCCCCGGTGGCCGACCTGTTCATCGTGCAGGCCGCCACCGACCCGGGCGGCGGCTTCTTCGGGCTGACCACCTTCGTCGTCGAGGCGGGCACCCCGGGGCTGAGCGTGGGGCAGCGCTACGACAAGGTCGGACTGCGCGGCTCGCCCATGGCGGACGTCTACTTCGACGGCTGCGTGGTGCCCGACACGCAGGTGCTGGGCGCCGAGGGATCAGGCGCCGCCATCTTCTCCTGTTCGATGAAGTGGGAGCGCACCTGTCTGTTCGCGGCCTACCTGGGAGCCATGAAGCGGGTACTGGATTCCACGGTCGCGCACGTCAGGGAGCGCGAGCAGTTCGGCACGCCGATCGGTGCCTTTCAAGCCGTCAGCCACCGCGTCGTCGACATGATGGCGCGCCACGAGGCGGCCAGGCTGCTGCTGTACAAGGCGGCCCGGGGGCTGGCCGACGGCACCGACGACGAGATCGGCCCCGCGCTGGCGAAGATCGCGGTGAGCGAGGCGGCGGTGCAACTGGGTCTGGACGCGGTGCAGTTGCGGGGCGCGCTGGGTGTCCTGGACGGCGAGGCCGAATGCCTTCTGCGTGATGCCCTGCCCGCCAGGATCTTTTCCGGAACGAACGAGATCCAGAAGAACAATGTGGCCCGCGCGCTCGGTCTCAACCCTCCTCGGCGCAGCGCCAAGCGCCGGTGAAGCCGCGGCGCCGGCCTGTGTGCGGGGCCGTCGCGCAGGAAGAGAAAGGGAACGGAATGGACATCATCATTCACCGCATCCGACTGCGGGACGGGGTCGACCGGGCCACGTTCGAATCATGGGTGCGGGAGACGGACTACGCCACCTGCCCTTTGCTGCCCAGTGTCCTCTCCTTCGATGTGCAGCGGGCCGAGGCCGATACCGCCGCGGCCTTCCACTACTTCGAGGTGATCTCGGTCAGCAGCCGCGAGGACTTCCGCAGGGATATGGAAGGAGACACCTTCCACGGGCTGGCGGCCGAGTTCGAGAAGCTGGCGACCGTCGTGGACGAGCTGGCGGGCGAGCGGCTGGAGCCCGGCTACCGCGCGGCGTGAGGGCCACAGGGCGGGCCGTGCGGCGCTGTCGCCCGCTCCGGGCGGGGCGACACCCCGCGGCCCGCTCCGGGCCCTGCGGCCCCGCTCCGCTGCGGGCGGCAGCGCGGCCGCGGGTAGCTCAGCGGCGGGTGACCTTCTGCTCGATCGTGTTGATGAGCCCGGTCTCGTAGGCGACGGCGACGGCCTGCGCGCGTGACCGCACACTGAGCTTGTGCAGCACATTATGGACGTGAGAGCGAATGGTGGCACTGGAGACCGACAGTTTCTCGGCGATCTCGTCGTTGGCCATTCCCTGGGCCAGGAGCAGCAACACCTCGTTCTCCCGTCCGGTCAAGGTGTTTGCTGCGGGGGGTAAGCAGCAGGAGCGCGCCATCATTTCCACGGATTTCCGTGCGGCGACCGGCACCACAATCGCATCCACTTCGACCAGAGTTCTGATCACATGAATGAGTTCTTCCACCGAGCTTTCCACGGAAATAACGGCGCGTACTCCCACGCGCAATGCCTCGAAAGCGCGGTGCATGTTTTCCGCCTTGGCGAGCATGAGGACTTTGCTCAGCCGCGCCAGGGCTGTGAGCTCATTCCGGTCGTCGACGGTGAGCACCGGGCTCACCACGACGATCACCTCGGGCGGGTCCTCGGCGGCGAGGGCCACCGCGCGCTGTACCGAGGTCTCCCCTGTGACCTGCATGTCGTGCTGCTCGAGCAGTGCACGCATGCCTTCGCACATGATGAGTTTGTCGCAGCACATCAGTATGCGGGCGCTCATGACCGACCCCCCCGGGCGAGGTGCCGAGGGGGTTGTTCGAACGCGTGTGCTTCCCGCGGGAGGGTCCGAGGCGGTTTGCCGTAAGTCCAGGTAATTGAGCGATACGTCAACAACCACACCCTCATAAGCATCCGTCCCCCGTCTGCTGGAATGCGTCACTTTAACACGGTCTGCAGGTGGTAGCCAGGGCAATGGTGGTAAGTGAATCGCGGGTAGTTGAACACTATTCAAACGCATGGGAATGGGGCAACCAGTTCCCTGACGCAACCGCATTGTGACGTGTTCTCCTGGCAAGGCGGACGGCGCGGGGGAAACGCGCGCTCTCCCCGGGCTCAACGGACGGACCGCCCCGCCGCCGGGCCGCGGATCCCGTCCCCGGCGGGCCGTCAGAGCGTCAGATGAGCCGTGGCGTCGGGACGTCTCGCCGTCGGAGCCGCCGAGTCCACGGGCCGTCCGAGGCGGCTGACGAAGAACGTCCGGCCCTCGAGGCCGAACTGGTCCCGCAACTCCTGCCTGAGATCCTCGTGCTGGACCACGACGCTCACCGGATGCAGCGCGAGCCCCGCCTCCGTCGCCGCCAGCCAGTAGTCCGCCAGCCGGGCGCCGCCGGCCAGCGCGTCGGCAGGCCCGGGCCGTGCGGCGGTGAAGCCCATGGCGACCAGGGCGGGGGTACCGGTGCGCACGGTGGCGGCGAGACCGCCGGCCAGCCGGTGGTGATAGCCCAGCCGACACAGTGGCAGCAGCACCCGGGGATGGAGCAGCACACGCTTGGCCAGGTGCCGGACGGGGGAGAGGGGACCGAAGAGCTGCGGCAGTGTGAAACCGTCTCCCTCGGACTCGGCGTGTGCGGGGCTCCAGCGCAGATAGGAGTGGGTCTCCCGCCACGCCCGTGGGTGGCTGAAGTCCCGCCCGGCTCTCCGGGCGCAGAACGCGGCGAACTCCGCGCACTGGTCACGGCTCGTCAGATGCTGGACGACCACCGCGTCCGGTTGCGGCTGTGCGACGGGCCGGGCGGTCTCCAGGGCGTCGAGGAGACCGGCAGCGAGCGGCTCCGTGCGGTAAGGGCCGCGCCGGGTACGGCGGTCGCGGGCGAGCGCGTGCAGGTCCTCGAACCGTTCGCCGGACCCCTCGCCGTACCGCACGGCCGCCACGCACAGCGGCGACCACTCCGGCGGCCAGCCCCGGACGGGCAGGGCACAACCGTTGCTGGAGACCTCCATCCGGGAGGGGACCCAGCCCTGCGCCGCGAGTCCGCGCAACAGTGTCCGCCAGTAGGCGCCGCAGCTCACCCGCATCTCCACGGCGTGGGCCGGCAGGGCCACCAGTTCGCGGCGTCGGTCCAGGGCGAGCACCAGGTACTCCTCGTCCCGCCCGCACGCGCGGCCCAGCAGCGCGGCCGCGGCTTCCCGCGCGTCCTCGCTGACCAGCCGGGCCAGGCCCCAGGGCTGACAGTTGTGCGACGAAGGACCGAGGCCGGCCACCGCGGCAGCGCCGGCGAGAGCCTCACCGAAACGCCGCTCCAGCTCGGGCGCCACAGGGCCCGTCGGCTGCATGCTTCCTCCCTAGGTGCTCACCACGGCCAGGAAATACCCGTCGATCTCGAACGCCCAGCTCTCCTCGAGCCCGTCGGCCGCGGCGGGCGCGTGCCGGAGCAGCCCGGAGCGGGCCCGCCAGGAGAAGCGGCCGTCGGGCCGCCACCCGGTCAGTGCCACCTCGCAGGCGTCGACCCGGAGCCCGAAGCCGTAGTGTTTGAGCACGGCCTCCTTGCACGCCCAGCGCAACGGCAGCGGCATCCCCGCCAGGAGCCGCTGCCCGGGCTCCGTCGGATGCGGTTCGCCCTCGGCGAGCAGCAACTCGGCGAGCAGCGGCGGAACTTCCCGCCGGTGCTCCAGATCGACGCCGACCGCGTGCGGACCGCAGACGGCCACCGCCAGGCCGGCCGAGTGGGACAGCCCCACCTCGACCGGCGCGTCCACCACCGGCTTTCCCGCCCGCATGCCGCCTGTCACGGTGTCGACGCGGATGTGGCGGCTGCTGACGAGCCTGCCCCAGTGCCGCAACTGGTGGGCGCAGACGCTGTGTTTGAGCGCGAGCCGCCCCGCGAGCCACTCGCACCGCCGCTGTCGCAGCGGCAGCGAGGCCACGTACGCGGCCTCGTGCGCGGACAGATGACGCGATGCCAGCCGCTCCTGCATCGCGTCCCCGGCCGCGTCCAGCCAGGCGATGGACACCACCGCCAGGGTCAGCCGCCGCGCGAGATGGTACACGCGCAGCGGCGAGCCCGGGTCGAGTGCGATGCCCAGGGCCGCGCCGGTGGCTGGGCGCGGCGGTGCGAGGGCGCGGGGCGGGGCGTCAGCGGTCGACATCGGGCGGCAGCAGGAACGGGTAGGGGCGGCGCAGTGCCCGGTGCCAGAACCGGTCGGCCTTACGGAGCCGCTGGATGAGGGCCCACGCACGCGCGTCGGACCGGTAGTAGTCGGCGACCTCCTGCTCGCTGAGGGGCACCTCGAGCCGCGCGTTGGCCTGTTCGAGGAAGCCGGGTATCAGCCCGCTCAGGCGCTCCTTGTGCAGGTTGCCGAGGAAGTCGAGGACCACGCCGCGCGTCGAATAGAACTTGTCGAAGATCGATCTGGCCGTGGCGATACGGACGATGTCGCGCACCAGCCAGGGGAGCGAGGCGAAGAACAGCCGCACATCGAGCAGTTCGCGTCCCGAGGCGTCCCGCATCAGCGGAGAGGTCACATCGATGTAGAGCAGCTCGCCGTCCAGGTCGACCCAGTTGGACGCCTGCGCGTCCAGCCCGAGGGTGGGGGAGACGGCCCCGTCGACCTGGTCCAGGAACCGGGCGAAGAAGTCCGAGGCCCACGCCTCGCTCTCGCTGTGCAGGAGGTTGGAGCACAGCCGCTTGCGGGGCAGTGTCTCCTGGACGCAGTAGCCGACGATCCCGCCCCCCGGCCGCCGCTGGTGCCACAGCCGGGTCTCGGCGACCCGGACACCTCCCTGGCGCAGCCGCCGCAGATACGTCCACAGGGTCTGCTCGTAGTCGCGGAACCGGGCACTGTCGGGGAAGACCGGGAGACGCTTGCAGGCGAAGGAACCTCTCGCGGACTCCAGTTCCAGCACCAGGGTCACCTCGCCGTAGCCCAGCAGGTTCAGCGTGGAGTCGTCACTGGTCCTGAGCGCTGTCTGCACGCGCTCTTCCAGGGAGCCGAGATCGCTGTCAGGGACGGTGAACGTCATGGCGGCGCCACCTCCTTCCGGTCGGGCACGGCATCAACTGCCGGGCGTGAAGATCAGGACCGCGTTCTGGCCGCCGAAGCCGAACGAGTTGCTCATGGCGACCTCGACCTTCTCCTCGCGCGGTTCGCCGGTCACGATGTCCAGTTCGAGCGCCGGGTCCTGGTGCCGGAGGTTGGCGGTCGGCGGGATCGTGGACCGCTCCACGGCCAGCACCGTCAAGGCCGCCTCGATCGCGCCGGCCGCGCCGAGGGTGTGGCCGAGCACCCCCTTGGTGGAGGTGACCGCAGCGCCGTCACCGGTCAGCCGGCGCAGCATCCGCGCCTCGACGGCGTCGTTCAGCGGCGTCGAGGTGCCGTGCGCGTTGACGTGCCGGATCTCGTGCGGACCGGCCCCGGCCTGACCCAGAGCGGTGTGCACGGCCCGCAGCACGCTGGCGCCCTCCGGCTCGGGCGCGGTGATGTGGTGCGCGTCGGCCGAGGCGCCGTAACCGGCCAGCCGCGCCCGGACCCGGGCACCGCGGGCTGCCGCGTCCGCTTCCCGTTCCAGCACGAGGATGCCGCTGCCCTCGCCGATGACGAATCCGTCGCGGTCCTGGTCGAAGGGGCGGGAGGCGGCCTCCGGCTCGTCCACCCGACGCGAGAGCGCTCCCATCTGGTTGAAGCCGGTGACCATCAGCGGTGTCACGTTCGCCTCGGTGCCGCCCGCAAGCACGACGTCGCACGAGCCGTCGCGCAGCAGGCTCGCCGCGGTGCCGATCGCCGTACCGCCCGAGGCGCAGGCCGTCGCGGTCACGAAGTTGGGCCCGGTGGCCCGCAGATCGATCGCCAGGTGGCCCGCCACCATGTTGGGCACCAGCATCGGCAGCAGCAGCGCCGAGACCGACTCCGGGCCGCTCTCCAGCAGCCGGCGGTGCTGGGTCTCCATGGTGCCGATACCGCCGAGTCCGCAGCCCACCACCACGCCGACCCGGGCCCCGTCCCAGGTGTCCGGGTCGAGTCCGCAGTCGGCGACGGCTTCGCGGGCGGCGACGATCGCCAGCTGGATGAAGCGGTCGTGCATCAAGGGGCTGCGCCTGCCGACGTGCCGCGCCGGGTCAAGTCCCGGCACCGTGCACGAGATGTCGACGGGGAGTCCTTCGAGGCGGGGGTCCCTCGCCGCCGCCGAGCGGCCCCGGCAGACGCCCTCCCAGGTCTCCTCCACCCCGATGCCGGCCGCTGTGACCAGCCCCAGCCCGGTGACGGCGACGGGTGAGGGGGCTGTCACTGCGCCGTGGCCTTGGTCTGGTCCTCCAGGAGCCGCGCCACATGGCCGATGGTGTCGGTCAGCGTCGCGGCGTCGTCGTCGAGTTTCACATCGAATTCCGACTGGATCACCAGCAGGAATTCGACGAGGAAGAGGGAGTCCATCTTGAGCTCTTCGAAAGTGGCTTCGGGGGTGATCTTTCCTCGGTCCACGGCGAAGTGATTGACGAGTATGTCAACCAGTTTCTCGTACATGGCACTCATGACTGTGTCTTCCCTTCTGAGGAACAGACCGACCGACTCGTCGTGTCGACGCGTCCCGAATGTGCGGTACCGCGCCGGTACCGCACCGCGTGAAATGCGCTGTGACGCGTTGCGGCAACTATGCGGTCGCCGGCTGACCGTGCGCTGACCGATGCCTGACGGGACGAGGGGTCAGCAATCGGTCAGCGCGCCGTCAGTCCTGACTCATACGTTGCGAGCGACCGAAGCCCACGGGCTGTCATCCACGGGGAGGAGCACGCGGTGGTTCCCTGCCGTCGTCTTACGTCTCGGCCACGTCCAGCGCCTCGTCAAAGGATTCGTACCGGTAGCCGTCCAGCGGGCAGCGCCCGGTGACCCGCGCGGCCGTACTGGCCGGCATCGGCGCCTGCCTGCCGCGCAGACTCGTCACCAACGAGGAGCTCGCCGCGCGGCTGAACAGCTCGGACGAGTGGGTGCGTTCGCGGACCGGGATCAGGCAGCGGTACGTGGCGGAAGAGGGCGTGCTCACCTCCGACCTGGCCGTCGGCGCCGGCTCCAGGGCGCTGAAGTCCTCCGGCGATCCGCACGTCGACGCCCTGGTCGTGGCCACCACGACGCCGGACCGCCCGTGTCCGGCGACGGCGCCCACCGTGGCGGGCAAGCTGGGCCTGGGGCACGCGGCGGCCTACGACGTCTCCGCCGTGTGCTCCGGATTCCTCTACGCGCTGGCCTCAGCCGCCGGACTCATCGCCACCGGTGTCGCCGAGCGCGCGCTGGTGATCGGCGCGGAGACCTTCTCCCGCATCCTCAACCCGGCCGACCGCTCCACCTCGGTGATCTTCGGTGACGGAGCCGGCGCCGTGGTGCTGCGCGCGGGCAGCCCGCATGAGGACGGAGCGCTGGGCCCTTTCGACCTGGGCAGCGACGGCGAAGGGGTGGAGCTCATCACCGTGCCGGCCGGCGGCCCCCCGCCCGGCGGCGCCCACCCTGACCCGGTACCCGACGACTACTACTTCACCATGCAGGGCAAGAAGGTCTTCTGGCTGGCGGTGCAGCGGATGGGCCAGAGCGCCCAGTCGGTTCTGGACCGTACCGGGTGGCGGGTCGAGGACGTGGACCATCTCGTCGCCCACCAGGCCAACCACCGGATCACCCGACGGCTGGCCGACGAGATCGGGCTCCCGCGCGAGCGGGCCGTCAGCAATATCGCCGAGGTCGGCAACACCGCAGCGGCCTCCATCCCCCTGGCACTCGCCCACGCGCACGCCGAGGGCGTGCTGACGTCCGGCGACCGTGTGCTGCTGACCGCGTTCGGCGGCGGCCTGACGTGGGGCGCGACGACGCTCACCTGGCCCGCTGTCGAACGGAGCTGACCGACGGACCGTGAGCAGCGCTGCCGGACAGGCACG
The DNA here is from genome assembly GCF_017676385.1 of Streptomyces spirodelae. Classification (GTDB taxonomy): domain Bacteria; phylum Actinomycetota; class Actinomycetes; order Streptomycetales; family Streptomycetaceae; genus Streptomyces; species Streptomyces spirodelae. The sequence continues at coordinate 111,148 of NZ_JAFFZN010000025.1, forward strand.
CCACGGCGACCGAACCGAGGACGGCAATGACACCTCAGAAACTCATCAGCGACTACATCGTCGATGTCTGGATGGACGGCGACGCCGAGAGCCTGGAACCGGACACCCCGCTCACCGAACTCAACATCATCGACTCGATGGGAATCTTCGACCTCGTCGGATTCCTCCAGCGTGAATTCTCCATCACGGTCCCCATTCAGGAGGTCACGCTGAAGAACTTCCGTTCCGTGCGCACCATTTCCGCGCTGGTCGGCCGGCTGCGCCAGGACGAGGGGGGAAATGCCGCATGACGGAGACCGGTGCAGAACATTCCGACCTCGCGCGCCTGCACGAGCAAGTGGTGGAAATCGTCGCCGAGCGCACTCTGTACGACGAGTCCTACCTGCTGCCCGACAGCCATTTCGAGGCGGACCTGGGCATCGACTCGGTCATCCTGGAGTCGATCCTCGCCGCGGTGAAAGAGCACTTCGGTCTGCGCGACAGGCTGAGCGGGCAGGTGACCACCCTCCGCGAACTGGTCGCCGCCGTCGCCGCCGAACTGGAACAGGGCGCTGCCGGGGCGGCCTGGGCCGACGGCCCAGACGCCATCCTGACGGCCCTCCTGTCGGCGGCGCAGCGTCAGACGCAGTACCGGCCGGAACAACTCGGCCTCGACGCCCACCTGGAACGGGACCTGGGCATCGACTCGGTGATCCTGACCTCCGTCGTGGCGGAGGTGGCGCAGTCCTTCGGGGCGCCGGAAACAGTGCCCGGTTTCGGCGAGGCCACCACGCTCCGGGAGCTGGCCGACCGGCTGAGCGCGGCCTGGTCCCAGCACACCCCCCGCACCATGGCCCCCCGCACCGTGGCCCCCCGACCGGAACCGGTACAGGCGGCGCAGGCCGAGGCGTCCCCGGCCCCGGACCTGCCCGCACCGGACGGGGACGCGCAGCGGCAGCCGGTACCCGACGCGGCCGCGGACGGGTGGGACGGCCGCTCGATGAAGGACTTCGTGGAGCAGCGCGACCCCGACATCTTCGCCAAGGCCCGCACCTTCGGCACCTATCTGCGCGGCCGCGAGGCGGACCAGCTCTACTGGTACGGCATGCCGCTGCACTCCCGCTGCGAGAACCGCGCGGTGATCTTCGACGAACTGGCCGGCCGCAAGCGCGAGTTCCTGATGTTCGCCTCGAACAACTACCTCGGCCTCGCCAACCACCCCAGGGTGATCGAAGCCGTCTGCGACGCCACCCGCGCCTACGGAGCGACACACACCGGATCGCGGTTCATCGGCGGGACCAACATGCTCCACAAGGAGCTGGAACGCCGCCTGGCCGCCTTCAAGCAGCGCCCGGCCTGCATCGTCTACCCGGGCGGCTACTCCGCCAATCTGGGCGCCATCTCGGCCCTGGTCAAAAGCTACGACACGCTCGTCGTCGACAAGCTCAACCACATGAGCATCGTCGACGGCGCCAAGCTCTCCGGCGCCGGCCGCAGGATCTACCAGCACAACGACATGGCGGATCTCGAACGCGTGCTCAAACGCGGCGCCGACTCGCCCGGCGGCACCCTCATCGTCGCCGACGGGGTCTTCAGCATGCACGGCGACATCTGCGACCTGCCCGGCATCGTTGGGCTGGCCAAGACGTACGGCGCCCGCGTGATGATCGACGACGCCCATGCGACCGGCGTCCTGGGCGCCCGTGGCTCCGGTACCACCGAGCACTTCAACCTCAAGGGCGAGGTCGATCTGGAACTCGGCACCATGAGCAAGGCACTGGCCGGCATGGGCGGGTTCGTCGTCGGTGACGAGGAAGTCGTCGAGTACCTCCGCTTCTACTCGAACTCCTACGTCTTCGCGGCCAACATCCCCGCCGGAGTCGCGGCCGGACTGATCGCCTCGATCGATGTCATGGAGGCGGAGCCGGAGCGGGTCAAGCGCCTGTGGACGAACATCGGCGCGCTCCGCGAACGACTGCTGGAGGCCGGGTTCGACCTGGAGAACTCCGAGAGCGCCATCCTGCCCATCCGCATCGGTGACGAGCGGCTGGCGATGGAGATGGGCCGCGCGGTACGGGCCCGGGGCCTGTACTGCCAGACCGTGGTCTTCCCCGGCGTACCGCTCGGGGACGCCCGGCTGCGGGTCAGCGTGACCTGCGAGCACACCCCGGAGGATCTCGAACTCGCCGCGGACATCTTCCTCGACGCGGCCCGCGAGACCGGCGTGCTGCGGGCCGACCGGTGAGCGCACAGGAGGCAAGGACGATGGACGCACACCCCACCGTGATCCGGCTGCCCCGCGACCTGTCCGCCGAGCAGGCCGAGCGGCCGGCGTTCGTGGGAGCCCAACCGGTCAGCTACGCCGAGTTCACCGCTCGCGTCGACGCCCTCTCGGTCCGCCTGCTCGACCTGGCCGTACGGCCGGGGGACCGGATCGCCGTCTGGATGGACAAGCAGCCCCGCTACGCGGAGGCGGTCTTCGCCGCGCTGGACGTCGGCTGCGCCTACGTACCGCTCGACGGCGGCCAGCCCAGCCAGCGGGTGCTGACCATCCTGGCCGATGCCGAACCGACCGTCCTGTTCACCGACCAGCGCCACCTGGCGGCCCTCGACGGCGGCCGACTGCCGTCCTCCCTCACGATGATCGTCGTCGACGGTGCCGCGTCACCCGCCACGATCTCCGGCGTTCCCGTCCGGTCGTGGACCGACTTCGCGGGCGGCGCCGCGGGCCGGATCACCCTGCTGCCCTCGCTCCGGTCGACGGACCTGGCCGCGATCCTCTACACCTCCGGCTCCACGGGCGCACCCAAGGGCGTGCGGATCTCTCACCGCAACCTCGCCAACTTCATCGGCTGGGCCCGCGAGGAGCTCGACGTCGGCCCCGACGACGTGTTCGCCAACCACGCCTCGTTCAACTTCGACCTGAGCACCTTCGACCTGTTCACCGCGCTCACCGTGGGTGCCGCCGTGTGGATCGTCGGCGACTCGGCGGCCCGGGACGTGTCCGCGCTCGCGGCCGGCATCCGCGAACACGGCGTCACCGTGTGGTACTCCGTCCCCTCCATCCTCGGCCTGCTCACCGCCTCCGGCGCGCTCACCCGGGAAGGGGCGGGCTCGCTGCGCTATGTGCTGTTCGCCGGCGAGGTCTTCCCCGTACCCCGGCTCCGGGAGCTGGCGGCGCTGCTGCCCGAGGACACCGCGCTGTACAACCTCTACGGGCCGACCGAGACCAACGTCTGCACCTTCCACCGGGTCAGGCCGCAGGATCTGCGACGCGAGACGCCCGTCCCCATCGGCGGTCCGATCACCGGCGCCCGGCTCGACGTCGTCGACGACTACGGGGCCCCGGTCACCGAGCCCGGCGTGATCGGACATCTGGTCGTCGGGGGCGCCTGCGTCACCCCCGGCTACTGGCGCCGTACCACCGATCCGGCGACCGCCTTCCACTGCGCCGGGCAGCACCCCACCGGCGACCTGGTCAGCTACGAGGACGACGGCCTGCTGGTGTACCGGGGCCGCGAGGACCGCATGGTCAAGGTCTCCGGCTACCGGATCGAACTCGGTGAGATCGAGGCGGCCGTCCAGCAGCACCCGGACATCGCGGACGCAGCGGTGCTCCTCACCGGAGAGGGACCGCAGGCACGCCTCGCCCTCTACTACACGCTGCACCCCGGAGCGCCCAAGCCGAGCCTGGTGCGGATCAAGCAGCACTGCGCACGGCGCCTGCCGACCTACATGCTGCCGCACTCGGCGACCTGTCTCGATCAACTGCCGCGCAACGCCAACGGCAAGGCCGACTACCGCCGGCTGGCGCACGGCCCGGCCCAGTCCACAGCGGCGCCCACCGGCGCGGCTCGACAGTGACGGAGCGGACGACTGTGACTCCAGATTCTCTCGAGGCGCATTGGCAAGGAGCCGAGCCGACGACCGTCGCCGGGCTGCTGCGGCGGCGCCTCGAACTGGCTCCGCACGCGGTCGCCTACCGCTTTCTGACCGACACCGCCGGCGCCGAGGAGTCGTGGGACCACACCCGGCTCGACCGGCGCGCCCGCGCTGTCGCTGCGTACCTCCAGCGCGCACAGCTGGGGGGCCGGCCGGTGCTTCTGCTCCACCCCCCGGGGCTCGACTACATCGCCGCGTTCTTCGGCTGCCTGTACGCGGGAGCCGTCGCGGTGCCCGCCTACCCGCCCCAGAACGCCAAGTTCGGCCAGACCATGCAGCGCCTGGCCGCCATCGCCCATGACTCGGGGGCCGACCACGCCCTCACCACCCGCGAGGTACGGGAAGCCGCACACGGCAACCGCGCCGAGCTCGCCGCACTCGGCCTGGACCGGCTGACCTGGCTGACCGAGGAGGAACTGAGCACGGCCGAGGCCAACGAGTGGGAGGAGCCCGGCACCAACGGCGACTCACTCGCCTTCCTGCAGTACACCTCCGGGTCGACCGCCACGCCCAAGGGCGTCATGGTCAGCAACGGCAACCTGGTGCGGAACCTGCGCTCCTCCCATCTAAGGCTGGAACTCGACGACGGCTCCGGCATGGTCTCCTGGCTGCCGCCCTACCACGACATGGGCCTCATCGGGGGCCTGCTCACCCCCATGTACGGGGGGTTCACCGCGCACCTCATGGCCCCGATGACCTTTGTGCAGCGGCCGCTGCTGTGGCTGGAGACCCTCTCCCGCACCCGCGCCTCGATGAGCGTGTCGCCCAACTTCGGCTTCGAGCAGTGCCTCCGCCGCGTCAGCCCGCAGGAGCGTGACGCCTTGGACCTGAGCCACTGGCGGCTGGCGCTGAACGGAGCCGAGCCGGTGCGGGCCGAGACGCTGGAGCGCTTCGCCGACTACTTCGCCCCGGCCGGATTCGACCGCCGCGCCCTGCTGCCCTGCTACGGACTGGCCGAAGCCACCCTGATGGCCACCGGCATCGGCCCCAGCGAGCCGCCCACCGTGCAGGCGTTCGACGCCGACGCGCTCGCGGCCGGCGAGGTACGGGAGGCCGGAACCGGAACTTCTCGCCGTACCCGTGTCGTCGGCTGCGGCCCGGCGGTCCCGGACGCCCGGGTCGCTGTCGTCGACCCCGCCACGCGGCGGCGCACCGCAGTCGGACAGATCGGTGAAGTGTGGCTGTCGGGCCCGAGCGTGGCCCTCGGCTACTGGAACCGTCCCGAACTGACCGCCGAGACCTTCGACGCGCGCCTCGACGACGAACCCGGACACGCGTGGCTGCGGACCGGCGACCTGGGGTTCCAGCGGGACGGCCAGCTCTACCTTGTCGGCCGCACCAAGGACGTCGTCATCGTCCAGGGCCGCAACTTCTACCCGCACGACATGGAACTGACCGCCGAGCAGGCAACCGAGGCCGTACGCCCGGACAACGGAGCAGCCTTCGGCGTCCCCACCCCCGGCGGAGAACAGCTCGCGCTCGTCTACGAGATCGGCCGCGGCACCGACGATCCCGCCTCCGTACTGGCGCGGCTGCGCACCGCGCTCGCCGAAGAGCACCAGGTCACCCCGCACACCGTCGCGCTGGTGCGGCACTCCTCCGTGGCCAAGACAACCAGCGGCAAGATCCAGCGCCAGGCGACCCGCCGGGCCTTCCTCGACCTCGGTATGACCGTGGTCGCCGCCAGCGTCGCGCGCGAGGCGGAGGAACACGCGCAGGACACCGAAGCGTTCACCGCAGGGACCCCCTCCCGGCCGTCGGCGCTGTCCGGCCTGTCCGAGCAGGAGCGCCACTCCCAGGTGACGGCCCTCGTCACCGAGGCCCTGGCCGGGGCGGCCGGTTCCGCCACGGAGGAGGCCAGCGGTGACCCCGCCGAGCGGGCCGGAGAGCGCGATCTGGCGTCGCTGGGCCTCGACTACCCCCGGCTGCTGCACCTAGTGGCGGCGCTCGAGCAGCAGCTGGGGGTACACATTCCGGTCGGTGAACTGCTGGTGCGCCCGGACACCGGCACCCTGGTCGAGCTCCTGCTCGCCGGACTGGCCGACGCGGAGCGCGACAGCGCCGCACACGGCCCGACGACCGGCCCGTCCGCGGGGAAGTCCGACGGGAACCCCGACGGGACGGAACCGGACAGTGCCGAGCTCGAAGCCTGGCTGACCGAGCGGGTGGCCCGCCGGCTGGGCCTGCCGACGGAGGTGATCGACCCCACCCGGACGTTCGCCTCCCTCGGACTCGACTCCAAACAGGCCGTGGCGGTCGCCGGGGAGCTGGGCGAACTGCTCGGCCGACGGCTGCCCACCGGCGTCGTCTTCGACCACCCCACCGTGCGGGACGTCGCCACCCGTTTCGGCGCGCCCGGCACAGCACAGGCCGCGGCCGGTTCCGCGGACACGGCCGACGTGCCCACCACCGGCCGCACCGGCGCCCCCACGGCCCCCGGCGAGCCGATCGCGATCGTGGGCATCGGGTGCCGCTTTCCCGGCGCTCCCGACGTGGAGAGCTACTGGCGGCTCCTCCTCGACGGCCGGGACGCGGTGGGCGAGGTGCCCGGCGACCGGTGGAACCCGCACGCGGCACGGACCCCGGCGCAGGGCGGCTTCCTGGACCGGGTGGACGAGTTCGACGCCCGCTTCTTCGGCATCTCGGCCCGCGAAGCGCTCCGTATGGACCCGCAGCAACGGCTGCTGCTGGAGACCGCGTGGCAGACGCTGGAGGACGCGGGTATCGCACCCGCGGGGCTGGCCGGCAGCGACACCGCCGTCGTCATCGGGATGAGCAGCCAGGACTACGGGCAGCTCCAGCTCGCCCACCCGGGGTCCGCCGACGTCTACGCGGCGACCGGCAACGCACCGTCGGTCGCGGCCAACCGGCTCTCCTACTTCTTCGACCTGCGCGGCCCCAGCCTCGTCGTCGACACCGCCTGCTCCGCCTCGCTCGCCGGGGTGCATATGGCCTGCCAGAGCCTGCGCAGCGGCGAGAGCCGGCTCGCACTGGCCGGGGGAGTCAATCTGCTGCTCACCCCGGGGCTTTCGGCGGCGCTGTCCGACGGCGAGATGCTCTCCCCGGGCGGCCGGTGCCGTACCTTCGACGACGACGCCGACGGCTATGTACGCGGCGAGGGCGTCGGCCTGGTGTGCCTCAAGCCGCTCTCGGCCGCGCTGGCCGACGGCGACCGCGTGTACGCGACGATCACCGGCTCGGCGCTGGTGCACGGCGGCCGCGGCAACGGCCTCACCGCGCCGCGCGGTTCGGCGCAGCGCTCCGTCATCACCAAGGCGCTCGACCAGGCCGGGGTGACCGCCGGGCAGATCGACTACGTCGAGGCGCACGGCACGGGCACCGCGCTGGGCGACCCCGTCGAATGGGAGGCCCTCGCCGAGGTGTACGGCCGGGAGCGGCCCGCGCGGCGGCCCTGCCTGGTCGGGTCGGTCAAGACCAACATCGGGCACCTGGAGGCAGCGGCGGGCGTCGCAGGGCTGATCAAGGCCGCGCTGGTGGTCGGCCACCGCGAGGTACCGCCACTGCTCCATCTGACCACCCCGAACCGGCGCCTGGACTGGGACGGTTCAGGACTGGCCGTCCCCACCGAACGCGGCGCGCTCCCGAGCGGCGCCACAGCGCGGGCCGGTGTCAGCTCCTTCGGCTTCGGCGGCACCAACGTCCACCTGATCGTCGAGGCCCCGCCCGAAACCGCACGGGAGGAAGGGCAGGTGACCACCGCCCGCCCGGCGCACACCCTGTGTCTGTCAGCGCACACCCCCACGGCCCTCACCTCGCTCGCACACCGCTACCGCACCCATGTCGCCGCGCGGCCGGAGCTGCCACTGGCCGGCCTGTGCCATACGGCGAACACCGGCCGTACGCACCTGCCCTACCGGGCCGCGCTGACCTTCTCCACGGCCACCGAACTCGACGCGGCCCTCGACGCGCTGGCCCGGGACGAACGGTCGATGGCGGTGACCCGCGGCAGCACCGTCGAGGGCCCCGCGCCCACGACGGCCTTCCTCTTCAGCGGCCAGGGGACGCAGTACGCGGGCATGGGCCGCGAGCTGTACGCGGCGCACAGCGCCTTCGCCGGCGTGCTGGACCGTGCCGAGAAGACCGTGCGGCCGCTGCTGGGCATCTCGCTGCTCGACCTCCTCTTCGACGAGGACGGTGGCGAGCGGCTGCGGCGCACCCGGTACTGCCAGCCGGCCATGGTGGCGTTCTCCGTCGCGCTGGCGGAGCTGTGGAAGGCGCTCGGCGTGCAGCCGGCCGCCGTGCTCGGACACAGCGTCGGCGCCATCGGCGCGGCCTGCGTGGCAGGCGCCCTCTCACTTGAGGACGCGCTCGTGCTGGCCGTCGAGCGCGGCCGGCACATGGACGCACAGCCCGGCGAGGGCGAGATGATCGCGTGCGCCGGTCAGGCCGAGGTCGCGCTCGAGGTGGCGGCGCGGTTCCCGTCCCTCTCGGTGGCCGCCGTCAACACCGACCGCCATGTGGTGCTCTCCGGGCCGGCGGCGGATGTCCGTGCCGCTGGGCAGGAGCTGGAGGCCCGGCAGATCACGGTGCGCCGGCTCGCCGTCTCGCACGCCTTCCACTCCGCGATGATGGACCAGGCGGCGGCCCCGCTGCGGAAGTCCCTGGACGGCGTCGCCTTCGGACAGCCGGAGATCCCCTGGGTCTCGGACGCCACCGGCGAACGCGTCGAGCGGGTGGACGCCGACTACTGGGTACGGCACATGCTGGGCACCGTCCGGTTCGCCGACGGGTTCGCGACGCTGCGCCGGATGGGCTGCGACTCCTTCGTCGAGATCGGCCCGCACCCCACGCTGCTCTCCTCGGCGCGTGCCATGTCCCAGGACCGTCAGGCGGCGGACGGGCGGCCGCTGTGGCTGCCGTCGGCGCGCCGGGGAGCGGGCGAGTGGGCCACGCTCCTGGGCTCGCTCGGCCGTCTGCACTGCGCGGGCGGTGCCGTGGACTGGCGCGAACTCGACCGGGACGACCCGCCCGTCCGTACCCACGCGCCGCACACGGTCTTCGAGCGCGAGTCGTACTGGTTCACGCCGCCAACGGCCTCCCCGGCACCCGGCGCCGGCAACGGTTCCGCCGCCTTCCCCGCTGCTCCCGCAGCCGCTGTCCACGCTTCCCCGACCTCCGCCTTCCCCGCTTTCCCGGCATCGCCCGGCTTCCCCGGTCCGGAGGACGCCTTGCCCGACACCGCCTTCCCCCGTCCCCCGTCCCCTGCTGTGCCCTCCCCGCCCTCCCCGCCCTCCCCGCTCTCCCCGCTCTCCTCGATGTCCGGCTCCGGTGCCCCGGCCGCCGTCGGTGAGATCGTGCTGGAGAGCGTGGCCCGGGTCTGCGGCTTTCCCGCCGACCAGATACCCGCACACGCCCGGCTCGCCATGGACCTGGGCCTCGACTCGCTGATGCGCACCGACCTGCAGCGCCGGATCTCCGCCTGCTTCCCCTACGAGGCGGAGCGGCTGCGGCACAACCTGCCGGAAGACCCCACCGTGCGGGACGTGATCGACCTGCTCACCGAGGCGGGCGCGGGCCAGGGCGCGAACGCACGGCTGCCGGTGTCCCCGCAGGCCGCAGCGCAGGCGGCAGCACAGGCCGCGGCGCGAGCCGCAGCCGTGCCGACGGCACTCGCGGGCGAGCCGCCGAACCGGCAGGCGCCCGCGGTGAAGCCCGAGTACACCATCGAGGAGTGGCCGGAGTACGCGGAGCTCCAGGACCGTCTGCGGCAGACCGTCGCCCACGGTGAGAACCCCTACGGCCGTACCCACGAGGGGTTCAACTCCGGCATCGTCACCGTGGGCGGCCGTAAGGCAGTCAACTTCGCCGCCTTCAACTACCTCGCCCTCTCCCACCATCCGCGGGTACGCCAGGCCGCCAAGGAGGCGATCGACACCTACGGCACCTCCAGCTCGGCGACGCCGCTGCTCTTCGGCGAGACGCCACTGCACCACGAACTCGACGCGGAGGTCGCCTCCTTCCTGGGGACCGAGGGCGCCATCGTCTTCTCCGGAGGCCATGCCACCAATGTGGCCACGGTCGGGCACCTGTTCGGTCCGGAGGATCTGATCGTCCACGACGAGTGGAGCCACGACAGCACGGTGCGCGGCTGCATCCTCTCCGGCGCCCAGCGCAGGCCGTTCCCGCACAACGACTGGGAAGCCCTCGACCGGATCCTCGCCGCCGGCAGGTCCCGCTACCGCCGGGCGCTGGTCGTCATCGAGGGCGCTTACAGCCAGGACGGCGACATCCCTGAGCTGCCCCGCTTCGTCGAGGTCAAGCAGCGGCACGGCGCCATGCTGATGATCGACGAGGCCCACTCCCTGGGCGTGCTCGGGAACACCGGCCGCGGCGTCGGCGAGCACTTTCACATCGCGCGCGACGACGTGGACCTGTGGATGGGCACCCTCAGCAAGGCGATCGGCAGTCTCGGCGGCTATATCGCGGCGCGCCACCCGATCATCGAGTACCTCAAGTACACGGCGCCGCTGCACATCTTCTCCACCGGGATCTCGCCGGCCAACACGGCGGCGGCCTTGGAGGCGTTCCGGGTCATCCGGGACGAGCCCGAGCGGGTGGCGCGGGTGCGGCAGCTCGCGGAGCTCTTCCGCACCGGGGCCAGGGAGCGCGGCCTGGACATCGGGGTGTCCCGGGAGTCGGCGGTGATCCCGGTCATCGTCGGCGACTGGAACAAGACCATGGCGCTGTCCAACTCGCTGCTGGAGCAGGGCGTCAACGTCATGCCCATCGGCTACCCCGCAGTGCCCCGCGACGCCTGCCGCCTCCGCTTCTTCATCAACGCCGACCACAGCGAAGCCGACCTCGAACAGTCCCTCGACCTTCTGGTGTGATCATGGCTACCCACAACACTGACCCCTCCCCGGCCGAAGCGAGCAACGCGTCCCGCGACGGCACGGCCGATGTCCTGGTCACCGGCGCCAGCGGATTCATCGGCGGCCACCTCACCCGGCGGCTGGCCGAGCGCGGCCACCGCGTCCGGGTCCTGGTGCGCCCCGAGAGCGACCGCTCGGCGTTCGAGGACGTGGCGGACGAGATCGAGACCGAGACCGGAGACCTGGACGATCTGGACAGCCTGTGCCGCGCGGCGAAAGGCGTCTCCCACATCTACAACTGCGCGGGGATGTCCGCGGACTGGGGCCCCTGGGAGGACTTCCACCGGGCGAACGTCCAGGGCGCCAGGAAGGTCGTCGAGGCCGCCCATCTGGCCGGCACGGTCGACCGGGTGCTGCACGTCAGCACCACCGATGTGTACGGCTATCCGAAGCAGCCCGGTGACGAGTCGGCGGCCTGCAAGGACATCGGCCTGCCGTACAACCGCAGCAAGATCCTCGGCGAGCGCGCGGTGCGCAAGGCCGCGGGCGAGACCGGTGTGCCGGTGACCATCGTGCGTCCGGTGTCGGTGTACGGGCCGCGCAGCAAGGACTTCGTGATCGAGATCGGCAATCTCCTGGTGCAGAAGCAGATGCTCTACATCCGCGGCGGCAAGGTCCCGGCCGGCCTGCTCTACGTCGACAACGCGGTCGACGCCATGATCGCCGCCGCCACCTCCCAGGAGACGGTCGACAGGGCCTACAACCTGCGGGACCCCGAACAGACGACCTGGCGGCAGTACGTGGAGGCCCTCGCAGCGGGGATGGGCGTCAAGCCGCCCCGGCTCAACCTGCCCGCCCCCGTGGCCACCGCCGCCGCCACTGCCTCCGAGAAGATCTACGGCGCCCTGGGCATCACCTCCCGCCCGATCCTCACCCGGCACACCGTCCACCTCTTCGACCGCGACCAGTCCTACGGCATCAAGCGGGCGCAGCGGGACTTCGGCTTCAAGAGCCCCGTCGGCTTCGCGGAGGGCATGCGCCGCACCGTCGCCTGGCTCGACTCCGCCGAAGGGCGCAAACATGTTGCCCGTTGATACCACCTCGCAGGCCGCCGCCTGGTTCCCCGGCACCAGCCCCGAGGGGGCCGGCCCCAGGCGGCTGGTGTGCATCCCGTACGCGGGCGGCACAGCTTCGGTCTACCGGGCCTGGCAGGAGCGACTGGGAACAGACGTCCACGTGGTGCCCGTCCAGCTGCCGGGCCGGGGGCTGCGCCTGCGCGAGGCCCCTCACGAGGCCCTCGGGCCGCTCGTCTCTCAGCTGGCCACCGCGCTGCTGGAGGCCCGGCTGTGCCACGACTACGCGCTGTTCGGCCACAGCATGGGAGCGCTGCTCGCCTACGAGGTGGCGTGCGAGTTGCGCGAGCGGGGCGCGCCCGAGCCCGCGCATCTGTTCGTCTCCGGCAGCAGGGCGCCCCATCTGTACGGGACTCGCGAGGACCATCTCCTGCCCGACGAGGAACTGCGCCGGCTCGTCAGCGACCTGGGCGGACTGGACCGGGACCGGGCCGTCGATGCGGCCTACTTCGAGCGCAGGCTGCCGGTCCTCCGCGCCGACCTACGCGTGTGCGAGACCTACCGGTGGCGGCCGCGCGCCCCGCTGGGGTGCCCGATGACGGCTTTCTCCGCCACCCGGGACGCGCTCGCCTCCGCGCCGCAGACGGAGGCGTGGCGCGCGTACACCTCCAGTTCGTTCCTGCGCCGCCATCTGGAAGGCGGTCACTTCTTCCTGAACGGCGGACCCTCCCGGGAGCGGCTGCTGCGGAGCCTGCGCGACGAGCTCGCCGGAGCGCGCACAGGACAGGACGCCGGACCCGTCGGACCCCAGCCCGTCAACGCGCGAAGGAACGCACCATGGATCTGTTGAGTCTCGCCACCACTGTCCGCAACCGTGTCGAGGAGCCGGTAAGCGGCCTGCTGCAGATACTGAAAGTGCTGGGCAACCCCCGGATGCCGGTGCTGCTGGCGCTGTCCAAGGGCCTCATCGAGCCGACATACCGGCTGGCCTTCCTCGCCTCCGCCTCCAACTCGGGCGTACTGCGCTGTCTGGCGGCACGCCCCTGCGACCTGGAGTCGCTCGCCGAGAGGCTCGCGATCGGCCCGGCCGACAAGGACCGGCTCCGCGCCTGGCTCGACATGGGCGTCAAGCTGGGCGACTTCGGCACCGGTGAGGGCTGCTACCGGCTCAACAGTTTCACCGCGAAGTTCCTCGCACAGCCGGGCAACGACGCGGTGGCCGCCGCGCTGGAGGAAGTGATCCGCTTCCATGTCCCGGCCCTGCTGCACGGTCCGAGCATGCTGCGTGGCGGCGAGCGGTTCTCCCTGGACGACCAGGACGGCGCGGTCATCGCCCGCTCGACGCGGGTCGTCGAGTCCTTCGTCGAGGCGGCCGTCGACCGGAGCCTGGAGCGCTCCCGGCCGGTGCGGCTGCTGGAGATCGGCTGCGGCAGCGGAACGTACGTGCGCTACGCGGCCGGGCTCAACCCCAGGCTCTCGGCGCTCGCCATCGACATGCAGAAGAGCGTCGCCGACCAGGCGGCCGCCAACATGGCCGAGTGGGGGCTCACCGACCGGGTCGAGACCCGGCAGGGCGATCTGCGCGCGCTGGACCTGGAGCCGCAGTTCGACCTGGTCACCATGCACAACAACATCTACTACTTCCCGCAGGACGAACGGGTCGAGACGCTGCGGAGGGCCCGCCGGATGCTCGCGCCCGGCGGCAAGCTCCTGCTGACCACCTCCTGCCAGGGCGGCAACGCCGGTCTGGAGGCGCTCAACCTGTGGTTCCACTTCTCCGACTTCGGCGGTCCGCTGCCCAGCGAGGGCGAACTCGTAGGGCAGTTGGAGGAGGCGGGGTTCACCGATGTCGAAGCGGCCCAGATCATCCCGGGCGAGCAGTTCCGCGCCTGCACGGGCACCAACGCGCAGCTCGCGCTGGACTGAACGGTCAGGAGACCTCACGATGACAACGCACGCCACCCGAACTGCCGTTGCCGGGCCGCACGCCGGCCAGGTGGTCGTCCTCGGCGACGGACCCCAGCCGGACCCGGCCGTCCTCGGCGGCAAGGCCGCCAGGCTCGGCGAGATGCTGGCCGACGGGCTGCCGGTACCGCCCGCCTTCTGCCTCACCACCGAGTTGTTCACCTCGTTCCTGGAGGAGACCGGCCTCGCGGCCAAGGTGCCGGGAACCGAGGGCCGTGCCCTGCGGGAGCAGGTGCTGGCCACCGAGATACCTCCCTCGATCGCGGAGGCGGTCCTGGCCGCGTACGCGAGGCTCGGGCGGCCCCGGGTGGCCGTCCGCTCCTCGGCGCCGCGGGAGGACTCGGCGGCCCAGTCCTTCGCCGGCCAGCACGACACGATCCTGGACGTGGCCGGCGACGCCGCGCTGCTGGACGCCGTACGGAGCTGCTGGGCCTCCCTGTGGTCGGACCGTGCCACGACCTACCGCGACGACGACGGCGCGCCCGGAGCCATCGCCGTGGTCGTACAGGAGATGGTCCACTCCGATGTGAGCGGTGTCGTCTTCACCGTCGACCCCGTCAGCGCGCGCCCGCACCGGATCGTGGTCGAGGCGTGCCAGGGACTGGGGGAGGGGCTGGTGTCCGGCCGGGTATCCAGCGACTACTTCGTGGTCGACGACCGCACCCTGGAGGTCGTCGAGGAGCGGGTCAGGCACAAGGTGACCAAGTGCGCCCCGCTCGAACCCGGGAAGATCGGCATGACGAGGGTCGACGCCGCCGACCGCAATGTGCCCTGCCTCTCCCGGGAGCAGCTGGCCGAACTCTGCGGCCATGCCCTGCGCCTGCGCCGCCGGTACGGCTGCGACCAGGACATCGAGTGGGGCATGCGCGACGGCGTCCTCCAGCTCTTCCAGACCCGGCCCATCACCACAGCGCCTGCGGCCGGTTCCGGCGGCAACCCGGGAAGTGCCGCCAGCCCCTATGTGACTGAGCAGAAGGAGGAGATCGAGCAGGGCACCCTCTGGTCGCGGATGGACATCGGGGAGATCTTCGTCGGGCTGATGACGCCGCTGGGGCTGAGCTTCGCCCGGTACTACCAGCAACATGTGCACCTGGACTGCACCTCGGCGCTCGGCGCCCGGGTGACCGGCGATCCCGACCTTCCGATGGGCTATGTGCAAGGGCACGTCTACCTCAACATCTCCTACAGCGCGTATGTGATGGCGCAGTGCCTGCCGACGCGGGACCAGTGGCGGTTCACCAGCCGGTTCGTCAGCGAGGAGGTGGACCTGACCGACTACCGCAACCCCTTCGGTGAATTCCCCGGCGGCCTCGCCGACGCCCTGTCGACGGCGTTCTGGTTCCGTTCCACCGCCAACGAGCTGACGGACATGAGGGCTCGGGCCGAGCGGATGAGCTCCTCCCGCAGCTACGAGTTCGACCGCGACCGGGCCATGGACCTGAGCCGGTTGAGCCGGTCCGAGCTGAAGGTGGAGCTGGAGCGCCGCCTGGCGTACTTCCACGACATGCATGTGGGCTACATGCCCTACTACATCCACGCGTTCGGCTTCTACGCGGTGCTGGCGGAGCTGTGCAAACGGTGGCTCGGCGCCGAGGGCGTCAACCTGCAGAACCGCATCAAGACCGATATGTCGAACCTGCGCACGGTGGAGTCGGCCAAGGAGATCTGGTCGCTGGCCCAGGCCGCCAAGGACCGGCCCCGGGTGCTGCGCATCATCGAGGATCTGCCGCTGGACGGTGTCGAGGCGGCCCTGCGCGCCGACGAGGAAGGGCGCGAGTTCTGGCAGGAGCGGATGGAGCCCTTCCTGCGCGCCCACGGCACCCGCGGCCCTCAGGAGATGGAGATCACCCATCCCCGGTGGATCGACGACCCCTCGTACGTCTTCCAGATGATCCGCCGCTACGCCGCTGACGGCTTCTCCGCCGACGACATCCTGCGGCGCAGCGGCGGTCACCAGGACACCTCGCACAAGGCGCTGGAGCGGCTCCCGCTGCCCAAGCGGAAGGCGGTGGAGACGGCCATCGCCATGTACCGGACCTACAGCGAGCTCCGGGAGATCACCCGGATGTCGATGATCACCTCGATCTGGCTGGTGCGGAACGTGGTCTACGAGGTGGGCCGGCGCCTGGTGGAGGCGGGGGTGCTGCACTCCATGGACGAGGTGGCGTATCTCGACTTCGAGGACGTACGCGCCTATGTGGCGGGCGAGGACTCCGAGGTGGTGGCCTTCGACCGGGCGAAGATCGACGCGGCCCGGCGCCTCCACGAATACCACAAGCGGCTGCCGGAGCCGCCGCTCACCTTCGTCGGGGAGCACGACCCGGCCTCCGCCGTCCGGCCGGTGCCCGACGGGGAACGCCTCGAAGGGCTCGGCTCCAGCCCGGGCCGCGTGGTGGGCCGGGCCCGCATCATCGAGGACCTGGTCTGGCAGGCCGACGAGTTCCAGGCCGGGGAGATCCTGATCACCCGCTACACGGACGCCACCTGGACCCCGCTGTTCGCCATCGCGGGCGGAGTCGTCACCGACATCGGGTCGATGCTCTCGCACAGCTCGATCGTGTCGCGGGAATTCCATGTGCCGTCCGTCGTGAACACCAAGTACGCGACGCAGGTCATCCGCACCGGGGACCTGATCGTGGTCGACGGGGACGCCGGCACGGTCGAGGTCGTCGAGAACTCCTGACCGGACGGCCGCCCTCGACGGTCGGTGCCGCAGGCCAGGAAAGCCCGCCGGTGCTCGGCGGGAAACTCGGAAAAGAGAGGGACTGCATGATTCCCGATTTGTGGTATCCCGTGGCTATATCCGGGGATGTCACCGACAAGAAGCCGAAAGGTATCCGCCGTCTCGGCGAGGAGATCGTCCTCTGGCGCGACCTCGACGGGAAGGTGGTCTGCCAGGGGGCCCGGTGCCCGCACAAGGGGGCCTGGCTCGGCGACGGGCGGATGAAGGGCAACGCGATCGAATGCCCTTACCACGGGTTCCTGTTCAACCCGGAGGGCAAGTGCACCCTGACGCCCGCGATGGGCAAGGACGCCCGCATCCCGGGTTCGCTGAAGGTGCCGGTCTATCCGGTCCGGGAGAAGTACGGGCTCATCTGGGTGTGGTGGGGTGACGACCGCCCCGAGAGCGAACTCCCGGAGATCATCGCGCCCCGCGAGATCAAGGAGAACGACCGGGTCTACGACACCATCTCGTGGAACAAGCCGGTCCACTACACCCGGTACATCGAAAGCGTCCAGGAGTTCTACCACGTCACCTATGTGCACCGGGACCACTGGCTGAACTGGCTGGACTTCATGTTCCTCTACGGGACGAAGAAGAAGTTCGGGCTGGACGGCAAGGAGAACTACCTCAAAGCCACGATGATCCACAATCACCACGTGGAGACGGACGACGACGGAATGACCTTCCGTTACTCGTTCGACCACGGGGAGGAGGACAACCCGGAGCGGAGCATCCACTACGTCATCACGTTCTCCTTCCCGTGCATGGTGCATGTGGAGACCGAGGCGTTCGCGACGACGTCGTGGTTCTCGCCGATCGACGAGGAGCACACCGAACACATCTTCCGCGTCTACGAGTTCCCCCAGCTCAAGCCGATCCTGCGGCACGAGAAGCTGCGGCGCGCCATGTCGACGCTCCAGTGCTATCTGGAGAAGTACGTCCAGGACCCGCAGGACTACAAGATCATGGCTCGGCAGGAGCCCCGGGTCAGCGGCGGCGGCGTCAACAAGTTCATCCCCGTGGACGAGATGAACGCCAAGTTCATCAAGACCCGCGCCCGGCTGCTCCGGGAGGCCAGGGAACGCCGCGAGGGCACGGTCACGGCCGGGGACGTCTCCGACGGTATGGTCGGCGACCTGGACATGGCCACCGACGAGGTCGGACCGGGACAGCCGGCCGCCCTGGAGGCCAAACGCCGCACCCCCGCCCGCTCCAACGGCCGGGCCAAAGGCAACGGGCACGCCAATGGCCGGACGAACGGGCACGCCAACGGCAACGGCAGCGCGAACGGCGACGGCAGCGCCAACGGCGGGGCCGCCACCAACGGCAGCGCCGCCACCAACGGAAAGGGCGACAGCACCGCTGCGCCCGCCGAGAAGGAGGACAGCCCGTCCGGGAACCGCGCGGCGGCGAGGTCCTGAGCACGGACTGCCTCGCCCCGGACGCCCGGTACGGCCCCGTCCGGACCGGGAGGGAGCCCGCGGCGCGGCGGTACGGCCGCCGCGCCGCGGCGCACCACCCATTGCGAGACCGCAGGGACAGCGATCACTCAGTGAGGAGAGCGCATGCCAGAAGACGAGGAGCTGCCCGTTTCGACGAGGAGCCGTGGCACCTGGGGGGAGCGCGAAGAGAGGGAGAAGAACACATCCGGCCCCGGCGAGCAGGCATCACTGATCGCCGATGTACTCAAGGAGATCCTCGCCAGCGGCATGGAGCTCTACGGCAGGCTGTCCTCCGACGAGGGGGCCGTCGACGACTTCGGCTTCGATCCCGCACTGGTCGACGAGGCTCTCATGCCGGCCCTGCGCCCGCTGTACGAGAAGTACTTCCGGGTCGAGGTCACGGGACTTGAGCACATACCGGCCCACGGCGCCGCCCTGGTGGTGGCCAACCACAGCGGTACGCTCCCGCTGGACGCGCTCATGCTGCAGTTGGCCATCCGCGACCACCACCCGGTACAGCGGAGCCTCCGGCTGCTCGCGGCGGACCTCGCCTTCGCCTATCCCGTCGTCCGCGACATCGCCCGCAAGCTCGGTCACGTCCGGGCCTGCCCCGAGAACGCCATGCGGCTGCTGGAATCCGACGCGCTCGTGGGCGTCATGCCGGAGGGCTACCGGGGCCTGGGCAAGCCCTTCGAGGACCGCTACCGCCTCCAGCGCTTCGGCCGTGGCGGCTTCGCGGCCGCCGCGCTGCGCACCGGCTGCCCGATGGTGCCCTGTTCGATCGTGGGCGCCGAGGAGATCTACCCGATGGTCGGCGAGTCCCGCACGCTGGCCCGCATGTTGCGCCTGCCCTATTTCCCCATCACGCCCACCTTCCCGCTGTTCGGGGCGCTGGGACTGGTGCCGATGCCGACGAAATGGACCATCCGTTTCCACCCTCCGGTATCCACCGACACCTTCCCGGCGGGCGCCGCGGACGATGCCCGCGTCGTGGAGAAACTCGCCGGAGAGGTCAAGGACACGATCCAGCACGCGCTCAATGAAAC